>NZ_MJAJ01000001.1 GCF_001746365.1 Streptomyces sp. LUP30
GTGCCGCCCGCCGGTGCCGCCCGCCGGTGCCGCCGGGCGCGCCTGGCGGCACGGTGCGTGTCGCGCCCGCCGTCGCCCCCGCTCGTGCACGCGCGGCCGGTCACCCGCGGTCGATCTCACGGTTTGGTCGTACTGCTGTCGGTCGTGTCTGCTGTCCGTCGTGTCTGCTGTCAGGCGCGTTGTGTCCGCGGCCGCGGCCGGCGTGCGCGGTCAGCCCTGCGCGCCGCCGCCCTGCCGGGAGCCCGCCGAAGCGGAGGCCGCGGCGGACGCGGTCCGCAACAGCTCCTTCGCGCGCGCCTCACTCACTTCGGTGTGGGCGATGACCGTCGGCACGGCGATGCCCGGAAGCAGCAGCCGCCACATCCGTACGACCCGGTCGCCCAGGTCCGCCCGCCCCTCGCTCGCCACGGCGGAGTAGGTCTGCATGCCCGTACACGCCTCGACGACGAACTCGGCGAGTTCCTCCGGATCGACGCCGGCCTGCAGCTCGCCCTTGTCGGCCGCCACGCGCAGACACTCGGCCATGATCGCGCCCCAGTCGCGGTAGGGCTTGGCGTCCCGCAGGCCGAACGCGCCCTGTTCGGTGGTGAGGCGTACGCCCGCCCGCAGCAGCGGGTCCGTCCTCAGCTGCTGGGACCAGACCAGGGTGATGTCGACGAGCCGCTGGAGCCCCTGCGACTCCAGCCACGGCACTATCGAGTCGGGCTGCGCGTTCATGACCGCGCGGGCGAGCGCCTCCTTCGACTCGAAGTGGAAGTACAGCGCCCCGGCCGTGAGTTCGGCCTGCTGAAGAATGTCCTTGATGCTCGCTCCGGCGAAACCGGACTCGTCGAACACCTCTGCCGCCGCCCGGAGCAACTGCCTCCGAGTCTGCACTCCCCGTTCCTGCCTGAGCTGACGAACCACCAGTACCTCCTAGCGAAACCGAACACTCTTTACGGTATCGGCCTCAGCTCCCGAACCTGCCAGATGTCGAGCAAGACCCAAGCCCACCAGCCGGAAAACTTCTGTTTCGCCCCTTCCTGCACCGACGCTCTTGACCTAGTCGTGATCTCATCTTTACTTGGACATGACAGAAAAACAAAACGAGCGCTCTCTATATTGTTCTCGACAGTTCACCGCGCCAAACACCAACACACGAGGTCAACCACATCCCTGGGGGGGATCCACATGACCGTGACTGCCTCGACGCGCGTCATAGAGCGCCCGTCGGCCACCTCCGTTCCCCGCGAGTACGTGCACAAGGCCGCCGCGTCGGAGGTTCTGCTGACCGGGCTGTCCCCGACCGGACCCGACCGCTTCCACGTCAGCGCCCGGTGGCCGTCACGGCACCCCTTCTACGGACCGAAGGGCGGCTTCCACGACCCGCTGCTCGTCGCCGAGTCGGTCCGCCAGAGCGTGCCCCTGCTCAGCCACGTCGCCTACGCGGTCCCCTTCGGCCATCGCCAGTCGTGGAGCAGCCTGCGCTACGAAGTCGACCCCCTCGCCCTGACGTTCACCGGGAACGACGCGCACGTCGACCTGCACGTCACCTGCTCCGAGACAGTCCGCCGCGCCGGCCGGCTGGCCTCGCTGCGCATGCAGGTCGACCTGTACATCGACGGCCGTCCGCTGGGCGTGGCGGAGACGAGGTTCTGCAACCTGTCCCCCGCCGTGTATCCGCGCCTGCGGGGTCCCTACGCCGACGCCGCCCAGGCCGCACGGCGCGCCGTCCCGCTCGCCCCCGCCATGGCACCGGCCCGCGTCGCCCGCACCCGCACCCGGGACGTCGTCCTGTCCTGCGCCGGCGCCCGCGATCTGCCCCCCGGCCCGGCTCCCACCCGCGCCCAGTTGCGCGCCGACCTCACTCACCCCGTCCTCTTCGACCACCCGGCCGACCACGTCCCGGGCATGCTGCTGCTCGAAGCCGCCCGCCAGAGCGCCCACGCGGCGGCCCACCCGCTGCCGGGGCTCGCGACCGGCCTCGACGCCGTGTTCACCCAGTACGTCGAGTTCGACGCCCCCTGCTGGATCGACCGCGCACCGGCCGCAGACCGCGGGAACGCCCACCGGCTCGTCCGCGTCCGGGCCCTCCAGAACGACACCCCCGCCTTCACCGCGACCGTCGCCCTGACCTCACCCTGACCTCACCCCGCCCACGCCCCGCCCACGCCCCGCCCACGAGAGTTCCGTCCGCTCCGGCGGCGAGCACCCGGTGCGTACAGTGTTCTCCTCCGGGAAGAAAAAGCCACAGGTCAGCCGTCGGCGGCACGGGTGGCCGGCAGCGGTGGGCAAGGAGAACACGGAGCATGGCCGTGAAGCTGCGTGACCACCAGGTCGAGGCCGTCGCCGCCGTCGTGCGGGGTCTCGGCTCCCCGCCCGGCGGCATCCCTTCCGCCGGTCTGCGCGGGCAGGTGCACGCGGCGTGCGGGACGGGGAAGACCGTCATGGCGGCAGCGTCGGCGAAGCGGCTTGTGCCCAGGGGGCGTGTGCTCGTGCTGGTGCCGACGCTGGACCTGCTGGCGCAGACGGTGAGGGCGTGGCACGAGGTGGGGCACAAGGGGCCGGCGGTCGCGGTGTGCTCGCTCCAGGACGATCCGGAGCTGTGGTCGTTGAAGGTGCGCTCCACGACGAACCCCATCCAGCTGGCGCTGTGGCACGGGCAGGGGCCCGTGACCATCTACGCCACGTACGCCAGTCTGGGTGTCCTCGCGGAGGCCTTCGAGGGCGTGTACGGCCAGAAGCTGGATCCGGTGGACCTTGCGGTGGTGGACGAGGCGCACCGGACGTCGGGGTCGATGGGTAAGGCGTGGGCGGATATCCACGATCAGAGTGTGATCCCGGCGTACCGGCGGCTGTATCTGACGGCGACGCCGCGGATCTGGGAGGAGCGGCTGGGCCGGGAGGTCGCCGAGGGGGTGCGCGACCCGCTGCCGCGCGAGATGGCGGCGTCCATGGACGACGAGAAGGTCTTCGGGCCCGTCCTGTACAAGCTCTCGCTCGCCTCCGCCGTCTCCCGGGGCCTGTTGGCGCGGTACCAGATCATCGTCCTGGAGCTGAAGGACCCGGTCGTCACACCCGAACGGTTGATGGGCGAGGAGCGGCACAGCGAGGAGGTGCGCGGGCAGCGGCTGGGAGCCCTGCAGGCCGCGTTGCTGCACACGATGGCGCAGCACGACCTGTCGACGTGCATCACCTTCCACCACCGCACCATCGAGGCACAGGCCTACGCGGAAGGGCTGGAGCGGGTTGCGGCGAAGCTGCACGCCGACCGGCCCGAGACGTACCCGAAGCGGATCTGGGCCGACTGGCTGTGCGGGGAACACGTCCCCGAGCGGAGGCGGGAGGTCCTCGGCTCGTTCGGGTCGACGGCGCAGCGGGCCGTGCTGGCGAACTGCCGTGTCCTGGGCGAGGGCGTCGACATCAGAGCCGTGGATTCGGTTGCCCTGCTGGATCCCAAGGGGGCGCCGCACGACATCGTCCAGGCCGTCGGCCGGGCGCTCCGGCAGAAGCCCGGCCAGGGCAAACTCGCCTCTTTGATCGTGCCGGTGTTCCTCAAGCCCGGGGAAAATCCGGAGGACATGTTCACCTCCGGCTCGTATCGGCCCCTGGTGAAAGTCCTGGAAGGTCTGCGCGCTCACGATGAAGAGGCCGTGGAACTGCTGGCGATTCCACAGGAGCCGCAGAAGGACGTGGCGCAGCCGTCCGTGAACATCGGTGTCGCGCCGGAAGAGGGCGAGGAAGAATCACGGTTGCTGCTCCGTTTCGCCGCTCCCAGGGATCCGGTGATGGTCGCGGACTGGGTGTCCTTCAACGTGATCGACACCGAACGCCAGGAGCGGCTCGAGGACGGGACCGAGATCCGGCTCGGGGTATGGCGCAGCAACATGCGCAGCAGGCGAGACTCGCTGCCGGCTCCACGGCGCCGACTGCTCGCGGACCTCGGTCTGTTCGACTGAAGCGATCGTCAGCGGCCGGTCGTCAGCCGGCCGGTCGCCAGTGGCTGGTCGTCAGTGGCTGGTCGACGGGGGGGCGCGGCCTCCAGGTGCTGCCGGACGGGGTACGAGGTGCTGCCGGACGGGATACCTCTGGTCGCAGAGCTCTGCCTCGCCCCCCGCCTCGCTCAGGAAACCGGCTCGGGAACCTCACCCGGCCTGACCGGCACGATCTCGACACGGGTGCAGCCCACGGCCTTGAGTTCGGTGCGCCGACGCTTCGCCGACCGTTTGTCATACCTGCCGGCCGACGCCTGCGGGGCGCCGTCCGGGTCGGTCCACAGCAGACCGTAGTTCCGCATCACGCTCGTCATGGAGATCATCACTTCCCCTCCCCCGACGACCATAAGCACACCGCGCGAAGCTCACCGTCGTACTCATCGCACTCGCCACGCCCGGACCGGCAAATGGGCACAGTGAGGTTAAGCAGTGGGATAAGTTTCTGGGTAAGCGATATCGGTTCCTGAGGTGGAGGCGGCAGGCATGGCATCTGAGGAAGAACTGTTCGCGTCCGTCGACGCTCTGCTGAACGAGGAGCCGCACCTGCCGCCTCCGGCGGAACGTGCCCGGCTGCGTGAGGCCGCCGGCATCACCCAGGCCCGCCTGGCCACCGCGCTGAAGACCACGACCCAGTCGGTGAAGAACTGGGAGAACGGCCGCAGCGAGCCGAAGTCTCCGCGCCTGGACGCCTACCAGCGCCTCCTCAACGGATGGGCCGCGAAGTACCCCGCCCCCGGCGCAGCCCCGGTCACCGGCGCGGCCCCGGCTGCCGCGACGGCGCCGGCCACACCGACGACGTCCGCCCGGCCGGCTGCGTCCGCGGTGGAGACGGCGGACGCCCCGCAGACTCCCGCCGTCCCAGCTGCGGCGCCGACGCGCCCCGCCACCCCCCGGCCCGCCGCGGCATCGCGCCGTCCGGCCGCGGCGAAAGCGGCGCAGCCGGCGGCCGATCCGCGTTTCCCGCACGGCCCCCTCGCCGTGCTGGACGGCGACGGGGCCGCGTACGGCGTCGGTGGGATCGTGCTCGACTGCCCCGCCACAAGCGTGGTGGAGCTGGTGGAGTGGACGCTGCGCGAGTCCGGCCTCGGCGCGCCGAAGCTGAACCGCCACGGCAAGGACAGCGATCCGCTGATCGTGCTCACCGCCGCGGCCGCCGTGAAACTCGGGCTGCCCGAACGCCTGGAAGGCCACGAGCAGCGCCGCTCCCTTCGCCTGCCGGAGGACCATCCGGTGGTCGAGCAGGTGGTGAAAGCCAAGTGGCGGCTCACCCAGCGCGGGTTCGGCCCCTGGGCGAGGATCTACCGCAAGGCGCAGGGCCGTGAGCGGCAGTGCGTGCAGCTGGCGATCCTGTCCTGGGACGCCCTGGACGAGCGGTCCTGGCCCGGCGTTGCCGAGATGGAGCCGGCCGACATCGCCCGCGTCCTGGGCGTGTACGCCCAGCGCGTCATCACCCCGCGCGGATCCACAGCCGTGTCGGGGCTGGAGCTGATGACGGCGCTGCGCCCGCCCACCCGCGCCGTGCAGGACCCGCAGACGGGGAACTGGGTGCCTGGCCACAACCCCGGCTCGCTGGGCACGGAGCCTGTGGACCCCGCGCCGCCGGAAGCCACCCCTGAACACCCCGTCGTCGTCGACAGCGGCTGGAGCGGCGGGTTCCTGAACGAGGAGGCCTACCAGTGGGTGCGCGACGTCAGCCTGCTCGACGATGAGGAGTGCACCCTGCCCTACGCGGTAGGCCTCGACCTCAACACCGCCTTCCTCGCCGCCGCCGCCCGCCTCGTCGTCGGCCTCAGCGCACCCGACCACTTCCACACCCCGGCCTTCAACCCGAAGATCCCCGGCTCCTGGCTGGTCGACCTCTCCCACGTCGAGGTCGACCCGCGCCTGCCCTCACCCTTCACCCCGGACGGCACCCGCCCGACCGGACCGGCCTGGTACCAGACCCACACCGTCGCCTACGCCCAGGAACTCGGCTACAACGTGACTCCCCTGGAGGGGTACCTGCGCCGTGAGACCGGCGCGTACCTCGACCCGTGGCACGACCGATTGAAGACCGCCTACGTCGACACCCTCGCCGACCTCGGCGTCACCAAAGACCTTACCGACGCGGAGTTCCTGGCGGCGATGGAACGGCACAAGGACACCGACCCGGCGATGGCGGCCGTCCTGGCTGCGATCAAGGCCACGGTGAAGGGCGGCATCGGCAAGCTGCGTGAACGCCCGCAGGGCAGGAAGTACCAGGAGGGCGAGCGGTGGCCGGCCCTGCAGCGGCCCACCTGGCGCCCCGACATCCGCGCCGCCGTCATCGCCAAAGCGCGGGTCAACATGCACCGCAAACTGCGCAACATGGCCGCCATGACGGGCCTGTACCCACTCGCCGTACTCTCCGACTGCGTCGTCTACCCCTCACCCGGCGCCTCGCCACTGGACTTCCTGCCCTACGCCGCCTCCGGCAAGCCCCAACCCGGCGCCTTCCGCCTCGGACCCACACCCGGCCTGGCGAAGCTCGAAGGCGTCCAGTCGATGCTGTGGGCGGTCGACCTCATGGAACAAGGCCACAACCCCGCCCGCCACATCAAAGGCGGCGACGCCGTCCACGACGAAGGAGAGTAGGCCGTGGCCGGAGAGATCGACGACGCCATCGAACGCGCCGACCGGGAAGCCTTCACCCGCCAGCCCCCCAAGACCCTCCCCGCCCGCATCAACTTCCTGATCAAGCAGCTCAAGACCACCCGCGCCGTCGCGGCGGAACTCGGAGTCAGCCAACGCTCGGTGGAGCGCTACCGCAAAGGCGAACGCAAGCACCCGCCCAAAGCCATCGCCGAACGGATCGACGCCGCCGTACGCCAGCGCTGGCAGCCCCAGATCCGCAAACGCCGACAGAAACAGGCCGCCACCACGCGCGGCATCACCGTGGAGACACGGGCCCGCTTCGGCTACACCGCACCCATCGGCACCACCGACGACGGACGCTTTAGGCGCCTCACCGTCCACCTCCCCCCGGCGTACGCACAACGCCTCTTCGACGCCCGCAACACCGGAGCCGGCGACCAGCAGATGCGCGGCATCATCGCCGAGGGCTTCAAAGACGTGTACTTCCAAGACGGCGGAAACCGCGCCCAAGGACTCACCGACGTCACCCTCAACGACATCGACTACCTCGACCTCGACTACTGAACCTCCATCAGACGGCAGACCCGGCCGGGNCACCGACGACGGACGCTTTAGGCGCCTCACCGTCCACCTCCCCCCGGCGTACGCACAACGCCTCTTCGACGCCCGCAACACCGGAGCCGGCGACCAGCAGATGCGCGGCATCATCGCCGAGGGCTTCAAAGACGTGTACTTCCAAGACGGCGGAAACCGCGCCCAAGGACTCACCGACGTCACCCTCAACGACATCGACTACCTCGACCTCGACTACTGAACCTCCATCAGACGGCAGACCCGGCCGGGCACACCGGTGTGCCGAAGCGCGATAGGTGTCACCGAGGCAGGCGTGTTGTCACTCGGGGGCTTCGGTCGGCTCCTGCAGGGGGATGGGCCGGAGTCCGCCTGCGCAGGCCAGCACTTCCGTCGCTGAAGAGTTCAGGAAGATCGTGAACACGGACGATCTGTCCACGGAGTCGATGTGACCGGTACGCACACGCTCTTCCCCGGCCTGCCGGAGGATGTCCACAGAGGCGGCAAGGCCCTCAATCGTGTGGCCGCGCCGAGCCGCCGTGCGCACTCGAATCGCGAACACACCCGCGTGCCGGTTGGCGGGGACCAGACCGTCCCAGACATCGAAGGCGCCACCGGCAATCAAGGCGTCACGGGCAGGTCCGCATGCCGGGGTCTGTTCGCGAAGCATGGCGATGAGTTCCTCGCGAGGCAGGCTGCGCGCCGGTACCCGTACAACCCACTCATCGACCTCATGTGACAACTGCAGTGCCTCTCTGGTGACAGTCCCACTGCTTCGATCTGCTCCCTTCGCAGGCTATCCGGTGCCGACGGTGACAACTACAGAGCTTCGGCACAGCTCTCAGCTGTCGGTGTTGCTGTTGAACGCCTCGGCACAGACCTTGTGGGAGGGCTCGCCTTGGTCGTCGAGCAGGTTGGTGGTTCGACGACAGTGCCTGCAAAGCTGAGGTTCGAAGGACCAGTGCTCGGCCGAGCGCCAGTCCAGGACCTGTGCCGTGTCAGCGATTGACGCCTGCCAGGTGCTTTGGTCAGACACAGGCTGGCCCGCAGCGGCGCGGCGGGGACGGCACGTCGGCGGTCGCCTGCTCGCACCGGATGGTTGGGCACCGTCCTTTGGTCCGGGCGGAAGGGAACTGTTGCCGTTGGTGAGGTCGTTGAGCCGGTCGCTGTCGGCTCGGGTGACCCAGAAGCGGCGGGTGCGGGAGCCGGTGTTGTGCTGGACGGGCACGACGAGATTGGCGGCTGTCTGACGGACGAGGTCGTCGAAGAGGATGTCTCGCGGCTTGGGCGTGACGTGCACCTTGCCGCACCGGTGGGAGGTGTCGGGGCAGCGGTAGAGGGCACGGGTGTCGCAGCGCCAGAAATCCAGGGCACGGAAGCCGGAGACGACGCGCAGGTCGCCGGTCTTGGCGATGACGCGGGCGGGCAGGCGGTCGCTGCGCGTCCAGTGGGTGTCGTGGCGGTCGGCGTAGTCGGCGCGGTCGGTGTGCCAGGCGGGGGTGATGCCGTGGCGAGCGGCGTGGGAGGCGCGCGCACGGACGCTGCGCGGCCCGTGGGCTCCTGCCGAGGACAACTGCACTTCCCAGCCGATACGCAGGCCGTCTTCCCCGCACACAAGGGTGTCGGTCTGTATCCAGTTGCGCCGTCCGGTACGGGTGCGGACCTCGCAGTCGGCGCGGAACCCGCCGCTCTCGGCGGCTCGCACGATTCGCTCCTGGTAGGCCCGGTGTTCCGGGGTCATGAGAGGGACGTGACGTTGTTCGTCCTCGGCGCGTTCGTGGACTGCTTCGCGCCGGCCGTCGGCGCGCTGACGCAGGTACATCCAGGCGGTGACGCCGGCCTCCTGGCAGATGCCCCCGCACTGCAGGTCGCGGGCGCTGACGGGAACGTCCCGTGCGGCGTAGAGGCGGTCGGTGTCGTAGACGATGCTCCACAGGTTCGGCAGGTTCGGATGACCAAGGTCCTCAAGCGTCAGATCGAGATGGATACCGAGCTTGGTGTGCCAGACCAGATTCGCCACGTGCCCTCCCCCTCAAAGGCCATGCCCGCTTTTCACGGTAAGGCCGGTCACTGACAATCCGGCAGAGCGCGTGCACGGTGAGGCCGTGCACAGGCAGTGTTCGGTGGCCGGTCGCGTCCGAGACCGCAACCGCCGCCCCAGGGTGATGAGTTGGCTCTGCGGAAGCGGTGAGCGAAGGGTGACGCGATGGACGCTGTCTTGAAGGTGGCGCCGTAGCGGGCGAGGCGACGTGGTCCTTTCTGCACCGGGTGAGGCCGCCTACCAGTTGCAGGCCGCCGATCTGACCGGTGGTGGCGGTGGGTGAACTCCGGGCAACGCAGTCGCGGAGTGCGCCCGGCCAGCAAGGTGGTGGCACGTCCTTGCCCTGCTCGTGCCTCAAAGGCCCCCGGGGCGCTGGCGCGGCCACCGTGAACTCCTCGACGGCATCGCGTTCACGAAGGGGGCAGCTCTCCACAGCCGTCCCTGGGGATCTAGTTGCTTGAGCTGCTGGGCATCCGTTGCGAAAGGACCCGCCCGGGACGGCGGACACGAGACCGTAGTGAAGTGACCCATCACCCCGGACTCCTACGAACCGCTCCCCTGCAGGGAGAGACAACCTCGTCGCTGATCTGCCGCATCGCAGGCCGCTACGGGATGGAAGCGAGGGTGTTGCGGCGTCCTGGCAGTGGCGCAACTACCCGCCGGGGCACGACGGCGGGGGCGCGCGGGCCGACGCCGAGGTGCTGCTGAACGCAGCCGGACGGCAGCACCTGGCAGCCCTGTGCGGCGTCGAGGAAGACGTCCTGGCGCGGGCGTTGCCGTCCTGGGGCCAGGAGGACGCCAAGCTGTCGGCCGGAAAGAACGCGGTGCCGGCGGCGGCGTGGCGGACCGGCGGCGCGATCGCCGGTCCGGTCGCCTTCGGCTGCCGCCTGTGCGCGGCCCGGCGCACAGGGACAGCCGTGCGGGTGGTCCGGTACGCGCCGCGCTGGGAACGGGCGTGCGTCCGGCACGAGCGGTGGCTCCTGGACGCGGACGCCAACCAGCCCCTGGAGCACCTCGACCTGCGCGGCGTGCCGGAAGTGGCCGCGGCACAGCGGCGGTGGACCGGGGTGGCGCGGCGCGCGGTACGGGCCGGAGTAGAACCGGAGAGGGTGTTCGCGCTGGCGCACGCGGTGGTGGCCCGGTGGTGGGGGCAGGCCCTTACCTGGGAGCGGGAGACCATCTGGCCGCGGCGGCTGCACCAGGTCGCGGGCGGCAACGCCGGGACGGAGCTGGAGCGGTGGCGGATCGTGGGGCGGGACGCGGTCGTCTTCCCCGAGGTGGTGGCCGTCGCCGACGCGCTGCTGGACCCCACCATGGCCGAGCTGGCATGGCGCGCAAGTGGGGGGTTGCGGCCTCAGATGCGGGGCGGGGACGATCCGTTCTGCCACCGTCTGGGCGAGCGGGTGGACCGGGACTGGCTGGGTCCGCTGGCCGCGACCGACTACGGCGGCCCGCTGACCTCCTGGAGGGGCGCCGTCATCCGCATCCGCCGCGGCGCCGGCGGACCCCCCGGATACGACAACGACCCCTGGTGGCTGCGCCAGGAACACCAGCCCGCCACTATGGCCGGACAGCTGCGAGTACTGGGCAAGGAGAAGAAGGCGCCAGGCTCCGGGAGGATGTGGCGCGCGGCCGTGCCCGCCGAACAGCGCACCCTGATCACCCGGACCATCGAGAGCGCCGAGGAACAGCTCCTCCAGCTACGCGGAGCACAGACCGGACCCGCCGCCGACGTCGCCCAGCAGCTCCTGCGCAACCTCCGCCACAGCGCCGCCCTGATCGACAACGCCTGGAAACGGACCGTCCTGGCCGCGGCGAACGCCGGGATACCCCTGGAAGAGGTCGCCCAGTGGGCGGACATGTCCCCCGACGCCTTGATGAACATGCTGACGACCGGCCAGGAACACAAAGGCTGAAGGACCGCCCGGCAGCGCGGAGCAGCCGTCAGAGAGGGCTCGTCAACCGTTAGCGCACGCGGTATCCGTTCGTGGCGGGAATCCTCAAAACCACGTGTCCGCAGGGCGGATACGGCTTGGCTGAAGCAGGTGATCAACGCAGATACATCTGGGCCGGGGAGCCGGGCAGGGCGGGTGGCGGCCGGTCGCCCTACCGGATTCGAGGCGGTCTTTCTCGACCCCGTCGGGCAGGTGGTCCAGCAGCGGTGGGCGGACGCCACCCTCGCGGTCGCGTTCGAGGGCCTGGCGCCGGTGTCCGCGTTCCCGGTGATCCCGGGGCGGCGGTGGGGGCCGGGCCTGTGGTGGTCGGCCACGACCGGGAAACATGTCTCCGCAGGATCGAACGCGATGCGCACCCAGCTGATCGTCCTCGACCGCGATCCGCGCGTGACCGCCTTGGCGGGGCGGCCGGTACGGCTGCTGTGGCGCAACCCCCGCGGGCAGGTCCGTTCCTGGGTGCCGCAGCTCTTCGCCCGCTACAGCGACGGCACCGCCCTGCTCGCCGACTGCCCCAGCCACGCGGGTGCCGGCGGCGAACGCGCGATGAAGGCCGCCGAGGCGGTGGCACAGGCCTGCGCGCACGTCGGCTGGACCTACCGGCGCCTGGCACCGCTCGACGACGTCCTGGCCGCCAACCTGAAATGGCTGGCCGGCTACCGCCATCCCCGCAACGCCGGCCGCCCCGGCCTGACGCCCGCGGTCCTCAAGGCATTCGCACAGCCGCGGCCACTGATCGAAGGCGCCGAAGCCGTCGGCGACCCGATCGAGGTCCTCCCCGCCGTCTTCCACGCCCTGTGGCACAGACAGCTGACAACCCGCCTGGATACACCGCTGCACGAACGCGTCCTCGTCGGCCCGCGGGGCTGGAGCGCCCCAGGCAAGACGGGAGGTGCCGGGTGACCGCGCGGCGCAATGCCCGGCCGGCCGTGAAGGTCGGAGCTCACGTCCGGTTCCGCGGCGTGAAGTGGCAGGTGGTCGCCCTGTCCGGGCAGGACATCCACCTCCTCGGCCCGGACAGCGGCGGTGAGACCGTACTCGCCGGGCACCTGTTCGCCGACCCCGGCTTCACCGTCATCGGGGCCGACGTGCCCCAGGCGGCCCCGCAGTGGGGGCTGTTCGAGACCGCCCCCGCCGCGGCGCGCGAGAAAGCACTGGCCTGGCAGCGGCATGTGAGAGAGGTTGAATGCGGCCTTGCCGGCGGACCCGGCAGCGAAGGAACCGTGCGACCGCAGTACGACCCCGAAGCACACACGCTGGCCGAGCGGGAGCAGGCCAAGGCTAAGGAGCTGACCGCGCTCGGCTTCGGCCGCGTCTCGCGCACCACGGTGCAGCGCATGCGCCTGGCCTACCGCAAACAAGGTCTGTGGGGGCTTCTCGACCACCGCAGCACCCGTGCCCCCAGTCCCAACGGGCGGGCCGACGAACGGGTCGTCGCCGCCGTCCGCGAGGCGCTGCGCCGTCGGCGCGGCCGCTCCAGGGGCACCATCAACGGCCTCTTCCCGCTGATCAACCAGATTCTCGAGGACCGGCACGGCCCCGGTACGGTACCCGCGCCGTCCCAGGCCACGCTGTACCGGCTCGTCACCACCCTCGCCCGCCCCGGCGAACTGCCCAGCGGCCCCGTCCGGCAGACCCCCGCGAGCTTCGACGGGCGCGCCTTCACCCCCACCACCGCGCTGCGGCCCGGCGAACAGGTCCAGGTCGACACCACCCGCCTGGACGTCCTCGCCCTCTTCGACGACGGCCGCCTCGCCCGCCCCGAACTCACCATCGCCATCGACGTCGCCACCCGCGCCATCCTCGCCGCCGTCCTGTGCCCCAGCGCGACCAAAGCCGTCGACGCGGCCCTGCTGCTCGCGGAGATGGCCGTCCCGCACCCCGCCCGCCCCACCTGGCCGAACATCCTGCGCATGGACCACGCTCCCGCGCTCCCCCACCAGCGGCTGACCACCCTTGACACCCGCCTGGCGGAGGCGGCGGCTAGGCCGGTCGCCCTGCCCGAGACGATCGTCGTCGACCGCGGCAAAGTCTTCGTCTCCCGCGCATTCACCGCCGCCTGCGAAACCCTCGGCATCAGCGTCCAGCCCGCCCCGCCGTTCGCCCCCACCGCCAAAGGCATCGTCGAGCGCGCCTTCGGCACCATCAACCACCTGTTCTGCCAGCACCTGCCCGGCTACACCGGATCCGACGTCACCCGCCGCGGCCCCGACACCGAACAAGAAGCCTGCTACAGCGTCCCCCACCTGCAAGACCTCCTCGACGAATGGCTGGTGCACTACCACCACCGCCCCCACGAAGGCCTCCGTCACCCGATGATGCCCCGCAAAGCCCTCACCCCGAACCAGATGTGGGCCGCACTCGTCGCCGTCGCCGGACACGTGCCCGTCCCGCTGACCGGCCACGACTACCTCGAACTGCTGCCCGTGCGCTGGCAGGCCATCACCGCCTCCGGCATCCGCATCCACCACCGCACCTACGACGCGGACCTCCTCGCCCCCTACCGCGGCCAGCCCTCCTCCCACACCGGCCGCAACGGGAAATGGGAGATCCACTACAACCCCCACGACGTCCGCCAGATCTGGATCCGCCTGTCCGACGGTCTACTGACCGAGATCCCGTGGATCCACCGCAACCACGTCCACCAGCCGTTCAACGACCACACCTGGCAGCACATCAGGACCCTCACCCTGCACAACCACCACGACGCCGAGCAGCACGAAGCCGACCTCGCCGACGCCCTCGACCAACTCATGCGCCGCGTCCACAGCGGCCACGCAACCAAAACCGAACAAGCCCTCCTGGCCCGCACCGCCACAGTCCCGCTCCCTGCAGCCCGCCATCCGGAAAACGCCACCGGCCCAAGCGCCGACCGGCCGGCACAGCAGGACGAGGACGACAGCATCGACGACCTCGACGACCTCCCCGACGACGACACCCACCCCGCCGCGGCCACCGGGTTCGGGCTCTACGACGCACACGAGGAAGCCGACAAATGGTGAGCCCGCGCCCGCAGAGCGCCCACAGCCCAGCCACCGACGGCGAACACGGCGATACCGCCGAGCCCTCCTGGCCCCTGACCACCTGGCAGGGCTGGCACCGCTTCGCCACCACCGACCCGCCAGCCCCGCCCCAGCCCGGCGCCCCGGCCCGCAGCCGCGATGAGCGCCTCACCTATCACTCCGCGTTCGTCACCATCCGCACCCCCGCCATCAGCACCCTCGCCACCCAGGTCCGCACCCTGATGATCCTCGGCCGACACCAACAGGCCACCGCACGGCCCTCACTGATCGTCACCGGACCCGCCGCAGCCGGGAAGACCACCGCCCTCCTCCACGTCGGCCGTGCCTGCCACCTCGCCCACACCCGCAAAAACCCCGCACCGCCCGGGTCAGCCCACGCCGCGGTACCCGTCGCGTACGTCCTTGTCCCGCCCGGCGCCACCGCGAAAACCCTCATCACCGAATTCGCCCGCTACGTCGGCGTCCCCACCACCACCCGCATGACCCAGACCCAGATCACCGACGCCGTCTGCCACACCTACAGCCAAGCCGGTGTCCAACTCGTCCTCATCGACGAAATCCACCGCCTCAACCCCCGCACCACCACCGGCGCCCAAGCCGCCGACCTCTTGAAAGACCTCACCGAACGCCTCCGGGCGACCTTCGTCTACGCCGGCATCGACGTCACCGACACACCCCTCTTCTCCGGCACCCGCGGTGCCCAGCTCGCCGGCCGCGCCACCCTCATCACCTGCGGCCCCCTCCCCGCCCGCCACGGAACACGTGAACCCTTCCGCGACGTCATCACCCACCACAAAACCGGCACCCTCCCCCGCCACACCACCTACCTCCACCAGCGCACCGCCGGCCGCATCGGATCCCTCACCCGACTCATCCGCCAAGCCGCCATCACCGCCATCTGCGACGGCACCGAACGCATCACCAAAACATCACTCGACACCATCCGCCTCGACCACCTCGCCGAAACCCACCACCACCCCCGCACACGAGACCGCTAACCCCACCACCCCGCCAGCACAAACAGCCCTGACCAGCACAAACACCAGCCGAACCCTTTCACGCCAGAGCTACCTACAACGAACCACGCCACACTCAGCACACACCACACAACCCCAGCTCATACACCCCGGACACCCGCTGGAACCACCCACCTCGCCTCTCAACAAACCAGCAACACACCAGACCAGCCGCCACCCCGCACACCAACAACCCCCCTCAAGCGTCACCCGGGTCTGGTCCCGGCTTCACCGGGTCGTCCTCGATGAACTCGGGGCCCGCGGCGAGCTGGACTGGTCGCGATGCGCGATTGATTCCGTCAGCCTGCGGGCCGTAAAAGGAGGCACAGGTCATTGGCCCCGCCACCCGATCCGCGCCCGCATCACCGGGCCCGGCATTGGCACGAACCCGGAGCTGATGGAACGGCTCACCGCGTAGGTCCTCGGTGGCGACACCGTGCTGGGCGACCTGGCCTGTCAGGTTCAGGACCGTTCCGACCACGTAGTGGCCCAGCTGCTCGCACAGGCCCGCGGCGGAGACGCCGGACCGAGCCCTGGCCTGACACCCGACTGCTGGCCCACACGGGCGCGCTGCTATATGGAGTCAGGCAAAAACCGGGGGGCGGGGCGCCGCCCTGCCATGTGATGATCCCTGCCGGTGCGCCGGGACTGCCGGCGCGTTACCACACCCTTGGGGGTAGCAATGAGACTGTTCTCTGCTGGACGCCCGGTATGGCTCAGATCCGGCGCCGCCGTGGCGGTGGCGGCCGGCCTATTGACTGCCGGCCTCGCCGCGCCCGCATTAGCTGACGGCCGTCAGCCGCAGACTGACCAGTTGTCGATCAACGAGCCGTACGATCAAACCCTGCCGCTTGGCACCGACGGCGGTCAACCGCAGTCCCGCTCCCTCCACGTCGGCATCTACCACGACAACGAGAACTTCACCGTGACCGACGGCAGGCTCACCGTCGACATCTCCGACCTCACGGGGGTCGCCGAGGTGACCTGGCCTGACAACTGCACGCCGAGCGGCACGAGCGCGGTGTGCGACATCCCCGTGGTGCCCGCGATCCAGGGGGACTACGAGAAGCAGGTGTTCCTGACGGTGCGCGCGGCCGACGGCGCTGCGGCGGGCGCACAGGGCAAGATCACCTACGAGGCGACCGCCACCGGCGGCCCTGACGGTACGCTCACCGCGCCGCACGACAGCTTCCACACCACCCTTACCGTCGGCACCGGGCCCGACCTCGCCATCGACTCCATCGCCGACGTCGAGGACGGTCAGCCAGGCGACGAGCGGACAATCCCGTTCAAGGTCACCAACAACGGCAATGAGCGCGCGAACGGATTCACCGTCAAGCTGCATGCCTCGTACGGCCTGACGGATCTGACCCGGTACGACGCCTGCGCCTACACCTCGACGGACGGCAACGACTACGCACCGTCGAACGAGGCAATCTGCACCTTTGACCAGGTGCTGGCGCCGGGCGACTCCTTCGAGCTGCCCGAACCGCTGACGGTGCGACTCGCCCCGCACGCGCTGCACGAGCGGCTCGACCTCGACATCGTGCCGGGCGGCGGCGCCCAGGACATCGACTCCGAGAATAACTACGCGGCCCTGCGGATCAGCGCGGACAACACCGCGGACTTCTCCGTGACCGGTGACACCATCTCCGGCACGGCGGGCCAAACGGCCACCGCCGAGCTCACGTTCAAGAACAACGGCCCGGCCTGGCTCGGCAACCTCGGCTCTGGCGACCCAGTCGCCGAGGTCCGGCTGATCGTGCCCACGGGCACCAAAGTCACCGGTGTGCCGTCTGGCTGCTACCCCCACACCCTCGCCGGCGGCTACTACCCGAAGCAGACGGGCGCCCCGCGCTACGACTGCAACCTGCCGTACTGGGTGCTGGAGGACACCCAGCGCACGTTCGCGTTCTCCGTGCGCGTCGACACCGTGGTTCCCGGCGCGGCCGGCGCCGTGAGCATCCACCCCCCGTTCGGGGAGTTCGGCCAATACCCCTTCGACTTCGACCCGGTCCCCGCGAACAACACGGCGGTCCTGGCCGTCAACTGACCGGCCCAGGCATTCGGAACAACCACCCAGGCGACTACGAACCCACGCTTCACAGGGCAGCTACTGGCGGTCGGTCTCAGCCGGCCCGAGCCTGGCGTCCGGGGTTGTCCGCACCGCCGATAGCGGTACGGACAACCCCCGTGCTACCGCCCGATGCCCGGATCCACCGGGACGAGTACCCCCGCCAGCTGGGGCTGAAGGCCAACTTCATCGACGAGTATCTGATGGAGCAGATCGAGTCCGAGGAGAACCTGTCGCTGCTCGATCCCGAGACCCTCACGCTGGTGTTGAGCTGCCGCGACGAGGGATTGCGCATCAGCGAAGCACTCACTCTGAAGACCGACTGCCTGAAGAAGACCCCGTCCGGCCGCTGGGCCCTGATCCACTACAAGAGCAAGGACAAGAGCTTCCGGGCCATCCCCGCCTCCCGCGTGGTCGTGGACGCGGTGCGTGGACAGCACCGCCGCGTTCGCGAACGCTTCGGTGACAGCTGCCGCTGGCTGTTCGCCATGGTCAGCGGCAACCCGGATGGGAAATATCCTGCTGGAGATGGACCGGCCCAAGAGCCGACTCATCTGACTGCGCAATCCCAACGTCGTCCGACTCCTCCAGGGCCTGGCCACGGGCAGTATTCCGCTCACCCATGACGGGCTGCACCAGGAAACCCCCTGGCGAACCGTCACTCACCTGCGTGACCTGCTGATGCTCGCGCTGGAGGCGGGCCTTGAGGAAGACTTCGGCGGCGACGGCCAGCTCACCCCCGGCCCGCTGCTGCGCCGCACGCGGTGACCTCCGGGAATGGTTCGGCCTACGCCTCACACCACCGATGCCCGGAAAGGATCAGTGGGAACGATCTCCGCGTCGTCGAAGAGTTGCTCCAACGCCTCGTGGCCCTCGCGCCGGCGGAACTCCATCTCGGCGGCCGTCACAGGCAGGGTCCACAGGATGCGGGCGTGTCCCTCGGGCAGTGGACAGTGCTCAAGGTCAGGCCCGTGGAGATAGGGCAGGCTGATCAGCAGGTGGTCGCAGGCCGAGCCTGGCACCCATGGTTCACCGATCGGCATGCTGTGCTCCAGATCGAGCTGATGGCCCCCGCAGTGGTAGTAGGCGATCATGGCCATGAGGTCGATGAACCGCTGATCTCGGACGTGAGCGGTCAAGACGAACTCAAGCCCATGACCGTCCTTCTCCATCGCGGCCCAGCACCCAGCGGTCACATAGGCCCAGCCATCGCTGCGTGGACCTGGGCCAACAACGAGAACCCGCAGGTCGGGCAGAATCTCGCGCCGCTCCGGCCCCAGGTCGCAGACGACAACCTCAACGGAATGCCCCTCGAAGAACGCACGGACATGTGACTCAACGGTCTCCACGGCCAGCAGCCTCGCATCACTCACCGCGCGATCATGCCAGACCCAACCAACTGGCCCGACTTCTCACCCAGCGTCATGGCCTGTGGACCTCGATTGCGAATACGCGGATGGTATCCGGAATCAGGATAGGACGGAGCACCGCGGGTGTCGCGCTCGACGCGCTGTCCGACACGCACCGGAAACTGCGCGACGAGCATCACGAACTCAGCGGGAAGCACGAGGAGTTGGGTGGGCGGTACCGGGGGCTGGAACAGACCCACGCCGCCCTCACGAGCGAGCACGGCACCCTTCGAACCGAGCACGGCCGGCTTCAGGGAGAGGCCGAGGCGCTGCACGCGCGCGTGGAGCAGCTGTCCGAGGAGAAGGGCCGCCTTGAGGAGTCACAGCGGCGTACGGCCGCCGACCTCGTCCGCGTGCAGACCGAGAACACGGGCTTGACCGCCCGGCTCGGCGAAATCGAAACGCACCGCGAGGAGCTCAAGGAGACGATCGGGCGCCTGAACACCCGGCTCGACGAGGAACGTGACCAGCACCGTCGAGAGATGGCCGCCCTGCGCGCGCGGCTCGATGCTGCCCAGGCGGCGGCCGAACCGCCCGCCGCCACCGGCGACGGGTCCGGCCCGGACCTGCTCGACGAGCCGGAGCCAGCTGAGCCGGAGCGCGACAGCGACGACGACCCCGCGGCCGCCGGGTCGGCCAGCGGGCTCCGGCGGCCATCCTCGACCTGGGCGTGCACGGAGGATCCGGTTGGACCCTGACGCGCTACGAGGACGACCACAGCCGCTGGCGGGTTCTGCGCGACGGCGAGATCGCGGGCAGCATCCAGCCCGAGCACTCCCAGCACGGCACCTCGGCTGCTCGGCTGGTCCGCCCGGACCAGCTACACCATGCCGCTGCGTCCGCCTCACGGCCAGAAGCGCTTCGCCAACCGTGAGCACGCCGCGGCTGCGGTCATCCGTGACGGCCTGCGCCGGGCCCCCGGCGCGGGAGCGGCCGCGGTGGCCGGTGCCTTCACCGCTCTCAGCGAGCCGGAGCAGAACGCTCTGGTCGCCGCGGTGATCCCGCTGGCCACCGCCACCCCGGAACGCGGCGGCCGGTTGGCACGCCTCCCCCAGGATGTCCGGGATGCCGCGCTGCGCACCGCCCTGCGCGTGCCCGGCGAACAGGACCTCCGACACCTCGCCGACCACGACGCCGCGGTGCTCGGCCGTAGCAAGGAGGCCCGGCAACTGCTCCGCGCGCTTCAGGTCCTCGCCCCGGCCGATACGCAGGAGCCTGGCCCAGTCGACCTGGGCACGATCGGCGGCCGCGCGTGGCGGCTGGAGCCCGACCCCGCCTACTTCGGCGGCTACCGCGTGCTCGCCGGTGGCACCGACGTCGGCGTCATCGCCCCCGTCCGACCCCGCAAGAGCGACACCGTCCGGTGGACGGCCGAACACCGGCGGCGCACTCTCGGACGCGGCCCCGCCCACGCCAGCCGGGACACCGCCGCCCGGGCAGTCATCGCAGCGGAGGACGCCTGGGCGCCACTGCCCGACCTGGACGACAAGGCCTACCTGCGCATACCGGCCGGACTGCGCTCGAACCTGTACGGCGCGGCCGGCCGCATCGACCTGCGGCGCGGCCGACTCGCCCAGGTCCAGCCCGGCTCCTACCGCCAGCAGCTCCACGCCGCGCTCAGCCAGGCTCGGCGTAGCGCCAGCGGCCGGATCGGAGGCCCGCACCTGGCCGTCCTACTCGATGCCGCCTGCGAGGACCTCGGCGCCCCCAACAGCGCATCCGCCCAGCGGCTGTACGACGCGATCCAGGAGATCCGCGCCGTCCTAGTGGCCGGAGCGGACACCGCCTGAGCGCCCCGTCGGCGGGTCTCAGCCTCCGTCTGTCGGTGAACGTCTCGCCTGCCGACGGGCCCGCCTTGCCCGCCGCCAGCTCCGCCACTTCAGACGCCAGTGGTATTGCCAGGCCAGGGGCCGTGCCAGGAGCCGCTTCTTAAGTCCCAGGGGGCGCAGCAGATTCCGCCGTGCCTTCGCGGTCAGGTCGTGTGCCAAGACATCGTCGTCCGTCATGTCGCTGAGTTGTTTCAGGCGACCTCTCATACGCTCGATGGGTTCGTCGCCCTGCCCCGGCAGGTCCTCCCTCCGAAGGATCGCCTCGTGGAGTCTGCTTTCCGTCTCCTCGCCGTCCGGTTGCCCTGGCAGGAGGGACAGGAGGTGATGGGCGGCGTCGAGGCGCCCCCACGCAAAGTCGTGACACCGCCATTCCTTGCTCAGGAACGCCGCGAAGTGGTAACAGCGCAGCCCGTACAGCTTCTTGGCGCCCAGGTCCACCGACCAGTCCTCGTTGAAAAGCGGCCCCATGTGATCAGGACCGAGCCGCAGGAACTGGAACTCAGGGGTGAGCTTTTCCATGGCACGCGCGGGTGGGGCGAAGCTCTGCGTGAGGACCTCCACCAGCAGCATGGCGGCAACGACGTGTTCCGCCGTCTCCCAGTGCCCCAGAGGTGTGAGTTTGCTTCCGCGGGCCGCTGACAGGAAGCAGTGCGCGGCGGCACCCACCAGGCGGCCGACCTGTGAGGGGACTGAGAGGTCGATGAAGAGGGCTCTGAGCTTGATCGCCTCCTCGCTCGGACCGGGAGGACACTCGTCCCATTGCGTCTTCTTGCGGACAACCTCGTTGATGGCCAGGACCTTGAGAAGACTGTCGTTGACGAACAGGATCCCCTCGGACACCCGGTGCGCCCACCCGCTGTCATCGGCCTTCCGGGCCTCTCGCAGCAGCAGATGAAGCAGGGCAAGAAGGTTTTGCAGCAGACGTTCCGCTGGGGTGATACCCCAAGACCACTCGTCCAGGCGGGGCGCGTTGAGGCTCTCCACCATTCTGGGCGGAAACCACATCAGGTCGTCCTGATCGAGGACCTGCCTGATGATCGCTTCCAGAGGCTCGTCGGCGACTTTAAGTACGGTCACCCGCGCATTGGTGACAGCGAGCCGTTTCCGTACAGCCAGGACCCGGCTCCTTCGGTACTCGCTGTACAGCGCCTGTGCCGCCTTCTGCATGCGGTCGTGCTCAGCGGGTCCACCCCTCAGGAGCCGCAAGAGCAGTTCGTCCCGCGATCTCGGGCCGCTGATCTCCAGGCGAAACTGCACATCCTCGATTCCGGAGCGGAAGTCAACTTCCTGCGGGTAGTTCAACGCGCTCCAGGCAGCCGTCCTCCTGCCGATCTCGCCACACCGGCTGTCCTTGACTGCCTCGTCGGCCAGCATTCCCCCGGAGGGAGCAACGAACATGACGACACGCTCGGCCGGGCCGCCACGCCGTTCAGTGATCTCGTCGAGGACGGGGGTGAAGGGCGCGTTGTTGAGAACACCACCGTCCATCACGCAACTCGCGGGGACGTCGAGCCCCTTGTCCGGGTGAACCCGGTAGGCGAGGAGCGGATGTTCACTGACCGGCTGGAACGCCACCGGATAGCTGGCCGTAGCGCGCGCCGCTGTGACCAGAGCCTCGTTATGGTCCTCAGTAAACTGCCTGGTGGCCCGCTTTTGGAACTCCCACCCGGTCCGCTTGCCCTCATAGCGGAAGCTCTCGGGTTCATTGCGGAACCGATACATGCGGCGGTGGTCCCGCACGCTGAAGAGGCTGCCGGCGGCGTCCTCGTAGGTCCGGGGGCGGCCGTCCAGGGCGGTGGCGGTGACGAAGAGGGTGACGCGCTCCTGGGGCTCCGGTCCTCGCAGCATGCCGTCGAGAACGTCCTTCACCTGGTCCTTGAACCAGTCGCCGTCGAGCAGCGCCTCCCGGCGCGGGCTGCGCTTGCGGCACAGCTCGTCCAGTGAGGCGACATCGCGCCACAATTGGCGAAGCTTTAGCAGCTGCGATCCCCGGGCAATGCCGGTGGCCAGGAGCAGGCCGTTGAGACCGCCGGCGGACGTGCCGGAGATGATGTCGATCTTCACCTCGACCCCGGCCCTCTCCGCGACCTCCTGCCACAGTTTGAAGACCTCGCGCTCCTTTTCCGGGACTGTGTCCGGGTGGTCTCCGCGGGACGCTCGCCGGAGCAGGTCGAGTTCGTGGGTGACGCCGCCCATCCACACGGCGAGACTGACACCGCCGTTCATCACCAGTGCGATCCGGAGTTCGGCCTTCGGCAGGGACTGTGGCTCGTCCCGGGCGCAGGGGGCCGTGTGATTGTCGTCGGGCATGCGATGTCCTCCAACGGCGCCAATCGTCCGGCCAAGCCAAACGCCCTTTCGGGTGGATGACGCTCCCAGCCTCGCTTCGTCCGAGGGCAGGCGCCACTGGGTGGTGCCATCCGGACGGCAGGTCGCACCCTTCCGGGGTACTGCCGCGGAAACCCGGGCCACCACGCAAAGGCGCGGTGGCCCGGGGCCTACACCGTGCCGACAGGGCTGTCTAGTGACCCCGCCCAGGGACGCCCCCAGCCAGCCAGGTGCTAAATGGGTGCTGACCACCGGCCGCGGGAGAGCGTTGCCTCCCCGTCAGGGGTGATGGTGACCCGGGCCCCGTTCACGGGCAGCTCTCCGCCGGTGATGAGGCGGTCGAGAATGTCGGTCAGCAGGTCCCATAGTCGGCGGGGGCCGCCTTGGTCGCGGGGGCGGTCGACGCTGGCGCGGGCCCAAGATCCGTCGGGGTGGGCCATCCACACGGTGCGCCTGCTGCTCTCGTGCTGCTCGGTGCGGTGCTCGATGCCGGGCGTCTCCACCAGGGTGGCGTGGCACGGCCCAGGAGTCCGGTACGTACGTGAGCGGATATCGGCTGGCGGTCACCGTCTCCCCGTCCTTGTCCGCGGCCTGCCACACCTCGGCGGTCGGTGAGGTGTCGTCGTAGTCGTCGCCGTGGCGGGTGCGCATGAACGTGGCCTGGTCGGAGGCGATGAAGCCGCGGGCGCCGCCGTCCGGCGTCTTGTCGGCGACGAGGATCATCGCAGTACCGCTGATGGTGGTGACCAGCCGGCCCCCGGGGCGCAGCGCGTGCAGCCACGAGCCGGACGGAGACGGTGCTGCATGCACGCGTGGAAGAGTTGTCCGGCGAGAAAGCCCGCCTTGAGGAGGAAGCGCCGCACGGCCGCCGAACTCGCCTCCGCGCAGACCGCGAACACGGGTCTGACCGCCCAGCTCGGTGAACTGCGCGAGCACCGCGAGGAACTCAAGGCGCAGATCGGACGCCAGGCCGGGCAACTGGAAGACGAACGCGTACGGCACCGCCGGGAAGTGGAGACGCTGCGCGGCCAACTGGACGGGTCCCGCGCGGCAGCCCCGCGGGCAGACGGTCCGAGCGAAGACGAGTCCGCTCCGGGGACCGAGGACGACCAGGTGCCGACCGGGGCACAGGGACGGCCCCGCGACGGACGATTCCGATGAGGCCCCGGACAGCACGGGACCGGCCTTCCCCGCGGCGATCGTCGACCTCGGCCGGCACGGCGGATCCGGCTGGAGCTTCATGCGCAGAGACCCGGGCTGGGACACCTGGACAGTGCTGCACGACGGCGAGACGGCCGGCAGCATCTGCCCCAAGCACTCCCTGCTCGGCAACTCCCTGCTGGGCTGGTCCACGCGGACGTCGCATTTCATCCCACTGTCGCCGTACAAGGAGAAGTACTTCGCCAACCGTGAGCAGGCGGCCGGTGCGGTCATCCGCGAGCCCCGCGCCGAGCGGCGAGCGCCGCGCCGGTAGCCGTGGCCGCCGCGTTCGCCGCTCTGGACGAACCCACCCAGGAGGCGGTGGTCGCCGCGGTGATCCCGCTGGCCACCGCCACCCCCCAACGGGGTGGGCGGCTGGCACAGTTGCCGCGCGATGTCCGGGAAGCCGCCATGCGCACCGCGCTGCGCGTGCCCAGCGACCAGGACCTGGACCACCTCACCGCGCTCGACGCCCAAGCACTGGGCCGCAGCAAGCAGGCCCGGCACTTCCTCACTGCCCTTCAAGACCTCCGCCCGGCCGCAGCGCGGGACGAGACCGGCCCGGTCGACCTGGGCACGACCGGCGACCGCGCGTGGCGGCTGGAGCCCGACCCCGCCTACCTGGGCGGCTACCGCGTGCTGGCCGACGTCGGCGCCATCGCCCCCGTCCGACCCCGCAAGAGCGACACCGTCCGGTGGACTGCCGAACACCGACGGCGCACTCTCGGCCGCGGCCCGGCCCGCGCCGGCCGGGACACCGCCGCCCGAGCCGTCATCGCAGCGGAGGACGCCTGGGCGCCACTGCCCGATCTGGACGACGACGCCTACCGGCGCATCCCGGCTGGACTGCGCTCCAACCTGCACGGCGCGGCCAGTCGCATCGACCTGCGGCACGGCCGACTGGCCCAGATCCAGCCCGGCGCCTACCGCCAGCAGCTCCACGCCGCCCTCGGCCAGGCCCGGCGCACCGCGACCGGCCACATCCGCGGTCAGCACCTGGCCGTCCTGCTCGACGCCGCCCGCGAGGACCTGGGCGCCCCCGCCAGCACAACCGCCGATCGGCTGTACGAGGTGATCCAGGACATCCGCGCCATCCTCCTGACCAGGGCGGACACCGCCTGACGCCCTCCGCTGGGCTCCCCGGGGCACTATCGCCGGATCTACAGCCGCACCCGACAGCCGCTACGGCGTGCCGGGCGATACGTGTTGGTCGAGCGGGGCGTATGACGATCGTTCCCATGGGGGTGTCGGCGTACCGTCCGGTTCCAGCCCGTGAGGCCACAGCGTTTCGAGTATTTCTTCGGTGACGCCGTGGTCGACGCTCTGCCGGAGGAGGCGCTGCGCCCCTTCTTGGTTCCCGGCCTCCTCTCGCATCATGACCAGGCGGTAGGGGGCTTCGGGGTACCCTTGGTCGGCGGCTTTGAGGGCGAGAGTCTCGGCGCCTTCCGGATCCCCTGCCGCCTCCCGGGTTAGGGCCAGTTGAAATAGGGCGGCAGCGTCGCCGTGATCGGCGGCTTGCTGAAAGAGGCGCTCCGCTCCTTCTTTGTCCCCGACTTCGTCCTGCCTCACGGCCAAGTGGTACAGGGCACCGCTGCTCCCATGGTCGGCGGCCTGGCGAAAAAGGTGTTCCGCTCGTTCTTGATCCCCGGCCGTGTCCCGGCGTAGGGCCAAGCTGTACAGGCCGTCGGCACTGCCGTGGTCAGTGGCTTTCTGGGACAGGATTTCGGCACCCTCTTTATCCCCGGCTGCCTCTCGCAACAGCGCCAGGTGCGACAGGGCGCTGGCGCTGCCGTGGTCGGCGGCCTGCCGGAGTAGGTGTTCCGCCCTACCAGGGTCTTTCCGTACCGAGACCAAGAGGATCAGGGCACCGGTCTCGCCGTGGGCAGCGGCTTCCTGGGCCAGGTTCTCGGCACCCTCCCGGTCCCCGGCGCGCTCTCGCAGCAGCGCCAGGCGGGACAGGGCATCGACGTTGCCGCCGTCGGCGACCTGCTGAAGGAGGGGCTGCGCCCCTTCCCAATCCCCAGCCTCTTGCAGCATCACAGCCAAGTCGTGCAGTGCGTCGACATTGCCGCCGTCGGCGGCCTGCCGGAGGAGACGTTCCGCCCCGTCCCCGTCCCCGTCCCTCTTGCACTGATTGGCCAGGAAGCGCAGGGCATCGGCACTTCCGTGGTCGGCGGCCCGGTGGCTGAAGAGGTGGGCCCATTGCAGGCGGTGGCGGCGGCCGGCTGCTATGCAGAGGTTGTACAGGTCGTCGGGTTGGGTGAGGCGAGTGTGGGCGGCGTGCCAGAACGAGGCAGGCGGACACAGTCGGCTTCGGGTGCTGCGGCCGTGTTGTTCGAGGTAGTCAGCGAGCCGGAACACCGGCCCCGCAGGCGGTGAGGCAGGGGTGTCGGCGCGAAGGGAGGGGATGGGCGGGCGTCGTGTGGCTCGGGGTGTTGTGCGGCGCAGGGGTGCCTGTTTGCCGTGGACGGGTTGAGCGAGGGTGGCGAACGCCTGTTCAGCCCAGTCGTCGGCGAGCTGGTCGTAGTCAGTGTCGTTGAGGTAGTCGGTGGCGGCGTCGATGAGGAAGGCCTGCGAGAGGTGAAGGCCGATGCCGAGACGGCGTGCGTCCATCGCCGCTTCCAACAGCGCTCTGGCGGCTGGGCTTGCGTGCTGGTAGCGGTTGAGGAGTTCGGGGGCGCCGGCCAGGTCCTGAGTGATGCGTCCGTCGGAGCTGGCCCGGGTGAGGGCGTCGGACAGCAGGTGGTCACCGTCCTTGGCCAAGGCGGTTGCGGCGGCCAGGGCCGTGGCGTCGAAGGCGTCGGGGACGGTCAGGGTGTGTCCGGAGAGCAGTTCCCGCACCCGGCTGTGTGGATCTTCCTCGTTCGGGGCGGGCAGTGCTGTGTACTGGTGCACGTATTCGGGCCAGAGCGTCCCCAACACCTGGACCGGCCCGCGCTCCGGGCTGACGAGCAGGTGGTGCACGGCCGCCGCGATCCGCTCACCGGCCGCCCGGTCGCCTAGGTAGTGCTGAGCCTCGTTCAACCACACCACCGTGCAGGGCTGAACACGGCGCAGGTCCTCCAGCGCGGCCTCCGCGCGAGTCGGATCGAACGGATGCCACAGCCGCCAACCCTTCTCCGCGAGCGGCTGCACGGCCTCCCAACAAGCCCGCGTCTTCCCCGTCGACGAGGTACCCACCAGGATCACGATCCGGCTGCGGCCGGCCGCCATGTCCCTGACCGCTTCGGCCAGCACCCGGTCATGCTCGCGGAGTACGTATCCGGGCAGGGCCCGCGTCCCGGACGCACCAGCGCCGGAAGCGGTCTGTCGCGGACCTGCTGGGTGCACTTCCAGGTCGTGCGGCTCCCACTCCCCGATCAGACGCCCCGGCCCGACCGTTGTCACCGTGCCCGACTCCTCGGCCGCAGTCCGCTGCAAGTCCAGCAGCTCCTGCACTGGCAGCTTCAGCGGGCCGGCCAAAGCGGCCACCGTCTCCGCCGACGGCACGGGCTTCCTGGGCGATAGCGCCTCCGACACGGTGGTGCGCCCCAGCTTCGCCTGGCGGGCGAGCAGTGTCTGATTCAGAGGAGATCGCGCCAGCCCGTCAGCCAGCCTCCTGCGCAGTTCGATGAGTGCCGGTTTGTGGCCGTTCTGCTCGTCGTGCACGTGCTCGCCCCCTGGGGCCGTGGTGTGTTCGACGGTGTTCATCTTCGTCCGGTCGAACCACGGCGCACATCGTTTCCGCGACCTTCGACCACGTCAACACCCCACCATGTTCAGGGAGTCCGTCGTGGCCGTCGTCCTGCTGACCACCGCACTCGTCATCGTCGTCGCATTGCTTGCCGCAGCCGGCGCGGGCAAGCTCGCCCGTATGGACGGCGCCACCTACCCCGCCGCCCTCACGCGCGCTGCCACCGCCTTCGCCGCGGTCATCACCCTCGCCGCCTCCGTAACCGCAGCCCTCGCAGCCCTCACCGCCGTGCTGACGTAGTCACCAATGCTCGCGTCTTTGCCTGCTGCTGTCACCTGCCAAGGGCACACATCACCCGCACGCCCGCCTGACCAGTACGGCCCGATCCTGGCCAGTTCGAGGACAGCAGCGATGACATCGAAGTGCTGCGGGGCCCGTAGCCCTCAACGGACGGGACCGGGCGATGTCCAGCCCGGCGGGGCCACCTCGGGAAGAATCTCGAAAAGCGCGTCAACCGTCCACACCATGCCCAAGTCCGCCTTCGGGTCGAGCCGCCCGCTGTAGACCCCGACCAGAGCGGTGACCGACTCCTCGTGCATGACGACGTCGCCGGCGGCGACGACGGGTTCACCGGGCCGGATGTGCATCACGACCGGCGACCCGGACTGGCCCTCACGGGTTCGGGAGTCGAGGAGGAATCCGGGTAGTCCGGCCCACCGGGCGAAAGGCTCGCTCGCGACGGGTGCCGCCGTCCATACGGCGTACGGCCAACTGCCCGTGTTGCCGAAGGGGAAGCCGAGGACAAACAGGCGATCCGTTATCCGCAGGGGGATGTCGAGGTCCACCTCGCTTCCCAGCTGCGCGCGCCGTTCACGGGCGGACAGCTCGCGCAGGGTCGGCCATGTATTGGGCATGAACGCCTCCACCACGGCCTCCGGGACGGCGCCGATGTGCAAAGCAGCGATATCGACCCGCCGTTCGGTGTGACTGCGCCACCGAGGACTCGACTGGAACTCACCGTCGTACAGCTCGAAGTCCCGATCGACGGGGTGGAAGCCGTCTTCCCCTTGGCCCGCGAACCGGACCCGGAGGTAGTCCGGGCGAAGGCCGTCCTTACGGATTGCGTCCCCGCTGTCCGAACGACATCCGGTGACAACATGCCAGGCGGTGACCAGCCAGAAGTCGCCGGGGACCCCGATGAGGAAGCCCGTGGCAGGCCCCAAACGTGTGTCGTCAGCCTCTCCGAGGGAGCGGTGCCACGCCTCGACATAGAGAGCACCGAAAGACAGGGCATGGATGCTGCCGACTCCTCGCATGCGGAGGAGCCTATGCGTCGGCCGCCACCGCGGAGTCGGGATTCGCAAGTGGTGGGTCGAAGACACAGACACCCGGGGCACAAACTGCCCCGGGTGTCTGCTGTGCTCAGGGCTAATGGGCAGCGGCGTTGCAAGGGGTGCCAGGAAATCAAGTCGCTCGCGGAATTTACTCGCGACCCGGAAGGCTATCCGGTCACGCGTTGCCGTCCGTGTGCGAGCTTGAACCAGCGCCTGCGCGCTCAATCCGCACCAGCCGCCCCCTCTCACGTTCCGTAAGGAGAACCCCGCCCATGACGACCTTCACGGCCCCCGCCATCGGCATCGACAAGAACCTGGATACCGCGTGTGCCGCTGTCACCAGCGAGATCAACCGAACGGACGGCGAGGCGTCCCTGTTCTTCAAACTACTGGAAGGCCGGATCGACTGGAGCATGGTCAGTGTGGACTCGACCCCTTGCCGCGTCCATCAGCCACGATGGTTCGACCAGCCCTTACGGCTGTGCCATATCGTTCAGCACGTTTCCGTCTTGGCGTAGTTGCCGAAGGTGAAGTGGTAGGCCGCCCCCGAGCCCGGGGGAATGGTGAAGCAGTCGCTGTCCGGCCCCCAGCCGATAACGACCCGTGCTCGTTGCGTGTTGCCGCATGCGTTCCACACCCACGCGACCTGCCCGGAAGCCTCGTTGTAGATGTCCGTCGAGACGCACCACGGGACGTTCCCCGTCGCGGATGCGTCCTGGGCAGGGGCCGCGACCGCGGGTCCTGCCGCACAGGCGAGGGCGGCCGCTGCCACCAGAGAGGTGAAGAGAACTTTGCGTGATGCCATAAGGCGTCCTCCGTTGTCGTGAGGTGGTGGCCCAGCGCCTGCGCGCCTGAGTAGGTGTTTTTCAACATCTACCCGGGCCGTCACCGGTCGGGTCCGGGTACGGCGTGTGCGGGTGACCAGGGTGCAGGCAGGAACCAGTAGAGACCGAATCAGTATGTGATCGCAGAATGCCGCAGTCCAACATTTCGATATTCCTCGAAAAGGTGGACGTGTTGGACGCCCTCCCGCAATGAGCGGCGCGCCTGCCCGGAGCCGGCTCGCTGGCGCGTGTCGATGAGCTTGCCGGCCTGTCACCCGACGCTGACGTCAGCACTCTCCGTCGTGACGGTCATGGGCTCTTGCTGGGGCCCACGTCGGGGGCCTGTGCCGGTAACTGATGGCACTCGGGCCAACGCGGAGTGGTTTCGTACGCGAGAGCGAGCAACGTTTATCGCTGCTTTTGGGCAGCACTTAACGATCAGATCGCTCGGAAATGTCGATGAGAGCCGACAACACTGGCGCATCCTGCCGTCGTTGGGTGACTTGTTCCGACATCACCTGTCGGTGATCTTCACTGGTACGGTCCGGTCATGCCGCGCCTGGTAGAAGTTCCTGGGTACGTACGTTTCTGGACCGCCTCGGCTGTGTCTGCCTTCGGCTCGCAGGTCACGGGGCTGGCCTTGCAGATCCTTACCGCTGTGACGCTGAGCGCTTCTGCCACCGAGGTTGGCATCGTCAACGCCGCCCGCTGGGTTCCGTATCTGCGGCCCCACCGCGCCCGGACGGTGACCGCGGCTGTGACCGACGCGGTGACGCACGAACTGTGACGCACCCGCAGAGCCGACCAGTACCGGGGCGCGTCCTCACGCACACGTACGCGTGCACCGCATGTGCGGGAAACCGCGCCACGGAACGCCCACGGGCCTCCCCTGCGGTCAAGAGCGAGGCCGCCTGACCGGAGGGGCAGGCGGGTGGGCGCCGGCTGATGCCGGTCGAGCAGGGCGCCTACTTCCGCCAGCCGCCCGGCGAGCCCGCACCCGCCCCGGCCCGGCCCGGCCCGGCCCGACGTCCGCTCGCCCCCGGCGGCCTCACCTTCTTAGACCCGGACCGCCATGTCTGAGCGCTAGCGCCACGGGTTGCGCCAGGTCCAGGACCAGCTCATCACCTAGCCCCACCGCCCGGTGTGCCAGCGCCTCCATCTGGACAGTGAGCCCATTCCAACTTCAGGCGACAGCCGATCGACGCTGTGCCACGGAGGTCTGGTAGACCCTGGCTATGACGTTCTTGGCGGTGGTCGAGGGTGATGCGGGCGGATGGCGCATCGATCGGGATGGTCTGACAGAAGCGATCCGTGCCCGGTGGTCCGGAGTCGAGATCGACTCGACGCAACGCAGCGAAGTGCGCAGCCTCATATGGTAGTTCGAGACCGAGGACGGTCCCGGTGAGGCCTATCTGCACGAGGACGGTACCTGCCTGTACATGGACGTATGGGAGGAAGACGCGATCTGGTTGGCGATCGTCTTCCGCAGGCTGGCACCCACGGACCTTGACCTGGTGTTCTGCGATGAGGGTTACACCTTCGACGTTCGTCTGCCGGCCGGGACGACGGAAGCCGAGTTGACGGACTGGGTGAATGCTGCGGGTTGATCTCAGCCCGTCGCGGTGAGCTGGAGCACCAGGACGGCTTGGACGAGGCTGGTGATTCGGGTCGTTGAGCAGCGGAGTTTACGGAGGAGGCGCCAGGACTTGAGGGTGGCGATGGCCTGCTCGACCAATGCACGGATTTTCGCGTGGGACTGGTTGACGGCCTGCTGGCCGGTGGAGAGGCTGTCCCATCGGCCGCGGTAAGGGAGACGGACCGTGCCGCCTGCACCCTGGTAGCCCTGTCTGCCCAGCAGCTGATGTTGGCCTTGGCGAGTACCTCGATGATGCCGTGCTCGCGCGCCGCCCGGATGTCGTGGACGGCGCCGGCCAGGGCTGGTGAAGCCCACATCAGACGCCCCTTCGGATCAGCTATGACCTGCACGTTCATGCCGTGCTTCTTGTGTTTGCCCGAGTAAAACGGGCGGTCGGCGGCGATTCGGTCGATGGGCAGGAGCGTCCCGTCCAGGATCACGTACGCCTTCGTCGACGCCGCTCGTACGGCTTCGGCGAGGGTGGGGGCGAGGGCGGCGAGGAGGTTGACGGCCTCGGTGATGTATCGGTAGGCGGTGGTGGTGCCGATCCCGAATCCGGCCGCGAGCTGGGCGTAGGGCTGGCCATTGCGCAGGTGGGCGAGGGTGAGCAGGGCCTGTCGGCCTGCGATCAGGCGCCGCCATCGGGTTCCGAGAGCGCGGCGATGTTCTTTCAGGCGGGCGGCGAGGAAGCGCAGGGCCGAGCTGGACACGTCGACGCCGGACGGGTAGACAAGCATGCGAAGCCTCTGGTGGAGACGGTTCCCTTGGTCGGAAACCCATCTACCAAGGGCTTCATCTGTCTGTCAGCCCAACCACCCGCCTGGCAAGTGAGGTTGGAAAGGGCTCAGTGGTCGTAGCCGGCCCGGCTCCCGCCTCGGATACCGTGTTCCTCTACGGGGTGCCATGACGGATGTGCCGCCCCTTACCGGAGGTAGTCAGCGTATGAGTTCAAAGCGCAGCAAGAATCCAGCCCTGCCCGTACTTGACGACGCATTCCGACTCGCGTCGGTCAAGGAGGCCGAAGAGTCCACCCGTGACTTGGCCGCGCGGCTGGCCACCACCGAGCTGCGCCGCGTTTCCCACCCGGGCCGGGTCACCTGGGAGCCCACCGATCAGGCCGAGCCCGTACCAGTCCCGCCGACTGTGGTCGACGGTGACGGGGACCTGTGGCTGCGGGACCGGGGCACTGGCGCCTGGACCATGCCCGAGTTCAACCCGAAGGAGTTCCCGGCCCGCTGTGGCGAGGTTCTGACGTGGAACCAACTTGCCCGCGAGTTCGGCCCGCTTACCGCACTGGCCGACGACCGCCGCATCGGCGGCGGCCGGCGCTGACCGCGTAGCCTTCTGGGATGACCGCGCCCCTGAAGCGCCCCTTACGGGTAGCTGGGAGCTCCAGCTCACCGCCGAGCTCGACGATGGCGGCGAGCAGGTGAGCGTGGTGGTCGGTCACGATGTCTCCATGTTGAGGCCGGATACGTCGTCGCTGTCCGTGGAGTCGGGAATGATCAAGCGCAAGATGTACGGCCGGGCTGGCTTCGGCCTCTTACGGAAACGAGTCCTGCTGGCATCCTGACGGGCTCATCACGAGCTCTGTTCTCGATCTCCGGTTCGCCCTCGATCCCGCGCGTGGGCAGGTCACGGGCCACGATTCGCAGCACGGTGCGCAACGTCTCCAAACACTCGGGGCGAGGTCGAAGCCGGGATCGAAGCCCGCGTCGTCCAGGATGCGCCGGACCAGGACGGTCATCTCCGCCGCCGACACCTCGGCCGGGTTCCGCTCGACGACCTCCAGGATGGCGTCGGTGTAATGGAACCAGTCGAGCAGTTCGCAGGCGAGGGCGACGACATTTTATGGGTCGAGGTTTCCCTCGCGCAGGCCGACGTAGCCCCTGCGCGTCAACTGTTCAGTATCCGCTTCGTGCTCAGCCATGGCGTTGCTCACCGGCACAATATCCCGACGCGGCGCGGTTCCCCGCTGCATGGTTTTTCGGCATGCCGCCTGACGCACTCACCAGCGGAACCATGACCTCACCACTGATCGCGGCCGTAACTCGAAAAAAACCGCACCCGAAGCAGTTCGCCGGCCTGGGCCGGTGGGGTGGGTTCCATGGGGTGCTTCCTTCGGGTGGGCGGCCTGGCCGGTTGGCCGGGCCACGACGGGCGTGTCAGGTGGTGCAAAGGACCATGCGCTGTTGGTCGGAGCCGCATTCGAACGACTTCCGGAGTGGACGCATTGCCAAGTGAGTATGGACTGAGTGCTAATGCCCACCGCAGAGTTGCATGAGAGATTCTCCCTTCGTACCGGGAATTCATCGCTTAGCTCGGCACGATGCAGGGCGTGTCCACACGGGCGTACGCCAGGAACGACACAGGAGAATCACGTATGCGGCATGGCTTGCTTCGTAAAGGCATCGCGACGGCTGTGGCGACAGTGGCGCTGTTGGGCGGTGCGGTGATGTCCGCCCCGAGCGCCGGTGCGGTAACCAACTCGAAGTGCAATCTTGATGAGCCTGACCACTCCTGGTACAAGATCGCGACGAACAACGTGAACCTGCGCAAGGGTCCCGCGACGAGCTACGCCTCGCTCGGACAGCTGACCAAGGGCACCACGTTCACGTACTACTGCACCAAGACCTACCCCAGCCCGGTCTGGTTCTACGGCAAGGTGACGTCCGGGGCCCACAAGGGCGTCACGGGCTGGGTCCGTAGCGACTACGTCACCTACTGACGGCTCGCGGCCTGACAGGCTGAGTCCAAGTGCTCCGCCCCGCGGGGCAGGGCGCTTGGCCCACGCCGTCCGAACACGGACAACCTCCCTCCTGTGTTGCTTCGCCACCATTCCTCGCGCTCACGCTTCCAGCGCCACGCTTTCGTCCGGCAGGCAGCTGAGCAGTACCGACGCGACCGGCTGCCCTCTGGCAGCGGACTGCCGCACTGGCTGCACGTCCGAATGCTCTTCCTCGCCACATGTCCAGGGTCCTCCTAGACGTCTCCCGGGACCAGGACGCGAGGGAAGAGTCCCGATCGAAAGCGCATGTTGCCCTGCGGGTTCGACAGACTCAGGCCTTGAGCGCTGCGGGACCCGGCCGCCGCACCGGGTCTCCGCCTGCTGCGGGCTACAGGTCGAGGACGGCGCGCAGCGCCTGGTCCACGCGGGCCATTGCTGCAGGGTCGACCTCACCGAGGAGTTTGGCGCCATCGAAGCGGGCGGCCCTGAGCTGCTGGAGGTTGACGGCGACCGCAGTGCACGCAAGGGGGTCACCGATCACGACGGACATGGCGGTGTCGGGGTAGCGGCCGGAAGGGTGCAGCACGATCGCCAGTACCGCCCCGTGAGCCTCTTCCAGGCCGGCCAGGGAGACGATCAGGACGTCGCATGGGCTCGATCTCTACTGCTGCCCCCGGCCGCCGAGCTTCCGGCGCCGGGGGCCTCGCTGTTCGGCCGGCACTACCTCGCCGTGCTCCTGGTCGTCGTCGATCTCGGCCCGCTTTACCGGCAGAAGCCGCAGGGGCCGCTCCTCCTCCGAGGTCCCGGTGCTCATCGGTCCGGTGCCGAGCGTGCGGCGAGTAGTCCTCATAGCGGGAGTCTGTCGCTTCTCGCACGCGTACGCGTGCCTTGGGATGCGAATGCGAGGGTGTGTGGCAGCTCGTGAGGCTGAGGATCCGACTCCTGAGCTGGGAGCCGACAAGCGACAAGACAAGCGACAAGACAAGGCAGGCGACAAGCGAGACGACAAGCCGCGCTCTGTGACTGGAGTTCGTCCTGCCGAGGGATCTCCTCAACCTCTCCATGGACGGGTCGGATACGAGCGAACTATTGAATGCCGTCTCCCGACCTGGTCACCTGGCCCGACCGAAGCCTCTCGCTGAACCGCCGGCGGGGGGCTTCGTTGTGCCCGGGGCTGTACGACCACCGGGTGAGCCAGACCAAGAGGCGGAGAGGCTTGCGGGGCTAGCCCGTCGCTCCCTGATCCTTCCGACCGTCCCGGTCCCGCTTGTCCGGTTGTCCGGGACGGGAGGACTTTTTTCTGAGCACCCCTTGGAGGAGCACGTGAGCAACGAGCAGCGCGACCAGCAGCAGACGACGCCGGCACCGCAGCCGACCCCGGACCCGCGCCGGGAGTTCGCAAAGAAGGGAGCTCTGACCGTGGTCAGCGCCCTCGTTTCCGGGGCCGCCCGTGCGGTGGTGGCTCATCTGCTCACGGATACAGAGTGACGCGGGCGGGCAGACGGCCGGGGAGCGGGACGAAGGCAGGAGCGGCCCGGCCGAGTGCCGGGCCGCGCGGCCCGCAGGGAACCTTGAGCGATTGCCTGTCGCACGGGTGGTGGTCAACGTTTGACGCGGCTACGGACGGCAAGGACGGCCAGTCCCAAGAGGACGGGTTCGGCCAGCCGGGAGATCATCTCGGTGTAGGTACCGAAGGTGGTGAGGTCCTGGCCGGAAGAGCGGAAGACCACCGAATTGATCACCACCCGCAGACTCTTCTCCCATCGTTCGATGGTGACGCGTTCGATCAGCGGGCCGGTGGGATTGACCGGGACGGAAGTATCAGTGATGAGGACGACCTTCTGCCCGACAGCAACCTGGCGGCCTGTAGTGGTCGGTTTCGGTTCCTCGGTAGGCAGGCCCCATAGCACCATCACCGCAATCGTGACGACCATGGCCACCCCCAGCCACGCCAGGGCACGAAGCGCGCGCAACCCATACCCGGACAGGGCCCAGTAAGCCGTCAGCAGCGCCCGCTCGCTCAAGGGCCGTCCAGTGTCGTGGCGGCGCATCTCGCACTCGCCGTAGTAGAAGTCGGCCGCCCCGGGTTCATCCTTGCCGTCCTCCAGCGCCTTGCGCAGCGCCCTATACACCGGCGCCAACTGCGTAGGCCCGACGCGCCCCGCGCCAAACAGTGCGGTGTTCCATCCGCGGGCTGCTGCCGGTCTGCGGGCGCGCCAGTGGTGTTCCTCAGCTAGGGTGCGGCGCTGGGTGAACCGCAGCGGCAGCCGGCGAACCCAGTGCATGCCGGGCGGGACCGCATCGAAAGTGCAGGCACCCTCTAGCCGTACCTGATCCAGATGCACCGTGCCGGCGAACAGGCACTCGGCCAGGTCGATGTCGGCGAGGACCAGGTGCGCTGCGTCCACACCACGCAGCGAGGCTAGCCGCACCTCGCTAGAGGCACCGGCAAGCACCTGTTCGTGCATCAGGGCTCCGCCAGGAAGTGGGAATGGATCGGCCTCAGTGGCAATGGTCAGAGGGTGCTCGAAGACCGCGTAGGAGAAGTCCACGGTGGCGTACCGCAGCCGCATCTCGGCTGTCGACGACCAACGCGTGCGCTGGCATTCCAAACGGCGCGCAGCAAGTGTGAGAGTGACCGGCCCGTCGAATGCCGCCCAGGACAGCATCACGCGCCCAGCGCACACCAAAGGGCCAAAATTGGCCGACTGCTCAAACACCGCTTCCTCGAACCGAGCATCGCCCGCGAAGGTCGCCCCGTCGAACCGGGTGTCGCCTGTGAAGGTCACCCCGTCGAACCAGGCGTCGCTGGCGAAAGTCGCCCCGTCGAACCAGGCGCCGCCCGCGAAGGTTGCCCCTTCGAATTGGGTGTCCCCGGTGAAGAGCGCACTGTTGAACCAGGCGTTCCCGGCAAAGGTCACATCGAAAAATTTGGCATAGCCGATGGTGGCATTGGTGAACCAGGTATCGCCGGTGAAGGTCGTCCTGATAAACCCGGAGCCGTTGGTGAAGGTCGTCCCGGTAAACCCGGCGGTACCGGAGAACGTCGCATCATCGAAACTGGCGCTACCGGAGAAGGTTGCATCGTCGAAACTGGCAGTACCGGAGAACGTCGCATCGGTAAAGCCTGCACGATCAGTGAATTCTGCCCTTACGAAGTTGACGTTGCTGGTGAAGACTGCCCCGTCGAACCTGCCGCCATCGGCGAAGGTTGCCCCGTGAAACTCGGCGCCACCGGTGAAGGTTGCCCCCTCGAGGTTGACGTTGCTGGTGAAGACTGCCCCGTCGAATCCAGCGTCACCGAAGTGCGGTTGGCCGGTGCCGAGGTCACGCAAGGCGTCGAGCAACCTGCTCAGCAGGTCGCTGGTGAACGTGGTTCCGCCGTGGTCAACGTCGGCGCCAGGGACCAGGCTGGCCAGGTAGGCGTCCCGACCGGCCTCATCCACGTGGGCCAGGCAGACGGTATGGCCGGGAACGTGGGCGCCATTGCAACCGACTGTCTCCACACTGTGACCACACCTCGGCCGAATCCGGATCAGTAGCGGTCGGAGGATCACGGGTCGACGTCTCATGCCCAAAGGACGCGTGAGTACAACCAGACGGTTGCTCGGGCCACACGACTCGGAGGGCATCACTTGTGACTGAGCGCTTCGGCTCGCCAGTGTCCCGAGGGTCAGGCGCTCAGTCCGCCGACTCGCACGCTCATCCGCCATCTAAAGCGCTCCTTACCTTGTTGGCGGGTTGATTCCGGTCCTTCGTACGATCGGGAGACCCAGGGGCCTGGGTGTGGCTTTAGAGCGCTCATGCCGAAGGTGTGGCTTTGACTGATTGGCCGCCCAGTGCCCCGCGACGACACGGCCACTCATTGGGATGAGCGAATAGAGATCGCTTCGTAAGGACACGTCGGCGTGGTCGTCTGCAGGGACCAGTCAACTAATCGACGAGGGAGGCTTGGGTGCCCGAGCTCTGGGCGGGGACGGATGCCGGCAAGGCCGCGCATCACTGCACGGTCATCGACACGGACGGGACGAAGGTGCTCTCGCGCCGGGTTCCCAACAACGAGCCCGAGCTCCTGGAGCTGATCGGCGATGTGCTGGCACTGGCCGAGGACGGCCCGGTTACGTGGGCCGTCGATCTGAACGCCGGCGGGGGCGCTCTGCTGATCGCCCTCCTGACCAGCCACGGACAGCGACTGCTCTACATCCCTGGCCGAACCGTCCACCACGCTTCCCGTGGCTACCGCGGGGACGGCAAGACCGATGCAAAGGACGCCTACGTCATCGCCGACCAGGCACGGATGCGCCGGGACCTGCAGCCCTTGCAGGAGTGGGACGAGATCGCGATGGACCTGAAGATCCTCACCGCCCGCCGCTACGACCTCGCCGCCGACCGGACCCGCGCCATCAACCGGATGCGTGCCCAGCTCCTGGAGTACTTCCCCGCCCTGGAACGGACCTTCGACTACGCCGCCTCCAAAGCCGCACTCATCCTGCTGACCGGCTATCAGACCCCAGCCGGCCTCCGCCGGGTCGGCCCGAGCCGGCTCGCGACCTGGCTGAAGAACCGCAAAGTCCGCGGCGCCCAGGCCATGGCCGATGCAGCCGTCGCCGCGGCACAGGCCCAGCACACCGCCGTGGCCGGGGAGAGCACAGCCGCAGCCGTGGTGAACACGCTGGCCCGGTCGGTCCTGGCTCTGGACGAAGAGATCGCCGCCGTGGATGCAAAGATCGCGGCACGCTTCCAAGAGCACCGGGATGCCGAGGTGATCCTCAGCATGCCTGGCATGGGCCCGTTGCTGGGGGCGGAGTTCGTCGCTTGCACCGGCGGGGACATGGACGCCTTCGGGACCGCGGGCAGACTCGCCGGAGTCGCTGGTCTGGCACCTGTCCCACGAGACTCAGGCCGGATCAGCGGCAACATGCGCCGGCCGCACCGCTACCACCGCCGCCTCCTGCGCGTTTTCTACCTATCCGCCCAGATCGCAGCCCGCTTCTGCCTGACCTCGAAGACCTTCTACGACCGCAAACGGGCCGAGGGAAAGAGTCATAAACAGGCGATCCTCGCCCTCGCTCGGCGACGCCTCGACGTCCTATGGGCCCTCATAGGCGATCAGCGCACCTTCGAGGCTCAGCCTCCCCAGCAGGGTCTCGCCGCTGCCTGAGCCTCAGACCGTGAAGAGCGGCTCGTAGGGGTGTCCCTCCGGCGTGTAGATCAAAACGAAGTCTTCCCCCAGCCGAGTGGCCACCTCCCTCAAGCGAGCCAGGACCTCGGCCTGACCCGGAAGATCGAGGCCAAGGGCTGCGGCAGCACGGTCCCTTCTGGCCGCGAGGTCCGGCATGTCCTCCAGATACTCAGCCTCAAGCTCGCGACTCTCCTCGTCCGTGAACGCCTGGCAGCCTTGCCACCACGGGACGACCAGCAGCAGCCGCACCAGCTCGTGCAGGCCGATGGCAACCAGAGCCGCACCTCCTTCGGAGTCGGCGTAGAGGATCGGACGCTCCTCTCCGCCTTCACCGCAGAAGAAGAACGTGCCGCCCGCACCATCGCCGGCGAACCCCTCAAGCGCGGCACCCGAGGCGAGGTGCACTTCCTCGACACGATCGCCTCGGTCAAGGTCGAAGTCACCCGGCCAAGCGAGAAAACGGGCAGCTTCTTCCTGCCCACGGACGGCAGCGATCAACGATTGCATGAGCCGCAGCCTACGTCCCGCTGCTTGACAACCATCATTGGGAATCAGTCACACCCTTCGCGGCAGCCGGCGCGGCAGGAAATCACAATCCGAATTCGATGTAATCGATATCCGTGAATTCGACCGTGAGATCCCCGGCGCGGCGGCCGCCGTCCTTGAAATAGACCTCCTGCAGTCCTTCCGCCGCGATCCGCTCAAGCTCACGCTCGGACGCGCCCTGGTCGCGGGCCGAGAAGAGCCGGGCCGCGTACCCGGGAGGCAGGACCTGGGTGAGACGGCGCATGCGTCCGTCATCGGTGGTGCCGGGCGCGGCGGTGAATCCGAACCTCGCGCGGGTCTCGATGACGATTCCCTGCGAGGTGGCCGCCACCTTCCGAGCGCGGGCACGGACTCCCGGCTGCCAGCGGGCGCGGACGGCGTCGGCCAGGTGGCTTCGTTCACTTCAACCGACAGCGTTTGTTCATCGGTTCCGGCGGCGTTCAGTGATCGCCTGCTCTCTGGATGTTCACGGGAAATGACGGCAGCGTCTTGAAGCAGCTCCACAGAGTCGCGTCCGCAGCGTCTGGCCGCTGGTCACCACTCGCTGGCGGTGTGGCGCATCTGCTGGAGGTGGCCAGTGATCACGTGGAAGCCAGGACCGCGAATCCGACGGTGGCCGAGGGGGCGGTGAGCCATCCGCAGCAGCAGTACCGGCGAAGCGTCCCATTTGCATTCCTAGGATCCCTAGATTAAAACTAGGAGCCCTAGGATCGAGGAGAGTGCATGGCGCGGGCAGGGCTGACGGCGGAGCGGGTGACGCTCGCGGGCGCCGAGCTGGCGGACGAGGTCGGGTTCGACCAGGTGACGATGTCGCAGGTAGCGCGACGGCTGGGCGTGAAGGACGCGAGCCTCTACACGCACGTCCGCAGTCTGGAGGATCTGCGCGGACGGATCGCGCTGCTGGCGGCAGACGAGAAGACGATCCGTATTGCGGAGGCGACCTCCGGGCGGGCGGGCAAGGATGCGCTGGTCGCCTTTGCCAATACCTGGCGGGAATACGCGCACAAGCATCCGGGCCGCTACATGGCGACGCAGACGCCGATCCAGATCGACCCTGAGCTGGCCGCAAAAGCGTCCGGACCGCGGCGCGCGGTCGAGCTGACCTACGGCATGCTGCGCAGTTATGGCCTGGCCGAGCCTGACCTGACCGACGCGGTCCGGTTGCTGCGCAGCACGTTCCACGGGTTCGTCGCCTTGGAGGCCGCAGGCGGGTTCGCGCATGAGCGTTCGCCGCAACACTCCTGGGTTCGCGCTCTCGACGCCCTGCACACCCTCCTGGAGCACTGGCCCCCGTCCCGAGAAGGAGACTCCTCATGAGCGCCCCGACCATCGGCAGCCTGCGCGTGAATGGCGCGACCCTGTACTACGAAGTGCGTGGCCAGGGACCGCTCCTGCTGCTGATACCCGGAGGGGCGGGCGACACGACCTCCTACGACGGCATCGCAGACGACCTGGCCGCCGAATACACGGTCGCGACCTACGACCCGCGCGGCATGTCCCGCAGCACGCTGCACGACCCCGAGGCCGAGCAGCACGTGGCCGAACACGCCGACGACGCGTTCCGGATGCTCGAACTGCTGTCTCCCGATGAGCCCGCCCGGGTGTTCGGCTCCAGCTCGGGCGCGATCGCCGCCCTGCACCTGCTCACCGCCCATCCCGAACGCATCGAACGCCTTGTGGCACACGAGCCGCCGCTAGTTGAGGTCCTGCCGGACGCCTCCGAACATCGCGCGCTCATCGCACACGTGCATGAGACCCTCCGCACAGAGGGGCTCATGCCGGCGATGGCTGTGTTCGCTGCGGGTCTGAAGAAGGACGGCGACGCCACCGAGACGAAGGTCGAGCTCAAGCTTCCGCCGCAGGCAGCGGCACGGGCCGAGCGGACAATGGCCAACCTGCCCTACTTCGTCGGGCACATCGTGCCCAGCTTCATGTCCTACGCCCCTGACATCCACCGGCTGGAGGCGCTGTCGGACCGGCTCGTGCTCGCCTGCGGCCAGGACTCACGTGGCGAGTTGCCCTACCGTCCTGCGGCTCTCCTGGCCGAGCGTCTCGGCACGGAACTCCAGCACTATCCAGGCGGGCACACCGGCCTGACCACGCACCCAGCCGAGTTCGGCGAACGCCTTCGGAAGGCCTTCCGCGCCTAGACTCGGGCCGTACATGGCGAAATCCTCGCGGCCGGTGTCATGCTGATCCGCTGCCTTTGGGCAGCGGATCAGCATGGGGCTCCAGTTCAGTTCGCTTCAGCGTGCTCGGCGCGTGCTCGGGTGCTGGCGAGACGGTATGAGTCGGTGCCGGTCTCGATGATGGTGCCGTTGAAGGTGAGCCGGTCGACGATGGCCGCGCAGTGGCGGGGGTCGGTGAAGGTCTTGGTCCAGCCGCCGAACGATTCGTTGGAGGCGATGGCGACGCTGTTCTTCTCCTCGCGTTCGGTCAGCACCTGGAAGAGGAGTTCGGCGCCGTGGCGGTCGAGTTCCATGTAGCCGAGCTCCCGTGGCAGAGATCGAGGACGCCATCGAGCGCGCCGACCGCGAAGCGTTCACCCGTCAGCCGCCCAAGACGCTCAAGGGCCAGATCGGCTACCTGATCAAGCAGCTCAAGACGACCCGGGCCGTCGCCGAGGAGATCGGCGTCAGCCAGCGGTCGGTGGAGCGCTACCGCAAAGGCCAGCGCAAGCACCCGCCAAAGGCCATCGCCGACCGGATCGACGACGCCGTACGGGCACGGTGGCAGCCCCAGGTCCGCAAACGCCGACAGAAACAGGCGGCCACCGCGACCGGGATCACGGTGGAGACCAGGGCCCGCTTCGGGTACACCGCACCCATCGGCACCACCGACGACGGACGCTTCCGACGCCTCACCGTCCACCTCCCCCCCACCTACGCACAACGCCTCTTCCACGCCCGCAACACCGGCGCCAGCGACCAGCAGATGCGCCAGATCATCGCCGAAGGACTCAAAGAGATCTACTTCCAAGACGGCGGCAGCCGCGCCTTGGGGCTCTCCGACGTGACCCTCAACGACATCGACTACCTCGACCTCGACGACTAACCCCAGAGCCGGCCGGGTGCACAGCATCCCTCTTGTGACTGAGCGCGATAGTTGGCGGCTGAGCTCGACAGTTGGCGGAGTGCCAGGGCTCCTCATGGGCAGGTGGGAAGGTGGCGTAGCGCGGACCAGGCCCCGGAGCGAAAGGGTCGTTTCGTGTTCGAGGAATTCGCCACCAGGACGGTGCGCACCAGTGAGGCGTCCGTCTTCGTTCGGTACGGGGGCGAGGGCCCGCCTCTCCTGTTGTTGCATGGCCACCCGCGCACGTCGGCGACCTGGCACCGGGTCGCGCCCGTCCTGGTGCGGCGCGGTTTCAGCGTCGTCTGCCCCGACCTGCGCGGGTACGGGCGCTCCCGCGGCCCGGCGCCCGCTTTGGATCATGTCCCGCACTCCAAGCGCGCCGTGGCGAAGGACATGGTCGAGGTCATGCAGACGCTCGGGCACCAGCGCTTCGGTCTCATCGGCCACGATCGGGGGGTTGCCGTGGCGCTCCGCCTGGTGCTGGACCACCCCTCCGCGGTGACCCGGGTGGCGTTCCTGGACGGCCTGCCCCTGAGCGAGCACCTGACCCGTGCGGATGCCCGGTTCGCCACCGCGTGGTGGCACTGGTTCTTCTTCGCCCAGCCGGAGATCCCCGAACGCGTCATCAACGCCGATCCCGACGCCTGGTACCGCGGCGACCCCGAAGCCATGGGGCAGGAAAATCACGACGAGTGGCGGACCGCCACCCGCAATCCAGACGTTGTCCGCGCCATGCTGGAGGACTACCGCGCCGGGCTCACCGTGGACCGCCAACACGAGGAGGCGGACCGCGCCCGAGGCGCGCGGATCGACTGCCCGGTCCTGGTCCTGTGGTCGCTACGAGACGACCTGGAGGACCTGTACGGCGACCCGCGCACCATCTGGCGCGACTGGGCCGACGACGTCCGGGGCCACGGCATCGACGCCGGCCACCATGTGGCCGAGGAAGCCCCCGGCCCGCTCTCCGCCACCCTGGGCGACTTCTTCAACGGCTGACGCTGGCTCGCTCCGCCGCCGGAGAGGCCTGCGTCCCCCATGGCCGAGGAACTGTCCGAGAACCTTCAGCACCACAGTTGGCGAAAGCCGCCAATTGTGGTGCTCAGTCACACCTCTTGTGACTCAGCGCTTCAGTTGGCGGGTGAGCGCTTCAGTTGGCGAGTCGGTTCGCGGAGACCAGCCACCGCCAGCGTCGACGCTCCGTGACGAGGGTGGCGGCGACCAGCAGGGTCACGGGGGCCGCCGCCCAGGCGGGCCAGGCCAGCCACGAGGAGATCACGGTCGCGGCGAGCTGGAGCAGGTCCTGCGCCGCTTCACGCGCGGCGGGCCCAAGCACCCCACCTACCGCGCGATCGAGGAACTTGGGCGGGCGGTGCGTACGGCGTTCATCTGTGACTACCTCGCCGACGCCGACCTGCGCCGCGAGATCAACGACGGCCTCCAGGTCGTGGAGAACTGGAACTCCGCCAACCACGACCTGTTCTACGGCAAGGACGGCGACCTGACCGGCTCCGACAAGGAGTCCCAGGAGGTCTCCATGCTCGCCCTGCACCTGCTCCAGTCCGCTCTGGTGCACCTCAACACCCTGCTGCTTCAGGACATCCTGAGCGAGGAGAAGTGGCAGAAGCGGCTCACCGACGCCGACCGACGGGCCCTGTCCCCGCTGTTCTGGACCCGCGTGAACCCCTACGGTCGGTTCGAGCTGGACATGAACTCACACCTCGCCCTCGCCGCCAGGACGTCCATGGTCCCCGGCCCTCGCACCGTGCCCGAGGCGGAAGCCGCCCGATCGGCGGCGGACAGTGGGTCCGGGTCGGCATCCTGAAGACCCGCCCGCCCGGCGTCAATCCCGATCGGCTGGATCGTTGACCGGGTGAGGCGCCGGGCCGGGGAGCGGCCCCAAGCCACCGTGCTCGCGGACGGCTCGATTCGGCTACGCGTCGCGCCTGTGCAGCAGCAGGCTGCCGACCAGCAGCGCGGCCGCGGCCCACGTGGCGAGCACGCCCAGGCCGGCCCATGGGCCGATGGGCAGCTCGTGCAGATGGACGGTGGCTTGGATCGCGAGCCCGGCGGTCATGGGCGAGATCTGCTGGAGGTGGCGCTGCCACTCCGGGTCGTTGACCACCCGCGTGACGACCGGGAAGAGGTAGAGCAGCCCGAGCACGATCCCGATGGCGCTCGCCGCCTCCCGTACCGCGGTCGCCACGCCGAGGCCGAGCAGGGCGATGAGGACGAGGTAGAGGACCGAGCCCACGGCCGCGCGCAGGGTCGGGCCGTCGGCCAAGGAGAGCGGAGCATAGTCGTGCGCCTCGGTGAATCCGTTGCCGGGCAGGATGTAGTGGCCGGCGAGGAGGGAGACCAGGATGGCAGCCGTCCCAAAGGCGAGGACGACCGTGGTGAGGATCGTCGCCTTGGCGGTAAGGACGGTGATCCGGTTCGGCACCGCCATGAGCGTGGTGCGGATCATCCCAGTGCCGTACTCGCCGCTGACGGCCAGCACCGCGAAGACGGCGATGACCGCCTGCCCGACGGTGACGCCGGTCAGGGCGAGCTTGACGGCGTCCTGGCCGCACCCCGCGTCCGGGCACTTCACGGCCTTGGCCGTGCCGCAGCCGACGGCCACGGTCAGCGCGACGGCGAGCAGGAGCAACCAGCCCATGTCCCCTGCGGTGCGCAGCTTCGTCCACTCCGCGTGCAGGGCGCGGGCGAAGTCCCCTCGCCACGCGCCGTCCGCCGTGCTCATGAGTCGTGCACCGCTCAGGAAACTCATACGTCCCTCCCGCGCAGCCGCAGCACGGCCAGACCGAAGGCGAGCGCGGCGTATCCGCACAGCACGGCGAGGCCGGCCCATGGCGCCAGCGGGTAGTAGCCGGTCGACGGCTCGTACACGCTGAGCACCTGTGCGTACTGCGGGAGAGTCTGCTGGATGGCGAAGCCCGCAGCCGGGGTCACCCGCAGCAGCCACTCCGAGACGCCCGGGGGCAGTACGCCGGAGGTGGCAAGCAGGAAGGGCAGCACGATCGACGCGATGACCAGGGCGACCGCAGTGCCGCTGCGCCGCAGCAGGGCACCGACACCGACGGCGAGCACGGCGGCGGCTGCGCAGAGCAGGCCGGTTCCGACCATGACGCGCGCTTCGGTGGCCGACGTGACGGGGAAGACATGGAAGCCCCTGCCACGCGCGCTGCGTTCCCCGATGGGAATGGTGATCGCGGCGGCGACCAGGCCGATGGCGAACGCGACGCCCCCGGCCACCAGCGCCTTGGCACCAAGCACCCGGCCCCGCAGGGGAGTTGCCGCCATGGTCGTACGCAGCAGACCGCGCCGGTACTCGCCAGTGATGAACACCGTGCCCACGGTGATCACCACGACCAGCCCGGCGAATGTGCCGACGAGGAAGTTCTCGACGGAGAAACCGACGCCCATGGCTGGCCCGCCGACGACCGGTGCGATGTCACCGGCCCCGGTCACGGTGAACCCGCCGCCGTCGGTCTGGGCGAAGCCGCCCTTGGTGGTGTTCGTGTAGCTGCCGGAGGTGCCCGCGTCGCCGCCCACCTGTGTGCCGCGCCACGCCCCCTGGGACCAGTCGCCGGTGAGAGCGGGGCGGCCGAAGGTGCCGGTGGCCACGGCGGGACTGAAGCCCGCGCCCGCCGCTGTGTCCTGCTTCGCCTCCGGTGACGTCGCGAAGAGCCCGGCCTGCACGGGGCGCGCAAGCCCAGGCAGCTTCGCATGGCCGACCTTGGTCCAGTGGGAGCCGTCGGTGGAGGTGTAACCGGTGAGGCTGTCGCCGGAGCGGACCAGGCGCAGCCAACGCGGGGACTCCTGGGTGACCTTGCCGGAAGGGCCCGCCGTGTCGTGCGTGTAGTCGTACTGCATGCGCACGCCGTGGCCGCCGGTGGCCATGACCGCCGCGTACGGGGATCCCTGGGTGAGGCTTTCCTTCAAGATGATCCCTGTCTTCGCCCAGGGCTGGGCGCTCTGTGCTGTCTTGCCGGTCCCGGTGTCGGCCACACCGGTCAGGGACCGCAGGGGAACGGTGAGGGCGCCGTCGCCGGTGAGTGTCCTGTGGACGAAGTAAAAACTGTCGTTGACGGCCTCGCCGCCGGTGCCCTTCGGGTACGAGGCGGAGTCGGCGCCGCCCCCGCCGGGGGCGGGGGCGGCCGTTCCGAGCAAGCCGACCACGATCGTCGCCAGGAGCGCCCCCGCCATGGCGAGGACCCAGCCGCGTACCGTACGGAACTTCGTCCACTCGGCGTACAGCGTCCTGAGGAACCCGCTCGGCTCAGCGCGCCTCGTGGCCGGGGGGCGAAGAGTGAGGGTGGCTGTCATCGGGTGGCCTCCCCCGCCGAGATGCCCCGGTACTCCACCGCGTCCCGGGTGAGCTCCATGTACGCTTCTTCGAGCGTCGCCCTGTGCGCGGACACCTGGGAGAACGGCACCCCGTTCCGGGCAAGCAGGGTCACGATCTCCTCGTCGGGCAGGCCCGTGACGCCGAGGGTGTCGGGGCCGGTGGCGAGAACGGTGGCGCCTGCGCCGTGCAGGACCTGGGCGGCGCGCGAGGGCGCGGAGGTACGCAGGGTGACCCGGCCGCCGGATGCCTCGGCGAGCAGCTCGGACACGCTGGTGTCCGCGACGACCCGGCCACGGCCGATCACCACGAGATGGTCCGCGGTGTCTTGGAGTTCGCTCATCAGGTGACTGGAGACCAGGATGGCGCGGCCCTGCCGGGCCAGCTCCACCAGGAAGCCGCGCATCCAGACGATGCCGTCGGGGTCGAGGCCGTTGAAAGGCTCGTCCAGCATGACCACCGGCGGGTCACCGAGCAGCGCCGCCGCGATCCCCAGGCGCTGGCGCATGCCCAGCGAGAAGCCGCCGGCCTTTCGCCGGGCCGCCGTGCCCAGGCCGGCCTGTTCGATGACCTCGTCCACGCGCCGGGCCAGGACCCCCTGTGAGTGGGCCAGCCACAGCAGGTGATTACGGGCGGTGCGGCTCGGCTGCAGCGCGGAGGCGTCGAGCAGTGCCCCCAGATGCCGAAGCGGGCGACGCAGGGTGCGGTACGGCACCCCGTCGACCAGGGCCTTTCCCTCCTCAGCCGCGTCAAGGCCCAGGATCACGCGCATGGTGGTGGACTTGCCCGCGCCGTTCGGGCCGACGAAGCCGGTCACCCGTCCGGGCCGCACGGTGAACGTCATTCCGTCCAAAGCCAGCTGTGGCCCGAAGCGTTTACGCAGACCGATGACCTCGATCGTCGCCTTCGTACTCTCATCGCTCATGGGCCCCACTCTGTGACGGAGCGAGTTACAGGGGCCGAACGGCCACTGTCATCTCGCTGTTAGGCGCCTCGGCCTAGCCTGGCCTAGTACGTGTCCTGGTGCGCCGGCGAGAGGGGAGCATGCGGATGAAATGGGGTCCGCCCCCACGGCTTGCGGGCCTGACCGCCCGGCTCGGCCTGCGCCGTGGCACTGCCCGCACCCGCTTCACCGCCTTGTACGTGACCCTGTTCCTGCTGTCGGGAACGGCGCTGCTGGCCATCGCGGCCGTGGTGGCATCCGGCGGATCGCGCTCCAGCCAGACCGCCCCCGATGGCGGCACCGATCAGCCCGTCACTGCGGCACAGGCCCAGGGCCGCATCGACGAGCTCGAGCAACAGCTGGCCCAGGCGCACGACACCCAGTCCCGGCAGATCGTGATCGGATCCGCCAGCGCCCTCGGCGTCATGGCGGTGATCTCGGTCGGCCTCGGCTGGTTCGTCGCCGGCCGGGTGCTGCGCCCGCTGCGCGTGATGACAGCGGCCACCCGCCGGATCACCGCCGACAGCCTGCACGAACGCCTGGCCATCGGCGGCCCCGCCGACGAGGTGAAGGACCTCGCCGACACCATCGACGACCTCCTCGGCCGCCTGGAGGGCTCCTTCGACGCCCAGCGCCTCTTCGTCGCCAATGCCTCCCACGAGCTGCGCACCCCACTCACCACGATGCGGGCCTCCCTGGATGTGGCCCTCGCCAAGCCGGGCCCGGTACCCGAGACCACGGCCACGCTGGCCGCCCGGTTGCGCGCCGAACTCGACCAGGTGGACCGGCTGCTGGAGAGTTTCCTCGTCCTGGCTCGCACCCAGCATGGTGAGTTCACCGACTCGGCGCGCCTCGCCCTCGGCCAACTCGCGCTGACCGCCCTCACCGGACGGGCAAAGGACATCGCGGCCAAGGGCCTGACCGTGCGTGAAAACCGGATCGACGACTCCGCGTGGGTGTGGGGCAGCCAGACGCTGCTGCGCCGCGTAGCCGACAACGTGGTCGACAACGCGATCGCGCACAACGACCCCGGGGGCTGGATCAGTGTCGCGGTACGGGCCGAAGGAGACGACGCAGGCGCAGTGTCCCTCGTCATCGAGTCCAGCGGACCGGTCCTCGACCAGCGGCGGGTGGCGGACCTCGCGCAGCCCTTCCGCCGCCTTGGCGCCGACCGGACCGGCACCGGCCAGGGCAGCGGCCTCGGCCTCTCCATCGTCGCGGCCATCACCCAGGCCCACCACGGCACCCTGGACCTGCGCGCCCGCCCCGACGGCGGCCTGCGCGTCACCATCACCCTCCCCCATACGGACGGCAGGGCGACGGCGGAAGCCCCCAACACAGAGACGGGCGTGGCGCATTGAGAGTCCTGGTGGTCGAGGACGCCCGCACCCTCGCCGAAGTCATCGCCGAGGGACTGCGCGACCAGGGCATGGCCGTGGACGTGGCCCACGACGGACTCGACGCCGCGGCCAAGCTGGACGTCAACGCGTACGACGTCGTCGTACTCGACCGCGACCTGCCAGGCATCCACGGCGACACCCTCTGCCAGATGATCACCGAGCGGGACAGTCGCGTGATGGTCCTCATGCTGACCGCCGCCGACTCACCCGGCGACCGCGTCAGCGGCCTGACGCTGGGCGCCGACGACTACCTCGCCAAGCCTTTCCACTTTCCCGAACTCATCCTGCGCATCCGCGCCTTGGCCCGCCGCCGCCCCGCCGCCCGGTCCCGCACCCTGAGTGCGGCGGGCATCGAACTCGACCCGATGCGCCGCACGGCCAGCCGCGACGGCCACCAACTCGGCCTCTCCGTCAAGGAATTCGCGGTACTCGAAGCCCTCCTGAACGCGACCCCCGCCTTTCTCAGCACGGAAACCCTCCTCGAACAGGTCTGGGACGAACACGCCGACCCGTTCACCAACACCGTCACGGTGACCATCAGCCGCCTGCGCCGCAAACTCGGCGACCCCCCGGTCATCGCCACCACACCCGGCGTGGGGTATCGGATCATCGACACAGGCGCCCCACCCGACTGAACAGCGGGCCGCAGCCGGCAGCCGGCGCATCTCCACCGCCTTGAACACCCCCCGCTCAGCCACCCGCAGGCGCAGTTCCCACCGCATCCGCCCCTCCCTCCCCATCAACGCTCATCTCCCCCGTCACTGCGGCCGGCAGGGGTGCCCGCAGGGCCGAGCAGGCGCCCTGCCACCCGGGTGTTCGCCTGCTGCCAGCACCACTCGATCCGCTCGGCCGGCACATGGACATACCGGGCCGTCGTCGGCAGCCACGTGTGTCCCAGCAACGCACCGATCGCCTCCAGGCCCATCCCCTGGTGATAGAGGTGGGAGGCGCAAAAGTGCCGCAGCGGATGCGGCGTCAACCGGCCCGACCAGGCCGGCAGCCACCGCTCGACCGCCTGCGCAAGGCCCTGGCGCAAGGTCACCGCACAGGCCGGACGCAGACCACCACCGGCGGTAGCGTGAAAACGGCTGGGCAGCAACGCCGCCCGCCCACCGGCCAGTTCGTCACCGAACTGACCGCGCACCTGCGACAGCCACCACGCCAGCAACCGGTCCACCCCGTCGATCGCCGGCACCAGCCGCTGCCGGGGCCCGCTGCCCTTCGCGCCCTTGCCGCAGCGCACGTGCAGCATCCCCCGGGTCCCTGCCTGCCGATACCAGTCCCCCACCTCCAGGCCGACCGTCTCGTTGATCCGCAAGCCCACCCGCCGCCACAGCGAAGCGGCCACATAATCCCGTGCCGCCGCCAAGAACCCCGTGCGCCGCACACCGGGCAGATGACAACGCCACGCCGTGAACAAGGCCTGGATCCGCGCCCAGCGCCTCGAATGCGCCCGCCGCGACCTGGCGAACCCCAATCTCAGCTTCACACCCGTCCATACCACCGCCGCCACCCGCTGGGGCCTGGTCCGCGCCTCCGACTTCACGCGCGCCTTCCGCAGAGCGTTCGGGGTCTCGCCCATCGAGTACCGCGTACAGGTACAGACGGAGACCGGGCAGGGGCCGAGCAGACGCAGCGACAACGAACCGTGGACGCGTAGCCAACGACAGGTCCAACACTCACCACTCACACTGGTCTGACCATCTCGCTGCTCGACGGAATAGGAATTAAAATGAGTAAACGTTCCACATTGGCCTTCGCTGGCTGGCGTATCGCGATAACGGCGGCCACAACCGCGGTAGCGACGGTATTCGCCATCACGCAAGCCTCTGCCTTGACCCAGGAGAACGATCTCGCAACCGCGACGTCAAGCTCATCGAGCGGACCCTGGAAGTGCGCCGAAAATGTGTATGCCGAAGTCTGTTTCAGCGCGGATGGTGACTGGTTCAGAGTAAAGGACAATCTTGCCGACTCGCATTCTGCTGTCGGGTATTGGAGCGTGCGGAAGCCTGACGGAACTACGATCAGGTACGGGTACATATACAACCAGGGCGGAAATGGGTCCGTCAGGTACAAGAACAAGGACCTCCCCGAAGGCCAAGGCATGCTCATACGGCCGTGCCGTGGGCATTGGAACTCAGGCTCCGACCCGACAAATTGCACCGGGGACTTTTGGGTCACTACTAGTGGCTGACCACTGACGCGATATTTCGTGACGGCTCGCACTGCTCACTGCGGTGAGGCCGTTGCGGCTTCCGAGAACAGGTTCAGGCCGACAGCGCCGATGACGGTCGCCGCCCAGCTCCACCAGTCCGCTTCGTGGACATGGCACAGACCTGGAAGGCCGCCAGAATCCACCTCTGCGCCGCGGACTCGCAGGGGCGGGCACAGTGTCGCCGGTCGGGCGCCTGTCCATGTGTGAGTGCGGCTGGCGCATGGACAGGCGTGACCCTGGGGCCTCAAGCCGCTTCGAGGACGGGGTAGTCGGTGTAGCCCTCGGCGCTCGGCCCGTAGAACAGTTCCGGCCGCGGCTCGTTCTCCGGGTGGCCCCCCTGCCAGCGCTCGACCAGGTCGGGGTTGGCGATGTGGGCCCGGCCCACGACCACGGCGTCGGCGTGGCCGCCCTCGATCTGCCGGAGCGCTTGCTCGCGGGTGGTCTGCCCCCCGGCCCTCACGACAAAAGCGGTAAAGCATCCGCAATGGCGCACCGCTCCAGCACGCCCGCACCCGTCCGTCTGCCCCGGGGCAGACGGACGGGACGTGAACGGGCAGCATCCGGCGGGATCGTGCCCATCATGGGCGGCGCGGCAGGGCGCATCGCTCCGCTGAGCGGGGAGCTGACGCTGTCGTTCCTGACCAGGATCGCCGTCCGCTACCACCTCGGCATCCGTGACGTGCTGGCCGCCGTCACCGATGTCGGCGGCCAGCGCAACCTCACCGGGATGCTGTACCCGGACAGCGAGATTCACCTCAACACCCAGGCCCGCGCCCGCGTTTCCGCCCTCTGCCACGTTCCGCAACACGTGCTCGAGCAGGAACTGCCCGCATGGACGAGGGAAGAACCGAGCGGAAAGCACGGGACCGGACCGGCCGGGCGACTGCTGCGCGGCGAGGAGGCCGTCACCGCCTGGGGACCGGCCTGCCCCGCATGCACCGCCGCCCGCACCGGACGCGACGTGCCCGCCCGCCGGTACCTGGCACCCGAGCAGCGGGTCTGCGCACGCCACCGGTACTGGCTCCTCTATCTGCCCCACACCAGCGGGCTGCCTGTGCCCCTGGGCCGCTGCCCGGAGGTGATCGAGGCCCAGCGGCGGCACGTCCGGCTGCTGCACCGCTCCCCTGCCGCAGCGCCGGCCTTCGAAACACGATCGGCATCACCGCTCAGACAGCCGAACAGTGGCCGCCAAGCCCGCGCCCCCGGCCCCACGCCGAAGCCCTCACACACGCCCGTACCTGGGCCAGCGAACACGGCCACCTCTGCCCGCCGATCAAGACCGTCCACGACGGCTTCCCCCTCGGCGAATGGCTCAACCGCCAACGCGAACTCGCCAAGAAACGCAGCAGCCCCTCCCCCACCCAGCAAGCACTCGCCACGATCGACCCCTGGTGGAACCCACCCTGGCCCATCCTGTGGCAACGCGCCTACCACCACGCCCACATCCACCGCCACACCCCCGCCATCCGCCAATGGCTCCAACCAACGGCAGCGACGTACCTGGCCCCTCCTCCACCCCGACCAACAACACCTCCTCACCACAGCCGGCCTGATCAGCGTCTGAATCGCTCTGGCCGACACCGGCGCCATCCGTCCCTGGGCGGCCGCCTCCCCTCAACCAGCAGCGACCGACGAGAACTTCGGGACTGATCTGGCAGAACAGGCCCCAGACGGCGCTGCGATGAGTGATACTGGTGGCACGTCCGGCGTGCCCACAGCAGAGCGCACCCGTCCGACGAGCAAGAGAAAGGCAACGCGGAAAAGGTTAATGAACCGGCTTAAGGGCTTTATCAGCAGTCTTTTTGTTAGCTGCCTCTCTTGACCCGCCCTGCCCAAAAAGCCGAAGAAAACCTCCGCTAGAACCGCCGAGCAAAGCCTCTGAAAAACCCCACGGGACCAGCGAACCGGTCCCCCAAGGGGCTGACAGGCCTGCCGTAAAACACCACCGGCCCGCCCTATGGCGACGCCGGCCTTCGGCATGCCCTCACACCACGGCACACCTGTGCCGCCTCTCCCCGTCCCAGCCGTCCCTGCACGGCTCGTTCAGGCATGAGGCGGCCCAGCCGTCACGTGCTGGAAGGGCATCCACGCGATGAACTCGTCCTCCCTTGGCCCGATCGCCGGCCTTCTGGCCGGACTCCCCGCTGTCCTCGCCGGTGCCCTGGGCGGTGCACCCTGGTGGGCCGTCGGAGTCATCGTCATCGCGGCATACCTCGCCGTCCCCCTCACCAGCCTCGTCCTCGAACACTCACGACAACGAAAAGGAACACTGGTCGATGAGAAATTCGCAGCCACCCTCGACCAGATAACAGACCCCGAAAAAAGAATCCAAGCCATCATCAGCTACCGGCAAGCCACAGCCCCCGCCGCCACTCCCCAGCCACCACCCGACCCGCCACCAGGAGCACTACCGGCCGCCGACCCGGCCGGTGCGGGCGGGTCACCAGCATCCGCATAGGCAAGAAGGCGGACAGGCCCTCGGCCCGGCCCTTTGATACTGCAACTGGCCAAGGTGCCGACGGATCCGGCGGGCGCGGTCACGCGGAAGCGGACTACCTCGTCCGTGAGCGTGCTGGAGTTGATCACCTTGTAGGTGCGGACGGGGAGCGCCATGGTCTGGGCCCTCTCGAGCGGGGGCGCGCCCCGCCCTGTGGCGGTGGCCTCAACAACCCCACCGACGCGTTCGTGCGGCTGCTCCTGGTCCTCGACGCCATCCCCGCCGCGCCCGACGTCCGCGTGCGCCGGGTTCGCCACGACGCCGTCCAGGTCCTCGACGACGAGCCGGGCCCGCGCCTGCCCGGCACCGTGAACCCCACGGTGGACGAGGAGACCTCGCGTCTGCTCACCCGCCGCCCGGCCGACGACAAGGTCAGCGAGGCGCTGGCCGCCGTGCTGGTCCGCCTCACCTTGCGCCGCTGGACGTGGACCGATGGTCGAGCGGCTGCTGGCCGAGCGCCGCCACCGCGAGGGCGGGCTGCTGCACGCGTGCACCCACACCCGCCGGGGCACGCTGCGCGCCGTACTCCCCGACGTACAGGCCCGCCAGTGGGCCCGTTGCGTGCCGTACGCGGCCACCCTGCCGCTGCCCGAGGACACCCCGGCGTGGACCGAGAACCTCGCCCACGTCGTCGCCCTGGTCGAGCAGCTCCAGGCCGCCGCCGACGTCTGCCCGGAGCGCTGGGCCACCGAGTCCGGCCCCGCCGACCGCGCCGCCCTCGATCTGCGGGGCCTGCTCGCCCTGCGCGCCGGCACCGCGGTGCTCGCCCTCGACTGCCGCCGCGCTGCGCTGGCCACCGGCCACGGCCGTTCGACCATGACCGCGCCCCAGGAACGCCTCACCCTCGACGGCTGGCTGGCCCCTCATGACTCCGACGGCCTGGCCGGAACCCACGAACTGCTCCCCGTCACCGCTTCGCATCCCGGATTTGCACCCGTTGCACGGGGTGGGGCACTAGGAACCCCGCCCCCCCCGGAGGGGAGAGGCGCACCCACCTGATCTCCACTCTCCAGGAGCGCCTTGCCGCAGGTCAGCACGATGTCTTCGCCTACGGCCGCGCCACCGAGACCCACGCTGGACCGAGGGCGCCCTGACCGATTCGTGCGCGGCCGCCATGATGACGGCCGTGCGCACCGGAGTTCACCCGACGGCGCGAGCCACGCAGCCGACCGGCCGGCTGCCCGACTGGATGGCGGACTGGCTGACTGACCGGTCCACCGGTTGACTCGAAAGGTCTCGTCACGCGTGGGGCCCGGACATCGGCGAGCCGGGCCCGCGCGCGACGGGGCTTACGATCCCTCGTACCTCGTGTTCATTGCTGGTCGAGCACCGTCCCCGTCAGCACCGGTCTGTCGGGCAGCGGCTTGGCGTTGCGGTCGGTCAGTGCGACGCGCACCGACTCTGTCGGCTCGGCCATCTGGTCCTGGACGCTCGGCACGACGAAGTCCACGCTCGTGCTCCCGGCGGGGATGTTCAGCCACGCCCACAGGTGGGCCTGGGACAGCGGCCGCTCGGGGTCGGGCACGTCACCGGACCACTCCTTGAGCCACTGCGGGTCCACGTCCTTGGTGGACAGCTCGGCGCCCTCGGCGGCCGCGAGCACCCGCACCGGCTGCCAGATGTCGGCCGCCGCGGGCGTCTCCACGGACAACCGCCAGGTCAGCGTGGCTCCCTCGGTCACCCGGTCCGCGACCGGCGACATGGTGATCACCGGCTCGGGGTCGTCGTTCTCGACGGTGAGGCCGCCCCGGTGCTTGCCGACGACCGCGTTGTGGACGGCCTTGACGGCGATGTCGTGCTCCACGTCGTCGCCGAAGACCGTGTCGCCCTCGATCTCGACCGGCACGTCGATCGTGTGGCTTCCGGGCCGTACGGTCACGAGCCGGTTCTCGGCCCGGCCGCCGTCCGGGTCGAGGACGTACACGCGGACCTGTCCGCTGCCGTGCCCGGAGAGCGTGACCGGGATCCGGTAGGTGCGGGTGCCCGAGTCGCCCTCCTTGACGATCGTGCGGCCGACGTCGACACGCGGCAGTGCGGCCTCCTTCACCGCCGAAGTGCCGGGCGCCCAGCCCCAGGCGTCCATCAGCCAGGCCTGCCCGGACCGCGAACGGGGCGTCAGCGCAAGGGACTTGACATGCGCGAGATCGAGTCCGGCCCGCGTCGCGGCCGACAGTGGGACGCGCAGTTCCTGAGCCCAGTAGGACGCGGTGGCCGCGGAGCCCGGAAGTCCGGCCATCTCCACCCGGCCCAGCGTGGCCGTGCGGCTGCGGGAGTCGGTGACGGACACGTCGAACTTGGTGCCGGCGGTGTTCGGCGGTACGAAGACCCGGAGCGCGAGCTTCTGCGACCCGCGCAGTGAGAGCGGTCGGGGTGGAGTGATCCGCGCGGCCGTCCCCGGCGCGGACCACTTCAGGGCCACCGCGCCGCGGCCGGTCTCCTGTCCCGTCTCCCACGACACGAAGTGCGGTGACGATCCGGGGTTCTCCGGGTCCAGACAGGCCACGGCCGGGTCGGGGTCGATCGCCGAACACAGCCGGGCGCCGGTCACCCTCGCCCCGCCGTCCGGCAAGAAACCGCCGCCGCGGCGGCCGCCCACGGCGTGGGTCAGTACCCGGGCCGGGTCCGCGGATGCGGCCCGCCTGCCGGAACCGTCGAGCAGCGGACGCACTCGGTCGTCCCCGTTGAGGAAGAGCCGGGCCGCGGCGGCGATGTACGTGGCGCCCGCCTTGCGCTGCTGGGCGGCGGTCAGCCGAGTGGCGGCATCCGGTGCGCACACCGGGTCGGGCTGCTCCGGGTCGGCCCTGAAGTCGTCCCTGGCCGGTGCGACGGCCTCGCCCGGCGTCCACTCGCCGTTGAAGTAGTTGTGGTTGGCGCCGATCAGGTACACCGCGCTGTGCAGTGCCGTGCCCCGGCCGATCCCGCGCGTGCCGTCGACGAAGTCCTCGCCCTGCAGGTCCGACACGTCGCCGTCACAGCCCGGCAGGAGCGTCACGGACGGCACGTCGGCGACGGGATTCTGGCCGAAGATCGTGGGTGCGATCAGCACGGTCCCGCGCACCTTCCAGCGCACCGGGCCCGGGGAGCCGTCCTCGGCGGGCGGCGGCGGGTAGAGGCTGTCCATGGCGGCCCGGTTGACGCCCTCGCCGCCGCGCGAGTGACCGACGAGCAGGACCCGCGACAGGTCGGCCTTCGGTGCCCCGCGTATGACGGCCGGGGCGGAGGAGCGATGGGCGGACCAGTCGGCCCAGTGGGCGAGGTGCTGCCGTACGAGCGAGGAACGCGCCTGAGCGCCGGCGTCCTCGGTCTCCGAGTCCTGGGCGTTGATGCCGTTCGCGGAGATCGACACCGTCACATAGCCCTGCGAAGCCAGCAGTTGCTGGTCGCGCAGGTAGCCCAGATAGCTCGGAATGGGCTGGTAGCCGTTCGCGCAGGGCCAGTCGGCGTTCACGTCGTCCCCGGAGCCCGGCTTGTAGCAGGTGTCGTGGCGACCGTGCAGGAACAGCGCCAGCGGCCGACTGCCGGTCGCCCCCTTCGGCGCCACCACTTGGGCGCTCATCTCCACGGGGGAGGCGTACCCCGGCAGGCGGACCGGGGCGAGGTCGTACGCGCCGGTCACCGTCCGGTACGAGCCGGGTCTGCCCGGGTCCACGCCGTTCGCGGGCGCGGGCACGGGCGTCCGGCCCTTGTACGAGGGGAACTTTTGCATGCCGTCGGGCGCCGCGTCCAGTCGGCGCCCGGCGGCAGTCACCCGTAGGCCCGTCAGCCGCTCCGTCCGCATCTCGCCGAGGGCGAGCCGGAAGGTCCGCCCGTCCCTCGCCTGCTCCGGCGCCCCGAGCAGCCGGTCACCCGCACGGAACTCGACCCGCGCATCCCCCAGGGGGACGGTCTTCGGCGCACGCCACACCAGCTCACGCGTCCCGCCCTCCCCGTCGATCCGCCAGCCCGATGGGAGTGGCTCGGCCTTGGTCGTCGTCAACGGCCATGCCTGTCGCGGCAGTTGTGCGTGTGCCGGTCCGGGCGAGCCCGCCAGGGCCGCCATCACCGCCACGGCGGTCGCACATATTCGCCGGGCACGGATCAATGATCCTCTCCTCACAACCCTGTGCGCAGACGTCCCGTCGGTCCCGGGCGTCTCTCGCGTCACCTAGGACGGGGAGGGGTGCGCCGGGGTTGTCTGCGCGGGGGCCGGAGGCCGGAGGCCGTAGGCCGACGAACCCAGTCCGGACGCGCGCCTGCCGCCCGGTGGGCACAGCCCGCAGATGTCCCGCTGGCGACCGATCTCGTCCGACTCGGCGCGGGTCGGCGCCCTGGTCGCGGTTGCCGTCCTCGCGTACGGCGTCCTTCGAGCGGCGGCCCCCGCCTGACGTCGCCGCCCCACTGACGGCGGCTTGGCGCGGCGGTCCCGGCCGACGCGCAATCGGCTGAGCGCGCCCCGATCCCCGGCCGCGGCCGCTCCGCCCATCCGGCCCCGCCCTTTCCTCCTTCACTCTGGCCAAGGGACATGAGCAGAGCAGCCGCTGACGCTCGCGAAGGAAGCCGCGCTGGACAAGGCCATGGCTGCCCGCCAGACCTGCCCCGGCCCCTGCGGCCGGCGCTGAGCCCATGCAGGTCCCCGCCTACTACGCGAACACGTACGAGGAGCAGGCCCATACCCAGGTGGCTGCCATAGGCGAGCGCGACGGTGCGCCGTGGGTGGCGGTGAGGCACTGTTTGTTTCATCCGCAGGGCGGGGGCCAGCCCACCGACCGCGGATGGGTGGACGGCCACGAGATCACCCCAGTGCGCGACCACGATTCCGGGCTGGTCGTGGCCGTGGCGGCGGGGGAGGCCGCGCTGCCGGTCTTCTCGGTCGGGCAGCCGGTCGAGGCCCGCATCGACCTGCCGCTGCGTATCGCGCATGCCGCGCTGCATACGGCTGGTCACCTGATCGAGGCGGCCGGGCGAGAGCAGGGGTGGGTGCTGGCCGCGAACAACCACTTCCCGGGCCAGGCCCGGATCGAGTTCGCCGCGCCGACACCCGACGCCCGCCTGGACACACCGGAGGGCCGAGAGGAGGCCACCGAGACCCTGCGGACGGCGGTCGCCAAGGCCATCGCGCAGGACCTGCCCGTGACCTGGGACAACGACACCGAGGGGCGGCGCATCGTGCATCTGTCCGATCCGCACTCGGCGCCGTGCGGCGGGACCCATGTGCGCAGCCTCGGTGATCTCGCTGACGTCGTACTGCCGACTCTGAAGGTCAAGAAGGGCCGGATCCGCGTCTCCTACAGCGCCGCCCACCGGGAGCGCTCATGACGCCGCCGCCGGGTGAGCGCCGGCCGGCCAGCAGTACCGCGATCGCGGTCGGGGCGCAGATCAGCCGGCGCCGCGAGCAGCGCGGGATGAGCGGTGCTGAGCTGGCCCGCCGGGCGGGCCTGAGCAAGGCGACGCTGTCTCAGCTGGAGGCCGGGCGGGGCAATCCGACCATCGAGACCCTCGACGCCCTCGCGGTCGCCCTGCGCATCCCGCTGACCGACCTCCTCGCCCGGGACACCGACCCGGCGCCGGTGTTCGTGGCCGGCACCGACCTGGCCGACGGAGAGGTCGGACGCGAGCTGCTGCGCCGTATCAGCAGCGGCAACAGCCTGGAGATCTGGCGGCTGCGCATGCCCCCCGGCACGCATCTGGACGGCGTGCCGCACGCCACCGGCACCATCGAGCACCTGCTCGTCTCCTCCGGTCGCCTTACCGCCGGACCCTCCGAGGCCCCCACCGACCTGTGCTCCGGTGACCTGCTCGCCTTCGCGGGCGACGCCCCGCACATCTACCGCACCGGACCGGAGGCGGCCGACGTCACCGTCGTCATCGCCTCCCCGATCATCAGCTGAGAGACACCCCTGACCATGAGCATCACGGCCCCCACCGCACTCCAGCGGATATTCACCAGCGACAACACCGCCGGCGCCTCGCCCGAGATCGTCCAGGCCCACGCCGCCGCGGCCGCCGGACAGGACCTGCCCTACGGCGCGGACCGTCACACGGCCTCCGCTCGGGCCCGCTTCGCCGAGATCTTCGGACGCGACGTCGATGTGCTGCCCGTCTCCACCGGGTCCGCGGCCAATGCCCTGAGCCTGGCCGCCCTCACCCCGCCCTGGGGCAGCGTGCTGTGCCACCGCGACAGCCACATCAACACCGACGAATGCGGCGCCCCGGAGTTCTTCACCAGCGGGGCCAAGCTCGTCGGTCTGCCCGGCGACGACGCCAAGATCGACGCGGAGCAGCTGCACGCCGCCGCCAGCCGCAAGGTGGGGGATGTGCACAGCGTGCAGCCCTCGGTCGTCAGCATCACCCAGGCGACCGAGACCGGCGCCCTCTACAGCCTTGACGAGATCCGCAGCCTGGGCCTTCTTGCCAAGGACGCCGGCCTGCGGGTCCACATGGACGGGGCCCGCTTCGCCAACGCGGTTGCCGCCCTGGGCTGCACGCCGGCCGAGCTGACCTGGCAGGCTGGCGTCGACGTGTTGTCCTTCGGGGCGACCAAGAACGGCGCCATGACCGCCGACGCCATCGTCGTCTTCGACCCTGCCCTGACCCCGGAACTGTCCTTCAGGGCCAAGCGCGCCGGCCAGCTCACCTCCAAGATGCGCTTCCAGTCCGCCCAGCTGGATGCCTACCTCACCGACGGCCTGTGGCTGCGCAACGCCGCCCACGCCAACATGATGGCCGAACGCCTGGGCACCGGGCTCAAGGCCATTCCCTGCGCCGGTCTTCTGCACGCCGTCGAGGCCAACATCCTCTTCTGCCGCCTCCCCCAGACGGTCATCGACCAGCTTCTGGCCGAGGGATTCACCTTCTACCACGACCGCTGGGAGCCGGGCGTCTGCCGCTTCGTCACCTCTTTCTCCACCACCGAGCACGACGTCGACACTCTCGTTGAGGCCGTACGCCGTCTCGCCATCTGACGCTCGGCAGAGTGGAGGCCCCGGGTCACCATCGTGCCGGCATGCGAGGCGGTGGTGATCACCAAGCCCCACCGCTCCTTGCCGAGTCTGTGCCGGACAAACCCGCCGCCGAACCAGCACAATGCGACCGCTGGCGCGCAGGTTCATCCTCCGAGACGACCCGGATTCTGAGATCCCGCCCGCTTTCGCGTTCGATCTGCTGCGCCTCTCTGGGACGGACACCACCTCCTGGCCGTATCGGCAGCGCAGGGCCGCGCTGGAGTCCGTGTTCGCCGCCCGCCAGCTCATCGCGCCGTGGGCGCTGTGTCCGTCGACCACCGAGGCCGACATCGTGCGCGAGTGGCTGACGTGGGCCTCGGTCGGGATAGAGGGAGTGGTCTTCAAGAGGCTCAACGACGCCTACCACCCGTCGGCGAGGAGCTGGCAGAAATACAAGGTCCGCGAGACGAGCGAGGCGATCGTCTGCGCGATCACCGGCCCTCTGGCCGTTCCCCGCACGCTGCTGCTCGGCAGGTACGACGACCAAGAACGCCTTCAGTACGTCGGCCGCACCACCACCCTCGCCCGGACGGCAGATGCTGCGGTCGCCGGCCCGCTCGCTGCAGGGCGGCGCGGTCATCCATGGACAGGCTGGTCGTTCTCCGCCGGGTGGGGGCAGCCAGGAAAAGCTGAACGTCACGCTGGTGGAACCCGAGCTGGTGGCAGAAGTCGGCGTCGACGTCGCCCGCGACGCCTCCGGCCGGTGGCGGCATCCCGCACGCTGGCACCGCGCCCGCCCCGACATCACCCCCGCCGACGTCCACACCTTCACACCGCTGTAGCACGACCTCCGGGCTGCACCGCCCCGCTCACGCACGCGCCATCAACCACCAGCGCATCGACCTGCCTTGGTCGGGTCTGTGGTCGGGGTATCCACCGCCGTGGTCGGGGTCGCCGCGCAGCTTCTCTGTAGCTGGTCGGTGCCGGCACTCCTACACAGACGGGTGAAGGCCGCCCGAGCCGAGAACCTTGACCGGTGCTGGCGCGTAATGCCGTACATGATGCCGATTCATCCCACCCACGTGGAACAGCCCGGCCTGGCCGTCATCGAGGTCGCGGCCGCCGACGACACCACCGCCTGGGCCGTCCAGGACCTGCTCGCCAAGCACTGTGCGATCGCGCCGGCCGACCGCACCATCCGCGAACCCGGCGAGCCCGGCGTCCGGCGTCCGGCGTCCGGCGTCCGGCGTCCGGCGTCCGGCGTCCGGCGTCCGGCGTCCGGCTGCGCATGTTCCTCGACCTGCGCCAGTTGCCCGACACATAGCCCCATTACTCGGCGAGGAAGTTGGTCACCTGGGTGACGAACTCCTTGGCGTACTGGAAGAGGAAGGCGTGGCCTGCGCCGGCGTAGAGGACGAGGGTGGCGTTCTGCAGGTGCTGGACTGCGACATAGGAGGCCAGGGCAGGGATCATCACGTCGTCCACTCCGTTGGCGTACAGCACGGGCTGCGTGATGGCTTCCAGGCCAGCCTGCACCTGCTCCCACGGGGTCGACCCGCTCTTGGCTAGGGCGGTGAGCTGGCCCGCGGCCGCCTCTTCGGATACATAGGGGCGCCCGTTGGGGAACCGGGTGGAGACGTGGGCGATGTGCCGCCGGCCGGCGGCGGTAGCCGCCTCGGTCTCCGGGTAGAGCAGGTAGATCATGTCGTCCGCGTCAGCCTTCGGCTTGGTCGCGATGCCGAGGACCTTCTCGGTCAGCTCCGGCACGCCGGGCACCTGGCCGCCGGGGGTGCTGCTCGCGACGATGAGCTTGCGCACCAGGTCGGGACGCTTGAGGACGACGTGCTGGGCGACGATGCCGCCCAGGGACCAGCCGAGCAGGTCGGCCTGGGCGAGGCCGAGGGCCTCGATGAACTCGATGGCACCATCAGCGAAGCCCTCGATGGAGTCACTCGGGGTGCCGTCGGTGTAGCCGGTGCCGACGTTGTCGAACAGGATCACGTCGTGGTCGGCGGCCAGGAGGTCCAGGAACTCCGGGTCCCACCAGTCGAGGGTGCCGCGGAAGCGGTTCAGCAGGACCAGCGGGGTGCCCCCCTGTGGGCCCAGTCGCCGGTAGGCGAACGACGCGGAGGAGCTCTCCACGGTCAGATCGTCGGCCTTGTCTGCCAGAAACGTGCTCATGACCTGGTTCTCTTTCCTGTCTGGCGCACTTGCCGGTGGAGGTGAAGGGGGGTGGTCGTCCGCTCGCGGCGACGATTGCGCATCCTCGGCCCACCGATTAAGTAAGACGCTCGGTTTACTTAAGGGGACCGTAGCACGCGCGTCGGGCTATGTAAAACGATCGGTATCCTTAAGCCATGACCGAACCCATCCCCGTACGGCGGCGCCGCGGTCGCGGCGCCCGCGAGCGGATCCTCAAAGCGGCGACCGAACTGTTCACCGCCCAGGGGATCAACGCGACCGGAATGGACCAGCTGTCGACCGTCGCCAACGTCTCCAAGCGCACCCTGTACACGCACTTCCCCAGCAAGGACGAGCTCGTCCAGGCATACCTACAGGCACTGGAGGACAGCGACCTCCCGCCCCTTGGGTACCCCGACGGGCCTGCGCTGGACCCGCGAGCGCAGCTCCTCGCCGTCTTCGACTGGGAGCCGCCGGAGCCGACCGCACCGCTGCGAGGCTGCCCGTTCCTGAACGCCAGCATCGAGGTGCCCGACCCCGACCACCCCGTGCACCAGCTGGCCGCGGCGCACAAGAGAGAATTCGCCCGCCGCATTGCCAGCATGGCGCGACATGCCGGGATCTCTGACCCGGAAACCCTCGGCGAGCAGCTCGCCCTGCTCTACGACGGCGGGGCCGCCCGCGCCGTAGCGCTCAACAGCGGTCAGACCGCCGCTTGTGCCCGATCCATCGCGGAGCTCCTGATCGACACCGCCCTTGCCGCCGGTGACCCGGCATCTCCCCGATGAGGCCGACAGCCTGCGCCCGGCCACGTGCGTGGCATGACCAGCGCCCGCAGAAAGTGCGGCGGCCGGTCTCGGAGCCGTCGCCGACCTGGGATTCGTCGGGCGGGACGACAGCGCCCCAGACACCGACCCGCCGGTGCTCACCGGCTGCAAGGCGGCACGGAACAGGCGCCTGACTCGTGGTCAGAGGCTGTCCTACAAGGCGCTGGCGGCCGTGGGGGCCCCGGTCGAGCACGGCTTCGCGCACGTACTGTCCGGCGGCGCCCGGTTCGTCGTGCTGGGAACGACAAGCTGCCGAGCAGAACACGGCTGAGGCCGGGCATCCGGCCTCAGCCGTTCGCCACAAGCCCAACAGCTCCTCTCCCCGGCCCGTCCGGCGTCCTCGGACACCAGACCAGCCTAGGGCCACAAGGCTACTGAGAACCGGGGATCAGATTGAGCGGGAACGCCTCGGCCGCCGTGGCGCTGGTGGTGGGTTACCTGGTGGGCCGGGTGCGGCCGTGGCGGCGGCTGGACGACTGGGCTGAGGACCAGGTGCGGTTCATCGGAGCATGGGTGCGAGGCGGCACGGTCCGCCAGGCCATCGTCGTCCTGGTCCCCCCGGCTTGACCTGGCCGACCCCGACCTCACCCACCGGACACTTGCGGTACGCCGAAGTGAAGGCATTCACCTCGTCTACCTCGACGACCTGAGAACCGACCTGGTGGCCGACTGGCTGCGCGAGCGCCGCCGCCGCTGGCCCCAGGCCACCAATCCGCACCTGCTCATCACCTCCCAGACCTACCGGCACCCGGCCTCTCCCCAGATCAGCTACTGCGCGATACGGGCCGCGTTCGACCAGATCGGGCTACTGCCACGGCAGGAGTGGATGCAGGCACGATGGGATTCCCAGCGCCATGCCTGGCGGACGCACGGGAGCGTGCAACGGCCAGCCAGCGCAGGTGGCCCCAACTGGGCCCCTGTACGCCTGCGCAGGAAGGCTGAGTTAGCTGGTCGACACTCCAAACACGCCCAGTGTGTCGACGGTCAGGTAATTCCCCACCGTGAGCGTCAACTTCCCCGACCGCACGTTCGAGCGAGGCCGAGATCTCCTGCGACGGGTGATCCGCATGTGGTTCGCTCCGGTCGGCTCATCTGATACGAGCTGGCTTGCGTCCCGTCTCATGCCTCAGAATCTCGGCGTGGCAGACACGGGACCTACCGAAGAAGAGACACCGGACGGGCTGTTGGGCTGGTGCCTGGTCGCGAACGTGGCGCGAGAAACCGCGCACGGTGAGAGCGGCCTGGACATCCAGCGCGGCACGAAGCACTTCCCGGTAGGTGCCCTGCTGTGGATTCCGCCTGTCCGCTGGGACCCGGGCCACTGCCGCTGGCCTGCGGTGGGCCGACACCGACGCAACAGCCGCCGGTACATCAACATCGTCGTACGCGCGCAGGACCTGGAGAACTTCCGGGTCAAGGGTGTCTACAGCGAAGGTCTGGTCCGCAGCCTGAACGGTCACCTGCACGACCCCGCGACCCCGCGGACCCTGCAGAACCCGTGGACCCGTGAGCGGGCCCAAAAATGGGCGGACGGCTGGAACCAACCCCGGGAGCCCATCCGCATCGACGGCCACTCCCACCCGTGGATCTCCGTTCCCAACCCTCCGCCGGCAGAGCTCCAGGTCGACGGTGAGACCCTGCACCTTGCCCACTACGGCACCAGGGGAGCCCACTACAGCCGCACCCCCCCTCCCATGGAAGGGAACCTCGAGCCCTGAGCGAGACCTTCGAACCTGCGATCGGGGAAGTTGACGCCGTTGGTGGGGAATTACGTGACGTTCCACAGCGACAGCCGAGGCCCGCATGTCAGAGGGCGGGACGGTCCCGTGGCAGCTGAAGCAGACGAACTTGGGGCCGGCTCGCTGGCGACGAGGACTTCCATGACGACGGTTAAGCGTGGACAGCGCAGACGCTGTGTCCGCATAGTCGGGATCGTCGGCACGCGGGATCACACGGGGCACGACGTGGTCTGACTGCAGGCCGGGTGCTATTACCGGGTCGGCGAGCAGCGCCGCCGGGAGGCCATCGACAGGATCACCGCGATGCAGTTCGACCGGCACGGTAACCGGATCTGGCGGAGGGCGAAGGCCCTGCTGGATTCCGAGCACGGCCGCCACGCGGTCGGGGAGGTCGCCGTGCCGTACGGGGTGTGCACCGAGCCGTCGAGCGTTGCGGCCGGGGGGCACGACTGCCCCGTCCGCTTCCCCAGTGTGGGCTGAGGGCAGCGAGCGCTCCCGCGCACCCTCGCTTTGGGGCCGCCGGGCTTCCCTCTCCTGGCTTTTGCCGAGTTGCGGGTGCGGCGGCGTTGACTCTGTCATCCACGCGGGCAGCTGGTTCTCGCGCTGCTCCAAACTCTCCTCATCAATGTCCACCACGGCTTCGGTCTGGTGCAGCATGTTCCCGATCAGGAGGTCGGTGTCGATGGCGCGGCTCTGCTCGTTGTCCGTCATTCCTGCTGCCGGCGCGCCCCCACGGACTCGAAGAGGCGTCAGGGCCCGGAGCGCGAAACGCTCCCGGGGCAGAGGCCGAAGCACGTGCACACCAGGGTTCCATCTACGCGGCCGGGGTGGATGGGTCGGCGTCCGGCCGCCGCACGCTCGCTCGACCGGCCGCGGCCGCGATGGTTCAGGCCGGCTCTTCGACGGAGTGGGAGTCGGTGAGCGTGAGCGCACCGCCTGCCGCGATCAGACCGACGATCACCGCGAGTACGGCGTACGTGATCCGCTCGCCTCGGAAGAAGGACTGCACGAGGTCGCTGCTCCATGCGCCCGCGGGCAGTTGGGTGGTGACTAGTGCGGCGATCAGGGTGCCGACGACAGCGGTGCCGACGCTGGTCCCGATCTCCTGAGCGGTGTCGTTGAGGGCGGTGCCGATCGACGTGCGGTTGGCCGGCATCGCGTCGACCAGGGCGATGGCACAGATCGTCATGACGGTGCGCAGCCCGATCGTCATCACGACCATGGAGACGGCGATGGCGGCGTACCCGTGGTCGACGCCCCAGGCGAGGCCGGCCAGGGCAGCGGCCAGGCAGGCCGCGCCGACCAGGCAGGCGACCCGGTGCCCGAACCGCTTGCCGAGCCATTCCGACAGCGGCGTCGCGACGATCATGGTCACGATGATCGGCAGGTTCGCGAGGCCTGCGCGTACGGGGCTCCAACCGTAGGCGTACTGGAAGTGGAGGATGAGCCCGAACATCACGCCGGCCATCGCGATGGACGTGCCGGTCTGGGCGATGGCCGCGCCGCGGACGGTGCCGCTGGAAAAGATCTTGAGGTCCAGCATGGGCGCTGCGCTGCGGCGCTCGTGCCACACGAACGCGACGCCCGTCGCCACGGCACCGAGGATCGACGTGACGGTGGCAGAGGAGAGCCAGCCGTGCTCGATGCCGCTGGTCAGGGAGTAACAGGCCAGGCCGATGGTCAGGAGGCTGAGGACGGCACCCGGCAGATCGAGCCGGTCCCTGGTCAGGTCCTCGGGCCGGTCGGCGGCTACCCCGAGGCGCACGCCGATGGCCGCGACCAGCGCGATCGGCGCGTTGACGACCAGCAGCCACTCCCAGCGCACATGGGCGAGGGCCGTGCCGCCCAGCAGCGGGCCGAGGACGAAGCCGGACATGCCGACGACGATCATCAGGGTCATCGCGCGCATGCGCAGCGCTTGGTCGTCGAAGAGCCGGAAGACGAGGGAGTTGGTGATGGGCGCCATGGCGGCGGCGGCGATGCCAAGCCCTGCACGCAGCGCGATGAGCTGCCCTGCGGAGTTGACGGCGGCGACGCAGAGGCTGAGCAGCCCGAACATGGCGAGGCCGACGAGCAGCACCCGCCGTCGCCCGAGCCTGTCGGCGAGCGACCCTGCCGTGAGGAGGAGGCCGCCGAAGGTCAGCGAGTAGGCGCCGGTGACCCATTGCAGAGCGGTCGTGCCGCTGCCGAGGTCGCGGCCGATGGTGGGGAGCGCGATCGAGAGCAGCGTGTTGTCGACCATCTCGACGAAGAAGGCCAGGCAGAGCGCGGCCAGGGGGACCCAGGCTGCGCGCAGCGACGGATAGGTGCGGCTTGAAGGTGGAGCGAAATCGGTGACGGCGGTCATGGCCGGCCCCCTCCCTGAACGTCGCAACGAACGACGTTCGATATTGGAACGTGGTTCGATACTAGAACGACGTTCGATATGAGGGCAAGCTGTGATTGGATGGATGCCATGACAGGCCCGCGAATGCTCCCCTCCGAAGGCTCTCCCCGTGGGCGCAAGCGTGCTTCGCACTCGCTGGAGGCTGTCCTCGGCGCAGCCGTGGCCCTGCTCGACGAGGCGGGCGCACCGGCACTGACCTTCCGCGCGCTCGCCGCCCGTCTCGGCACCGGTGTCGGCACCATCTACTGGTACGTCTCAAACAAGGAGGAACTGCTCGACCGCGCCACCGACCACGCGATCGGGGAGGCCCTGGCCCTCGTCGAGGGGCATCCGGAGAGCGACGACCCGATCGCCGACCTCCGTGCAATGGCCATCACGCTGTTCGACGCGATCGTCGACCGGCCCTGGCTGACGGCGTACTTCATGCGCAACACCGACGTGCAGGGCAACTCGCTGCGGCTGTACGAGAAGCTCGGCCAGCAGACCCTCCGCCTCGACCTCACGCCGCGGCAACGTTTCCACGCAGTGTCGGCGATCACGGGCGTTGTCATCGGCACGGCCGCCGACCTGGGCGCGGAGATCCCTCAGGAAGTGCTCGACGGCCACATGGACCGCGACGCGTACCTCGACCGCTTCGTCGAGCAGTGGCGGTCGCTCGACAGCGTCGAATTTCCGTTCGTGCAGCAGATCGCCGACGAATTCGCTGGGCACGACGACAGGGACCAGTTTGTCGCCGCACTGGAGCTGACTTTGTCAGGCCTCCGCCTTCAGGCCGGAACCAAGTGACCCAAAACCTCGCTGAGCCGCCGTTCGCGCGCCGGCCCGACCACCAACCTGCACCCGGCCGTCGAGCAGCGGCAAAAGTTCATGCCGATCGTCATCACCGTGAGGCAGCGAGGTGATTCCCCACGCTCCGAGAGTAGGAGCGGCCCCCACCTCCAGCGCCTGGTCGCTGCCACCATGGATCAGTAGGGCCGAATCGACGTGCTGGTGAACAACGCGAGGCGTTGAGGGATGCGGGGCGGAGCATCGGCGATCCGCTCGCTGACCGTCGGCACGGAGGTCGCCCCCCGCCAGAACGGCGCACGCGGTCAGTGCGAGCACGATAACCAGAGCGCGCGTACGCCGCCTGGGTCTCTGGCCGGGAAGCGATGGGTGCGTCTGCGGGCACGGTCTTCCACGTCGATCACGGGGCATGGAGAACCCCATGATCTTGGAAGCCCTGCCTGTCACGTTCCGGTGGCACAACCGAGGACAGATCGTCACGAACCAGGCGTTCCAGTGGTCGGGGCGACCACCGCGAAATCCGGGTAATCCACAGGCCGGAACGTGATCGGTAGTTCCTCCGTACGCTGCTGCCCGAGTCGATCACACGGGGGTGTGCAGGATGCGGTACGGCGTGGTGGTGGATGAGCTCGCGGTCGAGGTCTTGGCGCAGCTGCCGGACAACCGGGCCCGCCAGGAGGTGATGGCGCTCGTGAGGTCGCGCGGATGGACCCGCGGACCTGGCCCGACGTACGGGACCCGGGATCCGTGGAGGAGATCCGGCAGGCGTTCGGCCGACAGTGCTGAATCCAGTACATGCCGCATGCCGGGGCGATCGAGGTCCGTGACATCGGGTGGGTGGGCTGACGCCTGGCCCCCTGCTGACGCGAGGGGCCCACGCCACTGACACGGGGCGGGCCAGCCGCTGACACGAGAGCGAGAGAGCCGCGGCTTCAGCGCAAGCGGTAGCCGAGGAGCGCGAGGCGGCGACCGCTGCGCGGTGCTGGTAGGCGCGCAGCCCTCAGCGGTGGCGGAGTTCCTCGGACCAGGTACGGAGCTGGTCTTCGAGGGTGAGGTTGTCGCCGCGGGCCACGGTCTGGAGCAGCTGCGCGCACACGGTCGCTTCGGCGGCTAGGCCGGCCGGGCTGCTTAGGGCGGGGAAGGCGGCGCGGACGCGGGCGGCGACGTCCTCCTGGAGCAGCGTGTAGGCGTAGAGCGTGGCGGCGTCGAAGCCTTCCGGAGCGCGCCCCAGCCCTCCCAGTCCAGAAGCCGCAGGGGCGCCGCGGTGAGGTTCGCCCAGTGCAGGTCGGAGTGGGCGGCGCTCCAGCGGGTCACGGCCGGGGCCGGGATGCCCACGAACTCGGGGATCGCCCGGTCCATGTACTGCTGGCGTACGGCGACGCGGTCGGTGTCGACGGCCGCCACCTTCTCCAGTGCCCCGGCGAGGTCCTGCCACCAGGAGTCCGGCAGTTGGAGGTCGTGCTGGAGGACCGGGTCGTCGGACAGGACCGGCTGGTCGACGCGGGCCGACAGTTCTGCCCGGTAGGCGGTGGTGTCGTCGACGGCGTCGTGGACAGCCAGGAGGGCGGGCCGGCGCCCGTCGAGGTCTCCGAAGGCGTGCTGTGCGTCGAGGGCTCCGTCCCACAGCTTCCCCGACGCCTTGTCCTCCGGTGAGGACACACGCCGCAGCCACGCTCGTTGCCCGGTGGCGGTGCGGGCCGGAGCACCCAGGGTGCGCCCGGCCCAACCCCAGAACTCCCCGCCCGGCTCGACTCGTACGTCCAGAGCCTGGGCAGCGCGGGCGTGGCGGGCGCGCATCCGCTGTTCGGTGCCCGGGTCAGGGGGAGGCGAGTACACCAGTGATCTCCCACAACTTGGCAGCGTTCAGCGAGGGTTGGGCGACGGCGCTGGCCGCCTGACTCCAGTGTGGCGCACCGGAGGCGGCCACAAGGACGTCCGTCACTCCTGGGCATGAAGCGACCGCGAGGACGCACGCCTGTGCGGGAGTCAGGCCCGGACGGATGAGGTCGGCGAGCTCCTGGTCGACCATGCCGGGGAGCTCACCGCCGTGCAGCGGCGCCGACGCCATCACCCGCAGACCCGCCCCCGCTGCGGCCGGGAGCGGCCCCCGGCCGTCAAGGGCCTGGACGATCGGCGCCATCATCACCAGGCTCACCGGCGGTGAAGGCACCGCGGGTGAACGACAAGCGGGTCGACGGCGAGACGGGCGAGCGCAAGCGGTTCTCGTCCAGGATCCTCGCTCCTGGTGCCGGAAGGTCGAAACAGCCCCGTGCATGCCCACCAGTCATGCTGCCGCACTGGGAAATTCCGAGATCCCCGACAAGGTCGAGCTGAGGGGGCGTGCACTACCGCAGGGCGACATGGACTTGGGCGCCGGAGCACGAACTGAGGCTCGGCTCTTAGCCGTAGGAGTTGAGTGCGTCGTGTGCCCCAACAACGCGCCTGTCGCGCACGCAATGCCGAGGGGATCCTTCGGTTGTGTCTCGGAGACGAGGGGATGGGTTCCCTCTTGGCCATGTGCACTGCGCTACGCCTCCGCGTGCTGCTGGTGACGCTCCCGCTGTCGAGAGGGTGTCCGGCCGGAAGATGAGCTGAGGTGCAGGGGGAGTCAACCGGCGACCCGTGAGCTGGAGCAACTACCGGATCTGCCGTTGCGGCGCCGGCATCGCCACGATGCCTGGAGGAGAGTGAGGGCACATGACCGGCACCGCCGTGATCGCCGAACCGCCCCAGTCGGCCGCCATCCGCAGATGGGTCGCCACGGTCCTGGACGACTTCTTACGGTGCAAGACCCGCGCAGCCATGGACCTGCGGATGCCCGCCGAGGTTGCCTGGACGCTGCGCGACTTCCTGGCTGCTGGCGGAAAGAGGCTGCGGCCCCTGCTGTGTGTGATCGGCTGGCAGGCCGCCGGAGGCCACGGCACCCCCGCGTTCGTGGTGAAAGCCGCCGCGTCGTTGGAGATGTTCCATGCCTTCGCCCTTATTCACGACGACGTCATGGACAACAGCGACAGCCGCCGGGGTGCCCCTACTGTCCACCGCCGCCTCGCCCGTCACCAGGATGTCTCCCGCAACGCTCCATCCGCCGAGCGCCTCGGTACCAGCTCGGCCATCCTCATCGGTGATCTCGCCTTGGCCTGGTCGGATGAGCTCCTGCACAACGCAGGACTCACCTCCAGTCAACTGGCCGCCGTGCTGCCGCTGCTCCATGTCATGCGCACCGAGGTGATGTACGGCCAGTACCTGGACGTCACCGCCGCTGGCCGCCCCACGTGCGACGTGGATCGCGCGTGGCAGATCGTCCGGTATAAGACGGCCAAGTACACCATCGAGCGGCCTCTGCACATCGGAGCCGCCCTCGCCGGTGCACCGCCCGCGATGCACGAAACACTGAGCGCTTACGCCCTTCCCCTCGGCGAGGCCTTCCAACTGCGCGACGACATCCTCGGCGTGTTCGGCGATCCGTCAACCACCGGAAAGCCCTGCCTCGACGACCTGCGCGATGGCAAAAACACCGTCCTGATCGCCCTCGCACTGCAGCGCGCAACTCCTGGGCAGCGGAGCACGCTGCAGACCCTGCTGGGCAACCCGGAACTGGATGGGGCCGGAGCCGACCGCATCCGCCAGGTGCTGATCTCCAGCGGTGCACGGGACGAGTTGGAACGGATGATCAATGGTCGGCGCGCGCAGGCCGTGCGCGCGCTGGATGCGGCGCCGTACCCACTGGCCGCCACCGCTGCCCTGCGACAGCTGGCCCATACCGCCACCGCGAGGACCTCATGACCACTCCACCTTCGCCACTCGCTGCAGCGACCTGCCCGGTGAAACGGACGGCCAACTGCCTGGGCGGGACCTGCCCTGCCGCCGGGGCGAGAGCCGGTGGAGGAGGTGATGCGGAACCGGCGGCACAAGACCTTGACCCCCGTCGATGAGGCAGGCGTGCCTGCGGCCGACCTCGCGACGCTTGGAGCGTTCCTCATGACCGGAAGGGCTCTCCCATGACGTACGACGACGCAAGATTGGCCATCCCGCCTTTCTACTGCCCCATCGAGGGGGGCCGCCACCCCGAAGCAAAAGCGGTCGAGCAACTATGCACCGAGTGGATCGACGCGTTCGGCTTCTGCCGGAACGAAGCGGAACGCACCTGGCTCCTCGCCACCCGCTCTGCCGACTTCTGTGCCCGCTTCGCCCCTGCGAGCACTGCCGAGGGGCTGCTGGTATACGCGCTGTGGGTGTATTGGGCGTTCGCGTTCGACGATGCGTTCTGCGACGAGGGGCCGATGAGCCACGACCCAGGTGCCTTCGGTATCTACGCCGGGGAAGTACAGCGCGTGTGGGAGACCTCACTGTCCGCCGTCGCCGCACCGCCGCTGTCCACCGACCCGTACAAGGCGGCCCTCTGCGACATCGGGCGGCGGACCCGGGTCTTGTCCACTGCCACCCAACAGCGGAGGCTGATCGACAACCATCGTCGCTGGCTGTTCGGAGTGCAGTGGCAGATCGGGAACCGGGCGGCAGGGCAGACCCCAGACCTGAACGGCTACTTGGGGATGCGGCTTGGCTCGTGCGCCGGAGCACTCACCATCGGGTGGACGGAGATAGCCAACGGCGTCGAGGTGCCACCGGAGGAGATGGACTCCGCTGCGGTGCAGGCTCTCACCGAAATGGCCGGAACGATCGCCGCGATGGACAACGACCGGCACTCACTGCCCAAAGATGTACACCGCAACCTGGCCGACCAGAATTTCGCCACTGTCGTGGCGCGCGCTCACAGCCTGCCGCTGGAACGGGCAGTTGGAGAAGCGGTCGCGATCCGCGACCGGATCATGTTGCGGTTCCTGGAACTGCGTGACCATATCCAGCCCGTAGCCGGCCCCGCACTGCGCCAATACCTGGATGATCTCGGGCACGCCATCCGAGGAAATGCCGACTGGGGTATGCGGGTGACCCGCTACCACAACCACGCCAGCCGGGCCGAAGTCCCCGAACTCCTCTACAACGAGGACCCCATCGACTGGGCCGACGAACCGGCCAGCAGGCGCGCAGACCCGTTGCCTTATCCCACACTCTCCTGGTGGTGGGACGACCTGCAGGTGTGACCGACGGCTCCGCTTCAAGGGAGGAAGGCCATGTTCTGGTCCACAATCCGCACGCACCACATCCGCTCCCATCCCGCATCGCCCGCATATACGGACGGCGACAGCCCGCTCCCCTACCCTGACGGCTGGTTCTGCATGGGCCCCTCCTCCTCCGTCAGGACGGGCGGGGTCATCACCCGGAAGCTGACCGGGCAGGACGTGGTTCTGTACCGCACCCGCAGCGGCCTCCTGCACGCAATCCGCCCCTACTGCCCGCATTTGGGCGCCCACCTGGGGCGGGGAGGCACCGTGGAGGGCGAGGACCTCGTCTGCCCCTTCCACAAGTTCGCCTACGGTCCCGACGGCGCCTGCACGCGAACCACCTACGAGGGCAAGACACCGAAAATCTCCCTGACGGTACTGCCGGTGCGGGAGGCGACGGGCCTGATCTGGGTCTGGCACCACCGCGACGGCGCTCCTCCCACGTGGGAGATCCCCGACCTGCCGTACGACGGGTACACAGCCCCGGTCTGCTCGGTCACCGAGCTCGCCGGACATCCACAGGAGATCGGCGAGAACGTCTTCGACACCGGACACGTCGCCACCCTTCACGGCGGCATCGCCGCCGCGGCCAGCGCCCCCTTCCCGCCGACCGAGGAAGGCCCGTCCTGCCGGACCGTTCTGCGCCTGACGATCCGTGTCCCCGTCGTGGGGACCGTGCGGACAGAGGATTACAAGATCGTCCTGCACGGGTTGGGCGACATCATGGCTGAGGCCCGGATGCCGTTGGGTATCACCTTCCGGTTCTGGGGCAACCCCACTCCCGTTGCCCCATGGCGGATCCACTTGTGGCTTGCGGTCAGCGTCCGCGTCCCCTGGCCCTGGTTTGTGCCCCGGCCGCTGCGGGGTCCTGCTGCTCGGCTGATCGCACGGCTCGCCCTGTCGTTCCACGCGTCGCAGTTCACCTATCCCGAGCAGCGAGGCGATGTCCCGATCTGGAGTACGAAGAGGTACTTGCCCCGCCCCCGGCTCGCCGAGGGTGACGGGCCGGTGATGCACTACCGCAGGTGGGCCGCGCAGTTTTACCCCCAAGCCCCCGGGCAGAATGTGCGAGAGAGCGCCGGCGAACAGGTGCCCCTGGACTCGGGCAAGGCAGCCTCATGACCGGGCGGGATGACCGGGCCGGTCTACCCGTTCACCGCAGCAGCCTGCCGAGACGTCCCGGCACTCTCTGCAGGGCAGGTGCGGTCCGGGTGCGGCTCGGCAGCGCCCCGACCGGCACGGGAACTGCGCGACCAGCCAGACAGCGCCAGCAGGCTGAGTGCCGAGCCTTCCCGCGGATCGCTCAGCACGACCGTCAGCAGCTCATGGACATGATGCAGTTCCCCGCGGAGGCGTCCTGAGCCCGCAGAAGCAGCCCGCCCCCAGAGGCGCGCTTCGGTAGATAGTCGCCTACTGAGGACTCGCCAACAATGCTTCTGGGCGTCCTCAATGCAGACCTGAACACGCCGCCAGTGCATGACACTGGTTTTCCAGAATCTGACACCCATAGAGGGAAATGCCAAACCGGAGAGGCCCTTGGCATAATCTGGCGAGCCGTCAGATTACGCGTCCTCCGGAAATCAATCAGAGGTCAGACGACTCTACGCGAACGGCATAGTGGAGGGGTAGAGATAGCATGACGGAAAACAACATCGCCACCGGATATCCCAACACCTGGTACGGCGTCGAACTCAGCAATAAACTCAGCCGGGGCCAGGTACTGAATACTGTTGTCGCTGGCCGAAAAATCCTTCTGTACCGCACGGCCGACGGAAAAGCCCGGGCTGTCGACCCCGTCTGTCCTCACCTCGGCGCAAACATCGGCGTCGGCGGTTTTGTCGACGGCGCCGATATCGTCTGCCCCTTCCATCACTTCGCCTACGCTCCCGACGGTAGTTGCGTCCGGACCGGAGTCGGAACCCGTCCCCCCAAGGCCAGACTCACCACTTATCCGACCAGTGAAAGCGGCGGCCTCATCTATGTATGGATTCACTCCAACGACGAGGATCCCGCGTGGACCGTCCCCGCATGTGACGTCAGCGGCTACTCCGCCGGCCACGCTTGGACGAAGAACCTCCAAGGGCACAGCCTCGACGCCATCGAGAACGCCCATGACTACACCCATTTTCAGTTCGTCCACCACACGCCTCCACCCGAGACCTTCGACCCTCCCAAGATCGAAGGCCACATGGTTACGACGCACTTCCAAGTGGCCGGTTTCTGGTTCAATACTGAGAAAGCAAAGGTCGACCTCACCATAACTTTCTACGGACCGAACGTATTCGTCGCCCATCTGGAAGTCCCCGGAATCAACTTCCATGCCATCGAGGTCGCCGCCTATACCCCCCGCCAAGAGCGCGACGCAACATTCATGAAAATGGCATACGCCAAAATTGTAGTACCGAAAGGAGTTCCCGCAGCAATTTCCCGTAGCATGAACAAGGCCCTCGCCATCCTCACCGGCCGAAGCTCGGGTCGGCAAGTCATGAACGACGCGCCCATCTGGGGGAGCCGGACCTTCCTTCTTCATCAGCACACCACCGATGGGGAACAGCACATTCCACTCACCCGTCGATGGGCTCATCAATTCTATACGAATCTCTCGTAAGTGTTTTGTCGTACACCGCGGCGGGTTCCCATTTCACCGCGTTCTGCGGCGGCGATCCCGTCGTGCCAAGCCACTCCCGCTACCGCTTCAGCTGGGCACCGTACGGCGTGCTGGCCGCGCTCGGCTTACGGCCCGTTTCGTGGAGGGAGGCCGCGAGCGCACCGCGCAGCATCCATGGGAGGCCACTCGGCAGCTGGCCCTGGCCGCAGAGGAGTTCGAGATCTATCCCAACCGCGACAGCATGCCATTCGTCCCCCAGTACGGGATTCCCGGAGGCTGGCATCTGGATACCTTCATCCGCGGCACACTGCGCAACGCGGGCTGGCGCGCGGCCTGGGCTGAGGTCTCCTCGACCGTGCGCGCCCGGGACGATGCGCGGATCCGGCGCTCGCCAAAGAGCTGGCGGACAGGCATCCGACGGGGGCGGCCGACCGGGACCGGATGGTGCTCTCCGTCGCTCTGGAGTCGCGCGGGCCGGACGGCGGCACCCAGTGACCGGGGGGAGCAACTGCTTGACGTGACGAGGGAGGAGCGGGAAAGCGCGATGGCGAAGTGTGTGTCCCTGCCGTTGGCCTTCGGGCTGACCCGGGTGCTGGAGGGTGCGCTGTCGCCGTCTGCACCGCGCGGCTGAATCGGCGGTGGAGGCGAACCGATGGCTTAGCTTCCTCGACGGGCAGGGACTTCGCACCCGGGACTGCTGCATGATCGGGTGACAGCGGGGTCTATGCAGCCAAGGCTGCGGCTGGGGTCATGATGGTCTCGTACTCGACGGGGGTCAATCGGGCCAGCGTCTCTGACGCCGGCGTCGATGGTAGGTGCGCTCGATCCAGGTGACGATCGCGATCCGCAGCTCCTGGCGGGTGGCCCAGGCACGGCGGTCGAGGACGTTCTTCTGCAGCAGTGCGAAGAAGCTCTTCATGGCCGCCTTGTCGCCGGCCGCACCGACCCGGCCCATGGAGCCGACCAGGTCGTGACGTGCGAGAACGGACACGACCTTCGCCGAGGCAGTCACGCCACGGCTCACACCCCCACTGCGGCCGCCCTCTGGGACGAGATCAACGCCCACACCGTCTCTCTCATGAATCGGGCTCAGCGCGAGGGGCTGCTCGCCCCGGACGCCGACCTGGAGTGGACGCGGCAGGTGTACTACGCCCTCCTGAGCGAAGCCATCAACAGGCCGGGCGCGGAGCAGGACCCTGCCGCACAGGACCCGGACGCACTGGCCACGCTCGTCATCGACACCCTCCTGCACGGCTCGGGGGCCACGCGGCTGAGCCGCAACGGATCGACCGAACGCGGAATCCATCCGTCGGCTACCGACGCCGCCGAAGCGCGTCGGCCGGCCGAGCCCGTGTGCACTGGAGTTCAGGTGGCGCGGCCGACTCATGCAGGGCCCGCTTGCCCTCGTCCGTCAGGACCTCGCCGACGGCGCGCTCGTCGGCTTGGTGCGGCGCGGAGCACCCGCCATCGCCTGTCACGGGCTGTGGCTACTACGAGGGGAGCCCGTATGCCGTCTCAGGGGCGGGGAGGCGTGTCCAGGAACCGGTGGAGGGAAGCCGTCATGCTCTCCACAAAGGAGTCACGGGTCCGTTCGGGGACCAGGTCCAGGGACAAGTAGGGGTTGAGGTCCTCCAGTTCGACGAGAAGCAGTTCGCCGTCCTGGGTGCGGCAGGCATCCACGCGCTGGATGCCGTGGTCGAGGGTGTTCCAGTCGATGAAGCGCCGGGCGAAGCCGAGGTCCGCGTCGGTGGGCTCGTAGGGTTCGAGGACCCAGCGCCGCTCGGGGTCGGGGGCGTGGAGGGCGTACTGGAAGGCGTCGTCGACGTAGTAGAAGGACGCCTCGTAGCGGAGGTCGACGCGCGGCTGGACGAGGATGTCGCCATAGGCGAGGTCGTCCAGTTGCTTCCGGGGCAGGAAGGTCAGGCCGATGGAGTCCGCGCCGGCCTTCGGCTTGACCGCGTACTGGCCGGCCTCGGGCAGCAGGTGCAGGTCCTCTGGCCGGTCGATGGTGGGGATGACCGGGTATCCGGCGGCGGTCAGGTCCAGCAGGTACTGCTTACCGGCCATGTCACCCCGGCCCGACAGCGGGTTGTAGATCCGGGTGCCGCGGGCTGTGGCCTGTTCCCGGAACGCGTCGTACTCCTTCTGGTAGTGCAGTACAGGTCCGCTGTTCCGGACCACGACCCCGTCGAAGGCGTCCATGAGTGAGGCGGCATCCAGCGGGTGGCACAGGGCGATGTCGAAGGCGTCCCGCAGCCGGGAGGTCAGGAAGATGTCCTCGTCGCAGTAGCGCCGCCCGCGGGCTTCGTAGGCGAGGTCGGTCACGAACAGAACTTTGCGGCGGTCGGGCATCACGGATCTCCTCGGGGCGTGCAGCGAATCTGTCGGAATGCGGGTGTGCGACCGGTTCGGCGTCGCGTGCGGCGCGATCCGTAGGACTCGGAGCAGACTCAGTTCTCGGGGCCGAACATGTAGGCGTTGGCGACGTCGATGAGGGCCGCGCCCTTGTAGGCGGGGTAGCGCGCGGTGATGGCCTTCTTGTAGGCGTCGCCGTCGTCGCCGAGCAGCTCGCGGCCGGCGTTGACGTAGTCGGTGAGCTCGGCCCAGATGGCCGGGGTGGTGGGCTCGCCGTGGCCGGGGAGGACGGTGTCGTACTCGGTCTCGGCGGCGAAGCGGTCGATGTTGGCCTGCCAGCCGTCGAAGTCCTTGTCCAGGAACCACAGGTGGGTTCGGTTGTAGACGACGTCCTGGGCGACCAGTACGCCCTGTTCGGGCAGCTTGATCACGAGGGTGGTGTGGATCTCGCCGCCGGTGACCTTCTCGAACACGAACGGGATGCCGTCGATGACCTCGGTGCCCGGAGTGATCTCCACGGTCGGAGTCATGTCGGCGAGCGGAATCGGGGTGCCGGTGGGCAGGTCGGTCTTGGGACCCACGGCGACGATCTCCGCGATGGTCTCCTTCAGCGCGTGCACGGGGACCCCAAAGCGGGCCGCGCCCTGGTAGTGGTCCGGATGCGCATGGCTGACGACGAGGCGGTCGAGCGGCTTGCCCAGGCTCTTGGCGTAGGCGACGACCTCGTCGGCGTAGGCCAGCACGAACTGCGCGTCGACGGCGATGATCCGCGACGGCGTCTCGATCAGCTGGGTGTTGACGTCCAGGCCGTCCTCGGCCGCGCCGTAGCTGTGGATGCGGACCGGGCCCTTGTCGATGACCGTGAGGGTGCCGTGCATGGCTGTGCTCCTGTCGAAGTGCGGATGAGCGGTGAAGGGACGCGGAAAGGGGCGGATCGTTGATGGCCGTTTCGCGACCGATCATCGGCCGCAACGGACACGGCCGGCCTTCCTGCCCAGGGCGCTGACCACCGCTGGGAACAACTCAATCCTGGGACGGATCCGGAGGTCCTGCGAGGTACGCTGCGGTCTCGTGATGGTCCACAGGCGACAAGTACGGCAGACGCCCGATCGGCGGGAGAGGGGACTGCCGAAGGTGGTTTTCCAGCCTCCGGCCGGAACCCCGGCGGGCCTGGAGGTCATGACCCTGGCCGACTTCCGCGACCGCACCCGTGACTGGCCCTGGCACATCGCCACCCCGCACCGGCAGGACTTCCACGCCCTGATCCAGGTCACCGCCGGCACCCTGCGCCACCGCGTCGACTTCACCGGGTACGTACTACCGCCCGGCTCCTGGCTGTGGATCCGGCCCGGTCAGGTGCACCAGTGGCAGAACCCCGACCAGGCCGAGGCCATCTTCATCCTCTTCCAGGAGGACTTCGTCGCCCCCGAGACCGCAGAACTGGCCGGACTCGGCACCAGCACCGCCCCGATGCCCCTGTACAGCCCCGATCATTCGGAGGCCCCCGTACTGGCAGCCGCGGCCGAGCAACTGGCCGCGGAGTTCTCCCAGGCAGACCGCCATCCGCTGCCGGTGCACACCGCCCTTCTGCACCGCCTGCTCGACGTCGTACTCCTGCGCCTCGCCCACCTGCAGCAGCACGGCCAGGCCGCGGAATCCGCCCCGGAGCCCTTCCTGCGCTTTCGTGACGCTGTCGAGCGAGGCTTCTCCCGCACCCACCGCATCGACGACTACGCCCGCGAACTCGGCTACTCCACCCGCACCCTCACCCGCGCCACCCAGACCGCGGCCGGCCTCAGCGCCAAGGACTACCTCGACCAACGCCTCGCCCTGGAGGCCAAGCGGCTCCTCGCCCACGGCACCGAACCCGCCTCCGCCATCGCAGCCCACCTCGGCTTCACCAGCGCCACCCACTTCAGCAAGTTCTTCCAACGCCACACCGGCCGCACCCCCCTGGCCTTCCGTGCCTCCCAACGCGCCTTGCCACCTGCCTAGCCGCCCACCCCACCATGTGCTGTGCCGGAGGTGCCCGGCCGGCTCCGCCCCAGGACGTGATTCCCTTGCTCGGGACTCCCCCCTGTGCGCGGACTCGACGGCCTCCGGCATCGGGGGCCGTTCCCTGCAGGCCGGTGCTCGGACTACTCCGTCCTGCCGGTCTCCGAACCGAGGCGACGCCTGCCCGATCTTCCCCGGCAAGAAGTACTTCGACTGGGCCCTCGAAGACCCAGCCAGCAAGGGGCGTCGAGTCCGTCCGCCCGTTCCGCGACGAGATCAAGACCCGCATCGAGGCCCTAATCGCCGAGATGGACGCGAAGCAGGAGCCATGACGTCCGTGACGGACACCGGCATACGCGAGGTCGTCGTCATCGGATCTGGTCCCGCTGGATACACCGCTGCCCTCTACACGGCCCGCGCCGAGCTCAAGCTGCTCGTCTTCGGCGGCGCGATCTTCGTCGGTGGCTCGCTGACACGACCACCGAAGTCGAGAACTCCCGGCTACCTCGGCGCCCGCCTCCAACCGTTCCTACCCGAAACCGCGCTCCGGATCCTGCTGGGCACCCTCGCCGGCAGCGTCGGCGCACCATGCCTCTGGGGGACCGCATCACAGCGTGAGCGACGGCGGCCCCGCGGCTGGTTGCCTCACGCAGCAGAGGCTCCCGACAACCCGCCCTGCCTCTGCTGAACGACTGCTCCGCACCGTCCCGGAGACTGGACTGGCCTAGCGCGTCCGTGGCAGCGCTCTCTACGGTGGTGGCCACGGATCTCCTTGGAGTCCGTCGCGACCGGGGCAGGGAGGTCAAACCAGGCCCCGGGCGCCAGCCGCCACAAGGCAGGAAGTGATCCAGCCGTCCGGCGGGCGATCGACGCTTCGCGACAATTCCGCCGGCTGAAGACGTGACTCAGAGCCTGCTCCTGAGCATGACATGCCGAGGCCACTGACACTCTCGTCCGGCTTCGGCTGGCCAGCTGCGGTGGACGTCTCGAGGACGTCTACCCGATCTTCACGAGCCTTGTGGCTCCGTGGCAACACAGAGACGAACGAGCACGCCCTGCACCAGCGCGTTGACATATGTGCGGGGCGGGAGGTCGTGCATGTCGATGCGGCTCGGAGGGGCGTCAATCTGCCGGCGCAAGACGTCCTTGGCGCCGTTGCGGAAGTCGGTAGTTATCAAGCAACGTTCGCCCTCAATGGTGCTGATCTGGTCCACCATCAGGAACAGGGCAGCAAGCTCCGCCGCTACCTCGTCTGGCGAGACAGCACGGCGCCGACGGACGCCTCCGCCAAGTCGTCGCCAGGGGGAGCGACGCCTGGCGCAGCACTGAAGGGCCTGTCTCGCCGATGCAGCCGGCCCGCAAGCAAGACAGTGCGTAAACTTTTGTTTCCATGCACCGATTTGGGAACTACAGTTGTCTCATGATGGCCTTTGAGATCACCCCGGAAGAGCAGACAGAGCTCGACAAGGCGCTGTACGACGCCTTGAATCCGCTGGCCTCGGCGATTCGCTCCCGACAGACCGGGCGGCCCGCAGACCGTACGTGGGAAGCGGATCCCATCGAAGTGACACTGTCCGTCCTGGCCGCCTGGAAGGTGATGGATGCTCAGGTCAGGCGGCTGACCGCGCGCGCGGCAGCAACCGCTGGCTCCTACGGCGCCAGTTACGAGCAGATGGGGGCTGTCTGGGGCATCACCCGACAGGGCGCCCGTAAGAAATGGCCCGACGCCGTCAGCCGCTCAGCGCCCGCGACAGCAAGAAGGAACACGCTTGCGCTTTTCGGGGGGACTGCCGAACTGGTGCAGGTGCCTTCCGGTGACTGGAGTTGGACAGGCGTGGGCGCCGATGGAGCATCCGCTGCGGTCACCGATGGGACACGCCACCCGACCGCGGAAGAAGCAGCAGCCCATGCGGGCGCTTTCCTCAAAGAACACACCCTCGACGCCCCCGACGGTTCCTAACCTCAGGCAACGTTCGCCCTGTCCACGACCTCGCGGAGGCGTTCGTCGGCGTCGTGCTTGTTCCGCCTCATCTTTGTTGGTGACTTCGACGAGACGGACCTGGCCACGGCAAGGCGTGCTTATCCAGGCTGTCGCCCGGTGTTCAATGCCGACGGCGGCTTGGAGGTCCACCCAGCCGCACCCGGGCAGCCTGCGCCGCTCATGGGTGGTCCGGGCCTCTGCCGGCTGCAGCAGATCAATCCCGACGTCGAGACCGCTTCCATCGACCCAGGTGACTTCACCACCCGCGTAAAGCAGCGGCACAGCGCCGACAAGAGATTCGCCGAGAGCTCGGTCGCCGGCACCCCCAAGGTGGCCACCAACGTCGCGCTGCTCCTGGCCCTGCGCGACCTCGGCGTCCGCGTGCCCCCGCTCCTGATCATCGATTCGCCGCTGACCGGCCTCGGAGCCCAGGGCCTGGACCACGCCAGCGGGATGCGACTGATCGACACACTCATCGACATCGCCGACGACGCCTCCCCCGACGGCTACGCCTGCCAGGTCATCGCCGCCACCCCCTACCCGGGCGTACGGGAAATCCGCATCGACACCGACAACCGGTTCTTCGACCACGCACCACGCCGCACCGTTTGATGCCCGTGCTGCGAAAAACAGCAGGGCGGAGAGCACGCTGTGGCCGCTCGTTCTGGCACAGATCGTGGGGAGCTGTCGCGGAGGGTATCGGTGTTGTTCGATTACAGGGAAGGGAGACGAAGCCGGGTCCGTCAGCGTTCACGTAGCCTGGTCCACCACCAGCCGTCCATTGCCCATTCGATGGAGTTGGGTTCCGGCAGGGTGCGGTGTTCGAATTCCTCATCGATGCGTGTGATCAGTCGACCCAAATCCCGTTTGGCTCCGGGAGGAAGGTGCAGCATCGCCCGCTCCAGATCGTCACGAGCGTCTTCCACCTCTATCCCAGGCGAACAGGCCTCGGAGGCGTTCAGGTAGCGGCCATGTTGCTTGAAGGCCCACTCGAAGCGAGAGAGCGCATTCGCGATCGCGTTGGGCCACATCTCCTGGTCTTCGACCCGGCGGATCGCTGCACGAGTCCGCGCGGAGACACCGCGGACCCTCAGAACCGGATACTGCCATCGTGGCCGCCACCGCTCTGCACGGACGGCCTTGGGGCGCCTACGCGGCATCGCCCTTTCGGATCAACATGAGGCCATACTGCCACGGTTGGGCGCCTTCTTGGAGGGCGTCTCGGAGCGTTACTGGAGCAGGATCATCTTGCGGAGTGGTTCGAATCCGACTCGGCCGTAGAGCTGTCGCTTGATCTTCTTGATGCGGTTGACGGCGTCCTCGATGCTGCCCGGCTTCAGTACAGGGTGAGGGCTGCGGTTACGGCCCGTGCACGCGCTGAGCAGCAAACCGTCGGCCGACCTGGCGAGCGGTGCTTGCCCGGAGCAATCGTGGTCGACCTACCCCTGGCCCGTGAATTCCCGCAGGTATAGCCGTCATCCCTTCACCAGCTTCGATCACGGTCGTCACCGTGCACTTCCAGTCACCGGGAAAGAAGCCGGACCGAAGAGTCCAGTTCACATACACATGCCACCCGAGCCGAAGGCCGACGTCAGGACCAGGTGGTTGTTGGTCCAGACTCGCTCCCTCTAACGAGCTCGTGCACGGTAGGCGGTGAGGCGTCGAGGACTGCGGCGGGACTCAGTGTTCACATCTGCCGTGCGGAGGTCAGGTCCGCAGTTTGCTGGTGGGACAGTAGGCCGGCAATGGCTTGGACCGTGTCACTGATGTGTTCGCGGCGGCCGAGGTGGCGGGCCAGTGCCCGCCAGTTCTTCAGGTGGGCGATGCCGTGCTCGACGCGAATGCGGCGTGAGGAGTGCGCCTTGCGCTGGCGTTCGTGCATCTCCTCGTACCAGTCCGGGGCGTTCTTCTTGAACTTGCGGTGCGGTGGCGTCACCACGCGCCCGCCGGTCTGGGCGCCCAGGCCCTGGTAGCCGGCATCTGCGAGGATCTCCAGTGCGGGCCCGCCGTCCAGGAGCTTGACCAGTCCTAATTGGCGGGCGTGGCTGATGTCTGCGCAGCTGCCGTGCTGAGCCGGACTGCAGTAGAGGACGCGTCCGTCGCCGTCCGTGACGACCATGGTCTTGACCGCGTTCTGCTTGCTCTTGCCGGAGATGAACTTGTCCCGGTCCTTGCGCCCTGCGGCCGGGCGCCTGACGCGGATCTCGGTGCCGTCGATGATGCCGGTCTGCCCGCTGGTTCCGAGGTGGTCGACGACCTCGGCCAATGTCCGCAGCCGTACATCCGGGCTGATGGTGCACCCTCGCTCGGCGAGTAGTGGCCGCACCTCGCCGATGGCACGGGTGATGGTGGAGCGGTCCACACCGAACCAGCAGGCCAGCACGTCATGAGTGACGGCATGGCGCAGATGCACGAGCGTGGCCAGGAGCCGGTCGACGAACACCAGCCGGTGCTTCGCACCCGCGCCCACAGCCCGCTTCCGCGGCCTGGAGGCGAGCTTGGCGTGGTGTCGCTCGTGCCACAACGGTCCCACCTCAGCGACGAGTTCAGCGATCACGTCAGCCGACAGGCCCGTGATCCTCCGGTCACTGACGATCGCTGCACGAGACGCGTTCCCCACCACACAACCATGATCGACGATCAGGATCCCGACGCGTCACCGCCTACCGTGCACCAGCTCGTTAGCACATCGAGTGCTTCGTTGTCTTTTGCTTCGGTCAGCGTCGAAAAGCATGGCTGGTCCCAGTGGCTTGGTGCCACGATGGCCGGGTCCACCAACGGGGGTGGCAGTACCGGAAGGACACACGATGAAGCGCATGCTTGCCTCGCTCGGCGCCGCAGCGGTGCTGGCGGCCAGCGCGGTCGCCCTGACGCCGACGAGCGCGTCGGCGGCGAGCGGCTGCTGGGGGAACGCGGGCCAGAAGACCGGACCCGGCGGCCAGACGTACAGCACCCGCTACTGCCACAACTACCAGGGGAACACCGTCGGACAGGGCAACCGGCTCACCGGCTACCTGTACGCCGGTGACAACTGGTTCGTCTGCCAGACACAGGCGGGCGAAAACGTGCCGGTCGGCAACGCCCGTAACAACTGGTGGCTCTTCACCCAAGGCGATGAGGCCTACGACGACGGAGGCTGGGGCTGGTTCCCGGCCAACAAGGTCTCGGGCGGCAACAACTACGAGCCCATCCCGGGTCTCAACATCTGCTGACGCCCAGCTGACGGCGGGGTTCCGACTTCCTCGGAGGGGAGCCGGAACGCCCGCCTCCGTGCTTTGCCACGCCGTTGTATCCCGGAGGCCGCGCCCGAGACATGGGCGGGAGCTAGAAGGGTGTTGCACAAGGCCTTGCTTGGGCAGGTCAGAGCCGTGATCGCGGTCTTCTGGTCATGATGCGAGGGCGAGGTTGTGCATGTGTGCGCCGGCCTGGATCGCGTGGTGGAGGCCGTCGCCGCGCTGCCGGCAGTCGCGCAGGATCTTGTGGTTCTTCATCCGGCCGATCACATGCTCCACCCGTGCACGCCCCTCGTGCCGGGCACGGCCGCTCATCCGGCGTGCTCAGCGTGGTTCACTGCGCTGGGGCGTTCACCAGTGCCTCGGGCAGGTAGGCGGAGTGGACGTGGAGCTGCCAGCCGTGTGCGGTGTGGGCGAGGGCGGCCAGCGTGACGGCTGCCACCGGCAGCAGGCTCTTGGCGGCCGGCTCGGCGCCGACGCTCTCGCGGTGCGCGACGAGCCGGTCGTGGAGGGCTCGCTCGAAGGCGGCTTGATCGTCGTCGAGCAGGACGCGCAGGAGTCGCTGGTCGGGCGTGAGCGTGCCGGCCGCGTCGAGCTGCTGTGCCGTACGCGTGCGGTGGGCTGCGTCCGGCTTGGCCAGCGGCGCCGGGGACGGGTGGGCGTCCTCGGGGACGTCGAGGTAGCCGCACAGGGCGTCCATCTCGGCGAGGTCGGCGGGTGCGGAGACCGATTCGCGCTCCGAGTAGGGAACGCCCTCCCGGATGGCGGGTGCGTAGTCCCGGAGCAGCATGGGGCCGATGAACCGGTCTTTGTGTCCTATCAGTCCGCTGATGACGGACCACTGGAACGCGTCGGTCCACGTCCGCGCCGTGGTCGGCGGGTGGGCGGGCTCGTACGTCTCCTCGTAGTGCAGGTCCTGGTTGCTGAGGGTCCTCGTCGCCAGTGGGAGGGGGATCTCGAAGTCGCCGTCGGGGAAGCAAGCCAGGCTCAGCACGCCCAACGCGCATTCGGCGGCCGTGAGCAGGGCGGTGCGCGAGTCGGGCGTGTGCAGGGCGGGGTCGGACACGGTGCGTGCGCCGAGGTGGTCGGCCAGCTCCTCGCCGAGTTCCCTGAGCCCGCGCCGCAGCGGGATCGGGTTCCAGACCATGTCGTGCCACCGGTTGAAGGTCCGGCCGGCCATGTCGTCGAGGGCCTGCTCGATGCGCTGTTCCGTCACGTTGTGACGCGTCACTTCGTTGATCGTCATGCGAGCCATCCTGGCAGTGACCACCGACAGTCCAGTTCCCATCGATCCGCACCCTCTGGTTCGTACACCTGTGCTTGGGGCTGTCGTCGACGGACTCCAGCCAGAGCCGCGCTGTACAACCGCCTTCTGGCTCCGGCTCAGCGAGTACGTCAGGCGGAATGCCCATCCGAAATCAGAGCCTGGATCTCGTCTTCGGTGAAGCCGCGGTGGAAGGGATCGGCGTCCGGCTTCCTGCTTACGCCGGGCTGGTCGACGTACACGAGCGCGCAGAAGGGCCGCCTGTACATCCATGCGGCAGGCCGCGCCCACCGCGAGACGCTCGAGTTGGCAGCCACCTTCGGCCTGAGGCTCCCGGAGGACGCCGTCTCGTCGGCGATCAACGGTCACGTCACCCTGGTCGACGTGGTCACTGGCTCCTTCCCCTGCGCGTCGGCCAGCACCCAGTGGTGGTGGCCCCGCATTGTCCACCGGGGGAATACGACCAGCCGCTGCCGCGCCGGGGGCGGCTGAGCCAGTGGAGCTACGAAGTGCCCGCCGAAGAGCACGCCGGCCGTCCGGGTGACGTCGGTGCAGATCCGTAACCTCGCCGCTCTGCCCCCGTTCTCCCTACACACTGCGACTCGAAGTAGCGCTCGATACTCGGCGGCAGCGACGACCCCGGCCCGGCACCCGACGACGTCGGGGCGTTGAGTCGTCCGCCCGCACGATGGGCTGAGCTTGCCCGCATGGACAAGACGCGCCCGATGAATTGGACCGGCTGGAGTCCGTCGACGACAGCCCCAAGCCGTTCTCCTGGCGGCTCATAAGGCCGGCGAGCTAGGCAGCCGGGGTGCCGTGCAGAACTCGCGAGCACCGCGCAGTGTGGTACGCAGGTTCCGCTGGGTCGCCCGGCTGTCGAGGCGTACGTCGAGGGCGCCGGGCAGAGTGCTGTGGGCCCGTAGGCCCTCCGGCAGCCGGGAGGCGTCCAGGCCGTCGCGCCTGGCGATCAGGGTGCCGAGCTCGTGCCGGCTCAGAGCGTCGGCCCCGGCGAGGTGGTGAATCCCGGAAGTGTCGCACGTCGCCAGCTCCAGCAGGGCGGCGGCCAGGTCGGTGACGTGGACCGGGCAGCGGATGTCGTCTTTGAACAGGACGCCGTCGCGGGTGCCGACGGCGAGGTCGTGCACGGCGCGCTCATGTACCGAACGCCCGTGGCCGATGATCAATGAGGTGCGGGCGACCACTGCTTTTGGGTACACGACGCGAACTCCGGTCTCCGCCGCGGCTTTCGCTGCTCCGTACGGCGTGACCGGGTCAGGGAGACAGGTCTCGTCGTAGTGGGCGCGGGCGCCGGAGAACACCGCATCGCTGGATACCTGGACCAGACGGCTTCCGTACTTCGCCGCGGCCATCGCGACCCGCACAGGGCTCTCCGCCGTCACCGCCCAGTCGCCTTTGACGCTCGATGCGTTGACGACGAAGTGGGGGCATAACTCGGCCATGACGGCGTCCAGGCGTGCGGCGTCCCGCAGATCAAGGGGGCGCCAGGCGACCTCGGAGGGGTCGTCGGGCTTGGTCGCGTGGTACGTCGCGGCTGTGGCGTGCCCGGCGGCTCTCGCCTGCCGGACCAGCTCGGCCCCCAGGAAGCCGCTGCCACCGATGATCAGAGCTTTCATGTGCGCCACGGTAGACGGGTCTGCATACGTACCGGCGGAGTCGGGTTCCGAGCCTCCGGGCCGGGGGACGGTCCCGGCCGCGGCGCACCACGGTTCGACGACAAAGGCGGTCACCCCCGAGTTCGGGTGACCGCCCTGTCAGCGTGTCCGGTCTGGTGCCGGCCGCCGTGGCCTAGTTGTTGGGCCCGGCGGGCGGCGGGCCGCTCCCCGGGGCCTGGCCACCCGTCTCGCCCGGTGCCGCTTCTGCTGGCTGCCAGATGTAGCGGATGTCTGGCTCTGCGCAACATGGCCACCATGACCGGCCTGTACCCACTCGCCGTACTCTCCGACTGCGTCGTCTACCCCTCCCCCGGCGACAACCCCCTCACCTTCCTCCCCTACGCCACCTCCGGCAAGCCCCAACCCGGCGCCTTCCGCCTCGGCCCCACACCCGGCCTGGCCAAACTCGAAGGCGCCCAGACCATGCTCTGGGCCGTCGACCTCATGGAACAAGGCCACAACCCCGCCCGCCACATCAAAACCGGCGACGCCCTCCACCACGAAGGAGAGTAGGCAAGTGCCTGACACCGGCCCGCCGCACAGGACCTGGTCCGCCGGCCGACACGCGCGACCAGGACCCGACCGTCGAGAAGGGCTGAGCTGTGGCAGAGATCGAGGACGCCATCGAGCGAGCCGACCGGGAGAGATTCACCCGCCAGCCCCCCAAGACCCTCAAATGGCCAGATCGGCTACCTTGATCCGGCAGTTGGGCAGCGCGAAGGCCGTCGCCGAAGAGATCGGCGTCACCGCCGACTCCGTCAACCGCTACCGGCGCGGCGCCCGCAAGCACGCCCGCCACACGGCTGACGAAGGGGCTGGCCAACCGCAAGGTCCGCAATGCCAGAGCTCTGGCCGAGACGGCCGCCGAGGCCGCCGAGCGCCAGCACACCCGCAGTCCCCGGGGAGAAGACCGTCGCCAAGCTGGTCCACACCCTGACGGAGGAGGTGATGGCCCTCAACGAGCAGATCCGCGAGATGGACAAGCTCATCGAGGGCCGGTTTCGCGAGCACGAGCTCGCCGACATCGTCCTGAGCGTCCCGGGCGTCGGCACCGTTCTCGGTGCCGAGTTCATCGCCGCTGTCGGCGGCAGCCTGGACGACTTCGATTCCCCAGATGCCTTGGCGGCCTTCGCCGGCGTCACTCCCGCTCCCCGCGACTCCGGCAAGGTCAGCGGCAACCTCCACCGGCCGGTCGTCTACCACCGAAGACTTCAACGCGTCTTCTACACCTCGGCGCTGGTCAGCGTCCGCTATGACCCGAACTCGCGGAATTTGCGCCGAAGGGAAGAAGCACGCCCAAGCCGTGCTCGCCCTCGCCCGCCGAAGCGTCAACGTCATTTGGGCTCCGATCCGTGACCGGCGATGCTACGAAGTGACACGCCGGTGACCACGGCAGCGCAGCGCTCGCGTTCTACGTGCACGTCAAGGGCGGCATGACCGAATGGCGCGGCCACTACGCCTCGTTCCTGGGGCATCTCGGCGGCGGGCGCGATCCGGGGAGACCAGAACTCGGGAGCGTCATGCATTCGGACACGCTCTCCTCGTCGAGGGCCAAGAGCCAGCCACCTCGGGACGGGAAGAGGGCCGAGCTCAGTCGCTCCGCTGCCGCTGCTCTGCCGCCGCCTTAATTCCGTCCAGCGTGGCGTGCATGGCTTCGCGCAGCTCACCGAGACGGAGGGCCACGAGATACTCTTCCTTGTCAGGCATCCGGTCGATGGCAGCGCTCAGCCCTGAGCGTCCGGGGCCGAGTCGCACAGTTTGCCGAAGCAAGGTGCCTCCTGCCTCAGGCGTGAGCGTGAAGCGCCATGTTGCCATTGGCTCCGCAAGGCTCAGCGTTGCCTTCCCGAAGCGGCCGTCCGCATCGAGGACGCGCCACGCGAAAGCCCGCTCTGGGTCGAGTTCGGTGATCTGGGAAACCGTGCGCCAGGCACCGATCACGGGATGCTGGTTGTGGCCTGCGAAGCGAGCCCCCAGCGCGGGAGCCGTCGCGTCATCGAGCCATTCCGTGCGGTGCAGTTCACGACTCCAACGGGCTGGGACTTGAATGTCGATCGCGATCTCCCATACGGCCGATGTAGCCGCAGCAACGAAGGTCTCACATTGAGCGCCAGGCATATCCGTGTATCGCATCTCGTCTCCGTGATCCTGGGGTGCTCGCCACACCATTGCGGACATGGCAGGAAGTCCGGTGAAGTCGGGCAACTGTCGTTCAGCGCGCCGGCTTTCAGTCGAGTGCTGGCGCCGGCGCCCGGGGTGCTTCGGCAAGTCAGAGGGCTCTCCTGCCCTGCTCAATCGGTGGCCAGCTCGGTCACCAACCGAGTGACGATGGGTACGGCGACGTTGTGTCGACGAGCAGCCCGCAGCAGTGCCCCGCCGATGGCATCCAGTTCCAGCTGACGCCCCGCCTCCGCGTCGCGTTGCATCGAGGACTTCGCTCCGGCCGGGAAGGCGTCGTACAGCGCCAGAGCCTTCGCGGGGTCGGCGGGGGCGCCGCAGGCCCGACTGACAGCGGCGGCCTCCTCGACGAGCGCTACCAGTTCCTGCCGACGCTCGGTCCTGACGCCGCCCATGGTGAGTTCGTATCGCGTCGTGAGCAGTGCGAAGGGCGCGAGGAAGGCCAGTTTGGCCCAGAGCAGGGCGGTCTCGTCCTCGGCCACCCGAGCCTTTACCCCGGCGGCTTGCAACATGGCAGCCAGGTCCTCCAGCCGTTGTGCCGGTCCGGTCAGATCGATCTCGGTGAAGGGGCTGCCGTGTTCGATGATGCCCGGTGAGACGCGGGTCGACTCGACCCGGATGACCCCGGGCGCAACCCGGTTGACACCGTAACGTCGGCGCAGAGCTTCGGGATGCTCAAGGCCATTGAGCAGGGGCACCACGAGGCCGTTTTCAAGCATGGCGGGCGGGACCCGCTCCAACGCTGCACCCAGGGCAATGTGCTTGACGGTCACCAGACACAGGTCGACCGGTTCGTGCAGCATGGTGTCCGCCTCCACCTTGGCGGTGAAGTCGCCGAATTGCCGGCTGCGCACGCGCAGGCCGTTCTGGCGGAGTGCCTGCGCGGTTGTCTCGCCGGACAGGCAGACGACCCGGTGGCCGGCGCGAGACAGCAGCGCGGCGAGCAGGCCGCCGACGCCTCCGGGGCCCAGGACCGTCACGGTGGATCGGCGCGCGGTGTCGACGGCGGTGGAGGATGGGGTGGTGAGCACTGTGTGGCAGTCCTTCCAGGCGGGCGGACTCAGCAGCAATCGGAGGCGGGTGAAGAGGACGAGGAGGTCAGGCCCCCAGCGCTCGCGGAACGCGGGGTCGACTCGGGCGATGTCGAGTTCGTTGGCGGCGGACAGCTCGGTGAAGTCCTGCCGCAGCCCGAGGTCCGGGGCGAGGGTTCGGCCGGTGAACCGATCGCGGAACGCGGGGTCGGAATCGCCCAACGTCGGGTAGGAGGCGATCCGGTCGCAACTGGCGTAGAAGTACACCAGTGCTTCGGCTTCGGCGCCGATCACCGTGGCCAGCTCTCCGCGGCGGTCGAGGGGGAGCAGTGCGGTGGCGAATCCGTCGGTGCTGTAGAAGGCGTGGCACAGGCCCGCGAGTTGCAGGGCGGGGCGGGCGCCCCAGGCGGCGAGCTGCTGCTGGACCCGTTGCAGATGGGCGAGGAGGGTGCCGCCGGGGTGCTCGATGTTCGCGGCGCCGAGCCGGCGCAGCAGGTCGGTGGCCCGAGCTGTGGCGGCGGGCGGGGTGGACATGGCGGTGGTTCCTTTCGGCGCGTGGCGGGTCGGCGCCCGCCGTGCCTTCGCCTCACGTCCGGATCGTTGCGAAGTCAGGGCGGGTTACCGCCCGTGGCCCTGCACTGATGATCAAGCACCGCTTAAATCCAAGTCAATCCTCGTATTTGCTTGTCTATACCCAAGCGATACCTTGGGTGGCTGTGACTCTTGATGATCTTCGCGTCTTTGCCGCCGTGTGCCAGGCCGGCTCACTGAGTGCCGCTGCCCGCGACCTGATGTGCACACAGTCGGCGGTCAGCCAGCATGTGAAAAGGCTCGAGCGGGAACTGGGACTCAGTCTGCTCGAGCGGCAACCGCGTGGGGTCATACCGACTCAGGCTGGGCACGTCCTGCACTCCGCGGTCATCAATGGGCTCGGCAGCATCGACCACGCCTTGCGTCGCCTCGACGAACTCGCACGAGGAGACAACGGTGCGGTGCGGATCACCACAGGAGCCACCACCGTCCGGCACTTCATGTCGGCGGCGATCGTCGACTTCCGTCAGCGCTTCCCCCAGGCCAGCCTGGAGTTCCAGACTGAGACCTCCAGTCGCAGCTGCTTCGACGCACTCGCCACCGACGGACTCGACCTCGCCTGGATCACCCTCGGGCCCCCGGTCCGCGGTATCGAGCAGCGCCCGGTTGTCGAACTTCCCTGGGTGCTTGCTGTGACCGCCGACGATCCGCTGGCCGACAAACCCTTCATCGAACCCGCAGACCTGCAAGACGCGCGGCTCATCGGGCTCCCCGAGAACTCCACCTCCCGCTCGCAGCTCGACTCCTGGCTCGGGGAATCCGGTGTACGCCCCGTCTTCGACACCAGCGTCGCCGACTGGGACACCGCGGTCCTCCTGGCCGAACTGGGGCTGGGCCATGCCATCGTTCCCACGCTCCCCCGGTGGCGCGGCCCCGGCCACTCCGACCTGCGCCTTGTCCCCATCCCCGCCCTCCCTGCCCTTACTGCAGGGTGGGCCGTGCGCCGCTGGGACGCCCTATCACCCCTGGCCCGCACCTTCGCCGACAGTGTCGCCCACCACTGCGCGACGCAGCCTCCCGGGAGCAGGACCCGGTGACGTGACCCTCTGGCTTTATCGAGCAGTAGTGACGTCACTTGTCGATGGGTTTGGGAGGCGCCCGGTCCCACTGGCTTTGTCCACGAGTACGGGTTCTGGTCCAACTTCTGTGGAGCCCTCACACTCTGTAACCTGCCGGGACTGGATGGCCCCTTCGTCGCTCGCTGACAGACTTGTTTGGGATCATGCCCGCATGGACTTCGACCTCGCCCCACCAAACGGCGTTGGCTCGTTGCGGATCGGTATGACTCGACACGCGGCCAACACCGCGTTGGACTCGCTCCGCGTTCCTTCTGCGATCTCGGAGTCCGACCGGTCGGGACAGCACGTGTTCCGTCCCAGCGGGCTGATGATCAGCAGCCACTGCGCGCGCGACATGCTCGAAGCCATCGAGCTGGGAAGACCGTCGTCCCAGAGGGACCGAGTGTCGTTCCAGGGTGTGGACGTGTTCGCGCTTCCGGCCCGCGAGGTCGTCCGGCGCGTCGGTGAGCTCACCCCGATCGAGGAAGATCCTGACGACGACGCTTCCTTCATCGCCCCGGACTTGCTGCTGAGCTTCTGGCGTCCGTTCGCAGCCGACGATGAGCCGGAAGAAGAACAGGGCTACTACTTCAGCTCGGTCCTGCTGGCACGGCCTGGCTACTACGACACCCCCGCTCAGGCTGCGGAGCGACTCCAGCAGAGCTCGTGACGGTCCCGTCAGGATGCCAACAGGACTCGTTTCCGCAAGAGGCTGAAGCCGGCACGGCCGTACATCTGGCGCTTGATCATTTTGATCCGGTTGACGTGGCCTTCGACGATGCCGGAGCTCCACGGCAGCGTTAGGCCGGCGGTGACAGCTGCGAGATCTCGTTCGAGGCCGTTGACGAAGGCGTGGAGGCTGGGCAGGTGGTCAGCGCGAACCGCCTTGATCCATTGAGGGAGCTGGTCACCCTGGAGCTGGGTCAGCATCTTCCCGAACGCGCGGACGTGCCCAGTGAGGGCATCGAGTTCGGGGCAGCCGGCAAGGACGGATTTGAGCTTCAGGCGCTCGCTCTCCGGCAGGGTGTCGGGGTGAGTCAGGATCCAGCCGGTGACCGTGCGTAGGGACAGCGGACGGGTTGCAGGTGCGGTCGGGGATGTGCGGAACGGCTGGAGGTAGGCGCGGACGGCGCCGTAGCCGCCGGTGTAGCCGTGCGTCTTGATCTCTTCCCAGAGAGTCCAGGCGTTCGTGCAACCCTCAGACCACCGCTCGTGCAGGTAGGGCTTGAAGTCGTCGAGCTTCGTCCTGCGGTTCTGCCACTGCCCCTGGAACATGTCTTCCGGCCTGGCGGCGTCGGCCAGCCGTTGGACGGTGCGGTAGGTCATGCCGAGCTGTCGCTGGATCGAGCGTCGGCTGTGGCCGGCGGCCAGCAGCGCGTGGACGGTGGCGTGCTTGGCGCGGGTGCGGTCGGCGAATCGGTGCCCGGTGGGCCATGGCGACCCGCTCTCGGCCTGTTCCGGAGCCGGAGTCTTCTCCGGCGCCAACTCTGCGAAGGTCGCACGGAGGCACAGGCGGTGGCGGGAGACACACCGTTCGGCTGCTTCGCCGAGGTTGCGCCAGAGATGGAACCGGTCGGCGACCTGGACCGCGGTGGGCGCCCCGATGCTGGCGCCCTCGGCGAAGAACGGGGCGCGGTCGCGGCAGACGACCTCGATCCCCGGGCGCTCGGCCATCCAGGCCGCGACAGTGTTTGCCTCGCGGTCCGGCAGGAGGTCCACCGGTCTGCGGGTCTCGACGTCGACCAGCACGGTCCCGTAAATACGGCCCTTGCGCATCGCGTATTCGTCGACGCCGACCACACGCGGGGCCTGTGGCTGGGGTTCCGGGAGAGCGTCGACCAACCGCAGGACCGTGTTTCGGCTGACCCTCGCCCCGAAGACGTCGGCCAGCCGGGCACCGGCGCGACCGGCCAGGGCGAGGCCAACCTCGGCCAGCGCCGACCGCATTCGTTCGGTCCGCTGGCTGTACCGACGGGTCAGGCCCGCAACCTGCTCGACGAACGTCCGCCGCCCGCAGGAGACGTCCTGGCACGTGAAGCGCCGGACACGAAGCTGCAGCACCACCCGCCGTCCCGACATGGGGAGGTCAGCGGGAAACCGCAGGTAGGAGCCGTGCACCCGCCCCGACCAGCTTCCGCAGCCTGGGCACCGAGCCCCGGTCGTCCGGCATCTGACACCGATTCGGATCACCTCGCCATCGTCCTGCATCGACTCCACCTTGATCCCCGGATCCGCCAGGAAGAGCAGCTCTTCCAGCCGGAGCAGCACCTCGCGCACAGCCCAGAACCATCAGCCCGAACGCGGTCGGCACCGGCGGTTTCCAGACGATCTCGCGTGACTGAACGCGATGGGTGGCCCCTGAGCATTCCGATTGGCCCGACCGCATTTCGCCCTGAGAAGGGTGCCTTCCGGGTTCTCGGCGCTTCGTGGTGTGTCGGGATGTGCCCCTGGATGTCCGGCAGCCGACCGGCGGGGACGGACGGGCGGGCGGGCGGGCATGATCGAATCTCTGGGGATTCGATGGCGGGGGTGTGGTGTGAGGGATTGGCGGACCGATCCGGCGTTCGAGATGTGCCGGGCGCTGGTGGACGGAGTGGATCTGGCCTCGTTCGTGGGAGGCGGGTTCGATGTGCGGGCGGTGGTGGCCGGCATCCAGTCCGGGGCCCACAGCGGGTTGCTTCTCGATGCCGTTCCGTGGGGGAACTTCCCTCACGGGAACGATGCCCGGAAGGCCGTACATCTGCTGCACACGGGCGAGGACCCGGCAAGCCACGCGACGGACGTGTTGGGGGGCCTGTGTGCCAACGACAGTCGGGCCGCCGTCGCCCTCACCGTACCGTTCCTGATCCCCATCGCCACCGATGCCCACCACCCACACCGTGCCGCCGCCCTCGGCGTACTCTCCAGCCCGGCCCGCGCCCAGCACTTCGGCGTCGCCTCCCGCGATGAACTCCTACTCCATCGCACCGATCCTCTGCGTCAGGCCCCCGACGACTACGACGATTACGGCGTCGAGGTGACCGGCTACCCGGCAGGCTGGTCGGTGGCCGCCGCCCGCGCCGCGATCACCGCCGAAGCGCCCCTGCTCCTGCCCCTTCTCAACGATTCCGAGCCCACCATCCGCATCGACGCCGCCTACGCTCTGGCCACCGCCGCCGACTCCGACCACACGGTCCGAACCGCCCTCGCCACCAGGTTCGCCACGGAACATGACGGCATAGTCCGTGCCGCCCTGCTCCTCGCCGCCGCGGAGACCACCCGGGCCCACGCACATCCGCCGACCGTCTGGTGGCTCCGTGAGCGGTGGCAAGACTGGACAGAGGCCCCCGAAGTCCGCCTAGCTGCGGGGATCGGCTGGCTCTGCCTCACGGACGAACCCGCCCCCGAGGACCTCCACCAGACCATCAACAAGTTCGCCACAGACGAACGCGCGCATGCCATGGACGCCCTGCCGTGGATGAACGCCGCCGCCGGATCCGGTGAACCGGGACTCCGGCGCTGTATTCGCTGCATGCTCCACCCCCAAGAGCCCGAACCGTCGGACGACCCCTGGGCCTCCTCGCCTTGAGCGCCCGGCCTCGGCCCCGTTTATGCATCGAAGTTGTCCACCGGGGCCAGGTACGGTGCTCGGTCACATCTCGCGGGACCTACCAGCAAGGCCCACGGTCACAGGGAGTAGGCACGCCACAGAAGTTGGACCAGAACCCATTCTCAGGGACAAAGCCAAGGCGAAGAACGTCATCTCCATGGCATAGGCCCTGTTCTTCGCGCGGATGGTGCCAACGGGCAGCGTTCCGGGCATTGGCGAACGCGCCCCCGCCATGCTCGGCGCGCACCTCCTTGGCCCGCTCGAACTGCTTGTGTCGTGGCCGGGCGTTTGGGGCCACGGTGCCGCCGGTCAGGCGTCGGACGGGTCTATCGCGCGAGCTCGTGCTCAATTCCAGCCCACGCAGGATCAGGCCGGGAAGCCAGGCGGCGTTGAGTCTGTCATGGACTGTCGATGCTGGCCGAGCGCATCTTCTCCTCGATCAGGGCGGTCAGTCGGGTCCAGCCAGGCCGCTCGTCTTCTGCGTGGTGGGTGAGCAGTTCGTATCGGGACTTGCCGTCGTCGCGGTTCTCCAGGCCGGTCAGCGTGGGCAGCAGTGAGAGGTCGGCGAGGAAGTGGGCGGCCACTTCCTCAGCGAGTTCCTCGATCCGGGGGTCGTCGGGGTCCCAGTTGCCGGCACTCCACGTGAGTTTGATCATAGCGACGTGCCGGGAATCGTCGAGGCCGTGCTCGATCTGGGAGAGGTAGTCGTCGAAGCCCTCCGGTATCAGGGTTCTGACCAGGATCAGGCCCTGTTGTGCCGTTGTCACGTCGTCCGCGGTGAACCCGAGCCCGGGCATCCGGTCCAGTAGCGCGAGAGCACGGTCGGGCAGTAGGACCCGGTCGCCGTGGGTGAGTTGGCGCAACGTCTCGCGCCGCGCGATCAGCTCGTCGATCCGGCTGGTGAGGCTCTCTTCGACATCGAGGAGTGCGGCGGCGAACTGGTCGGGATCGGCATCGAGTATGGTCCCGATCTCGGCCAGCGGTACGCCTGCGCCGGCCAGTGTCCGAACTTGAACCAACCGGAGCAGTTCGGCCGTTCCGTAACGTCGGTAGCCGGAGCTGTCGCGGCGGGGCTCGTCGATCAGGCCGTTCTGGTGGTAGTGCCGGATGGTCTTCACTGTAACGCTGGCGAAGGCCGCGGCTTGGCTGATGGTGACTCCGTCTGTCATGGCGTCAGCTGACCCCACCATGCACCACGTCGGCAACTTCTCGAACGGTCGCGGCGATGGCACGAAAGTCCTTGCGCACGATAGTTGTGTGCTTGCTTCCGACCGTCGCGCTCACCTTCACGTTGGGATTCCGGGCGAGCACCGGGTCCAGCATGGCACGCATCGCCGTCAGCCCTTCCGCGGTCCCGCCGAGGCTGGCACCAGAGGCCACGAGGAACCGCATCGGGAAGGTCACGAGTTCGAAGACCGGATCGCTTGCAGCAACGATCTCGTTCAGCTCAATGTTGACCTCGGCGTGCTGATCGGCGCTCATCCGAGCGGCCATACCCAGCGGCCGGACCAGCGGCATAATCCAACCGAAGCGCCGGAACATCTTCCGGATGTCCTCCCGGTCGGCCTCTCGGCCGCCCTCGACGGTCGCGAGGTAGTCCCACGGGTAGCCGCCGTCAACCATGACCACACCGGCGACGCGTTCGGGGTTCCGGGTAGCCCAGTGCAACGCCAGTGCCGCCCCGTAGGACCAGCCCACTAGCAGTGGCCGCTCCGCACCGGTCGCCTCCAGGACGGCGTCGATGTCTCGGATGCAGGCCTCGAACGAGTAGTCCGCCGACTGTTTCGACCGGCCGCGGGCACGCTCGTCGTAGGTGATGTGCCGGTACTCGTTACCGAGTTCTGCGGTGACGCGCTGCCAGTTCTTCTGGGTGGCGTAGGAGCCGTTGAGGTAGACCACAGGCTGACCGGGCCCACGAGTATCAGTGACGGCAAGTGCCGTGTCCTCCACCGCCACCATGCCGGTCGAGGTCGAGTTCGGGTTCGCGTTCGTCATGCGTTTAGCGTGAGGCCTGACCTTAGGTCAAGGTCAACCCCGAGAATCCCGCGGTTCGCCATCCGAGCCGGTTATCTGTGCCCGACCAGTCGCTTGCTGTTCGCAACTATCCCTTGCCGTGCCACATGCCGCGCCGCAGGTCAGCAGGCACCGTGACAATCAACATCGCCCCGGCTCAGACGCCAACCTCGACGAGCGGCAGCGTCGTCTGCTGATAGGAGCGGAGGCCCGATCCCTCGGCCACGGCGGGATCAGAGCAGTCGCCCGTGCCGCCGGTGTCCGTGAGGCCACTGTGTCTGTCGGAGTGCGGGAACTAGGCTCCGGAGAAGCCCCCGTTGGGACGCATCCGTCGGCCCGGCGCCGGCCGCAAACGCGTCGTCGACCGGAACCCAGCCGTTCGGGAGGCACTCCTCGCGCTCGTCGAACCCGACGTCCGCGGAGATCCCATTTCTCCGCTGTGCTGGACCACCAAATCCACCCGCAAGCTCGCCGAGCGGCTGACCCGGCAGGGCCACAGGATCTGCGCGGACACGGTGGGCGACCTCCTGCGCGAGGAGGGCTTCAGCCTGCAGAGCAACGCCAAGAGGCTGGAAGGCAAGCAGCACCCCGACCGGGACGCACAGTTCCATTACCTCAACGAGCAGGTCCGCGACCACCAGGACTGCGGGGCTCCGGTGATCAGTGTGGACACGAAAAAGAAGGAACTGGTCGGCCCGTTCAAGAACAACGGCCGTGAATGGGAGCCGAGAGGCGAACCAGTGCGAATCGACACCCACGACTTCCCCGACCGCGAGCCGGGCAGGGTGGTGCCCTACGGCGTCTACGACGTCGCCGTGAACAAAACCTCAGTCTCCCGCACCGAGGGCAAAACCCGCTCCCCCCCCCTGCACCAGACCGCGGCCGGTTGAACTCATCAACCGGCCCCACCACTGGCCGCCCCGTCATCTCCTCGACCTCCCGACCATGCCGGGCCCGGACGAACACAAAAAAACGATGAACTGCGTGCGCCATCTGCCCCCGCGTCCCCGCCCCCGAACCCGAGCCGCCGCCAGCCGTGTGCCTCGAGCTCCCGCAGGCCGGTGCGTACCGCTCGCGTCCGTCCGGGCCCAGGCGGACGAGGTCGGTGACCGTCACCTGCCAGCCGTTCCTGTGCGTCGAGACGTACCCGAAGATGCCCTTCGCCTTGAACGACAGCCCGCAGTCACGAAACAGCGCGTTGGCGATCTGAGTGAACTGATCGACCGCCATGACACCCCGGCGGATCCCCGCCCCGAAGCGGCTCACCGCCCTGCCCCCGACGCCTGCCGAGCGCAGCGGCCACGGCGGCACACCGAGCCCGCCGAGACGGGGCGGCCGGTAGTCCTGGGCGTGCAGGCGAGCGTGTGTTCCATGGCGCCAGCCCACCCGCCGACCCCGACCAAGCCGCCCGCCACGAGCCCCGACCACCGGCCACGATCCGGCAACGCAGCCCTCTAGCAGCCGTGGTCGGCTCTCATGGTCGCACCGACCACGCCCGCCTTCAGCCCGGCGCTCAGTGCTTGCGCAGCCGACTGCGCAGCCCCGGAAGGGCGTTGCGCAATCGGGCTGCGCAACCGGCCCGGGGATCTGGCGCAGTCGAGTGGTGCCCGGGGAGGCTGCGCAGTCCGCCCGAGCTTTCTGATCTCTTCTTGCGCAGGTCCGTCTCACGTACTGCGCAGCGTCTGTCGCGGCCGGGCCGGCTTCCGTCTGCGCATTGGTATCCGGGCCTGATGTCCGGGCGGCGCGTGACCGCACGGCGGTCGCCAGTCCGGGCAACGCACGCCGGACGCGGTGGCCTGCCGCCGGCTCGCGGCTGACCCGTGGTCGGACTTCGTGTCGCCATCGTGACCATGGTCGGTGGTTCATGGTCGGTGGTCGGGGCGGGGGCGACGGGTTTTCTCGAGGTCAGCAACTACACGTCCTGACCTGGGAGTTTGACCATGTCCCCTGGCAAGCAGGCCGCACCGAGCGAGGCCGCTGCTGCGATGGCGGCCGGCGCCCGGCTGGAGGCGATGCGCCGCCGCGTACGCCTTCCACGCGTGGCGCTCTGGACCGTCATCGCGGCCGGCCCCCTCGCCCTCGCCCTCGCCGTCGCCGTTGCTTCCACCTCGACCACGGTCGCGGCAGCCCCCGCGGCCAAGCCCACCACCGCCGTGCGCACCGCGACATCCGCCACCGACCCGAGCGGCTATGCGCACGTGTTCATCGGCGCGTGGCTGCGCAGCGACGCGAACGACGAGACGAGTGCGCAGGCGCGGCTTGCGCACTCGATGGCGCCGGACGTCGAGCTGCCCGCCCCGGCCGCCGATGCGCAATCGGCGCCTCAGTCCGTGACGGCGGTGCACAGTGCGCAGCGGGCGGGCGGTGCGTGGTCGGTGACGGTGGCTGCGCAGTACGGAGGCGGCTCGGTGCGGTACTACGCCGTGCCGGTGGCCGCCGACCACGCGGGCTCCTCGTTCACGGTGACCGGTGCGCCCGGCGTGGTGGCCGGCCCGGCCCGGGCCGACAAGCCGAAGTCGTCGTACGGCGTGAGTGTCCCGGAGGGGGATCTGTCGTCCGCCGTCGGACAGTTCCTCGGCGCCTACCTGACGGGGGGCCGGGGAGGTGAGCTGCTACCTCGCGCCGGGCGTGCAACTCACCGCCGTCTCCCCCGCCCCGTACACGGCGCTCACCCTCCAGGAGGTGGCGGCCGCGGAGGAGGCCGCGGCCGCCGAGCAGGTGCCGGCGGACGGCACGAGGGTGCGGGTCCTCGCCTCGGTGGAAGCCCGGGACCGGGCCGGTAGGTGGCCGCTGGCGTACGAGCTCACGCTCAAGGCCCGCTCGGGCCGGTGGGAGGTCACCGCGCTGCAGTCCGGCACAGCCAAGGACGGGGGCGGGCGATGAACACCATGCACAGCCTGACGCTCGCCGGTCAGCTGGACGACCTCGGCAACAGCTGGATCACCATGTTCAAGGAGTGGGCGACGAAAGGCCTGCAGGCCGGCCTGATCTGCCTGGTCGTCGTCACCATGATCCAGAAGTTCTCACTGAAGGCGGGGATCGGCGCCCTGCTGTTGATGGTGATCGCGCTCGGTCTGTACAACGCGCGCAACGACCTGGCGAACAGGTTCACCGACGAGGTGAAGAACCCCTCCAAGGGCGCACCCGCCGCTCCCGGGATCGTCCGATCCGAACTCCCGGCCTCTCTTGTGACCAGCCGAAGGGGCCTTACAGCTCATTTCGTTTGGTGTGATCTTGCGGCATGCTGTTGGCGTGTCGAGCGAGTTGGTCGAGCGGATGGTGCCGGACGGATTGTGGGCGCTGTTTGAGCGGGTGGTGCCGCCGGCTCCGGTGCGACCGCAGGGTGGCCGTCGCAGACGCCACGGTGCGGGAGGTCCTTTCGGCCATCGTGTTCGTCGCCACGTCAGGATGCACGTGGAACCAGCTTCCGCCAGGTTTCGGCCCGTCGGGCGTCACGGCGTTCCGCCGAGGTGGATATCGCCTGTATCGCGGCTGGGCGGCCAGTCCGAGGCTTTGTCGGCCGGGACGGGTCAAGGCAGTGGCGATTCGGCAGGCACCGATCGGTCGGGCCGGTCACCGGTGACCGCGGATTCGTCCGCGTACAGATGCAACTGATCGCTCTCCAGCCGCACGAACGGATTGGTCCATGTCTCCGAGGCATCCGGGACCAATACGTGTGTCGTCCTCCGCCAGGCGTCGTGGATCACGAGCGAGAGAATCCTGTAGCCGAGCAGGCCGAGGGCGATCTGCTGATCGGGATGGTCTTCCGGGCCCGCTGCCTGCAGCACGTAAAACCGATCGCCCACCCAGTAGCCGGACTGATCCAGCCAGGCGTCCACCATCAGCCGAGCGCCGTCCACCCACACGCCGACCTCGCTCGAGCGGTTCCGGTCGCTCATGTGCACGGCCCGGTGGCGGTCGTCGGCGGAGAATTCCACATGCAGTTCCAAATCGCTCCAGCAGTCCACGAAGGAACTGCAGGCACCTGGCACCGGACCCACACGATACGGAGCGGCACTGGCGGCGGAGAGACCGATGGGATCCTGGCCGCAGGTCTCCGGCTCCCGGCACGACCGGTCGACACGGCTACTGCAGCCCAGGCCCATCGCGGCGCAGTCCCGCGGCGAGGCCCGGGATAGCAGGTCGACAAGGCCCTCCCGGTACGGCATGTCGCCGATACGACTGCGTATGTCGCCGCCATCCCACCACGCGACCAGGTCGACCCCGACCCGCGAACGCCGCAGCCACTCGCGCCAGCGCTCATCCCGGACATCCCACGAATGTGAGACAGCTTGCGAAGAGAACACATCCTCATGCGGTCCATCCCCGTCCCGGCGACGGCCTGCCTTCCTGCCAGGTCCCCAACGCACACTCGGCCTCCTTACGTCTTCCGGTTCCGGCACCATCCGACAACGGCAGGCCGAAGGGCTGGGGTGTGGGGTAGAGACCCACGGGCCTTGACTCCGAATCCTGGACACGGGTTATGCGGCTGGTGTCAGCGTAGTTGATGTTGTTTCGGACGCTGTCTCGTAAGTGATTGGGCTGCGTTGTCCGAGGCGGGAGGGACGGCGTCGGGTGTTGTAACGGTTAACAGGCCATTTCATTTGGGGAGTCTGCGGTAACAGATGAGGGCAGCTGCCAGCGCGGTGAAAGCCAGAAAGTGGTCGGACTTGCGGTGCGACTCCCAAGGAGGGCGCAGTTCCATCGTGTCGAGGCTGCGCTGCGCGACGACCCGCCACCCTGGGCCGCGCGGGCTCGCACCGGTTTCCCCGGTCTGGAGGACGACTCCGCACAAGCCGTTACGTCGGTCGCCTCTCGAGCAGCTCGTTGAGGACCGACATCTTGTCGGGCCGTGCCTCCAGCAGGATGAGGCCGAGCACGGCAACCGGGTCGAGCGCGGGATCGCTGCGGGTGACGTATGTGTGGACAGTGCGGTCGGGCCGGGACGTCTCCCTGACATCAAGGATGGTCCGTTCTGCGGATGTTACGGAGAAGTGCAGCTTTCTGCGGAATCGAGCACGGCGGATGCGGTACTCCAGTTCCCACAGCAGCACGGTGTTCCCATGACGCTCTCCCACCGGCTGTCCATGTGCCGACAGCAAGGGCTGCCCCTCATTGAAGTCGACGAGCAGACGCGGGTCGTCGCCGACTCGGTCCGTGCTGCCCAGCACATGCTGACGACCAGGGCCGTCCTGCGCCGCGAACGCTCCGACGGGTTCGCCCTCCAGCTGGAAGAACGAACTGAACGTCCACATCATCGACTTGCCCGGTCGAAGCCCACCGCTCGTCGTCACCGGCGCCTCACCCAGTTCCTGAAAAGCACGTTTCCACATGGTCGCTGAGCCCCCATCGGCTGCTGGGACATGACATTCACCAACGGAGACGTGAGCATTCCCGACGCGGTTCTTGATGTTGCTGCTGTGCCTCCCGTCGTGGCTGACGCGTGCGCGCACGGCGTCGCGCGTCACGCCGTGGAAGGTGCGGGTGGAGGTGAAGTGAGGAGCATCCGCAGGACACTGAATGAGCGGGGAGGACCGCTCTTCGGGCGGGTGTTTTTCGGGCGCCTTCCCTGGCCGCCGCGTCGGCCCTGTGGGCGGCTACTGGGTAGTCGGGTCCCTGGTAAGAACGTCCTGGTAGAGGCTCTCTGAGCGTGTGCCTTGGCCCCTCCCTTGCAGGCGCATCGCGACGTCCGGACGTGGCGTCCGGACGCTGTCCGGGCAGGTCAGCGGTGGTGTCCATCGAGCTCGCGGATGCCGTCCGGATGGCATCCGGACGGGCGTCCAGATCGTGTCGGGACGGATCGTCCATGACGGGGAGGAAGCCCGCGGCCGAGGCGGCGAGCGCCAGGTTCGACCGCTCGGCGACCGCGTGCAGCGCGGCCAGCAGCGGAGTCGAGTGGCCCGGCACGGGCACGGTCAGGACGGCCCGCAGCTGCCACGACCCATCACGGGCCTCCTTCAGATGGTAGGACGGCTGGCACGCCGCGAACACCGCCCGGTCCCAATCGCTGAGCCATGGAGCTGACGCCCCGCTGAACCACAGCCCCCGCTCGTTGAGGCCGACCGTGACGATCGCCCCGACGGTCCTGCTGTCGTCGAACTGGCAGGCAGCCGTCTCGCACTCGGCACCGTCCCGGTGATGACCCACGTTCATCGTCATCGCGCCGACCCGGGCGAATGTGCCGTCATCGAGCCCGGCGACGATCTCCAGGCGCGGCCCGTCGTCGCCGTCGAAGACGTCGCAGAAGCCCAGCATGTACGCGCCGGTCGTCGCCGGGTCGGCGTCGGGGTCGCGCCACAGGAACGCGCTGCCGAGCTTGTCCGGGTCCACGTCGCCGTTGTCGCCGGTGGCCCACTCCAGGACCCGGCTGCTGGCCTTGCTGCCGTCCCACTTCGCCTCGGCGTCGTCGTGCACCGGCAGGTCGACGTTCCCGGACATCGCGGCCGTCACCTCGTTGCCCTCGGGCAGGGTGGACGGGCCGCAGAACAGGCCGGGGGCGAGGCGGACGATCCGGCCGTCCTTCGCTGCGCCGTTGAGGTGCCCTCGGGCGGTGCTCATCGCCATGCCGAGCGCGTTGGAGACGTCCCGGGCGCCGACGGCGGCCGGCGAGGTGGACTGGCCGTACCGGGAGCTGCTGTCGCGGGTCGGCCCCGTGCCCTTCGACCGGCTGCGCGTCGCCTTCGGAGACGAGCACACCGACATACCTGGAGAGATAGTAGGTGCTCGTTGAGAGCTTCGGCGGGTGTCTTCCATCCGAGGGTTTTGCGGGGCGGCTGCTCCAAGCCGGTCGTCGCGGTGCTACCGCGCGGCGTCATCACCTGCTCCGCGTACAGACCGAGGAAACGGGCGAGCACCGCCGAGTGAAAGGTCGGTAGCTGCGGGGTGTCCTTCTTGTTCCACCCGGTCTTCGCCGCGGCGACGTCACGTTCCAGGCGGGTGCGTTCTTGGAGGTGGCCGTGGGCCGCTTCTCGCCCTCGATTGACTCGCGGCCATGGGCGTTCGGGTCATGGGTCCGCGACTCTGCGGGATCAGCTCGCAGACGCGGCGCGTTCGGCGAAAAAGGCCGGCAAGAAGTGATCTCGGACGCTGCCCGGTACCAAACCGCCGTTCCGCGGCCCACGCACGGGGAGCCGAGCGGTCCCGGGGCAGGGGCAGCTGAGGCCGAGCGCAATCAGTGCGGTGGTCCAGTCGGAGACGATCGCCTGTCGTGCCTGTGCGAGGGTGACCTTCCCGGGTCGCTGTCACGTTGTTGGGTGTAGCGCTGCCCAAGGAAATAGGGCCGCGCGGCCGTTGGCGAGGCACCGATAACCTGCGCGAATGAAGCGGATTCAGCGGGCCGCCGGCGCGGTCGTCGGCTCAGCCGTGGGTGACGCCTTGGGCGGCCCCTTCGAGTTCGGTCCCCAGGGCGCATTCTCTGCACGGTTTCCCGCGCCTGGTGCCGGTGGCGAGATGCGCGGAGGCGGCGGCTGGGACCCCGGCGACGCCACTGACGACACGCAGATGGCCGTCTTGGTCGCGGAATCGCTGCTGGAGCGGGGCGGACTGGACCTGCCGGATATTTTCGCCCGCTTCCAGCGGTGGGCGGCATCAGAGCCGAAGGACATCGGCTTGCAGACCGAAGACGTCCTGACCAACGGCATGCCCTGGGACCTCGCCGCCGCGATCCACTTCCAGGTCAACCAACGAGCGGCGGGAAACGGCTCCTTGATGCGGGCGTCGACCTCCGCAGTCCACTTCGCGGCCGCCGGCCAAGAAGCCACCATGGACGCGGCCCGCCGTATCGCTGCCCTCACCCACGGGGACCGCGCGGCATGGGAAGGCACCGCGATCTTCCACGAACTCATCCGCGTCACGTTCGAGGACACCGACCCCCTCACCGCGCTCCCGGACATCCTGGCCCTTGTCCACCCCGACCACCGAGGCCGCTACGCCACCGTCCTCGCGCCCGACTGGCACCCCGATCAGGCGACCGAGTTCAACGGTGCCGTCTGGCCCTGCCTGGGCTCCGCCGTCTGGGCCCTGCGCACCACCACCAGCTTCGAAGACGCGCTACGCGCGGCGATCGACCTCGGTGGTGACACGGACACCGTCGCCGCAGTGACCGGAGGCCTCGCGGGGGCGTACTACGGGCTGGACGCAATCCCAACCCACTGGACCCAGCCACTCCATGTCCCCCTCCCCGGCTTCGACGGACGAGTGCTGCACGTCGCAGATCTCCTCCACCTTGCACACCACCTCACAGAAGGGCTGCAATGAGACAGACGCGGTAGCCCACATAAACGGGAAACTGGTGGTGTGGGAAGAGGGCCGGCTGGCTTTCGAGCGACTCCAGCAACGCCTGCCACGGCGCGGCGGCGGCCGCCGCGCGGTGACCCGCCCACGCCTCACGAGCCGATGGGTCTCCGCTCCATCGCACCGAAGGAGCAGCGTCCATACTCACACCCCCTGCTCAACAGGCAGCTTCCATGGGCCCGAGGGAGCACGGGCCTGTTGTCCGACCGACATGTTCTCCGTGAACTTGCTTCCTGAGGACGTGTCCGACCGCCACGCCTTCACCATGACCGTCGAGTACCGCGGGTTCGGACGCTACGGGGTTTTCCGCGACGAACTGTGCTCCCTCAGTGCCGACGGTGAATGGTCCTGGGAGTACGCGTGGCCCGGCGGCGATCGCGAGCTGGCCACCGACGCCGAATGGGACGACTACCACGCAGGTCGTGACGCCTGGATCGCCTACCATCGCTTCAATCTTGAGACCGCGCCGGCCTGGCGAGCAGGCTGCTCCACACGTTCGGGTCATGAGCACCACCGCCACGCAGACGCTCACCAACTTCGTCGCGGAGCAGGAGCAGCCCAGCCGAGCGAGCTGAGATGGGGCGTCGGAGCCGAGTATTCATCTGCCTCCAGACGGGCTTGCTTTGGGAGTTCGGCTGTCCTCGCGGGGCGGAGCCGGCCTAGGCTCGGCGTGGGGATCCCGTCGCGCTCGCCTGTGCCGTCGTCGGTGTCACCGTCCTGCTGTACGGGGTGCCCGTCGTGCGCGACCGTCTGCGCGCGCGGCTCCGTTCCGCACTCGTCGACCCCTACCGCGCGGCCGCCGGTCGCTGCTTGACCGAGGACGACATCCAGGCGGCCGCCGCCCGGCTCCTGCTGGACGGCCTGGTCACCATCAACCATCGCGGCAATCTGGCACTGACCGGGACCGGCGCGGACGTGGCGCGTACCGCCAGGCACCCGCTACCGGACGCCCTGCTCGCTGCGCTGCGCCGGCGTTCCGCCGCCACGACGCTGGGCATCATCGCCTCCCGCGACCCCGTCTTTCGCGCCGCCCACGCCAAGTTCCACGGCGCGTCGCGCGCCCGACGGGCGCACACCGCCGGCGGTTGTCTGGCGGCCGCCGGGGGGCTGCTTCTTACCGGGGAGCTCGCCTTCGTGGGCGCGGCGCTGTTCGACCGTCTGCCCCAGGGGCCCGCGCAGTGGGCCGCGACTGCGGTCACCGGCCTCGCCTCGCTGGCCCAGTTCGGCTTCCTGGCGCGCTACGGAGGCACGCACGGCGTAGGCGGCCACCGCGTCGCGGCCGCTGAACCCTACGCCCCGCCCGCCCTGCATCCGGCTCTCGTGGAACTGTCCGAGAAGGCCCCGGAGGCCGCGGCCCGGCTGCGTTCAGGACGGCTGCGCACGACCCGTCGCCGCAACCGAGGACGCCGACGACGCCGCGGGCGCGGAACGGTCGCCGCGCGGTTGGACTAGGAGTTCGGCCGTCGGGAGGTCACCGGGGCGGCCGCGCTCACGGCCCCTGGCCGCCCGAGCCGATGCCGGCCAGGAGGGAACGCAGCAGTGCCGAGTCCGGGGTGTCGGCGACGGCCGCGTCGAGGGCGTCGTCCATGCCCTGCTCCCACTCCTCGGGCAGAGCGAGCCCGGGCCGGCCCGACCAGCCCATGTCGGGGGTGGCTCGCCCGGCCTCGACGAGACGCAGGTGGACCAGACCCGCGAGGCCGTCGAAGACCCGAGGCCGCATGAAGTTGCGGGCGGACGCCCCGGTCAGGCGTGCCGCCTGGTGGTGCTTGGGCATGCGGTCGGCGATCTCCGTCCACAGCAGGCCGCGGTCGAAGGCGTCCAGTACGGCCTCCAGCCCGGGCAGCGCATCATCCTCGACGGGCCCGGCCGGTGCGTCGTCGTGGGCGCCGGCCGTCGAGCGTAGCGCCCTGGCCACGGCGACCTGCAACGGCCGGGCCCACCCCTCCGCATCGACGACAGCGCGGGCCATGACGAGGTCGTCCCAGCCCAAGCGGTGTAGCCCAGCCGTTTCAGCGGCCAGCGTGCACGCCTCCAGCGCCGTGAACGTCTCCTCCACGTTGCGCAGCAGGGTGAGCGAGGACCGCTTGTCGTCCAGCTCACCGGCCCGGCCGTCCTCGGCCCACGCCTCGATCAGTGCGACACGTTCGGTGATCGGAGGGTGGGAGTCGTACGCGTGCGGGCGCGGCGGGCGTCGTCCGGTCGACAGTTCGGCGATGCTCTCGGATGATCGGGCGTCGATCATTCGGCGGAACCCGCCGTACACCTCTCCCTGCTGCGGCAGGGCACCATTCGCCCATGCCGACGTAGGCCGTCAGGTAGTGCTCGTGGGCCGCGTCGAGCACCGGGAGGGCGCGCAATGCGGCTGCGGTGGCGTCCCGCCCCGCGTGCCGGACGGCTGTCCGGTCGGCGGCGAGTTCCTGCTCACGTCCCACGGCCTGCGAGGTGCGCAGGAACAGGAGCGCGTAGTTGACATACAGCATGCCCACGGCCCGGTGGAACCAGATGTCATTCCGCCCGAACACGTCCACCGTGTGCAGCACGGCCGCCCGACCTCGCATGACCACGCCGCCGAGCCGGGTGTCGAGGTGGGCATAGTGCCCGAACTCGTGGGCGATCACAGAGCGCAACTGGGGGACCGTCGTACCCACGAGCAACGGCAGACCGATGTACATGCGGCGGCGACCGGGCAACAGGCCCAGCAGGCGGCTCTGTTCGGCCACGGCGGCGTTCACCCGCGCCTCGAGGTACAGCTCGTCCGGTGGCCGTTCCCTGGTCGCCTCGGCGGCGGCCCGAACCAGTCCCCACAACTCGGGCTGTTCGTCGGGGTCCACCGCGAGCGCGTGCCGCTCCGGCTGAAGACGCCCCGCCTTCAGGAAGGCGAGCATGCCCTGCAGGATCGCCAGGGCCAACACCACGGTGACGGTCAGGAGCGCCCCCTCAGCCCACGCCGCCCGATCGACGAACACCCGGGTCACTATCAGCCAGTCCAGCGCCCCCATGGCCGCCAGCAACACGAAGCCCATCAAGAAGAACCCGGCCAGCAACACGAACGCGCGTAGCACGCGCAACCGGAATCTCAACACAGTCCCCCCGCGGCAGTTCCCCGAACCCGCCGGCCCCATGGGCCCGACGCCGCGCGGATTGTATCGCCGGGCAGGAAGCTGGCCACCGCCCCCCTCACCCTTCACGGCTTCGTACGTGGCTCGACGTCACCCCCAAGCTGTGACTGCGGGCCGCCGAGCCCGTCACCCGTTCGACGTGCCCCGCCGGTAGGGGCTGTCGACACCCGCGGCGGCCGGTCTGGGGGCGCGGCCGGGCCAGCATCCGGCGAGGCACAGGTTGTGGCCGGCGCCCAGGGCACCGTGCGGGCGCCGGTCGAGGCCGAGCGCCGTCGGTTCGTGGTGGAAGAGCAGGAGCGGGTCCGCCGTGCGGAGGAGTCCCGTATCCACTGGGAGAAAGCGCGCCCGCGTTGGGCGGAAGACGATGCACCTCGGGCGCGGGAAAAGGGCAGGTCCGTCCACGGCGTCCCGGTGCGGCACTTGAACGCGATGGCGTCGATCACCTGGCGGTGATCACGCCGCCGCCCTCACCGCTTCGACGTCCGGTCCGGCAGCAGCGGCTCGATACGTGCCCACTGGGCGTCAGTCGACGACACACATCAACCAACGATCCGATGATCCCGGTAGAACGCAGACTTCGCCTGCGTCGTCACTGTGCCCGGTCCATGCCCTTCCGCCAGCAGCGCCTCCACTCGCCGAGGCAGCCGGCCGCCGCGACCGGGAGAATCAGCGCCGCCCGGCGTGGATCCGCCAACAGGGACGTGGCATGTCAGCGCGGGTCAGTGTGAGGGAAGCCGCCGAATCCACCGCCGAACCCGCCACCGTGGTGGCCCGGCCCATGGGGGTGGTGGCCGTCGTGGTCGCCATCCCCGCCATGGTCGCCGCCCGGGCCGCCCGGGCCGCCCGGTCTCCCTGCGAAGGTGACCGTGTCGCAGTAGATCACCGGCCCGGGTGTCGTGGGTGGGGTGGGGCTGTCGGAAGGGATGCCCTCGGTTTCGAGGACCACCAGGCGCAGAGGGCCGCGATGCCCGCGCGGTATCGGGAGCTGGCCCGTGAAGAAGGGGGTTCGGGAGGACTCCGCGTCGACGGAGGTGAGTTGGACGGTGGTGTCTTCGAGGGTCACCCAGCCGAGGTCATCGTCGTCGACCAGGCTGTTCCGGCGCTGCAGCGTGGCGGTGATCCGCGGCGGCGGGGAGTCGGAGGGGTCCCAGGAGGGCCCGGTGACGCTGACCGACAGCGGATCGCCTGACGTGACCCTCAATTCGCGGTCGGGCAGGGTGCGCACCAGGTCGGCGAGCACGACCTCCTTGGAGATCTCCGCTCCGGGGACGGAATCCGGCTGGTAGCGGACCAGAGCGAGCCGGACGAAGGGCAGGCATGCGTCCCCGGTATCCAGGTCCAGGTCGAAGAACCAGCGGCCGGCCTTGTTCTCGTCCTCGCTCTCTTCTTCGCCGGGCTTCGGAGTGTCAGCTTCGAACTGCGGGCTGAAGCCGACGACCGTGACCGGTAGGGGGGTCCCCGACGGAGTGGGGAGGAGGAGCGGGCCGGACCGTCGCACCGCGTTGGTGAAAATCTCCGGGGTCGGGGCGAAGACCGGCGCGGACCGGTGGATGGGGTCGCGGCCCATCAGCGTGACCAGGGAGTCCCGCGCGGACTTGGGGTCGCCTCCCGGCGGTTCGCCGATGACGACGCCGAGCAGTTCGCCGTCTCCGGACGAGAACCAGGGACGGTCCACGTACACCCGGATTCCGCGGCCGCGCCGCTGGTGGACGATGGGGCCGGGCGGCCCGCCGACGTGCTCCAGGGTGAGCGTGGGCACGCAGTACAGCAGTCGCGGAGCCATAGGGGACTCACTGCTCAGCACCGAGTACTCTTGCGCCTCTCCCTCTACGGTCAGCACGTTGTTGCCGGGCGTGGCGAACTGTGGCGGGAAGTAGTCGGCGAACTTGCTGCCGGCCACCGGGTGGTAGCGCACCGTCCGATGTTTGGTGTCGCCGAACTCGTGCTTCGCGGGGACGGGCGGGAGCGGGTATGGCTTGTCGCCCCGGTTGCCCTGAGGGTTGTCCGGGGTCGGGGGGCTGCCCGGGTGTGCCGCCGCGGCCGCGGCCTCCGCCTTCGCCTTGTCCTCGGCCGCCTGGGTGCTGAAGCTCAGGACGCCGTTCTGGAGGAGGTAGGGTTCGGTCCCCGGGACGCCCTTCCGGCTCGCCCTCGCCGTCAGCAGGTCGAAGACCGGGGCGGTCATCTCACGGCTCTCGCGGCCCCCGGCGCCGTCCGTCACCTCGGTCCACTCGGCGATCAGGTCGATCCGGTCCGTACTGTCCTCGTCCAGTGCGACGGAACCGGCGAGATGCTGGGCAGTCGCCCCGTGTGCACGCGGGGTCTCCGGGTTCGTCAGTGTCAACACCGGCGATCTGAGCGGCTGTTGGACCGCGTGGACGAGGCTCAGTTCCTGCCAGGGGGTGAACATCCAGTGCCGGCTGGCTGCGGCCAGTGCCAGCGTGTCGTCGGTTCTCCGTGCCTCCGCCGCACGTCTCGCAGTCGCGTCCCCCTCCGTCTCCGACGCGAGCCTCGGTGCCGACTCCTGCTGCGCACGGCACCACCCGGCCATGCCCATGACTTTCTCGTCGAAGTCGATCCTGGAGCACACCCGGACGGTCGCCACGGCGCCCTTCGGCAGGGAGACGGTCAGCACGCGGGACGCCTCGTCGAAGCGCGGCGGCGCCGTGCCTTCGGTTAGCCGCAACCTCAGGGATTGCGGCCGGTGCCAGGCCTCGCCGTCCCAGGGGACCGGGAAGGGCTCCCCGGCGGGCATCCCAGGAAGGTCCAGGAACACAGCTCCCGTGGACAACGGGTCAGGAAGATAAGGGAGTTCGACCTGCTCGCCCGTGTGCAGAACGGTGTTCGCCGGGTTCTTGGGGTCCGCCGCCGGCGACTTGATCGTCTCGACCTGGATGTCCGGCTGGGACGGGGAGGTGTCGCTCAGCGAGCCGCGCTCCCGTACGGCCAGGTCGTACACCGCGTTCTGGACGTTGCTGTCCGTGGAGCCGATGGCATCGTCCAGCAGGCCGTGCCACTCGATGCACCGCAGTGACGCCTTCGGTGCCACCACATGGCGTTCGTCCGTGCCCCGATACGGGAGGTGTCCTTCCGCGGTGACCAGTGACGACCGGTTGAAGTCCGCGGCGTACTGCTCAGCCGTCCGGCCGGCTCCGGTACGCGCCACGGTCCCGGTTCCAGGGCCGGAACCGGTGCCGCAGTCGACGGCGAAGCCTCTGTTGCGGCCGAGTTCGGTGAGGGATGTGCAGCCGGGGATGCCGTCGGCATCGCTGCCCGTGAAGCCCTGGGCGCGTTGCTCCTCCGCGTAGGCGGTGCTCGTCTCGTTGCCGAAGATTCCGTCCGCGCCGTGAGGGAGAGAGCGGCCGTTGTCCAGGAGAGCCTGCTGGACGATGCGCACCTCGTCGTTGGTCTGACCGAAGTGGACATTGGCCAGGTGGATCGTGACGTGTGTTCCGGTTCCGGCCGGGGGTGGTCCGGCCCCCGGGCTGCTCCGGATGACCATCCGGAAGGGCGATGTGCCTTCCCCGAACGGAAATCTGGGCACCACGGCGGGCGCCAGGACGGACTCGAACCTCTGAAAGGTCAGCAGCCCGGCTTCGTCGGGGAGCATCAGGGCTTTCCTGTCCTTCAGGCCGTCGGGGGCCGCTCCATCCGTGTCCCCGCCCGCCAGGTCGACCAGGGCGTCGGCCTGCGTCACGTCCAGGCCGTTTCCCGCGAGGTCCACGGTGCGCAACCGTACCCGGTACTCGTGGCCGAACCGCAGCTTGGGCAGGCTGCCGGGCCGCACCTTGGGCGTGATTTCCAGGGGCAGTTTCGTCTCCGCCTGGTTCTTGAGCGGCACCGGCTTGTTGGGGGGCCGGCCGTCGTCGGCCGAACCGTCGTCGGTGTCCAGCACCAGGCCCGGCCGGGGCGCGGAGAGCGACCATCCGTCCCAGGTGATCAGTTGCTCGGGTACGTAGAGTTGGTCGGGATTCACGGCGTCGCGGGGTGGTGTGGCAAGGTGGGCTTGGAAGAAGCCCTCGTCCGAGGCCGTGAGCAGGACCGGTCCGCCGTGCGCCTGCCGGTACTCCACCTCGCGCTCGTGCAGTGAGAACCACTGACGTCGTGTCTCGTCCCAGATGTCGAGCCGGTGGCCACGGATCAGGTTCTGGGCGAACAGCTCGGGGGCGGGCGCCTCATCCTCCGCGGCGTGCGGTGCGGCGGCTTCCGGGTTCTGCGGGTCGGGCGTCGAACCTTGTGCTCTCTGCTGGTCGACCACGCGGGTGAACGCCGCGTCGTGCTCGGCTGCCCGCGCGAATTCCTGCTTGAGGGTGCCCAGCCGGTCGTTCCTGACCAGGCAGAGCCCATGGGTCCGTACCGGGGCGAGTCCGGTGGCGTCCTTGGCGGGCGCGATCATCTTGCCTGCGGCGGCGTCGATGTCAGCCGGCTCAACGGTGAATTTTCCCTTCAGCTCCACCAGGCCGCGGGACGGTGACGTCAGCGGGCCGTTGGTGACGGTCGAGGCCCGGGAGACGAAGGCGCGGAGGTCCGGGAGGAAGACATAACGCGTGCGAGGGGACACGTCGTGCGACCCCTTCGTGCCGTTGCCCAGTTCCGGCGTCCAGTGGGGAGTCACCTTGAGGAACCGCTCGCCTGAAGAGGCGGGGAGCAGGTCGGCCGGCAGGAGGAAGTCCAGAACGAGTCCGAGGCGTCGCAGCAGCGTGGGGTGATCGCCGAGCCAGGTGAGCATCTCGTGGAAGTCGGGATCGTGCTTCTCTGGGGGCGGCGGCGGGGGCGGCTCTTCACCGGCGAGGGTGGGCGGCCTGTTGAGTTCGATCGTATGGAAGCTGTGCAGATCCGCGAGCTCCGCAGGCATCGGCATGTCGTCCTCTGTGGGGGACGCCGGGGGCTCGTCGCCGGTCCCCGTGCCACCGGTGGCTCTTGGGAAGTCGCCCGTTGCAGGATCGCCGGTCGAGCCGTCGCTCGACGGGCGCATCAGGCCCCTGGTGGGGGGCGGTTTCTCGGGTGACTTCATGGCCGCTTCGACGTACTTGCCCTTGGTGAAGCCGCTGACCTGCTGAGTGGAGTAGGTCTTGCACGCCTGATCCGTGTGCCGTTCGAAGACGTAGGGATCGAGCGGCGTGTCCACACTGAAGAGGCTCTTCCACAAGTTCACATCAGGGAGCGGGGCTTGCGGCTTGAGCCCGGTGACGAAGGGCGTCGCAGGGGCAGGCGTGTCGGAGGTCTCGGAGACTTCGTCGTTCGTGGGGGGCTCGGAGGTGCCCTCTCCGGTGGCGAAGTCAAAAGTGGCGGGCGTGATCTTGTCCGGCCAGTGGACGAAATCGGGGAAGTGGGAGGCCAGCGTGGCGCGCTTCGTCTGATCGTCTGACGGGGGTGGCCCCGTCAGCCGCGGGGCGATGAAAACCGACACCTTGACGTGCCTGCCGTCGTCCGACAGTCCGGCCGGGAGAACGGCCCAGTTGATCTGCTGTTCGAAGTCCATGGTGGTCTCCACGCGGCTCGCTCACGCGGCGTACGCCGCGCAGTACTCCGGCCAGTCCTGATCCTTCGAGAAGCATTGGGCGAACGTCGGGTCGCCCGGTGCGCCGGCGAAACTCCGCTCCAATTCGAGTCGGACGGACTTGCTGAAGAAGGCGATCCGTACGCCTACTGTGAGGGTGCCCCTGCCGCGGACCCTCGACTGGTGGGTCTCTTCGTTCTTCTCGTAGGTGAGCTCCAGATAGAACTCGACGGACACCGTCACGATGCCCAGCACCGTGAGGAAGCCGTTGCACCGCAGGTAGCCGCTGAGGGAGACCGCTTTTTTGTCGAGCTGGAAGCGGATGCCCGCCATGATGGACACACCGCCGCTCGCGACGCCGAGATTCAGCGCCACTGCGCCACCGAACTCGATGGATCCCTCGATCTCCTGGACACCGCTGGCGTCCACCAGCATGGAGAAGTAGCCGCCGCCACCGAACAGGGAGACCGTGACGTTGAAGGGGTGCTTCTGCTCGGAGACCGAGAAACGGAACGCGACCGGCTTGCCGTCGAAGGGGATCACCAGCTCGGCCGACAGGGTGACATTCGACAGGGTGAAGACGCCGACGCCGATGTCCGGAAGGGCGAGTTTGTAGCCGGCACGAAGGCCGGTGGTCTGGACGTCGAGGAACGCGCCGGGACCGAAGACATCGGCGGGCAGCGCGCTGCGCAGGGTATTGATGAACTCCAGCGCACTGCTGAACGTCACTTCCACACCGGAGGCCGTCACCTCGGGCTTCTGCCCCGGGCCGGTCTTGAACTTCAGCTCGTCGAAATCCACTCGGGCGATGTCGAAGAAGTCCAGCGCGAAGTGCGTCAGGCTGCCCTGCACCGTGGACTTCTCGATGGCGTCCGTCGAGCGGACGGTCCGGGCGTCCAGGATCAGTGAGGCCTTGGACACGTCCAGGAGGGCGCTCGGATCCACCCCACCGCCTGGCATCGTCGGCCGTTCCAGCGGCGGCTTCCACACATACCGCAGTTCCTTGCCCTGTTGTCCGTCCACCAGGTCGCGTATGCGCAACACGGGCGCGGGCAGTTGCCTTTGAGGGTTGTCCAGAATGTCCTTGATCTGGTTGTCGTCGAGCTGCTGTAGTGCGCCGAGTTGATCCTTGACGAGGCCCTTCAGGTATGTGCTGAGGTCGATACCGAGCAGCTGGGCCCCGCCGAAGGCATCCCTGATTGTTTTGATGGGCGCCGCGTCGAGGACTGCGCCGGTGATGGGGTCCGTCGCGATGACCTCCGGGATTACGCCTGCCCGGCTGGTGATCGTCTTCACCACGGAATTCGGGCTGGAGAGTCCACCGGCTTGCTCGGCCCCGAAGGTGAGGCTGAGCGGCGTTTGCAGATCCAGATACGCGCCCGCCGGATGTCCCTGCATCGTCTGCTGGAGATAGGTGGCGTTGAACTGGACCTCGAGATCACCGGCGTTCGGGGTGAACTGCTCGACGGCGGGGACGCGTACCGCTGCTGCGGAAACGTGGGGCTGGCCCACCACAGGGGTGCCGTCCTGGGTGCCGAGCGCGAAGGTGCCGAGCCCGAAGGTGAGGGTCCCGACCGCATGGCTGGTGCTGCCGAAAGCGCCGTCGGGCGGCTCCGCCATGGCCATCACTTGACCATGCATCTCCCGCCTCAGGCGCTTCTCCATCATTGCCTTCATTTCTTCTGTGGGCGTCGCCGGGTTGTAGAGCCTCGCCAACTGCTCCTGTTCATCGGCCAGTCCGTCGGGCACGAACACCAGAGGCATCGTGAAGCTGACTTTGCGCCCCTCCGTGTCTGTGCCGATCAGGGTGAAATCGAAGTCCTTACCGGTTTCCTGAAGGTTCACCCAGAAAGCCACGTTCTGCGGGTTGTCAGTCCGAGTCTGGATCAGTGGGGTGGCCCGGTCCGTGATGCGCAGCGTGCGGAACGGCATTTCGCGTCCTGCGTGCTGGAAGCCTGTATGTGCTCCGTACTCGACCTCCGGCTGCTTGACGACGATGTACTGCTCCTTGTGCAGGTACGCGACGATTCCGTCGTCCGCGCTCGCGATGAACCACCGCCTGGTCTCCGTCACGAGGAGGGACTCGTGACCGGTCGACAAGCTGCCGTGTGTCACGACGCGGACGTACTGGTCGCGCCCCAGTCCCGTGATGTGGTCGTACGCCACCACATCGGGGAAGTGACGTCCGACCTTCCTGTACCGTTCCCGCTCCTCGGGGGTATTCGGCGGACTCCCCCAGAGGCCGTGCAGGTGGACCGAGGAACCCTGAGGCGTGACGATGAACTGCTCGGCGTGCAACGGCGCGCTGGGTACATCGATCGGCACATCGCCAGGCGGGACCAACTCGACCCGGCTGCTGAGGGTGACGAGGTCCGCCATGTTGTCGGCAGTGATCGGACTGTTCCCCGGCGGTGCCCCCCGGTCCCCGGCCGTCGCGAAGGCCCGCAGCCGGACGTCGCCGTCCCGTTCACCGTGCAACTGCAACCGGGCGTGCCACAACGCGGTCCGGCCGTCGACCTGTTGGGGTTGGGGGCGGCCGACCCAGTCCACTGGGTCGTCGTAGGTGAGGAACAGCCGGGTGGGGAACTCGATGACGCTTCGGGGAAGGCCCTGGAAGACCGTCGTCCCCGGCGTGTCCGGGCTCTGTGGGCCGATGACGGGCACCGTCATGGGCACCAGGCGCGCCCAGCCGAGCAGCGCGTCCAGCGACAGGTCCAAGCTGTCGATGTTGTCCGGCACCGAGAAAGCCAGACAGGTCGAGCCGGCGGTGACTGCCTTCACGGAAGCAGTGACCTTCAGAGTCAGGGGGACCTCTTCCAGCACATGCTGCGGCGGCAGCCCCGCGAGGACGAACGCGGGCTGCGCCCGGTCCTTGCGCACCAAGTGGCGGCCGTCGAAACGCAAGTTGACCAGGGCGATGTCGACGACGAGCATGTCCGCCGGCCGCACCACCCGGAACGGCCCCTCCGCACCGTCCACCTCGTGCGACGGCTCAGGCTCCGGGGGCCGGTCGGGTCCGGGAAAATGCCCCGGGCCTGGATGCGGACCAGGACCATGAGGCGGGCCGTGCGGCCCGCGGCCGGATCCCCCGCCGCCGAACCCTTCGCCGACGCGGTCGCCGTGATCATCGTGTCGGCCGTCACCGGGATGGCTGCACAGCTCTTCCCCGAGCCTCAGAGAAACAGGACGGCGGATACGGAAGGACATGGGGAACGCCTCACCCGAGCTCATGAAACTGGTGAAGGGTCATACGAGGGGCGAGGTGCGCTGTAGGCACCTTCTCCTCTTTCCATGCTCACTCCGGTGACGGATGCCCGCCACTGGGGCGGAACGGGCCGCTCTCGATGCCGGCGCTTCTGCTACGGGTCAAGGAATGCCAAGGAAATTGAGGAGGGTCCGGCGCACCATGAACGACATCGCGTTGTGGGGGTCGTTCAGGTTCAGCAGGTTCTGCCAAACGACGAGGAATTGCTGGCCGGTGTCGTCGTGGGAGAGGATGGTCGCCTCGGAGGCGACCACTCCCCCGGCATTGAGGGGGCCCAGTCCAATCTTCGAATGAGTGATCGTGAAACCTGCGCCCAGGCCGTTGAGGCCCGGCCGGGCTCCCGTGGTCATGAAAGAGCGGTCACCGACGGACTGGGCGTCGGCCAGGAGGCCACGCATTTCGGAGGCAATACCGTCAACGCTGCGCGAGTCCAGTGTTGCACCTTCGATGAGCAGTGCGAGGAACCGCGCCATATCGATGGTCGTGGTCGCCTGCGCTGAGTCGCCGTCATTCATCGAGGGCACCCGCACCGCAGGGAAGGGATCGGGAGGACCGGGCTTGTACGTCCCGGCCAGCCAGATGCCCCGATTCGTGGTCTGGTCGAAGAGGCCGGCCTTTTCCAGCAGCCCATTGATCCAGCTGTACCCGAGCGCTTTGATCGTGGCAGCGGCTTCGTCGTTGCTGCTGGGCACGATCATGCCCCGCACGTGTGCCGCAAAATCGGGGCTGAACGACATCAGGCATCCGCCACTCGCGAGGCCCTGCGGGGAATCGAAGATCCTGGGGTACTTGGGCACGCGCATCTGCTCGGTGATGCCCGGTTCGCTCAGGAATCGCGGGGCGGCTGCCTGGATTTGTCCGTTGAAGGCCGACTTCAAGTCGCTGAACACCACGTTCGCCGAGCAGTCGCCTTCGGTGACGGCGAAATCGGAAGCGCTCTGCCGCAGCTCAAAGGCGGCGAGCATGGCCGCGACCTTCAGCAAGCTGCCCGAGAAATGCATCTCCCCGTCGCGGAAACCGGCATAGGCGAAGGACGGGGTGGTGCTGGTCGGATTCCGGACCGCCGCCACCGAGATGGGGCATTTCACCTGCACACCCAAGGCGGGAAACGTAAGGCCCGTCTGAACCTGTGCTGCTGTCAGCGCCGCACTCATACCCGGGTCCGGCGTCAAAAGATCTGGCAGGGGGTCGGGAAAAAGCATTGATGCCTCCTCATCACCCTCCCCTCAATTATCTGTGCACGTGACGATCGTAATAGCCCCTCGGCCGGGCGGCAAAGGCAGCTCAACCCAGCTGTAGCCCAGGCGAATTCACGCGCCGAGGGCTGCGATCGCGTTCCACTCCAGCGGCGGCGACAGCGTCGACTCAGCCAAGCGGTGGCCGTGAGCCCGAAGCTGCTGACAGGTTTCGACGGCGGCGGGAGTGCGGGGCTCAGGGCCCGCGTAGGGCCGGCGGCGAGCAGCGCCACGCCGAGCACGTAGAGGCAGCCGGCCGCCTCCCAGGGGATGCTCTGATAGTTGGCCGCTGCGGTCTCGCCTTCGACACGACGGCCGGAGTCAAGCCCGGCCGGTGTCAACGACGCTCGTGATCAATACACCTGGCGCCTGGCCCGACCCGCCTGCTGTGTCTCTGAAACGGGTCTCGTCAGCCAGCGGCGATCTCCACCTCGGGCAATGCCAGACGGTGCCGACGACGAGGCCGCTCGCGCGCAGGGCGGCGAAGAGAGCGGGTGGGGCGGTGGCGGTGGAGACCGTGTTGTAAGGGGGTTGAGGGGCGTACTCGGTCACGAGTTGGATGGCCTCGGCGATCTCGTCGCCGGCCATGTGGCCGGTCAGGCTCAGGGCGAGATCGATACCGGCCGAGACGCCGGCGGCGGTGGCGTACTTGCCGTCGATGACGACCCGTTCCGTTGCGGGGACGGCGCCGAGCGCCGACAACTGGTCGAGACAGACCCAGTGCGAGGTGGCCCGGCGGCCGGTGAGCAGGCCGGCGGCAGCCAGCAGCAGAGAGCCGGAGCAGACCGAGGTCGTCCGGCTGCTGGTCTCGTCGACATGGCGGAGCCAGTCGAGGGTGGGTGCGTCCGCGAGGAGGTCAGCGGTTCCCGGACCGCCGGGGACGAGGAGGACATCGGGTGTGACCAGGCCGGAGAGCGCGGCATCGGCGGTCAGGGCGAGGCTGTTCATGTCCGTGCGGATCGGGCCTGGCCGGGCCGCGGTGAAAACGACCTCGGCGCCAGGGATGCGGGAGAGGATCTCGTAGGGGCCGACGGCGTCCAGTGCCGTGACGCAGTCGTACAACAGGATGGCCATCTGCATCAGTTTTCTCCGGGGCGGTGGGTACGGAAGCGGTGCCGGTATTCGGTCGGCGGCACGGCAAGGGCGCGGACGAAGGGGGGTCGCATCGACTCCGGGGTGCCGTAGCCCGAGGACCGGGCGATCTTCTCGATCGCGTCATCGGTGTCCTCCAGCTGTCGGCGGGCCGTCTCCAGCCGGACTCCGTCCACATACCGCCCCGGTGTCACCCCGACCTCGGCGGCGAACGCGCGGGCGAAGTGACGGGGCGACAGCGCGCAGCGGTCGGCGAGCGCGTCCACGGAGAGGTCGCCATCGGGGTGCTCGGCGATCCAGCGCTGGACCTCGCGCAACGGCTGCCGTTCGGCGTGCTGGGTACTGAACTGCGCCTGGCCCCCCGGCCTGCGCAGGAACACGACCAGGTCTCTGGCCACCTGCAGCGCGGCGTCCCGGCCGAGGTTCTATCGGGTCCTACCCCGTGTCCGCGTCCAGGACGACGGCCGGCAGGCTGTCTCCCCCGGCCGGGTCGGTCCTGCTCGTCGAAACGGTCCGCAAGACCGGCCTTGACCAGGCCATATCCCAGGCTCTGGCTCCGTCGCGCAAGCCACGGGCCGTACACCATCCCGGCAAGGCCCCCTGGGCGTCGCCCTGACGGTCGCACTGGGCGGGGACTGCCTCGCGGACGTCGCAACGACCGATGGTGGCGTTGTAGAGACGTACCGGATTTCCAGGTTGCGGCGAGCGCGACACCGAACTCGTCGTACTGCTGCACGGTGGCCGCGCCCGCGTCTGCGAGAGGCATATCAAGGCTCGGCCACGGGCTTCCGACAGCGTCACTCGCCTGGAGGTATCCCAGATGTCCTTCCCGGCTTTCCCCGCCGACCAGGCCCCTAAGCCTGGCACGTGAGGAAACAGCAGGTAGACGCCCACATCAGCGTGCGGTGCAGTGAGAACCCATCCACACGTCAGCGCGCGTTCCTTCGCATCGATGTCCGTTCTGCGGACGCCGGGCCGCGCGGTGTGGGGCAGGCTGGAGAGGTGCCTCTCACGTCGAAACTTTTCCGCGACGACCCGGTGCTGCAGAAGTGCCTGGTGTCGGACCCCAGTCACATCACGCCGGGGTCTCAGGGCGATCACGTCACCAAGATCCAGGCAGCGCTCGTCACGCTCGGCGCGGGGGTGATCGCGCCCGACGAGATCGAGGGGAAGCTCTACGGTCCGACGACGGCGCGGACCGTGCGGGCCTTCAAGGGACCGCCACGCAACATCTTGGGTCCGGGCCAGACGACGCCAGACAACATCGTCGGGAAGAAGACGATCGCCGCGCTCGACCACGAAATCGTGGCATTCGAGAACCGGCCGCCACCCCCTGTGATCAGCCTGTTCGTTTCGATGACCCACGAAGGATCCCCACACGACCACAGCACGTGCCCGGTGGACACCAGCGGGCACTCGGTCGACCACATGGCCACCCCGATCAACCCGGGCCTCGGGCGGAAAGTGAACATCGGCGGCGAAGGAGAAACCCAGTACCAGGGTTTCGAGGACTTCGTCACGGACACCGGTGTCGTCGGCGGACCACCACGCCCCCTGACCGACACCATCGCGAGCAACACGGTCACGGACATCGCGCTGCGGTCCGCGCCCATCACTCCGCGCGGAGAGAGCGAGATCCGCCGTATCGCGGCGTCCGGCGCACGCCTCACCATCGCCACGAACTCGTTCACGTTGCCGAAGATGGAGCAGATCGTGCAGCGGCTCGGTGGAGTCGTCATCGAGCGCATCTCGCTGCCGGACACCTCGGTCCCTGACGGACTCGGATACCAAGTACTGGTCGTCGTACTTCCGATCAAGCCCTAGCCTGGTGCTTTCACGTGGCCGGGCGTCCGGTGTGCGAGGTCTCAGGACATGCTTGACCGTTTGTGCTCTGGACATAGTTGACACGTTCGGCTGAACGTCCGCGTCCGCTATCTCCCGACCATCGATGCTGAAGGGCTGCTTCCGTCGGTGATGTGGATGTTCAGCAGGGGGCCGAGTACCGCTACCGGGTTGTCCGCGAGGTGCTCGGCGGGTCCCCGATCGGCGAGGTCGCGGCCCGGTACGGCACTTCGCGTCAGACGTTGCACAGCCGGCGGCGGCGTTTCGAATGGAGCCAACCCAGACGAGCACGGACGTTCGACGCGTCGTGACGCCCACCGTGGTGCAGCCGGCGTCGGCCGGTCCGGTCGCCGGGACCGCCGAGACGTTCAGCCCCGACGTGTTCGCCAAGCTCCAGGAGCTGGAGGAGCGCAGCGCGCAGCACGAGAAGAGCCTCCGGCCGGACAACACCACCGACTCCTACGCCGCCGACTGGAGGCAGTGGGAGCTCTGGGTGAGTGGTGTGAGTTGTAGCTAAAGCTCGTGACACGATCATGATCGGTGCTTCTTCAGTCGCCTCCAGCAGATGAGGCCGCAGGCCATTGAGACGAAGGCGTCGTGGAGTTCGGTTCGGCGTTCCCAGCGGACGGCGAGGCGTTTGAACTGGTGGAGCAGGGCAAAGGTCTGCTCCACGACGTAGCGGAGCTTGCCCAGGCCCTTGATATTCGGGTCGCCCTTGCGGGAGATGACCGGCAGGATTCGGCGCTTGCGCAGCTCCTCGCGGTTGGGGTTGGAGTCGTAGCCCTTGTCGCCGAGCAGCGAATCGGGGCGGCGGCGTGGCCGGCCGGGACGCCCTGACACGGGAGGGATGCCGTCGATGTTTTCACAGTCTTGAAGATGCACCGAGCCGTTGAAGGGTCACGACCACTGTTATGTCACGTCGGCCTCATGACCAGGCACTCAAGGCCCCGGCTCACTTCATGGCTGCCCGTTCTCTCATGGCCGGCCGGTGGATCGGACCGCTGGTCGACGACAGGGGAAGCCCGGTGCCCCGGTTGGTGTGGCCGATGATCTCCGCTGTGATGGAGAGGGCGGTCTCCTGCGGTGTGCGGGCGCAGAGGTCAAGGCCGATGGGGGACCGCAGCCGGGCCAGTTGGTCTTCGGTGAGGCCGGCCTGCCTCAGTAGGTGCATGCGCTCGTGGTGGGTGCGCCGCGAACCCATCGCGCCGATGTAGGCGGCAGACGTGCCGAGCGCCAGGCGCAGTAGGGGGATGTCGAACTTGGCGTCGTGGGTGAGGACGCAGATGGCGGTGCGTTCATCCACCTCGGTGTGTTCCAGGTAGCGGTGCGGCCAGTCGGTCACGACCTCGTCCGCGTGCGGGAAGCGGGCCGCGGTGGCGAAGACGGGCCGGGCGTCGCACACGGTGACCCGGTAGCCGAGAAAGGTCCCGGCCTGGCTGAGGGCGGCGGCGAAGTCCACGGCTCCGAAGATCAGCATGCGCGGGCGGGCGGCGTGGACGTGCACCAGCACGGACAGCGGTCCGGGACAGTCGTCTCCTCCGCCACCGGCCTCGGCGCGTGCGGTGCGCCCCGTTCGCATCAGGGCACGCGCCTGGTCCGCCACGGCCCGGGACGTCGGTCCGTCGTCCATGGTCCCGTGGGCGCCGTCGTCGTCGCCGAGGATGCTCACTGTCGCGCCGAGGTGCTGGTCGGGGCCGTCCACGATCTGTGCCACGGCGGCCGGCCGGCCCTCGGCGACCTCGGCGAAGGCGGCGGTCAGGTGGGGCTGCTGGGTGGGGTCGATCCGCTGGACGAGGACGTCGAGTTCGCCGCCGCAGGTCAGGCCGACGGCGAAGGCGTCGTCGTCGGAGTAGCCGAACCAGGCGCGTTGTGGGGCGCCCTGGTCGTGGAGCACCTGTTGGCACAGCTCGTACACCGCGCCTTCGACGCAGCCGCCGGAGATGCTGCCGACCGCGTTGCCTTCTTCGTCGACCGCGACCGCCGTGCCGATGGGCAGGGGTGCGCTGCCGGTGACGTCGACGACGGTGGCCAGGGCGAAGGGCCGGGCTGCGCGGCACCAGCGGTGCAGCACTTCTGCGATGTTGAGCATGGACTGCCTCCGGCGTGTGCTTCTTCGTGTGGTGGGCGGGCCGCCGCCGTACCCTTCGGGGAGTGGGGAGTGGCGGCGGCCCTGGATGGCCCGGCAGCCGGACGGGGAACTGGCGGCCGGGCCGGCCTGGACGCTCCTTGACGGCTCCGGGGTCAGAGCAACGCGTCGGTGGTGATGGGCAGTTCGCGGATGCGGCGGCCGGTGGCGTTGAAGACCGCGTTGGCGATGGCGGACGCCACCCCCACCTGGACGATCTCTCCGAGCCCCTTGACGCCGAGCGGATCGGCCCGCTTGTCCTCGCCCTCCAGGTAGATCGCCTTGATCTCGGGGATGTCGGCGTTGACCGGGACCAGGTAGTCGGCGAGGTTGGCGTTGACGATGCGACCGTCACGGTGGTCGGTGACCGTGTGCTCGAGGAGGGCCTGGCCGATGCCGCCGACCATGCCGCCCAGGGCCTGGCTGTCGGCGAGCTTGGGGCTGATGATGCGGCCCGCGTCGTAGACGCCGAGCATCCGCCGCACCCGCACCAGGCCCAGCGTCGCGTCCACCCCGACCTCGGTGAAGACCGCGCCGTAGGTGTAGCAGGAGTGCCGCTCGGGATTCGGCGGCCCTGCGTAGGAGCCGTCGGCTTCGAGGTGGGGGACGTTGTTGCGGGCCAGCAGCTGCTGATAGGTCTCGCCACGGGAGGGGTTGCCCTCTACGTGCAGTCGCCCGTTGCGCGCGACGATGTCCTCGGCCTTGACCCCGTACAGCGGCGACTCGCGGTCCTCGACGGCCAGTGTGATCGCCTGTCCGCGGACCTTGTTGCAGGCGTCGAGGTTGGCGGAGCCGACGCACGCCATGGTCATCGAGCCGCCGTGTGCCGGGGTCTTGGGATACAGGGAGTCGCCGAGGCGGAAGTCGACCGCGCGCACGGCGAGCCCGAGCGCGTCGGCCGCGACCTGGGTCTGCGAGGTGTAGGTGCCCGGGCCCATGTCACTGGCGGCGGCCTCGACGACCGCGGTGCCGTCCGCGTTCAGGCGGGCCCGGGCCTCGGCCGCCTGGCCGTCGGGGTCGTACACGGCCGCTGCCATGCCCAGACCGATCAGCCAGTCGCCGTCACGGGCCGCGCGGGGCTTGGAGTTGCGGCGGTGCCAGCCGAACTCGCGGGCGCCCACGGTGTAGCACTCGCGTAGCCGGCGGGTGGACCAGGGCAGGCCGTTCGACTGGTCTTCGGCCGGCTCGTTGCGCAGACGCAGCTCGATCGGGTCGATACGCAGCCGCTGCGCGAGTTCGTCCATGGCCGACTCGATGGCGAAGGACGCGTTCGCGAAGCCCGGGCCGCGCATCCACAGCGGGGTGTTCACGTCCAGCGGCACCGTCCGGTACGCCTGGCTGACGTTCGGCGTGCTGTAGAACATCTGGCCGGCGAGCATGATGTTCTCTTTGAACGTCTCGTACGACGAGGTCTCCGCGTCGATCTCGTGGACCGTGGCCTGCAGACGGCCCCGCCGGTCGCTGCCCAGGCGCAGCCGGTACTCGTACCTGGGCCGGAAGCCGGTACCGAAGTACTGCTGCCGGCGGGTCAGGACCAGCTTGACGGGACGTTTCAGCTCGCGGGCGGCCAGCGCGGCGACGACCGTGTGCGGCCAGCAGCGGGAGGCACTGCCGAAGCCGCCGCCGACGAAGGGGTTGATGACCCGCACGGACTTCATGGACAGGTCGAACACCGTGGAGAGCTCGGTCTGCGTGCCCACCACCCACTGCGTCTTGTCCCACACGGTGAGCTTGTCACCGTCCCAGCGGGCGATGGTGGAGTGCGTCTCCATCGGGTTGTGGTGGTTGCGGGTCATGCGGTACGTGAGATCCATCCGTACCGCCGCGTCACGCAGAGCGGTCTCGGCGTCGCCGCGAGCGTAGCGGGTCGGTTCATCGGCCGTGGCCTCGGTCAGGTCGGTCGAGGGCTGTTCAGCGTCGTAGCGGACCTCGATCAGGCTCGCGCTGTGCTGCGCGGCCTCCAGGGTGGTGGCGACCACGACGGCGACGGGCTGGCCGTGGAAGAGGACCTTGTCGTCCTGGAAGACCCGCAGCCTGCGGCCTTTCGGGTTGTTCGAGCCGTTGGAGTTGTCGCGGTACGGCAGTTTCGGCGCGTTGCCGTGATGGATCACTCGCAGCACGCCCGGCTGGGCCTCGGCTGCGCCGGTGTCGATGGACGTGATGCGGCCGCGGCCGATGCTCGCGTCGACGATGGCCGCGTGCACCACCCCGTCGACGTCGAATTCGGCGGCGTACCGCGCCCTGCCGGTGACCTTCAGAGGCCCGTCCACTCTCGACAGTGGTGCGCCCACGGCTGCCTGCGGCTGGGGGCTCACTTGGTACCTCCTACGATGCGCAGCTGACGTTCGACGGTCCGCTTCAGGAGTTCGACCTTGAACCGGTTGTGTTCCAGCGGGCGGGCTCCGTGCGCGGCTTGCGCGGCGGCGGCTTTCCACAGGGCAGCGGAAGGTCGTTCGTCGAGGAGGGCTCGCTCGACGGCGGGCAGCTTCCACGGCACGGTGCCCACTCCCCCGGCGGCGACCTTGGCCTCGCGGATCACTCCGCCGCGTACGTGCAGTGCGACGGCCGCCGAGGTCAGGGCGAACTCGTACGATTGCCGGTCGCGCACCTTGAGATAGCCGGACTTCAGCGGCCGAGGCAGGGCGGGGATCTCCACCGCCGTGATCAGCTCGCCTCGCCCAAGGTCCTGTTCGCGGTTGGGGGTGTCCTTGGGCTTGAGGAGGAAGTCGGCGAAGGGCACGGGGCGTTCCCCATGAGGGCCCAGCAGGTGCACGGTCGCCTCCAGTGCCGCGAAGGCCACGGCCACGTCGGAGGGATGGGTGGCCACGCAGGAGTCGGAGGCGCCGAGGATGGCGTGCGTGCGGTTGTAGCCGTGCAGGGCGGCACAACCGGAGCCGGGCTCGCGCTTGTTGCAGTCGGCGGTCACGTCCCGGAAGTAGGTGCAGCGGGTGCGCTGCATGATGTTGCCGCCGATGGTCGCCATGTTCCGCAGCTGGGCCGAGGCGCTCAGCTCCAGCGACTGGGAGACGACCGGGTACAGGGTGCGGACCTTGGGATGGGCGGCCGCCTCGGCCATGCTCACCAACGCGCCGATGCGCAGGCCCCCGCGCTCGGTGACGGTGACTTCCCGCAGCGGCAGGCTGCTGATGTCGACGAGCGTCTCGGGTCGCTCGACCGTCTCCCGCATCAGGTCGACGAGGGTGGTGCCGCCGGCGAGGTACCGGCCGCCTGCGCGGCCGGCGTCGAGGGCTTCGCGGGTGTCGGAGGCGCGGGTGTAGGAGAAGGGGTGCACGGGGCCGCTCCTTACTTGCGGGCGGCGGTCTGCTCGACCGCGCGCACGATCTTGACGTAGCAGCCACAGCGGCAGATGTTGCCGCTCATCCACTCGCGGATCTCCTCCGGCGAATTGGTGTGGCCCTCCTGGATGCAGCCGACACCGGAGAGGATCTGGCCCGGTGTGCAGTAGCCGCACTGGAAGGCGTCCTCGTCGATGAACGCCTGCTGCAGCGGGTGCAGTTCGTCTCCGTGGGCCAGGCCCTCGATGGTGGTGACCTCGGCGCCCTCCAGACGGACCGCGAGCGTGAGGCAGGAGTTCACCCGCTGCCCGTCGACCAGCACGGTGCACGCCCCGCAGGCCCCCGCGTTGCAGCCCTTCTTCGACCCGGTGAGGTCCAAGTGCTCGCGCAGCAGGTCCAGCAGCGAGGTGCGGTTGTCGACCGTCACCGTCCTGCGGGTGCCGTTGACCGTCAGGGAGACCCGGCTGGAGGCAGACGCCCCCACGGCGCTCGCCTCCTCAGGATCGGCGAGGCAGGTCACGCCGACCACACTGCCCGCGACGACGACGCCACCGACCGCGGTACCGGTGGCGATGAACGCGCGCCGACTGGGCGCCGAGGACGACTCACTGGATCCGGTGGGGGGAGGAATTTCGAATGCAGAGCGATCAGCAGACATACGTAGGCCTTCACATCGTGGACGGATCAGCCGTGCACAGGAATACGACTGGGTGAGATCGGCGTCGCCGCAGGACGGGATGGCCAGGCACAGGGCACCGTCGCCCTCCCACGCGGCATGTCGCGCCTTGGGGGGCCGGCTGCAGAGTCCCAACTCCCCAGCCGACCAGGTCTGTTGCGGTGGGGTGGAGCGGGCGGAGAAGAGGAACGAAAGGCTGGGTCAGAAGGTGAGGATCACCTTTGTGGCGCGCCGCTCGTCCATCGCCTTGTAGCCCTCCGCGGCCTGCTCCAGCGGCAGGGTGAGGTCGAAGACCTTGCCGGGGTCGATCTCGCGGTCCCAGATGAGCTGGATCAGGTCGGGCAGGAAGCGGCGTACGGGAGCGGGACCGCCAAGCGTGTGGATGCCGGCGAAGAACAGTTCGATCCCGGGGATCTTCACGTCGTAGTTCACGCCCACGTAGCCCAGGTGACCGCCGCCGCGGGTGGCTCCGACGGCCTGCATGAAGGATTCCTGGGTGCCGACCGCCTCGACGACCGAGTGCGCGCCGAGCCCGCCCGTGAGTTCCTTGATCTTCGCGATGCCCTCCTCGCCGCGCTCTTCGACGATGTCGGTGGCGCCGTAGTAGTGGGCCAGCTTCTGCCGCTCGGGGTGACGCGACATCGCGATGATCCGCTCGGCACCGAGCTGCTTGGCGGCGAGGACGGCCATCAGGCCGACCGCGCCGTCGCCGACGACCGCGACGGTCTTGCCGGGCCCGGCCTCGGCGGCGACAGCGGCGTACCAGCCGGTGCCGAGCACGTCGGAGGCGGCCAGCAGGGAGGGGATGAGTGCGGGGTCGGGCTGGCCGGGGGTGGCGACGAGGGTGCCGTCGGCGTGCGGGATGCGGGCCTTCTCTGCCTGGGTGCCGATCGTCTGCGAGACGAACTCGGCGTGCAGGCACTTGGACTGGAACCCGGCCCGGCAGATCTCGCAGGTGTTGTCGGAGATGACGAACGACCCGACGACGAAGTCGCCCACCTTGACGTTCCTGACCTCGGAGCCGATCTCCTCCACGACGCCGACGTACTCGTGGCCCATGACCTGGTGATCGGCGGGCTCGATGCCGCGGTACGGCCACAGGTCGGAGCCGCAGATACAGGTCGCGGTCAGCTTCACGATGGCGTCGGTCGGCTCGACGATCTTCGGATCCTCGCGCTCCTCCACCCGGACGTCGCCGGCCGTGTACATCACTACTCCACGCATGGTGGGTCTCCTTGCTCTGTTGTGCCGGCGCCTACGGCGCCAGTTCGTGTCCGGGACGGCACGGCAGTGCCGCGACCTGCTGGGTTGGTGGGACTCACGCCGGCGAGCGCCGGCGCTGGATGCATGCGATGGCGATCGTGGGGATGAGGGTCAGTGCCGCAATGACGGTGCCGATGACGGCAGGGCCCGTGGCGCCCAAGGAGGAGTCGAGGGTGAGTCCGGCGATCCAGGAACCGATGGCGGTGCCGAGGTTGAACGCCGACACGGTCAGTGCTGACCCCAGGGTCGGGGCCTGGCCTGCGAAGCGCACGCACAGGGAAATGAGCACCGGGTTCGCACCCAGACCGAACAGACCCAGCAGGGCGATCAGGACGACCGTGGGCGCAGCGTGGGTGGACAGCAGGCAGATCGCCAGCAGCAGTACGGTGGTCACCGCGGAGGCCGCGATCGTCGTCGCGTGCGGACGGTGGTCCCCCAGTCGGCCTCCCACCAGGAAACCTCCCAGGGCCCCCAGACCGAAACCGACCAGCACCAGCGGTACCAGACCGGCGGCCAGATGGGCCCGGTCGGTCAGCAACGGCGAAATGTAGGTGTACGTCGACAGCACGCCACCGGTCGTGGTCGCGCAGGCGGCCAGCGTCAGCCACAGACGCCCCGAGCGCAGAGCCGCCAGCTCGGAGCGCACAGAGATCGCCTGGCCGCCGTCGGTGTCGTGCGGAACCTGGCGGGCGATGAGCGCCATGGCGGCCGCTCCGAGGACGGCCAGGGCCCAGAAGGGTCCCCGCCAGCCCATGAGCTGTCCGGCGAAGGCGCCCAGCGGCACACCGACGACGTTGGCGAGCATCGCGCCGGCGCCCACGACGCCCAGAGCGCGGGAACTCGCGGCGGGACCGGCGGCACGGGTGGCCACCACGTTGGCCACCGCCCAGAACGCCCCTGTTGCCAGCGCCGTCAGGAACCGTGCGCTCAGCAGCAGGGTGAAGCTGGAGCCGAGCGCGACGATGACGTGTCCGGCCGCGAAGACGCCCAGGGCAAGGATCAGGGTCAGCCGCTGGGGCAGCCGCAGCGTCAGCATCGCCATCAGCGGCGCGCCGACGATCATCCCTAGGGCGAAGACCGTGATCAGCAGTCCGGCTCGCGCCACACTGACCTGCACATCGCCCGCTATCTCGGGCAGCAGGCCCGCCACTACGAACTCGGTCGTGCCCATCAGGAATGTGCCCAGCGCCAGCACGTACACAACGAGCGGAAGCCGGGTGGGCGGCCGCCCGCGGTCACTGGCGCTTACATCGGCGGGGGCGTGGAGGGCTCCTCCTCGCGTGGTCATGCATCATCTCCGCAGCGATCGACATCGGGGTGCGCGTCCCACGAAACCGCTCCTTCCGCCCGCGCGGGAGGCTGCGTTTATAGGGGGGACAAGCTCGACCCCCCTGCCGGGGATTGCGGGCCGTAGCGTGGGAAGCATGGAAAGCCGCTCCGAGAACCGCGCCGACATCCGTGACTTCCTCGCCCGCCGGCGCGCCCAGCTCACCCCCGAGCAGGTCGGCCTGCCCACCAGCGGCCGGCGCCGGGTGCCCGGGCTGCGCCGTGAGGAGGTCGCCGTTCTCGCCGGGGTGAGCACCGAGTGGTACACGCGGCTGGAGAAGGGCCACATCAGCGGTGTGTCCGAGGAGGTCCTCGACGCGGTGGCGCGCACCCTGCAGCTGAGCGAGGACGAACGCATCTACCTGTTCGACCTGGCCAAAGCGGCCCATCCCGGCCCCGCACCCCGGCGCCGCCGCAAGGCCGTCGACGTCCCGCCCCGCGTCCAGTGGCTCCTCGACTCCATGACGCTGTCCGCGGCCTTCGTCAGCAACGGCCGCCTGGACATCGTGGCCACCAACGCCCTGGCCCGCGCCCTGTTCGTGCCGATGTTCGACAGTCGCACCACCGGCGAGCGCAGCCTCCCCAACTTCGCCCGGTACTACTTCCTCGACGACGCCTCCCACGACTTCGTCGAGGACTGGGACCGCGCTGCCGACACCACCGTCGCACTGTTGCGCGCCGAAGCCGGCCGCTATCCCAATGACAGGGCACTGCGTGAACTCGTCGGCGAGCTGTCCACCGTCAGCGCCGAATTCCGCACCCGGTGGGCCGCCCACAACGTGCGCATCCACCACGGCGGAGTCAAACGCTTCCACCACCCCGACGCCGGCCCACTGGAACTGACCTATCAGCCACTGGACCTGCCCATCTCCGCTCACGAGGCGCACTCGCTGACCATCTACACCGCCCAGCCGGGCACCCCCGACGAAGAACGACTCAAGCTCCTCGCCAGCTGGACGGCCACCCCCGGACCCACCAGCTCGCTGCGCCGACGGTCGTGAGCCGGGTGAGCCGGACCGTTGCGGTGCAGGAGAGCCGAGGTGATGACGCCCGCAGGCCGGCGTGGTTGCGGTCGGCCAGCAGCAGGCCTGACTGCAGGGCGGCGGGCAGACGGCGAACGAGTTTGCTGACCCTGGCGATCGAATCGGAAGCCGCAGCAAAGAGGGCCGAAGTGCGGCACTCGATTGGCAACCCAGAACCCCGTCGCCGCGCCGGCGCCGATGAAGGTCATGGAGTTCGTCCAGCGTGCCGGTCTGCCCTCAGGGAATGTTGAACATCCGCCGCAGGCAGCAGCAAACCGCCGAGCAGCTCATCGACGGCCCGCACTGCCCTGCCGTCGAAAACGGAAGGCCTGAAAGGCCAGATCCGGTAGGCGACAGGCGCAGACCGCTTTGCATCTGAGGGCCGGCGACGATCCGAGAGGTCCACCCCTTCCTCCGGCCGTTACCCGGGTGCCTGAACCTGATTCCTGGGCTGGCGGAAAGCCGAGGAAGGAGCCTCGGATGCGTCCTGCCCCAAAACTGAGCCCGTCCAGCAGGAGCTCCCCGAGTTCGGAGAAGACGTCGCCGGCGGCCAGGCCGATGCTCTCCAGAAGGGCACCCGACTGGACTGCGTCCATCGTGACCGCCACGACCTGGGCGGCGAAAGGGCCGTTCAGCGCGCGGAAGACGCCGCTCTGCACGCCCTCCTCGATCAGTTCGTGGACTCGTTGCGCCGCGCGGCGGAGTTCGTGCGTAGATCTCTGCTGCTGGTTCTTAGCCGACCATGTCGTCGTAGAAGGCGCTGGCCCGGTCTACGTGGTCGCGCTCAAGCGCACCGCGGCGCCCGGGGTTTCGCGCCGACCAGCCGCACACTCCCATCGTAGCGGCCCACGCCCTGACCTGGCGTGATACCAAGCGTCCCGGCGACTGGACGCACGTGGCGCGGCGCCTCCGCGACGGGCACACCGAGACCTGGTGGGTCGCCGATGCCCGCCCGAGCGGCTACGGCCCCGACTCACCCTGCCTACTGGTCGTGGGCCACCACCGACCCAGCCTGCCTGCCGGAGAAGGCCACTTGGTACCTGGCCACCAATCTGCCCCCCAGCGGGCAGCCTGCCTCCCGCGAAGCGCAACGAGACTGATCGTCGTGAAGGTGGTGAGCGCCGCCTTCACCCACAGGTGCCGGAGTGAACTGGGCGGCTTCGACCGGGGCTACCCCTGCGCGAGGATTCCTGTGGCGACCTTGGCACATCCCGTGGCTCAGCTCGCCAGGTACGCGGCGAACTGCGTCTCGAGGGCCGGGTACAGCAGGGTCAGGTCGTCGTGCAGCGTGGACTTCACGTTGCGACTGAGCTCATCGACGATGGCCTCGGGCCGACCTGCCTCCAGCGCGCCCAGGGCGCTGCGGGCCACGTCGGCGGGCGGGGTCTTGGCGATGTCGATGCCGGCTTGCATGTCCGTGTCGACCGGCCCGACGTGGACGGCGACGACTTCGGTCCCCTGCGTCTTGAGCTGCTGCCTGGCGGCGTTGGTGTAGCTCCATGCAGCCGCCTTCGACGCGCTGTACGTTGCGGCCACGGGGTACGCCGCCCAGGAGACGACCGAGAGCATGTTGACGAAGGCACCGCCACCGTTGGCTGCCACGACCGGGGCGAAGGCTTGCGTCATGGCGATGAGCCCGAAGTAGTTCACCTCGAGTTCGTTGCGCGCGACGTCGAGCGGTGCGGAGAGGGCGAGGTTTCCGCTGGCGATCCCGGCGTTGTTCACGACGATCGCGACATCGGCGAACTCGGCCGCCGCGGCGGCGACAGCCGCCGGGTCCGTCACGTCCAGCGCGACGGGCGTGAGCCGCGGATCGGTGATCGTGGCGGCATCGCGTGCAGCCGCGTACACCTTGGTTGCACCGCGCTCAAGGAGTTCCTCCGCGAATGCCTTGCCGATGCCACGGTTGGCACCGGTCACCAGTGCGACCGAACCTTTGATCTTCATGTCTGCCTCTTCTGATCAGGTGTTGGGGGTTGGGCGCGGCCACGGGGTTGAGCGACGACGCCTCGAGCGCGACTGCTGCCCGATGGCGTTCCTGCGGGACTGTCCGCCGGCAAGACACCTGGCGTGTACCGGTCGTCTCGTTGCCGAAGCGTCGATGGCGTGTGGCTGCGGACCGAGGCCGTGCGGTTCGCCTTGTGATGCGGTCCGTCTGCGAGGGGTCAGCCGGGCAGCTGGTTGAGCTTGCGCATTTGCCGGTCGAATGCCCGCGCGGGCACGATGCGGCGCAGCACGCTGACACGTGAGGCTGTCGGGCCGGCGGCGTAGCGCTGCTTCGGCTTCGGTGCGGTGGCCGCGGTCACGATCACCTTGGCGACGACGGACGGATCGTCGCCCTTCTTGATCAGTTCCGCGACGAGTTGGTCGAATATGCCGCGCTGTTTCGCGTAGACGGGCAGCGGCAGGTCGGAGCGCACGGCGTTCGCGTCGAACGAGGTTTTGGTCAGGGCGGGTTCGACCAGCAGTACCCGCACCCCGTGCTCGCGGACCTCGTGGTCCACGGACTCGGAGTAGCCCTCGATCGCGTGTTTCGAGGCGGCGTACATGGCCATGTAGGGCTGCGGGACGAGCCCGACGACGGACGAGAGGTTGATGATGCGCCCGGATCCCTGGCCGCGCATGTGCGGCAGGACGGCCTTCATCATGCGTATGGCGCCGAAGACGTTGACGTCGATGATGCGCTGATCCTGCGCGAGCGAGCTTTCCTCGGCGGCGCCCGCCGCGCCGATGCCGGCGTTGTTGACGAGCACGTCGATCCCTCCGAACCGCTCGATCACCTGTTTGACCACGGTGGTGGCTGACTCGGCGCCGGTCACGTCCAGATCGAGCATCGTCACGCCCGGGGTGGGGGCGAGCCCGGAGGTGTTGCGGCTCGTCCCCACCACCTCGAATCCCGCCTCGGCGAGAGCGGCGGCGGCCGCCTTCCCGATTCCCGAGGATGCCCCTGTCACCAGTGCCACCGGCCTGTTCGTCGTCACCGCAGTCTCCTTCATCAGTGAATCAAGGCTGATTGAATTATGTTCGTAATACTATACGGCCGGATGGAGTCGCCTGGCAAGCGGGCTGATCGGGCGGCACTTTAGGGCGACGTCCGGAGTGGAGGAGGGTGCGGGCAGACGGTCCGGCGGCGCTCGTCGGGGGCGGGTGATCCGGCGCGCGTGTGACCCGTCGATTTGCATCGAGCGGCGCTGATGTCAGTACACGCGGCCGCCCCTGTGCGCGGGACTGCAGCTCCGGCGCTGCGGTGCCTCAGCTCGGCTTCGGCACGCTCAGGAGGGCGAGGGCGTTGCTGATGCCCTGTTCGAGAACCGCCTGCGACAACTGTTCATCCGCCAGAGCACGGGCCAGTTGCAGCGTGCCGACCATCCCGGCGTAGGCGGTGAGCACCGCAAGGCGCAGCGACGCCGGATCATGCGGCGCCAGCCGCTCGGCGATGTCGTCGGCAATGGCGACCACTCCGTCGGTGTAAGCCTGTTTGGTCGCCCGCCCGCACCGGCCGATCTCGTCGAGCAGGGCGGCGGACGGGCAGCCTTCCGCGGGATGGTCGCGATGCTCGATGGAGAGGTATGCGCGCACGAGCTGTTCGACGCCGCCATCACCCGCCATCGCGTCCAGGCTCTCGGCCAGGTCGCGAAGTTGTTGTGCGACGGCGTTGACGACCAGGTCGTCCTTGGATGCGAAATGGGCGTAGAAGGCGCCGTTGGTCAACCCGGCGTCCGACATGAGCACGGCGACCCCGGAGCCGTCGATGCCGTCGCGCTTGAGCCGGCGCCCGGCCGCCTCGACGATGCGCTGCCGGGTGGCCTGCTTGTGCTCTTTCCCGTAGCGAGCCAACGGTCCTCCTTCACCTGCGGACGACCATCGCCCAGACTTAACCTTATCGTACGATCATAATTCAACGAGTGGCACCCAAGTGGTCGCCATGCCCCCTTCAGGAACAGGTACTCAGCTTGTTCTTTTTCTTCTGATCTCGAACGGTGTCCCGAACAACGTCTCGTCCAAGCCGTCCTCTGCCTGCATCTGGCCAGCGCAGGACTGGTCGTCGTCGAGCTGGCCGTGGTCGTTGCGCGCGGTGGCGCTGTCACGGCTCGCATTCGCCTCTGTGGCGCCCTGCCCGGTGCCGACGCTTTGCCTGGCGGGCCGCTGCGGCGGGCGAGTTGGGCGCCGCGGCGGGCGCAAGGCAGCTCGACCAGGACGCGGGTTGTTCTAGCAGTTGGTCAGGTCCACGAGGAGATCGCAGGGTCATTGGCGTACGCCTCGCGCTCTTCGGGTGACCATTGCCCCAGGCGCCGGAGTCCCAGGCCTCGGCGAGCGGGACCAGTTGGTCGATGTCCAGACCGCGGGGGCCGTCGATGGAGCGGCGTCGTACGGGGAGTACCACTGGCCCCCGGTCAGGGTGCAGCGCTGGCTCTGCTCGGGTGCGGTGACGGCCTCGGCCTTGAGCACCTCGGCGCGGGTGTTGCAGCCGTCCTTGTCGGCGTCCACCCATGCCGTAGCCGAGGATCTGCACCTCACAACAGCGATCGAACCCCCGCTATGCGGGGCGCAGGACGGGATCGATGTCTGCCAGGCTTTCGTGCAGCCGACGGGCCCCCCGGGCAACACGATCGTCGGTGTCGCCCGACATCTCCTCGCAGAGCCGTAGCGCCTCGTCCAGGTCGTCCGAGAAGATGCTGAAGACATCGAAGATCGCGGTGTGGATGTAATCGGCATGGTTGTCGTTGGCGACTGCCAGTGCGGACGCGACGATCGTCAGTCCGGCCCTGTCCTTTCGCCGAAGCAAGCCCTCCGCGGTCCGCCGGGTGACGAAGGTGTCGCCACTGTCGAGCACAAGCCCCAGCAGCGGCTCAACGGCCTCCGGCATCTCCGCGAACCCTGCCAGGCTGTGACCGGCATCCGCCCGGTCACGCCAGTCATCGCTTCGCCCGAGTTCGCCAAGGGTCACGACCACCGCACGCCGCAGGTCACTGTCCACGGATTCGCTCGCCCCTTCCCACGATTCCGGTCAAAATATCAGCGGGGCGCCCTACCGGATGATCGCCAGGACAGGCCCTAGGCGGGGCGGCCCCCCAAAGTGGTGGTGTGGCGGCTTTCCCGGGTGCCCGCGCCGGCGTTGGGCTGCAGTCTGCAGTGCAGATCGTGGGCTGGTCCTCAAGGCCGGTCGGCACCGGCAGCGCAGGCCCGCAGCCGCACGGGTCGACCGCGTCGGGCTCGCCTGACGGGAGTTCACGGGTCAGAGGAACGCTGTGCAAGGACCGCCGGGTGATTCCTTGTGTGACTGCTCATCAATGTAGTACTTCTTATACATGAGCGAGCAGGTGCACAACAGGCTGGCGGTGGTGAGGGCTGAGCGCAAGGTGTCACGGCAAGCCCTCGCCGAGACGGTGGGGGTTCACTACCAAACCATCGGCTACATCGAGCGGGGGCAGTACAACCCCAGTCTGGACCTGGCACTGAAGATCGCCAGGTTCTTCGAACTACCGGTGGAGGCATTGTTCTCCCTCGAGCCGTTCCGGCCGCTCACCGACGAGGTCTACGGGAGGAAGCAGTGACAACGGCGACGAAGTACGACCGGCGGATGTTCGCCATCATGAACGACCGGGCGGCTGCCCCGATGTATGCGACGGCCACGCGCAGGCGGGCCGTCGTCGGCACCCACCTACTGCTTACCGCGGCCGGCTTCAGCGCCTGGGCCACCACGAGCTTCAGCGATGCGCGCTGGCCGCTGTTCGCCACACTGGCCGTGCTGCCACTTTGGGTGGTGGCCACCGGCGTCATCAACGGAGCCACCCGCGGACTGCTCGAGCTGCGCAGCCGGATGCTGGACGAGCGTCAGCTCGCCGAGCGGGACCGCGTCCATGCCGTCGCCCACCGGATGACCGGGGTGCTCCTGCTGCTGGCGGCAGTCGGCGTGGGCACGGCCGGATGGTTCGGGAATGTGCGGACCGAAGGCCTGGTCACACCGGCGCTGTTCGCCGTCCTCACCGTGCACTTGCTGATGCCGCTCTGGGTGGCCGGCCTGCGGATCCAGGGTAACCCGGCCGAGGACTGATCCACCTTGCGGGTGACGGCCGCCCGCATTCCGTTGAACCGCGGCGATGGTGTCGGCCTTGGAGACGGGCTTGTCGTTCCACTCGCCGACCCTCAAGTGGCAAAACAGGAGGCCGGGAAGCCGCGCCATCTTCGCACAGCTGGACCGCGGCATGACCGTGGCCAAGCTCCGCCGCGGCCGCCGCATCAAGGCAGAGAAGGGCCGGTACCAATACGGCACCCCGACCTATGGCTGGCAGGCCCACAAGAAGGAGCTGAACGAGGAGGAGATGGAGCAGGCCGGCCGCGCCCGCGCCGTGGCCCGCCAACTCCGGGAGACGACTTCGAGATCGCGGACAGCTGAGCGACCTGGCGCATCGTCAAGTTTGTCCGCCAGTAGGCCCGCCACCAGGAGCACTCGGTCTTCCAGCGGCAGGCCCCATGGCCGGCGCCTTTCGGACCGCGTCCGCACCCTCGCGCCGCACCACGCTCACCAGCTTGCCGAACAGCCGAGGGCTCAGCCCGGTGAACGGGGCTATCCAGACACCTCAGGGGTCCAACTCGTCAAGTGGCAGCGAGTTTCGCATGGTTCAGTCGAACATGACGGTGGTCAGATGCTGAAGAATGCGGCCAGGAGGGTGTCGGTCCGGAGTTGGAGTTCGGGACTTTCAGCCCCCGCGACACGGATGGACATCACCTCGCTGCCGACGGAGTGGGCCAGGCTGACCTCCAGCGTGGCACTCGAGCCCACCAGTGGGTACGTGTACCAGCCGTCGGGCTTCTCGTCATCGGTGTCGAAAATGCCGAGTTCGATCGTGTCCCAGTCGGTCTCGTCCAAGGGATAGTCGGCGTAGCTGGACAGCAGCTCCAGGAAGGCGCGCAGATTGCGGCCCATGATCAATCCGGCGATCGGCTCAGTCACGTCTCTCCCGTCCTTGCGAGATGGCCAGCATGGCAGAGGCGCCGCCGCGGTTATGCGGCGACGGCCGCGTGGACAGGGAAGGCGGTGTCTTCGTCAAACAGCTTGCGGTGCTGGAGACAGTGGTAGAGCTGACCGATCATGCGGTTGAAGAGGTTGCGCTGTGCGGCCGCGTGCCAGTCGCCGTGCTCATCGCGACGGCGTCGGTAGTGGGCCTTGGCGCCCGGTGAGGCGGTGATCGCTGAGAAGGCCCAGAGGTAGCCGGCGTGGTCGAGGCGGTCATTCTTCACCCACCGGCGGGTGACGGACGACTTCTTGTGCTGAGGACGTCTCCCGGTCCTACACCGGCTTCAGCACGTTCAGGGAGTGGTTGGCCCAGGTCGAGGGGTTCACGCTCGCCGAGATGGACGGCTTCGGCGGAGATCGCCAGTGATCCGGCGTCTCCACCACGCTGGTGCCACTACTCGACCATCCAGACGACGATGGCCCCGACCTCACGCCTGCTCAATGCTCGGCGATGTTGGCCCGGCTGAAAGCAATTCTCGACCAACGCTACCCTGTCGACACTGACCCTGTCCTCCGACGGCGCATCGAAGACGTCAGTCAGTTGGTCACTGTCCTGCGGATCTGCGTGGACAAGGACGTTGAGCTCATCTTCGGCTAGCCCCAGGAGCGCGGCGGCCCGTTGATAAGGGGAGGGCCCGCGGTTAAGGGACAACCCTTAATCGGCCCTTCCGCTGACCGGTGGGATGTTAGAAGCTCACTGCTCTGACCAGGTCGGATGCCGTGGTCTTCTGTCGTTGCCAGTTGGCGTCGGGTGCCCTTGGACGGCCCAAGGACGGCGCGGACGTCACCTATTGCAGGCGACACCGACGCCCAGGATCACGAGCGCGTCCCTCGCCTGTGCGATCCAGTGGTCGTGCAACACGGTGATGGCCGGGCTCGGGGTGAAGGTGGGGCTCGCCAGGATGGTCGACGCGGTGCGCGGCTTCGGCTTCGACGACACCGGCCTGCGCATCCCGTCCTGGGTGGCGAAGTCGAACTTCGACGCCGACATGAGCGACGACCAGCTGGCCCTGTCGTCCATCGGCCAGTTCGACACGGCGGCCACCCCGCTGCAGACGGCCCTGGTCGCGTCGGCCGTCGCCAACAACGGCGAGACCGCCCAGCCGCATCTGATCGAGCGCCCCACGACCTCCGGCGGCATGACAGTCGAGACCACAGGCCGCCGCAGCTACCGCCAGGCCATGTCGCCGTCCACCGCGATGCGGCTGCGCGAGCTGATGGTCCGCGCGGTCGAGGACGGCACCGGCGCCAACGGGGCCATCCCCGGCGCCGTGGTGGCGGCAAGACCGGCACGGCCGGCCCAGCACGGTTTGGGCAACGCGGGCACTCCGTACGCCTGGTTCATCGCCTGGCGCAGGCGGTGGACTCGGCGCGGCCGACGGTGAAGGACGCGGAGGCGAACCGTACGGACATCAGCGGGGGCGGGAGCGCGGCGCCGATCGCGAAGGCCGTGATGGAGGAGGGGCTGAGGCTGGAGGCGGAGGCGCGGGGACAGCGCGCCGGAAAAGGGCTCCGCCCCGCTGGGCGGACCCAGCGGGGCGGAGAAAGGACTGGCCGGATGTCAGGCCCATCGAGCCGGGAGTTCCGGGAACCCCTGGCCGATGGTCGAGATCGTCGGATACGGCAGTGACGCGACGAGGCCGGAGCCGGCCAGCAGCGCCGGATCCGCCACCACGAGATGGACCCGTGGCGGGCGGTCCGGGTCGCCGGTCAGGAACGGCTCCTCCAGGACGACCGCGTCGTCGAAGCGCGTCCACCGGGTACGGCTCCCGCCCGTCACGGGGCGAGTCCTCCCACGGGAGACGAACTCCACGGCGTCGGAGTACCGGAGACCGAAACCCTGCAGGACCGTCCAGTCCCGCAGCGTCGACCACAGGGCCACCGTCTCCACGAATTCCGTGAATCCGGCGAACATGTCCGTGTACTCGCCGCTCCAGGAAACCCCGACCCTGCCGTCGCGACGCAGAACGATCGCGCAGGGAAGGTCGTCGTTCTCCGCGATGCGGATGAACTCGTCCCCCTCGGAGGACGTGGTCCAGCCGCCCGGAGAGACCGAGAGCCGGGTCCATCCGTAGTAGTTCCCCCCGTAGCAGGGAAGGACGCAGCCCTCCCACGCCTCCGAGAGCAGTTCGATCAGTTCCCCCGTCTCGGACGGGAAGTCGATCGAATCGGCTTCGGGAAGTCCACGAGGGGCATGTACCTCCTCGTTGAAGAACCGGACGGACTCGGCTGTCGGTTTCACCCGGACGCTCCTTTCAGGGATGACGGACTAGTGGTTGACGCCCAGCAGGTAGGTGAAGAGCTTCCTGCAGTTGGGACACATCTCCCTGGGGGCGCCATGGCGATCCCATCCGTATCCCTGGGACCCGCCCCGGACGTCGACGGCCTGTGACCTGGCACCACCGATCGGCAGGCCACGGCTCTCAAGGTCGCAGAGCGCCCCGATCTCGCCGCAACCGCCGTGGTGCTCGGTGATCTGAACCGCCGTCCGCACGTTCGGGGTGAGGTCGTCGAGCGACCTGTTCGTGCTGATGCCGAGGGCGCTGTGCTGCCCGTCGGCCGTGAACACCTGCGCCGCGACGTTGGTCTGACCGGCGTTGTCGTCGGCATGGTCCAGCAGATCGTCCGAGGGTTCGCTCGTGATCTCGCAGACATGCGGATCAGCGCCACCGTCGTTGTGCACCAGGACGGGCTTCGCGCCTGCCAGCACGTAGTACGTGTGCAGATCGCCGACGGTCAGGTTGTGGACAGTGGCGGCCTGCGCCGTCCAGCGCCGGATCACCGCGATCTGGACGCGGGTGCCCGTGCTGGTGCGCAGCCACTCACCGCCCTTCAGGTCGGTGGCCTTGATCCACTGGCGGAGTTCGGGGACCCAGAAGGGGTGGCCGTCGGTCGCGGTGACCTGGGCCGTCTTCGAGCCGCTCTTGCCGTCGACGTCGATCGTGACGTCGACGAGGTGCTTGAGGCCCTGACCCTTGATCTCGGCGGTGACCGTCTCGACCCGGGTCTCCCCGGTCTTCGGGTCGGTGGCGACGACCTTGTCGCCGTCCTTCACCTTCTCGATCGGCTTGGCGGAGCCGTCGGCCATGAGCACCTTCGTGCCGGGCACGAAGCTGTTGCAGCCGGGGGAGGTCCGGCCGGCGCCTTCGCCACCACTCGAACCACCGTGGCTGCGGGAGGATCCGCTGGCCTTGGGCTCGGTCTTCCCGCCGCCGCCGTGACCGCCGCCGGAGCTCTTGCCTCCGCCGGCGTGGGCGGAAGACTTGGGCGCGGCGTGGGCCTGGGCCGCCTTGTGGACCGGGTTACCGGTCTTCTTTGCGCGTTCGGCGGCTCGGTCGGCCGCTCTCTTGGCCGCTTCGGCGGCCTTCTTCCTCGCTCGCTGGATGGCCTCCCGTTTGGCCTTCTCGATGGCCAGCTTCTTGGCGCGAAGCGCCGCTGTCTCGGCCGCCTTGGCCGCCTTGAGGACGATTTCCGCCGCCCGCTTGGCCACCTTGAAGGCCTTGATGGCCTCGATCGTGCGGTCGACGGCCTTCATGACGGCCGGGATCTTGCCGAGCTTGCCCCATGGAATGGCGTCCATGATGACGCTGGCGCAGGACCACATGTCACCGCCGAAGCAAGCGATGGCGTCGTTGATGCCGATGAAGTCCTTCAGCGTCTCCCAGGCCACGGCGAGGATCACCGAGGTAAGGGACTTGCCCTGCATCGACTGCGCCTGCGCGACCTCTGCCGCCGACAGACCCGCGCCCACGAGGGCCGCGGCCCGCTCGGAAGCGGTGAGGGCGATGGACAGACCCGTCGGGTCGTCGTACGTCACCGGATTGTTGTTCGCGTACGCGTACCCGTTGGACTGCATCGGGTCGTTCAGGTCGAGCACCGGGTCGGCGGACAGGAAGCGTCCGACCACCGGGTCGTAGAGCCGGGCGCCCAGCGGCTGGTAGCCGGAGGAGTCGTCCCGGGTCTTGCCCAGGAAGCCCTTGTGGCTCTGCAGGTTGCCGGCGAGGGTGCCGCGCTCGTTGCCGAACGGGTCCTGCTTGCGGATGCGCACCGACATGCCGCCGTAGAGGGCGACCTCCGCGTACGCGCTGCCCTGGTGGTCCGTGGTCTGGGCGACCAAGGTCTCGGAGCCCGTGCCGTAGGAGTAGCGCATGATCGCGCCACCGGGCGTGGCGTAGGTGCGCTGGGTGTTGACCAGGACACCGCCCTGCTGGACCGTCACCTCGGCCTCGCCGAGGTACAGGGTGGCCTGCTTGCCCTTGATGGTCAGCAGCCGGTTGCCGTCGGGGCCGTAGATGTGACGGGTGTCGTTCTGCGGCGCCCACAGCTGAGCGGCGGAGGCCGCGTCACAGGTCGCGAGCACGATCGCGGTGCCGTTCGCGGTCGCGCCGCCCTGCGCCGCGAGGCACAGGTGGGAGTTCCGGTGGGTCAGCTGGCCGGCGGCGTTGCGGAGCAGCTCCTGCGCGGACGAGCCGTCGCACTTCTGGATCTGCACCGCGGACCCGACCGCGTTCGCGGTCGGCTGGAGGCACCAGTCGCCGGAGACGGACAGCGTGCCCCGGTTGGGGTCGGGCTGCGGGACCGTCGCCGTGGCCGGGGTGGGCGTGAACTTGAAGTTCTGCGGCGACGACGCGTTGCAGCCGTACAGCTGGATCGGCTGCGAGGCGGCGGCGAGGCCGCTCTTGAGGTCGAGGCACTTCTGCGCCGGACCCACGTACGGGGTCTTGCCACCGGTGCCCGCGCCGGTGATCCGGTCGACCTGGCCGTCATAGGTCCAGGTCAGGTCCTGCTTGTCACCTGTCTCGACGGACGTGACCGTCTTGGTCTCACCGGTGAGCTCGTACAGCCGGGTGGCCTCGGCCGTGACGTCGGCGCCCGCGGGGCTCTTGTACTTCTTGGTGACCTTGGTCAGCGTGCGCGGCTGGGTGCCGTCCGCCTTGCCGTACTTGTAGTCGGTGACAGCGTCCTTGGTGGTGTCGCCGGCGAGGTTCCTCTGGGTCAGCTTGGAGCGGTTGCCCAGGAGGTCGTACTCGTACTCCTGCCAGTAGCCGGACTGGTCCGTGCCGGAGGCCACGTTGAGCGTGCCGTCGGCGTTCTTCGGGGCGGCCGAGCACTTGGCCTGGTTCTTGTCGGTCCACGCCGTCTTCAGCTGGCCCAGCGGGTCGTAGCTGAAGCACTGGTTCTCCGCGATCCCGGTCGAATTCTCCTGGATCGAGGTGACGTTGCCGGCCGCGTCGTAGCTGTACGCCCGGTTGGAGACGAGGTTGCCGCCGACGACGGACTTGTCGGTGGCGGGGTCGGTGGCCCCCTTCTCCCGGTAGACCTGCTGGTCCTTCAGCTCACCGCTGGACTCGTCGTAGTCGTTCTGCGTCCACACCCGGTAGGGCTGGGCGCCCATGGTGGAACGCAGCACCTGACCGAACGGGTCGTAGACCGTCTCGGAGCCGTACCAGTCCTTGCCGGAGATGGAGAGCGGCTTGCCGTCCTTGTTGTAACGGACGACGAGCTTCTCCGAGGGGAAGTTGCCGACCGCGGGAAGGGTGCTGTCCTCAAGGGCACCCGTGTCCGAGTACGAGTAGCTGTAGTTGTAGGTCTTCTTCAGACCCCATGTGTTGACGAGGGAGTCGGGCAGCGTCAGCGTGGTCGAGGTCGGCTGGTAGTCCTTCGTGTAGCCGTCGACCGACTGCGTGTACGCCTCACCGTCCGTGTAGCGCACGGCGGTGGCGGGCATGCCCTTGCCGCCCGGGGCGGCGTCGTAGGTGAACGCGGACAGGAGCTTGCCCGCCGCGTCGTTCTCGCGCACCTCCTTCGGCCGCGACAGCTCGTCGTAGCCGTTCCAGACCTTGATGCCGCGGGCGTTGGTGGTCGTCAGGAGCCGGCCGCGGTCGTCGTACGTCGTGGTGGTCGTACCCGAGTCCGGGTCGGTGGAGGTCTCCAGCTGACCGGCGTGGTTGTACGTCCAGGTCCACGGGTGCGTCGGGTCCGCCGAGGCGGTCGCCTTCACCATGTGGCCGAACTTGTCGTACTCGTAGCCCGTCGAGGTGTAGGCCTCGTGGACGCCCTTCGGGTTGACCTGGTCGGGCGCCGCCGGGTTGAAGGTGTCCGTGCGGACGGTGCGGCCGAGGGCGTCGGTGTAGACCCGGTAGGAGGAGGCCCCCTGCGGGTTGATGACCTTCGACCAGTCCTCGCCGTACTCGTACTTCGTGGCCCGGTCCTGGTACGCCTTGGAGTAGGACTTGCCGTCGGCGGGGTCGACCCACTTCATCCACGGCGTCTCCTGCGTGACGCGGCCGAGGCCGTCGTAGGAGTAGCGCGTGATGTTGGGGATCTGGAGGTCGGAGACCGGGGTGAAGAGCAGGCCCGGCGTGGCCTCCTGGGTCAGGTAGGCGTTGTTGGTCTGGTAGACCTCGCCGGTTCCGTCGTAGAGGGTGTCGGTGATCAGCCAGCCGGCGTCGTTGTCGGCCTCCTCCTGCGTCTGCCGCTCGCGGCCGAGGCCGTCGTAGAGGGTGACCGACTGCTCGACCCGGTCCTCGTAGCCACGGGCGTAGGTGGTGACGTACGGAGGCTTGCGGATCTTGATGTTGGAGTTGGTCGGGTCGGTCTCCTCCGCGGGGACCGTGTAGACCGCGCGGAAGTCCGGCACCGAGTTCGGCGACGGGGTGCGGCCCGGGATCCAGGCCTCGGCGAGGCGGCCCAGCGGGTCGTACACGGCCTCGCTGACGAGGTTGTTGGCGTCGGTCGTCTTCAGCGTGGTCGAGCGGCCCGGCTCCAGCTCCTGGATCTGGCTGTGACCGAGCACATTCGTCGTGGTGACCTTGAAGATCTGGCCCGTGGCCGGGCCTATGGACTCGTAGCTGATCGTCGACGACTTCGGGAACGCCTGCTTCAGCTGGTCCGGGTCCGTCTGCCTGATCACCCGGCCGACGTCGTCGAAGCCCGTGGTGCCGTTGGTGTTGAAGCCGGTGCCCTTGTCGTTGAGCGACCAGGACTCGGTGGCCAGGCCCCGGGTGGCGGAGCCGAGGGCGGTGCCGTAGGCCGTGCCGTCGTACGCGGTGCGGCTGCCGCCGCTGAGCGTCGTCAGGTCGGACCAATTGGCGTTCGCGCACAGCGTCGGCGAGACAAGCACCTGCTTGGAGAGACCGATGAGGTTCTTGTCGGTCCGGTTCAGGTAGGTGGACTGGGTGCAGGACTCGTCACCGGTCTTGCCGGTGTCACCCTCCGACTCCACCTGGGTCGGGTACCCGTAGGTGGGGTCGTAGGTGGTGGTCGTCCTCACCTGGCGCACGGTGCGCGGGTCGTCGGTGTCGGTGCCCGACGACTTGCTGTACGCGATCTCCGTCGGCTCCGTGACCCGCCACGCCCGCAGCGGGCTCAGGCCGTCGTCGCGGTTGCGCTTGGCGAGCTCGGTGGCGTCCGGGACGGTGATGGAGCGGGAGAGCCAGTCGGTGTCGGCCTTGGAGGAGTCGGTGTACGTGAGCTCCTCGGCGATCCGGCCGGCGAACGGCTCCTCGTCCTTGGCGATCTCGGTACCGGTGATGTCCTTGACGGACACGGTGCTGCCGAGACCGCGGAAGAAGCGGGTGACGGCCTTGGACTGCTTCAGCTCCGGGTGCTCCGTGCTGGGCGCCTGGCCGGTGAGGACCGTGGTCTGCTCGAAGCCCGCGAACTGCGAGTACGTACGCGTGGACTTCTTGGTGAACTCGGCCTCGGCCAGCTTCCAGGCCGGGTTCGCGTACACGTACTGCGTCTGCATCGGCTGGGCGCCGTCGATGTTCGGCGACTCCTCGATGGAGTCGACGACGTACTTGTGGAACCAGTCGATGTCCTCGACCTCGGGGTCGGGGTTCCAGAACACCGGGTAGCAGAGTCGGTTGTTGGCCTTCAGCGCCGCCGTGTCCGTCTTGGCGGGCAGGCTGCCGGAGAGGCAGTCACCCACGATGGGCTTGTACGTGACGAAGGTCTCGCCGCCGTACTCGTTGACGACGTGGGCGATGCGCAGCCGGGAGAAGCCGGGTCGCTGGGGGTTGACCGCCTTGACGCGGTTCGGCATGTCCTCGGTGTTCGGCTCGAACCGCACCGGGTTCAGCGTGACACTCGCGTCGGTGGAGCCGTTGCGGGCGTAGCCGGTGCGCTGGACCGACTCCAGCCAGAGGGCCGTGTTGGGGCCGGTCTTCAGCTGCGCGAAGCTCTGGTTGAGCTGGTACGTGTCGACGACCTGACGGGCGCTGGTGTCGGTGCGCCGCTGGGCCGAGGTCGTGATCTTGTCGAGGCGCTTACGGGTCCAGAAGGACGGGCCCGCGTTCCAGCACTTCTTCATGGCCTCGCAGCGCAGGTCGGCCGGGGTGTCGAACCAGGGCCGGTACTGGCCGGGGTCCTTGGACGCGAAGTTGGCGTCGGTGCAGGTGACCGAGCCGACGGTGTAGCAGCGCTCGGCGACGGTGAAGCCGACCCGGGCCGGGGCGGTCGCCGTGAAGATGTTGTTGTTGCGCTGGCCGTAGTAGATGTGGTCGAGCCAGCCGTCCCGGTCGTAGGCGATCGGGTCCTTGAAGTTGAAGTTCGGGGCGTAGTAGTTCTGGTCCTTCTTCCACCACAGCGACATGGCGTTGCCGTGGACGTCCTCGACGTAGTCGAGGCCCCAGCGCCAGCCCTGGTTGCAGTAGGAGTTGGTCCAGTCGGTGGTCGTCGGACCCTTGTAGCAGTCCTCGCCGCTGTGGTTGCCGTAGACGCGGACGGTGAGCACCGAGTCGGTGGTCGGGTCGTCCGGGTCGGTGCCGTGGTCGGACCAGCCGGGCAGCTTGTTCTTGCCGAAGTAGTACTTAGTGCCGTCCTTGGTGGTGACCCGCCAGTACTCGCCGTCCTTGGCACCGTTGCCGGTGGCCTCGCCGCGGACCTGCTCGACCTTGGAGCCGTCGCCGTTCGCGGTGAACCACTGGCCGACGGGCTTGCCATCGGTGCCGAGCGGGCCCTTGGTGTCGTCCCAGACCAGCTCGGTGGTCATGCCGCCGAGCGAGAGGGTGGCGTTGTTCGAGCCCCAGCACAGGTCCGCGGTGCGGTGCGTGGAGTTGTTGGAGCCGGCCTTCTTGGAGTCCTGACGGCAGTTGGCGTACGTACGGGTGATGGAACCCGCGTTGTAGTCCCAGCCGTCGCCGATCCAGGAAGCCTGGTTGTTCGACGAGGAGGTCCGGCCGTCCACGGTCTGCGACGAGTACCCGAGGGACACCTTCGGCATCAGGCCGCCGGCGGTCTCCGGGACCTGGATGTCGTAGTTGTAGGTGAAGGCGCCCGAGGAGGAGCCCGCCGACCAGGAGCCGGAGGACAGCAGAGGCGAGGCCGTGAAGTCACCGGAGACGGAGCTGCCGGTGTCGAGCATGCCGAGGGCGGCGCCGCCGTTCGCGGCCACCGCGGGCTGGACGCCGTCCTGGTAGGACGCCTTGGTCGCCGTCTTGTTCGTCGACGAGGCGAAGCCCGCGTCGAGGAGGGCGGAGACCGGGACGGTACCGGTGACGATCTTGTGAACCCTCGCGTTCTTCGGCGCGGGGGCCTTGGTGGGCGCGTCCTTGGCGGGCACCGTCTTGACCGAGCTGCGCAGCCGCTGGAAGTGCTGCTTGCCGTTCTTGACGTCCTTGTCGCCGTCGGCGAGGGACATCGGCGCGATGCCGCCCATCGGCGTGATGCCGCCCATCGGCGCGGTGCCGCCGCCGTCCGCGCAGTCGCCGGTGGTCGGCGAGGAGTAGACGCAGTCGGGCAGCAGCATCAGACCGAAGCGGTCGGCGGCCTGCGGTCCGTAGAGGTCGGCGAAGCCGGTGGTGTCGACGCTGATCGCCACCTCGGCGTTCGGGTCGACCGTGGCCGGCGGGGTGACCTTCATGACGATGCCGGAGGCGCCTGCGTCCACCGAGGTGGTCTGCGGAGCGACACCCACGGTCCAGTCTCCGGCGAGCGCGTTCGGGTCGCCGCCCGCGGGCACGCCGATGGCGACCGGGGTGGTACCGACGGGCTTTGTGGCGCCGGGGGTGTCGGTCGCCTGAATGGTGACCGGGAGTCCGGCCTGAGCGGTGGAGTTCCACGGCGCGACGCCCGTGGGGGCGTACGGGTCGATCGGGGTCTGCGGCGCCAGGTCAAGAGTCGTGGAGGCGCCGGCATCGCCGTCGGTCTCCGTGTTCTTCGGCAGGGCCGGCAGGTCGACCTTCGCGGCCTTCTCCGTGCGGTTCATGCCGGGACCAGGGATGGCGAGCGCCTCCCCGCCCAGACTGGTCACGGTCAGTGTCGAGGACAGCAGAAGGATTGTCGCCGTGCGGCTTCGCCGCCGGCGCCTTCGTTGTGACTCTGTCATGGCTGGGCGTCCCCGCCCCAGCCATGACAGCGGACCTGAAGCACGCATACGCGTCGACTCCCACCCTGGCGGATCATTCAACGGACGAGGTGCGGAAACACCAAAGGGCACACGTCTGGCTCAGGCGGGTGCGTGCGCACTCTCTGCCATGTCCGGCGCAGAGATCAAGATCGATCCGAGGGCCGGAACGAACACAGGGTGATCTGCGGCACGCGACGAAACAGATCAGAGCACTCCGCTCACGGCCTTTCAGGTCCTTCGGGAGAAGGGGGCGTTCACGTTTATTACAGCCCAGAAAAGCGCTGAAACCGCCTCAGTTGATGCGACACGGACCGGGTTCCGTATCTGCGTAACGGATTTACAACATCGACACGCATAGACGTGAATCTTCGCATGTGTGATCGTGTGCGCGCCTTCTGCCCCGCGGCCTGCCGACCGGGGCTGTCTGTGCTGTCCTCAATCCGCTTGGTTCCCACGGGAGTAGACCGCCGTGACCGCGCCGCCCCGATATCCCCGATATCTCAGCCCATTCGTGCGCACGCGCACGCGGCTGTCACTGACCCTCGGCCTCGTGCTGGCCGCCCTGACCGCCGCCCTGCTGCCCTGGTGGCACCCCGGCGGCACGACCCCCACCACCGCGAGCGGCGCCACCGACGCCACCCCCGCCTCGACCGGACCGCGCGACGAGGCCGCCGCCGTGAGGGAGGCCCTGCGCACCCACAAGCAGGTCCTGGTCGACACCGCGACCAGCGCCACCTCGCTGACCTGGGCGCTGCCCAACGGGCAGTTCAAGACCCGGGTCAACGCGGCCCCGGTCCGGGCGAAGAACGCCGCGGGCCACTGGGCCCCGATCGACAACACCCTCAAGCGAACGGCCAAGGCCTCCAAGGACCTTGGCATCGCGCCGGTGAACGCGGCCGTTCCGCTCCGCTTCGCGAGCGGCAACGCTCCGCATGTCCGCGCCGACCGCTCCTTCGCCCGCGCCGAGGCGCCGGGCGAGACGCTGCTCGCCGAGGTGGAGCTCGCCGGCCACACCATCGCGTACACCTGGCCGGGCCCGCTGCCCGAGCCGGTGCTCGACGGCCCCCGCGCCCTCTACTCCGAGGTGCTGCCGGGCGTCGACCTGCTGCTCGTGGCCCGCGAGGAGGGCGGTCTGGCCCAGGCCCTGATCGTCAAGACGCCCGCCGCCGCGCACAGCAAGGCGCTGGCCACCGTCTCGTACGGGCTGCGCGCGGACGACGTCACCTTCGCCCGCGACGACAAGGCCCAGCGGGTCCGGATCCTCGACAAGGGCGGCAAGGAGATCGGCTCGGTCCCCACGCCGTTCGCGTGGGACTCCAGCGGCCGTGACCCCGAGCTGCCCGGAGGCACCGAGCACCGCACCGCGGCCGGCGCCCCCGCCGAGGTCCTGAAGCTCTCCGGCCTCACCGGCGTCGAGCCGGGCGCCCAGTCCGCCCCGATGACGATGGGCCTGGACGGCGAGGGCACCGGCACCGTGCACCTGAAGGTCGGCTTCGCCGCGACCGGCCTGGCCGACCGCAAGGACGTCACCTACCCGCTGTTCGTCGACCCGTCGCTGAACCCGGGCTGGCAGGCGTGGACGGTGGCCTACAAGCCGTACCCGAGCACCAGCTTCTACAACGGCACCAACTTCTCCTCCGGCACCTCCGACGCCCGCGTCGGCCACGAGAGCGACACCGGCGGCACCGCCCGGTCGTTCTGGCGCATGGACTGGGACAGCAAGATCAAGGGCGCGGACATCACCTCCGCGACCTTCAAGGTGCTCAACAACCACTCCTGGTCCTGCACGGCCCGCGAGTTCCAGCTGTGGCGCACCGGCGCGATCTCGTCGAGCACCACGTGGAACGCCCAGCCGAGCTGGTCGGACGAGATCCAGCGCAAGTCCTTTGCGCACGGCTGGTCGACCTCCTGTCCGGACGACTACGAGGCCTTCAACGTCAAGACCGCCGCCCAGTACGTCACGGACAAGGGCTACTCGACCCTGACCCTGGGCATGCGGGCCACCAGCGAGTCGGACGTCCAGACCTGGCGCAAGTTCAGGGCGACCTCCGCGGTTGTCGAGGCCACGTACAACCGCAACCCGAACGAGCCCTACAGCGGCACCTCGAAGCCCGGCGGCGTCTGCACCCCCGGCCCCGGCAACGGCGTGACGGTCGGCAAGACCAACATCACGCTGACGGTGACCGCCAAGGACCCCGACAACAACCTGAGCAAGGTCCGCTTCCGCTTCTGGAAGACCAGCGGCACGGTCCCGGCCGGTGACTACGTCTCGTTCGCCGCGACCGGCGACACCAAGTCGTTCACCATCCCGGTCACCGACCCGCTGCTCAAGGACATCACGACCAACACCACCTTCTCCTGGGACGCCATGGCCCAGGACGCGGCGGGCGCGACGTCCACCAACTACCCGCCGGGCACCGAGCCCTGCCGCATCACGGTCGACCCGAGCGGCCCCTCGCAGCCCATCGTCACCAGTGACACGTGGCTCCGGGCCACCTCGGACGGCGCCACCTGGGCGACGGTGAACTTCGGCCAGACCGGCCCGATCACCTTCGACTCCCCGGGCGCCGTGAAGTTCACGTACGCCTGGGGCGGAGTCAACGCGCAGCCGATCAACGCCGACGCCAACGGCGTCGCCACGGTCCCCAACCTGGCGCCACTGAACGCAGGCCCGAACACGCTCCAGGTCTACGCCTACGACAACCTGGGCAACGCGAGCGCACGGACCGACTACACGACCTACGTCCCGCCGAAGAACACCGCCGACGGCCCCGGCGACGTGGGCGGCGACGGCACGCCCGACCTGATGGTCATCGACAGCACCGGCGTCCTGCGCACGTACCCCGGCCAGCCGGACGGCGAGCTGTACGGCCAGCTGACCTCGTCCTACACCGTCGGCGCCGACGGCAAGTCGACGCTGACCCCGCCGGGCCACTGGTACGACGCGACCAGCGGCAAGGCGGCGCTGATCGCGCACTACGCGGACGCCTACCCGGGCGACGGCACCACAGACCTGTTCGCCCGCACCCCGGACGGCGGCTTCTGGCTCTACCCGGGCGACGGCTATGGCTCCTTCGACGTCGGCAAGCGGATGAAGGTCCGCCTCCCGTCGAACACGCCCGCCCCGTCCACCTGGGACACGCTCAAGGCCGTCGGTGACATCACCGGCGACAAGATGCCCGACTTCACCGTGAAGGCCGGCACCGCCTTCTGGATCCTCTCCGGCTACAGCGGCGGCAGCATCCAGACGGCCACCCTGGAGGAGGGCACCGCCTGGGCCCGTCGTGACATCGTCAACCTGGCCGACATGAACAAGGACGGCACGCCCGACCTGCTCTGGCGGAACCTGGACAACGGCACCATGTACCTGCGCCGCGGCAAGCCCGGCCCGGGCACGAACAGCGTCGACCTCAACTCGATCGCACTGGCCGCCAACTCCGTCGCCGGCGACGAGTCCTTCGGCACCAACTGGACCGATACCAACGTCAAGTACGCGATCGGCATCCCGGACATCAACAACGACCAGATCCCGGACATCTGGGCTCTGTTCCCCTCGGACGGCCACATGGCGATCTACAACCCGTCCACGACGAACACCAACCTTCCGGTGAAGACCGTCATCGGATCCGGCTGGAACGACAAGCTCGCCTTCGGCTGATCCGGCAACACTTCGGCCGGTACGAGGGAGCCCCCGGCGCCAGAGCATGGGACGCTGTTGGTTAATTCGGGTCCTGGCTACTTCGCCCCGTCGATCATGTGGTCGGCGGGGCGAAGTGCTGCGAAGTGGCGGGTGCGGGTGCGGGCTCGGGGTGTGCCGGTGAGGTGGGCGTCGATGCGGGCGAGGTTGATGGCGGCGCCGGTGAGCTGGTGCTGGAGGCTGGTCTTCGCCAGGCCGCGGCAGCGCGATCGGCGCAGGGCGCAGCGCTGGAAGCCTTGCGAGATGGTGCCCTCGACTCCGGCACGGGTCTTGTAGCGGTCCTTCCAGGTGTCGGTGTCTTGGTCGGCGCGGGCCTGGCGGAGTGCTTCGTGTTCTTCGCGGACGCAGAGGGGCTCATGCCGGCGATGGCCGTGTTCGCTGCGGGCCTGAAGAAGGACGGCGACACCACCGAGCCGAAGGCCGGGATCAAGCTTCCGCAGCAGGCCGCGGCGCGGCTTGAGCGGACGATGGCCAACCTGCCCAACTTTGTTGGGCGCATCGTGCCCGGCTTCATGTCCTACGCCCCGGACGTCCAACGGCTGGAGGAACTGTCGGACCGGCTCGTACTCGCCGGCGGCGAGGACTCACGCGGCGAACTGCCCTACCGTCCGGCCGCTTTCCTGGCCGAGCGTCTCAGCACGGAACTCTGGCACTTCCCCGGCGGGCACACCGGCCTGACCACGCACCCCGCCTTCGGCGAACTCCTCCGGAAGGCCTTCCGAGCCTAACTGGCTCTAACAAAAGCTGTTGATCATGTGACTGACGGCCCGCTGGATCGTTGGTGTGGTCGTGGGGAAGAGACAGTGGAGTACCTGCCTCAGGAACTGGGCTTCGGCTCCGGCATGTGGAGGAACCCGAGGTATGGGTCGAGGCCGACCTGTTCGAGGGCGCCGTGGACGAGGCTGCGGAGGAGGCCGTAGGTGAAGGAGCGCGCCGCGTTGACGGGGTCGGTGGACGGGCGCCGGCTCAGTGGGCAATCACGCGGGCGGACGGCAGCGAGGTCCTCGGGCGGATAGCCCTTCGCTGAATGGGCCTTCACCACGGCCTTGCCGGGTGTGCGTACTGGGTCCTTGCCAAGGGCGTGATCACCCGCTTCGTCCCTGTCGACCGCCCCCTTTTGCCGCCGACGGCATGCTGGTGGGCCCGAACGACGGTGGAGTCGACCGACACCAGCCAGTCGACGTCGCCGGCCGCGTCCTTCTGCGACTGGACGGCCCGCAGCATGCGCGAGCACGTCCCGTCCAGTGCCCACCTGCGAAAACGCGTGTACAAGGTCTGCCAGGAGCGTTAACGGTCCGGCACATCACGCCAGGCTGATCCGGTCCGCAGCTTCCACACGATGCCGTTCAGTACCAGCCGGTCGTCCGAACGAGGCCGGCCCGCAGTTCCCGAACTCGGCAACAACCGCGACAACACAGCCCACTCGGCATCCGAAAGCTCATGACGACGCACCATGACCAGCATGATCTCTCATCACCTGAACACCTTTGAAGACGATCTTTAGGGCTCTGGTGCTGCCCCCGGTAGATCGGTCGGCCCAGCTAGTGACAAGTTCTCTGCTCTTCGTGCGGCTGGTGGCAACAAGCGTGCCGATCCGGTGACAACAGCGGTGCTTCGTCCGATCGGAGCGGCAGGTCGGTGGGCGCTCGCGGTGACACCTGGCATGCGTCGGCACACTCGTCGGATCTTCTTGAGTATGTGGACTTGCGGCACATGCCGGGGTGACTGCGGCGCAGCGGCGGTGGGACGGTGTGGCTCGGCGGGGTTGCGGAGAGGGAGTGCCCCCGTGGGCGTGCGAACGGCTGTTCAGACCAGCCGCTTATGTCCCCAGATGATGAGGAAGGCCACGATGCCGGCGGTCAGGGCGAACAGAATCGATGCTCCGAACCACTGCATACTGCTCATCTGTGAGATGGGGATGTAGTCGATCGACGCGCCGACGATGTCCGCTTTCTTCATGCACGACGTGGTCGCCTCCTCCGACAGCGTGTCCGTACACGTGGTCAAGTCGAAGAGTTTCCCGCTGCCGCTGACATACGAGGTGTCGAGCACGTGCGCAGTACGGGGCACCGACGAGGGGAAGGTGATCGTAGTGCCGGGACTGACCGGCTTGCTGGTGGCTGTGACGACATCGCCGAGCGACAGCTTGAAGTAGCCCCAGACGGCCTGGAGGGCGACGGCGAATCCGAGGGTCACGACCATGGCCGCCAGCGTGCGGCGCAGCACCACACCGATCAGCACCCCGCCGAACACGCAGAGGAGGGAGAGGGCGACGGGCACCGGACCCGTTGTGTTGAAGAACTCCCGGGAGGTCCAGTCGACGTCCGCATAATGGAGCTTGATGGGGCTCCACCACCAGGCGAACACCGCCGACAGCGTGACCGTGGTCACCGTCACCACCAGCCCGGCCAGCCCCAGCTTCGTGGCCAGCCAGCGGTTGCGGCTCACGGACTGGGCGGCGATCAGCTTGGCCGTGCCGCTCTCCAAATCGCTCGCGAGCAGCGGGGCGCCGAGGAGGACACCGAGTATGACGGGTATCGCCGTGAGGCCGGTGGTGACGGAAGAAAACGCGCCGACGTACGGATCGAACTGCTTTCCCGCGTCGTCGAGGCTCTTGGCGGGAAAGCCGTAGGCATCGAGGAAGTCCATCATCTGGCCGCGCTGGTAGATCATCCAGGCCACGCAGAGCACGGTGGCGGCGAGGATGGTCCAGAACGCGGCCCGGTGCTGGCGCCAGACCAGCCAGGTCATACCGCTGAGGCGGGGGCGCCGGGTGGCCTTCGTGGTCCTCGTATTCCCGGCCCCATGCCTGGGTCGATTCGTGGTTGCGTTCATCGTCCGGTTCGTCGTCCCGTTCTTGCCGTCGGTCGAGGAGCTGGTGAAGGTGCTCATGCCGCCACCGTCCCGGCGCCGAACGTGCGGCCCTGCACCTGGGCGGTGGGAGTGATCAGCGGCGGTGCGTCGGGGGAGCGGAGGTAGGCGAGCAGGAGTTCCTCCATGCTCGGGGCGGCCATCTCCCAGGGGCCGGTGACCGGGCCTTCCGGGCGGATGAGCGCGGTGAACTGCCGTCCGCTGGTCCGGGACTCGACGAGGGTGTGGTAACCGAGGGCGGCGGGCAGGCCCTCGCCCTCCCATGCACCGGTGACCACGGTGTGCACGGTCATCAGGTCGTCCACGTCACCGGCGAGGCGCACTCCACCGCCGGAGACGACGACGAGGAAGTCGCACACGTTGTCCAGTTCAGCGAGGACATGGGTGGACATGAGCACAGTGGTGCCACGCTCGCCCGCCTCGGCGAGGAGGGTGCCCATGAGTTCGTGGCGCACGACCGGATCGAGGTCCGACATCGGCTCGTCGAGCAGCAGCAGGTCGGGGCGCTTGCCGAAGGCCAGAGCCACGGCGACGCGGGTGCGCTGGCCGCCGGAGAGGGTGCCGATCTTCGCGTCGAAGGGCACGTTGCCCGCGCGGACGATGTCCTCGGCGGCGCGCTGGTCCCATCCGGGGTTGAGCTCGCGCCCCAGCCGCAGGGTCTCCGCCACGGTGAAGCGACGGAACAGCGGCTTCTCCTGCGCGAGGAAGGCGGTACGCCGGCCGGACTCCACCGAGCCCGGCGCCTCGCCGAACAGACTGATCGAGCCCTGCGTCGGCTTCAGGACATGAGCCGCGAGATTCAGCAGCGTGGTCTTGCCCGCCCCGTTCGGGCCGACCAGACCGCAGATCCGGCCCGCCGGAAGCCGGAAGGTGCAGTCCCGAAGCGCCCAGCCCCGCCGATAGCGCATCCCCAGCCCGTGCGCCTCGAGCGCCGGCTCCCCCGCGTACATGACGTCACTCACCCGTGCTCCTAGTCGTCCTGGCACCCGTGGCCGCGGTGGCCCCGGGGGCGTACTGCTTTTCCAATGCCGACGCGACCAGCGCGGCCACGTCCTCCTGCTCCAGACCGGCCTCTGCCGCCTTCGACATCCACGCCATCAGCTCCCCGTACAGCGGCGAGTCGGTGCCCGTCTCGGGGCGGCCCAGCGTGCGGCGTACGAAGGTGCCCAGGCCCGGCCGCGGTTCGACCAGACCCTCGCGCTCCAGCTCGCGGTACGCCTTGAGGGTGGTGTTCGGATTGACCGCGCTCGTCTCGGCGACGTCCTTGGCGGTGGGCAACCGGTCGCCCGGCACCAAGACGCCCAGCCGCAGGGCCTGCTTGGTCTGCTGCACGATCTGCTGGAAGGCGGGGACTCCGCTCCGCCTGTCGATGCGGTACTCCACGGCCACCACTCCCTTCCATCATCATTCCACTAATCAAATAGTGGAATGATGATGGAAGGGAGTGGTGGCCGTTGTCAACGGGATCCGGGAATTGGTGCTGTCGAGGCCGTCCCAGGACTGAACGGCCGAGCTCAGCTCGGGCAGGGACAGGACCTCGTCCAGCACCTCGACGTGTACTTCCCCATGACCATCACCGTTACAGCAAGGGGAGTTCAGGAGCATGGACCCGCCCGATGGCCAAGACGGCCAGCTCTCGCAAGCACCCGCCTGGCCGCATGCCTGCGCTGCCTCTTTGCTCAACCTGTCCGTCTGGCCGACTGGGTGAAGGAGATCTGGCCCCCGGTGGCAGGATCGTGGCGGCGCTCGACGCCCGGCTCGTCTTCGAGGACGAAGCCGGATTCTCGACGACGGCGCCGACCACCCGCACTGGTCCCGCCGCGGCCACACCCCCGCCGTCCGCGTCCGGGGGCGCTCCCCCGCCGCCGCATATCGGTGGCAGCCCCCTGGCATAGGCGTTCTTGGTGACCAGCTCGTACGGCGCCGGCCTCTGCCCGGACACATCACTGCCCGACGACGGCCACGGCAGACTTCGCATCCAACGGCGGGTCCTCGGTCTGCCGCTGACCGTCACGGCGCAGCTGCGGCTGTCCGGCCGCACGGTCAGCGCAGTGCCGGTGGCGGCGTCGGTCGCGGCGCTCCCCGTGGACCTGGCGGGCCCGCGTGTCAACGATGCGTTCACCGGGCAGAGGCGAACCCTCCCGAAGCTGCCCGCAGGCCTCGAACCAACGGACGTCTCGGTGACCCCCGCAGGCGTGGTACTGCCCGCCCACGGCAACGACATACGGCCATCCAGGCGCCGCCCGGATGACGCCCAGATCGACGTCATGCGGCGCAGCGGTCGCAGTGGGTGCGCGGTGACGTAAGGCATGCGGGGCCCGGGGCAGCTGCCGCCGGCGGCGGACGCACCGCCCCCTCGGCAGGGCGCCTCGCGGGTTCCTCCGAGGCACTCGGCTGCGAAGCCGTCCGCTGCACACCGCGGCGGGCAATGCTTCTTCATCATCGCCTCAGACTTCACCGCGACGGCGACACCATCCCTGATCAACGCAAGGCAGATCAATTCGGCGCCCCGGGGTGTCGTTCCACTGCCGACCCGACTGCTGCCGCCGCCTGCCACGCACCCGGGCGCATGCCCGTCGCCTTGCGGAAGAACACCGAGAAGTTCGATGCATCCGGGAAGCCGGGCGTCTCGGCGCAGCGAGCCGCGGAGAGGCGGTCGTGCGCGAGGAGCCGTTGGCCTCCAGGACGATCCGGTCGACGATGTACGCCTTCGCGGTGCGACCGGTGACCTGCTGCATCGCTCAGGACAGGGCGCGGGGCGGGAAGCCCAGGGTACGGGCGTAGCAGCCGGCGGCGTGATGTTCCCGGAAGTGCGCTTCGACGCTGGAGCGACAACTGGAACACCGGGTGAGTGAAGCGTGCTTGGGCGTGCGGTGCCCGCAGCCGGGCGAGAAGAGCGGAGAGAAGGGCCTAGGGCAGCTCCGTGGCGTTCTCGGGGAGAGCGGACACCTCCAGCAGGAGATGGTCGCGCGCCTTGCGAAGGCCGGCGCGGTGACCGCCGCGGAGCTGATGACGACGCCCGCCCTCACCGTCCTCGCTAACGCCACGCTCGCCCAAGCGGCGCGAACCACTCGCGCGCGAAGGTCAAGCGGCTGCCTGTTGTCGACGAGATAGGCATACGTCGCGCAACGTGAAGCGGTCGTACTCGGCGAGAAACCACGGACGGGGAAGCCGTCGACCAGCTGCAGGACCGGCTGCGCCGCCGGACGGACAACGGTCCCTGACACAGCCGTTGGACGTGGCCGTAGATGATCAGACCTTGTCGGGGTGGTAGCCGCGGTCGACAGACGCGGCCCGCGGTGGCCGGGATCACCGGAACATGCACTATGCGGTCCGAGCCCCACGCCGGCGAGAACCCGGATCGCACGGCACTCCGGTGCGCGCATGCCACCTGGCCTAACGCACCGCGGTCACGGCATTGTCAACCTCCACCGGCAACAAGCCACGCCACGTTGTCTCACAGTAGCGCGAAACCGGACACACCCCCGCGTGTCAGGGAAGCGGAACTTCTCCCTTCCCGAAGGAAGGATGCCCAGACCCCGGCGGACGGCTGAGGCCCCCGACGCGGGGCGTCCGGGGCCTCGGTAAATCACTGGTCCGGTTCGTCAGTTGCGGGTCCAGCCTGCCGGTCCCACCCACACGGTCTGTCCGCCGCGCGTCGGGACGACGTCAGTGCGGGCCACGGCCTGGTAGAAGCCGCCGCCCGGCCGCTTGCAGAACAGGTTGGCGATGATGGTGTTGCGCTGTCCCAGCGCGACCTTGCCGTAGACCAGATCGTCGCCGAAGTCCCAATTGGTGCTCCAGAAGTCCGTGTAGGCCTGGATACCCGTGACCGACGCGTTCGGACAGTTCCCGAGCCACTTCGGGAAAGAGATGTACACCCAGCCGTAGCTGGCCGCCTGCGCGGCCTGCTGGCTCGCAGCCACGCCGCTGAAGGCCAGGCCAAGCACCGACAGGGCCACGGAGAGTTTCTTGAGTCTCGTCTTGAACATGCGCCCACCCCAGTTCGTCTTTGACCATCCAGTCCGGAGCGTGAGCTGAACAGCCCGTGTGTGCTCCGGAAACCTGATCATGGGGGGGTGCGGAGGTGATGACAGAGGTACCGAGCATTCCATAGGCTTCCATGACAATCAGTTCTATTTACCCTTACGCCACCAAGTGCTCTTCGCATTCACGTTTGCTCCATGTTCGAAAGGCGCTATGAATCGGCGGTACCCGCTGCTGCAGTGGAAGGATGTAGGCCATAGCCTTTCAGGCCCCTCGGTGCGTCGTCATGTTCGTGCGCAGCCCGGTTTCGTCCCCCCCCCCGCCGTCGCAGGGATGTTCCGCCGGGCGGGACGGTACCGGAGGTCCCGTTGAAGTCCTCCCCGCAGTAGCCAGAGGGATGCCGACAGCCATGGCGTGGAACCGCCGACGTCCACGGTGCGGCGTCCACACACACACGTCCCACCCCGTGTCCCCTGCGGCCGCACCCCGCCTGGCCAGGGATGCAGAACGTCCCGGCGTCCCGGAACGGCCGTCCGTGCCGGAGCGCGCGAAGGCGGACCAGCCGCTTACCCGTGCATTCTCGCTGGGGTGAACACCGGGGCACTCTGCGAGAGTTCCCGGTCCGTACGTATGGAGTATGCACAACCCCGCGAGCGGCTCCCTGCGCCGCTCGGCGGCACCGGACAGAAAGCGACAAGTTTGTGAAGGCCATGCGACTGCTGACCTTGAACACCCTCTACACCGGCGATGTCCCGGCCCGGCTACGTGCGCTCGGAGCGGCCCTCGATCGGTCCGACTACGACATCGTCTGCCTTCAGGAGGTCATGTACCGGCGCCACGCCCGGCTGATACGGCGTGCCGCTCCCGGGTACCGGTACGTCGCCTGCTCGGGCACGGTCCTGCTCAAAGGCGGCCTGGTGCTGCTGTCCCGGTGGCCGATCAGCCGATACCGCTTCGTGCGATACCCGACAACAGGTCCGGTGCGCGGCGAACTCCTCATGCGCAAGGGTGCCCAGATGGCCTCCGTCACCACCCCGGCCGGCGAACTGGCGGTCGTGAACACCCACTTGTCGGCCAACCACGACGATGACTGGTCGCCCACGAACCGGTACACACGGATCGCGGCCGGCGAACTGGCCCGGCTCGCCCCGCTGATCACGGCCATCGACCCGTCCCTGCCCGTCGCCGTGGTCGGTGACCTGAACCTCCCGCGCGACTCGAAGCCACTCATCGACTTCATCACCGCTGCCGGGCTGAGCGACGTCCTCGCCGGCGACACGCGTCCGACCTACCGTCCCACACCTCGATGGCCGTCACCGCCGGCCCTGGACCACGTACTGATCCGAGCCGCAGCCGGGGAGACACTGACCGGCAGCGCCGACCTCGTGTTCCAGGACAAGGTGACACTGGGCGAGGGACGCCGGGCCTACCTGTCCGACCACTACGGCGTCCGGGCGAAGTTGACCTGGTCGAAGTGACGCGCAGGCCGCCGTAGGTGGAGGGCACCGCCCGCGACGCTGTCCGGGTCACCCGTACGGGACTCCCCCACGTCGCGCCGTTCGTTCCTCGATCACCACGAACGCGATGAACGCCGAGGCGGTGACGGCGAAGGTCGTCAGGGTCTCGACCGAGGCCCAGCCCACCTCCCCGCCACGGATGAGCCCACCGGTGAGCGTGGCCACGGCGATGGTGAAGGCCGCCCCACCGGGTTCCGCTGAACCGCGCACGGTGGCCGGAGGGCCCGACGGGCTGGACGGGGGGTCGGTCGGCACGCACCACCCGGAGCGTCGTGGCGATGGCGACAGCGGCGATATCTGATCTCCGTCCAGGCGGCGCGATCGACTGCGCTGTCCGATACGGCGCGCACACCCCCGTGCCCGCAACGGCCCACCCGCCGGGCGCCCGCGGCGGGCTTGCCGCATGGCGAGTGGCCGGACCACGTCCACCCGCGCCCGATCCGCCGCCGGAGTCCGGGACGGACCGGCGGGACTTCGTGGGCGTTGCACGCTTGACCCGCCAGGGCGCTGCCTGCACAGTCGGGATGCGGCACGGTGGCAGCGCCGCATCCCTTTGCCGACCAGTCCCTGGTCCATGGATCTCGGACGGCACTGACGCCCAGGAGCGACCGGTCCGATGGTTTTCGATCTGGTGGTGATCGGTACCGCCATCACCCTGGGGCCCTTGCACAACAGCGCCTTTATCCTGCTGCTCTCCTCGCGGCGCGGCGTCCGTAAAGGTCTGATGTTCCTGTTGTCGTGGCTGGCGAACCTGCTGGCCGTGATCGCCGTCGTGGTGTTGCTGACCGGTGGTCAGCCCCCGGCCCACAACAGCGCTCCCTCGACCGCAGCGGTCGCCGCGAAACTCGCCATCGGTCTGGCGCTGGTGGCATACGGCGCGTACCGGCGGCGCCGGCCGCCCCAGCCGCACGGGCCGCCCCGTTGGGTCGCCCGGGTTGACGACGCGTCCTTGGTCACGGCAGCCGGTCTGGCATGGCTGCTGCAGCCCTGGGGACTGGTCGGGGCCGGCGCTGCGACAGCCGTTGACGCGAACCTCTCCACCACCCACGACTGGCTCGCACTGACCGGCTTCTGCCTCCTGGCCACCCTCAGCCTCATCGTGATGGAGATCTACGTCGTCTGGGCCCCTGAGGCCGCGAACGCCCGACTGAACGCCCTGCGGAACTGGCTGGGCGACCACCAGGAGCAGCTGATCGTCACCATCTCCCTCCTCGCCGGTCTGTGGCTGACGGCCGAGGGCATCTACGCGCTGGTCACCTGACGCGGGAGGTCCCCTGCTGAGATCACCCATCGGGCGTAGGTTACGAGGCGCGTCGGAAGCCGGTGGCCGGACCGATGACGCGAGGGCCGAACGTGTCGCGAACCCGGTCGGCCCGCGCGCATGAAGCAGGTCAGCCGTAGGATGCCCTGCGACTCGCTGGACAAACGAAGGAGCGGGCCCTGGCGACGGTCGAGAAGCTCAGCAAGAGCGCCCCCGCCTCGGCCACCTCTCGCTCGCTGCCGAATGCCCGCATGGTCCACGGCCCCACCGCGAGGAGAACGAGCACAGCCGTGAACGCCAGCGATACGGCGAGGAGCAACACCTGCCGTCCGATGACCGTCGCTCGTCGCGCCCAGATGGCGGGGTAGGTCGCGCAGCTCTCCAGCCGGATGAACTGCGTCTCCGAGTACGCCGCGAGGTAGTTGGGGTGGCTCGGCTTCGGCGATCCGTGGTCGGCCGTCGCCCGCCGGCACTCGCCGAGCCCGGCGACGAGTTCGTCGAGTTTGGCTTTGAGCGCGGCCACCCGTGTGTCGGCGTACGCCTGCGCGACGAGAGTGAGGAAGTGGCCGCCGAAGTGGCCGCGCAGATTGCCGTCGGCGGTCTCCCAGCCGCCCGGCGGCCGGGCGCCTCGTGTGTCGAGTCCGGCGTTGGCCCGGAAGACCGCCAGGATGCGGTCGACGGGATAGGCCCTGGCGAAGTCGAGCACTCGGCGGCACCTACTTGGTCCAGCGCGACCCCGAACGCGCCACCCGCCGCGCGAGTCACCGCCCTCAACGAGCCCGGCCATACCCTCACCCTCTACCCGACCGAAGACGCAGCCCGACCGCTCACAGACCAAATGCCCGGCGGGTCTCCGACGGCCCGCGGTCCCGCGGCGGGCCGAGAGGCGGCCCTCGCTCTCCCCGACGTCGGCCGGGGCGCGCGGGCCGAGGACCAACCCGACAAGCCTCGGTAATCGAACCGCCTCAAGGATTGCCGATCACCCTGTTCCCGGATCGTCACAAGACTCCCCCAAGACATGGCAAAGCCTCGGACGGGAGCGGACGCTTTGACCTTGCCTTGAGGGTTCGGTGATCATTCTGTGGCCTGCACCCTCCTAAGGTCGCTCCGGGCTCGGCGATCTTCCAGCCCCGCCGGCCAGGCCCCGGACGCCTCCGCGCTCGTACGGCGCACCCGCTCCCGGTCCCCCACCCAGGTCCGGCGCACGATGTACTTCACTTCGAGGAATTCGATGCGTCTCCCGTCCCATGCCGTCAAAATGCTCGCCGTCGCGGCGCTCCCGCTGGCCCTGGCCGCCTGTTCCTCCACCTCCGCGGACTCCGCCGGCAGCACCCCCACGGCCGCCACGGCGTCGAAGAGCAAGGACCCCGATGCCGGCCTCCTGACGGGGACGCAGCTGAAGAAGGCACTGGCACCCGCCTCGTACTTCCCCGCCGGCTTCGCCGCCGACCGGAGCCTCGCCCGCGACACCGGGGACACCTACCAGGCGCCCGCCACCAAGAACGCCGCCAAGCCGCACTGCGCCGACCTGGCGGCCACGAGCTGGATCGGTCTCACCGGCGTGGAAGGCGTCTCGTTCGCACAGAACTCCTACATAGACAAGGACACGTCCGCCGAACTCGACCAGGAGATCGACGTCTACCGTGGCACCACCGCCGCGGACGTGCTGAAGGACCTGGCGAACGTCGTCGCCGCCTGCCCGAGCTATACGGACTCCGACACCCAGAGCAAGGTGACGGTCACCGGCGCCTCCACGGCCGGGCTCGGGGACGCGGCGTACACCATCACCCTCACCGACGACGCCTGGGAGAGCGGCACCACGTTGATCGCCTCCCGCGCGGGCACTGCCGTCGTCAGCGTGCTGTCCACGGACGGCGCCGACAACGGGGCCGCGAGCGCGAAGAAGCTGGCGAAGCAGGTTGTGGCTTCGGTGAAGAGCAGCGGTGGCGCTGCCGGCCAAGGCTGACCCGTCCCCTGGCCCAAGGTGGCCGGGGCTCGCAGGGAGGGCACCGGGCGCCGCTGGCGGTGCGTGACCACTGCCCGAGAGAACTTCTGCGCTGGGCCATACGGTCAAGGGCCGTGCGACCGGCGTCTCCCGGGTGGGTCGGTGGCTGCCGTGCAGCCACCGACCGATGCCGCCGTGTTCCCCGTGGAGACGTCCACCGCGGCGCAACAGAGCACCTGCCTCGTCGGAGGAGGGCGGCACCCCGGCCATCATCGAATCCATCCGAGCCGGGCTGGTGTTCGCCCTCAAACAGGCCGTGGGCGCCGACGCCGTTCAGGCAGCCGAGGAGCGCCACTGGCGGCAGGCGCTGACCCGCTGGGACACCAACCCGCGTATCGAGATACTCGGCGACCACCACGCCCGGCGCCTGTCCATCGTCTCCTTCCGCATCCGCCACGGCGACCGCTCCTACCTGCACCACAACTACGTCGTCGCCCTGCTCAACGACCTGTTCGGCGTCCAGGCCCGCGGCGGCTGCTCGTGCGCGGGCCCTTACGGTCACCGTCTGCTCGCCATCGACACCGCCACTTCCCACGCCCTGCTCGAGGAGATCGTCCGCGGCTGCGACGGCATCAAGCCGGGCTGGGCCCGCGTCAACTTCAACTACCTCATCAGCGATACCGTCCGCGACTACCTCATCGACGCCGTCGACCTGATCGCCGGGTACGGCCACCGGCTCCTGCCCGACTACCGCTTCGACCCGCACACCGGGCAGTGGCGCCATCACGCCGGTGTCGCCGATCCCCGCTGCGGCTGACCGGCGTGAGCTTCGCCGCAGACGGACGCATCGCAGCGGCGCCCGACCGTCACCACCGGCTGGGCGAGGAGACGATGCGCGGTCAACTCGGCCGCGCCGGTGCCGTGCTCCCGTCCCGCTCCGACCGCCTGGACGACGCCCCGACCGGGCTGCCGGCCGACTTCGAGCGCATGCGCTGTCCCGCTGCCGCGAGTCTGCCTGGAGCAAAACCGGACGGGCACCGGTTGAACGGTATACCCCACCGGGTATACGAGAGAAGACCGGGAGCCATGCCGACCGTCGACCTGACCAAGGACAACCAGCACGCATCCACGGCACCGTCCCCGAATCCTGGTGTGTGCGGGCCAGTCGCGCGATCGCCAGTACCTCGCCCACGCCCCTCGCCCCGGCGACACACCTGTCCGGTGACCCACCGTGTCGCCGGGGCAGTCCCGCTGCGGCGGCCGCGATCGCCGGGTTTCGCTCCGACCGGTTTCTCAGACGTGGCGGGCTGCGACGATGACACCCTCGGCCCCCGAGCGTGCGTGCCCTGGAGGCACCGTTTCGCGGCCCTTCGTGCCTGGTCACCGCGTCTGGTGGCGGTACAGCCGTCCGTGGTTGCGCCACCAGAGCACCTTCCCGTCGGGTCCGCGCACGAAGTCGGAGCGGGTGCCGATCGGTTGGCCCTCGGCGTCGAGGTCGAGTGCGAAGTCCTTCTTGTAGAAGGCGGCTCCCAGCTCGGTGGTCGGGTCCTGGACCGAGTCCTCTTCTTCGGAGGCTGCTTCGTCCTGGCCGACCGGGCCATGGGCAATCTGCGTACCGTGCAGCCGTCCGTTGCGACGGGTCATCTCGGTGACGACGTCCTCCATGGCGCCCTCTTCATTGATCCGCTGGGCCATGTAACGGCCCTCGTAGGGCGCGAGCTCCTGGCCGCGCAAGGCCATGGCCGTTGCCGGCAGGTTGGTCACGCCGGCGTACCGCTGGAGGGCCCAGTCGTCGGTGAACAGCTCGTCCCTGAGCCGTGTGCCGCCTTCCGAGTTGGTCAGCAGCGTCAGTGCGAAGCCGCGGGCGGGAACCATCATGAAGCCTGAGATCTGGCCCGGCCAGGTCCCGCCGTGCTGCACGACGCGGGGCCCTTGGGCGGTCGGACGCAGCATCCAGGTGACCCCCATGCCGTCGAGCTCCACGACCAGCGTGCCGCCGGGCCCGGGAGTGGAGCTCATCTCATCCAGCGATTGCTTGCTCAGCACGCGTGTGCCGTCGGGGGCGGTACCGTCCCCGAGGTGGAAGCGGGCCCAGCTCACCTGGTCGCGCACACTGGAGATCAGGCCGCCGGTCGGTGCGAGGCTGCGCGGCTGGGGCCAGAAGGCCGGCTCGAGCACGGCTTTGCCGTCGACGACGTTGTGCGACGCCGCGACGTTGAAGCCCACTATCTCGTCGCTGGAGAAGCGGGTGTGGGCCAGCCCGAGGGGCTCGATGACCAGTTCACGCACGGCGGCCTCATAGGCCTTGCCCGTCACCACCTCGATGATCCGGCCGGCCACGCACAGTGCCGCGTTGTTGTAGGCGAACACGCTGCCCGGCTCGGTCAGTTGAGGAAGCCGCGCCATGGACGCCACGAAGCGGGCCAGCGCGTCGTCGCCGGGACCGAAGTCCTGATAGTCGTCGCCCAGCCATCCGGCACTGTGGTTGAGCAGCTGGCGCACGGTGACCTGCGACGACGCGAACGGTTCGGCGACGGTGAAGTCGGGGAGATATCGGCGTACCGGGGCGTCCAGCTCGACTTTGCCCCGCTCGGCCAGCCGCATCAGCGTCGTACCGGTGAAGGTCTTGGTGGTCGAGCCGACCCGGAAGACGGTGTCGCCGTCGACCGGAACCGGATGGTCGACGTTGGTGACGCCGTAACCCTTGACGTACTCCTGGCCGTTCAGCAGCACACCCACCGCCGCGCCAGGAATCGCGTACGTCCGCATGGCCTCCTCGATCTTTGCGTCGAGGGCGCTGAACATGGGGTTCCCGGTGTCGCCGGTACCGCCCCCCTGGGGAGCGGATCGCGGGGATCCGGCCGCCGGTGGCGCCGTTCCCAGCGAGACCGTCGCGCAGCCGACGGCGGCCGCAGTGCTCAGAAAGCCGCGGCGGGACCACCGGGAGGACCCATGACGCCCAGGCGACGCAGCGGAGCGCGGAGTGTCGGAACCGGCCGACAGCAGCTCCTCATTCACTGGTGCCGGCTCCCTCGCTGCCGATGGCGAACGGCACCGGTTTCACGGTGTTCACGCAACTGGTGTCGGGGTGCCCGGGGTCGTCGAAGAAGGAGGTGATCACCTTCGCCCCGCACGGCGTGTCGTACGCGCCGTGAGCGACACCGGCCAGCGTCACCACTGTGGAACGGGAGAGTGTCCGGGCCGCGTAGCGCCCCCACTGTGCCCCGGTCTGCGCGTCGAAACTCCCGGAGACGGCGAGCGTGGGAATGCTGCTCCGAGTGACCTCGCGCACGGATTCGGGCGCCTTCGGGACGTTCCAGGCCTGACATGCCTGGCGCAGGAACGGCAGCTGGGGCGCCTGGGCCAGGACCGAGCGCGGGAGCTCGGGGAAGGCCTGCCGGCCTTTGGCGAGCTGCTCCTGGGGGGTCTCGAACGGCACCCACTCGCTGCACCACACGCTCAGCGAGAACCCGTGAGCGAACATCCCCTGCGAGCCGGGAAGCCATGCGGACGCCCACTGCTGGGCGATGAGCTCGGGGTTGCCGTGGGCCAGCTCGTCCACGCCCACCGCGAAGGTCTCGGGAGCGTGGCTGGCACGCACCATCCAGTTCAGCAGTGCTCCGCCGTCGAGGACCACCTTCACCCGTCCGGCCTGAGGCACCGTCACGTAGGTGGTGACCGGGTGAGCCTCCAGCTCACGCACCATGCGCAGATAGGTGGCCCCGATGTTCGGGTAGTGCTGGCGGCAGGAGAGCTGTGCCGCGCAGGCGGCCACGATGTTGTCGAACGACTCCCTCATGCTGCTCCACGTCCACCCGGGCGTCGCCACGGACGGCGGTACGACGCCGTCGATCGTTACGGACCGGATGCCTTCGGGGAACATGCGCATGTAGGTCAGCGCCAGTTGCGTGCCGTAGGAATGCGACAGGACGTTCCACTCCCGGATTCCCAGGGCCTTGCGCAGATCCGCCGCGTCGGCGGCATTCTCGCTGGTGTTGTAGGCAGCCAGGTCGTATCCCTGGGCCGTCAGCCGGTCATGGCACCGAGCCGCCGCCCGGGCGTAACGGTCTCCGGTGGAGGGCGCGTCGTAGAGAAGGTGGACGCGTTCGCCGTAGAACTGGTCGATCTCCGGACACGTCAGCCGCCGCTCGGACGAGTACGTCCCGCGCTGGGACAGGACGATCAGGTCGCGGTCGCGGTTCAGCCCCGCCTCGGTCAGTCCCGCGATGTCTGCCAGGGCGTCCGCGCCGGGCCCGCCGGTGAAGAACACGATCGGATCGGCGTGGGGTCGCGGAGACGCGGAGCGGACGCGCGCGACGGCCAGGCGAAGCGTGCGCGATGACGGGCGGGCCCGGTTCTCCGGCACGACGAGGAAGCCGCAGCGGGTGTCCTGCAGCTCTCCGTACGTCGTCGGGCAGGGAGCTTGCATGAACCGCGACGCCGGCAGCGTCCGCGCCGCAGAAGCCTGGGGCAGGGCGAGCATGGTGCCCGGGAAGATCCAGTGGCCGCGGTCGCTGGAGCGGTATCCGTGCCGCAGGGCCTCTTGCTCGATGGTCTGCCGGTTGAGGTCGTAGACACTGCTCCACCGCGTGGCGTCGCCGAGGGCCTGCTGGGCTATGTCCCACAGCGTGTTACCGGAGGCGACGGTGTGCATGCCGACCTTCGCCTCTGCAGGCCCGGCCTCACCGGCCGGTCGTCCCGGCGACAGGCCGGACCGTGGCCGGCTCGCCCAAGGGGAGGTGCCCTCCCCCACTGCCGGTTTCAGGCGAGTGACGGTCAGGCCGGACGCGCCGTGGGCCGGAGCCGCGCTGAGCATCGTCAAACCGGCCAGGAACATGGCGGCTGCGGCGGCAGTGCCGCGGTTGCGTATGGGCATGTCGTCCTTCCGAGGCAGTGTCGGTGGCTGCGCGACGACACCGCTCGACTCGTCACACAGGGTCGGGGTCGTCAGACGCCATACTGCAAAGCCGACTCGCGCCCCGCACCGCGGCAGACCCAAAGGGGTCAGGCAAGGGCCAGGTCGCCGGGTTCTGGTGGGGACCGTCTGCCGACCTCCGTGGACGCACAGGAACGTGCCGCTCCCGCGCAAGGCAAGGCCTCGCTGGAGTTCCTGCTGCCCGGGGTGAGGCCGCGCTCGGTGTCGAGGTCGCCGACGGCGAGCCGCATTTGAGGGCATTGGCATGCGCAGACCAGGGCTGCCCGAGCCGAGGCACGCACCGGGGACAAGGCGGCCGCCGAGAGGCTGCGCGATGAGCATGCCCAGCACGCCGGCGATGGCCCCGCCATCGGGAGGGCCCGTAGGAAGACGATGCAAGGTTGGCGGTAGTCAGCCGTGAAGGCTGCGGACAATGGCACCCACGGTGCCCTCCCCCAGGGCGACCAGCTCCCCCGCACGGTGCAGCAGCGGTCTCTTCGAGCGGCTCGAGGTGCTGCCCGATCGCAATCACGTGGGTGCCCTCGTCGGCGAAGGCACGGGCAGTGACCCGGCCGATCCCGGTGCCGGCTCCGGTGACGGCGACGATCCTGCTGGTGCGCGGCGCGATGCTGTTCATGCCGGTCATCGTCCGACCCTGCCGCCCGCGGCAAGGTCAAGCAGCGCCCGGCAGACGCTGGTCACCACCGGTGGTTGCCGCGGACACAACGGTGCAAGGCCCCTGCAGCCCCGGCGCGAGACCCGCCGCGCGGCGGGAGGAAGACGGGCGAGGTTCCTTGGGCAGGCGCCGGCATCGTGGGCCGAAACCCAGTCGAACGGCAAGGCCGCTCGAACCTACGATGACACCCGTGCACCCGACCTGGTTCGAGTTCGACGAAGACGCCAAGACCCCGGAGAACTGCGAGCCGTCCCAGCGCGAGTTCCTGCGCCTGGTGCGCGAGGGCGCGCGGGAGTGGCCTTGCCGGCCCAGCGACACGTACGTGCTGTTCTTCCCCCGCGACGAGCCCGATGAAGACGGCAACACCGCGGAGCACGACGAGATGCGCCTCGTCGTGGACCTCGATCACCGGCGAGTGCGCTTCCTCGCACTCGGCGCCGCCCTGGAGGCGGACACCGTACGGTGCAGTGAACTGCACATCTGCAACTTCGCGTTGACGCAGGAGTGCCCCGACATCGTGCCCCGCGAGCGCACCGGACCGGTCGAGGACCTGGTGGCCTTCACCCTCGGCTGGCTGGGCGAGATCCTGCGTCGACCGGCCCTACGGTACGACGGCCGCCGATACTGACCGGCGCGCCGCTCGCTCTCGCGCTCAGTCCGATTCCTGCGGTGCGGCCATCAGGTCCAGGACCTGGCCCTGTTCCTTCGGCTCGGGCGCCTCGGGCTCCAATTCCACGTGTGCTCAATGAACCGACGACGCATCGTTCCCCCAGCCAGAGGCCTAGCCAGCCCGGAGTCTGAAGACCAGAGCACTTCCGCGTTGTCGTCCAGGACCGTCAGCAGGTTGCCGCCCGTCTCGATGCCCGGCACCTGGGCAGGCACCGTGCCCCAGCAGTCCAACAGGGGCGGCTCGGCGGCCGTGCCGCCGACGGGTTCGAAACCCTGCCGCAGGAGATAGGGGGCGAGCGTGTCGGTGAGCTCGGTCTCGAGAGTGTCAGCGTAGTGTTGCGGGCTTTCGAGCTGAGCGACCAGCCTTGGCGTGGACGCGACATTCGGCGTGAACTCGGCGGGTCCCACCGGGGAAGAGAGAGTGTGACCACATACGTCAGAGACGGAGACCCCGTGACCGGCCCACCGGACGTCGGGCACGACGACCACGAGCACCACCACGATGACTCGTCCGCCATTGCCCAGTCCCTGCGGCGGCCCGAGGTCTTCGCCGTGTTGTACAACCGGTACGCAGCCGATGTCCACCGCTACGTCATGCGGCGGCTCGGCGACGCGGCCGCCGACGATCTTACGGCCGACACTTTCCTCGTGGCGTTCCGGGCTCGCTCGCGCTACGACCTGACCCGCACGAACGCCCGGCCCTGGTTCTTCGGCATCGCCGCCAACCTGATCGGCAAGCAGCGCCGCACCGAGGAGCGCGCCCTGAGGGCGCTCGCCCGCACCGGCCACGACTCGGTCACCGAGTCCTGGGTCGATCACGCGGACGACCGGGTCACCGCGCAGGCTGCGCACCGCCTCCTCGCTGGCGCGCTCGCCTCGCTGTCCGGCGGCGACCGGAACGTACTGCTCCTCGTCGCGTGGGCCGACCTCAGCTATCAGGAGGTCGCCGAGGCGCTCGCCATCCCGGTCGGCACCGTCCGTTCCCGGCTCAACCGGGCGCGCAGGAAGGTGCGCTCCGCGCTGGGCGACGACCCCACTCTCGTGCAGGATTTCGCCCCGGAGGCCGGCCATGGATGAGATGACGACGCTGAAGACCTTCCGGCCGGACGCGCCCGCCGCTGACCGGGCCCGGCTGACGCCTGGGCGGCAGAGGCTGCTGGACGCCGCCGCCGAACAAAGGCAGCGCCGCCGCTTTTGGCCACGGGCCGGCTGGAAGCTCGCCGCGGCGGGCGCTGCCGCCGGGGTGGTAGCGGCGGTGCTGGTGGCGCAGGTGGCGCCGACGACCGGCACCCACCGGGTGGAGGCCGAGTACGCCACGTCTCCCGAACCCACCGACGGTCAGTGGCTCTACCAGAAGACCCTGACGCGGCAGTCGACGCTCAACTTCCGCGACGACCTTCATCCCGTTTCCGAGAAGGGCACCCCGGCATACTGGGAGTTCACGCAGGAGACATGGACGCAGTACGGCAGCGGCAAGGTCCGCCGCACGCTGCCGAACGGCGTCCTGGATTCGGTGACCGGCGAGGCGAACACCGGATCGCCGAAGAAACTGCGTCAGAAGCTGGAGAAACTGCCGAGCGAGCCGCAGCAGCTGCTGCGGTCCCTCTCTAAGGTGATCCGCTTCGGGGGCGATTACCAGCGGATCCAGTACACGTTCTCCAGCGCGGACACCATTCCGTTCGAGGTCCGCCTGTCGCTCTTCCGCGCGCTCAAAACGATCCCCGGCGTGGTGGTCCGTCCGCAGCTCGTCAAGGACGCGATGGGCAGGCCTGCCCTGGCCATCCACCCTTCGGACGACAACCCGTTCACCAAGGAGACCCACCGCCGGGACGAGCTGCTCCTCGATCCAAAGACCTACGAGTACCGGGGTGAACGCACGATGATGCTCGTCGGCGGAATGATCGACTCCAAGGTCACGACAGAGGAAACCCTGATCAGGGTCTCAGCCGTGCAGAGGTTCGCGGCTGCCGTGAACGAGCCGGGCGTGCGTCCCTGAGCCTGTCTTCTCTGACAGCGAGGCCGATGACGGCACCACCAATCCCGCCGAAGCCCTCTCGCCGGCAGGAACGCGGACGAGGGCAGTATCGGCGTCTGTGACTGAGTGTCGTGGTTGGTCCGTCTGGCCAACCACGACACTCAGCGAGAAGACCTGGCTCGGGACTGGAAGGGGCGTCGCCCGCACGGTCTACGGACCGAACTCCTACGGCGGTACTCACGGCGGATGCTCCCCGACGCACGAGTCATGGCGACGGCACGGCAGCGTGGCTGAGGCCGGTGAGGGTGCAGCGAGGCTCTGAATGCGGCGTCCCAGTTGATCACCACTCCTCCCGGCCTGACTCAACGAGCCAGACCCTTGGAGGGGGTCAACTTTCAAGCGCCGCACCCGGTCCACTTTTCAGGTTCTGGATCACTTTTCAGCCGTCGCCGACAGACACCAACCGACGCGGACACCGGCGGTCGGCGGCGAACCTCGGCGGACAGTACGCCGAGGACCACGGCCGGTTGACCAACCTCTCCGACGCCCTGTGACCGACCCCATAAGGATGAGGCCATTGGTTCAAATCCTGTCAGCCCCATCGGTTCGAAGGACCCCCAACCCATCGTGGTCGGGGACCTTCGCATTGACGGTCCCTTACCCAGGAGGCGGACGAAGACGGCCGATTCCTGCTGAAGGCGGGCCGACGGCAGACGGGATGTGAGCCGAGGTGAGTGGTAGTTGGGCGCGAATGGGATCATCACGCATGACACTGATGAAGTACATGACGAGCGCCAAGGATGAGCGATGGTGGATCCAGGGTCTCGGGCTCACGGCCGCAGCGGTCTGGGCCGGCGCCCGCGCGTGGGGTAACGGACGACCGCCCCTACTGCGGGTGGGCTTCGGCGTAGCGGCGATCTGTTTTCTGGTTGCGCTTGCGGGACTCATCGTCGGCCAAGTTCGAGCAACCAGGCGAGGCCGCAGAGGTTTCGCGGATGGCACTGCCGCGCGCGAGCAGCAAGAGCCTTGATCGATGCGGCTGCGAGGGGACCGCGGGGTGCTGCTTCCGTGCCAGAACGGACGGGGACTCGGGCATAGAGGTGCGCACTGCGTCCGGGGGCGTCCGCCTGCAAGACTGGCCGGATGCCAGAAGTCGTCTTCAGTAGCGTCGCCCCCGTCGTCCCCGTCCGGGACCTTGATGCCGCTCTGGATCGATACCGCCGTCTGGGCTTCACGGCGCACGCCTACGAGGGCCCGGATCGCTACGGCTTCGCCGAGCGGGGCTCGGTCTCGATCCACCTCTCGGAGTGGTCCGAGCACGACCCTCACCGCACGGGAGCCGTCATCTACCTCTACGTGAGCGATGCCGACGCCGTCTACGCGGAGTGGAAGACCTTGGGTGTCGAGGGCCGCTTCGTCGAGCCGGCCGACACGCCCTACAACCTCCGCGAGTTCGCGTACGTGGACGCCGACGGCACGGCTCACCGTGTGGGGTCACCGCTCGCAGGTTGAGGGGCCGTGATCGGTGGCGTACGAGAGAAAGGCGGCCCATTCCTGCCGACCGAAGGCGAGCTGGGGGCCCTGCCTGCGCTTCGAGTCGCGTACGCGGATGGTGCCTGGAGCGGAAACCACCAGTAAACCAGGTACTGGCCACCGAGCCTCTACGTGTCGCGGAAGCCATTACGAACACCTTCAAGCACCACACGCGGGATCCAGGGCGCCCCGAAGCGCGCATCGCCGCAGTCTCGGGCGGTCCGCCTGCAACCGTGACGCTTGCGTGTTCGATGACCTGCCGGATGACCTTCCCCGCCTGGAGACCTTGCGGGTGTGGCACACGCTGTGGCTGACCCGCATGGTCGGGGCTGGTGTTGTCGCACCGTGACCGTGATCGGGCCCTGGTGGTCGGTGGCGCGGCCTGCGGATGCGCCACGCACTGCGCGGTCCGCGCGCCGCCGTCTTCTACGCAGTGCTCGGGATGCTGCCCGGTGCCCAGCCGAGAACCTCCTCGAAACGGCGGGCCGCAAAGGGAATGGGTGGGCGTCCGCGATCGCTCTCGTGAAGCCTGATGGTCGCCTGGCTCAACTGTGTGCGACGTGCAAGCTCCCTCATGGAGATGCCCTCGGCTTCCCGGAACTCGATGAGAGCTTCGCCAGCCGCTCGGATTCTTCGCTCATGGCCAAAGCGTTCCGCATCACGCACGCTCGGTCAGTATCCCGGCCTGATCCGCCCGCGACTTGCGCTTCCCGCCGCTCCATCGGGAGTTGAATCCGTTCTCGGCCGAACCGGCAGTTCGGAAAAGCGACCAGGCCGAAGCTGATCGCGCCGGACCAAATCGTTCGGGGTACCGCACACCTCCACCGCCGCCGGCCCCGAGCACCTCCAGCCTACGAAGCGGCGGCCTCCCCCGGCATCCAGGAGGCCACCGAACGAAAGGCCACCCGCGATCGCGCCACGGGATCGCGCGCCGCCGACTGTCACGCCAGGGGGGATCACCCTATGAGCTCGTAACACGATCTTGTTGAAGTGTCGTGGTGGGCCGTGACTGGTGTGCTGATTCGGCCGTTCGTGATGTGTGAGTACTCGGCCGTGGATCGTGGACGATGACTTGTGGGTGCTGATCGAGCCGTTGCTGCCGCCGTGGCCGGAGAGGTCGCCAGGTCCGCGGCCGGTGGCGGATCGGCTGTGTCTGCAAGGCATTCTTTACGTGCTCCACAACGACATAGCCTGGCAACTCCTGCCGCTGGAGCTGGGGTTCGGCTCGGGGCAGACCTGCTGGCGCCGCCTGGTTCGCTGGCAGCAGGTCGGCGTCTTCGAGCAGATGCACCGCGTTCTGCTCGCCGAGTTGAACGCGGCCGGCGAACTCGACTGGTCCCGCGCGTGTGTGGACGGCTCCCACATCCGTGCGAAAAAGGGGGTGCCGATACCGGTCCGTCGCCGGTCGACCGGCGGAAGACGGGCAGCAAGCATCACTTGATCTGCGACGGACGCGGCACTTCGCTCAAGGTCGTCACCACCGCGGCCAACGTCAACGACGTCACCCAGACCCTCGCTCTGGTCGACGGCATCCCGCCTGTGGCCGGACGGCCCGGTCGGCCACGCCGCCGCCCCGACTCGCTGCTCGGCGACAAGGGCTACGACTCCAACCCCAACCGCGAGGAGCTGCGCAAGCGCAGGATCCTGCCGGTCATCTCCCGCAAGGGCGCCCCGAACATCAAGGGCCTGGGCAAACTCCGTTACGTCGTCGAGCAGACCTTCGCCCTGCTCCACCAGTTCAAACGCCTCGCTGTCCGCTGGGAACGCCGAACCGAACTCCACGACGCCTTCATCTCATTGGCCTGCGGCCTCATCTGCTGGAGGCGGCTGAAGAAGCACCGATCATGATCACGCTCCGAGTTGCTGGCTACACCTCACACCACTTACCCAGAGGGTCGGCCGCCTGCGTCTGGGTGAACTCATGCACCAGGTTCCATGCCCGATCGATATCCAGGACGAAGTCGCCCGTGAACGCGGCGAGGTCGTCCATGATCGGGACTTCGACCTCGGCGCCCGTGGGCACCGTGCCGTCTCCTACGAGCAGAGACATCCGCTCGGTGCCACTCATCAGATGGACGACCGCGTGATCATCCCGGAAGGCCAGGATCAGCACCGGGAACTCCCTGTCCAGCGACCGAACCTCGACGTAGCCCTGTCCACGGGAACGCAGGTCGTTGAGGCGGTCCGACAGATCCTCCACCTCTGAATGTCTCTCAACCGGGTGGAACAGTCCCGATTCCGGCGACGTCGCCGCCCACACCACGCTCATCCAGACCCTCTTCCCCGCACAGGTCATCACCCACGGTCCAGGGCCACGCTCCCACGCTCCACCATGTGACGACTACTGGGACTTGGGTGCGTGATCGTGTTACGAGCTCTATGGCTGTGCCCTGTGGGAGGGCGGGTGGGTCAGCGACGGAAGTCGCCGTGGCCGTGGTGACGCCAGGACCCCTCGTCGCGGAGCGGCCGTGGTGGCGGCGGTGGCCCCAGGACTCCTCGTCGACGAGGCGGCCGTGGTCGTTGCGCAGGGTGGCGGTGTCGTAGTCGTTGTTCCACACCTAGGTACGGCGGTCCTGGAACAGGTCGGTGCGGGTGTCGCGGCCGATGCCGGCGTGGATGCGGACCGTGGCGCGGCCGACCAGGCGGTAGTCGTCGAAGGTGTAGGTCTTGCCGGACTCGTCCTCGAGAGTCCAGCCATCGAGGTTGATTGCGTGGCGGGTGGTGTTGGTCAGCTCCACCCACTCCTTGTGGGAGCGGTTGTTGCGTCCCGGCGAGTCGGCCTTGACGGCGGAGATCTCCACCCTCTCCCGGGCCGGACGATGGTCAGCCGCAGAAGCTGGCAGCGCCGCCACCGAGACAAGAGCACCGGCCGCGAGCGCGGCAGCAGCCAGACGACGTTGATTTAACTATACCTTGCAGGCAGTTGTCGCGGTCCCGCCACCCATTTTGGACACAATTTCCACGGTGATTTCGATGCACCCAGATCGCTCCAGCAGTATATTCCCATAGGCTGCCTGGCCGTCAAAAGTCACAACGAATGGCGCACCCACAGTGCGAGTCGAGGGCCTACGAGCCGTAATCGTGATTTCGTATTCAGAATGCACATACGTCATTCTTTCACTGGGCGTAAATCTCCCCCAGTCGGCCCCACATGTCGGAGAATGTCTCAATTCAACAATTCCAAGCAGTTGACGTAAAGAAGTATTGAGCTGAACGCTGTCCAGTGTCTTTACGCCAACAGGGTCATCAGCACATCCCGCGCGCTTAGGATCGGCGTTGTCTAACACGGGCTCAGGACTTTCAAGGTAGCGCGCAGTGGGCTTTACCTCATCGCCTTCTACCTGATTCGACTTCGACGAACTAGTCACATAAGGCAGGGAAACAGACACCAATAGTGCCGCCAAAGAAATAGCGAGGGCCCAGAATGACCTCCCCAGCCACGTCCAGGAGCCCTCTCCTTTGGCCCTGGAAACAGCCTGGGGGGAGTCAGTAACAATTTCAGAGACGGGAGCATTCTTGCCTGCGGACTCTGCCGGCTCCAGGCCCAGTTCAGATCGAACCGCCTTCCACCTATGGAGCCATTCATCTATGTCGCCTCCGCATACCGTGACGTAAGCCCTAGTTACTTCCCAGGTAGGAAGACGATGTCCGCTAGCGGCGGCAGAAAGAGAGGCCCTGGAAAAGTGAGCCTTCTCGCTTAGCTCTCGATATGACGGACTTCCCGCCGCCTTACGTAATTCACGAAGATCGGCAGCGAACTTCACTTCTGGTCCCGAAGCGGCATCTAACGGGCGCTCTGGTCGCGGCACGGATCCCCCAGTTGTCCACGATAGTTAACCAGGCATGGACAGGCTGTTAGCCAACCCCTACGAAGCGTAGACCAGTGGGAAGTACCGCGTCAGTTGAATCCGCGTCTGCAGTGACGTCGGGTGCGGTCCGACCCTGTCAGCTAGGAACAAGCAGCGAGAGGCAAGGATGTCCATGCAAGCGCACAAGAACCCCACCAGTAGCACTAAGTCGAACTGGCGGTCGAGGCTCGTCACCCTGGGCCTCGCCGCGGCATTGAGCACCGGCGTTACCTCGCTCGCGGCCCCATCAGCGAGCGCCGCTACATGCTCAGGTTCAGGCTGTACCTACCAGGATCCGCAGGCGAGCGGCTGCTCCGCAGACGCTGTGACCGTCGCGCACTATCAGCTTCCGGCAGTCCAACAGCAGTTGGAATTGCGTTGGTCGCCGAGTTGCCACACCAACTGGGCGCGCATGTACCTCGACACTGATCCGACGTGGTTGCGAGCTGTACAGCCTGATCGCGGCGACGGCCTGCCTCGTGTCACGCAGTTGATCGGTCGAAACGCCACATACAGCTGGTCAGCAATGATCTATTCACCCGTCCTCTGCGTTTACGCAGACGTCCAAACAAGGACCTGGGGCTACTTCCGCACTGCCTGCGTGTAGAAGGTTCAAGATCCTCATGCCAGCAAACTGAGCCCCTTTCAGGCGGTTCACGCGTCCCCGTACCGGCACACTTGCCGGTACGGGGGCGCCGTTGGTCGTTCTGGCTGGTAGATACTGCATTCACGGCGACGTAGAGCGTCGACGAGGTCATTGACCGCAGCAGAGGAGAACAGCAGGGCCGGCCCGGTCGGGTCCTTACTGTCTCGAGGGCAGGACACTCGGTGCCCGTCTTCCTGGGAAGCCAGGTCGGCCCCTGCGTGGCATGCCAGCGCAAGAACTGGAAGTACGGTCACAGCGGCAGCCCCCTGTGCCAATGGTGCGCGACACCGGTCCTTAACCAGTGAGGCCCGCGCCTGCGTCGCTTCAGCACCCGCAGCTGACCCTGCCGCCCGTTGGCACTCCAGCTGCGCCGGCCAGAACAGTTGCACCAGCAGGGGCGCACGCGACGGTGCGCCACGGGCTACGGCGTCGGACAGGCCGACGCGAGCCGTGATGCGCCGTGGGCACTGATGCCCAGTTCCACAGCACCGGGGCCGGTGGCGTACTTGCAGGCGTTGAGACCGGGCGATGTGTTCTCCCGCCTTCCGGCAATCCGTCTTCCATAAAAGGGATAGATATGCTCAAACCAGTCACTCGTGTACATATACGGCGGAGAGCCGCATGAATGTGCGAGGAGGCGTGGCTGATGAGTGAGGCAGTGCAAGGCGACAACACCAGGTTGCATCAGACCGGCGAGACGGCACGGGCCGAGGCGTCGGCCACGGCCGGCCAGGCTCAGCAGGCCGCGAGCCAGGTCGCGGGTACCGCCGTGGACCAGGCGAGGGTCGTGGCGGAGGAGGCGCGGCAGCAGGCCGGCGCTGTAGCCGTCGATCTGCGACGCCGCGCGTTGGACGAGGCCGAGGAGCAGACACGGCGGGCTGCCGGGACACTGCACGGCTGGGCGGACGACCTGGCGGGTCTGGCCGAGAACGCCCGGAGCGAGTCGCCCGCCCGAAGCCTCGCCGCTCAGGCGGCGGACGGCGGGCACCGGGCGGCCGGCTATCTGGAGAAGCAGGGCGCCGAAGGCGTCCTTTCGGACGTGCAGGGCTTCGCCCGGCGCCGCCCCGCAGCGTTCCTGGGCGGTGCGCTGCTGGCGGGGTTGGTCGTGGGACGCATGGTGAAGGTGGCGGCCAAGGTCGACCCCTCGTCCGGCGCGTCGTCGGGCGACGGAGCTTCACGGGCACTGGAGCAGGGGGCTGTCGCCGCCTCGGAGCAGGCGGCGCTGAACGAGCCGGTGCCCGCCGCGTTCCCGGCCACGGCACCGCCCGCGCCGCCGAGGGTTCCGCCGTCGGCCGGCCTCCCCCCGGGTGCGGCGCCCGGTCGCCAGGTCCCGGAGGTGTGAGATGGCCGCCGTTCCCTCCCGCCCGGTGGCCACGTCCGCCGACGACCGCACGGTCGGTGAGCTGCTGTCCGTCGTGACGTCGGACGTTCAGACCCTGTTCCGTCAGGAGGTCGAACTGGCCAAGGCCGAGGTCACGCAGGAGGCGGCCAAGGCTGGCAAAGCCGCCGGCATGTACGGCGGCGCGGGGTTCGCCGGTTACATGGTCCTGCTGTTCCTGTCGCTGGCTGCCGTGCTCGGCCTGGCCAATGTGATCGACGGGGGCTGGGCCGCCCTGATCGTCGCCGCCGTGTGGGCCGTGGTCGGAGCGGTCCTGTACCAGCGGGGCAGGACCCGCATGCGCACGGTGGCACCCAAGCCGGAACAGACAGTCGAGACCATGAAGGAGAATGCGCAATGGGCACGTCACCCGACCGGATGAGGGCCGAGATCGACGCCACTCGGGGCCGGCTGTCCGCCGATGTGGACCGGCTCGCGGACAGGGCCAGTCCGCGAAGGGTGGTCCGCCGGCGTACGCGCATCGTGCGCGGCGCCGTCTCGGGCATGCGTGAGCGGGTCATGGGAACGGCGTCGGACACCGCCCAGGGCGTCGCCGGCGGCGCCCAGTCGGCGGCCGGTTCGCTGCAGGACGGCACCCAGCAGGCGGCCGACACGGCGCGCGAGGTGGCCGACCACGCGGGTGAGGCGATACGGCAGGCACCCGATCAGGCGATACGCCGGACCCAGGGCAACCCGCTGGCTGCCGGCCTGATCGCTTTCGGCGCGGGCCTGCTGGCCTCCTCGCTGCTGCCGGCCTCCGAGACGGAACAGCAGAAGGCGGCGGACCTGATGGCACGCGGCGACGAGGCGCTTGAACCGGTGAAGGAGGCCGCACGCGAATCGGCGCAGCACCTCAAGGAAGGCACCGTGGAAGCCGCGCAAGGTGCTGCGCAGGAGGTCAAGGACGCCGCCTCGGAAGCCGCCCGCACCACGCAGGACGAGGCCCGCGAGCAGGCCGGCCAGGTCACGGACCAGGCACGCGACTCGGGCAGACAGGTCGCCGACGAGGCCCGCAATCAGCCCGGAGCCGGCTGACCCCTGCGGTCACCTTGACCTGACGCGCCCGCGCTGTCGGCCGGTTGATTCCCACGGCCGACAGCGCACACGCGCGCGCTCACCTCTCACTCCTGCTGCTCCGGCGGATCGCGCCGTGAACGACGCCGCACCGCGGCTTGCAGATCCTCGCCCAGCAGCTCGGGCAGCGGCCCGCGCCCCAGGGCCCAGCCGATCAGGGTGTCCGCGACCGTGTGCAGCTGATGTTGAGGTGCTGGGAGACCTCGCGCAGCACCTCGAACCCGGCGGCCGGCGCCAATCGGTGAGCCGCGATGAGGACACCGATCGCCTGATCAACCGCCGCGTAGGAGGCAACGGCGTGCCGTAGCTGGGCATTCTCCTGCTCACGACGGGTCAGCCGAGCGTCATACGTGTCGTCTGCCGACGCCCGCTGATCACGGGAGGTCGTCATCACTGCGTCTCCGGATGGGGACCAGGCTCTCCTATACGCCTGCCCGGAACCAGGTCAGCAAGACGCCGCCAGCCGAGTGCGAAGATCACACACGGCAGCGGAGGGACTCTCCACCGGCCATCGCCGGTGAAGAGCCCAAGAGGCTGTCTCCCCAACCCCTCTCCTCCCGAGTGGCCTTCCCGCCTACGCTCACACCCGATCCGACACAATGCCGTCGCACAGGGCGCGGGCAGTCTTCTCGCAGGCACGAGCGATGTACTCCAGAAAGGGAGCGATCTTCGGATTGCACATGTCCGCGCGCAGCGCGGCGAGTGCCTGGACCCATTCCACCGCGTCCTCGGGAAGGGTGTACGGCTGCCCGCTCAGCCGACGCGCAGACCCGGCGCCACCGGTGCCGGGACGGTACGGATGGCAGTCCGCTCCACATACCCCTGCCGCCGCTCGCCTTCCTGGACGAGCTCGTCGGTCCGGAGCCTCGTCGCTGCCGTGGTGCTCTTTGCGCCCAGGAAGATGCGGCGAGTCACCCGGCGCGCTGGGTTGTCTCCCCGGCCTGAGCGGGTACGGCGGGCAGGGAGACGGTGCAGGAGGCGCAGCGTCGGGCCTGGGCGGGTACGGGGCTAAGGCATTCGGGGCAGTCGCGTTTGGGGGCCTGGACGTCTTGGTGCGGGGCGAGGCGTTCGTGGAGCTTGTTGATCGGGAGCACGACCAGGAAGTACAGGGCGCTGGCGAGGAGGAAGAAGCTGATCGCCGCGTTGACGAAGGCGCCGTAGGGGAACTTGGTGGCGCCTGCGGTGAAGGTCTTGTGGCTCATGTCGCCCGTGGCGCCGGTGGCCAGCCCGACGAGTGGGGTCAGGAAGGCGCTGACGAAGCCGTTCACCACGGCGGTGAACGCCGCCCCGATGACGATGCCGACGGCCAGGTCGACCACGTTGCCGCGCAGGATAAAGCTGCGAAAGCCCTTCACCTTCTCACCCCTAAGAGATTCTTGACGTCGACGAGCGGCACCGAAAGTGCGGTCAGACCACCCCCTTGAGCTCGAATGCCCTGCCACCCCGCACCCATGCCGGCTCCCCCGCGCGGCGATGTACCAGTTCACCAGGTGGCGCAACGACGACAGACCATCCATGACCTGCGGCGCCGACAGGTGCGCTGCGACCGCCGAGCGTTGAGGTCAGCCGCTGGCGGATACCGGGCCGGCCGGGGCAGAGAATGCTTGATGAACGTGGTGGCAGGGCGTGGCAGAAGTCGTTTTGGGAATGCGCATCCGGCGCAGGAGATCACGGGTGGTGCGCTTGCTCAGCGTGCTGCGCCAGGTCAGTCCCGGGTGGCGTGACCGTAGGTGTGACAGCGCACGGGTGCCCAGGCCGGTGCTGTGGAAGCGCTCGTCGATGACGACGGCGGTGATGACACCTTGGGCGCAGTCAGTGCAGATCCGGTACCGGACCTGGCCGACGACCTGTCGGATGTGGACGAGGAGCAGGCATTCGTCGCCCGGGCCGAGGTCGTCCGGGATGTGCGTGGACAGGAAATCGATTGCCCGGTAGGCGAGGAGGCGGCGGCGCAGACGGCCGGTGCGCCGGCCTCGGTGTGAGTGTTTGGCGCCGTCGTGACCGGGCGGCAGCGTCTCGGCTGTGGAGATCTTGGCGATGAGACTGCTGCTGACGGGACGCGCATGTACTCCGTGCATGACGTCTCGTGTGCCCGAATAGCCAACGGCTACCCGTTCCAGCGGGCGGGGCACCCCGCCCGGGCGCACCCCCGGCTTCCGGATTGCGGCCACGCCCCTGGAGGCAGCATCCCGGCTGCACGACCAAAAATTTCGTGGTCTCGTCCACCAGTCCCTCCTCGCGGTCCGTGCCGGAATCGTTCGACGATCTCGCCGTGCAGCTGGAGCGGGTACGAGCGGAGAACAGGCATCTGCAGAATGCGGACATGTTCATCTCGATCAGCGCGCTGCGGACGTCGCTGTACTCGGGCGTGCCCTCTTCCAGCACCGCCAGCTCGTCGAAGAACGGAACGTCTCAGCGACCAGCCAGGCGAAGAACTCGTTCTTCGCTTCGAGTGGCTGGTGCAGTGCGATGGTCTCCAGCATGGCCGCGGCTTTGAGCCAGTCGCTGGCGTACACGTCAGGGCCCATGTAGTGGGCCTGGACCCGGGCGCAGGCGGCGTCCAGTACGCCCAGGTCGAGACAGGCCGGGTTGCCCGGGAGGGTCTGAGCGATCTGCAGGAGCTCTTGGGGGGTGAGGAATCGGGTCACGCGGCGTGACCGTGCTGCGGAAACTCGTGCAGGTCACGGCTACTCATGGGTGCGGGGTCAGGCCACGCGGCTGTGCTGGTGTCGGCGGCACGGGTGTCCTGGGTGGCGAAGACGTCGGCGAGCTGCGGGACGCGGTCGCGGGTCCGGCCGAGGGCCAGTTCACGCCCGTCTCGCCGGACGGGACGCGCTGCCCGGCGAGCACTGGGCCGACGCTGGCTACGTCAACGCCGCCGCGCTGACCACAGCCCGCCGCGAGCACGGCGTCGACCTGCACGGCCCCATGCAGACCAACACCACCGCCCAGGCCACCGGCGCTTACAGCCTGGACGCCTTCACCATCGACTTCGACCGGCGACGGGCCACCTGCCCCAACGGCGTCACCTCCGGCGGCTGGAAACACGGCACGTCCCAGCAAGGACTACCCGTGATCCGCATCGCCTTCCGCAAGAGCGACTGGGCCCCTCGGCGTTCGCCGTGCGGCGGATCAGACGTGATCAGACGCGCGCGGCCCGGCGGCGGCGCGCGCCGACCCACGCCGCCGCACCGCCGACGGCCAGCAGGGCGGCGGCCCACGCGCCGTAGAGACCGCCGCCGGAGCCGGTGGCGGCGAGCGAAGTCGCGCCCGCGGTGTCAGCGCCGCCGGTCGTGCCGCCCGTGGCGGCCGTGGAGCCGGACGCGGACGCCGAAGGGGTCACCGGGGCGGAAGGGGACGGTGCCTGTGAGGCGGGCGTCGACGGAGTCGCCGACGGCGAGCCCGTCGCGACGGCGGGGCCGGCCGCCACCTTGGTGCCGGCGACGTTGAAGTAACCGGAGCCGGTCATGTACATCGACGATTCCAGCGGGACGACCGTGTCCTTCCTGATGTCGCTGTGCTCGCCCAGGGACAGGTAGAGGTCGATGGCCGACAATCCGGAGGCCGCGCCGAAGCCCTTGGGGATCACGGGCAGCTCCCACTCGCTCTCGCCGCTCTGCTTCAGCTTCACGATCTTGCCGTCGATCTTGGCCTCGAGGATGAAGTCGGGATGGCCGGCGCCGTCGCGGAAGCCGCTCGCGGAGATGGTGCGGTGCAGTTCGGCCGGGAACTCGCCGGGACCGTCGGCGCGGGCCTCGAGCAGCAGGCGGGCGCGCCGGCCCGGCCGGGCGACGGCTTCGCCGTCGTCATGCACCCAGGCCTGGTTCAGCTTGCCGGGCTTGATCTGCGGGTCGGTCTTGAAGACGACGGTGTTGCGCGAGGTGGCGTCGTCGACGTCACCGACGAGCCGGCCGGCGTGGAGCGTGAAGTCACCGTCGTTCGTCGGGTACGTGGTGCTCAGACCGATGGTGACCTTCCAGGTGAACTCGGTCTTCGCCGGCACGGAGAAGACGGAGGACGCGTTGCCGGAGGCCGGGTAGAACTGGCCCTGGAAGGAGCCGTCCTGGTGGCCGATGGCGGACTTGGTGGCGGGCGCGTCGATCGGGGTCACGTCGAAGACGACGGAGTCCTTCATGACCGGGCTCGGACCATCGGGCTCGCCCGGCAACCAGGCGGAGAAGTCCTGTGCCGTGTCCGAGGAGTTGGCGACCGTCAGGATCATCGACTCGCTCGCCCCGCCGCGCTTGAGCGGGGCGCCCGGGGTGGGCGCGCCGAGCGACATCCTCAGCGCGTGACCGCCCGGCCCGTCGGCGGCGACGGCGACCGCCGGGGCGAAGGCGGCGCCGGCCACCGCGGCGACGACGGCGGTCGCGGCCATGGTGCGAACACGGCGGGCGGCGCCGGTGCGAGCGGACATGGTGAATCCCCCAAGGAATCAACGGAGAAGTTCCGGTGTGCGGTGGGCCCGCGACCGGAAGAGAAGAGAGAAGAACGGGGTGCAGGTGCGCGCGCAGGGCTGCGAGCACGTAGGCGCGCAGGTCTGCGGGATGAGCTGAGTGCGGGAAGGGCCGTTCGCCTGTCCGGTCGTGCGTTCACCCCGGCGGCTTGCGGTGCACTCATCTTCACCCCGTGAACCCACGTGATCAATCGTCGCTCCGTCACTACTTCGCAACAGCGCCGGAAGCAGTAATTCCGCAGGTCACGGCCGTATGACCGGAGGGCCGTGCTCCGCTCCCGCTCCCGGAGGCGCTCGGAGAATCGACGCCTTTCAGGCGGCTGCCATGATCAAGTCATCGCATGACGCGGCTGGTGTCAAACGGATAGTCGGGCAGGTCCACGGTGCTGCTGATCTTCTCCCCCAGCCTGAGCATTCCGTTCAGGAACAATGGGCGGGACAGCAGGGTATTGCGGACACGTATGCCGGTGGCGGTGCCGGGGGCGAGGAACTTGCCGGTGCGGTCGCCGCCTGCCTGGCAGCCCTGGGCGTACTTCCGAAGTCTGCCCTCGTACTGGGTGAAGGCCGCCCGATAGTTGCCCTGGGCTCGCGCGAGTTCGCCGGCCAGCACGTAGGCGGCGACCACCGCGGTTCCTGTCCCCATGCCGCCAATGGTGGCCCCGCAGGCTGCGTCACCGACGAGGCACACTCGCCCTGTGGACCAGGTATCCACGTCCGCGCGGCTGATCGAGTCGAAGTACAGGTCGGGAGCCTGCTTCAGTGAAGCGAGCAGGCGGGACACCTCCCAGCCGAGACCGGCGAACGCCTTGCCGATCAGACGCTTCTGCTGTTCGGGATCGTGGCGGTCGTACGACAGTTCAGGCGCGGCGAAGAGGAAGAACGCCCCTGCCTGTGCCGGGTCCTGGTGACCGGCGCCGACCGAGGCGAGACGCCCCGGCGTGTTGTACCCGACTGAGCCCTTTCCCAGACCCAGGTCGTTGGACAGCTGCCAGGTGGCGGCGTAGTAGCCGAGGTGGCTCACATAGTCCGCCTCTGGGCCGAAGGCGAGGCGACGGACGTTGGAGTGCAATCCGTCCGCGCCGATGACCAGGTCGAAGTCCCGTGAGACTCCCCGTTGGAAGTCGACCCGCACGCCGGAGGGGGTCTCGGTGAGGCGGGTGATCGAGTCGCCGAAGATGTACTCGGTGCGCGGGCGGCTGTGCTCGTACAGCACCCGGGCCAGGTCCCCGCGGAGCACCTCTATCTCGCCGCCGGCGAACTCGGCGGGCAGGTGCAGCAGTGTTCGGCCGCGTTCGTCGACGAAGCGCATCGGGCTGCCGCCTGTCTCGATGCGGCGCAGTTCGGAAATCAGGCTCATGCGTTCCAGCACGGTCAGGTGTGTTTCGCCGCGGAAGTCGACGGCCTGACCGCCGCCGCGCAGGGCTGGGGCCAGTTCGACGACGGTGGGCTTGAAGCCGTGCCGTCCCAGACAGTAAGCCAGCGCGGGGCCGGCGATGCTCGCGCCGGAGATGAGGACGTTCCCGTTCACGGATTTCTCCACTCTAGAAACTGTGTCCTGCGGACACTATTAATTACTGTGTACCGTAGACACAGTTGATTCGGCAAGGTCGGTCAGGAGGGGCGGCAGACATGGGTGACGAGCACGCCGAGGCGGTGCGGTTGCTGTGGGGTCCGCACCCCAAGCCCGCACGGGGGCCCAGACCGACACTCGACCTGGATCGCATCGCACGGGCCGGGATCGAGATCGCCGACTCGGAGGGGTTGGCCGATGTGTCCATGCAGCGGGTCGCCGCGCAACTGGGCGTGACCAAGATGGCGCTGTACCGGTACGTGCCGGGCAAGGCTGAGCTGGTCGCTCTGATGGTGGACGCGGCGATCGGCCCATACCCGCAGGTGAGGGCGCGACACAGTGGCTGGCGGGAGCAGCTGGAGGAATGGGCACGCGAGCTGATTCACGTCTTTCGCCAGCACCCCTGGGCGTTGGACGCCACCGTCGGGCCGCGGGTCATGGGACCCGCGGAGCTGTCCTGGCTGGAGCGTGCCGTCTCCGCCCTAGACGGCACGGGGCTGAGCGGCGCCGAACGAATGGACGCGGCTGTCCTACTGGTCGGTCACGTACGCGGTATCACCCATCAGACCCGTGCAACAGGCCCGGCGGGCAACCCCGAGGCCCAACTGGGCGCCATCCTCGGCGACCTGATGCAGGCACACGGCGAGCGATTTCCCGCCCTCACCGTGGCCCTCACTTCAGCAGCCCAATCCCACGGCCAGGACCAGGCATGGGAGTTCGGCCTGCAGCGCATCCTGGACGGCTTGGCCGTCCTCATCGACGAGCGCGCACGCTGACCCCAATTGCATCGGCGATACCCCACACCTGAAGGCAGGCCGCTCACCTATGACCGCCTGCGTGGACGCTCGCGACGTTCCACGCGGAGACCGACGCCGACGTTCACGCCGACCACTGGGAGATGCACCCGCAGGCCGAGGAGGCGGTGTGCTGCCTGACCGGCGGGGTCCGCCTCTACTTCCGTCCCGCCAGGCCCGACGACACCGAGGACATGGTGCAGTTGCAGCCCGGCACCGCCGTGATCGTCCCCCGTGGCCGCTGGCACCGCCTGGAGCTGGACGCCCCCAGCGACCTGATGTCGATCACCCTCCGCCACGGCACACGCCTCGAAAAACGTACCTCCACTCGCTGACAGCAGGGTGGCCCGGTCGAGCCCGCCGCCGGGCCGCCCCGCAGCAACTGTTCTGGGGAAGGCCGTCGCCGCAGGACGTCTCCTCGTTGATTCGCTCCCTTGAATCTGTCACCCCGGTGGAGCCCAAAGCCCGGCGTCCCATACTCGGTGTCATCAGTCGGGGCGAGAGAGAAGACTGTCCCGCGCCGCGGACTGCGGCCTCGTCCTCCCGGTGACCGGGCAGGACGAGGCGCGCCGTCATGCCCGCAGGAAGGCGAGGACCGCCAGGACCCGCCGGTGGCCCTCGGTGTCCACCGGGAGGTCCAGCTTGTTGAAGATGTTGCCGATGTGCTTGTTCACGGCGGCCTCGCTGATGAACAGATGCTTGGCGAGACTGGCGTTGGTGCGGCCCTCCGCGATCAGCGCGAGCACCTCGCGCTCCCGTGGGCTCAGCCGCTCCAGCGGATCCTGGCGCAGCCGCACCAGCTGGGTGATCACCTCGGGGTCCACCACGGTGCCGCCGGCAGCCACCCGCTCGATCGCGGACACGAAGTCCACGACCGCGCTCACCCGTTCCTTGAGCAGGTAGCCCACCCCGGCCCCGCCGCCCGAGTCCAGCAGGCGCAGCGCGTAGGAGCGCTCGACGTACTGGCTGAGGACGAGCACGGGCAGGCGGGGGAACTCCTCGCGCAGAGCGACCGCCGAGCGCATGCCGTCGTCGCTCAGCGAGGGCGGCATGCGGACGTCGGTGACGATCAGGTCCGGCCGGTCGGCGCGCACCGCCGCCACCAGGGCGTCGGCGTCCCCGACGGCGGCCACCACCTCGTGGCCGACCCGTTGCAGCAGCCCGACGAGCCCTTCGCGCAACAGCACGGCGTCCTCGGCCACGATCAGGCGAAGCGACACGGAACCTCCACATGCAGCAGGGTGGGTCCCCCGGCCGGACTCGACACCCGCATCCGGCCGTCGAGGGCCGTGACCCGGTCCGCGAGCCCGGTCACCCCGCTGCCCGCTTCCGGAGCGACCCCACCGTGACCGTCGTCCGTGATGTCGAGGATCAACAGATCGGAATGGTAACGCCCGCGTACCTGGGCGCTGGTGGCTCCGCTGTGTTTGGCGATGTTCGTCATGGCCTCGTTGATCAGGTAGTACATCGTCGTCTCGAGTTTCCTGGGCAGCCGTTCGGGCAGTCGCAGATCCACCGTCACCGGGATCGGGAACCGGCCGGCGTAGTCCTCGATCGCCGCGACCAGCCCGTGGTCGGCGAGGACGGGCGGGTTGAGTCCCCGGATCAGTGCCCGCAACTCCTGGTGTGCGGTGGACAGCTGGGCCTCGGCCTGGGTCAGCAGCTCGGCCTGCGCGGAGCCCTCCGGGACCTCCAGGCGCATCAGCCCGAGCGTCATCCCGAGCGAGACGAGCCGCTGCTGCGCCCCGTCGTGCAGGTCACGCTCGATGCGCACCCGCTCGGCGTCGAAGGCGTCGAGCAGCCGCGACTGCGAGGCGCGCACCTCGCGCAGTTCCTCACCGAGCTCCTTGTCGCGCGGCGCGAGGAAGGTTCGCGCCATGGCGGCCCGCGCCCCCGCCCAGGACGTCACCGTGTACGGCGAGGCGAGCAGCACGATCACCCCGAACACCGTCCACGGCCAGGTTTCGGGGCCGGTGGAGGCGAAGGTGGTGGCGGGGATGCCGAAGGAGAACGCGAGGACCATCAGGTCCATCCACCACAGTGCCGCCGCCGACAGCAGGGTGAACATCAACTCCCGCCAGGTCACCGGCTCCTTGAGCCGGGTGGCCGTCCAGGCGCGCAGGCCGGGGCCGTCCGGGGCCCGGTGCGGGTCGGCCAGGTGGTCCAGGTCGACCAGACGCAGTCGGCGGCGCTCCACCCGGGCCACCAGCGTGGACACCAGCACCATGCCCACCAGCGGGGCGACGCCGATCAGCACGACCAACAGGGCGAGCCCCGCGGCCAGGCCCAGGGTGAAGACCAGCACCGCGGCGGCGCCGACCACGACGCCTCCGCTCAGATAGGCCAGCGACCGCCAGGGCCAGCTCGAGGTCAAGAAGCTCAGGGGGCGCTGAGCCATGGCCTGCCAGGCTGTTGTGGGTTGCATGCGATCAACGAAACCACGCGGAAAGGGATTTGGGGGTAGAGCTGCCTCTACCTCAGGAGTAGAGGGTGGATCAGTACCCCGGCCACCCCCCGTGCAGTGAAATCGACGCATGACGACAACGAGGCAAACCCCGGTACAGGACACGGTCGAACTTCACGGTGTACGCAAGGTCCACGGCGCCGACGGTCGTCAGGTGACCGCGCTGGACGGGGTCTCCCTCGGCTTCCCGCGCGGCACCTTCACCGCCATCATGGGCCCTTCCGGTTCCGGGAAGTCGACCCTGCTGCAGTGCGCGGCCGGTCTTGAGCAGCCCACCGAAGGCCGCATCGTCCTGGCCGGCGTGGACATCGGGCAGCAGAACGAGAAGCAGCGCACCCAGCTCCGCCGTGACCACATCGGATTCGTCTTCCAGGCCTTCAACCTGGTGGAGTCGCTGACGGCGGCGCAGAACGTGGAGCTGCCGTCCCGGTTCGCGGGCCGCAAGGTCAGCCGCGAGCAGGTCGCGAACGCGCTCGCCGCGGTCGGTCTCGCCGAGCGCGCCGGGCACCGCCCCAGCGAGCTCTCCGGCGGTCAGCAGCAGCGCGTCGCCCTCGCCCGGGCCCTTGTCACCCGTCCCGACGTCCTCTTCGCGGACGAGCCCACCGGCGCCCTGGACACCACCACCTCACGCGAGGTGCTCAAGATGATGCGGATGCTGGTCGACCAGGAGGGCCAGACCACCTTGATGGTCACCCACGACCCGGTCGCCGCGTCCGTGGCCGATGTCGTCGTCTTCCTCAAGGACGGGCAGATCGCCGACCGCATCTCGCTCGACCGTCACCCCGGCGGCAACAACGCCGCCGCGATCGCCACCCACATGGCCCGGCTGGAGGCGTGATGCTGATCCTCGCGAACGTACGCGAACGCTGGTCCGGCTTCCTCGGAGCCTTCGTCGCCGTCCTGGTCGGCGTCGCCCTGATCTCGACCACCCTGGTCATCTACGACTCCGCCCGGCCCCGGGTCCAGCCCCGCTACGACGGCACCACCGCCCTGGCGCTGCCCCACAAGGCCCTCGACGCCGACGGCAGCCCCGAGGACCGGATGCCGTGGAGCACGGCCGAGGCCGAGCCGCTGGTGGCCGGACTCGACAAGGTTCCGGGTGTGGCCGACGCCGTGGTGGACCGCTCCTTCTACGCCCAGGCGATCAAGGACGGCAAGCCCGTCACCGACGAGGGAGCCCTGGAGTCCGGGCACGGCTGGTCCAGCGCGCAGATGGCGCCCTACAAGCTGGTCTCGGGCCACGCCCCGAGCGCCGCGAACGAGGTCGTGGTGGACCGCGCCCTGGGCGCGGCCGTGGGCAGCGGGCTGACCGTCAACCTCACCGAGGGCCGCAGGCAGTTCACCGTCGCCGGTACCGTGGACGGCCCCGGCTACTACTTCAGCGAGGCGTTCGCCGCGCGGCACCAGCCCGGGGTCGGCGCCATCGCGCTGGTCGCCGCCAAGGGAGCCGACACCGGCGCGATCGTCACCGCCGCGAAGAAGGTGCTCGGCGACAAGGGCGACGTCGTCTCCGGCGACGGCCGGTCCGAACTGCAGCCGCAGTACATCGAGCACAAGCGCTTCCTGGGCGTCCAGCTCATCAGTGCCATGGCCATCCTCGGCCTGTTCACCACGGTGTTCGTGGTCGCCTCCATGCTGGTCCTGGCGACCGGGATGCGGCGCCGCGAGATCGGTCTGCTGCGCACCATCGGCGCCGCCCCCCAGCAGGTCAAGCGCATGATCATCGGTGAGGCCGCGGTGGTCGGCCTGCTCGGCTCGATCGCCGGCTGCGTGGCCGGCGTGATCGCCGCCCCGGCGCTGCGCACCATTCTCGACAACCTGGACGTGGCGCCTCCCGGCATGGAGGTCACCGTCGCCGCCTGGCCGCTGCTCACGGCCTCCTTGATCGGTGTCGGTGTCAGTGTGATCGGTGCCTGGACCGCCGGCCGCAAGGCCGCCCGGGTCGCCCCGATCGAGGCTCTGCTGGACAGCCGCTCCGCCAACCAGGGCATGGGGCGCGGCCGCTGGATCGCCGGCCTCGCCGTCCTCGGGGCCGGTGCGCTCCTGGCCATCGGCACCGCCACCTCCAGCGCCGACAACCGCATCAACATGGCGATCTTCGCCACCATGACGCTGATCGCCGCGGCCGCCCTGCTGACCCCCGCGTTCATCGGGCCCGTCGGCCGGTTCCTGACCGCCCCGTTTCAACGAGGCGGCTCCGCGGGCCCGGTCCTGATCCGGGCGGAACTGGTCGCCAACCCGCGCCGGGCCGCCTCCCTGGTGGCCCCCGTGATCGCCGCCGTCGGTTTCGCGGTGCTGCTCAGCGGCATGGTGGAGACCATGCGGGTGGCCTACCCGGCGGGCGAGGCGCTGAAAATCTCGGGGCAGACGATCGTCACCCCGGACGGCACCCCCGGGAACACCGACGAGGTCGTCGCCGCCAACCCGGTGGGCAAGGCCGCGCTGCCGACCCGCGCGTTCGTCCTCAAGGACGCGTCGGCCGCGAAGAACGACCAGGGCACCGAGCAGGCCCGGAAGGCCACCGTCCTGGACGTCCTGGGCAGCCGGGACCCGCGCTGGAGCAAACCGGGCGAGGCCGTCCTCGGCGAGCACACCGCCAAGAAGCTGGGTCTGGCCAAGGGCCAGAAGGTTCCGGTCCGGTTCGCCGACGGCACCGCCGTCACCCTGCGCGTCGGCTCGGTCCTGCCCGACGACCCGGCCCGCGGTGACTTCGTGGTCGCCCGCGACCTGGTCCGCGTCCACGACCCGGCCGCGCTCACCGACGACATCTTCGTTCCCGGCAACGCCAAGGCCTCCGGACCCGTCCCCGGCACCGCCCTGCACGACGCCGCCGAGTACGCCCTGGCCGACTACCAGACCGACGCCAAGCTCACCGACAGCCTCGCCATGATGCTGATCGTCATCGCCGTCGGCTACAGCGTGATCGCCGTGGCCAACAGCATGGCCATGGCCGCCCACGGCCGACGCCGCGCCTTCGGGGTCATGAAGTCCGCCGGCGGCACCGTCGGCCAGCTGCTCCTGGTCTCGGTCGGCGAGACATCCCTGGTCATCGTCATCGGCGCCGCCCTCGGCATCCTGGTGACGCTGCCCCCGCTGGCGGGCATGGCCTCCGGCCTCTCCCAGGCCACCTCGTCGGACGTGAGCCTGCACCTGAGCACCGGCACCCTCGCCGCCGCCGTCCTCGGCACCCTCGTGGCGGCGGTCCTGGCGGGACTCGCGGTCACCGCGAGGACCCTGCGCAGGCAGGCAGTGTGACCAGCACGGGGCCTTGAACTGGTCAGCGGCTGCGCCTGGCGCCAACTGCCACCCTGCTTCGGCATATCGAGGACGCGGGCTTGCGGGTGATGGCGCTGCATGGCGGGGACTGACGTGGGCGGTGTCGAGGACGACGCGGGTGACGTCGATGAGGCCGGAGTCGTCGAGCCGGTGCAGCACGGCTTCGTGCAGCCGGCCCCAGACACCGGCTCTCGACCAGATCAGGAACCGGCGGTGAGCCGTCGACGGCTGAAAAGGTGGCGAACACACAGGTCCGAGCCCCGTGAACCGGGGCAAGTCGGACGCAACGCCCTGGAGCCGCGTCAAAGGCAGATTACCCCGATACGCACCCCACGGGGCTGCCTGAACTCAGGCTCTCGGCTTCGTGGCAAGCCATTCAAGAAGCCGCATGGCACTGGTGACGGCTCGTCCGCATGGATGCGCAGGAGCCCAGGAACGGTTGGACGTTTTCGGACGATCGCCCCTGGCCACGACAAGCGCGGCTACGTTCTCCTCGGTACCGCCGCAGCAGCAGCTCTTGATATCTGGCTCCGAATTCGGACAGTTACTAGTGGCTGTCGAGCCAGCGTCTTTGAAGTCCCCGACGGCGAGCTCGTCGACGAGCTGAACCGCCAGGCCGCCGCCGCCGGTATCACCGACGCCGCGATCGTCTCCCTGATCGGGGCCCGCCGACTCCTTCACCGACTGGCCCATGCCCGAAGGCGACGCGCTCAAGGACACCGTCACCAAGTACGACCTGCCCGGCGAGATGACCGGCACCGGCGAGATCCGCAACGGCTTCGCCCACATCCACGTCGTCATGGGCGTCGAAGGCGACCGCGCCATCGCCCCGGGCCCCGACGCAAGGGCCGGTCAGCTGACGGGGATGACGTAGGCGCGGGCGAAGTGGGTGCCGATGTGCGCTTCGTGGAGGTGCCCGGACCCCGGCGCCCCGGTCTTCAAGTTCGGGCCGACGAACCGAGCAGAGACGGGCCTACGCCAGGCAGTGCGTTCCTGCCGGGACATGCCGCCTTCTTCTTGCGGTAGGCATCGAAGGTCAGGGTGTGGTGCTGAGCATGATGCGCGCGCTCTGGCATGCCGACGGGGCGCCGCAGCGGCCGTCGACGCCACGAGAAGTAGCTTGACCACCAGTGGGCATGAATCCACAACGGCCCTCGGCCCGTCGGACGACGTGATGACAGTAGCCGTTCCCGTTTCGCCGCAGGCCATGGCCACGATCGTCGATTGCACCAGCATCCGCCCGGCGTGGCTGGCCTCGTCCGCGTCCGGCCCTCCGGGAAACAATCTGACTTGCGCGCAGTGCCTGGAACTGGCGGATCTCGCTGCCGCAGCGGAGTGGGAGTGCCAGCAAGCTGCGGACGCGGATACGGCGGATACCGCTGCCGCCGCGTGCAGGGCTCTGGTCGACGTCCTGGAGCAAATCATGACTGGGATTGGCTTTGTCCACGAGTACGGGCAGCGAAGTTCACCACTTCGGGAGGCACCCAGGATTCGAACGGTCCGTAACCTGCGACTGGTCGGTACGGAGCGTTCACTCCCACCAGTCGTTGCCGGTGTGCCAGCGCTGCACCCACTCCTCGAAGCCCCACGCCTGGTCACCGGGCGCCGGGACGGCACCGACGTCAGCGATCATCCACACCTCGCCCCGGCGGGGGCCAGTGGTCAGCAGGAGCCAGAACGACTGCCCGTCCTCGGACCCAAGAACGATGGACCCCTTGTTGAATGCGGCGTCGATCCGCGGGTCCTCGGGGTCGACACTCTCGTCGTCCTCCCAGGGCCATGCCGCCTTCAGGGGGAACGGTTCGCCTGGCTGTCGCGGGCCGAGGTCGGGCCACGTGTCGGGCAGCCAGCCGAGCGGCTGGAGACCACCGTCGCCGGCGGGGCCGAGGCTGGACCCGTTGCTGATCTCCGCGATGAAGGTCCTGTACGGCTCCGGGAGGACCACCCGATTCTCCTGCTCCCACGCCGCGACGGCTTCATGTCCGAGTGCCGGTTCACGCCACTCCGGCGGAAACGCGGAGCGCAGGAAATCGAGCATGGCGTCGGTGGGAGGCTGATCACGTATGTCTGTCACGTCAGCATACTGGCAGAGGGGGCTGACACCCCGTTGCGGCTGCCTCACTCCGGGGCTGTGCTGCCCAGGTCATGAACATCGAACAGAGCCAGAGGCAGGTGCCTCCCGAGGTGGGGTTCTGGCTCAGTTTCCGTGCAGCGGCCACTCTGAGTGATGTCCGGGCGTCTCCGGCAGCTGCGGAAGTCGCCCGAAGATCAATCGTCACGAGGGTGGTTGGGCTGAAGGTCCCGGCCGTGGAAGAGGTCGTGCTCCGGCTGAAGGAGCTGTTGTTCCCGTCGGTCGCGGACATCGAGGTGTTGTCGGTTGACGCGAGTATCGAGATAGTGCGCGTTGACGTGCAGTGCACGACTGTCGGTGCTGCCTGCCCGGGGTGCGGAACCTGGTCGACCCGGGTACACAGCTCCTACCTGCGGTTTCCTGCTGACGCACCGAGCGCCGGACGAAGAGTCGTGCTCCGATTACGGGTTCGGCGGTTCCGCTGCCGCGACACCGTGTGCGCTCGGCGGACCTTCGTGGAACAGATCCCGGCCTCACCTGCGAATACGGCCAGCGCACCGAGCGGCTGCGCTGCGCCCTGGCTGCCGTCGGTCTTGCCCTGGCCGGACGGGCCGGCGCCCGGCTGGCCGCCGTCCTCAGCATGTCCGTCAGCCGGAGCACGGTCCTGCGCCTGGTCGACGACCTGCCCGAGCCGGAGGTGCCTGCGCCGCGGGTGGTCGGCGTCGATGAGTACGCCACCCGAAAGGGCCGCCACTACGGCACTGTGCTGGTGGACGTCGAAACCCGCCGGCCGATCGACGCTCCCGGACCGGGGGGCATCGAGTCTGGCCGCCTCGCTCGCCCAGCGCCCCGGTGTCGAGGTCGTCTGCCGGGACCGCGCGCCGTTCTTCGCCGAAGGCGCCGCTGCTGGAGCGCCGCAGGCGATGCAGGTCGCTGACAGGTGGCATCTGTGGCACAACCTGAGCGAGGCCGCCGAGCGGAGTGTCGCCCAGCACCGACCCGAACAACGAGACGAGGAGACCCCCACCATGCCCGATCCCAGTCCCTCAGCCCCCCCGCTTCGCCGCCGCCTACGTCCTGATGCGCATGGCCGCGGACCTGGGTGACCACTGGCTCCAGTCCGACCACCAGGCCATCACCAAAGCCATCACGACCGACACAAGGGCCAGTCCAGCCGCGCCCGGGCGCATCGCCTGCACCGCACACTGCCTTTCTGTCTGGTTGGTTGCGGATCGAGGTATTGGTCGGCCGGCGTTGTCCCTGACAGAAACGCTGCGACCAGACGGGTCGCTGCGGGACAGCTGTCGTAGACGGTGCTGCACGACGACGTAGAGTGGCCCGAGGCTCGGCTGTTGGGGCCTCCAAGGGGACGGGGGCCCTCGATGGGCATGAACAAGGCGGCCAGGACCGAGTGGTGGGAGAGTCTGCCTGCCGGGATCCGCGACGAGATCGACGGATACATCCTTCAGGACTCCCTTCTCGGCGCTGTGCGTGTCATCGTCGCCATCGGCCTCGTTCCCCATGGCATCGGCGTTGGTACCGCTCAGCTGATCGCCAATGACCGCTATCTCTACTACGGCGACCGGATTGCACGCGAGCCGGAGAGCCCCCTCGATCTGGAGTCGTTGGCCTATCGGGCGGCCGGGTGCGAGGGCCGCATCGTTGCGATCGAGGCGATCTGGGATGGTGACACCGTCCACGACTGGTTCGTACGGCTGCTAGCCATCACCGCCGACCCGGCGGGAGAGTCCCACATGGCCACCGTCTATTGGTCAACGGCCAAGCGCTACCTCGGCGAGGACGCGGATGGCGACCCACGCCACCCCGCAGCGGTAGCTGCCGAGCAGGCGGGGCGTGCCCTTGCCGAGTACCTCTCTGTACCGTTCCACTTCCCCAGCCCGGACACACCCGATGATGAGGCCCCGCGCTGGCAGCCCTGAGCGACGATCGGCTTGGGCGGTCCTGGCTACTCAGGGAATTGGCCCTGCGGGTGAACGCACGGGGTGTGCTGTTCAGCGAAGGGATCGGCTCGGTCACACCGTCTCGGCACTGATGACGATGTCAACAGCACGAGCCCGTCCCTGCGCGTCGTCGACAGACACCCGGACTCGCCGCCGGCCCGGCATCCCGAGCAGGGAAGTGGTGAACGGGCTCTCGCCGACCACGTCCCCGACGACGAGTCGGCCATCGCTTAGCAGAAGATGTCCGTCGAACACCGTCGTCAGACTCTCCAGATCCCGCCCCTGGCCATCCGAGTCATCGTGATCTTGGAAGATCCGTACCTTGACCAGCACGGTCTGGGCCTGCACGCGGACGATGAGGTGAGTTTCGCAGGCAGCAGCCGGCTCGTTGTTGAGAGCCAGTGTCGTGGGGATCCACTCGGTCGAACCGATGGCCATCACTGGGTGATTCACGTACAGGTCGATACCTGCGATCTGCATCGTGCGGCTCCTGTGCCATCCGTGATGTCCCTGGAAGACAGGGCTCCGCACTGACACCGCCGTGGGGCAGGTTGGCGGCCTCGGTGACCTGAACCTCGTCTCACGGGTGTTCGGCGAGGAGATCCTGCCGCTGTGACAGTGGAAGCCCGGCTCGGACGTCGCCGGCGGCGACCGCGTCGCAAAGATCCGCCTCTGTCAGCAGTACCTCACCCTCGCCCTGCGCACCGACGTCGACGGCGAGGGCGATGTCGAATTCGACGTGATGGTGCCGTGCCCGCACGACGACGAGTGCACCGGCCGGGCGCGGGTGCCCCCCTACAGCGTCACCTGCCTGTTCCGCTCACTCAACGGCGACCTGGACGACGAGGACATCGTCTGCACCGTCCACGGACCGAATAACGACGACGACCAGGACGACGACCTCGAGGTGCAGGACCTGGAAGTGATCCACGGCTGAAGGACCTCCGTGCCGCTCCGGCCCCGCCTCCCCGCCGCGGCCGGGGCGGGCGCGGTGGTTCCTCAGTCACCGCGATCAGGAGAGGAGTGGACGTCATGACCCAGCCCCCCGTACTACGAGGTCGACGTCCCCATACGGAGCACCGAGACGCCCGGCCTGGAAGGCGTGCACGTCTTCACCGGCTGGGCTGACAGCCGTGGCGCGGCCGTGAAGGCCGCGCCTGAGGTCTATGACGCGGCCCGCGCCGCGGCGGAGGCCGGACGTGAGATCCCCTACGGAGGCCCGGACGGCTGGTCGGCCTGTGGGTACCGGCCCGGCTGGTAGCTCGACTGGCCCGCCGCGAACGCCGGCCACTGGAGGAGCCCGTACAGCTGGCTCAACTCCAAGCCCTTCGAGATGTAGCTCTGCCTCGGGACAGCCGCACGTGCTTGGCGGCTTGGACGGCTGTCCCGGGCCCACCCAACCCGTACGAGACGAGAGGGAGATCCTCAGTATGGACTCCGTCCTGCGCGTCCAGGGCCGGATCGGCCTCCGCGCCCTCCTGATCACCACCGCTGCCCTGCCGCTGACCGGCTGGACCGTGCACGCCCTGGCGCTGCACCGCAAGCTCGCCTCTACCCGGAAGGACCGCTGACCGGCCTGCTGCGCCGCGACGCCTACACCGCCCGCGCCCGCCGACTCCTGGCCCGCCATGGCGACGACACGGCCTTGATCATGGTCGGCGCCGACCATTTCAGGGCCGTGAACGACACGGTGGGCTACCCGGCCGGCGACGCCGTCCTCGCCTCGTTCGGCGTCCGGCTCACCGCCTGGGCGGCCCCGCGCGCCGCCGCTGGCAGGCTGGGAGGCGATGAGTCCGCGGTCGCCCTGGAGCTGACCGCCGAACGGCGCGAGCAGCGCCTCGCACAGCTGGTCCGCATGCTGCACACGCCGGTCGTCCTGGACGACGGCCGCACCGTCGACGTCGCCGCCTCGGTCGGCGCTGCGACCCCGGAGGCGATCGGCTCCTGCGACCTGACCGTGTTGCAGAGGGCGGCCGACGCGGCTCTGTACGACGGCAAGCACTCCGGCCGCGCGCACTTTGCCACCTAGCGTCACGCCACGGTGCCGTCCATCAACGGCCGCCGTGCGGGACGCCCCGGCACCGCCGTATGAGCGCCGTCGCCCTGCCCGAAGGCGACTGGATCCGCGGCATCACGATCCGCCAGCCCCGGGCGACCTGCATCCTCGCCGGGAAGAACCCGGAAAACAGGCCCGTGAACTGGTTGATGGATAGCTCGGTGGCTCGTCATGGGTTCTGATCTGACGCTTTGCGTGGCAGACATGTCCGTGACGGCCTAGGCCGGCCGCTGGCCTCGGTCGCGGACGACGAGATCGGCGAGATCGGCGAGGCTGCCCTGGGACTGCTGTGGGGCACTTCTGCGGTGAACACTTGGACTCCCGCCGGGAGTCGGTGCTGTCCGCCCCCGGTGACAGCCGACGCTGATCGTAGGCGGCCCGATCCGCCTGCCGCTTCCCGCCTCACTTGGTCCGGTTCATGGAAGTGGGGAATCCGGGGAGGGGGTGCGCGTGACTGGTTGCTCCCAGAGGCGGGCCAGGTGCGTGTGGAGGACGTCGTGTGCTTCGTGCGGGGTGAGGTGGCCGATGAGGACGTGCGCGGTGAGGCCGTCCGCGAGGGCGAGGAGGGTACGGGCCTCGAGTTGCGGATCGAGGCGCACGGCGCGGTCGGCGCCCTCGCCGGCTTCCGAGATGAGGCGGGTGAACGCCTCCTGCAGGGTTGCGTAGTTTGCCGTCAGCGTCCTGGCGAGCGCTTTGCTCACGGCCGCCTGCGCGACGAAGGCGAGCCAGACCCTGGCCTCGGCGCGGTGCTCTTCCCGGAGCAGTGAGATCTCGGTGGCCGCGTGGCCCAGGGCGGTGCTGGCCGACTGGGCTGGGCTCCTGAGGAGGCGGGCCTGTACGCGCTCACTGATCCGCTCGCTGATGTGCCCGAGAGCGAAAACCAGCATCTCTTCCTTGTTGCGGAAGCACCGCTGAACTGCGCCCATCGACACCTGCGCGCGGGCCGCGACGTCGCGAAGGGTCACGCCCTCCAGTCCGCGTTCGTCGGCGAGGTGGCATACGGCCTCGGCGATGAGGCGGCGTCGGCTCACGTGATCCACCTGCCTGGGCAACTCCGATGGCCTCTCATTTCACAGCGCTCCGCTTCGCAGCGCAGTTTATGCGATGCGCACGTATCGGTTCCCGGGTACGGTTCCGATGCAAGCGCATTGGTACGGGGATGAGGAAGGTAAAGCCATGCAGGACGCCCTGTGGAAGATGGCGGCCGCCGCACAGGCGGAGGCTGTGCGCAGCGCAGAGGTCTCGGCCGTCGACCTCGTCGACAGTCACCTGGATCGCATCGCCGAGGTCAACCCGCAGGTGAACGCGGTCACGCAGCTCCTGGCGGAGGGTGCACGTGAGGCCGCGGCACAGACAGACCGCCGGCGGGCCGCCGGTGAAGCGCTGGGGCCCCTCGCGGGGGTGCCCTTCACGGTGAAGGAGAGCACCGCCATCGAAGGCGTGCCGACTACGTTCGGCACGGAGCGCTTCCGCGATCTGGTGGCATCGGCCGACGCACTCCCGGTGGCACGGCTGCGCGCAGCCGGAGCCATCCCCATCGGGCACAGCAACATCCCCACCCTGATCCTGGCGGGGATGCACACGCGCAGCGAGCTGTTCGGTGACACAGTCAATCCGTGGGACAGCACCCGGACCCCGGGCGGCTCCAGCGGGGGCGACGCGGTGGCCGTCGCCACGGGCATGGCGGCGCTCGGGCTCGGCAACGACTCCGGGGGATCGGTGCGCATCCCGGCCCAGTTCTGCGGTGTGGCCGGGCTGAAGCCGTCCACGGGCCGGTTCCCCGCCGACCACCGCGTTCTCGGCCCGGACGACCCGGGCCCGGCGTCCCAGATGCTGGTCACCGACGGCCCGCTGGCCCGGAGCGTGGGGGATCTTCGGCTTGCTTACGAGGTGCTGGCCGGGACTGATCCGCGAGACCCGCGGGCCGTGCCGGCGCCCGCCTACGGCGAACCGCTCCCCGGACGCGTGAAGGTCGCGGTTGTGGCGGACCCTGGTGGGCACGGCGTCCACCCCACGGTTCGCGGAGCTATCGCGTCTGCGGCCGACGCGCTCCGCGACGCCGGATACGACGTGCGCGAGGAGCAGGACGTACCGCGGATGGACGAGGCCCTCGAGGCCTACGGCCGGATCACTGTGACCGAGTTCGCCCCCACCTGGCCGGTAGTGCGCGGGCTGCTCGGCAAGGGCGGGGACCGCTATATCGAGATGGCGATGGAGCAGACCCCGCCCGTAAGCGCGGAGGAGTTCATGAAGTTGATGGGCACCTGGATGAACATCCGCCGCTCATGGGCCGAATTCCTCAACGAATACCCGCTGTTGCTCGGCCCGGTCTTCACTGAGCCACCGGTCGAGCCGGGGCTGGAGTCGCGTGACAGGTCAGGTAGGGACCGTGTCGGGTCGGGAATGCGCCTGTGCACCGTGACCAGCTTCGTGGGCGTACCCGGTGTGGCCATACCGACCGGGATGGTCGACGGGCTCCCCTGCGGAGTACAGATCGTCGGGCGCGCGTTCCGGGAGGACCTGTGCCTGGGCGCGGCCCAGGCGATCGAGGACCGGCTCGGAGTTCTCACACCGGTCGACCCGCGAGTGGGAGGCCGGGCTGATTAGCCCGTGGGCCATAGAGGGCACGCGGCGACCCCCGTACCCCTCACGCCCCGTCCGGCGGCCTGGCGGAAACACACCCGCTCGCCACAAACCGCTTTCAACGGCAGCCCGAGATCGCGGTACGTGTAGAGACGCCCGAGGCTCCAACAACGATCGGCGCCCGGCACGACAACCGGAATGGACACCATGAACACGGCCCTCACGGAGGACCGTTCACGCTCCTGCCGCGACCCGGTCGGTCTCCTCGCCCAGACCGGCGCGCCGCCTATGCGGCCCTCGCCGGCGCGACTTCCGTGGCGGAGGTCGCCGAACCACCGCCACCGGGCACCCTCGGTTGCGGCCCCGGCGGCCGGGCTCGGGCAGGAGGCGTTCACCTCCCTCACCTGGCGGCAGGGCTCGCGGGGAGCGTTACGGTCCCGCTTCGCCGCCGTGCGTGTCCGCCCCGCCGGCAAGGCCGTCGAGCGGCCGATCCGGTCCGCCGCCTCGGCCGAACAGGGGTGGTGGGACGGCATCCTGCCCGACTGCTGGCTGCTGATCGAGTGGCCCGAGGACGCCGAGGAGCCCACCGACTGCTGGCTGTCCAGCCTGCCGGCCGACACCCCGCTCACGGACCTGGTCCGGCTGGTCAAAGTCCGCTGGCGCATCGAGCACGACTACCGCGAACTCAAGCACGGTCTGGGCCTGGACCACTTCGAAGGCCGCTCCTGGCCCGGCTGGCACCACCACGTCACCCCCGTGACCGCCGCCACGCATTTCTCACCGAACAGCGGCTGGCCCCGAAAGCACCCACACCGAGCTCACTCTTCACCAGACCCTCGACGCCCTCCAGGACGTCCTGAGGTGCTGGACCGGCATCTGCACCACCTGCCACCAGCCCCTGCCCCTGCCCCTGCCCCTGCCCCTGCCCCTGCCCAGCAGGCCACACACGACATCAAGACCGAGGCAGACCTGACGGAGTTGAGTCCTATTAGACGGGCGCGTCGTCAGGACTGACAGGGACAGTGTGGACGGCGAAGACGGACCATCGCCCGGGTGAGCCGAAAAGGGACCATGAGAGGCAAGGGGGTGCGCAGTGCGGGTCTGCGACACCGGCGGAGCGCCGCGAGCTCGCCGCCCACAGCGACGACACCTCCCCTCACGGGGTGCTGGCGTCCCTGGCGCACAGTGCGTGGTCGATCAGGGCGCTGGCCGCGTTCTCCTGCTCCAGTATGTGCTCCTTGGTGTCGCCGCGGGCCTCGGACATGGAGACCACAGCGCTTCGACGCCCGTCATCGGTGACGCCGTTGAGGGTGATGTAGCCGCCGTCCCCGCCTTCATGGCTCCAGTAGGTTCCTCCGCATCCCAGGGGGCGTTCGACCAAGCCGAGTCCGTATCGGCCCTTGGGCCACAGCTCTTGGACCTCCGCGCTCACGGGGACGGTCTGCTTCATTTTGGCCAGCTGCTGTGCCGGTAGCAGGCGGCCGTCGAGCAGCGCGCGGAAGAAGCGGTTCTCATCCCGCGTGGTCGTGACCCACGAAAGGTTCTCGTAGTCCACCGGTATCTGGTCGGTGACATTCACCCGGGAACCGGGGCCGAAGAGCTGGTAAGCCTGGGCGTGGGGCCGAGGCAGGGTGGGCGAGGTGCCCATCCACCGGGTCTGGTCGAGGCCCAGCGGGCGCAGGACGCGGCGTTCGATCTCTTGATGAGCGGGGTGACCGGTAGCCTTCTGGATGATCATGTCGAGCAGGACGTAGCCCGTGTTGGAGTACGCCCAGCCCTTGCCGGGCCGGAACTCCTCCGGCTCATGGGCCATGGCGAGGTCGACCAGCTGCTCGGGTTCGTAGATGTTGTGGCGCTGCTGGTAGTACTCCTTCGGCGTGGTGTATCCCGGCAGGGCGTCCCGGATGCCGCTGGTGTGCTGGAGCAGGTGGCGGATGGTGATCCGGCTGCCGTCGTTGCCGTTGCCCCGCACCACTCCGGGCAGCCAGTGGTCGACCGTGTCGTCCAGGGACAGCCTGCCCTCGGCCTCCATCTGGAGGACCACGGTGGCGACCATCGTCTTGGACGTGCTGGCCATGCGGAAGTAGCCGCCGGAAGAGACCGGGCGGCCGGTGTTCAGGTCGGCGGTACCGCTGGCGGCGACCGACTGCCGACCGTCCGGCGCGACCACGCGGGCCTGCACACCGCTCACACCGAGGGCGTGGATCGCCTTGGTGTCCCGGCGTAACTGCACAGGGGAGTGACCGGCGGGCTGAGCGATGGCGGGGACCACCTCGGCGGTGAGCAGCGTAGCGAGACCGAGTGCCATGACCAGGTGCTTTCTCAGAGTCGAAGTCATGGTTGGACGCTAGTTTCGCCCCCCACCGGGGCGCGATCCGGCGCACCCCAAGACCGGAACGGGGGATACCCCCCCAGCGCGGGCCGTCGCCAGTCTGGCGTAGCACTGCCGAGCGCAGTGTGACGTTCGCGAATCGAACACCACGGAGCGGTCCCGCCGTCAGACGGGACCGCTCTCTTGTCGAAGGAGCCGCAACCGCGACCGTTACCTTAATCCGGAAAGGCCTGCGCTCTTACAGAAATTGCTGGTCACAGGGTCCAACAACTCGGACGCGACGTCGTGATGGAGCACATGCACGCCCACCTCCCCCGCGGGCATCTCAAGGACTCGCCGTCAGCGGGGAAGCTCGCGGTGCTCATCGGGCACCGGGGTGATCGTGTCGCGACAGCCGCTCGGCGACGAGGTCGTAGGAACCCTCGACCGCGTCAGTGACGAGACGCTCGGTGATGCCGGGTCCCGCCCTCAGCGAGATCCAGTGGCGCTTGTCGAGATAGCGGCCCGGTGTGATCGAGGCGTAGCCGCGTTCTTGCCGCACGGGCGTGTTGGGGTTCGCACTTGACCGTGATGATCTGTTCGTCCGGGTCGTCGGTGACGATGAGGAACACCTTGCCCGCGACCTTGTACACGTCGAGGTCGGGGGTGAAGGGGCGGCCGTGGCTGACGTCGGGGAGGGCCAGGGCCGCCTGGCGGGCTGCGTCCTGAAGCCGGTCACCGGCCGCACTCACCGGGCCGCCCGCGTGCCGGTGCCGTAGGTGTGCGGGTCGACAGGCCGCTCGGCCCTGGGCAGGTGGGCGACGACGAGCCGGTAGGAGTCGGTGACGAGTTCCCTGACGAGTTCCTCGTCAACGCCTTCTCCGCTCTCCAGGGTGATCCAGTGCTTCTTGTTCATGTGGTAGCCGGGGGTGATGTGGCTGTACTGCTCCCGCAGGGCATGGGCTTCACCGGGGTCCGTCTTGAGGATCACGACGGGCCGCCCCGGGACTTCGGTCATCAGCATGAACACCTTGCCGCGCACCTTGAAGACCTCCCAGTCCGGGCCGAAGGGGTGCTCCAGCTGGGCTCCGGGAAGTTCCTCCGCGTAGTCGGCGGCAGTCTTGTGCAAGGCCGATCCGTTCAGGGGGCGTTGCCTCTCTCAGGTGGTGACGGGGTGCGGCATCGAAGGACGCGGAGGGCACGCGCGCGGTCGCGGCGGCACGTCCCATCCTTCCGTCGAAGCCGACGAGAAGGGCGGTAGTCTGCGGACACGTGATGGTCGACAAGCGACACCCCGACGAGAGCGGAACCGCGGCCGGATCGACCGCAGTTCCGCTGTACGGTTTCCAGCCCCGGTCGGCACTCCGTACGGCAAGGCCTGGCGCCCTGCCGGCAGGCCCCGCCGCCTGCGGGCGACCTACAACCGTTACGCCGGGGTGATGCACATGCTCGCCGCCCTCGACCTGGCCATGGGCAAGGTCTACTACCGGATCCGCGAGCGCAAACGGTGGCGCGAGTTCCTCGGCCTGCTCAAGGCCCTGCGAGAGCGCTGGCCTGGGGAGAGCTCTACATCGTGCTCGATAACTTCTCCCCCGCACCGGCACGCTGAGGTACGCACCTGGGCCGCCGACAACGACGTCGAACTGGTCTTCCTGCCGACCTACGGATCCTGGCTGAACTGGATCGAATCCGAGTTCGCAGCTCTGCGCTACTTCGCGCTGAACGGCACCGATCATCGCACCCACGGCGAGCAGAACGCCGCCATCGCCGCCTACATCCGCTGGTGGAACAGCCGGGCCGAGCCGAAGACTCGCTTCGCGCCCCAGTCATCGATCCGGCAGTGGACCGAATACCCGGCCAAGGCTGCATGACAAGCCACGAGCTCAGCCGATTGCCCCACGGCGGCAACGTGCACCTTGCCACGGCGAAGGGGCCGATAGTCTCAGGGAATCCTGGTTCGGATATCGCTACGCACGGAGGCCATGATGATGCGGCTGGCGCGGGGTTCAAGCCGACTGTACGGCGTGATGCTCATACTGGCGGCGGTAGTCCTGCTCGCGGACCAGCTCACCAAACTGTGGGCGGTCTCCGCGCTGACCGACGGCGAGCGCGTCGCCGTGATCCCGCATCTGATCCACTTCCGGCTGCTGTACAACCCTGGCGCCGCGTTCTCCATAGGCATCGAGGCGACATGGGTGTTCACCCTGGCAACGGCAGCGGCAGTGGTCGGCATTCTCTACACCGCACGCCGACTGGCCTCGGCGGCCTGGGCGCTCGTGCTGGGCGCGCTGCTCGGCGGTGCGGTATCCCACCTGGGCGACCGACTCTTCCGCGAGCCCGGCCTGGGCCGCGGGCATGTTGTGGACTTCATCGACTACGGCCCGTTCGTTGGTAACGTCGCCGACATCGCGCTCGTCTGCGGGTGCGCTGGGTTGGTGCTGCTCAGCCTGCGTACTGTGCAACTCGCTAAGGTGCCGGGCGAAGAATCCGCCTAGCCTCCCTGTTTCGCTTCGAGTGGCTGAGCCGGTCTGAGCTCGTGTGCAGTGGTGGTTCGGCTGCTTTTCGTCGGCGGGCATGGCTGTGGCCCGACGCGCGGGTCGGGTGCTCCAGGGTTCCTCGGGTGGTGAGCGGGCAAGGGCGCTGTCATGCTTCACGTGGCTGGCCGGGGCAGGGCTGTGAGGCCTGGCGGGGTGGTCATGTCCCCGAAAGCCTCGCGGGCTCTGCTGCGCGGCCATCCGGGGACGGACACGCCCCAGGGCGCGGACGTGGCCCGCGTGAACCTGCTCACCGACCGCGAACGGGACGTCCTCGTCCTGATCGCGGAAGGCCTGTCCAACGCCGACATCGGCACCCGCATCCATCCGAGCGCGGGCACCGTCAAAGACCACGTCAGCTCGATCCTGACCAAGCTCCGGGTCTCCAGCCGCGTCCAGGCGGCGCTCCTCGCGGAGCGGGCCGGACTGCTCCGCGACGACGGCGCCTACACGGCACGGGGCAACGCGCGATGAGCACGGGTCGGGCACTGTGGCGGCGGACGCCGCCCGGGCCGTCGACGTGGGCCTCGTCGTGCTCGCCGCGCTCGACGCCTGGATCAACCTCGACGACGAGGCGACACCACTCATGTGGGCCTGCGCCGCCCTCGGCAGCGCCGGACTGCTCCTGCGCAGGCGCTTCCCGCTCGCCGTCTTCCTGCTGACACTGCCCATGCTGCTGTTCATGGACGTGGGAGTCGCGCCGATCACCGCGCTGTACACACTGGCCGCGCGCACCCGCAACCGCCCGCTGCTGGCTGGCTGCGCCCTGCTGAACGCGGCGGCGAGCACTCTCGCCTGGCCCCTGACCGACACGTTTGCCGGCGACCGCACCTGGACGCTCATCCAGTTCGTCTACACGCTGGCCATGGCCTTCGCCCCGATCCTGTGCGGCCAGCTCATGCAGTCCAGACGCGACGTGGCCCGCCGGCTCGTCGAGGTCAAGGAGGTCCGCGAACACGAACGCGCTCTGTACGCCCAGACCGTCCTGGCCCGCGAACGCGCCCAACTGGCCCGCGAGATGCACGACGTCGTCTCCCACCAGGTCAGCCTCATCGCCGTACAGGCCGGGGTCCTGCAGGTCGCCACCAAGGACCCCGACGCCCGCGACGCGGCCCGCACCATCCGCACCCTGAGCGTGAACACCCTCGACGAACTCCGCCACATGGTCACCCTGCTGCGCGCCTCCGGCGGCAAGGAAACCGAACTCACCCCCGCCCACCCTCGCCGACCTCCAGCAGCTGATCGCCAACAGCGGCACAGAGACCACCCTGACCGGCGGGCTCCCGCCCGGCATCAGCACAACCGCCCGGCGCACCGTCTACCGCACGGTCCAGGAAGCCCTCACGAACGTACGCAAGCACGCCCCCGGCGCCCGCGCCGAGGTACGCCTGTGGCACGGCACGCAGCACTTCGGCGTCACCGTCACCAACACCGCCCCCACCCGCCCGTCCGTCGCCCTGCCCAGCGCCCGGCACGGCCTGATCGGCCTGAGAGAACGCGCCGAACTGCTCGGCGGCGCCCTCATCGCCGAACCCACGCCACACGGCGGATACAAGATCGAACTACCGGCCCCCACCCAGCTCGCCTGCGCCGTCGTTGCGCCTCGATCCAAGTGAGCGTTTGATTCTCGTTTGCCTGTTTCATTTGGCTTAAGTGTCGCGCCAGTTGGGGGTGGCTTCGTTGGTGAGGCGGCGGGTCATGAGGCTGATGGCGACGAGTTGGATCATGGCGGCCGATCGGTGGGGGTGGGTTTCGTAGTCGCGGGCCGGGCAGCGGCGGTGCATGTGCGAGCCGAGGGTGCGTTCGATGACCCAGCGGCGGGGCTGGACGTGGAATCCGCGGGTTGCGGGGGCACGCTGGACTATAGCGAGGCCGATGCCGAGGTGGGCGGCGTGTACGACGGCTTTGGTCTTGTAGCCGCTGTGAACTGCCCCGTGCACTTGACCAGTTGCCGGTGCATATCGGCATGGGAGTCGGGTTGCGGGCCGTTCGGTGACGGAAGCGGCGGGGATACCGGCCCCGCCGCCTCACACGGGTGCCAGTCTGCGGCTGAGCCTGAGGACGTTCTCGAGGGCCCGTGGGTCTTCGGCGCCGCGCGGCAGGGGAACCGGCACGGTCTCGGGCCCGATGAGTATCCCGGTCCGCCCGTCGAGGGAGGCATCAGTGGCGGCGAAGACGGACGACCGGGCGGCCACGGAGGCAGGGGCGGCCGTGGAACGTTCGAACTTGCGGCGCACCAGTGGCCACAGAAGACGCAGCGGCGGGGAGACGATCTTCGGTGAGGTCATGGTGCCGCTCGTCATTGCGGTCGCTGCTCCGCCGGGGTCCGCGGCGAAGACCGCCACCTGGCTGCCGCGAAGGCGCTCGGCCAGATCAAGGGTGTAGATCAGGTGGGCGAGCTTGGCCCGCCCGTACCAGTGGAAGCCGTAGTAGCCGCCCGGCGGTTCCACGGAATCGAAGGTGCGCTTGGCCAGGCCGACCGCGCCGGAGGTGACGTTGACGATCCGGCCCGGTGCGCCCGCTCGCAACTGCTCCAGAAGCAGTTCGGTCAACAAGTACGGCGAGAGATGGTTGACGGCGAAGGACGCCTCGACACCGTCGACGCTCTGGCGGCGCCACTCGAACATGGCGCCGACGTTGTTCACGAGCACCCGCAAGGGACCCTCGGTGGCCAATTGCGCGGCCAGGGCCCGTACCTCTTGCAGTGAGGCGAGGTCGGCCGCCACGAAGCGTGGCGCCGCTGCGGTCGCGACCGACGCCACTTCCTCGACGGCGCGCGCACCGCGCTCGGCGTTTCGGCCGACGACAGTGACGGCATACCCGCGCTCCGCAAGCCCTTTCGCCGTCTCCAGGCCGATGCCTCCGGTACCGGCCGTTACTACTGCTCGCGCGCTCATGGATCTGCTCCCTGCATGGCGACAAAGAATCGGATACTTATCCGTTTTTTCGTGGGCATGCTACAGCAACCGGATTGGTATCCGTTTATGGGGATGGCCGCGGAGGGACGCTGGACGGCTGCCGCCCGTCAGCGCGGCGGGCGGAGCCCTTCCAGCAGAACCCCGAGATACAGCTCGCGGCGCTCCCCGTCCCCGGAACGCACCGCGTGCTCCACACCGCACAGCAGGCGGCGTACATCGTCCGCCTCGATGCCGCTCCGGATCGTGCCGGCCAGCCGGGCCCGGTCGAGCAACACGGCTAGCGCTTCATCGAGCTCGGCCTTCATCTCCGAGGTCTGGGCGCGCTCACCGCCCGCCGACGACAGCACGCTCGCGAAGTCGGTATCGTCCAGCGCGAGGTCGAGCGTGAACCGCAGCAGTCCGCGCAGCCCCTCCTGCGGGTCCTCAGCCGAGGATGCTGCCCGAGCCTGCTCCACCAGTTCCCGGAAGCGTTCAACCGAGAGCGCCTCGATCAGTGCGTGGCGGTCGGGGAAGTGGCGGTAAACCGTGCCGACGCCCACCCCGGCGAGCCGGGCGATGAGGTTCAGCTGCAGCGAGTTGTCACCACCGGCAACCTGCTCGCGGGCGACCTGCAGAATCCGGGCCCGATTGCGCGCGGCATCGGGCCGCAGTCCCGCCCTCTGCCCCGATCTCGCCGCCACGTTGCCAGCATAGGCGCGCACCCCGCCATCCGAGTCATCCGGGCCTCTGCTGGCGCATCCTCCGTACCGCAGGAGGCCTCGGACAGCCCGCCTGCCGCAGGAGGGGTGTGCCCCGGGTGCGCGCCAAACGGGCAATGAGTCGCTGAGGACCCGGGCCGTCACCCGTTCGGCTCGGCATCGCCGGTGGTGACGTTGCCCATCGTCTCGGGGCCCGGCGTGGCTTGCGACCTTGATCGGGCGAACCGCAGATCCGCGCTGCAAGCGGCTGATTACCGCACATGAACCCCACCTGGTCCACTCGCCGACTCGCGATGACCCGGACTGGGCGACCGCGGCGACGGACAAGTGGCAGCTCGCTCGACCCACCCCACGGCCGTCTCCTTAGCCAGCACCAGCCGACAGAGTCCAGCGAACGAGGCGCGACGTCGCCTTACTCGCTGGTGTCTGCTTCGGGCCGGGGCTGCGCAAGTGTCGTGCTTTCCAACCGATGACTCCGCACGTAAGGAGCATGATGCGCGGCCAGCCCCATGGCGCATCTACGCCCACGTGTGGTCACTCGTTCGCGATCTCTCTATCGACATCCTCAGCGGAGCCTTCATCAGTCTTGTTGGCGCAGCGGCTCGACGAACGCGACTCCGACGAGCGGAACTTGGCCCAGCCGCCGTATCCGACGAAGCCGAATGACACCGGCACCGCTGGGCTTCGTCGCTGCCAGGCAGAACGTCAAGAGGCTCGTTGATGTCTGACGCCAGCCGCTGACACCGACAGGCACGAGCAACCGCGATCGACGCCGAACGCCAGCGGCCGGTCGGCTGAGGGCTCCAGCCGGTTGACCGACATCGCTGGTATCCCATGATCGACCTCGTAAGGATGAGGCCACAGGTTCGAATCCTGTCAGCCCCATCGGTTCGAAGGACCCCCAACCCATCGTGGTCGGGGACCTTCGCGTTGACGGTCCCTTGCCCAGGAGGCGGACGAAGACGGCCGATTCCTGCTGAAGGTGGGCCGACGGCAGACGGGATGGGAGCTGAGGTGAGTGGTAGGTGGGCGCGAATGGGATCATCACGCATGACACTGATGAAGTACATGACGAGCGCCAAGGATGAGCGATGGTGGATCCAGGGTCTCGGGCTCGCGGCCGCAGCGGTCTGGGCCGGCGCCCGCGCGTGGGGTAACGGACGACCGCCCCTACTGCGGGTGGGCTTCGGCGTAGCGGCGATCTGTTTTCTGGTTGCGCTTGCGGGACTCATCGTCGGCCAAGTTCGAGCAACCAGGCGAGGGCGCAGAGGTTTCGCGGATGGCACTGCCGCGCGCGAGCAGCAAGAGCCTTGATCGATGCGGCTACGAGGGTGCCAGAACGGACGGGGACTCGGGCATAGAGGTGCGCCAGGGTGCTTACCTCCCACGCCGCCAAGGCAGGGACTTCCCGGACAAACCTGCGATCCCCCAACCTCGCTCCTACAGCGGTGGTCAGTCTTCTGTGCTGTACAGCAGCGGAGTACAGCAACCACCGCGACCGTAGCCGGTCATCATCGACCGCACGCGCCCGGGTGACCAGGTGCGCAAACCTCAGCGACCGCCCCGCCCGTAGTCCGCATCGAGAGGCAGCCTGCCGCAACGCACGGACCACGCGGCCAGGCACAAGCCCCCACCAGCCGGGCCGTCTGTAGGCCGTCCGAGGCGGGCCGACGGTGACCGACGACGACAGGTGACGGATCGTCGCCGCAGGTGTTCAGGCGTGAAGGTGAGTTGAGGAAGGTCGGAGAAGGTCCCGCAAGCAAACCGGTACTATCGCACCCGCATTCGAAATGGCGTCGACTGGGTGGGAGCGGCAGTTTCGTGCGGGAGTTGAATCCTTACGACCTAAGCTATGTGCTTATGGCCGTGTGGGGCGCATACAGCCTCGCCATGGTGCTCATCTTGGGTCGGAAGGGCAGGCCGGCACCGGATCTGGCAGTCAAACTCCTTTTGGGGGCCGTTTGGCTGGCCTTCGCTGGACTTCAGCTCTACGTGCGCATCGTCGGCCACGCTCTCTAGCGGTTACGGGGCGCGGGCAACGACAGGCGGTCTGGCGTGGCGGAATACCACCCGGGCGTGTGGAGGAACTGCGCTCCCGCGGCCTGGGCAGCCCAGTCGTCGAGGCGCTCACCCTGGGAAACGGCCGCGCCTAGCTTCTGCGCACGGAAACCAAGGATGCAGTGGTCAGGTGCGATGCGGCCGATCACCATCCGGCCCGGGAGAGGGCGGAGATCCCCCAGGTCTACGCCCGTACGCGCGGCGGCGGCCGTCGTCCAGGGGACAGCAGCACCCTGTGCCCGAGCCCGCCGTCATCCAGCGACGGGTCCGCCACGAGCCGCCCGTCGTCGGCGAAGGAGAGGACCGCCTCGATCCGCTCAATGATCTGATCCCGGCCGTGATCCGCAAGCTGCCCGGCTTCGAACTGGCCGACCCCGCACAGGTACCGATGGTCACCGGCGTCCTCATGGCCGCGGCCATGGGCATGGACACCGTGGCCTGGCGCGACCAGTTCGGGACGATCCCGCCTGGTCGAACAGTCCGGCGCCACCGACCTGCTCATGCGGGAGACCTTCAACTTCATGGCTGCCGACGCCGGCTGACGGGCCCCGCCTCGCAGAACGCCTTGCCAACCTTGCCCTGCCGACCGTGAGGGCCGGCCGATGCCCACCACAGCTTCCAGGAGAAGTGCGATGCCCAAGAAGGCTGGCACCGACAACCCGTACGGCTACGACCCGAAGACCGACACCGTCCAGGTCGGGCGGCACGACCTGGAGCGAGTGCTGCTGATGTTCCGTTCACTGGTCCGCAACAGGAACCTGGCAGCTGGGACCACATGAGGGACTGGGACTACGACCTGTCCTTCGAACGACTCGCCGACGCCGCCGACGCCGCTGCTCAGGCCCGGCATGGTGCCCGCTGGGAGGGCCCTGACCTCCGGATGCGCTGCACCACCACCGAGCCCGTCTACGACTGGCCGGACGGCGCCCCCTACGACGGCGGGACGCCCGTCACGTGGAACGTTCCGGGCTACGGTTCCCACGCCACCGGCGAAAACTCCAGGGGCATGCCCATCTCGCTGTGTGGCTTCCGATGGTCGAAGGAGGAAGGCCGCCCCGTGAGCGGCTTGCCGGACTGCCGCGAATGCCTCCGCGAAGTCCAGCTCGGTGCCGAGCGGCCCCGCGGCAACTGGTGAGCAGCAGCCACACGTTGCCGCCCGGGTGACACGGCCGTGTCTTCGATGCGAAACGGTCCGGCCCCGGCAGCTGCAATGCCGGGACCGGACCGTTGTCACCTGATGGCTACCCGATCCAGATGACGTCCAGGACGGACAGGTTCCGGGTGAGCCGGTTGATCACGTAGACGACGGACAGCTGGCCGACAGAGGCGGAGCGGACGTCCTCGCCTTCCGGGTCGCCGGTGTTCCACTGGGGCCAGCCCCACGGGGAGCGCACCGCGATGTCCAGGACGTCGCGGACCGTCTCCTTCGCGTGCTCCGGGAACTCGGTGAGCGTCTTCGCGGCCTGCGGGGACAGACGCACTGCCCACGGCTGATCAGTCACTGGCGGGCACCGAGGACGTCGGCCAGGTCCACGAAGCCGGTTTCATCCCGGCCCGAGTCGATGTACGCGTCGACGGCTGGGGCCGCGGCGAGGCGCAGCTGCCAGGTGCGCACGACGTCGTGCAGGGGGGTGAGGCTGTAGGTGTGGCGGGAGTCCTCCAGGGCCTTCGCCCAGTCCCGCTCGAAGGCCGGCGCCCAGGTGTCGGCGCGGCGGTCGGCGCGCAGCTGGGCGAGCAACTGGGCGGCGGCGGCCGGGGCCGGCGGGGCGGGGGCTTCCTCGGGCTGCGCGCTCATCGGATCCTCCTGGCGGGTCGTATCGCCACCGTACGCGCGGTGCGGGGCGGTGGGGGCGGATATACGGTGATCCCTTCCCGTACTGTTGGGTGTCAGTCGACGCCGTAGTCGAAAACGTCTTCGTCGGTGTAGTCCTCGAGGATCTCGCCGACGGCCTCGCGCAGCCGCTGGGCGATCTCGTCAGCCACCTCGGGGCTGCACACGATCTGGCAGCCGATGTTGCGGAAGCCGGGATCGTCGTCGGCCGGTGCCTCTTCGGCGGTGTCCGTCAGCGCCACTCCAGCTCCTTCTAGTCAGAGGCTTCTTCCTCCAGTCGCTGGTATTCGTCTGAGGCTTTGCGGTTCGCCTCGCGTTCCGCGTTGTTCTTCGGGTTCGGGAACGGGTAATTGAGCCGAAGCACGATAGTTGTCACCACTGGCGCCCACTGATGGGCCACTTGCCTCTCCACGACGCCGGCTTCCCGAACGTCGGCTCAGCGGGGCTCGCCGAACCAGCGGTCGAGCGCCGGTTCCAGATCATCCGCGCCCGCCCAGCACACGTAGCCGTCCGGCCGGATGAGCATCGGCTCGGTGTCGGCGCCCTGGCCCACCCGGTCCACCCGGTCCGACCAGCGGCCGACGATGCTGGCGAACGTGTCGACCGGGTCCAGCAGGATGCCGTGCCCGGACCGCAGCAGTTCGTGCACCCGGGCCGGGCCGAGGTCCAGGTCCGGTGCGGGCCGGCCGACGAGCGGATGGGTTTCGGTGCCCGGCATCGGGTAGCGGATGGCCATCCCGGACATCAGGTCGGTGAGATAGTGCTGGACGTCCGGCAGTTGGGCCATGGCCGTGAAGACCTCCCGGGCGGCCAGCACGTCCGGATCACGGGTGCCGGCCCAGTCCATCAGCAGGCTCTGTGCCCGGACGTTGCGCAATACGGCGGCCCCAGCCGGATGCCGTTCCACGTGATACGTGTCGAGCAGGTTCTCCGGTGCCCAGCCGTGCACGGCGGCGCCGAGCTTCCAACCGAGGTTGAGTGCGTCCTGCATTCCGGTGTTCATGCCCTGCGCGCCGAGCGGAAGGTGGACATGGGCGGCATCGCCCGCCAGGAACACTCGCTTGTGCCGGTACTGCTCGACCTGCCGGGACGCGTTGGTGATACGGCGGGCGTAGCGCAGTTCCAGCAGGTGTACCCGCGTGCCGAACACGGTGCTCAGGCCGTGGCGGATTTCGTCCTCGGTGACCGGGGTCTCCCTGGGCAGTGACTGGCCCGGCCCGCCGAGGACCAGTCGGCGCAGTTGCCTGCCCTGCGGATCGGTGCCGAGCGGGAACAGTGCCGCCCAGTGCCCGTCCTCGTTCCAGGTGTGCGACGTGGACGGATCGACGCCGCTCAGCCGCACGTCGGCGGCGGTGATCGTCAACGTACCGGGCTGACCGGGGAACCCGGCCCGCAGTAGCGACCGTACGGTGCTGTGGGCTCCGTCGGCGGCGACGAGGTAACGGGAGCGGAGGGTGGCGCCGTTGGTGAAGGTCGCGGTGACCCCGTTGTCGTCCTGGGCAAGGCCGGCCAGTTCGTGGTTCCTCCGCGCCTTAAGGCCGTGCGCGGCGAGGTGCTGCTCGAAGAATCCCTCGATCGCCACCTGCGGCACGGACCGCCATGGCAGACGGTGCCGGTGGAGCGGGAGTGGGACACCAGCGAAGTGGCCAGTGGTGACGGGGTGATCTCCGGTGGCCAGCAACGGCTCCAGCAGCCCTCGTTGGTCGAGCGCCTCCAGGGTGCGGGACTGCACGCCGCCTGCCTTGGACAGGTCGCTGCGCTGCGACAGCTTGTCGACCAGTACGGTCGACACCCCCGCCAGCAGCAGCTCGTTGGCCAGCGTCATTCCGGTCGGGCCGGCGCCGACGATGAGCACATCGGTGTCCATGGACTCTCCTCTGGCTGTGTCGATCAGGACAGAGGCAACGCTCCGTCGGCCGAGCCGCCCGAGCCAGAAACTGGCCCGATTGCACTGATATCTGACACCGTCTACCCTCGGCTCGGTGGAATCCGACTACGACGAGCTGGATCGTCGGCTCGTGCACGCCCTGCAGATCGACGGCCGTGCCCCGTTCAGCACCATCGCCGAGGTTCTTCGCGTGTCGGATCGCACCATCGCCCGCCGGTACGCCCGGTTGCGGTCGGCCGGGGCGATACGGGTGCTGGGCGGGGTCGACCCCACCGCGCTGGGCGCCATCCTGTGGTTCCTGCGGGTGCGATGTGCGCCCGCCGCGTCGCTCCAGGTCGCCGAGGCGCTGGCCAGACGCCCCGACACTTCCTGGGTGAGCCTCAGCTCCGGCGGCACCGAGATCACCTGCGTGGTCCGTACCGAGAGCGAGGCGGACAGCGAGGCACTGCTGCTGGCCAAACTCCCCCGCACCCCGCGCGTGGAGGGCGTGACCGCGCACTCCGTGCTGCACGCCTTCTACGGCGGCCCGGACAACCTGGTCGGAAAACTCGGGTCGCTGGACGCGGAGGCGATCGAGCGACTGCGCCCGCCCCCAGTGCCGCATCGACGGGGACCGGTACGGCTCGACGACGGTGACCGCAAGCTCCTCGCCCTGCTCGCCACCGACGGCCGGGCCGGGTTCGAGCAGTTGGCCGCGGCGACCGGCTGGTCGCCTACGACGGTCCGGCGCCGGATGACGGAGCTGCGCGAACACGGCCTGCTCTATCTCGACATCGACGTCGACTGGCGCATGTTCGGCGTGAACGCCCGAACCCTGCTCTGGCTCTCGGTCGTCCCTGCACACCTGGAGGAAGCCGGTCAGGCGCTGGCCGGGCACCCGGAGATCGCGTTCGCCGCCGCCACGACCGGCCCGACGAACCTATACGCGAGCGTGGTGTGCACGAACCAACGGGAGCTGTTCCGGTACCTGACCACCCGGGTCGCCGCTCTCCCAGCCATCACACACATCGAAACGGCACCAGTGATCAGGACCCTCAAGCAAGCAGCGAACCAGACATAACAACCGACCAGCCCCCTGCATCCGTCCGATCCCTGGAGCGGTACGCCCGTCCCGGCGTCGACTCGGTCGCCCGGCACCTCGCCGAACGCGACCCCGCTGCACGTCGCCGCACGTAAATCCGAACGGATCAGGTCTACAAGATCATCCCGTTGCCCTTTTGGCGCGTATCTCGGTCACACCCCTACGAAGGGATGGACGACCGGCCGCGTTTGCCCCCGGGGTCTCAGGGCGGGTTTTGGTAGGTGGCGGCCCGGACCCTCAGCCGGGACGGCGATCCGGTCAAGGGAGCCGGGTGAGCTCGGCCATATGGGAGTATGCCGCCGGAGCGGGCCAGCCAGACACGGAGTTGCGGCTTCCGGTGCGCGTCTGGCGGCCTTGGAGCGTCGCGGCTGCTCTCGTCCGCCTCTACGCCCTCCCCCTGACCCGCATCGTCGAACTCACCGACGATCACATTCACCACGACCAAGGGCATACCTACCTGACGGTCAACCACCATCCCTTCGTGCTCCCGCCGAAGCTCGCCCGCCTCGTTGACGATCAGCTCCAGCACGGCTCCCGGCACAGCGGCACTGCCGGGTGCAGATACCTCTTGCCCGGTCACAGCCCTGGGCGCCCGCGCAACCCCCTCGCCCTTGCTGACACCCTGAGGCACCACGGTCTGCCCGCCCGCGCAGCACGGAACACCGCCATGAGATCAGGATCCGGTGCGATAGCGGGTGAGCATGAGGGCGACGGCTTCGTCCACGATGGCGGCGTCGGTGGGGTCGGGCGGGATGAAGTCGGTCCGTACGAGTTGAGGCCACAGGAGCTGGCTGCAGATCATGCCGAGGAACTGTTCGGCCACTGCGGATGCCGGCTGTGGTTGTCCGTCGGCCGAGCGGAAGTCGAGTGTGCCGGCCTGTGCTTCGGCGTCCAGGTAGTCGCGGAGCCGGTCGAAGAAGGGTCCGCGGTCGATGGCGAAGCCCGTGCCGACGATGTCGGCGAGTTCCGGCATCTGGGGAAGTTCGGTGATGATGAGGCGGCACAGTGCGGCCGTGCCGGGCCGCGCGACCAGGCAGGCGTAGTCGCGGCCGATGTGGTCCAGACCGTACCGGGGGTCACCGGGCGGGGGCGGTTCGGCGTACTCCACGTCCAGCTGCCACTGTTCGGAGGTGACGGCCGCGAACAGCGCAGCCTTGGACGGATACCGCTTGAAGAGGGTGCCGGTGGAGACGCGGGCCTCCTTCGCGATCTGGGCGAGGGAGGTCTTGTCGTATCCCCGGGCGAGGAAGAGGTCGCGGGCGGCGCGGATGATGCGCGCGCGGTTCTCCGCTTTGATCTGCGCGTGATACCCGGCTTTGGTCTGCGCGTCATGCCCGGCCTGGCGCGAATCGCCACCGGTTGCCGCTCGGTCCGCCACCGACATACCCACGCCCCTCACCCGTCTCCCGGCCGCATCCTCGCTGTCAGAGGACGGTCTGGCCGCCATCCAGGATAAGGTCCTGGCCCACGGTGAAGGCGGACGCATCAGAGGCCAGGTACACGACGGCTTCCGCGACCTCCCCCGGCATACCCATGCGTTCCAGCGGGATGCCGGAGCTGATCGCCTCCAGAACCGCCGCCTGCTGCGCTGGGTCCTCGATCCCGAGCTTGGAATACAGCGGGGTGTTCACCGGACCGGGGCTGATCGCGTTGAACCGGATGCCGTGCGACTTGAGCAGGTCCGCGTTCCACGACCGCATCAGGGAGCCGACAGCCGCCTTCGTCGCAGCGTAGGCGTTCGACTGCCCGTAGCCGCCGTGCGCGCTGTTTGACGCGTTGAGGATGACCGAGGACGAGTTGGACAGCACGGGCACCAGGGCCTGCGTGAGAAAGAAGACGCTCTTGACGTTGATGTCGAAGAGCCGGTCGAAACTGTCCTCCGTGTGGTCCTCGAACGGCCGCCAGTCGGAGACGCCGGCGTTCAGGAACGCGACGTCCAGCTGCCCGAAGTGCTCACGCACCTGCTTGGCCAGGCCGCGCTGCGCATCGAGATCGCGTGCGTCAGCCTGCACCACCGGCACCTTGTCGCCGAGGATCTGCCGCGCTCTGTCGATGCTGGCCGGGGTGACGCCTGTGACCAGTACGTCGGCCCCCTCCGCGATAAAACGCTGCGCGGTCTCAAGACCGATCCCGCTCGTGCCGCCGGTGATGAGGGCGCGCTTGCCCGCAAGACGATTCATGGTGGTTGTTCCTTGCCGAGTCGAAAGATAAGTCGATGAACTTACCTCTTGAACGTAGCCCCCGCACCACCCATAAGGCAAGTCGATCCACTTACCATTGGACACTCCTGGCCGGTCGCCGACCCGGCTCGCCGTTCGCGGGGAAGCTCCCGGTGCTCATCGGGCACTGGGGCGGTCACGTCGCGGCAGCCGCTCGGCGACCAGGTCGTAGGAGTCCTCGACCGCCTCGGTGATCAGCCGCTCGGTGATGCCGACCCCCGGACCCAGTGAGATCCAGTGGCGCTTGTCGAGATAGCGGCCCGGTGTGATCGAGGCGTAGCCGCGTTCCTGCGCACGGGCGTGCTCGGGTTCGCACTTCACGGTGATGATCTGTTCGTCCGGGTCGTCGGTGACGATCAGGAACACCTTGCCCGCGACCTTGTACACGTCGAGGTCGGGGGTGAAGGGGCGGCCGTGGCTGACGTCGGGGAGGGCGAGGGCCGCCTTGCGTGCGGTGTCCTGGAGACGGTCACCGGCCGCGCTCACCGGGCCGCCCGCGTGCCGGTGCCGTAGGTGTGCGGGCCGACAGGCCGCTCGGCCTTGGGCAGGTGGGCCACGACGAGCCGGTAGGAGTCGGTGACGAGCTCCCCGCTCTCCACGGTGATCCAGTGCTTCTTGTTCATGTGGTACCCGGGGGAGATGTGGCCCTTCTCGGGTGGTGACGGTGAGGGGCATCGAAGGAGGCGGAGGGCGCGCTGCGCGGGCGCGGCGGCACGTCCCATCCTTCCGTGAGAGCCGACCGGAAGAGCGTTAAGCTGCGGACACATGATGGTCGGCAAGCGACACCTTGACCCGAGCGGCAGCGCGGCCGGTGCGGTTCCGCTCTACGGTTTCCAGCCCCCGGTCGGCACTCCGTACGGCCTCGAGGTGAGTACCGTCGAGAACTTCTTCGCCGAGCACGACGACTGGCCATGGAACCCGCCCCGTCCGGGCCGTGCCACCTTCCACTACCTCATCGCGGTCACCGAGGGTGAGCTGCGGCACGACGTCGATCACGTCACGCGGACCGTCGGCCCCGGCCAGTGGCTGTGGGTGCGGCCCGGGCACGCGCAGTGCTGGCATCCGCCCGGCGCGGCCCGCGGCACATTCATCCTCTTCGAACCCGACGTACTGCGGCCCGACCTCGCCCGCCTCCTGGCCCCGCTCACCGCGCACGACGCCCCTGCCGTGCTCAGCCCGCACCCCGACGACACCGACTGGCTCCAGCAGACGGCACTCCAACTCCTGGACGAACACCGCGCACTGGGGCGGCGCCCCCTCGACATCCACCACGCCCTGCGGCGCAGCCTGCTCGAATCGCTGCTGCTGCGCCTGGCCAGCTCCCCGGGCATCGCCCCCACCGGCACGGCCACGACCGGCACCGGCCGCGCCGACAGGTACGGGCGCTTCCTGGACGCCTTGGAGCTGCACTTTCGCGAACTGCACCAAGCCGCGGACTACGCCGAACTGCTCGACTGCTCGGTCCGCACCCTCAGCCGTACCGCCCGGGACGCCACCGGCAAGCCGGTACGCGAACTCATCGACGAGCGGCGCCTCCTGGAAGCCCGGCGCCTGTTGGGAGCTGCCCGGTGGGATGCCCGGACGGTGGCAGTCCACCTCGGCTTCACCGATCCCGCGAACTTCGGCCGCTTCTTCCGCGACCGCACCGGCCTCACCCCGGCCGCCTTCGCGGCCCGCGCAGCAAGGACCGACGCGTGACGGAAGCGCGGCGGAGGCCCCGTGCCCGCCGGGAGGCGATGGCCCCCTTCGCCGTCGCGTGAACGCCCGATGGGAGCACGGGTGGAACGTCGGTGTTCGAGAGCTGCAGTATTCGCCCGCAGGGCGAGTGGCGAGTCGGCATCCGCCTTGCTCCGGTCGATCCGCCGGCGGTGCCGGCCCGGACAGCTCTCAGGAACCCCGCCCGCGCCCGGAAGAGAGCTGCGTCGATCGCTCTCCGTGGGCAGCCCGCCCTCTCCACGGAGCCTGCTACGGGCAGATGCGGGCGCGGTTCGGGGAATGTTCGGGCAGGGCTGCCGCCGGTCCGGGGGACCTCAGCTCGCTCGAGGGAAAAGCTGCTCGACAGCGGTCACCACCGCGGCGCGGCGGGCGGCGGTGGTGGGGTCCACGGCGTGTGCGGCGGCGGCCTCGCTGAGTTCGGGCTGCGACGCCCAGGTCATGGCGATCTGATTGACCAGGGCGAGGACGTCGGCCGGGTCCCAGGCGGGGTCGAGCTGTCCTGCCTGTTGGACCTGACGGAGCTGGTCGATTTTGCGGGCGATCACGGCCTGGGCGGGATCGTCGGAAACGGCTGCGGCGCCCGGCAGTTCGAGGCGGCCCCAGGCGATCAGGCGGTGGTGGTCTGGACGGGCGACAAAGTAGTCGAACAGGCGGCCCGCGTAGCCGGGGAGGTCGCGCGGGTCCATCTGGGTGGCCTCGGCGATGACGACGTACTCCCGTGCGGCGACGTCGGCGTAGAGCGCGTCTTTGCTGCGGAAGTAGGCATAGACGCGTTCTTTGCTGGTTCTGGCGAGCTTGGCGATGCGGTCCACGCGGGCGCCGGCGATGCCATGGCGGGCGAACTCCTCCATGGCAGCGGTGAGGATGCGCTCGCGCGTGGTGTCGCCGACGGCCGGCGCTGCGGTCCGGCCGGAGTCGCGGGACTGGGGCATGGCCCCAGGATAGAGCACCGAACCGTTTGGTTTGGCAGCTGGACGAGTGCCCCGTAGAGTCAAACGGAACAGTTCGGTTTGACCTCTGCGGGTGAAGCCGGCGAACTACTCAGGGAGTGAACTCATGCAGCACCGCAATCTGGGCTCTCAGGGTCTGCGCGTCTCGGCGCTCGGCCTGGGGACCATGGGCATGTCCATGGCTTACGGCGCCTCGAACGACGACGAGGGCATCGCGACCATCCACCGCGCCCATGAACTCGGGATCGACTTCTTCGACACCGCCGAGCTGTACGGCGCCGGTACCGGCAGCAACGAGATTCTCCTGGGCAAGGCAGTCCGCGACTTCCGCGACGAGGTGGTCCTCGCCACCAAGTTCGGCTTCGACATGACCGCCCCGGCGATCAGCCCCGCGTTCGACAGCCGCCCGGAAAACATCCGCAAGGTCGCCGAGAACAGCCTGCGCTACCTGCAGAGCGACCACATCGACCTCTTCTACCAGCACATCTCCGACCCCGCCGTTCCGGTCGAGGAGGTCGCCGGCGTGGTCGGCGACCTGATCACCGAAGGCAAGGTGAAGTACTTCGGCCTGAGCAACGTCGGCCCCCAGTACATCCGCCGGGCCCACGCCGTCACCCCGGTCTCCGTGCTCCAGTACGAGTACTCGCTTTTCGAGCGGGAGGTGGAGGAGAAGATCCTTCCCGTCCTGCGGGAACTCGGCATCGGCCTGGTGCCCTACTCCCCGCTCGGCCGCGGCTTCCTCACCAGCCAGGTCAAACCCGCCAGTGAATACCCCGCGGACGACATGCGCAGCTGGGACGAGCGCTGGCAGGGCGAGAACTACACGTACAACCTGCGCGCCACCGAACAGCTCAAGGATCTGGCCGGCACCAGGGGCATCACCACCGCTCAACTCGCGCTGGCCTGGCTGCTCGCCCAGGGCGAGGACGTCGCGCCCATTCCCGGCACCCGCAGCACCAAGCGCCTCGAGGAGAACGCCGGCGCCGCCGACGTCCAGCTCTCCGCCGCCGATCTGGCCCGCATCACTGAGATCCTTCCCCACGGCTCGGCAGGCAGCCGCCTCCCGGCCGCCGTACTGTCCAGCTTCACCACAGACTGACCGCGCCGACACAAGAGATGTTGGTCTTGGGCGGCCGATCCTGGCTCAGCCGGAGTCCGGGTGGCGCAGCCGGGCCCAGTGCTTCAGGCGGCGGCCGACCTCGGCCTCACGGCCGTGCTCGGTGGGCCGGTAGTAGGTCTCACGGCCCATGTCCTCGGGGAAGTATTCGGCGCCGGAGAAGCCGTCGGGGGCATCCGGGTCGTACTGGTAGCCCTTGCCGTAGCCGAGGTTCTTCATCAGCCGGGTGGGCGCGTTGAGGATGTGCGGCGGCGGCATGAGCGAGCCGGTACGGCGGGCGCTTTTGCCCGCGGCGCCGAAACCGCGGTAGACGGCGACGGACTTCGGGGCGGTGGCCAGGTAGACGACGGCCTGGGCAAGGGCGAGTTCCCCCTCGGGCGAGCCGAGCCGCTCGTACACGTCCCACGCGGCAAGGGCCTGCTGGACGGCGCTCGGGTCGGCCATGCCGACGTCCTCGCCTGCGAAGCGGACCAGCCGGCGGGCGATGAACAGCGGGTCCTCGCCGCCCTCCAGCATCCGCGCCAGCCAGTACAGGGCGGCGTCCGGGTCGCAGCCGCGCATCGCCTTGTGCAGCGCGGAGATCAGGTTGTAGTGGCCCTCCTGGGCCTTGTCGTACAGAGGGGCCCGCTGCTGCACCTGCCGGGCCAGCCCGGCCACGTCCAGCGGGCCGGTGCCGGCGGGGAGGGACTGGAGCTGCTCGGCCATGTTGAGCAGGTAGCGGCCGTCCCCGTCGGCCAGGGCGAGCAGGGCCTGTCGGGCCTCGCCGGTCAGCGGCAGCCGGCACCCGGTCAGCTCCTCGGCGCGGGTCGTGAGGGTCTGCAGAGCCTGCTCGTCGAGGCGTTTGAGGACGAAGACCCGGCTGCGCGAGAGCAGCGCGCCGTTCAGTTCGAAGCTCGGGTTCTCGGTGGTCGCGCCGACCAGGACGACCGTGCCGTCCTCCACGTAGGGCAGGAAGCTGTCCTGCTGGGCGCGGTTGAAGCGGTGGATCTCGTCGACGAACAACAGCGTCCCCCGCCCCCGGGCTCGGCGCTGCTCGGCGTCGCGGAACACCCGGCGCAGGTCGGCAACCCCGGAGAAGGTCGCCGACAGCGGGGCGAAGACCAGACCGGCGGCAGCGGCGAGGAGCCGGGCGATGGTGGTCTTCCCGCAGCCGGGCGGCCCCCACAGGACCATCGACACCAGATGCTGCCGCTCGACCATCCGCCCGATCGGCGCCTCATCGCCCAGCAGGTGCTCCTGGCCGACCACCTGGCCGAGGGTGCGCGGGCGCAGCCGGTCGGCGAGAGGACGTGAGAGGTCTTCGACGGCCGGCACGGTGGTGTCGCTCGCGCCGGCGCTGTCGGGGCCGGGATCGTCGTCGAACAGGGCGAGCGCGGGTTCGCTGTGGTCCATGGGGCTGGGCTTTCTGGCAGGTGATGGTGGTCGGGGCGGGCGGTCAGGTGCGGGCGGGCCGCAGGCTGCGGGGCGTCGAGTCGAGTGCCAGGTCGTAGGAGTCGGTGACCCAGTCCTCGACCAGGGCCGCGGTGATACCCCGGTCGCCGCCCACCGAGATCCGGTGCGTCTTGTCGAGGTTGCCCCCGGCGGTGATCGGGGGGTACTCCTCCTGCAGCCGCCACCCGTGTTCCGGCTCCGCCTTGCCTGGGATGATCCGCTCACCGGGATCGTCCGTGACGATCAGGAAGACCTTCCCGGCGACCTTGCGGGCGTCCGGCTTCTCGGTGAAGGGGCGGCTGCTTGTGGTGCCGGGCAGCGCCCGCGCGCGGGCGCTGCCACACCTCGGTGAGGGTCAGCGCGGGGCCCGGTCCCCCCGGGCGTACGTCGCCGGGTCCACCGGCCGCTGTGCTTTCGGGAGCCCCGCGACCACCAGCCGGTAGGAGTCGGTCACCAGCTCCTCGACCAGGCCGCGGTCGAGGGAGTCGCCACCGTGCAGGGTGATCCAGTGCCGCTTGTTCATGTGGTAACCGGGGGTGATCTCGGCGTGCTGCTCGCGCAGCGCCGTCGCCTCGTCGGGGGCGGACTTGAGGATCACCAACGGCTCCCCGGTGACGTCGGTCGTCAGCATGAAGACCTTGCCGCGCACCTTGTGCACGTCCCACTCCTCACCGAAGGGATGCTCCAGTGCGGTGCCGGGCAGGCCCTCGGCGCACTCGGCGGCTGTCTGCTGCAGCGTCTTTCCGTTTATGATGTTCAGCTCCTCAGCCCATGTATGACGGGACCCCAGCAGCGGCAGACCGCCGGTTCCGCGTCTCCAGCCCGTTCTCGCAGACGCTCACGAGGAGCCCCCTGCTTGCGACGCAGGGGTGCACCCATGCAGTTCGGCAAGGACCCGTGAACGTGACTTCCACATCACCGCGATGGCAAGTTAATTGACTTACCATTATCCTGACGCGTCCCGCGATCAGGTCTCAGTCGCCCAGGACGACGACGTGCTTGCCCGGCGTGGCGCCGGATTCGAGGTCGGCCTGGGCGTCGCGGACCTGTTCCAGGCCGTGGTAAGCCTTCGCGACCGGGACGTGGAGACGTCCGGCGGCGATGGCCTGGAGCTGGTGGGCGAGGACGTCGGCCGGGAGGTCGGCGGCCTCACCGCCGTAGGACGTCAGCCGCACCCCGCCCGGGATCATGAACGGGCTGAAGTCGGGGATCGTCCACTGGCCCGCCAGGGCTCCGGTGAAGCAGACCGTGCCGTGGCGGCGGACGGTGCGGAGGGTGTCGGGGAGGACCGAGCAGCCGACCAGTTCCAGGGCGGCGTCGACGCCGTCCGGGATCAGCTCGCGCGCCTGGTCGGCGAGGGTGCCGTTGTCGACGAGGGGGTGGTCGACGCCCGCGGCCCGCAGTTCCCCTGACCTCGACTCGCTGCGGGTGGTGGACAGCACGGTCGCTCCGAGGTCCTTCGCGATCGTGGCCGCGCTCAGCCCGACCGTGGAGGTGCCGCCGCGGATCAGCAACGTCTGCCCGGCCTTGAGGTCCAGGCCGCGGGTCAGGGACCCGTAAGCGGTCTGGAACATCTCCGGCAGCGCGCCGACGACATCCCACGGCAGGCTGGTCTCGAACGGGATGACCTGTGCCGCGGGTACGGTCACGTACTGGGCGTAGGCACCGTCGTAGGCGCGGCCCATGCCGCCCATCATGGTGGCCACCTGCTGGCCCGGCCGCAGGCCGCTGTCCTCGTCGGCCTCGTCGACCACGCCGACGCCCTCGATGCCGGGCACCCGCGGGTAGGTGACCTCCGAGTCCGACTCGCCTCTGCGGGTGGTGACCTCGGACTCGTTGACACCGAACGCCTTGACCTTGATCCGCACCCAGCCAGGCTTGCGGACGGGCACCGGGACGTCCTTGATCTCCAATGCCTCCAGGCCGCCGGGCCGGGTGACGACGACGGCCCTCATCGTCGCCGGTGCGGTGTCGCCGGCTGCTGTCGGTTGACTCATGTCGAGTACCTCACTCCCTGTTGTCCCTGCGTCGTCCGTATCACCCACCGGACGTCAGGGGCGGTCGATGCCTTCCCACAGGTCGAGGACCTGCTGGTAGTGGGCGGTGCCCTCGAAGGGAGAGTCGCCGACGGTTTCCGAGGTGGGCTTGTCCGTGACCGCGGGCCACAGACGGGAGTGCTCGCCGGTGGCGAAGTCGAGCACGATGTCGCGGATACGGGTGTCCCGCTCGGCCTGCTCCGCGCTGCGGCCCGGCTGTTCCTGACCGACCAGGGCGTACATCTCGGTGCCGTGCACGGCGGGTGCGCCCTCGGCGGGGCCGATCAGGAGGAGGTGGGCGTTGCCGCCGGCGGCGGCGTGGGCCAGGGCGCCGCGGGCGGCGGGGATCGCGAAGAGGTAGTCCGCCATGACCGCGGCGCGGACCTCGGCCGGGGTACGGCCGCCCTGGTCGTAGGCGTCGACGATCTTCTGCGCGCGGGAGCGGGAGATGCGCCACCCCGCGACCTCGTCGACGACGCGGTCGATGGTGCCCGGGTCGAACCGGTCGAGGTCGTTCGCCACCCACCAGCCCATGTCGTCGCTGGCCATGCTCAGCAGGATGTCGACGTCGCGGTGCGCGCCCGAGGCGAGGACGTCCATGGGGTGGGCGTGCACCACCGCGCCGGGTTGCCCGAGGTCCAGGACGACGCCGGTGGCCTTGTTGTCCACCCCGCCGCGGACTCCGAGGTCCGTCGGGGCGACCTTGCGCAGGGCGTCCCTCAGGGAGAGCGGGTCGAGGTCCAGCAGCTTCTCCGGGTTGTCCGCGACGCCGAGTTCGGTGACGAACAGGTGCGCGAGCTCCTCGGCCCACCAGGCCGGGATGGAGCGGGCGGGCCCGCCGGAGAACCCGGCCAGACGCCGGTACAGGCCGTCGGCGGAGGAGGCGCCGAGCAGACCGAAGGTGGAGTAGGCGCCGCCGCTGTGGCCGTAGACGGTGACGTTGTCGGGGTCGCCGCCGAAGTGGGCGATGTTCCGCTGGACCCAGGTGAGCGCAACGATGATGTCCTGGAGGAAGAGGTTGCTGGCCTCGGCGAGCTTCCCGCCGTATTGCGAGAGCGAGAGCGGGCCCAGGGCGCCGAGCCGGTAGTTGATGGACACGCCCACCACGCGCCCCGTCGCGGCGAGACCGGCGGCGTTCGAGGTGATCTGCGTGTTCGCGCCGTACTCGAATCCGCCGCCGTGGATGTACACGGTCACCGGGAGCGCCTTGTCGGCAGGCTGCTCGGGGGCCCACACGTTCAGGTTCAGGCAGTCCTCGCCCATCCCGCTGTCCGCCTCGAGCCAGTCGCCGCTGTCGGGCTGGATCGCGACGACGCCCTTCCGGTCGTACGGGAGACTCGGATCGAAGTCCGCGACCACGGGGCGGCGGTACCGCTCGGCGGTGGCGTACGGGATTCCCCACCAGGACCGCACCCCTGGTGCAGTCGGAGCCTTGGGAGCGGTAGCAGTCATGGCGTGAGATTCCTTCCGGTGCGGTTCGGGTGTTTTCACATGGCGTGTCGGCGGCTGATCGCTCGCGGCGACGCTCTCCAAGCATTCCCTGGACTCCGGTAGATCGCCGGGTGGACAGCGGTCACCCGGTGGTCATCAGGTGACACTTCGGCTACAAGATTTCGGTGCGGGCCATGAACTTCTCCATGAACTTCTCCTACGTGGCCGACGGCCGGATCGTCGGCGACGGCGCCGGCTCGACCTCTTCCGGGTGAAGCAGCAGATCGATGCCGTACCGGCGTCGTGAACCTCGTAACGCCGGGTGAGCCTTCTGTCGTGCGGGATAGCCGCTGCCGGGAAGGGCCCGTACGGCGCGGTGGCAGAGGACGAGGCCCGCACCGGAGCGCGGGCGCCGGCGATGGTTTACCGCGGCTGCGGATGCGGATGCGAGTGGAACGACACCTGGCGCAGGGTCTGGGCACCAGACACCGAGCCCGACGCCGTCCCGATCACCGCCATGCGGCACCCCGCCGCCCCAGCTACCGCTGCCGGCGTGCCCAACCCTGACCCACCACGACCGGCTGCCCGGCTCCCCGGATTGGCTGTGATGGCACCTGCTCTCCCCTCACCAACAGGAAGGCCGCCCATGACTGCTGACATCATCCCGCCGCGCCCGCCGATCGTCGTCCTGTGCGGATCGACCCGGTTCTGGGACGCGCTCACCGAAGCCGCCCTGTACGAGACGGCGGCCGGCCGGATCGTCCTCGCCCCCGGCTGCAACCTCAGGACCCCGCATCCGCTCTGGGCCGACCCCGCCCGCGCTGATCATCTCAAGCGCGTCCTGGGCGACCTCCACCTGCGCAAGATCGACCTCGCCGACGACGTCCTGATCGTCAACCCCGGGGGCTACATCGGCGACAGCACCCGCCACGAGATCGAATACGCCCGCCGCCTCGGCAAAACCCTCCGCTACACCGACCCGACACCCGACCACACCTGACCACCCCGCGCAGCAAAGTGGCCCCTCCGCTCCCAGAACTGAAGGAGGGGAGCGGAGGAGCCCATTCGCGTTTCCGGGCACAGAGGTCAGCTTGGCGCGTGCTCCTGGCCCGCCAGGTCGTCCAGCCGTGCCGCGCGGCAGGCTGCTTCTCGCGCAGCATCCTCAGCCACACTTGCGCACCAAAGCGAACGCTGACGGCTCCATCTTCAGTTGGAGGTGAGTCACTACCGAGGCTCATGACGAGGTGCACGTGATGGTGCGCGCCCTCGGCGGGCTACGGCACCGAATCTGACGGCCGGCGGCGCGTTTCAGGTGGCCGAGACGATTGCTCGGGTGACGGCCGTGATCGTCGGGGTGGGGCGGCCGGGGAGCCGCGCCACGAGTACCCGGCGGATCTCGGGAGGTGCGCCTTCGACGTGCAGCAGGCTCACCCCGGGCGGCAGCACCGGCGAGAGCCGTGAGGGGACCGTTGTCACCCCGAAGCCACCGGCGACCAGCTGAAGCTTCGTCAGCCAGTCGCGCGCGCAGTGGACGATGTCCGGCCGTCCGGGCAGGCCGGGCCAGACGCCGAGCAGTGGCTCGGCGTTCGACGCCGGGGCGGCAATCCACGGGGCGTCGATCAATTCGTCGACGTGCACCGCGGTGCGGCCGGCGAACTGTCCGGTCGAAGGCACCGCCACGACAAGTTCGGTGTCCATGACGGTCTCGACGTGCAGGCGCGGCGACTCGCCGTCCAAAGGCCGGTGGGGCGGTCGGGACGTCAGCACGGCAAGGTCGATCGAGCCCGCGCGCAGTGCCCGGACCAGGGAGGGCGTGGTGCCCTCGGTAGTCGTGACCGTGATCTGCGGGTCGGTCGCCGCGAGGCGAGTGAGTGAGAGAGGCAGGATGGCCGCGCCCGCGCTCAGGAACAGTCCGAGCCGCACCAGTTCGGTACGCGAGACGGTGCCGATGAGGTCGCGCTCGGCCGCCGTCAGACAGTCCAGGATCGTGCGAGCGTGGCGCAACAGAGTCAGACCCGCGGGGGTGAGCCGCACTCCGTCAGGGCGGCGTTCGAACAGGGCGGTGCCCGCGCTTCGTTCGAGGGCGGCGGCCTGGCGTGAGACCGCCGACTGTGTGTAGCCGAGCCGGGTGGCTGCTGCGGTGAAGCTGCCGGACTCGGCGATCTGCCGCAGGACCCGTAGGCCTGTGCTGGAGATGTCCATGCGGGATACGCATACCACACATGCTCGATCATCGCTTCCCGCATGCCCGCCGGGTTCCTAGTGTCGATCCCGACGAACACGGACGAACACGGAGGCCAACACATGCGAGCAGCAGTTCTGACGCAGTTCGGCGCCCCGCTCACGGTGCGGGAGGTTCCCGACCCCGAGGCCGGCGGCGGCGAGGTGGTGGTCGAGGTCCTCGCCGCCAGTGTGGTGCCCTACGCGGCTGAGGTCTTCAGCGGCGAGCGGAACTACCCCTTGATCCCTCCCGTCGTGCCTGGGATCGGCGGCGTGGGACGGGTCGTCCACGTGGGCCCGGACGCCACCCGGCTGCGCCCCGGCGACCTGGTGTGGTGCGACTCGACGGTGCGCTCGCGGGACGACGCCCTGACGCCCGACATCACGCTCCAGGGCTGGAGTTCCCGCGGTGAGGGCGGCGCGCGCCTCGCCCGGCACCTGCACGACGGGTCGTTCGCCGAGCTCATGCGGGTCCCGACGGAGAATGTCTTCCCGCTCCCCGCAGCGGCGGGGGACGACCCGGCCCGCTGGGCCGCGCTCGCCGTGCACGTCATCCCTTACGGCGGGCTGCTGGCCGGCGGGCTCGCAGCCGGTGAGACGCTGCTCGTCAGCGGGGCCACCGGCAACCTCGGCAGCAGCGCGGTTGCGGTGGCGCTTGCCATGGGGGCGGGCCGCGTGGTCGCCCCAGGCCGCAACCAGGCCGCGCTGGACCTCCTCGCCGATCGGTTCGGTCCGTTCGTGCGCCCGGTTCCGCTCACCGGGGACGAGGCCGGCGACCGCGCGGCGATGTCCGCGGCGGCCGACGGCCCGATCGACATGGTGATCGACCTGCTACCGCCGAGCGCACCCAGCTCGGCAGCGCGCACGGCAGCCATGACCGTGCGCGAATACGGCCGCGTCGTTCTCATGGGCGGCGTCGGCATGCTCGGCGGTGACGACCTCGCCCTCCCGTACCCATGGATCATGCGCAACTCGATCACCGTGCGCGGCCAGTGGATGTACCCACGCACAGCGAACGTCGGCATCATCCGGCTCCTCGCCTCGGGCGCCCTGGAACTCGCCGCCGAACGGGTCCGGTCGTTCGGCCTCAACGCCGTCAACGAGGCCGTCACGTACGCCGCCTCACATGGTGGCCCGTTCGACCGCACCACCCTCACCCCACCGGCTCGCTGACAAGACCGACTGGTCCCCACATGTCAGCGCCACGCCCCGCCCTCACGAGCGCAGGCCGCCATGCTGCTGTATTTCTCGCGAACAACCATGAGCCTCAAGATCACCAACTGCTGCCCGAACGGACGAAGACCGACCGGGGAGGGAGCACGCAGAAAGTGCCTCCCTCCTGCGATGACAGAGACCTGCGACGAGCCTCATCGTCCCAGCTCAGGAGGAAACTTTCGCTTTTCCGCTCAAGACTTCGGACACCCCCGTAAGCGAAACGCGCCGACCGGTGCGCACCGAGGGACAGAGCAATGCCCGTGCAACCAAGGGGAGTTGGGGGGCCGTACAACCGACCCCCGGAACGCAACTGAACCCGCCCCGATGCCGGCCCGAACTCAGACAGTCCCAGGTATCACAAGCCCCGACTCGTACGCCACGATCACCAGTTGCGCCCGGTCCCGCGCCCCCAATTTGCCCATGATCCGGCTGACATGGGTCTTCGCGGTCAGCGGGCTGAGTCCCAACGCGTCGGCGATCTCTGGGTTGTTGAGACCGCGCGCGACCAGCGCGAGCACCTGCCGCTCCCGTTCGGAGAGCCCGCTCGGCCCGCCCACCACGGATGGCGTCCCGGTGTTCGGCGCGCGCAGAAAGCGGGCGATCAGCCGCGAGGTGGGACCGGGCGAGAGGAGGGACTCCCCCGCGGCCACCGTCCGGATGGCGTCGAGGAGTTCGGCCGGCCTGATGTCCTTCACGAGGAAGCCGGACGCCCCGGCCCGCAGCGCCTCGACGATGTGCTCGTCGGTCTCGTACGTCGTCAGGACGAGCACCTTCACCCCCGCGAGATCCTCGTCGGCCGCGATGAGCCGGGTCGCCTCGATCCCGTCGAGGTCGGGCATGCGGATGTCCATCACGATGAGATCGGCCCGCGCCGACCGGGCCAGCGCCACGGCCTCCCGCCCGGTACCCGCCTCGGCGACGACCTCCATGTCGCCTGCCGACGAGACGAGCATCGCGAAGGAGGCCCGCACGAGGTGCTGGTCGTCGGCCAGCAGTACGCGGATGGTCATCGAACCTCGTCCTCCCGGGACAGCGGCAGTGTGGCGGTCACCTCGAAGCCTTCGGCGGGCCCCGGGCCGGCGTCCAGTGTGCCGCCCACGCTACGGGCCCGCTCCCGCATTCCGATGAGCCCGAACCCCGGCGTGCCGTCCGGCGGGCCCACTCCGCCGCCCGAGCCGTCGTCCCCGCCCGTCCCGTCGTCCCTGACACTCACCCGCAGTGCGCCGTCCGCGGTCCACAGTCCCACTCGCACCGTGAGGTCCTCGCGGCCGCCGTGACGTACGGCGTTGGTGAGCGCCTCCTGCACGATCCGGTACGCGGCGGCGCCCACGGAGGGCGGGATGTCGTCCGCGCGGACGGACAGTTCGACCTTGGCCCCGGCCACCCGGCCGGTCTCCGCGAGACCGGCCAGTCCGTCGATCCCGGGCAGCGGCCCCCGCATGTGCTCGGCCCCGGAAGCAGAACCGGACACGGAACCGGGCCCCGGATCCGCGCCCACTCCCACGACCGTCTCATCCGCCCGCAGCACCTCCAGTGTCGTACGCAGTTCCCCCCGGGCGATCCGGCAGGTCCCCGCGATGTCGTCCAGTGCCTGGGCGACGGCCTTGCGGTCGAGGCGCTCGGGGTCGGCGGTGAGGACGTGGGCCGCCACGGACGTCTGCACGCCGATGAGCGTGATGCTGTGGGCGAGCAGGTCGTGCAGGTCACGGGCCATCCGCAGCCGTTCCTCGGCGACGCGGCGCCTGGCCTCCTCCTCCCGGGTGTGTTCGGCCCGTTCGGCCCGCTCGACGATGGAGGCGACGTACCAGCGGTAGTAGCGGACGTCGATACCGATGAACAGGACCGCGATGATCCAGCCGGAGATCTCCACGGACTCCAGCGCTCCCATCGGGTTGGTGAGGCTGTTGCCGATCGCTGTCGGTCCGATGACGGCGACACCGGTGAGCAGCGTGCGGCGTACGGTGCCGGTCGCCGCGACGGTGTAGAGCGCCAGGACGGTCGCGGGGATGGGCGGGGCGGGGTTGTAGTCGAGGGCATGGTACGGAGCCATGCAGGCCGCCACCCCGAGCAGGGCCGCCACCGGACGGTGGCGCCGCCATACGAGGGGCAGGTGCCCGGCGAGCAGCAGCGTCCAGCCGAGATGGTCGGGCCGGATCCCTTCGCCGCCCGTACGGGCGAGGGCTACGGCGAACACGGCGACGCACAGGGCGAGGACCGCGTCGTTGCGGGTGCGGTGCGGTGCGGTCAGCGGTTCGCGGTTGATGGCGGACATGATGCGCTCGGCGCAACGGGACCGCCCGCCGCCACCGGCCGCCGTCTCCGCCGCCGACCGGACGCGTACCCCTGTGGTCGTTCCCCGTTCTTCCACGGCTCCATCTTCCGGTACTCGTGCGGGAACCCGGGCGCCCCTACGGAAGGAGAGGCGCCTGGGTGGGCCCGACGGATCAAGGTGCACGCTCGGCGTGCTCGATCAGAGCGTTCGATCGCGGCCTTCGAACAGTGTGCTCAGGGTGCACTGACGGTTTCCGGCTGCCGGGGCGGCTCGGTCGGCCCGCCCCTTCCGCTCGACCCGGCCGGTTCGGCCGGCCCGGCCTGCCGTGAGAGCACGCCCGGCCACCACACCTTCCGGCCCAGGGCGACGCTGGCACTGGTCACCAGATACGTCCGTACGAGGAAGGTGTCGAGCAGGACGCCGACGGCGATCACGAAGCCGAGCTGGACCAGCTGCACCAGGCCCATGTTCATCAGCACGGCGAAGGTCGCGGCGAGGACGAGTCCGGCGGAGGCGATGACGCCGCCGGTGGTGCGCAGTGCGGTGAGTGCCGCCGTGGCCGGTTCCGCTCCCGCCAGGGACTCCTCCCTCATCCGGTGCATGAGGAAGATGCCGTAGTCGACGCCGAGGGCGACCAGGAACACGAAGGACAGCAGTCCGAGCCCCGGATCGGTGCCCTTGAGGCCGAGGAGCGGTCCGAAGACCAGTCCGCCGATTCCGAGGGAGGCGCCCCACACCGCGACGACCGCGCCCACCAGGAGCAGCGGTGCGACCAGACTCCGCAGCAGCCCGATCAGGATGAGCATCACGAACACGAGGACGAGCGGTACGACGATCTTCGTGTCCCGGGCGTTGGTGACCTCCAAGTCGATCTGCTGGGCGCTGTCCCCGCCGACGTAGGAGCCCTTCAGTTCCTTCCGCAGGGACTTGATGGTGGCGGTCTCCCCCGCCGACTGGGGTGCGCTCTTCACGAAGACGGAGATCTCGGTCCAGCCGTCTCCCGTACGCCCCTTCTGCGCGCTGCCGACGCCCGGTGTGTCGCGGACGATCGCGAGGGTCTCGTCGACGCGCCCCTGCGGGGTGATCACGTCGATGGGCTGGCTGCCCTGCCCGGGATAGGCCTTGGCAACGGTCTCCATCGCGACGACGGACTCCGGCTTCTTGACGAAGGAGTCCTCCTGCTTGAGAGGTCCCGGCAGGTTGAGTGAGCCGAGGGCGAGGGCGCCGAGCAGTACGGCACCGCTCGCGAGTACGGTCAGCGGCCTGCGTCCGGCAGAGCTGCCCATCGCCGAGAACAGGCTGCGCCGCTGCTTGGGCGTGCTCCCGAAGGCCGGCACGAGCGGCCAGAACACCCGCCGCCCGACCAGTACGAGGAGGGCGGGTAGCAGGGTCAGCATCGCGATCAGCGCGCACAGCACACCGACGGTGCCGAGCGGGCCCATGCCCTTGCTGCTGTTGAGGTCGGCGGCGAGCAGGCACATCAGTCCGGCGGCGACGGTGCCGGAGGAGGCGAGCACGGCGGGCCCGCAGCCGCGCAGGGCGGCGACCATAGCCTCGTACGGTCGCTCGATGCGCCGCAGCTCCTCCCGGTAGCGCGAGATGAGCAGCAGCGCGTAGTCCGTGCCCGCCCCGAACACGAGGATCGTCATCACACCCGAACTCTGCCCCGTGATGGTCGTGCCGAAGGCCTGGTTGAGGCCGTAGGAGACACCCATCGACATGTAGTCGGCGATCCCGGCGACGACGAGGGGCACGAGCCACAGCACGGGGCTGCGGTAGATCAGGATCAGCAGTATGGCGACGACGGCGATGGTGGTGTAGAGCAGCGGTCCGCCGAGCGAGTCGTAGACGGCGCCGGAGTCGGTTCCCAGCGCGCCGGTGCCGCCCACATCGACGCTCAACCCGCCTTCGCCCTGGGCGACTTCGCGGACGTCGGTGACGAGCTTGTCCTGCTTCTCCTCGTCCGCCCCGGGATCGTTGCTGGCGACCGGGTATATCAGGGTCGTGCCGTCCTTGGACGGAATCCCCTCGGGAACACCGTCGATCAGCTTGTGCTGCCGGGCGATCTCCGCGACCTGCCCGGCCGCGGACTTCCGGTCGGCGGCGCTGAGCCCGCCGTCCCGGTGGTAGACGAGCACCATCTCGGTGGTCTCGCCACCGGGCAACTTCTCCTCGATCTTCGCCGCTTGCGTCGAGTCCGCGCTCGCCGGCAGGTAGTCGGTGACCTTGTCGTGCTGCACGTCGGCGAGCTTCGCCGCGAACGGCCCGACGAGCGCGATCACCGCAATCCACAGCCCGAGCACCGCCCATGGAACGGCTCGCCCGCGCCCCGGCCCCAGCCTCGTCGTAGCGGTTGTCTCTCCGGCCCTCATCGACCGATCTCCCTCCGGGTGACGTCTGCTTCGGTCCCCAGACTTCCGGTGAGAACCACGGCTTTCGTCGGGCGGGAGGGCGAGGCGACGCGTACTGCCGGGGGTGACGGCGGCTGCGGATTACTCCCTGGGGAGTAAGCGGCGGACGGCACGCCGCCCCGGAAGGGACGCGGGGCTGTTTCGATCTGCGGCTACCGCCGCGTGTGCGCGACCAGCCCTCAACGACCCGCAGCAGAATCAGTCCCCCGCCGGGAAGACGCGAGGGGCCCGGGCCCACCCGGGGCCCATGACGGCGTCCGCGCCGCCGTGAGCAATCGCGCCACATGCTCCGCACAGATCTTCGAACGGTGTTCCGAACGAGGTCTCGTCCAAGCCGCCCTCTGCCTGCATATGGCGAGATCAGACTGACGATGGAAAACGCTCAGGCAGGGAACCCGCGTGGAGGCGGTTCAGGTCTGCCCCTGCATACCGGGCTCGAGCAATCGGTTCAGCAGCGGACGCCGCCGTTAACGAAGGGCGTCTGATAGGCGACATCGTGCCACCACCTGTTCCCGGCGATATCGCCATACTCGTAGGAGACCTGAAGATCGTCAATGAATGCCTTGACGAAGTCTCCGTCTTCGCACCCCGGAAGGCTTGCCTCCCAATGCCTAGGGAGGTCGTTGGTGTACCCGAGCGGCATCGGGCTGTTGTAGCTACTGATTCCGTTCTTCAGTGTCTGGACCATACCTCCGGTGACTTTACAGGGATTGGGGAATTCCCTAAAACGCGCACCCCTCTCGAAGCAGGTGAAGTTCTCGATCGAAACCTTCACCTCGCCCTCATCTGCCTGGATACAGAAGTCGAAGTCAGTGAAGTACTCTGTCCGGTCATAGCGAGTGGATTGGTGCTCGCATCGCTCGACAGCAGATGCAGGTGAGGCCGCTACAGAAACGATACCGAGGGCCATTACTGCCCCTGCCGAGAGGGAAGCGAGTGCCTTCTTCAGCATGGAATTCACAGAGATCTCCTCACGTTTATGCTTGATGGCCAGAAAGGGGAGGCGCGAATCGCCAGCCGCCCTGCGGAGCCGCGCGCATCCCCTCTCCCCCTGTCACTTAGGGCGGCCAAATAGATACACGGTGAGCATAATGGGGTGCTTACGGTAGATCGGCGGATGCACTGGGTAAACCACCCGGACGTATGGCAGTGAAGATCCGACCACGGTGAGCTTGTTCTTTATCTACCAAGATCGGCCAGGTCTGCCGATGGCCTTGAGTGCGTGTTTCTCATCCGTGAGCTCGTCAGCTGTTGATCGTTAACGTTAGTGTTACGTCCTGTGACCAGAGCCTGCGGACGGATTGGGTCGGGTTCACTGCGCATGCCAGCATGTGCGGCACTGGCCGGAGTTGTCGTCGCGGCGACGGGATGCACGAGCGATGCGCAGGGCTCGGCGGGCCGTGACATAGCCCCCGCGGCGCGGACGTACTTGTCGCCGCCGTACCTTGCTGCTGATGTCCGCCAGGCGGCTCGGTACCCTCGGCGGGTCAGGCTCGCAGGTAAGCGAAGACGGCCAGGACCCTGCGATGCGTCTTGTCCGTCGGAGGCAGGTCCAGCGGTGAGGATGTTGCCGATGTGCTCGCCGATCGCCGCTTCGGAAACCACCAGCTCCTTGGCGATCGCGCCGTTGGACCTGCCTTCGGCGATCAGTGCCAGCACCTCGCGGGCGACCACCGGCTCCGTCCCGCTGCGGCGCCGACGGGCACGGCACTCAGACCGCCCCGGTGAAGCGGTCACGGGATCAGCGGGCGGTCAACGCGTTGACGAGCTGCGCGAATTCGGCGCGTTGCCGGTCGGTCAGTGTGGCGTACAGCGGCGCCTGCAGTTCGTCGGTGAGTCGCCCGGCACGCTGCCACCGGCGGATCTGGGTCGCGGCAACGGGACGTGGCGCATGCCAGCCGTAGTGGGTTGCCTGCTGGACGCCGAGGTTGATGACCATGGCCGCCTGGGCGCTCAGCCCACACAGGCGCACCGCCGCGAGATGACAGGCCCCACGGTGTTCCCGTAGCACGTGTATGCGCTGCATGGCCGAGCCCACCGGGTCGTCGCCCGGGCAGGGCTGCGCGCGCCAGCCGGCGAACAGGGGAAGGGCGTCGGCGTCGGCGGCGTCGATCAGCTGCTGAGCCAGGCGGTTGAAGTGCTCCACGTCGGCGTCGCCGGGGATGTGGGCGCGCCCCCACGTCCGGACGGCTCGTCCGTAGCAGGCGGCGGCTTCCTCCGCCGGCATGACGGGCCGCCCCGCCAGCCAGCCCGTGGTGACGAGGTGGGGGCCGAGGAAGCCTTGTACCGCTTGGACCACCGAGGCCGGTGTCTCGCCGAGCACTCCGAACCGTCCGCGGCAGTAGAAGCCGCGGCCGGGGACGAATCCGGCACTCAGCCCGACGGCGGCGGTCGTCTCGTCGGACATGAACTCGTCGCCGAAATCGTGGATGGGCCGGGCAACCGCGGCGATGCAGTCGAGGATTTCCATGCGCTGAAGATCACCCCTGGGGACTCGGCAGGTCAAGGGGATGATTTCTGATGGGACTCTTTAGCTAATCTATCGAGTCATGTTGGATATCCGCCGTCTGCACATGCTCAAGACCGTCGCCGCCCGCGGTTCCATCGCCGCGGCCGCCCAGTCACTGGCGCTGTCTCCCGGCGCCGTGTCCCAGCAACTGTCCGCGCTGCGGCACGACGTGGGAGTCGACCTGCTGCGCCCCGACGGACGAACCGTGGCCCTGACGGAGGCGGGCCAGGTGCTCCTCGAACACGCCGAGCGGATCATCGCCGCCGTAGGAGAAGCCGAATGCGCCGTCGCAGCGGTCAAGGGCACAGTCGGCGCCACCGCCACACTCGCCGCGTTGCCGTCGACCGTCGCGGCGATCGTGGCCCCCGCACTGACCGCACTGGGCTCACACCACCCGCAGCTCACCGTGACATGCCTGGTCACCGACCAGGCGCAACTGCGGGAACTCACGCTCGGCGCCGTCGACGTCGTGCTGGGACAGCGGTATCACCACCTGCCCGATGCGACACCCCGGGGAGTCGAGGTCTCGGCGCTGCTCGACGACCCGCTGCTCGTGGTCACCGCAGCCGGCCAAGCCGATGAGCGGCCCGTCGCCCTGCGGGAACTGGCCACGCACACTCTCGCCGTGCCGCCGCCGACCACGGAGTGCGGACAGGCCATCCTGCAGGCCTGCCACCACGCCGGCTTCGCCCTCGCGCCGCGCTACATCACCGCCGACATCGCCGCCCAGCTCACCCTCGCAAGGACCGGCCTCGCCACCGCGCTCATTCCCCGCACGGCCATCGACCCCACCGCACCCGGCATCCGCACTGCTCCCATCGAGGGCCAGCCGATCACACGCCTCCTGTTCGCCGCGAGTCGTCACACCCAGACCGCGAACCCGACGACCACGGCCGTCGTCGCAGCGTTGCGCACAGCGGCGCGGCAGGGTCTGGGACGCTGAAGGGGAACAGTCGGCGCTGTCCGGGCGGTGGTCCGGTGCGCTCGCACACGACGCCGCCGGCGATCGCTCCCCCCTGGGACGAACGGCCCAACCCGCCGACCATGACTGCGCGCCCACCCCTCTCCGCGGCCCCTCAGGGTGCCAGCGTCGCCGGGACGCCCCGTGCAGCCGTTCCGTCCGGCCAGGTCCACCCGCCGACAACGCCCACGGGCGGCCACTGAGAGGCCTCCGCCGGCACCAGGAGACGGTTGACCTGAACGTCTAGCCCGTCGTCAGGGCCGGTTGCGTGCACGGTGACGGTGGGTCGGGGGCGTCGCTCCTGCTCTGGTGCTGCGGCAGCGCCTCGCCGCGCACGAGCGCGCGCAACTGCGCCATCACCACCGGGTCGTGGACGCCGTCGTAGATCCACCGGGTGCCGAGCACCCCGTACTCGGCGTGCCGATCAACGCCTCGCCTGCGGCGCCCTCCAGCGCCGCACCGCGATTGTTCCGTCACCCAGCCCGGCCTGCGGTACGACCACCGTCCCTTGCCACGGCGGGTGAGCAGAGCCGTCGGACACGTGGGCCGGCCCCGCCGAAGAATCGCCCGGCCGGGCCGACACGTGTCACATCCTGTCAACTGCCCTCCGCGAGACGGCAATTCGAGCAGACTGGTCTGCGTGCCGGAATCAGACGTGGTCGTGAATCGTATGTTGGCCCGTTTCGACGTGGGCCGGTCGCCGGAGGTCGACCGGGTGCTGGCGTCCACGGGCGACGATCCGTGCGACTGGCTCGCGCCCACCGCCGGCCTGCTGCGCGCCGCGTGGAACGGTGACGGCCGGGGTGCGGCGGCTGCCGCCGTCGCCCTGATGGGTCTGGCCTTGGACACCGGCGCCCAGGACCATCCCGAACGCGCCCGGTGGACGCTGCATTTGTGGCTGGCGGAACACACCCTCTCGGCCCTGTACGGGGACTACCGGCTGACCCAGGAAGTGCGTCATCGTCTCGCCGCCCAGACCCAGCGCCGCGCGGCGGACGATCCGGTGGCGGTCGCGGCCACCTACCCGGACCTTCCCCCGCCCGACCACTTCGCAGCGGTGCCCCCGATCGAACAGGCCGCCGAGCGACTCGTCGCCATGCTGCCGCAGGACGATCTCAGCCGGGCCACGCTGCTGGCCCGACTGGCCCAGGCCGCCTACCAGCGATACGAGTCCGGGAACACCGCGGCGCTCACGGACGCCTGGGCGCGGGCACGTGCCGCGCTCGCCGCGGTCACGCCCGACCACATCGACGCGGGGACGGTGGGGCGAACGGCCGCCTACGCCGGGGTCGCCTGGTTCCGTCTGCACCTCCAGGACCACTCGGTCGTGGAGACCGCGGTCCGCGCGGGCCGCCTCGCCGTGGAGGCCGTGGACCGTGCCCGTGGACACGGCGCCCCCTACGACCGGTACGAAGCCGCGACCGCGCACTTCGTCCTGGCGATCGCCCTGATGGCGGCCGCGACCGACCGCCTTGAACTGGCCACCGTCGACGAGGCGATCGAACACCTCGAGGCGTTCCGCGCCGAGGGGCCGCCGGACGACCGCGGTATGTACAGCGTCAACATGGCGTCTATGCTGGGCGCCCGGGGCTTCCTGGCCTGGTCGCCGCAGGACGTGACGCGCTCGGACGAACTGTGGGCGGCGCTGGAGCGGGACTTGCCCCGCGGCCATCCGCTGCTGCCGCACCTCGCCCACAAGCGCGAAGCCGCGGCGAAGCTGGTGCGGTTGATGCGAGCCGTGCCGTTCAACGTCAGCGGGCTGGCCCGCGATCTGAAGCCGCTGTACGGCAACATCGTCACGGAACTGCCTCCATTGCAGTTGGACGGCCCGTTGGCGGCGCCCGGCTACACGTCCCCCGGATCGGGGACACAGCCGGGAGAGGCGGGGCAGGCTGCCGCCGGCCATGACGTCCCGTTCGCTGCAGGACCGGCGTCCGTGGCGGACGCGGAGCCGACATGGCCCCCGGGTCCGGACGCCGTCCCCGCCCCGGCCCCCGACACGACTGCCGCTCCGGTCGCCGAGACCCACGGCTTCGCGGCGCCGCCGCTCGCCGAGCTGCCGCCGGACGCGGCCGCCGTGTGGCGCAGCATGGCGGCGGCCGACGGCACTCCCGTGGATCCGCGGCTTCTCGCACTCGCCGAGGAGCAGTTGCGGGCGCGGCTCGCGCAACCCGGCCCGGACGCCGCACGCGGCTGGCTGGCTTCCGTGCTGGTTCACATCCTGGTCGCCGGCTTTACCCTCCGCAACGACCCGGCGGAGCTGGAGCGGGCGGTCAGGAGCGGTGACGAGCTGCTGGCGGACCTGCCTCGCACCAGCCCCCACTACGTCGACCTGTTGTGCGCGGTGGAGGGCTATCGGCACATGTACGGCACGCTGTGCCGGCACAGCGCCACCGTCGACCGGGCTGTGAGCGCGCTGTCGTGGGCCAGGAATCACCTGTCCGAGGGCTCGCTTCCCTGGCTGGGCGTCTCGATCCCCTACGCGCACGCGCTCTCCGACCTGTCGGGGCTGTTGCGCGACCCGGCGAGGTCGGCGGATGCGGTACGCGTCATGCAGGACGTGTCCCGGTGGCTGGAGGCGTTGCCGCAGCAGGCGGCCGCTCCCGGGGAGGAGTCGTTGCGCGACCGTCTGCGCCCGGCGTTCGACCAGGTCCACCGCGCGGTGCTCGCCACCGACGCCTATGTGCGGGCCGACAACACCGCGTTCGAGGCGGCCGACGAGCGCTGGGACCCGGCGTCGGAGCAGTCGCTGCCGCCGGCGGCGCGGTTCGAGAACGCGCGGCTGGCCCTCGGCCGCGCCCTGGCGGGCCGCAGATGGGACCAGGCCGCCGACGCCGCCGCCGTCGCCCTGGACGTGCTGCCCCTGTTGACGTCCCGCGCCCTCGACCGAGACGGCCGCCAGGAGGCCCTGCGCACCGCGATGATGGGCCGCCCCTACCTCATGGCCACACCCCAGCAGGGCAGCGCGGGCCTGCCTGATCAGATCACGGGGACCAGTCTCGGCCGCACGGGGTGCGCCGTGGCCCTCGCGGCGGGCCGGACCGAGCAGGCGCTGACGCTGCTGGAACAGGGGCGGGCCGTGCTCATGGCCCAGGACCTGGAGACCCGCACCGACATCTCGGACCTGGTCGCGGCCCTCCCCGAGGCGGCCGCACGGTTCACCGACGTCAGCGAACGGATGCTGCGCGCGGAGGGCGGCGGCGCGCCCGAGGAGTCCGCACGGGTGCGGGAACAGCACGCCGTGGCCGAGGAATGGCGGCTGCTGCTGACGGAGATCCGTGAACGCCCCGGGTTCGAGCGGTTTCTGCTGCCGCCGACCGAGCGGCAGCTGCTGGACGAAGCCGCGCAGGGGCCCATCGTCATGATCAACGTCGATCCGCTGCGCTGCGACGCGCTCGTGGTCACCGCGCGGGGCGTCAGGCACGTGCCGCTCGATGTGACCGAAGGACGCCTGGCCGACACAGCACAGGAGTTCCTGGCGGCGGTCGGCAGGGACCGGGACTCGCCTCGCGAGCAGCAGCACGCGCGGGAGGTCGTCTTCAGCACGCTGGAGTGGCTGTGGGACACCGTGGCCGAGCCGGTTCTCGACGCGGCGGGGTTCACCGCGCCGCTGCCCGACGACACGCCCCGGCAGGCGATCCCGCGACTGTGGTGGTCGGCCTCCGGCCCACTGGCCCATCTGCCGCTGCACGCCGCCGGATACCAGCGCAAGAGCCGGCTCACGGAGCGGCGGTCGGTACTGGACCGGGTCGCCTCCTCGTACACCCCGGGCATCAGGGCGCTGCGTCACGCCCGTCAGGCAGCGGCGCACGGCAACGTTCGGGGCGCGTACCTGGCGGTGGCACAGCCGACCGGTGACGGTGGTGCTTCCGGTGCGTCCGCCAGGGAAGTCGCCTCGGTCGCCCGCGTGCTGGCGGGTCTGCGCACCCTGGACGGTCCCGACGCGACCCCGGCCCGGGTGCTCGCCCAACTGCCGGCGGCGGCTCTCGTGCACTTCGCCTGCCATGGTGTGAGCGACGCCGGGAATCCGGCCGCGAGCCGTCTGTCGCTCACGGGAGGTTCCCTCACGGTCGCCGAGATCTCCCGGCAGCGGCTGCCGCACGCGCAGCTCGCCGTGCTCCTCGCCTGTCACACCGCCCGTACCGACCGGCTGCCGGACGAGGCGATCCACTTGGCGTCGGCTTTTCAGGTGGCCGGCTATCCGCAGGTGATCGGCGCGCTGTGGGAAGCCGCCGACCTGGCGTCGGTCCGGTTGACGGACCAGTTCTACCGTTCCGTGCGGGGTTATGGGTCCGGGGTCGACGTGCGCCACGCCGGCCGTGCACTGCATGTCATCATGCGCGGCCTTCGGGCCCGCTACGCCATGTCTCCCGCCGTGTGGGCGCCGTATGTGCACACGGGTTGCTGAGCGCGGCCGGCAGTCCGTCGGTCACGCCCCGAGATGGATGTGGCAGGCCCAGCCCCGCGGGTCGTCCGGGTACCGTGCGCGGATCGCCGTCACCGCGTGATGCAGTGCCTCGGACGCCCAGTCCGCGTCCGCCCGCCCCTCCCCCAGCAGCCCGGCGTACACGAGGTCGACGAGTCTGGGGGTGACCGGATCGACGGTGGGCCACAGGGTGGCGATCACATGGCGGTAGCCGATCACCTGCATGGCGGCAGCCAGATGAACCGACTCCTCCGTCAGGCGCGCGCTGCCCGCGGACGTCTGGCATGCGGACAGAAAGGCGAGTTCGGTGCGGGGCAGCCGCAGGTCGACCAACTCCGCAATCGTCAGGGGGTGCTGCTGCCAGTCCCATGGGAAGAGCGCGCTCTCCGCGGGGTTGTCGCCGTTCTGGGCCGCATGGCAGGCGAGGTGCACCCAGGGGAAGTCGGGCAGGTGCCTCTTGATCGTCTGGTGGGTCGCCTGTTCGCCGGTCAGGTGCACGGCTCGTGCGGGGGGACGCACCCTGCGGGCGAGGGCGGCGACCTCCCGGGGCACGGCGGGCAGCCGGCCCAGGCCGGGCGTGTGCGGCAACGCCACCACCAGGTGATCGGGTCGTGTCTCTCGCACGCCGTCGCGGGCGCGCAGGAGGGCGCCGATCGTGGGGATGTAGGACGACACGACCCGTGCGAGGACGCAGGCGTCGGGCTCGGCGTTCTCCCGGGCGCCGGCGGCGTGCAGCGGCAGGAAGGCCAGGACGCCGAGGGGGCACCACCACACACGTGGCCAGGTCGTCGCGGGGGAACCCGTATGGCCGAGGAGGTCAAGGACGGGGCGGCCGACAGTCGTCCACAGCCAGTCCAGCACATCGAGCATGGCCTCTCGTCCGTCCATCCGCCCGGTGTCCGCGTCGGGTGGCGCGCCGGCGGTTGAGGCGAGGCACAGGTTGGCCCGGCGTAGCGCTTCGGCGTGGTCCATGTCGGGCAGCCGCACCACGCGTGGCTGCCGGTCGTCCGAGGTGAGCAGAAGGGCGCAGCAACCGAGTCTGCTGCTGTTGACGATGACCACGGCGCCGTCGCGTGCGGCCGTGCGCAGCTCGTCGAAAGGGGTGGGGGCGAGGAACCGTTCGCATCCGTCCAGTGCGCGGACGCGGTCGACGAGTTCGTCCCATGCCCGGGCCAGTCGACGCCTCTGCTCCAGCGCCTCGCCCACCAGTGCGTCTCCGCGGGCTTCGGAGGCGGGCCGGCGGCTCGACCAGGCTGCCGGGTGGTCGAGTTGGCGGCGGATCTCCGACATGCGGCGGGAGAGTTCCGGGGAGGCCTCGGCGAGGCTGGTGAGATCGCTGCGCAGGCGCAGGGTCTGGGCCCACAGCAACGACCGTCCGTGCTCGGCGAGTTCCACCGCGCGGGAGGGATCTCCGGCCGCGACCGCTGCAGCGACGGCGTCCGAGACGAGGCCGCTCCACCGGGCCAGAGCGTGCTCCTGGGTCGCGCGGTCCAGACCTTGCCAGGCGAGCGCGGGCAGCAGTGCGACCGCCGCGTCGTACCCCCGGCTCGCCTCCCGCACGTCCCCCGCTTCCCAGGCGCGGCGGCCCCACTGATGCGCCGAGCCGATCCGGGTGTCCAACGAGGTGGTCGGGCTCTGGGCCGCCTCCCGTGCGCACTTCACCGCCTCCTGCCCGTCGCGGTCCGCGCCGTCGCGCTCGTACCGGGTATGGAGCATGGTGCCGAGGTTGGCCAGGTAGGTGCCGTGATCCGGGTGACTCACGGGGACCGCCGCGACGGCGGCACGGGCCACCTCGATCGCCTCGTCCAGGGCGGCCGCGTCGCCGCCGACGTCGAATCTGCTCTGCAGGGCGAGAGCCAGGTCGCAGAGGTAGGCGGGGCGGTTCGGGTCGCGGGCCTGGCTGGTGGCCACCGCTTCACGGGCCGTGTCGACGGCCGCCAGGCCGTCGCGTTCGTCATGTCCTGCTTCGTAGCTCATGTGCAGGGCGAGCCCGTGGTTGGAGAGGTACATGGGGCGGTCGAGATGGTCCACGGGCGTGTGCCGGACCGCCGCCTGTCCGGTCAGGACCGCCTCGCGCAGGTGACCTCGGTCGCCGGTGAGTTCGTACATGACCTGCAGGGAGGTGCCGAGGGTGTCGAGACAGGAGGCGTGGACGGGGGTGTCCGACGTAGTGAGCCGCACCGCCTCGCGGGCGGCGGTCACGGCTTCCTCCAGGTCCCGGCGCACCTGGTTGCGCTCGTACCTGATCCGCAGGGTGAGGGCCAGGTTGGCCAGGTATCCGGCCCGCTGGGGGTGGTCGGCCGGGGCGTCGCGCACCGCCGAGCGTTCCGTTCGAACGGCCTCGTCGAGGGCCTCCTCGTCGCCGGTCGACTCGAACCGCAGACGCAGCGCCATGCCGAGCGCGGACTTGCGGAAAGCTCGGTCGGCGCGTGCAACGGTGGTGTCGGCCGCCGCGCTGCGACCGGCTCGCACGGCCTCTTCGAGGTCGTCCCGGTCGGCGGTGCGCTCGTAGCGCACCCGCAGGGCCGTGGCCAGGTTCGCCAGGTACAGCATCCGGTCGGGGTGATCGTCGGGGGTGTGCTCCAGCGCGCCGCGCGTGAGCTGGACGGCTTCGTCCAGGTCGTCGGCGTCACCGCTGTGTTCATGCCTGGTCCGCAGCGCGATCCCGAGATTGGACAGGTAGATCGCGGCCTCGGGGCAGTCGTCGGCGGCGGCCTCGACGGCTGCTCGCGAGGCGCGGACGGCCTCCTCGAGGTCGGGGACCGACCCGCGGCGCTCATACCGCGTTCTCAGAGCGAGCCCCAGGTTCGACCAGTACATGGCGATGTCCGGGTCGTCCCGCGCGGTGGCGACGGCGCTGCGCCCGACGGCGATCGCCTCGTCCAGGTCCGTGAGCGCACCGCCGCGGTCGTACCTGGCCCGCAGGGCGCCGCCGAGGTTCGACAGGTACATCGCGTGGTGGGGGTCCGCTGCGTCGGTGTCCCGAACGCAGGAGCGTGCCAGCGCGATCGCCTCCTGAAGGACTGCCGCGTCGGACGTCTGCTCGTAGCGGACGCGCAGGGCCAGTGCGAGGTTGCCGGAGAACATGGGCCGGTCCGGGTCGTCCGGCGGGGCGCGGTGCAGTGCGGCCCGCCCGGTGCGGATCGCTTCGTCGAGGTCACCGGGGTCCGCGGACCGTTCGAAACGGGCGCGAAGTGCGTTGCCCAGATTGGACAGGTAGAGGGCGTGGTCGGGGTGAGGTTCGGGGACGGCGCGCACGGCCGCCCTGGCGCAGCGAACGGCTGCGTCGATGTCGGCCGGGGCTCCGCTGCGTTCGAAGCGGGTGTGCAGGGAGTTGGCGAGGGTGGACAGGTGCAGGGCACGGTCGGGGTGGTCGGCGGGGGTCGCCCGCACGGAGGCCCGGCCGGCGCGTACCGCCTCGTCGAGGTCCTGGACGTCTCCGCCCCACTCGTACCTCGAGCGCAGTGCCAGCCCCAGGTCGGTCAGCAGCACGGCTCGCTGCGGGTGCCGTGCGCTCAGTGCCGCGACGGCCCGCCCGAACATGCGGACGGCGGCGTCCAGTTCCTCCGCGGCGGACTCGGTCGGCAGCTGCAGACAGCGGCGCCAACGCGCGGTGGCGACGGCTGCGGCGAGGGCGCTCGGCCCGGCGCCACGGGCGGGTCCGCGCCGCCGCAGCCGCTCCTCCAGTTCGGCGAGGCGACGCCCGACCGCGGAGGCGAGGAGGCCGTCCTCGTCGCCTTCGAGGGATCGTTGCAGCTTGCGGCGCAGTACGTCGATGCGCTCGTCCTCGCTCGTCCGGTGCTCTCCGGTGTCGATGGCTGCTCCTGTGAGGGTGCGGTGGTCAGTCGGTCCTGTCCGTCCGATTCCGGCAATCGCGCGCGAGACGGCCGTATGGGCCGTCGGAGGGATGAACATGGGACGAGTTGGATACCACAGACAGGGTGCGGGGCCGGTGCCGCGAGCGAGGGGGGTACGTCGCATGCCGTCTGACGGAGTCGGGGTTCCACAGGACGTCCTGCGCGCGCTGTACGAGGAGGCCGTCGATCTTCTGGAGCAGGCCCGCGGGCGACGTGACGAACGCCTGCTGTCGCGTGCCGTGGAACTGCTCGAACGCTGCGCCGACGCCACGGGCGGCTCCGCGAGGACACGCGCTGCCGCACTGTCGGCCCTGGACGTGGCGTTGAAGACCCGATACGCCTGGACCGGGGAGCTCGACGACCTGCGGCGCGCGGCGCGGGCCGGTCGGGCGGCGCTCGACGTCTCTGGCGAGGGCGGCCCGGACCGGGCGGCAGCCATGGTGAACCTCGCCGACTCCTTGCGTGTGCTGGCCGAACGGACCGGGGACGACGCCGCGTTGGACGAAGCCGTCCGGCTGGGCGAGGCCGTGGACGCACAGGGCCACACCGAACCGGTGCTGCGCGTCGTGACGCTGAACAACCTCGGGCTGTGCCTGCGCGTACGGTTCGAGGCTGCCGGCGACCTCGCCGACGTCCGGCGCGCGGCCCTCGTCGGACAGCGGGCCGTGGACGCGATGCCGGACCGCTACCCCGATGCGGCGTCCGTGCTGTCGAACCTCGCGGGCACCCATCAGACGTGGTTCGAACGCACCCACGAACGCTCCGCCCTGGACCGGGCCGTGGACCTGGGCCGCCGAGCGGTGAAGGCCGCGCCCGACGGCAGTCCGTCCCGTGCGGCCATCCTGTCGAATCTGGGGACCGCGTTGCAGATCCGCTGCGAGGCCACCGGTGACAGCGCGGATCTGCGCGAGGCCATCGAGGTCGGCGCGGCCGCGGTGGAGGCCACGGACGCACGCGACCCAGCGCTGGCGGTCCGTCTCACCAATCTCGGTACCGCCCATGTGACCCGTTTCGGCATCAGCGGTGATCCCGGGGATCTCGACGCGGCGATCAGGGCGTTGGAACGGGCGATCGACAACACCGGCGAGGACGATCCCGCCCTGGCGGGCCGGCTGGCCAACCTGTGCGTGGCGGCCCGGCTGCGCTTCGAGGAGGGCGGGACCGCGTCGGACCTCGACCTGGCCGTGACCGCCGGCCGAGGGGCCGTTCGGCCTCGCCGGTCCGACCGCGTGACGCCGGCCGGGCACCTGTCCAACCTCGGCGCGGCACTGCGGGCCCGGTTCCGGTTGCACCGGGACCCCGCCGACGCGGAGGAGTCCGCGGCGGTCTTCCGCCAGGCCCTGGACAAGAGCCCCGCCGATCACCCGCAGCGCGCGGTCTTCCTGTCCAATCTCGGCGGGGTGCTGTACGAGTACGCCGGGGCCGGGGGCCCGGCGGCGCCGGCGGACCTCGCCACCCGTGCGGTGAGCGCCTTCCGGGAGGCGGCCGAGCTGCCCACCGCGCGCACCCGGGTGCGGGTGGCGACCGCCGCCGCCTGGGGGCGTGTGGCGGCCGAGCGCGGCGACTTCGGCACCGCCGTCCAGGGCCTGGAACTGGCCGTGGGGCAGCTCGGGCTGCGTGCGCCCAGGGAACTGGGCCGAGAGGACCAGGAGCGGGAACTGGCCGAGCACACCGAGCTCGCCTCCGACGCCGCGGCCTGCGCCATCCGCCTCGGTGACCTCCGGCGGGCGGTCACCCTGCTGGAGCAGGGACGTGGCGTCCTGCTCGGGCAGGCTCTGGACGCCCGCGCCGACCTCACGGCCCTGCGCCGCCGCGATGCCGGCCTCGCCGACCGTTTCGACGACGTGTGCCGCGGCCTGGACGGCGCAACGCCCGGCCTGGATCGTGCCGGTGCCGTCCGGGAACGCAGAGAGCTGGCCGATGCCTTCGACTCCGTCCTTCGGGCGATCCGCGCGCTGCGCGGCTTCGAGACCTTCCTCGCCCCGCCCGCCCTCGACGAGTTGGCGCCGCCGCCGGGCGCCGGGCCCGCGATCCTGGTCAACCTGAGCGAACTGGGCTCGGACGCCCTGGTCGTGGCCGGTGGCCGTCGTCCGTCCCGAGTCCCTTTGCCGCTCGCGACGCCGCAAGCGGTCCGCGCCCAGGTGTCGGCACTTCTCACCACCCTCGAGGCCATCAGGAACCAGGACACCGCCGACCGCGGCGCACGCAGGAGGGAGGAACAGCGCGTCCTGGCCGTGCTCGGCTGGCTGTGGGACGCGGTGACGGGACCGGTCCTGCGCCACCTGGACGTACCCGTGACCGCTGATCCCGGCCGGCGGCCCCGCGTCTGGTGGATCCCGACCGGCCTGCTGTCCTTCCTGCCGTTGCACGCCGCGCAACCCATGGACGCGGACGGGCGCGCGGAGGAGGGCGGAGCGCTCGACCTCGTGGTGTCCTCCTACAGCCCGACCCTGCGCAGCCTGTCGTTCGCCGGTCGCCCGCGGCAGCCGGGCGAGGACCGTCTGCTGGTCGTCTCCGCGTCGGGCGTGCCGGGGCACGGCGCGCTGCCCGCCACCCGCCGGGAGGCCGAACGTCTCGGCCGCCTGCCGGTGGCCACGACGGCCATGACGCAGGCGGCGGCCACACGGGACCGGGTCCTCGCCGCGCTGGCGCACCACAGCTGGGCGCACTTCGCCTGTCACGCCACCACCGACACCGCCTACCCCTCGCGCAGCGCGCTGGTGCTGGGCGACCACGACGACGCGCCGCTGCGGGTGTCGGACATCGTCGCGGCACGGCTGGACGGCGCCAAGGTCGCGTACCTGTCGGCCTGTTCGACGGCGCAGGGGGCGGCGCTGCTCCCGGACGAGGGCATCCACATCACCTCCGCGTTCCACCTGGCGGGCTACCGGCACGTGGTGGGAACCCTGTGGCCCGTCGACGACCACCCGGCCGGCCGGATCACCCGTGACTTCTACCAGGAAGTCGGCGCCGGCGGCGGACTCGCCGCCGAGGCGGCCGCGCCCGCGCTGCACGGGGCGGTGCACCATGCGCGACGGCGGATGCCCGACCATCCGAGCGTCTGGGCCGCGCACGTCCACGTCGGCGTCTGACGTGCCGCGACACCTGGGCGTCATCTCGGGATCCACAGCCAGGCCTGCGCCTGGAACTCCTTGACCTTGACCGGGCACCGCTCGAAATGCCGCGCGTCCAGCCCCGGATATCCCTCGCCGACGACGTACTCGTACAACTGGTCGGAGACCAGCACGGCGAGGTCGGCTTCGGGGTGATCGGTCAGGGCGTCGCGCAGCACGTCGCTGTTCAGCAGTCGGCTGACCTCCACGATCGTGGCCCCGGAGAAGCCGAGCGCCGCGAGCCCGACCGGCCCGAAGGCCGTGGAGAGACGCAGCCGCATACGGTCGCGGAAGCGGGCGTTGTCCGCCGCCAGGTGTTCATGCCAGGACACGAGCAGCCGGGGAAGCGCCCGGTGCAGTTCCACGTCCCCCGGGAGGAAGACGTTCATCCCGTCACCGGTCTCCTGCCGGTCGGTCCTCTCCAGAGGGCAGTGCAGGTCGTCGAGAACCTCCCGCACCAGGGCGGCGAGGCGCTCCTGCACCGAGGTCTTCTCGGGGGAGGTACGGCTGCTGTAGCGCTCGATGTCCACGGCGAAGCCCATGCGCGCGCTGATGCGGCCTGGCGTGCCGCGCTGTGCGGTGGGCGGGGTCTCCGGCCGGCGGGCACGGTCCACCGGGGGCGGAGCAGGGGTGTCCGGCTGTGCCCGCCCCATGTCGATGGGGCCCTGCCGGGCGAGCCGGCCGAACTCCCGTGCCGTCTCGCGCGCCGCCTCCAGGTACTCCGCGTCGTCGCCCAGTTGGCCGGCCAGCCAGTCGGAGAGCCGCCGGTCGCTGCCGAACGGTGCGGCGAGCGCGTCGGCCATATTGTCCGCCGCGATCTGCACGGTGCGCCGCATGGTGCGCACGTCCCTCGCAGCGGACGTCAGGTCGGCCTCGTCCAGCCGCAGCCCGAGCAGGGCGGCCGGATCGGACGACTCGCGCTCCAGTGCCGCCCGTACTTGCGCGACGTGGTCGTTCGCCCCGTCGATGAGACGCCTGAGCTGTTCGCCGTCCCCCCGTACCCGGGCCTGGTAGCGGAGTTTCGCCGCGTGCATCAGGTAGCGGCCCAGCGGCGGCAGCGCCGGATCGCCCTGACTCCATGTCCAAGCACTCAGCTCGGCGTCCCGGTCCTCGGGGGCGATCACCACGACGCGCCGCCGTCCGGCCTGTCCGTCGTCCGGCGACACCTCCCATACGGCGAACCCGTCCTCGGTGGTCCAGCCTCGCTGCCACCAGTACGGGACGTGGTCGGCGCCGGGCAGCACCGCGCGCACCTCGTGGGCGATCTCGTCGAGCGGTGGGATCGGCCGGCCGGCGAACTTCGCCTGGCAGACACGCACGACGCCGAGCAGCGCGTCCGTGCCCGCTGCGGCGAGCTCGTCCCACCAGCGGTCGAACTCGACCCAGCCGGGCGGCGAAGCGGAGCCGATGCGCAGACGGCGGGACGGTGTGTCGAGCGGGGCGGCGAACGCCATCGACAGGTTCACCACGTCGTGTTCGCGACGCACGATGGCCTGGTAGTTGGCGGTCCGGTCCTCGATCGCCGCGGCGGGCCGCCCGGGCTTCAGCGCGTCGGCGTCCGGCGGCAGCCTGGTCGGCAGGCCGGTGCTCGGGATCTCGTCGACCATGCCCAGAACGTTCCGGCACCGGTCCCAGACGCCGAGGATCTGGTGGTAGGCGCGCTTGCTGTGCGGCCCGTCGGTCGGCGCGAAGACGTGGACGACGAGTTCCTGGTCAGCCAGCGGACGTGCCGTCACCGTCACCTCCCGGGCCGTCCGAGGAGGCGTCGGCCCGCTCCTGCTGTTGCCGCTCCTGCTGGCGGCCGAGCGCGTGCACCAGGTGGTTGGCCCGGTCCCGGGTCTCCTCCGGAACCGGGATCACCGACTTGGCGCCGATCCGGGTGATCCGTACCGGCCCGGTCAGTTCCAGCTCGGCGGTGGCCTCGCGCAGGGCGTCGCCGTCCCCCCGTGCGACGGCGTCGGCCAGCGAGTCGACGATCGAGTCGACCTGCTCCCAGCGCTGCGGCGCGAGTTCCCACTCGATCAGATCCTTCAGAACGTCGACGGCGTCGTCGCGGGACTCGCCGTCGATCGGTGCCCCACCGGACATGTACGCCCCCTTCCGCCGAACTCGTCGGCGCTGGCTCACTGTAGCTTTCTCGTCACACTGTGCCGCCTCGCCCCGCTCTCCGTCAGCCTTCACCGACAAAGGCGAAAGCCGCCCGGCGGGACGGGTGTTCGGGGTGGCGCGTTTGCGCGCCGGGGACGCCCTGCGGCGTGGGACGGGCGAGCACGGCAGCGCGTCCGGTTGCGGGGCTCCCCTCGCGTTCGCACGCCGTACACGTGGTTCACGGACGCTCCCGCCCGAACTCCTTCGCGCCGGGGCCGCAGTTACCCGACCGCGCTGACAACGGCCGCCACCGCCACGGCCAACACGGCGAGCAGCAGCAGTGCGATACTGCGGCCGACCCAGCGGTACTTGCGGCCGGCCACGACCGCGATGGCCCAGATCTGGTCGGCGACGGCCGTCACCAACGCGTCCTCGTCCCGCAGCAACTCGTTCAACCGGTCGCCGTAGTCACGACCCGTAGCGCATTCGCGGGTGATGTGGTGGTAGAACAACAGGCTGGTGGGCAGCGCGCTGCCGGTCAGCCGCTGCCGGGGCAGCAGCACCAGCCCCGCGGTGACGCCGGCAGACACCGAACAGAGGGCGGAGACCGCTACCGCGACGGTGAACCAGGGCGAGCGGTCATCGCCCCCGGTGACCAGGCTGTACAGGACGCCGCCGACCACTCCGGAGGCCGCCAGGGTCGTGGCCGCCTTGGTCTCCGCGTGTTTGGTCCAGTCACGGACGGCGTCCAGAATCCGCCAGGCGTGCTCCGATCGCTGCGACTGGTGCTCGACGTCCGTCACCGTCGTCCGTTCTCCTGCCATGGCTCCGGCCCCCTCCGTGCGTCGGCTCCGGACAGCCGGCCAGGCGGTCCGCCACCTGCGTTCGTCCTCCACCCCGGACACCGGCGCGGCCGGCTCCCTCCGGCCGCGGCCCTGAGGCAGGCGTGTGCACCCCACCTATCGTTTCCAGCGCATGCCGGATTCATGCGCTGGGGGACAGCGCGGCCGGATCGGCGCGTCGTCCGAGGAGGGCACGGGCGGCTCGACGAGCACGGAGACCGGGACGCGGACGTCCGTCCCCGCCCCGGGTTGCCGGATCAGTGAGGCGAAACGTGCCCCCGACGTTGCTCCCCCGTCGTTGCTCCCCGGTCGTTCAGGGGCCGGGCCAGATGGCCGATGCGTCGTCGCGTCGGGGATCGGGCAGCCGGATCGGGCGTACCCGGATGGTGCGGCCGTGTTCCTCGGTGACGGCTGTCCACGGGACGGGGCGCCCGAAGTAGCACAGGGCCGTGAGGACGAACACGTTGTCGGCGGAGACCTCGACGTACTCGCCGATGGTGAGGATACGCAAGGTGGCGGCCGTTGCGGCCGGCAAGGTCTCCTCGAGGCGGACGCCGTCGGGGCCCAGCGTGTACTCGATGCAGCACGCGCATGGCGGGAGTAGCGCCATGAATGCATGCTCCTCAGCGGTCTGGACCTCCATCTCCGACCACTCGTCCGATGCCAACTCGGCAAGATCCACCTCGTGGGCTCGTGTCGTCGCGCCGTGTTCGCCGATGCCGCACCAACTGGAAACAGCTCGGCTGAGGTTACCGCTGTGGACCAAGCCGACATCGCCGCTCGACACACGCTCATCACCGAACGGGCGAAGGCACGCCAGGAATTGGGAGGCGGGCCGCTCCCCTGGAAGGGGGCGTTCGTGAGCGTCGGGTGCGTGCAGCGGTCTGACGTGTTGCTGTGATCGGAGGGCCGTTCACGAGTCAGTCGTAGGCGGTTGACGGGATCCAGTCCGATCACTTCGATCTGGCGGGATCTCTGCGTTTGGCCGGAGGGCGGCAGGCGCCCGGGCGGGCGGCGCCTGTAATCCGCTGTTCACCGCCTCCTTCGCGAGCAAGAATCGTCCGCATGTCTGCGATCCCCGGTGGCACGACCGCCTTCCACGACCTGCCGGCGTTCCTCGCCCAGCCTCGCGTCAACTCCCTTGCGCTGTCCGCCGACGGTGGCCATCTCGTCGCCACCGTGCAGACGCTGTCGGAGGACCGGACCAGGTTCGTGTCCGGGCTGTGGGAGATCGATCCGGCCGGGGAGCGCCAGGCGCTGCGCCTGACCCGGTCGGGGAAGGGCGAGTCCGGGCCCGCGTTCGGCCCGGACGGGGTGCTGTACTTCCTGTCGGAACGCAAGGACGACAGTGAGGAGGACAAGCACGAGGGTGCCGCGCTGTGGGCGCTGCCCGGGCGTGGTGAGGCCGCCGTCGTGGCCCGGCACCCGGGCGGGATCACCGCGTTCACCGTCGCCCGGGACTCCGGCGCGCTGGCCCACACCGCCGGACTGCTGCCCGGGGCCGCCGACGCCGACGCGCACGGCAAGCTGCGCACGGCGCGCAAGGACGCGAAGGTCACCGCGATCCTCTACGAGGCCGGTCCGACCCGCGCCTGGGACCGCGATCTCGGCCCCGAGGAACAGCACACCTTCGTGCGCGCGGGGACCGAGGGCGCCGTGGTCGACGCCGGCAGGCAGGGCGTCGGCCTCGAGCACCCCGGGGACGTGGCGCTGTCGCCCGACGGGACGCGAGTGGCCTACACCCGGTTCGTACCCGGCCGGGTACCCGCCGAGAACCGCACCGCCGTGGTGGTGGCACACGCGGCCACCGGCGAGGAGGTCTTCGTCCTGGGCGACGTGGAGCACCTCTACGAGGCACCGGTGTTCACGCACGACGGCTCGGCTGTCGTGTGCTCGCGGATGACGTGGCCGACTTACGACGAGTCGATGGACATGACGCTCGTCCGGGTCGGCGTGGACGGCGGCGAGGCCGTCGATTTGCTGCCCGGGTTCGACAACTGGCCTGCCGGCGCCGTCTGTTCGACGGTCGACGACGTCCTCTTCTTCGTGGCCGATGTGGAGGGTCACGCGCCCGTCTTCCGGCGGGACGCGGACGGCACCGTGACCCGGCTCACCGCCTCGGGCGCGTACGGCTCGCTCTGCGTGGCCCCCGACGGGCGGACGCTGTACGCGCTGCGCAACGCGATCGACTCGCCGCCGCGGCCGGTCAGGTTCGAGGCCGGCGTCGCCGACCAGACGCCGGTCGAGCTGCCCGCCCCCGGTGCGTTCGATGCGCTGCCGGGCACCCTTACCGAGGTGCACGCCAACGCGGCGGACGGGTACCGGCTGCGCGGCTGGCTCGTGCTGCCTGAGGGCGCGTCGGCCGAGAACCCCGCGCCGCTGCTCGTCGCCGTGCACGGCGGACCGCAGGGCAGCTGGAACGGCTGGACCTGGCGGTGGAACCCGTGGCCGTTCGCGGCCCGCGGCTACGCGGTGCTGCTGCCCGACCCGGCCCTGTCGACCGGCTACGGTCAGCAGGGCCACCGACGCGGCTGGGGGCAGTGGGGCGGGGTCCCGTACACGGACGTGATGGCGCTGACCGACGCTACCGAGGCGCGTGACGACATCGATGCCGCGCGCACCGCGCTCGGGGGCGGCTCCTACGGCGGCTACATGGCCAACCGGGTCGCCACGAGCACCGATAGGTTCAAGGCGATCGTGAGCCACGCGGGCCTGTGGGACCTGCGGTCCTTCCAGAGCGACACCGACGTGCCCTGGTACTTCCAGTGCATCTTCGGGGACCCGGTGACCCGGCCCGAGCGGTACGAGGCGCACTCCCCGTACCTCGACGCCGCGAAGATCCGTACGCCGATGCTGGTCATCCACGGCGCGAAGGACTACCGCGTGCCGGTCGGCCAGGGCGCCTCGCTCTTCCAGGATCTGCAGCGATTCGAGGTGCCTGCGAAGTACCTCTACTTCCCGGACGAGAACCACTGGATCCTCTCCCCGGGCCACATCCAGGTCTGGTACGAGGCGTTTCTGAACTTCCTCGACCACCACGTCCTTGGTGACGAGTGGCAGCGGCCCGGACTGCTGTGAGCGCGGGCGGGCGTCGGCCGTCGACGAGGTGGGATCCCCACTTTTAGGCAGGAACGGACGCCGCGTTCACCGCGGCCGACGCGTTAGCGGACGCCAGGTCCAGCGACACCCCGACCCGGCAGTTGGTGACCTCGACCGCGGCGCCGGTGTACTGCCAGGGCCGCTCGGACCGAAGTCCATCAGCAGCAGCCGGTCCCGCTCCAGCCACGACTCAAAGGCGAGGTGCCGTCCAGTCGTCGTCGCCCAGTACCAGCCCGGGAAGTGACGCTCCCCGCGCGACCAGCGAAACGTACGCACGGGTTCGACATGCTCGAACCGGCCCGTCCCACAGTCCCCCAGCGGAGGCCGACGACCCCCCTGCACCGCGTCCACGTACGACAACTCGATGCACGGCCCCGCGTGATCCACCCCGGCCGGTACAGCCATCCAGCGCCCCCAGCACGCTCAACCGCGCGACTAGGTTCGCTGAGACAGAAGCCCGAACGACTCGGTTCGTTGAGGAAACGACTCGATTGAGTGAGACGGGACATCAGCACCTTGTGTGGCTAGCTATTAATGAGTGGCTGTGACCAACACTTTCACAACAGACCCCAGCAGGCGACGGCAGTCCGGTTGGGTCGCGCCCTCGTCCTGGTGCGATCAGCGGGCGACAAGCCAGGACCGGCTGATGGCGATGGCCCTGAGTTCCGCGGCCGTGATCAAAGGAGCGCTGCCGCTCTTCCGTGAGGCCGGACTGGCTGCGTTGTAGGCGGACACGGACATCCACAGCCCGTTCGTGCGCAACGCGTCGACCCGGAGCTGCACGACTCCCGGCTGTTGGCCAGGCGACTGCCGTGTGCCGACCTTGGTGCCGTCAGGGAGCCTCTCATTCCACATTTCCTTGTCGCCGGCGACGCGAACGGCCTGGACGTAGGTCCGCTGGCCGGTCTTGCCGTCGACGACGACGACGTGGCCTTCGCCTCCGGTGGCGCCCTCCGAGTAAATGTGCAGACGCCGGGGCAGCAGACTCTTGAGCACGGGCAGGATGTCGCTCGGCTCGGCACGCGAACCGGGTACCGCCGTTCCCAGGGGGTCCGGCTCCCCGACGGGAGTGAACGAGCCGTCGACAAAAGCAGCCAGGTTGCGCAGCTTGCTCGGGCTCATACGGGGATTACGCGTCACCGGCTCGCTGGCCGGGGCCTTGGCCGCGGCCACGTTGTAGGTGGCGACCTCGATGACGTATCCGCTGGAGGAGAGCATCGTGACTGCCCACTTCTTGATCCCGCCCGTCTTGCCCGTCTCGGTGTATCCCTTGACAGCTCGGCTGTCGGGCTGGGTCGTGCACTCGTCGAACGGGGATTCATCCTTGGGCGGGCAGGTGATGAGCGTCTTCAGACCCGCCTGGGCCGGATCGACCCTGCGCACGGAGAGCGTGACCCTGGCCGCGCCGAACCCGTCCCCGAAGTCGATGGTTGCCGTCGCGGGCCGGCTCGCCCTGGAACTGCCCGTCGCCTTGAGCTTCGGTCTGATGTCGGCACTCCCGGAGGCGTTCATGCCGTTCTGGAGGATGTGTCGCATGTCCTCGGCGCTGACCGCGAAATGCCCGTAGTCGCGCTCGGGGTGTCGCGTCGAGGCCGGATCCTTCTTCTCGCCGTCGCGGTGCTGCCCGTCGTCCAGCTGGACACCGGTGGTCGTCGCGAGCACGACGGCCAGGGCGCTTGCGGCCACGGCGGCTGCACGGCGGCGGGCCAACCGGCGGCGGCCGCGCACCAGGCTGCCTTCGGCCAGGACCTTGCGGTCGGCGGTGAACGTGCCCGCCGTGTCACTGAGCAGCTTTCCGAGGTCGTCTTCGAAAGGCATACGGAACCACCAGTTCTCGAGTCGTTGCGGAGAGGGGAGATCCGGGGGCGGGGCGCGAGCCGCCCCGGCCGCGGGAACAGCCGATGGGAGTCAGACCGAGGCGATCAGCTCGGTGAGACCGTCCGCGAGCCGGTCGCGGAGTTTCGCCAACGCCCGGGTCGAACGGGTGCGTACAGCCGCGGGACTTACGTTCATCGCGTCGGCCGTCTCCTCCACGCTGCGGTCCTCCCAGTACCGCAGCACGACCACCACCCGGTCCTTGGCAGGCAGCTCACGCAAGGCCTCCAGCAGCGCGAGCCGCAGCGCCGGATCGTCGGCGCTCCGGGGCATCGGCGCGTCCGGCAGCTCGGCCTGGGGGCGCTCGGACGCGGAGTACCGTCGTTTGTGCGTCAGAAACGTGCGCACGAGCACGGCCTGGGCGTACGCCGCAGGGTTGTCGATCCGGGATGAGCGATCCCACAGGGTGTACATCCGGCTGAGCGTCTCCTGCACCAGGTCCTCGGCGAGATGAGTGTCACCGCTGGTGAGCAGACACGCGGCGCGGTGCAGGTGCCCGGCTCTTCTGGTGGCGAACTCCATGAACTCCTCTGTCCGGGACGATGTCCGGGACCATCTCATTCCCACCCCTCGGCACCTTTCCGTAGGCCTACACCTCACAGACGCGGCGGACCGCGGAAAATGTTTCAGACGGGTTCGAGCGGAACCGGGAGTGGCGCGCGCGAGGGCGTGGCCAGGACACGGCGCAGGGACCCGGAAGACGCGTGGGCGGGGAGGGGAGGGGAGAACGCGGATGCGATGGCGGAGGCGTGCGGGCGCGCGAGACTGGTGTGGGGGCATCGTGATCCGGCGCGGGTGACTAGGACGAGCCATGTCTTTCAGACGCCACGGATCTCCGCCGGCATGATCAGCGCGGGAGTCGCGGCCTCGGCCCCGTCCCCAGCTCTGGGGGCCGGCAGCTGAATTTATCCGGATACGACGTCTACCGCTTCGGCGGACACGAACTCGACCGGAGCAACGGCCCTCGGGTAGTGGCCAGCTTCTTCCGAGAGCTCTTCGGGCGTTACGAAATAACGATGCCGCCCACCGTAACGACGTGCAACAACTAGGACTTGTCCGCCCGATTATGTGACTGTCTGACCGTTGGCTCGTTGTGTCAGGCATGGGGCGGGGTCTTGACGGATGGCGAGTGGAAGCGGCTGCGGCCGTTCCTTCTGGTCAGCAAGGGGCGTTGTGGCCGGTGGCGGGATCACCGGCAGACGTGGGAAACGGTCTATGAACGCCACCGGCTGTGGTCGGCCGACGGCACCTGGGAGTGTCTGCTGCAGCAGGTCCAGTCCGCGGCCGACGCGGCCGGTGAGATCGGGCTGGGACATCGCGGTGGACTCCACCTTCGGCGGCGATGTCGGCGGGGTGGACCCCGCCGTGCCCGTCGACGCCGACGCGGGTGTGGGTGTAGCCGTGGTGGTCGACGAGCCGCTGGCAGGCGGCGAGGACGGCCTTGTGCTCGATCGCGGTGGTGACGTGGTGCCCGCCGTACGGGCGGGCGGCCAGGGCGGCGCCGAGGATCGCGAGGTGGTTGGCCTCGGTGGCACCGGAGGTAAGACGATCTCCAGCTCGTTCTTGGCGCCGACCAGGTCGGTGACCTGGCGGCGGGCGGTGCGGATCGCCCTCGCGGCGGTGCGTCCGCAGGTGTGCGGGCTGGAGGGGTTGCCGTACTCGCTGATGAAGTACGGCAGCATCGTCTCCAGGACTCGTTCGTCGAGCGGGGTGGTGGCCTGGTAGTCGAGGTAGATCGGTGGGGTGTTCATGCGGCCCGCTCTTCGTGTCGGGCGGCGGGCGGTGCCGTCGCGGCGTACTTGCGTTCGCCGTAGACCAGGTCCCAGCCCGACGGCGGCCACCTCGACGGCGAGGGCGGTGCCGAGCACGCCGACCGTCACGGAGGAACATCTTGGAGGGCATCATGTGCCCACGTCGATCGGACAGTTGATCCGTGATTTGCGATTACTCAAGCCCTGGACGCAAGTCCAGCTCGCCGACCAGCTGGCCATTTGCGCAGGTGACCCCACAGGGGTGCCGGGCCGGGACGCGGTCAAGCGGTGGGAGAGCGGGAAGGTCATTCCCGGCAGGTACTGGATCGGCACCTGCTCGCGTACTGAGCGTGCCTGTCGCGCAGTTGGAGGCGGAAGCCAGGCTTGATCGCGTGAACCGACGAGGCTTCTTGGGGCTGTCCGCCCTGGCCGTCACGCTCGGCGCGCTCGCCACCGATATGGCGGCCAGCAGCGCCGGAAGCGACCCGGTCCCCCTGGCCAGCGTCCAGACCACACTCCAGCGGCAGACCGAACTGGAGACAGCTCTCTGCACCAACGTAGAGTCTGCTCGGTCCCCCCGGCACAGCAGCGGCACAGACCCAGGGCGGCATCGTCCTGCCCGTGCGGTCACACTGGCAGACCCTCGCCGACAGTCGTCATGTGTACATCAGCGCGCCCGGCGACAACGCCGTGCTGGCCACCGACCACGACGGGCAGGTCGTGAAGAAGGTGGAGGGTCTCGACGGGGCGCGGGGCATGGCCGAGTCGGCTGACGAGTCCACCCTGTACGTCGCGCTCCCGGACGCTGACGCGATCTCCGTCGTCGACACGGTGACCTTGACCGAGACGCGGCGCATCTCGACCGGGGCCGACACTGAACCGGAGAGCCTCGCCCTCGCCGGCGGCCGGCTGTTCTTCGGCTACCAGGCCACCGTCTTCCACGCCGGCATCGGGTCGGTCGCCATCGCCGAGGCGACCCCGACCGTCAGCCTCGACGACAACCCCGTGTGGTACGGCAGGCCGCGACTCGCCTCGTCGCCGGGCGCGCCTGACCGGCTCGTCGCCGCGCAGAGTCAGGCCGCGCTGGGCATACGCGTGTACGACGTGGGCTCCGGCATGCTTCATGAGACCGCCTACAGCGAAGCCGTCGGCGATGTCGAGGACATGGCGGTGACACCGGACGGCCGCAGTGTGATCACTGCGAACGGCGGCAACTACTACCACCAGCGGTGGCGTTTGTCGGACCTGACGGAGGAGACCCAGTACGACACCGGCCCCTACCCCAACTCCGTCGCTGTCGATTCCCACGGCACGGTCGCCGCGGGAATCGTGGCGGGAGGGGAGTGGGACGTCCGCATCTACCGCCCAGGAGAGACCGCCGCGTACCGCACGGTGGCGTTGTCGCCCGGGTATGCGGATCTGCTCGACCGAGGTATGGCCTGGGCGCCCGACGGCAACAGGCTGTTCACTACCCGCTTCCCCTACTCGGGCGAGGTGGTTCTCGACATCATCACCGATATCGCCAAGGCGTCCAGCACGATCACACTGTCCGCTCCCCCGACGAACCCTGTCGGCACGCCGGTCGCCGTGACCGGGAAACTGACCTCGCTGGCCCCCTTCCCCAGGTACAAGACGGTCACGGTGACCCGCAACGGCGTGGAGCTGCCGGATGTGAAGGTCAAACGGGACGGCACCTTCAGCTTCAGTGACACCCCGCCCGACTGGATGACGTATCTCCAGTACACAGTCACCTACCCGGGCGACGCCCGGCATGTGCCCGGCACGGCGACCGTCATGGTCGAGCTCGTCGCCTGACCAAGCCGGTCACTTTGCCCGAGCCCGTCACAATGGTTGTGGGGCCGGTGTCCTCCGGGACACGGGCCCCACACCGCACTGACGTTGCAGATGTCGCGGGCCAGTCCCGCCCTTCCTCGGGGACCTGGTAGCGGCAGGTCTGCCCCGCCCGTACCGCCTGCCGCCGGCTGCATTGACGGGCGCTCCACGGCCGGGCAGCGCCACGAGCGGCCCGGGGTCAGCCGCCACCCGAACCGGCCGAGGCCGAACCGCCGGAGGTCCAGCCGGAGTTGGGCTGCGGCCGATCGCGCGTGCTGCGCTCGGTGCGCAGTTCCACCACGACCCCAGCCGGGCCGAGCAGGGCCTCCAGCGCGTCGGCGAGCCGCTGCGGGTCGCCGCCGAACGGGAGCACGAGCCGCTCCCTGACGCCCCGCAGGACGAATTCCAGCGCGAGCGTGGAGACGGCCGGCTTGTAGTCCCCCTGATACGGCTCCACCACCTTGTGCGTCAGCCGCACCTCGCGCAAGGTCTTGATGGGCAGCCAGTCGTCCGGCCCGGCGGCCCGGACCAACCGCAGGGACGCGGGCACCCCGGCCGTCGCGAACTCCACCCGCAGGATGTCCCGGGCCCGGGAAAAGGCCAGCGCCGGCCAGCCGATCAGGTACTCCAGCCCGGCGATCACCCCCACCACCACGAACACGGTCGATGCCCGCGCCCCGGCCAGCGCCATCCAGAAGGCGACGAGCAGGGTCGGCACGCCCAGCGCAAGCGGAGTGAACAGCGCCGACCCCGCCGAGGTCAGCGCGTTCCACGCCGGACCGGCCGGACCGGCGCGCAGGACCAGATCCGTCGAGTCGGGGCCTTGTCTCAGCAAGGGATCGGTGGCCATGCCTCCAGCGTAGGACCGGTCCGCAAGAGCGCCTCGACCATATCCGGCTGATAGCACACGACTCTGACGGCCCGTAGCCCTCAGCCGGCGGGCGCGACGGACTCCCAGGGCTCGAACCACGGGTCGGGCCGCTGCTCGGCGGCGGCCATCAGCGGGTAGAGGGTGGCGCCGTCCAGGCTCTCGCGGATGATGTCGGCGTGGCCGCCGTGGCGTGTGGTCTCCTCGATCAGGTGCAGCAGCACCCACCGCACCGACCGCAGCGAGGCGTTCACGCTGCTGCGCGCCGGGATCCAGGACTGGCTGGCACACCATCCCTGAACCGAGGGACCAGCGGGCCAATCGTCGGCGCCGCGGCAGTCAAGGCGGCCGGCCCTCAGGGTTCGGCAAGACGATCTATCGTCGCCGCAACGAAGTCGAGCGGACGACCAACCGGCTCAAGAACTTCCGAGCCGTCGCGACTCGCTTCGACAAGCGGGCGCATGTCTTCCACCGAACGGTCGCCGTGGCTGCCATTCGGCTATGGCTCCGTCCGCAGTGAGACGTCCGTTCAGAGTGCCTCGGCATCCGGGTGGTGGTGGCGCAGATCGCTGAGTACGCGTTCGTCGACAGTCCTGATATCCCACGAGGTGCTGTCGAACTCGGTCAGAACCACCATCAGTTCGTCCCCGGCGAACCCACGTGCTTCGGCGTCGATCAGCTGTAGGAAGGGGGTCGTCAACGACAACAGCGTCAACGTGTCCATCCCCGCGTCAGCGGACCTTCTCTCCATCTCGGCACAGCGAGGGGCGACGATCTCGTCGAATTCGAGCGCCAGGTCAGGTCCAGGCCGAAGCTGCCAAGGCGAACCAGTAGCTCAGCCAGGGTCACGTAGTGCTCTCCGTGCCAGGCACGAAACCTGGTCCCTTTCATTGCCGCCTCTACTGCGGCTATGTCGCGAGACATGTGGCCCCCTGCGTTCAGCGAACACTAGGCCACACCCTGATCAGCTCACACGACCCATCGGACACGGCCTAGGGCCGTACCTCGTCCTCGCCACGGCCCGGTCAGCCATGGTTCGCCCTGGAGCCCCAGCCAGCACGGCAATCCCCCGAAGGAGTGACCCGACTGCGTCGAACAGATTTCAATGGCCGCCGCCGTACCCCGCCCGCCTCACTGGCCCGATCAGAACGTGTGTTCACGAAATGAGCCGTTACGGAGCCCGATCCGTCGCGTTCTTGGAGCACCAGTGCCACTTCACCGCCCAGATGGAGGAACGTCATGAATCCCGCCCCCACCCCCGTGCATCAGCCCTCTGGAATCGAACGGCGGCGTGTCCTCGTGACGGTGCGCCGTGTTGCTCACATCCGCTGCTCAGCATTTCTGGATACGGGGTGGGCGGCATGAGTGGGTCGACCGATGAAACCGTCGAGACCGTCCCGGGGCCGCGCCCCGCCCCGCAAGTCGCGTCGGCCGCCGATGCGGAGCAGTCCTCCCCCGTGCCGGAGATGCGGTACGTGGACCTGACCGGCAGCCGTGAGGCGGCCGGCCGGTCCATCCGAATGCGGGACATGGCCCGGCGCCTGCCCGAGCTGGTCCGACGGTCGCTGGCGCTGGCCTGGCGCGTCGACCAGGGGGCCACCGCCGGTCTCCTGCTGTGCCAGACGGTCGCCGGCGTCATGCAGGCTCTGGGCCTGATCGCGATCAGCGGCACCCTCACCGCACTGCTGACCAGCGGCGACGTCTACCACCGGCTCCTTCAGGCATGGCCGTCCGTAGCCCTGCTGGCGGCTGCGACCGGGGTGCGGGCGCTGCTGGGGATCACCGTCAGCTGGCTCTCCTCCCGGCTGGGCCCCCTCATGTCGCGCGAGGCCGAGCAGATGCTGCTCACCGGCTGCGCCGAAGTGGAGCTCTCCGCCTACGACGACCCCGAATTCAATCGCGACCGCGAGGCCGCCGACCGCGGGGCACAGGTCACCGGCGACCTGGTCAGCGAGGGCCAGGACCTGATCGCCTCGGCGGCCTCCTTCCTCGCCGGGGCCATCGTGCTGGCCGGGGTGAGCTGGGTGCTCCTTCCCCTGCTGGTCGCGGCCAGCCTGCCGCAGGCCCTCGCCCAGGTCAGCGCCGCCCGGGTCCGCTACCTGGCGAACCTCCGCAGCAACGGCGACAACCGCATGCTGTCGGTGCTGCGTTGGCACATCTTCACCCGCGAGGCAGCCGACCAGATCCGCGCGGGCACCATGGCCGACTTCCTGTCCGGCCGGTACCGGCAGACGGTCGCCCGGATCAACCGCGAGGACCGGACCGCGGCCGACAAGGGCGCCCGCATGTCGCTGGTCGGCGCGCTGTGCGGCGGCCTCGGGTCGGCAGTCGTGTGGGCAGCGGTGGTGTGGCTGCTCGCCAACGGCAGCATCAGCGTCGGACACGCCGGCACAGCCGTCTTCGCTCTGCAGACCGTGGGCCAGTCGGTGCGTGGGCTGGTCGCCGTCGGCGCCCGGGCCGTACGCACCGGCCTGTACATGGACGACTGGACACGGTTCCTCGACCTGGCCGGCGGATACACCATGCGCCGCGGCACGCACCGGCCGGCGCCACCCGCCGAGATCGAGATCAAGCAGGTCTCGCACCGCTACGCCGGGAAGGACCAGGACGCGCTGTCCGACGTCTCGCTCACGCTGCGCCGGGGCGAGGTAACCGCACTGGTCGGCTACAACGGATCAGGGAAGTCAACACTGTCGAAACTGGTCAGCGGGCTGTACGTGCCCACCGGCGGCCAAGTTCTGTGGGACGGCATGCCCACCGATGCTGCCGACCCGCAGGCATTGCGGCAGCAGGTGGCCTTGGTGCCGCAGGACTACGCGCACTGGCCGCTGACGGTGCGCGAGAACGTGAACCAGGGGCAGCCCACGGCCCGCGGTGACGCGGCGGTCCTCGAGGCCTGCGAAGCCGCCGACGCGGACGAGGTCGTCGACAAGCTCGGCGCCGGCCTGGACACGCTTCTCGCCCGCGAGTGGCTGAACGGGGAGGAGCTGAGCGGCGGCCAATGGCAGCGCATCGCCCTGGCCAGGGCGTTCTTCCGCGAGGCCGGGCTCCTCGTCCTCGATGAGCCGACCGCCAACCTCGACCCCCGTGCTGAGTTCCGGATCTTCCAGCGGCTGCGGAACCTTGCCCAGGACCGAATGGTGCTCCTGGTCACGCATCGCATCACCAACGTCGCCGTGGCCGACCGGATCGTGGTCCTCGACGAAGGCAGGATCGTCCAGGAGGGCACCTACAAGGACCTCGCCGCCCAAGAGGGTGGTCTGTTCCAGCAGTTGCTGTCCTACCAGGTCACCTCGGAGGCGGACGGCGAAAAGCACGGGACCCTCGCATGAGGAGCCTCGACAGCACTTCACAAGCTCCACCCGGGCTCGCGGCCCCGACTGCCCCGCACACCGCCGACCCATCCACCAGTCCTTCCCTGCTTCTTCGAGGTGCTGACGTGCCGATCACTCGCTCCCACATCCGTGCGACCGTCGACAGCTATCTGGCTCGGCATCCGGATGAACGCGAGTCTCTGGCCGGGCTGTTTGCCATCCTGGACGGCGCTGGCGACCCGTCCAGCCGCGCCACTCTTCCCGGCCACGTCACCTGCAGCGCAGTCGTCATCGACCGCAGCCGGCGCGTACTGCACATCGGCCACAAGGTCACGGGCTTGCTACTCACTCCGGGCGGCCACACAGAGGCGGACCGTAGCCTTCTGGCCGCGGCCCTGCGGGAAGCGTCCGAGGAAATCGGTGTCCGGCCCGGGGACTTGTGTCTGACCCCGCAGTTCCTGGGCGAGCCGGTCGACATCGACGTTCACGGGATCGACGCCAACCCCACCAAGGGCGAGCCGAGTCATCAACACTTCGATTTCCGCTTCGCCTTCTACGTCAGCGCCGAGCAGCTGCCGCCGCTCAGGCTTCAGGACGACGAGGTCTTGGGGGCCCAGTGGCTCGCGTTCGCCGACGTCAGATCCGCGACGCTGCGGGCCAAGCTGCTGGACGCCGAGACCGATGGGCTCGACGGCCGGCCGGAGCCCGTCAACGCGTCGGCTCTGGTCCACGACGGCTACGGCCGCTACCTGCTTCATCTGAGGGATGTGCGTGCGGGCATCTGGGAGCCCGGGGTGTTCTCCCTCCTGGGGGGCGGGCGCGAGAGTGGCGACCGGTGCCTGGAGGGGACCTTGCGGCGGGAGCTCGCCGAGGAGGTCCCCGGCCTTGAACCTGCCGGCCTGACGCCCTACGCGGTGGAGGAGGCGACGAGCGTCGACGGCCTCGCGGTGCCGATCCAGGTCTACACAGCCCGCTGGAGTGGACACCCCGACACCGCGGACCTACGAGAAGGCGTCCTGCTGCAGTGGTTCACCCCGGACATGCTGGACCGGCTGTCACTGAGCCCCGGCCTCGGCGACCTGATCCGGCGGCACGCGGCCGAGCATCCCCCGGCCGGCAGCCCGCCGGACCGCATCCGTCCCCTGGACGAAGAGGCCCCGGAAGGAACCGAGCTCCACATCGTCGGTGTCCACCTTCATCTCCAGGACGAACAGGGACGGATCCTTCTCGGACTGCGCCACCCCAACTCGGCGTTCGCGCCGGACGAGTGGCACTTTTTGGCAGGTCATTGCGAGAGGGAAGATGCCGTCAGCTGCCTGGTGCGCGAAGCCCAGGAGGAGGCCGGGCTGATCATCGAGCCCGGTGACGTCGAGCTCGTGCACGTGGTCCACCACGTCGACTCACCGACGGCGCGGGCACGGATCGCACTCGTCTTCCGGGCTTGGACCTGGTCCGGAACCCCGCAACTCCTGGAGCCCGACCGGTGCGCGGCCTGGGAGTGGTTCAGCCCGCAGAACCTTCCGGCAAAGGTTGTGCCGTACGCCCGCCGAGCAATCGAAGGCATCACCGCGGGCCGTCCTTACACCCAGACGGGCTGGTGAGGTCCTGTGCCGCTCCCACCGACACCCGGTCCTGTCTGGCCTGAACACTTTCTCGCGCACCGCGCCGGCCGCGACTGCCCGATGTGCACCAACGACTGGACGGCCGACGACATCACATGGGGACTGCTGCTCACCGCGGCGAAGTCTCCCAGTCCTGCCTCTGGCGCTCCGGCCAGGTCCGGGGGTACTCCATCACCATCGTGACCGCACGCCACGTCACCGAGCCCACCGAACTCACCGGTGACGAAGCCGCCGCCTTCTGGCGTGACACCCTCACCCTGGGCCGAGCCCTTGAGAGGCACTACCAGCCGATGAAGATGAACTATCTCCTGCTCGGCAACGCCATGCCCCACGCCCATCAGCACGTGGTTCCGCGACGCGAGGCGGGTGCGGACCCGGCGCCGGGCGGCCCCTTGCCCTTCGACGTGCTCGACTTCGGGCACCATGACGAGGACCAACTGCAGGCGGAAGCCCGAGCGTTGCGCCAACTGCTGAACGGCCCCGGCAAGCTTGAGGCGGGGCGATGAGCGCGCAGTCCGACGTCATGGTGGTGGCGGGAGTCCTGGCACTGCACTACCGCATCGTCCCGACGGACGTCTGCGAAGGCCCGTCAGAGACCGCCACGTCCAACTACGCGGCCAAGGACGGCAACGGCCGCCGATGGTTCGTCAAGTCCTACCCGGAGCACGTTGGCCTGGACGCCGAACGGCGCGCCCTGGAGCTGGCCGAATTCGCCGCACTCGGCGGGGTCCCGGTGCCGGTCATGCGCCCCACCTTGGACGGCAATCTCATCGCCGTGGACGGCGGGTCGGCGGTACCCGTCGCCGCGTTCGCCGAGGGCACCGAGACAGCGGGAGACGGTCTGTACGGCGCACGGTGGGCCGCCGTCGGCGCGACCGTGGGCCAGCTGCACCGCACGCTCGCGCGGCATCCGGACGGGCCGCCGCGCCGCGCCCCGTCCGAGGAGATCTGCGACGTCCAGCGCGGCCGACAGCGCCTGGGAGATCCAGGACCTCGCCGACCGGTGGCGGCCCGCACGCTCCCCCGACCGCTACCGCCTCTACTTCGACGCGGACGGTAGGCAGTGGGCCGCCTCTGTACGGACGCCTGTCCTGGCACCTACCCGCCCCCCACCCGCTCGATGAGGGAGCCACTTCGTGACCTACCCCGACGGGCCCTTTCCGGGCCTCCCACCGAAGCAGGAGGCAATGTTCGAGGCCGCGGCCTCGACCTACGCCCGCCACCGCCCAGGCTTGCCGGACGCGGCGGTGCGCCTGCTCGCCGACGCGCTGCGGGGTCGGCGGTCCTCAGTGCTGCTCGACCTGGGCACCGGAACCGGGCAGGTTCCCTTCGAGCTCCTGTCTGCCGGCGCTGGCCTGACGCACATCGAAGCGGTCGACATCAGCCCGCAGATGCTGCACCAGGCCGAGCAAGCCCTCAATCCCGTGCTCGGCCACTGCACCCTCACCCTGGTCCAAGCGGCGGCCGACGCCTACGAGCCGCTCGCGACCCTGCCGGGCGAACCGGATTCCGGCCCGGACCTGATCACCTGCTGCCGGTCCTACCACTGGATGAACGGTCCGGCGGTCCTGGAGATGGCCAACCGGGTCGCCACACCAGGTGCCGCAGTGGCGATCATGAGCGACGGGAGCCTGTGGACCCACGGCGCCGACTGGACCCGTGCGCTGCGCGAGTTGATCCAGCTTAACCTGGGCCAGGAGCGCCGGGCGGGCGCCCGAGGTTCCTACTCCGAGCCCCGCCGCTCGTACGAGGAGGACCTCGCCGCCTCAGCGTTCAAGGACGTCACCGAACACCTTTTCCCCGTGACCCGCATCTGGACGCCGCGGGAGGTGCTCGGCTACCTGCGCACCACGTCCTTCGCCGGGGCCGGCCTCTTCGCAGAGCGGCATCAGGCGTTCGAGGACGAGGCCCTCGACCTTCTCCACGCGCACGCGGTGGACGGGTCTCTGGTCGAGGAGACGACGTTCAGGGTTCTGCTCGCCCGACGTCCGGAGGGAGCGCGATGAGCGGCCGGCAGCGGCATACCGAGCCGGTGGACGTCCACCTGATCCTGCGCCGGGAGGCATCCGACGGGCCGCAGGTTCTGCTGTCGCGGCGGGCCGGGCAGGTGTACGCCGCGGGCCTGTGGCACCTGCCGTCGGGGCATCTGGACGGTCCGCACGAGGACGTGGTCACCGCCGTGATCCGGGAGGCGCGGGAGGAGACCGGTGTCGTCATCGACCCGGCCGACGTGCGGGCTGCCGTGACCGTGCATCACCGTAGCCCCGGAGGCGCCAGCCGTAGCGGGCACTTCTTCGAGGTCCGGCGGTGGACGGGCGAGCCCGGGATCGCGGAGCCGAACGTCTGCGACGCGATGGATTGGGTGCCCCTTCACGCGCTGCCCGCCGAGATGGTGGCGTACTGCCGTGCAGGCCTGGGCGCCTACAGCGCCGGCGCGCGCCTCGCCGTGCATTTCCAACTGCCCGGCGACAGCATCGTCTTCGACCCCGGCGCCGACCGGTTGCGCCTCGTGCCGGACCTGACCGGCCAGGCGTATGCCGCCCGTCCCGATGCTGCGGTTGTGGAGTTCGCGGAGCAGGCAGTCGGTCGGATCACGCAGTGGACGGATACGTCATGGGCGCGCGAGAAGAGCCGCGTGTGGCGGGTCCACGGCGCCCAGGGCGGCACCTGGTACGTGAAGGTGCACCAGAGCGAGCGGTTCCACCACAGGGAAGTGCGAGGACTGCGGACGTGGGCGCGGGAGCTGGGGGCGGCCGCGCCCCGGCTGGTCGCCGCCGACGAGACCCTACGGGCGGTGGTCCTCACCGCGATGGCGGGCCACCCGCTGTACGGCGCTGTCCTTGCCCCGGACCGGGAGAGGGGGGTCTTCCAACGGATCGGCGCGCTGGCCCGCCGCATCCACCAGTCCTCTCCCCCACGGCCCGCTCCGGCCGGCAGCGGCCCGGCCGTCGCCAAGGCCGACCGGCACCTGGCCGGGGCGCGGTCTCATCTGCTCCCGGGTGATGAGGAGTTCGTCCGCGCGCTCATCCGGCAGGCCGAGGACCTGCCACCGCTGGAGTGGGTGGAGACCCACGGAGATCTCCAGCTCCGCAACGTCCTGTTCACCCCTGACACCGCTGACGAGTCGGACGCCCTTGATGTCTTCGTGGCGGTGATCGACTTCGAGCGCAGCGAGCCGGGACCGGCCGTACGGGATCTGGTCCGCCTGTCCGATGCCTGGGCCGGCCGCGTCGACTTGTTCGAGGCGTTTCTGGCCGGGTACGGCCGGTCCCTGACCGCCGCCGAGGAGGCCCGCCTCGTCATCGACGCAGCGCTCGATTCCGTGAGCGGGATCGCGTACGGAATCGCCCACTGCGATCCCGAGCTGGTCGAACGCGGCCGGCGGACCCTGGCCCGGCTGCGCGCCGAGCACCGTGAAGCCTTCTTTTCACCGACAGGAGATGCGACGTGAACGCCGACACGGCACCCACCGCCGCGGCCGAGCCGCCCGGCGCCGCCGGGCGACCGCCGGTCCGCGCGGCAACGCCTAGTGACGCCGAGGCCATCATCCGGATGCGCTCCGCATACGTCCTGTCCGCACCGCTGACCGATGACTGGGTCCGGCAGTGCACGGACGAACTGGTGCCACGGCTGACGCCGGAGGGCGATGCGCGGGCCTTCGTCGTCGACGCCCGGGACGGCACGATGGCCGCCTGCGCTCTCGGACTGATCCACCCCGTCCTGGCGGCGCCGACCTACCCCCGGGGCCGCGCAGCCCGCGTGCAGATGGTCGCCACGCATCCGGACCACCGGCGCCGCGGCTATGCCCGGGCCGTCGTCTCCTGCCTCCTCGACCACCTTGCCGACGTCGAGGACGTCACGCTGTTCGAGCTGCACACCAGCACGGAGGCCGCGCCCCTGTACCGGGAACTCGGCTTCAGCGGCAACCCGGCGCTCATGCGGATGACCCGCCACCGCCCACCCGCCGGTCCCACGCCTGGTGCACAGCCGCATTCAACGTGGGTGCCGCCGCAGCAGTACGCCGACGCACTGCCCCGGGCAGCCGCGTTCGTATGCCTCTACGTCACCGACGAGGACGACCAACCGCTCCAACTGCACTCCGTCTACTCCCCCGGCCACCCCTGGCGCCTGATCGGCGGCGCGATGGAGCTGGGCGAGCGGCCCTGGGACGCGGCGGTGCGCGAGTGCCGGGAAGAGACCGGCATGACCGCCGTGGGCCCGCCCCGGCTGCTGGCCACCGTGTACGGGCAGCCCCGAGAGAGGCGACCGTACAGCACGCTGCAGCTCGTCTTCGACGGCGGGCGTCTCACCGATGCGCAGCTCCGGGGACTCACCCTCAACGCGCACGAGCACGACGAGGCCCGCGTTCTGCCACTGGCCGAGTGGGAGGCGTTGATGCCGGCCCGCGATTTCGTGCGGCTGCGCGCCGTGGAGGAGGCCCGCCGCACCGGCGTGGCCGCCTACGTCGACACCCGGGGAACGCGTGACCACCAGCATTGCCTTGATGTCCGACCGGAGGGTCGCCGCGATACCCGTCCAGGAGTGCGGCGAGGTCCTCGTCGACGCCCGCGCGCATGGCCTGAAGGTCGACGACCGCAAACGGGACGCGGCGGGCGCCTGGCCCCACGTTCGGCAAGGCGTCCTTGCCCGGCTGCTGCACGCCCAGTCGCTGCTTCCCCCTGGCGTGTTGCTGCTGTTCATCGAGGGATTCCGGCCGCCGGCCCTGCAGCGTCGGTACTTCGAGGAGTACTCCGCGGAGCTCGCACGCGCCCACCCGGACTGGCAGGCGGCCGAACTCCGGGCAGCCGCCAGCCGCTTCGTGTCGCCTCCGGAGATCGCGCCGCACTCCGCCGGCGCGGCCGTCGACGTGACGCTGATCAACCACCAGGGCTGCGAGCTGGACATGGGAACGCGCGTCAACGCCTCACCGGAGGAGTCCGACGGCGCCTGCTACACCGACGCCCCAGGCCTCAGCGACCGGGCCCGCACGAACCGGGCCACCCTGGGCCGTGCCCTTGCCGCCGCAGGCATGTCCCCCTACCGAACCGAGTGGTGGCACTGGTCGTTCGGCGACCGGTACTGGGCATTGCAGACCCAGCGGCCGGCCGCCCTGTACCGCCCCGTCGAACTGCCCTGACACCGACCACCGTGCCTTTCACGAACGAGGAGCGATCTGTGGGAATCACCCGGACTGACTGGTCCCAGCGCTACACCGAAGGGCGACGCTTCCGGCGGCTCGGGGACGAGGAGAAAGGCCTGCTCGTCGAGCACGCGCCGGCACCCGAGGGCGCCCGCGCCCTCGACGTCGGGTGCGGGACGGGCGAGATGTCCGCCTATCTCGCCTCGCTCGGGTACACCGTCGACGGAGCTGACTCCGCCGAGGGCGCCCTGGAGCAGGCCCGCACGGACCACCCCGACGCGGAGGTGCGGTGGCTGCGCCTGGACATCGAACGCGACGACCCCGCCCCGCTGGGCAACGACCTATATGACCTGGTGGTTTTCCGCCTCTCGGTGGCCTTCTTGAACGACCGCACCCGTGTCCTGCACGCGCTCGGGCGCCGACTGCGCGAGGGCGGCACCATGCTGGTCATCACCCGGCTGGCCGCGCACACCTCCGCGGAGAAGCGGCATATCGCACTGGACGAGGATGAGATCACCGCCCTTACCTGCGGATGGACGAGCGTGCAGCGCATCGCCGTCGGCGACCTGGCAGCGCTGGTCCTGCGCGGTCCGTGTGCGGACACGGTCGCCGCGGAGCGGGCCGTGCCGGCCACCGGCTACGCCGTTGCCGGGGCGCTGGCTGTCGTGACCGACGAGTACGGGCGTGTCCTGCTCGGCTGGTCCAAACGCGGCATGTGGGAGGCTCCGGGCGGGAAGATCGACGGTGCGGAACCGCTGGACGGAGCCGGGGTGCGCGAGCTCGCCGAGGAGACCGGCCTGCACGCCACCGGCGCCACCGTGGTGTCCATCCTCACCGACGCAGCCCAAGGCGTCCCGCGGGTGACCGCCGTGATCCGGATCGCCGGGTTCACCGGCACCCTCACCACGGCGGAGCCGCAGAAGTTCACCCGCTGGGAATGGCACGACCCCCACGGTCTCGGATGTCTCGGCCCGGTGTTCACTCCGGCCGCGAACGCACTGGATGCCGTCTGGCCCGGTGTCATCCCCGGCCTGCCGCCGGTCAATGCCTACCCGACCGCCGTCGAACCCCCTCCGGTACCCGGGGAGCCGGCCGAAGCCGGCCGGCTGCGCCACCGCATGGCAGATGCCGTCATCGCCGGCGGCTGGGCTCCTTCCGCCGTGGTCCAGGAGGCGCTGCGCACGGTGCCCCGGCACCGGTTCACACCGGAGACGGACCTCCAGACCGCTTACGACAACGACCTGGCCGTCGTCACCCGCCGGGACGAGCACGGCCAGGCGACCAGCTCGGTCAGCGCAGCCTGGCTCCAGGCCGACATGGCCGAGCAACTCCAGCTGACGCCCGGGGCGGCCGTGCTCGAGGTCGGATCCGGCGGGTACAACGCGGAACTGCTCGCCCACGTCGTCGGACCGGCCGGACGGGTCGTCACGGTGGACGTCGACCCGTACGTGGTGCACCGCACGCAGCGGCTGTGCGCGGAGGCCGGCAGCGACCGGGTCACCCCCGTCCTGGGCGACGGTGGTTTCGGCGCACCGGGCCACGTCCCCGCCCAGGGGTTCGACGGGGTGGTGATCACACACAATGCGGCTGACGTCGCCCCGGCCTGGCGCGAGCAACTCCGTGAGGGCGCACGGTTGGTGGTGCCACTGGAGATGGGCGGCTACACCCGCTCCCTCACCCTGGTCCGGCGCGGCGACGTGCTGCACTGCGAGCACTGGACGTACTGCGGGTTCGTGCGGGACCGCGGCGCCGCCGCCCGCACGGCCCCCGTCCTTTACCTGGCCGACGGTGAGGTCACCGTACGGTGGGAAGACGGTGAGCCCGGTGACACCGCGGGGCTCGAGGAGGCGCTGCGCGGGCCCCGGCGCGAGCTCACCACCGGCCTTGTGGTCCGGGGCACCTTCAATTTCGAGACCTTGCAGGTCTACGCCGCGACGACGCTGCCGAGGTTCTGCCGCCTGGCCGCCCGGGAAGGTTCCGCGCTGGTGGCGCAGCAGGACGCGGCGGCGATGCTTTCGGACGGCTCCCTCGCCTACCTGACCTACCGCAAGGTCAAGGATGCCCCGGATCCGGCCGACCGTCTCACCGAATTCTTCATCCACGCCTACGGCCCAGCAGCCGAAGAAGTGGCGGAGCGCTTCGCGGAGTGTGTGCGCGTCTGGGACCGCGAGGTGCGCGAGAGCGGCTATCCGCCGATGACCATCCACCCGGCCGCCACGCCCGCCGACCAGCTGCCGCCCGGCGACGTGCTCGACAAACCCAGCGCACGACTTGTCTTCCCATGGCCGAGCTGGTCCCCCGCCAGCGCGCAGAACCTCCTGGCGGCGGGCGGACGGCATGTCTGACTCCGATGAGCTGACCCCCGCGAAACCCGTGACCTCGTCCGCTACGGCTTCCCTGCTCGGTGTGTTCGCCCATCCTGACGACGAGAGCCTCCTCGCCGGCGGTGTCCTCGCCCAGCACGCGGCCGCCCACGCGCGCACCGCCGTCGTCACCATGACCTGGGCGCCAGAGAGCCCGCGGGCCCCCGAGCTCGCGGACGCATTGCGCGCCCTCAGCGCGGGCACCCCACGGATGCTCGGGTATGGCGACGCCCGCAACCCGAACGCGGCCCCCGGCCGTCCTCGGCTCGTCGACGCACCACTGGACGAAGTGATCGCCGCCCTCGTCCACCAGATCCGCACGTTCCGCCCCGACATCGTGGTGACACACGATGCCCTGGGCCAGCTGACCGGCCATGCGGACCATCGCCGTACCCACCAAGTCGCTCTCCTCGCCGTTCAAGACGCGGGGCTCGCGCACCTTCACCCAGAAGCCGGGCAGCCCTGGCAACCGCGCGCCGTGTACTGCGCCACGCACCCCGCATCCGGCGTGGGCGAACTCGGGCCGCTGCTGGAGGCCGTCGGCAAACCCGTGCTCGCGGTCCCTGACTCGTACGCCACCACGGCCATCGACGTCACCCTCTGGCTGGAGCAGAAGTGGCGGGCGATCCTCGCGCACCGCGGAGAGGTCGCCCGCGAACGGGCGCTGCCGGGGATCCTTGCTCGCCTGCCTGAGGAGACCCGACGAAAGATCATCGCGACCGAGTTCTTCACCCGGCTCACGACCGGGCCCCTCCCCAGCGCTCGGCATCGACTGACTGCCTGACGGCGGTCAACCGCCGGACTCTTCCCTGGGCCCGACCGGCCCCTCCTGACTTGGAGAGCCATGACGACCACATCCGCTCCCCGCGAGCTGCCCGGCACCGCCATGACCGACGAGGCGTATGGCGCGCTGCGCACCTCGGCCGCCCTGTGGGTTGGCACGTCCGTGCTGATCACCAACCCCTTCGGCCGAGTCCTGGTCCAGCACGTCGACTATCGCGACACCTGTCTCGAGGAACTCGGAGTCACCGCCACCGTCGACCACTGCCTGGCCGCCGACTGGATCGCCGCCGACAGCACCGGCGCACCCGCCGCCATGCGGTTTCCCGGCGAGATTCTGCACGTCTTCGACGGCGGCACCTGGGACGACGACCGGATCGGCGACATCCGGTTGCCGCCGAGTGAGATCACCGGGATTCCGGGCCGTCCGCCAACCTGTCACCGAACTCTCCGGCCCCATTGGCTGGTAGCCGCCGCTTCGCGTCATTTGGGACAACTGGGCGAAGAACTCAGCTCCCTTCGACAGTCCAGGGCGCCAGCTCTTCTGAAAGTCTTCCGTCTGCGGTTCCACGCGGCCCCACAGGTCTGCTCGGTCCGAACCGCGTTCCTGACCCAGGCGAAGGCTCAAGACCAGCGGCCCGAGAATCGTGGTTGAGGTTGAGGTCAGGGCCGGCGCTGGCGGGCTCACGTCGGCGCCAACGCATGCGCCCCCGCGGTGCCTCCTCGGTGGGAGGGCCCGGCCGAGCCGTCGGGCGATCCTGCGCTCGGTCCCGACCGAACAGGCTCCGGACGAAGTCGGATGCTGTACGCCTCAAAGATGTCGGCCGCGAGTTGTCGGAGCGCCTCGGTGAAGGCAGTTGCCGTGGCTTTCTCGCGCGGTCGGCGTCAGGGTTCGGGCGGTGGAGCAGTACACCCCCGGCCCGATACGGCCCCCGGGACGGTAGTCGCACCGCTCCGGCAGCCACCCGGCGCTTGGCGCTCAGTCTGTACAGCAACGAAGTACAGCAGCCCCAGCGCCGGCCGACGACCGCCACCGTCCCGCACGGCCCCCTCGCCGCAGCCTGTATGACCTCCAATGACCGATCTCTGTAGAGCTACGGATCAGAGGGCTGCAGGTTCGAATCCTGCCGAGTGCACAGCTGGTCAGAGGCCCCGTGGAGGAATCTACGGAGCCTCTGGTTTTTGTGTTGACGGCAGCGGTTGACGGCAGCCGCTCCTGAGGAGCTGACGCAGGATCGATGGGAAGGCGCCTGGTGAATCACGGGATCCATCTGGTGCGGAGCTGAGTAGCTGTCACTGATGCATTGTTCCGTAACTCCGTGATCACGTGGCGGAGCGAGGGGGTAGCGGGTAATGCTGGCGTCGACTTCCTGATGGCGCCTCGCCAGCTGCTGGCGCAGCCGCTCGGGGTACGGGCCGTACTCGCCGATCGGTAGGTACGGCTTGAGGAATTCCCATTCGCTGTCGGTCAGTTGCACTCGCCTCACGCAAGAAGATCTAGCATCCCCGCGTGAGCCACCGCCCAAGAAGAACGCGCTCCCGGAGTCTTGAACAGCCCTCGGAGCGAGGTGGGGTGCCGGCCGCCAGGAATAGGGACGGTGAGCCAGGGCTTGGGGTGCGGACCGCGGTCCGTATGAGACCGCCTGCGGCCTCAGCCTGCCGACGTGCGCGCCGTGCCCCTGGTGCGAATGTGCTGACTGAGAAAGAGAGCGGCGCGGTCCAGTGCCTCGTCGGCTTCGTCCAGGACGCCGGCGAACGCCTGGAAGACATGTGGAACGTCAGCGGTGATGTCCAGGATGACGTCCACTCCGGCTTCCCTCGCGCGCGTGGCCATGCGCGTGGAGTCGTCCAGGAGTGTTTCGTTGGTGCCCGCCTGCAGAAGCACCGGAGGGAAGCCGGTCAGGTCGGCGAGGACGGCGGGGCTGAGCAAGGGCTGATGCGGATCCTGTCCCGCAAGGTACATGGTCCCGGTGTGTTCCAGGCCCTCACGCGTGAAGAACGGGTCGATGCTCGCTTTGGTGTCCATACTCTCGCCCGTCCGGGTCATGTCGAGTCCGGGGGAGAAAGCCACGATCGCGGCGGGCACGGGCAGGCCCGCGTCGCGGGCGGCGAGGCAGGTGGTGACGGCGAGGCCACCACCGGCGGAGTCCCCGGCGAACGCGATCACCGAAGGGTCTTCGCCGCTGTCGAGAAGTGCGCGGTAGGCGCTCAGTCCGTCTTCGATCGCGGCCGGGAACGGATGCTCAGGGGCAAGCCGGTAATCCAGGGAGAACGCCCTGAACCCTGTTTTGGTCACCAGGTTCCCCGTCAGCGACATCGCCGTCCCTGGTGAACCGACCACGTACGAGCCGCCGTGAAAGTAGAGGATCGTCCCGGCCTTCGGAGGGCCGGCCGGCTCGACCAGCACCGCGGGCCGATCGCCGAGCGTCGCAGTCCGGGTGCGGATCCCAGCCGGGACGATCATTTCCCCCATCATCGCCCTGAACCCGGCGCGGAGCTCCTCCACCGACCGAGGGCCCTCCGGCTGAGGCCGTCGGACCATCGCGTCGATCTCCGCGCGCTGCTGCCTGCTCATTGCCGCCTCCATCACGAGTGCATGCCAAGGAACTATATGCCCAGGCATCTAGGTTAGAATATATGCCATGGCATCTAAGTCAAGCCGTGGCCCGATCGACCTCCCGGGCTTCTTCGCCGATCTCGTCCGCTGCGAGACACGCCTCTACAACGCGCTGAACGACCGCCTTCGCGAGCGGCACGGGATCGTCACCTCGCAGTTCGAGTTCCTGCGCTTCCTGCGCGATCACCCCGGGTCCCGGGTCGCGGACCTCGCCGCCGAATTCGCCATCGGGATCGGCGCGACCAGCAAGGGCATCGACCGCCTGGAGAAGCAGGCATGGGTCGTACGGCGAACCAATCCATCGGATCGCCGCTCATCGCTGCTGGACCTGACCGCCGGAGGCCTGCAACTCATCGAGGCGGCGGAGGCGACCTTCACCAGCACACTGGCCGAGCTGACCGCAGACGTCCTGGGCGGTCCTTCAGGACTGGCCGCCGTACAGATCATCTCGGAGCTGCGCTCCGTGCTCGAACGCGACCAGATCGGCCTCCCCACCGGCTGACCGGCATGCGCATCCAGTGCGACTGCCCTTGGCCGCGTAATCAGCGCTTGTTGCGAGGGTGAATCCCGTGGATTGATCACGACTCGATACGCGGCCTAACAAGGGCTAGCACAATGAGACGACAGCGACACCGGCACCTCGACGCCGCGTGAGAGCAAGGGCACCGTTGAACACCGACAGCTCAGCTCTTGGGGGGCCGATGGAATGGGTCTCGCTGGCCAGCACCATCGTCGGTGGAGGAATCGCGACAGCATCGGCCGGAATCCTGGATCACCGCCGGTGGAGACGAGAGCGAGGCGACCAGCACGCTGAGAGCCGCCGTTCGCTCTACGTCTCCTACCTCTCTGCTCTCGCATCGGCTCGCCATGCTTGCCGCGTGACCGTGCGCGAGCCAAATCTCGACCCTCAGCAGCGCAGGCGCGCCGTGTGGGAAGCATTCGAAGCCTGCACAAGCCTGCGATACGAACTGTCGATCTGCGCGCCGCGCTACGTGGTCGAAAAGTCCGACGATTCCTTCCGGCGGCTTCGTGACCTTCGCGATGTGGTCGCTGACGGATTCAGTCGAGACAGCAACGAGTACGTAGCCGGGCGGCTTCGCTACGATCGGGCATATCAGGCCCTTCGGGATGCCATGCGTAAAGACCTCGGCGCTGATGCCTGACTTCACGGACAACCATCGAGCCAGGTCAGTGCGCCGCCAGCGAAGATGGCTTGGGGAACCACTATCTCCGCAGCAGATCGCCTGCTGGACACGCACGAGGCCGGTCCAGTGCAGAGAAGCAGGCTCCCCTGAACTGGACCGTTTTCGGAAGAACGCGATGCTCCGTCGCATGATCTGGCGCATCTCGCCGAGCCGGTCCCGAGAACGCCGCGATCTGAGTGTGCATCTGCTCCAGGGGTTCGCTCTCCCGGCGCACGTGCTCGGCTGTCGACGAACGACGTCGACCCCACGGAACGGCGCTCCGAATTCCGATCCCCCAAATTCCGCAGCCCAGGGGTGCAGTACGCGTTCCCGGCGATCCCTGGACCGCGGCGGACAGGCCTCGGCTCGGTGATGGTCGGCGAATCGCCCGTTCTGTCCGTCCCGAGCAGACTGCTCGCCGGAGCCTCGGTTCCCGCGCCAAAAAATCTTGGGCCTTCGTGTCAAGAATCCGGGGCCCGGGGGGCTGTGGGGATGTGAACGGCCGTTGCTTCACGGTGAGGCGCTTGAGGCCGCAGATTGGGGTGTTTTTCGGTGGAGATGACTGGCGTCGGCGTCGCCGTGTATCTAGTGCTGTTGTTCGCACCGGGGCTGAGCAGCGTGCTCGAGAGCATCGCGTTCCGCATCCGAGCCGCGGGGAAGGCAGACCTCGTGCGCGCAGAACGGGAGTCGGACGTGCACACGCACCGTGGGCGCACAGGGGAGCGGGGGCAGCGTGGATGAGCAGCAAGGGGTGCAGCGTGCCGAGAAGCTCGGGCGCCTGGTCGCCGAGTGGCGCGGGCAGATGGTGGGGCGCGCCGGCAAGTGGCTGCGTGCCTTAGGTGTTCCGCCCTCGTGGGCGGATCCCGAGGACGTCGTGCACAACGCCCTCATGAACGTGTTGGCCTGTTCCGTGCCGATCGAGCGGCTGCGCCCGTACGTGTTCAAGGCCATCAGGAATGAGGTGGGGCATGCGGCGCGGCGATACCGCAGCGGCCAGGGGTACGCATCCCTGGACGCGGACGTGCAGTTGGAGACGGCCGCCGGCGCCGCCGATCCCTGTGCCGCGGCCGACCTGCGCCTGACCATCCACGAGGCGCTTACTGCTCTGCCGCCCCAGCAGCGCAGGTCAGTGTGGTGCAACAAGGCGCTGGGACTGACCCAGTCGGAGACGGCCGAGGTGCTGGAGACGACGCCGGGGACCGTTGCCACCCACGTCTACCGTGGTGTCAAAGCACTGCGGGCGACTTTGGGAACTCTTCTGGCAGTGGTGTTCGCCGCCTTCACCGCGGTATGGGCGCGCACCGGCACACTGCCCATTGACCCCGCCGCGACCGGTCACATGGCGGTGCGGGTGGAACGCTGGGTGGCTCGCTGGGGGTGGCCTGAGACCGTCGTGGCCGTCCTTGCCGGCGGTTCGTTGGCGTGGTTGGCCTACGCGTTGCTGAACCGGCAGTCCTTGCAGTTGATGAGTCGGCTCCGCGGCAGGCGGGCCGCCGGGCCAGGCGCCGAGCCGGGTACCGGGGAGGCCGTCTCGCAGGGCGAGGGCTGGACCGTGCGGCAAGTGGCGGGAACCGAGGCCAAGAAGACGTACCGCTGCCCTGGCTGCATCCAGACGATCCCCGCCGGCGTTGCGCACGTGGTGGTGTGGCCCACGCACCCCGGTGCAGAGGAACGACGGCACTGGCACCAGGCCTGCTGGAACGCAGGAGACCGGTCCAGCGCGGGGACGAAGGGACCACGGACCACTGCCTCAGTGGTGCGCCGGCATTGACGGAACGTTGCCTTCCCCCTTGCTGGGCCTCACCGGCAAGGGGGAACGCCTGGAGATGGGGACCAAGACCGGAGGCCGACCATGATCATGTAGCTGCGCTCAATGGACGGTGGAAGCTGACGGAACAACAGGGAAGGTGCCGAGCCCGTTGCCGCCGGCCACTTCGGTGAGGCGCCATCGCCTCCCCGCGCGCCCGCAGCATCCGAGGCGTTCGTTGCCCGACCAGGCGTACTCGGCGACCGCGACCTTCGATGAGCGCTCCAACGCCTGGCGCAGCAGCTTGTAGGGATTGGCCGCGACCTGGCCGGCCGACTGGGGGCAGCAGCCCTCCGCGAGGCGGATCGGGTCCACCGAGCCCAGCGGGACGAAGGCCTCGGTCTCGATCGTCTTGGCCGGCGCCAACCTCGCCAAGCTCGTCGCCATGTCCCCACCGTCTTCTCCCGCACCCGGCGCCAGGTCGTGGAGGCCGGATTGTCGGAGGCATGGGAGCGGCTGGCACACATCAGCTGCTACCGGCTCGGCGAGAAGAGGACCGGCGAGACGTGGTCGTCCCCCTGCGCCGCGCAACCTGAACAGTTCCAAGAAGGAGAGCTCATGTACGCGAGGTCGATGAGTCCGACCCCAGCGTCGGTGCTCATCGACCGGCGTCGGCTGCGAGGGAGCTGATTGCCAATTGGCGCGACGGAAATGCCAGCGATTTGCTCATGGTCTCTTACCCTTTCCCGATGCCGACCTCGCAGCGGGCGACGGCCCACTGGTAATGGGCGGCACATAGAGATGTAGGGGATCCGGAGGGTCAGATCGATCGGTCATCGGCGGCGCTGAATCGCTCGGGCGACAAAAGCCGGTGAATGACTCTCCCGTAGACCGACCCGGTGCGCTCGGCCGAGCCCGGTCCCTGCCGCCAGTACAGCATCCGTCGAGCACCAAGCCCTCGACTTCCGCTTGAGCCCGACTCGTCCCGCCCTCACTGGACTCATCCCCTCGCGCCAGGAGGCTCGATGAACGGTCGGTCACCTGTCCGGCTGCCGACCGGAGGCCTCGTCGCTGGGTGCCGGGCTGCCGGGTTCGGCAACCGGACCCGCGGCCAGGTCGCCGACCAGGTCGCGGAAATGCGCGAGATTCTGTCGGACCAGAATCGCGCGTGGGTGGTCCGGGCCGAGAATCCGGACGCAATCGGCGAACAGTTCCTCGAATGCGGTCGCCGCCCCGGCGGGATCACCGGCGTCACCCAGCGCCCGGGCGTGGTTGTTGCGGGCCGCGAGGGTGTCGGGGTCGTCGGGGCCGAGGACCCGCAGACAGCCGGCGAGCAGCTCTTCATGCGCTGCCGCGGCGGAGACCGGGTCGCCGGCCGAGCCGTGGATTTCGGCGATCTCGGCGCGGACGAAGAGGACGGCGGGGTGATCGGGGCCATGTAGGTGAAGGCGATCGGCCAACAGTTCCTCGTAGTCGGCGATGGCGCTTGCGTGATCTCCGGCGTTCGCGCGCCACCGGGCCAAATGGGCGCGAGTCACGAGCGTTTCCTCGTGGCGCGGTCCGTGGAGCCGGGTGAAATCGTCCACCAGCTCCTGCAGGGAAGCCACAGTGCCGGCGACGTCGCCCGTCTCCGCCCTGGCGATGGCGACGTTTCCGCGGATCCGCCAGATCTCAGGGTGGTCCGGGCCGAGGGCGCGCAGGCTCGCGGCGAGCAGTTCCTCAGGGACGCGCACCCGCGGGTCGGCGTCCTTGTCCCGCAGGAGAGCGATCAGGAGACATGCGTTCCAGGCGTCGTCGTGGAAGGGGGTGAGGACGCGCAAGATGTCGTCCAGCAGCGCCTCCAGTTCGGCGATGGCGGCCGGCGCCCCGGCGCCGACGTCCGCGCTCACGTCGATCAGGTGGAGGCGGGTGTTCAACGTGTCCGGATGGTCAGGCCCAAGGACCCGTTTCCGGTCAGCCAACACCCTCTCGAACGCGGCACGCGCGGCGACCGGGTCGCCGGAACGCCCGATGGCGGCGGCCAGTTCATTGCGGGCTTTGAGAGTATGTGGATGATCAGCCCCGAGCACTCGTGCCCGATCGTCGCGCAGCTGCGCGAACTCGGCTGCGGCGCCTTCCGGATCCCCCGCCAGGCTCCGCCATCGAGCGAGCTCATGGCGAGCCGAGAGGGTGTCGGGATGGTCGGCGCCAAGGCCCCGCCGGGTGTCGTCGAGGATCTTCGTGAACTCGGTGACGACTCCGGCGACGTCGGCGCCTCGGCGTAAGGCGAGGTCGCCCTTGCTCTGGGCGAGGTTGTGCCGGGTCGTCAGGGTGTCAGGATGGTCAGCGCCGAGGATCGCGGTCCGGTCGGCGAGCAGCGATTCAAGGTCGGCCACGGCACCTTCCAGGTCGCCCGTCTGGCCGTGTGCGCGGGCCAGGGTGTGCCGGGCGGTGAGGGTGTCGGGGTGGCGGGGCCCGAGCACGCCCTCCCTGGTGCCGGCCAACCGCCGCGCGGTGGGCACGCTCGCCCGGTCCCCGGCTTCGGCCAGCCAGACAGCCTGGTTGCCGAGAGCGGCCAGGGTGTACCGGTGGTCGGGGCCGAGCCGCCGCACGGCCTGCTCGTGCAGCCACTCGAAGTAGGTGGCGGCGGCGGCGACCTGGCCGGCCTGGCCGAGGCTCTGGCCGGTCACGGCGAGGAGTCCGTGATACCCCTCGGCAGTCCACAGTGCCTCACCGGCGTGCGCACGGAGGGCGTCGGCGTTGGTGCGCAACGTCTGGCCGAGTTCGTCGCGTTCGATCCGTGGCCATACGGCCAGCAGAGCGTCTGCGGCGGTGTCAGCGAGGGCGGCGAACAGCTCGGGGCCGAGGTCCGCCTGGGCGATGAGGTTCTCGCGGGTGGCGCGCTGCACCAACCGGTGTACGCGGACCTGGCGGTAGGCGGCGGTGCGGTCGTGGCTGATGAGGCTGTAGCGGTGCAGCACCCGCAACACCGCATCCACGGTCTCGGCGTCCAACGTCTGGTGCTGGGCCGCTTCGGGCAGATAGGTGGCCAGGTAGTCGAGGGCGGGTGGGCTGGACAGCACGGCTTGGGGGATCCCTGCCGGGTCCAGCAGGCTGATCAGCTGCAGGACTGGCCGGGCCAGCCCAGCGGGGCGCGCGGCGTCGGCTTGGTCGATGGACAGTTCCCACGTCGCCGTGACGATCCGCTGGTGATCGTCGGTCAGATCCTGCTCCTCGGGAACCACCTCGACAAGGCGCTTGCCGGCCAGCAGCGCCTGGTAATCACGGATATCGATGTCTTCGTTGACGATGTAGGTGGCGGCCTGCGCCAGCGCCAGCGGCAGCCGGCCCAGACCCTCGGCCAGGCCATCTGCGACGGTGGGATCAGTGACCCGGTCGCCGAGCCTGGCGGCCAGGTAGGCGCGGGCCTCGGGTTCCGTGAAGGTGCCGATGGGCACCACCTGCCGGTCGGATCCGTCCAGGGCTGCTGCGCGGAGGCGGGTGGTGACCAGTACCTGCCCGCCTGTGGCCGACTGCGCAGCAGGCGGCCACAGGCCGCTCAGAACGGCGGGACTGCGTACGTCGTCCAGGACCACGAGCCACCACCGGTCGGTGGCGGTCTCCGTCCACGTCAGGAACGCTTGCGCGGACCGGTCCGGGTCGTTCCGGTCGGCCGACGGCAGCCCGAGCTCCAGGGCGCTGTCGGTGTAGGCGGAGACCACGCCGTCGCGGGTAGCCGCGTTCACCCATACCAGCACCCCCACCCCCTGGTCCCAGGCGCGGCGAGCGTGGGCGGCGGCGAGTTGGGTCTTGCCGACCCCTCCCATCCCGGCCAGCACATGAGTGAGCACCACGGTCCCGCCGGCCTCGGCCGCCTCCTCCAGACAGGCCGCTACGGCCCGGTCCTGGAAACAGTCAGCGGGCAACGGTACGGTCCCGACGCGGATCTGCCGGCCGCTCGGTGTTCGGTGCCGTTTCAGAAGGGGATCGGCCTTGGCGACCCGGGCCCGGGCGTCCAGCCACGACTGGGTGTCGTGCTCGCCGCAGGCCTCGACGAACAGCCGCACGGTGGAGGGTCTGGGGAAGCTCTGCCCATTGACCATCTTGTGCAGGGTCGACGCCGACGTCTCGCAGCGCTCAGCCAGGGCGTGATAGCTCAGCCCGGCTTGAGTGAACAAGGCCTGCAGCGCCTTGGTCCAGTCGTCCCGGGTCCGGATCCTGGACGGGTTCGCCATCTCACCCCCGCAGCCGGGGGGCCGCACATCGCCTGCCCGCCGATCGGTTCTCTGTCGTGACCGTAGACCATGACCTGCCGGTTTATGCGATTGATCCCAACACTGCTGCAACCGAACAGCGAACACTCGCAACCTGCTGCCGACCGTTCCTGAAAGGAGAACGCGGTGACCAGCAGCGCTATCAGCTCCCGTCCCACCCGGCGGCCGGCGAACGGCCAAGGCCGATGACCACGACCGTGATTTTGGCGATGATCGGCGGCATCACCCTGATCCTGACCGCCGCCGCCCGTATCCCCCCGGCGCTCGAGGAGTTCCTGCGCGCCTGCATCCCCGTGGCCACCGCTCTGCGTGAAGTCCACACCGCTTTCAAAGGACGACCCCCTCGCGATGACTCGGTCGAGAACGACGATCGAGAGTCGGCCTCATCTCCTTCTGCGGCCAAGCCTTCATGGCCGAACAGGGCGAGATCCTGCACCGACGACCCCGAAGACCCCATGCGCACCGCCATGCGCCAGATGACGGGCGTGTTCGCCCAGCTGGACCGCGGGATGACCGTGGCCAAGCTCCGCCGCGGCCGCCGCGGATTCCGCTCAGAGGCCGAAGGCGCCGCCTTCGACGAGGATGAGCAGGCCGATGGCGATGAGGACCACGGGCAGCAGGATGTGGCCCCAGCGGGCGAGGGCCTTGGCGATGACTGGACGGGTGGCGAAGAACTTGCCCGCGAAGCACCACACGGCGACCAGGAGCAGGAAGACGATCGCGTACACGCTCATGCCGCCGATGCCGGCGGTGGTGAACACCGGGACGTAGACGCCGATGTTGTCGCCGCCGTTGGCGAAGGTCACCGAGGCGACCTCCAGGGAGCTCGGTCCGCCCTCCCTGGCGATGGCCTCGTCGCTCTCGCCAATCCGGTGGTTCTTCCATACCTGCCACGCGGCCTTGAGACCGAGAGCCAGCGGAAGCAGTCCGAGGTAGGGGATGGCCGACTCGGGCAGGAACGTTGCGCCGAACGCGGCGGCCACGGCCACGGCCAGGATGGCCGCGAAACCGAGGTACTGGCCGAGCACGACCTTCCGGGTGGACCCCGCTCTTGCTGGCGCCCCGGGCGAAGAACAGCGCCAGGATCAGGATGTCGTCGATGTTGGTGACGGCGAACAGCCCGGCCGCCTGCCCGATGATGCCCAGGTTCACGAACCCGCCTGCTCCACTCATATGACAAGACTCAATGACCCTACTTGGGCCCGAACGAAGAGCCGCGGCCGTCCTGACCAGTGTGATCAGGGTTCGCTGTCATGAACCGATTGGCGGTCCACTTCGATGACATCGATCCAAGTTCGCCGTCACCGGACACGGATCGCCGGGTTCCTGCGGAAGCCGCCGGTGATCAGCCAGTGATCAGTAGCACCAGGAGGACCGACAGGGTGCCGGCTGTGAGCGCCGCTCCGACGACGGTGAACACCAAGTAGAACCACTTGGGTTCCCAGCCTCGGATCTCGAAGCAGCGGGGGTTCTTCGCGTCGTAGAGGACCGTCACGGAGCTGCCAATCCCGTAGCCGTGGAGAACTGTGCCGCGGCCGAAGCTGGAGGGGTACGTGCAGTCAAGTCCGTCCCGGGTCGTCCAGACCACGACGGGGTGGTGGTACTTGGCTCCGTCGTCGTCTCGCCTGGTGTCGTGACGCACGACTCGGCCTACAGCCGTGATGCCGGTGCGTCGCAGCGCGCTGGCGCGGCGGAGTCCATACAGGCCAGCGCAGAGGAAGCTCACACCGATCAGCAACGGTATGAGCGAGAAGAGCCATTCGCGTTCCATGTGGTGTCCGACGCGCATGTGACGACATTGGTTGCCGGTGTAGACGTGCCGCCCTTCGGTACCGCGCCGGAAGGCGAGCGCACGGCGATCTCGGTCAGATCGAAGTCCTTGGCGATCCGACCGACCGAGCGGTCACCACGTCGGCACAGCTCGATCTCCGCCTTGAAACTCCGGCATGAACGAGCGACGAGGGCGAGGCTTGTCCTTCCCCATGCTCTCCATGATGGACATCCCCAAGGGCTGAACCCCTGATCTCGGATGTCCGCCAAAGTGGATCAAGCCCAGAGTCCAGTGGGGGCGGGTCGAGTCGGGCTCAAGCGGCATGGTCGGGGGCACTTCCTCCCCACGGGGCACCGAACAGTGCAGGGTCGGAACACTGCCTCTTCACCAGTACAAGGCGAGTTCGAACCGCGCGGTACCCCTGAGGTTTACCGCAAAGATACCCCGCTCGTTTGACGCCCGCCCCCCGGGGCGCTGGCATCGTCAGGCCATCGCTTGCCCCAGCACGGCACCGCCGATCGTCCTCAGCCCGGGAGCCTGCGGAACAAGCGCAGTTCACTGAGACACGAGATCAAGGAGGAGTAATGCACGCCACTCGAAAGATCGTTTCTGTCCTGTCCTTGGGAGCCGCACTGGTTCTGGCGGTGCCCATCACCGCAGATGCCGCCAATCCTGCCGCTGCCCGGACACACGCCCAGGCCAGCGTCACGTGCCCGCAGGGCTTCGTGTGCATTTACCCGAACAGCGACTTTGGCGGGCAGCCGTACGTCAAGCGTGCCTCGGACGGCAGCGTCAGTCACCTCCCGGATTACATCCGCAGTAAGGGCAGTTCCGTCATCAATAACTCAAGCAGGACCGCACGGGTCTACCAGAGCGACAACTACAGTGGCCGTCGTGTGTGTGTAGGGCGCAATGGAGGTTCCATACAGGACCTGCGCTCTTACCAGCTCAACGACACCACGCACTCCCTGAAGAACAACGACACGGCCTGTGGTGGCTAGGGAGCTCCCACGATCCGGCACAGACACCGGCGGTAGGACGCTGCCCATGCATCCTCAACAATCTCGCCGGGTTTGCAGCAGCCCAGAATTCCGGGTTCAGTCGAAGTCGCAGACCTCCAATGCCCTTCCTCTTACTCTGAAGCAGGGAGGCTAAAGGCTGTCCCGTAAGTGATCTTCGAGTTGGTGCGGGTGAGCTCGGCTGCCGTGAAGGTCGTTGCCTATCCGCTGAGGACGAGGTTGTGCAGTCGGGCGATGCCGAGCATGGCGAAGTAGATGCCGTCGCCTTTGAGGCGGCAGTCCCGCAAGATCTTCCAGCCCTTCATTCGGGCGAAGGTGTGCTCGACGCGGGCGCGAATTCGCTTGTGGGAGCGGTTGTGTTCTTCCTTCCAGGCCGGCAGGTCGCTCCCCTTGGCGCGTCGGTGTGGGATGATCAGGCCGGTCCCCTGGTAGCCGCCGTCGGCGATCGTCATGGTGGTACCAACGGCGGCCTTGGCTCCGGACTCTTCCCAACCGCGGGAGTCGTGCCGATTTCCGGGCAAGGGCCGGCCGACTACGACGACCAGACGGGTGTCGGCGTCGATGACGACCTGGTGGGCTGTGGAGTAGCGATAGTTCTTGGACTGCTCGGCGATCGTGCGGTCGCGGGTCGGCACCAAGGTTCCGTCCGCGATGAGCACCGTGTCCTTACGGAACCGCCTTCGCTGCCGGAGCGCCAACAGCGGCCCTAGGTGGTCGATGATCCGGTCTGCGGCCGACTTGGAAATCCCCAACAGCGGAGCCAGCTGCCGTATCGTCAAGTTCGTGCGCCAGTAGGCCGTGACCAGCAGGACTCGGTCCTCCAGCGGCAGACTCCAGGGACGTCCGCGCTGTTGATGTGCAACTCGCTCGCGTCGTACCTCGGCTACCAGCTTGGCGAAGCAGCGCGGGGTCAGCCCCGTGAAGGGCTCTATCCAGGACGGCACTGACGCCGTGATCACACCAGCCACAACGTGATCGTTTCACTTTGGAGGAAGCAGCTCACGACAGGCTGTAGATCACGCAGCAGCAACCAACATGCCGGTGTCACATAGGCATTGACCAGTCCAGAATCGTGTCATGGACGAAGACGATCGCCGTGAGGCGGCAGCACGCTCATTCTTGTCCTGCGCAGCCGAAGTGGCTCGACTGCTGGACCTGGAGACCGGGACAGACGTGCCGGAAGCTCGACGTGCTCGGCACCTGGCCCATGCTGTCCGCAAGCCGCTGTTGGGGAGCGCCAGCCTGCCCGAGGAGTTCTTCGCCCCGCTCATGGCCGCAGCTGTCTACGACCCGGACCCCAGCTTCTGCCGCTGGTTCGTCGAGCCGGCGGTTTACGCGTTCGGTCGCCGTCGGGTGATGACGGCGCTGCTTGAGTATCTCCGGACCGGCACGGAAGCGGAGCGAGCGGGCGCCAAGCGGGCTTGGTACTGCGCCCACGTGCCGTTACGTGCAGATCGATCCCCGGCCTATGCACCCGGCGGAAGTCGCGATCCAGCCCTGGATGAAACCCGCGACGTCGCGGACGAGTGGCGTGCGGTTTCCGACGCCCAGCATGGATAGGACGCCTCGCGGGACCGCAACGAAGCCTGACGCCACGCAGGAGGGTTGCGGGACAACCTTTAATACTCCAGCTGCAGATCGTGATCTTCATGTCTGGGATGCGGCTTGCCGCCGGTAGTGACTGGTGCGTGATCGTGCCTCGTGGCGGCGCCAGTCGGAACAGGCAAGCGGGGTGGGCCGCGTCGCGGACGGGCCGGACGACGAGCGCGATGAACAGGCGGCAGATCTCGTTGCAGGACAGCGGGATCAGGTCGTCCGGTGGGGGCCGGTGTGCGTGTTCGTCGGCGCGGACGACGGCGAGGAAGGCGTGGGCCAGCATCGCGAGGGTGACCCAGCGGGCCCAGCATGGGTAGCGGCGGACCTGGTGCTCATCCAAGCCCGGCCAGTCCCTTCGAGGGTTCTTGTCGCACGGGCTGGAAGACCTGCGCGAGGTGGCCGGTCAGTCGCCGGCCGTCCGGCGGGGTGAGTCGGGCGCCCAGGTAGCCGTCCGGACGGACGAGGAAGGCCGCGCTCCGACGGGTCCCGTAGGTGCGGGCGAACTCGCCCCGGGCGTCGCGGTAGACCGGCAGCCGGGTGGTGCCGGCGGACGCGCGACCGGCGAGCAGTACGCAGGTCTCCACCCGTCCATGGGACAGCGTCGTTGCGATCGCCGCGAGTTCGTCGAACCCCCAGGCGGCCCCACCGTCGTCGCCGTACAGCAGCAGGACGTGTTCGCGGCCCCGTAGGAGGTCGTACAGGCGCAGCGGGTAGCGAGCGATCTCGGTGGCGAGGCCGGTGCAGTCGGGGGCTCTGTCACCGGCCTGCGGGCCGGGTGGGTCGTCGTCGGGCTGCCCCACGATCGGGCTGTCGCGGTAGCCGACGAGCAGCTGGGCTTCGCGCTGCATCAGGATGGCGGGGTCCGCCGGGTCGGCTTGGACTCCCTCGGTGGCGTGCCGGACGGTGCGGCCGACAACTTCCGCCCCCACCGGGTGCCGCTCGGCGTCGTAGCTGTCGAGGAGCCGGTCGGCGGCGATGCCCTCGACGGCGAGGGCGAGTTTCCAGGCGAGGTTGTAGGCGTCCTGGATGCCTGTGTTCATGCCCTGCGCGCCGGTGGGCGGGTGGATGTGCGCGGCGTCCCCGGCCACGAGGACCCGGCCCCGGCCGTAGCGGTCCACCAGTCGGTGGCTGATGCGGAACACCGAGGACCAGCGCATCGCTCTGGCGGTGGTGGGGCGCGGCGACAGCCGGTCCAGGACTGTCTGGATGTGCGCGAGCGTCGGCGCGGGGCCGCCCTCCAGGCCGTGTGCCACCTGTCCTCGGCCGGGTTCGGGGCGGTCGGCCTGCCGGGTGGCCGACAGCTCAGCGGGCACTGCCATCGACATCCGGTAGCGGCCCGGTCCGGGCAGCGGGATGCACACCAGCACGTCGTCGACGCTTCCGTCGGCAGCGCGGTGCATGGCGCGCACGCCGTACCCGTGCGGCAGGTCCCAGCCGACCTCGACGTCGGCAAGCATGTACTCCTCGGGGAAGGCACCCCCTTCGAAGCCGAGCCCCAGGCCCTTGCGGACGGCGCTGTGCGCGCCGTCGCAGCCCACCAGGTACCGGGAGCGGACCTCCTCCTCGGCACCGGAGGAGTCGACCAGCCGGCTGGTCACCCCGTCGGCGTCCTGGGCGAAGGACAGCAGCTCGGTGCCGCGTTCGATCCGGGTGCCGAAGCCGGTCAGGAATTCCTCCAGGATCCGCTCGGTCTCATACTGCGGTAGCGCGGCGAAGCCGTAGGGCACTTCCGGTGGCAGTGCCAGGTCGATCCGGGGCTGTTCGACACCGTTGAGGTAAGTCAGCTGCCCGCGCATCGGCACTGCCGCGTCCAGCACGGCGCGTACCAGGCCCATCCGGTCCCAGATCTCCAGCGTGCGTGGTTGGATGCCGACAGCCTTCGCGTACGGCAGCCTGGCCGGCAGCCGATCGACGATCCGGCAGGCGATCTTGCGCCGCCGCAGTTCCGCGGCGGCAGTCAGCCCGACCGGGCCCGCGCCGACGACCAGGACGTCCGGTGTTCGGGTGTGCGCCAATGGAACCTCCCGGGCGTGCCCTGGATCTCCCCTCGATTCGATCGTCGCAGGCGGCCCGCACCCCGGCCACCGCTGGCCGCTCGACATCGGCTCGCCCTGGGCATCGTGATCCCCGGCATCAGGACGTGGCTCAGGGAGGCGAGCCGCACGCAGCGGGCCACGAGCACCCGGCCGGGCCGCCGCCCCTCGGTGGGCGGTGTTCGAGGGAGCAGCGTGCAACGCACCCCTTGTCCCCACGAGCAAGCCTTCGACGACGACGTAGAACCCGGCGTCCGGGGCGTAGCGAGCGGTCAGGTCGATCAGGCCGATGTTCGCGGCGCGGGGGCTGTCGCGTTCGCGGAGGACGACACGGCGGAGGTTGTCCTGGCCGACCAGGGCCAGGCCGCGGCCGAACCGCTCGCGCAGGCCGTCCGCGACAGACGATTTCCCCGAGGCGCTGTTACCGCGCAGGACAATCAGCCGGGTCTCTCCGGTACCCGGCATCACGGCGCTCACGCTGTCGACGGCCGGTGACAACGCGGGGGCGTTGAGGGACGGGGCTTACTCCGACTCCCGCATGGGTGGTCCTCCTCCCCCGCATATGAGGGTTACTCGGAATCCGGTTCGGGGACATGGGAGACCGGCAACGTGTCTGACGGCCGTCAGAGGGGTGCTCAGTCAGGGTGCTGGTACTCGTCGGCCCCGGCTTCCCGCAGTGCGTGCGGCGAGCCCACTTCGAGAAGATGCTCGCTCAACTCGCCGGCGCCACCACTGCGAACGTTCGCATGATCGAGGCCGACCCAGGTGACTGGGCATCGATGCCGCGCGAGCAGCAGATCGACTGCAGTAGGGCAGGGAACCCATCAGGCGGGCCGAGTGCAGCAGGATGCTCAGCACTGCCTGTGCGTGCTCAACACTGCCTGTGCGGGTGAGGTGCCCCTGCAAGCCCCCGCCGCCCCGACGTAGCCCTCGTCAGCCTGGCACACCCGCGGCGGCGCGGGACCCTCGCCCAGCTCCCGGCTGGCTTCGCCTTTGTCGGCGCCGCCCGCGCCCACGCGACAGCCGTCTTCGTCCTCCCGTGGCTCGGTGGCTCTTCGCTACGTCAACTTGCCGTGTTGCGATGCCGTACGAAGATCGCTGTGGGGATGGCGACGACGAGCAGGGTGATGCCGCCGGTCAGCAGGCCGAGGTGGACGGCGTCGGTGAAGGCGCGTGCGGCGGCGTCGGTGACGGTGGGGGCGAGAGCGGCGGGCAGTTCGCCGGTCGCGTCGCCATGGACGGCGCCGGCGGTGATGCGGGCGGCGTCCGGGGCTGGAATACCTGCGGTGATCAGGCGGTCTTCGAGGTAGTGGGGGAAGCGGGTGGTGACGATGGTGCCGAGGACGCTGGGGCCGAGGACGGAACCGATCTGCCGGAACATGTTGACCGTGGCACTGGCCATGCCGGCCTGCAGCCGCGGAACGCTGTTGACCGCGGCTGCGGTCGAGGGGGCGGTCAGGAGTGCGGAGCCCATGCCCGCGATGAGCAGTCCGGGCCACAGGGCGTCGTAGCCGGTGAAGGGGCCGATGGCCAACAGGGCGAGGGCTCCGGCGCCCAGCACGACGAGGCCCGCGGTCAGCATGAGGGTGAAGCCGACCTTCTGGACGAGGCGGCTGGAGAGCGCACTGACGACGATGTAGGTGGCGAACATGGCCAGCAGCCGGGCGCCGGTTGCCAGTGCGGACAGCTGCTGGACGCGTTCCATGTACAGCACGGCGAGCAGTGAGGTGCCGACGAAGCCGAACATGGAGGCCGCGGCGACGCCCATCACCGCGGTGTAGGAGGGGTTGCGGAACAGGCGCAGGTCGAGCATGGGGTCGTGGTGGCGTACTTCGGCGGTCAGGAAGAGGGCGAGGGAGACGGCGAAGACGGCGTACATGGTCAGGATGCGGCCGGAGGCGTAGCCGGAGGAGCCGCCCTCGATGATCGCGTAGGTCGCTGAGGCGATCGCGATGGTGCCCAGGAGGACTCCGGGAAGGTCCGGCCGCCGGGTGGGGTGCTTGGACTCGGTCACGAGGAACGGGGTGAGGAGCACGGTGAGTGCGCCGATGGCGACGTCGATCAGGTACACCGAGTGCCACGTGAAGTGGTTCAGGAGCAGGCCGGCGCCGATCGGGCCGACGGCGAGTCCGAGGCCGGAGCAGCTGGCCCAGGCGCCGATGGCTTTGGTCCGCTGGTGCGGATCGGTGAACGAGTGGCTGACGATCGACAGGCTGGCGGGCAGGACGGCCGCGCCGCCGAGGCCCATGACCGCCTGAGCGGTGATCAGCAGCCCTGTGCCGTCGGCGGTGTAGGCGAGCACGCTGCCCGCGGTGAAGACGGCCGCGCCTGCGAGGAAGACCAAGCGGCGTCCGATCAGGTCGGCGAGGGTGCCGGCGGACATCACCAGGCTGGCGACGACGAGGGTGTAGGCGCTGGTCACCCAGACCAGCGTGCTGGGCGAGGGGTGCAGATCCTGCTGGATGGCTCCGAGCGCGCCGATGGTGGACGAGACGTTGACGAACGCCATCATCACGCCGAGGCACACGGTGAGTACGCCTCGCCAGGGCGGGGCGGGTGTTGCGGCGTGCCCGGCTGGAGGAGTGGCGGGCGCTGGGGCGGGCGGGTGTGCGGCGTCTGCCGCATACGGCTGACTGCTGTTTTGCATAGCCAGGAACGTAGCAGCCTGACTGCTGAAATCGCTAGCCAGGATAGGATGGGGGCATGGAACGCGTTGACCGGCAGAGCGAAGAGGCAGTGTTCACGCGCGTGGGCGAGTTCGCCGACCGGGACGCCTTCACGGCGGCCGGCTGGTGCGCCATGGAGAGATCACTGCAAGTGGTCGGCACCCGTTCGGCAATGATGCTGGTCAGGGAGGCTTTCTACGGCGGGCGCCGGTTCGATGACCTGGTACGGCGCACCGGTCTCGCCGAGACGGTCGCCTCCAAGCGGCTGCGGCAGCTGGTGGCCGACGGGCTGATGGAGCGCACCCCCTACCGGGAGCCGGGCGCGCGCACCCGGTACGAGTACGTGCTGACGGCCCGAGGCCGGGACCTGTTCCCGCTCTTCGTGGCCCTGATGCGGTGGGGGCAGCCCGCGGAGGACGGCGTGCGCGGCGGAGTGGAACTCACCCACGCCGGCTGTGGCGCCACGCTGGTGCCCGCGGTGCGGTGCGAGGCCGGGCATGACGTGCCCATCGGTGAGACCGAGGCACGCATCGCCTCCAGGTAGTCGACGCCTGCATTCGTGCTACCGCTGGCAGACGAGGGCGCGGGCGCGGTGAAGGGCTCGCGGGAGGGCGGGCCCGCCCTCAGGCGAAACACGCCCCGGTCCAGCCCCCATGACGGGGCATCAGCGATGCGCCTTCGGAACTAGGCGCAATGCCGATACGCACAGGGCAGGCCGCGGGGAGGGACCGAGGGGAGGGCGCGCTGAGCCGTTTCACGGCCCGCGCTCCTGCGGTCACATACGACCACGACGGGACAGCTTGGAAGATGAACCGTCGGATTGCCGAGGTCCTGCACGGCTGCGGGGGACGCCTAGACGCCTAGACGCCTAGGGGATCGGACGGGCGCGCACTGCTACGGTCGGGCGCCATGAGCTGGCTTCCCGACGACTTCGTCCACCCCGTCCTGGTACCACTGCCGGGCGGCGGTCATCACCTGCGGCCGATCCGGGAGGCGGACACCCCGCTCGACTATCCGGCCGTGATGGGTTCGCGTGAGCGGCTGTGGACCCTCTTCGGCCCGGCCTGGGGCTGGCCCGCGGCCACCATGACCTACGAGGCCGACCAGGCCGACCTGTTGCGGCACGAGAAGGAGATCGCCGCACACGAGTCTTTCAACTACGCGCTGTTCGACGCGGCGGAGACAGCTCTGCTCGGCTGCGTCTACATCGATCCACCGGGAAGGGCCGGCGCGGACGGCGAGGTTTCCTGGTGGGTGGTGAACGCGCTGGTGGGCAGCAAGGTCGAGCAGGCCCTCGACGAGTTGGTGCTGCAGTGGATCGCCGCCGACTGGCCGTTCCAGCAGCCGTGCTTCCCTGGCCGCGAGATCTCCCGGTCGGACTGGCTCGCCCTGCCGGAGCCCCCCGACGCGTAGTCCCGTTCCCGGCGGCGGTGCTGCATCAGCCGGCCGGAGGTCCGCTCGATCAGCCACCGTTACGGCAGCGGCTCGACCCCTTCGAACGTGGCCCCTGCACCACCGCGACGTCCCCAGGGCGGCGCCGTAGTTGAAACTGCCGTCCTGGTAACCGCCGTCGGCCCAGACCTTGGTCACGGGTCACGCGGGGATGTGCTTCGGCCAAGTCGTCGAGCAGGCGCTTGCCGCCGGTGGTGGCGTGCACGTTTCGCGGTGATGAGCAGGACGGTCAGTACCAGATCGAGCGTGTCGGTGATCAGGTGCCGCTTGCGTCCTTTGATCTTCTTGCCGGCGTCGATGCCCTGGCCGGTCTCGGCGACGTTGGCCGAGGTCACGCTCTGCGCGTCCACCATGGCCGCGGTGGGCTGGGCGCTGCCGCCAGGGAACCGACGGGTCTTGTCGCGTACAGGTGGTGGACCTGCTGTGTGGTGCCGGCGTCCCACGTCGCGTAATAGTCGTGGGACGGTCTACACCACGACTGCCTGCCGGCCGCCCGCGTCGATTGCTCGAATCAGTCGTGGCCGGTATCTATCGCCGTGGCTGGTATCTGATGCATGGTGTGCCCATAGACACACCCCCGCCATTCCAGGCGGAGGACCCCTTGGCCGGTCCTGTCGCCCCGTGCACGACAGGACCCGCTGCGCCTCCCGGCTCCCCACGGGAGGCCACGCGGCTGCCCGAAACGCTCCATCCGGCTCCTCCGTAGCACCACCCGCTCGGCCCGTACCGCCGGCCACACCCGATCACGCCTTCACCTGCGAATCACAGACGCGATAGCGCCCCCACGCTTACGAAACCGCGGCAGAACCCGCCACACGCGCGCAGATCAGCGGCCGGGCCGAGGTCTTGGAACGTCTCATCTGCCAGCCCGCCGACCCCAGCGAGTGACGGGGCTCCCAGCACGCTTGCCTTTCGTCACCTCAAGCGGCTCACCGAAGATGCCGCCCAACTGATGCCCTTGCCCAACCAGCGCCCGGCCCCAGGGGCCAGCTCGAACCCACTCCGGCACCTACGACCCCGACGCCATGGGCGGTCGAATCCACAACCCTCAGGAACCTGTCGGGGTCGTCGGGTTCCGCCAGGCGGCCCGGCTCCAGCCACGAGCCGTCGCTGAAATGGAGCCGGAACGTGGCGAATCCCCGGGGCCGACCGGCCCCGCCCTCCACACGGGCTTCGGAGACCGGGTATTCCGCGACGATCCGAAAGTCGTCCGCCGTCGTGGACGACAGCCGGCGCCGAGGCGATACGGCCACGCAGACGCGGTCGCGGGTCAGCATCACCAGGCGCTTCGGGTTGGGCAAGAGTGAGTACCAGCCCAGGAGCAGCCGGCCCGTGCTCAGGTTCCAGTCGCCGTCGAAGACGCCGTTGCTGGGTCCTCCGCGCGGCCATGGCCCCCTGCCGACCCTTGTCGGTCAACAACCCTACGGTCACGTGCTGTTGAGCAGCCTCCCGGTCCCCGCCGCGACCGCGGCTCCGATCGCGTGCGGCCGAGTCGGTCACCGCGTCTGTCGATCAGCATCATCGGAACGATCACGAAGAAGGACGCGACCGCCCCGACGTACAGCAGCCAGTGGTGCCCCGGCGTGAGCAGACCCTTTCCCGGCGCGGTGGACGTCCGCGGGCGGTTTCGGGATCCCCTTGTGGATCTCGCACCGGACCACGGCCATGGGGTCCTCCCCCGATATCGCCCGCACCCGCCGCTGAACCTTGCGCTTCGCCATGCGAGAGATCCTGGGAAGCCCTGATGCGGGCCCGGTTCACTCCACCGTGACCGTCCTGCTCTCGACGCCCGGGATCCCCTTGTCCCACCAGTGGTTGTAGCGGCGGTACGGGGCCGGGTCCCTGTCCGCGATCAGGGCAAACAACTGCCGCGCCTCCTCGGTCAGGCCGCGCCAGGCCGCCTTGTCGAGTTTGCGGAACGCGGTCAGTTCCAGGCCTTTGCCCGCCGTGCGCCACACCCCGGCGACCTGACCGTCGACCAGCAGGGTGGGCAGCACGTCGCCGTTGCGCCGGACGACGAGCGGTCGGTACTCCTGCGGCATCAGGCGCCCCGGGAGGGCGTGGGCCAGCAGCGTGCTGTCCCACATCGGCAGCAGCCTGGGCGGCGCGGGGGTGTCCTCGGCGGGCACGGTGGCGCCCGCCAGGTCGAAGAGTGCGGCGCGGGCCGGCCCGGGAACGCGCACCACCTGATCGCGGAGATCACTCAGCGCCTGGTTGATCACGGGCCGTCCCAGCAGGGTGAAGCGTGCGAAGTCCGGTGCCGACGCCGGTCCGAAGGCCCGCAGGTAGGAGATCAGGAGCCGCCGTACGCCCGCCGTGGCGTCCTTCGCCTCGTCTGCCGGGTCGACGCCCGAGGCGAGATAGGTGTTCGGCAGCTTGAAGGACCACGAAGCGCCGGTCGGGGTGTGCTGGATCGGCGCGTACGTCCTCAGAGCCCACCACAGGCGGTGCGCGTCGCCACCGAGGCTCTCGCTGAACTCGGCCTCCACGTCGGCTCCGGTGCGGGGGCGGGCCAGGAACTCGGCGAGCCGCGGAAGCAGCGTGTCGGCGTCCTCCTCGCTCAGCCCGGTCGAGGTGTAGCGGCGGTCGTACAGCCGTGACGCCCGCAGGCTCCGGACCATGGCGGCGTGGTACGGCGCGTAGTCGTCTGCGTGGACGGCGTGCAGGGTGATCCGCATGAGAGTCGCCTTCACGATCCTGCGGTCCGTGAAGGCCGCGTCGAGATCCTCGGGCATGAAGCCCTCCACGCGGCTCCACAGAGCCAGGTAGGGCGAAGCGGGCGCCTGGGCCTGAACGGCGCAGACCTGGCGGACCGCCTCCACCACGTCGAGGCGCCTGCGCTCCAGGAGGAGCTGCCGGTCCAGGGTCGCCAGGGTGAGCTGCCGCGCTGTGAGGGTCACACCCGGATTATCCTGCCCGGTCGGCGTCGACGGCGCCGCTCGTCCTTGCCGGAGGGGGTGCCATGAACGCTCAGGACTGGTACGACGACACCGCTCACGAGGACGCGGTCGAGCATTCCAAGCCGGTGACACAGGCCGGATGGACGGCGATTCTGGGCCTGTCAGGACTGCTGGGCGTGGCCGCGATCGGCGCCGCTGTCATTGCGTGGCCCCCCGCCGCCGCCATGGATCTACGTCGTCATGACGGCCACACGCCGGGACCCCCGCATTCGTCGCCGATCCGGGTGGTGAAGCGTGGCGCGCCCTGGCAAGCGCCGCTGACGCGTCGTGCGGAGCATCTCGTGAACCCGCAAAAGGATCGCCCACCACCCCTGATACGGCGTCAGGGTCCGCTCAGGGTCGAGGCGGGGGAGTCACCGATGGCGGTTGCCCGGTCGTGGCGAGCAGGCTGTGCTCATGTTGAACACGACGCCCGTTGGCCGCCGTCCGTCGCTCCCCCGCCGTGCCGCGCTCGCCCTCGCCGGGGCCGCTGCCCTGACGGGGCTGGTGGGGGCGTACACCCCTAGCTACGCCGCCTCGGACCCGGGGTCCGCCACCCCGGCGTCCGCCACCGACTTCAGCGACTGCCCCGCCCTTCCGGCCGGCGCAGACCCGGCTCTGTGGCGGTGCGAAGTCCACACCGCGGCACCCCGGTTGACGTTGGGGAAGGTCGAGGTGGCGCTCGCCCCGATCACCATGACGCACGCCGAGGGGCCGATGTCCGACGGCTCCAAGGCGCAGGTCTGGGGCGCGATGCACAGCGTGCCCACCCCCGTTCCGGGCGGACTCACCGGCACCGCCACGGGTGAGCACCCACGACAGCTCCGCCTGGCGATCGAGCCGCAGTACGGGGGCCGGTCCGACTTCTACGCCGGGCAGTTGAGCCTGCGCCTGCGGCTGTCGAGCCCACTGCTGCCGCGCGGCTGCACCATAGGGGCGAGCACGCCGGTCGACTTCCAGCTCAAGCGGTCGGGCCCCTCCAAGTGGGTCTCACAGGATCCGCCGATCATCGAGTTCTCGGCCTACGACGACACCTTCACCGCCCCCGCCGCCGAACACTGCGGGCCCCTGACAGGGCCCCTCAACCGCCGACTGGGCCTGCCGGCGCCGAGCGGCAACCTGATGACGTACGACGCGTCCTACACATTCCGGATGTACGACCAACTGCCCACCGCGTAGAACCAGAAGCCGACCACCGCGCGCGGAGGGGGCCACGGCCCCCTCCGCAGCCTCCAAGTCTCTATGCGTTGAAACGAGACGCCCTCCTCGCGGAGCAGGACCCGAAGGCCCTCGTGGCGGATGTCGTCGACCACCGCCTCGGCGACCAGGAAGTCGGCCAGCTTGGCCAGGCTCCAGGTCGAGAAGGGGAGGCCGTGCTCGGCCGGCTTGGACTTGGCGACCTTCTTGATTCCACGGCGTTCTGGGAGGGTGAACGTCTTGGGCCGGCCGCCCTTGTACTTCGGGTAGAGGGAGTCGAAGCCGTCGGCGTTGAAGTTGTGGATCACGTCCCGGACCCGGTCTGCGCTGGTGAACGTCACCTCGGCGATCTTCGCCACGGGCATGCCCTGCGCGGACAGCAGCACCATCTGGGCCCGCCGCCAGGTCACCACCGACCCGGTGCCCCTGCGGATGATCCGCAGCAGCCGCCGACCCTCGTCGTCATCGATCTCGCGGATACGTACTCGTTCGGCCACCAGCACAGCGTGCCGGCCGCGCGCCGCCGCAGTGGAATCCGGACGGTGCGTCATCTCAGCACAGCACAAGGGTCACTGATGCGGCGCTAGCCGAGATTCAGAACCTCATCGTCCGCGTGCGTGCCGAACTCGGCGACGCGCACCTCCGCGATCTGCTCGTATCGACTGATCCGGTCGGTCCACTCCGCGTCGACACCGAACGCCACCTGCGCGAAGCCCACCCGGCCGACGGCCTCGGCCCAGCCCGGATCACCAGGGGCCAGCAGCCGCACCGGCGCGTCAAGCGCCACGGTGTGCGGCGGCACGAAGTACTCGTCCGGCACAACGGTGCGCGCATGGACGAGCGCGCCGACAGCGACAACCGAGCCAGCCCCCAACCGTGCGCGCTGCAGAACCGTCGCCGTGGTCGCCACATAGACGCACCTGCCAACCTCGCAGCCCAGCAGCGTGGCATGCGGCCCCACGAAGACGTGGTCGCCGACAAGCACCGGCTGATCGCCGGCGACCGCAGACCCGCGCAGCACCGCGTTCTCGCAGATCACCGCCGCCTCCCCGACCTCGATCCGAGACCCCTCGGCATCGAGCACCGCACCGTACATCACCCGCGCCCTCGGTCCCACGCGGACATCACCGACCAGCGTGGCCGTCGGGGCGACGTAGGCGGTGGGATGGACCTGCGGTTCATGCCCGCGATGCCGGATGCGGATTCCCTGCGTTTCAACGATCATGAGCGGATTCTCGGCCGACCGACCGCGAGCATGCTGGCGGTTTTCAGACATCACGTCCGTCGAGACCTGTGCCATCCGCGAGCTGAGGCACTACAGGGCGAACGTAGGCTGACGCGGCACCAGGAGCGTGTCCCCGTGATCGGTGGGTGTCCGTGGTCGGGGTGATCGATCCGACCTGCCGGAACGCAACGTCCGATTGCCGCCAGCAGCCTTCGCTTGCTTCAGGGAGAGTCGGTGACGGCTCGTGCACCGCATGGCGAGTCTCTCCAGCTCACATCCCGCGAAAGGCGAACGAATGCACGTGGTCCCCGGGCTCAAGGTGCTGTACTTCGGGACACCGGTGGTGCTGATCAGCTCACGCAACGAGGACGGCACCGCGAACCTCGCGCCGATGTCCTCCGCCTGGTGGCTGGGCCAGTCCTGCATGCTCGGTCTCGGCAACAGCGGGCAGACGACCGCGAACCTGCTGCGCGAACGCGAATGCGTGCTCAACCTGCCCTCATCGGCGATGGTCGACGCCGTTGACCGTATCGCGCTCACCACCGGGACATCGGCCGTGCCGGACCACAAGGTGAAGCAGGGCTACCGATACGAGCCGGACAAGTTCTCGGCCGCGCAGCTGACCGAGCAGGCATCGGAGCTGGTTCGGGCGCCCCGGGTCGCGGAATGTCCGGTCCAGCTGGAGTGCAGGGTCGTCTCGGCGCACCCCTTCGGCGGTCCCACTCCTCATGCCACCGCCTTCCAGGTCGAGGTCCTTCGCGCCCACGTCGAGGAGGATCTGATCGTTCCGGGGACGCACTACGTGGACCCGCTCGGATGGGACCCGCTCATCATGAAGTTCTGCGAGTTCTTCGGCGGTGGACACAACATCCATCCGTCGAAACTCGCCGAAGGCTGGAACATGCCGCATCAGCTCCAGCCAGCGGCCCTCTGAGCTGATACCGCGTGCGTTTCGTGACCATTCGTGCGGGATGATATCGGTATGCGTGATGGGATGGGCTGGGCTAGGCGGAGCCACCTGCGTAATGGGGCGACGAGCCACTCGCTCGGCGATCTCCTGCCTAGTACTCCAGCAGCGGTTCGCTACCTTGGCTGGTCAGAGGCATCGTCGGCAGTGTAGTTGGCCGCTGGTATGTCAGGGGCGGTCTTGCCGGACCGCCCCTCCAGCGAGTGGGCTCCTCGCCCATAGGGGCAGTGGCGGGTGACGGCTTGGCGCTTGCATCGCCATTGCGACCAGCTCGTTACGTGGAGGCGAAGTGGTGGGCGCGCGGGGGTGCGGGATGGGTTGCCACACGAGCCAGCGGACTTCCGCCACGGTGACCGGAACCAGGCTGCCTGAACTTTTCCGCATCGCCTTTTGCGGCCCGCTCGGGCCCCCGCAAGGCGGGCGAGGGCGTTGCCGGTCCAGTGGCCATGGGCTGTGCCAGTCCACTATCTGCTGTCACGACCCGACATCACGGAATCAAACACAGATCCTGCATGAAAAATCGGGTGAAATCGGTTCCTCAGGGGGATTCCAGCAGCGCACGCAGGGCGGCCTTGTCCGGCTTGCCGCTGGGTGCGATGGGAACCTCGGTGATGGTGATGACACGGACCGGGACGCTGGCCTCGCCCAGTTCCCGGGCCACCAGCTGGAGCAGCGCGTCTGTCTCCGGCGCGCTTCCGGGCTGCGGAACCACGAAAGCGTGGATCGCCTCGCCGGTCCGGTCGTCCCGAACCCCGACCACGTACGCCTGGTCGACGTCGGGGTGGGAGGCGAGGACGCGCTCGATGGGGCCCGCGTAGTGAAGAATGGCATTGACGATGACGATGTCGCGTGTGCGTCCGGTCAGACGCAAGTACCCCAGCGCGTCGAGCCGGCCCAGGTCCCGGGTGCGGACCCAGCCGTCCCGCAGGACCTCCGCGGTCTCCTGCCGATCCTCCCAGTAGCCGCAGAACGCGTCCGCCATCCGCACCCACACCTCGCCCGTCCGGCCCACGGGCAGGTCCCGGCCGTCCTGGTCGCGCACGGTCATCTCGACGGTGTCGAGAGCGCGTCCGACACTGTCGGCGAGGCCAGGGTCGGCAACGAGCTCCTCGGGTTCGAGGACGGTGAGCATGCCCGTCTCGGTCTGGCCGTAGGCATGGTGGACCACGGGCCCGAGCAACTCGGCCGCCTCTGTCAGCCGGTGTGGGGCAAGGGGGGAACCGGCCACGACGAGGGCGCGCAGACTGCTCGTGCCCACGGTCCGGTCGCGCACCGCGTCGAGGATGCCGTGTAGGCGCGGCACCGTCGTCAGGCAGGCGGTGATGCGCCGGTCGGCGAACACGTCGGGGAAGTGCAGGGGCTGGTCCGGTATGACGGCGGTGCCCCCGCCCAGCAGCGACAGGCTCAGGTGCTCGAAGACGACGGCGCTCGTGAGCGTGCCGAAGAGCAGGAAGCGTGCGTACCGCGCCGCGAGGCGTCGGGTGCGGTCGGCCCATCGGGCGGGCTGCAGGCTCCACCCCTCGGACAGGGCGCCGTAGGTCACCATCGTGCCCTTGGGTCGACCGGTGCTCCCGCTGGTGAGGTGGATGACGCCGATCCCGTTCCGGTCACCTCGCGGCGTGAGGTCGTCGGGGATGGGCACGAAGCCCTCCGGAGGGCGGAGCGCGCCGCCGGTCTCCAGCAGTGGTATGCCGCCCGCCTCGGCGGCCAGTTCCGGCCGGCTCGCGGCATCGTCCGTCACCACGGCGTCGACGTCGCGGGCGAGGATGTCACGGAGGTGCTCACGGGTCAGCCCCGGGCGCAGCCCCACCACCTGGCAGCCGAGGACATGGGCGGCGACACGGACCGCGAACGCCTCCGGTGTGACACCGGTGTCCAGGGCCACGCGGGCTCCGGCGGTCAGGCCCGCACCCCGCAGTCCCCGGACGAACCCGGCGATCAGGACGAGCACCTCTCCCCTGCTGACGGCGCGTCCCCCGTACTCGAAGGCGGGCAGATCGGGGGCGTCGCGGAACGTGTCGATGAACGCTTGCGGAAAGACTTCCCCGGACTTTTCGTCCACTTCGTCTCCACTCTGGGCCGGAAACAACCGGCGTAAAGCCGGCGTGGATGGCTGGAATTCGACCATGTCGAACGGCGGATGAACTCGGCCGCCAATGACGCCTCACGTTAACCGACAGGGCAAATGCACCACCCCGAGAGGTGTGTGACCTACATCACATGAAAACGGGGTGGCTCTGTGCTTTAACCGGCAAGTACCGTTTTTCCCGCCCTCACGGAAGGCAGGACGACCTCATGTCTGGTTTAGGACAGGTTGACTATCTCGTCATCGGCGGTGGCCCCGCGGGCCTGCAAGTCGGGTACTTCCTCGAGAAAAACGACAGAGATTACCTCATCGTTGAGGAGAGTGACGCGCCGGGAGCTTTCTTCACCCGTTTTCCCCGACATCGGACACTTATCTCGTCCAACAAGGTGCACACCGGCTGGAGCGATCCGGAAATGCGCCTGCGTGTCGACTGGAACTCCCTCCTCTCGGACGCGGGCCCGCTCTTCACCACCTACTCCCCGCGGTACTTCCCCCCGGCCGACGACTTCGTCCGCTACCTGGCGGACTTCGCGCGGACACAGGAACTGCACATCCGCTTCAACAACCGTGTCACCCGCGTCACGCGGCCCCAAGGCGGCCTGTTCACGGCGACGGATCAGCGCGGCAACGTTCTGCGGGCTCGGCGGGTCATCGTCGCCACGGGTGTCTCGCGGGCGTATGTACCGCCCATCGACGGCGCCGAGGAAGCCGAACGATACGACACGGTGTCCGTCGACCCTGCCGACTTCACCGACCAGCGCGTACTCGTCATCGGGCGCGGTAATTCCGCGTTCGAGACCGCCGACAATCTCATCGAGACCGCCGCTGTCATCCACGTTGCCGGACCTGGCTCGCTCAAGCTGGCTTGGCGGACACATTTCGTCGGACATTTGCGGGCCGTCAACAACAATTTCCTGGACACCTATCAGCTCAAGTCCCAGAACGCCGTACTGGACGGCGACATCCTGCGGATAGCGCGGAAACTCGATGGCACCTATATCGTGAGCGTGAAGTTCTCGCGCGTCGCGGAAGCGGTGAAGGACATCCCGTACGACCGGGTCATTCTGGCCACCGGATTCCGTTTCGATGCCTCCATGTTCGATGGCGACTGCCGTCCCGACCTCGTCATCAAGGACCGCTTTCCGCAGCTCACCCATGCGTGGGAATCCGTGAACGTGCCCGATCTTTATTTCGCCGGCACCATCACCCAGTCCCTCGACTTCAAGAAGTCCACCAGTGGTTTCATCCACGGTTTCCGGTACGGCGTGAAGGCGCTGAGCCGCATACTCGAACGCCGGTACCACGACCGGGAATGGCCGCACACCGTCCTGCCCGCCGCCGCGGGCGCCGTGAGCGACGCGGTTGTCGCGCGGGTCAACCGCACCTCGGCCCTGTGGCAGCTGTTCGGGTTCCTCGGCGACGCGGTGCTGGTCGGCACCGACGGTGAGGTGCGCTACTGCGACGAGGTTCCGGTGGCGTATCTGCACGAGGCCGCCGCCCGGGGCGAGTTCGGGGACCTGGCCTCCTATTTCACCGTCACGCTCGAGTACGGTGCCGACCACGACCAGGTCGACCCCTTCGACGTCACCGTCAGCAGGACGCCCCAGCAGGACACCGGCGGCCTCGACGCGCGCTATCTCCACCCCGCGGTATGGCAGTTCCTGCCGGACGGCACCGGCAAGCCCGTCGCCGAGCACCACATCACGGAGAACCTGGAAAACGAGTGGGACAATCCGGACGTCCACGTCGGCCCGCTGCGCTCCTTCCTCGGCTCCCGGCTGTCCGTCGGGGACGACCTCTCGGCCGGCGGGACACTCGCCGCGCCCCGGGCATGACCGGACCGGAGACCGGCCGTCCGCACGATCCGGCCGAACTGGCACGCCTGGCCCGCAAGGAACTGAGTCCGGAGCACTACGACTTCTTCGCCGGCGGCGCGGGCGAGGAGACGGCGCTCAGGGAGAACGAGGATGCCTTCGGCCGGCTGGCCCTGCTCCCCCGGGTGCTGCGCGGCGACGCCGAGCGCGACACCCGGGTGGGCGTGCTGGGCCGGGAGTGGCCGGCGCCGCTCTTCGTCTCGCCGACCGCCTTCCACCGTCTCGCCCATCCCGACGGTGAACTGGCCACCGCACGCGCCGCCGCCGCTACCGGCACCCCACTGGTGACCAGCATGGCCGCCACCACCGCCGCCGCGGACGTCGTCGCCGCGGCCCGCGCGACGGACCCGGAGGCCGTGGTCTGGTTCCAGCTGTATCTGCAACCGGAGCACCAGGTCACCACCGCACTCGTTCGCCGGGCCGAGCGCGCGGGCTGTTCCGCTCTCGTCGTCACCGTCGACTCTCCTGTCTTCGGCACCCGCCACCGGGACCTGCGCAACGGCTTTCACGACCTGCCGCCCGGTCTCGCGGCCGAGAACATGCGGGACCTGCCCGGTGCCGCGCCCGGCAGCACGCGTGACATCGCCATGTGGCCAGCCGGCTGGGACGACCTGTGGCGGCTGCGCGAGCTGACCGACCTGCCCCTCGTCATCAAGGGCGTGCTGCATCCCGAGGACGCGCGGGTGGCCGTCGAGCAGGGTGTGGACGCGCTGCTCGTGTCCAACCACGGGGGACGGCAACTCGATGCCGCTCCGGCGTCGGTCGAGGCGCTCCCGGCCGTAGCCGAGGCCGTCGCCGGACGCGTGCCGGTCCTCATGGACGGCGGGGTTCGCCGGGGCACCGACATGGCCATGGCCCTGGCCCTCGGAGCGCGGGCCGTCGGTCTGGGGCGGCCCGTGCTGTGGGCCCTGGCGACGAGCGGCGAGGACGGTGTGCGCGAGGTGCTGACGGCACTGCGCGAGGACTTCGGCCGGGTGCTCGCCCTCTGCGGCGGACACCGGCCCCAGGACCTCACGGCCGACCAGGTGGTCGAGCGCGGGTTCCCGCGCCGTCCGGGGACAGGAGAGCGGACATGGTGAGCCGGAAGACAGCAGCGGCGCTGGCCGCGGGCGGCGCGCTGCTGCTGTCCTGTCCGGCCTGGCTGCCCGGCCGGGTCGTCGCCCTGCGAATGAAGATCTTCGCCCGCGTCAACGGCGCCGAGGGCATCCCCCTCCCCAACGCCGTCTTCGGCCCCGACCGCTTCCAGGAGATCTACGGCCATGCCGCCGCCGGGGGCCGCAGCAAGGGCGCGGCACTGTCCGACCTGTTCTGGTACTGGCTCGCGCCCGGCGCCGACGTCCACCAGGAGCACCTGGAGGCCGGCGCCCGCTACGACGAGGTGGCTCAGCGGACGCTCGCCATCCTGTCCGGTCCCACCGCCGAGATGTACGCCACCGCTGCACGGACCACCCGGCGCATTCTGGAGACGGCGCACGCGGACAGCGTCCGGTCCGTGCGGCTGCGCGACCTGATGATGCCGGTATGGGCCGAGTTCTTCTACGGGCTGGTGTTCCAGGAGCCCTGTCCGGCCGAGACCCGGCGCCTGATCGTCGCCCACGCCGAGGACGTGGTCAACGCGCTCAAGTGCACCCGGCCGCGCCATATGCGCCGCAGGAACCGGCTGACCCGCTATCTGCTGTGCCGACTGGCCGCCGGTGACGTACCGCACGAACTGCCCGCCGGGCTCTCCCCCCGCCAGCAGGCGTTCTACCTCCAGGGCACCTTCTTCAACACCGCGGTCGTCCAGATGTCGGAGGCGATGGCCCATCTCCTGCTCGTCCTGGCCCAGCACCCGGAGGTACAGGAGAAGGCGGTGGCCACACCCGACGACGACCGCTATCTGTCGTACGTCATGAACGAGACGTTCCGGCTGTTCCCGCTGTTCGGGGTGGCCCACCGCATCACCACCGCGGACATCACCCTCGACGGTCTGCCCACCATCCCGGCGGGCTCCGTCCTCACCTTCAGCTATCCCGACTACCACGCCGCCGGCTACGCCGATCCCGAGCGCTTCGATCCCGAACGCTGGGCTGCCCTCTCCGCCAAGAAGGCCCACCACATCCCCTTCGGCGTCGCCACCAACCGGCCCTGTCCCGCCTGGCGCCTCGCACCGGTCGTCATGCGTGCCGCGACCCGTGAGGTGCTGGCCCGCTACGTGCTCGACTCACCTGTCAGCCACACCCGCTCCATCCCGCACCGCGCTCCCTGTCTGCTCTTCCCGCGAGACAGGCCGGTCCCGGAAAAGACGAGGTGCTTCCTACGCGCCGCACTCACTGCCCGCGATCGGGCCGAGGACGTCGGACGCGGTCTGCTGCAACTGGTCCTCGGGACCTGGATGGTGCTGGATGCCCGCCGCACGAGGCCCGCCGCGTCGTACTTCGCCCGGCACGACACCGAGGGCCGCCCGCTGGCCGCCGACCACGGTGCGCCGGGTGCCGGGGCGGCGTGGGAGCAGGCTGCGGCCACCTGCCCGGACACGGGCCGACGGAGTGTCTGACGGCGGCGCTCATCCCCCATATGTCTCCTCATCAAGGAGTCACTGTTGTCGACCACCCGAGGCAGGCCCGGCGTTCTTCCTGACGGTAGCCCTCGTCCTCGTCGTCTGCCGTCCGACAGCTCTCTTGAAGACCCCCACGCGCGGCTTTCCGTGAGGAGTTGACCCTTGTCTGCGCCACCAATGCCGCTGATACCCCGGCCGTCACTGTTCTGGACGGGCGTCGCCCTCACCTGCGCCGGCGTCGTCGAGCACCTGTGGATGTTCATCGACTCCGCCTCCGTGAACTTTCGCATGTCCATGATGGGAATGTCGTCGGTGATGTGGGCGGCCATGGTCGCCATCGTGGTCGGCGTGGTGCTGTCCGGCTTCGCGATCGTGCAGCCGCGGACAGCCGGTCCCGGTGCCGCCTCCACTCCGGCCGGCACCACGGCGGCGAGCCGGCATCGCCTCATCGCCATTCTGAGCTTCGCCCTTCTGGTGGACCAGATGAAGCCCGCCACCCTGGCATTCATCTCGCCCGGCTTGCGGGCCGAGTACCACCTCAGCGCCGCCGACGTCTCGTGGCTGCCCACGGTGGCGCTGACCGGCACCGTGCTCGGATCGCTCGTGTGGGGACGCGCGGCGGACCGCATCGGCCGCCGGGCCACCATCCTCATCGCCTCCCTGCTCTTCCTCGGCACCACGGTGTGCGGCGCCATGCCGACCTTCGGTGGCACCCTCGCCACGTGCGCCCTCATGGGGATGGCGGCGGGAGGCATGCTGCCTGTCGTCTACGCCCTGATGACCGAGAGCCTGCCGCCCGGCCGACGCGCGGCCATCATGGTCCTGCAGGCCGGACTCACCACCACCGGCGGCTACATGGCCGCCTCCGGACTGGCCGCCGTTCTCATTCCGCTGGCCGGCTGGCGCGTGACGTGGTTCGCGCAGCTCCCCCTGGTCCTGATCCTGATCGCGCTGAACCGCTGGATTCCCGAATCGGCCGCCTTCACCACCCGCCAGACACGGACGAAGCAGGTCCCAGCCTCTACCCTGTTCACACCCCCGCAGACGGCCAAAACGCTGGTGGTCAGCGCCTACGCACTGGCCTGGGGCCTCGTCTACTGGGGCTTCATCACCTTTCTGCCCAGCCAACTGGAGTCCTCCGGCCGTCACGGCATGTCCGCCGCCACCTTGTTGTTCATCTCGTCGCTGCTCGCCATCCCCACCTGCGCGATCGGTGCATGGCTCTACATGCGCTGGTCGGCCAAGGGCACCATGGTCGTCTACGCGGCCCTCACCGTCGCCGCCCTCCTGACGCTGGCAGCCGTCGGCATGGACGGCAGCCGGCCCCTCCTGCTGGCCACCGTGATGCTGCTGTTCGCCGGCACAGCCGGCGTCATCGCGCTCATCGGCCCCTACACGGCCGAGATCTACCCCGTGGCCATCCGGGGCACCGCCGGCGGATGGGCTGCGGCGGTCGGCAAGTCCGGCGGAGCCTTCGGGCCGCCCCTGATCGCCCTGGTCCTCTCGGCGCCGGGAGGCATCCGCACCGCCGCGGTGTTCGTCGCGCTCCCCATGGCCCTGGCAGGACTCGCCGTCGCCAGTCGTGGGAGCACCCCGCAGGCCGTCGCCCAGCCCCCATCGGGCACCACTCCGCTGGTCGCCGAACCAGACGATTCGGTCGGCAGCGACGCTGTTGCCGCCCAGACCACGGAGACAGCACACCTGTCGGGCGAGGGCGGTACGGCGGCATGACCGGCGGCATCAACGGTCCGGCACTCGCCGCCTTCGCCCCCATCCTGCTCGTCACCATGCTGGGCATGGATTTTTCACCGATTCCGGGCTCTGCGCGGCCATCATCGACCGGCTGACCTCCTCACGCCCCGGTTCGGCGGTCAGCCGACCTCGAAGCCGTGTCCCAGCTTCTTCCGCGGCCACAACGCTGGTGCTGTGGCCGCATAGGTTCATCGGTTTCGCACGAGGTCCGGTAGGTCTCTGCGAACTGGCCAGCAACATTCCCGTACGCCGTTCGTCGAACAGGTGCCGAGACTGCCCGAGCGGCACCGCCGCTCCGGTGTCGGGCTGACAGACTGGCTGCAGTCGATCGCGAACGAGCTCGGCAGCCGTCGGCCGCGCGGCTGTGCCGACGCCTGCGGCAGGTCGCGGGCCGGGCCCGGTTGCTCAGGCTGCTGACGGCGCCGAGGACGCGGACACAGCGCATGAAGCACCGACGAGTCGCCTGGCTCCGAGACGCTGCGGTCCCACCGCGTCCAGGACCGTGAGGCCGAGCCGGCACCTCGAACCGCACCTTGGCCACATCAAGCGCCGTGACCTCAAACTCCGGCACGTCGAGGCCCTGTACGACGCGAACTAGCGAGAGAACTCCGAGCGGTTGCTTCACCACGCCGAGCCATCCCAGCCGGTCAGGCTGACGGGATCGCCGTTCCGCCAGCGTGTTCCCCTCTGGCCGTTTCCAGTACGGGCCGTTTCGGCCCGGGCGCTTTCCGCTGGCCGTACAGAACACTTCAGCAATCCAGGCATCCCGCGACGGTGTCGGGCGTCGACTCCCCAGCCCCTTCGGCGCCGCAAGCCACAGGTGCAGCGGGAGGGTGGTGACGGGCGCCCTCATGCGGCCCCTCTCCGTTGGCCGGCCCTGCGCCGCGGGGCCCGTATGCAGGTCCTGGCCCGTCTGGAGACCGGGCGCAGTGGCATTGGACGAGACGGAGGCCCGGTCGTCAGGCGCTCGTCTCGGTCTTCTCCATACGCTCGAGAATCTTGTTCGTGATGGCGATGGCCTCCTGGTCGTCTCCGGCGGCCCGGGCGGCCTTGGCCTCATCGAGGCGCTCCTCGATCGCACTGATCAGATCCTCATCCATGGAGTCCCCCGCCGTGAGCAAGCCGCTCTCGATCTTCCGAATGTTGATCGCCGCACGATTCTCGGTCATCCGCGCTCCTCAGTCAGTCAGTCAATTACCTTTTGTGACTAACTTTGCACGCTGCGGAGTCAACCGCAATCGGCCTCTCGGGTGGCTGAGCACCGGCAGTTCGAGTGCCGCGCCGACGCCCGCCCACGGTGCACAGGGAGTCTGCAGCGGCGGGCGTGGAGCCTGAGCCGGGCAGGCACCACCGACCGCGCCGGCAGGCATGGCCACCGGCCGCAACGGCAACCCGGCGTCATTCACTGCCGTGAAGGCCAGGGCGAAACCCGAGGCGCCGTCCGCTCTGCGCGCTGAGACCAGGGCCGGTCAGCTGGCTCCGGAGCGGTGGGGCTTTGGTGCATGGGGGCGGGGCCGTGCTCCGAGGCCGGCGAAGTGTGCGCAGAGTGCCCGTCCCGGCAGCTGCAGAGCCCTGTCACTCGCAGTGGAGGGGGTGGTGTGCTCAGGCGTCGCGGACGGCTCGCCGGATGCGACCCGGACGGCGGCCGGACCTCGTCGCCAGGCGTCCAGCAGAGTCGTCGTGGCGTTTCATCGCCTCCATCGTCACGCGGCTCAACGCATTGACCGGCACCAAGCAGACCGGGTGCGTCGTGCTGACCGTCCGCGCCGTCACGCCCTACCTGCACACCGATACCGTGCGCGGGTCCGCCCCGAGCTCGGGGTACGCGCTGCCCCGCTGTTCGCGCTCAGACCTCGGGCAGCCCGACGGCGGCGCGGTCCGCGTCGATCAGAGACAGAAGTCGGCCCAGCGGGAGTCCGCTCCCGCGAACCTGTTGTCGCGTTCGACGCCGCGGACGTCCGCCCGGCAAAGGAGCCCGAGCGCGAAGCCGTCTCTGCCGACGCTGGCACGGAGCCGTTGAGCTGGTTGAAGCAGTGTGCGACGACGTCGTGTCGGCGCACCTCGGCACGGCGCCGGAGTGAGCTCCTGCGGACTCGTCGTTCGCCGGCCGCTAATGGGTTGCGTGGATAGGCAGCTTGGCTGGGGTGGGAGGTGGCGCAGGCAGGGTTCTCAATGCCATCGAGTTATTCACCCTCTGTCCCTGCCAGGGTTTGTTCGGGTTCGGGTCGGTCCTCGCACCTGCCATTGGCAGAACGCGTTGACCTTCACGCTTGGGTCAATCCCTAGCGTGGCCGTCATGAATTCCTCCTTGAAGAGCACACCGGCGTCCCTCCGTCCCGACATTCCTCGTAACGGGCTGGAGGTCCGGCTCGTCGCGCGACCCCAGGGGCTCCCGACTCTCGACTGCTTCGAGATCACCGAGGTTGCCGTCCCGGATCTCGCACCGGGCCAGGTGCTGGTCCGTAACCTGTTCATGTCACTCGACCCGGGCATGCTCATGTTGATGGAGGGCGAGTCCGGCCTGCCGATGCCCCGCTACGAGGTCGGTGAGGTGATGTACGGGGACGCCATCGGTGAGGTGGTCGCCTCGGCGGATCCGTCACTGGACGAAGGAGACCTGGTCCTACATCGGCTGGGCTGGCGGGAGTACGCCATGTCCGGGGCCGGGGCGTTCCGCCGCGTCGACAATGACGCCTACCCATCTCCTTCCATGCATCTGGGTTTCGGGCTGGTCGCCTACGTCGGGCTCATGAACGCGGCGGAGCTGCGGCCTGGCGACACCGTCTTCGTCTCCAGCGCGGCGGGGGCGACGGGGAGCATGGCCGGTCAGATCGCCCGGCTCAAGGGAGCAGCCCGAGTGATCGGCAGCGCCGGTTCACGGGACAAGGTCGCCCACCTGACCGAGAAGCTCGGTTTCGACGCGGCGTTCGACTACCACGACGGCCCCGTCGTCGACCGACTGCGCGAAGCCGCTCCCGACGGCATCGACGTCTATTTCGACAACGTGGGGGGCGAGCAGCTGCGGGCCGCGATCGAGGTCATGAAGGTGCATGGCCGCATCGCCGTCTGCGGAGCCCTCAACCGGCAGAGCACGGCCCGTCCCGACGAGGGCCCCGGTGATCTGCTCAGCGTCCTCGGCAAGCGCCTGAACATCCGTGGCTTCACCCTGTGGGACCACCTGGAGCGTGCCGAGGAGTTCGGCGCGCAGTTTCGTAGCTGGCTGCGCGAAGGGTCGATCGTCTACGACGAGACGGTGATCGAGGGGCTGGCGAGCGCGCCGCAGGCGCTGCTCGATCTCGTCCGCGGCGTGTACACCGGGAAGACTGTGGTCCGGCTCGGAGGTTGACCTTGACGTAGGGGTGAGGCCTTACAACTGGCTCGGAGGTGGCTGAACAATGCTGATCGGTGAACTGGCCGCACAGACGGATACCACGACCCGCGCCCTGCGCTACTACGAGGAGCAGGGCCTGCTGGAGTCCGACCGGACGGGCGCGGGCTATCGCATATACAAGCCGGGCGCTGTGACCCGGGTCCGCAACGTCCGCGAGCTACTGGCCTCCGGGTTCACCGTCGAGGATGTGAAGTCCTTCGTGCGCTACCTCGACACCGATCTGCCTGAAGTGTTCGAGTACTCGCCGTCATGCGCCGACGGCTACATCGTCGGCGCGCAACGGGTGGCTGAACTGGACGAGCGGATCGCAGCCCTCGCCAGGTTGCGCGACACTCTCGTCCATCGGATGCCCTGGCTGGCAGCGCGCGGTGATACCGCGGACGGCGAGCCGCCTATTCCAGGCGAGTTGCGCAGCCCTTCTGCCGAGGCGTGCGCCCTGTCTGCCCCGGCAGACCTCTGACTCGGGGGGGGGCGCACACATCTTCCGCGCTCATCGGCGGCGGCTCGGGCCCTCGTCACGCCGGTACGGCCGGAGACGGCGATCAGGACACGCTGCGACCGGCCGTGGTCGAGCGCGGCCGCGGTGGCCGGGTCGGTGTCTCGCGTGCGAGGCGTCTCGGTGCCAGTGGTGACCGCGCCGTGGATCGCGGCCAGGGCGCGGCGACGTCCAGCAGCCGGTAAGCCTGCGCGCGGCTGATGCCGAACTCCGTCCGGCAGTACGACTTCCATGGAGTTTCCCTGTCAAGTTCAGTGTGTTGAGCTGGAGTAGTCCGCCTGGCAGCTCAGTCGATGACTGGACTGCGGCGTTCGATCAGGACCACGTCGCGCCACCGGCCGTTGTGCTGACCGATGCGCTCGCGGGTCCCGATGACCCGGAAGCCGGCCCGCTGATGCAAGGTGAGGCTGGCCATGTTCTCGGGGAAGACGCCGGACTGGATCGTCCAGATGCCCGCCGCCTCGGTGGAGGTGATCAGAGCGGTCAGCAGGGCAAGGCCGACACCGCGGCAGCGAGCCTCGGGATGGACGTAGACGGAGTGCTCGACCACCCCGGCGTACGCGCACCGGTCGGACACCGGCACCACCGCTGCCCAGCCCAGCACCTGGCCGTCGTCGTCCAACGCGACGAAGCGGTGGTCGGGCAGCTTGGCCGCGTCGAAGGCTTCCCAGGCCGGCACGGTGGTCTCGAAGGTGGCGTTCTGCTCATCGATGCCGAGCTGGTAGATCTCCAGGACGGCCGCGGCGTGCTCGGGCCGCATCACCGTGACGCGGACGCCGGTGGCCGTGTTCACGACGTCACCTCGATGCCGAGCTCGGCGAGCAGGCCGCGGATGCGCCGCTCGATCTCGTCGCGGATCGGCCGGACGGCCTCGACTCCCTGTCCGGCGGGATCGTCCAGCTTCCAGTCCAGGTACCGCTTGCCGGGGAAGTACGGGCAGGCGTCCCCGCAGCCCATCGTGATGACCACGTCCGAGGCCTGGACCGCCTCGGCAGTGAGGACCTTCGGTATCTGCGCGGAGATGTCGATGCCCACCTCCTTCATGGCCTTCACCACGGCGGTGTTCACGGCGTCGGCGGGGGCGGAGCCGGCCGAGCGGACCTGGACCTGGTCCCCGGCGAGATGGGTGAGGAAGGCGGAGGCCATCTGGGAGCGGCCGGCGTTGTGCACGCAGACGAACAGAACGGACGGGGCGGCAGAAGTGCTCATGAGACAACGGCGCTTTCTTCAGCAGGTCGGGCGGGGGCGGCGAGGTGCTGCTCGCGGTGCGGGACGACGACGTCGTCCCCGGTTGCAGGCGCCGGACGCCCGAAGGTGACGGCGACCAGGACCAGGCCCACGCCGGCACCGGCGAGCTGGGCGGCAAAGAACGGGGCCAGGGACGCGGGAGCGATGCCGGCGAAGGTGTCGGTGAAAGCCCGCCCGATCGTCACCGCCGGGTTGGCGAAGCTGGTGGAGGAGGTGAACCAGTAGGCGGCGCCGATGTAGGAGGCGACCGCCACCGGCGCAAGGTGCGCCCGGTCCGCCCGGGCCAGCCCGAAGATCAGCCACACCAGTCCCGCGGTGGCGACCGCTTCGCCCAGCCACAGATGTCCGGCGGACCGGTCGTGCGTCGACCACTGCACCAGCGGCCGGGCGAACATGGCGTCGGCGAGGACCGCGCCGCCGATGGCCCCGGCGATCTGCGCGGGCACGTACGCGGCCACCTCCCGCAGGCTGGGACCGTCGGCTGTACGGCGGCCAGTGAACCAGGCGGCGAGCGTCACGACGGGGTTGAAGTGCGCCCCGGACACGGAGCCGAGCAGGGCGATGAGCACGCCCAGGCCGAAGACGGTCGCCAGTGAGTTGGCCAGCAGCTGCAGGCCGACATCGCGGGTCAGCTCAGTCGCCTGAATCCCGGATCCGACCACCACGGCCACCAGCGCCGCCGTCCCGACGGCTTCGGCCGCCGCCCGCCGCGTCAGCGGCACCGGGGCATTCACGCGGACGCCTTCGCGGGCACGGCAGGGGTCTGCAGCAGGGCGGACAGCTTGGCCAGGGCCTCGGGGAGCACCCAGTAGTACACCCAGGTCCCCCGCCGCTCGGAGCCGACCAGACCGGCCTCGCGCAGCACCTTCAGGTGGTGGGAGATGGTCGGCTGGGAGACGTCGAACGGGCCGATCAGGTCGCACACACACGCCTCCCCGCCCTCGTGGGAGGCGATCAGGGACAGCAGCCGCAGCCGGATGGGGTCCGACAGCGCCTTGAACATCCGCGACAGCTCGATGGCGTCCACTTCACCCAGCGGCCGGCGGACCATCGGGGCGCAGCATGTCACGTCCTGACCGAGCAGCGGCAGATCAGCTTGTTTCGACATGACTCTATGTTGACGTCTGTCTATCCAGGTGGCAAGCTCGGCTGTATCGACATCCGTCGATACAGCATGCCTGTGATGGGAGACCGCCATGTCCCGAGTCCAGCTCGCCCTGCGCGTCGCCGACCTGGAAGGCTCGATCGCCTTCTACTCCAAGTTGTTCGGCACCGAGCCCGCCAAGCGGCGCGAGGGCTACGCCAACTTCGCCGTCACCGAGCCCCCGCTGAAGCTTGTGCTCATCGAGGGCGAGGCCGGAGAGGAGACCCGCCTGGACCACCTCGGTGTCGAGGTCGCCAGCGCCGAGGAGGTCACCGCTGCCACGACCCGGCTGAAGGAAGCGGGCCTGGCCACGTTCGAGGAGAACGACACCGCCTGCTGCTACGCCCTGCAGGACAAGGTGTGGGTGACCGGCCCGGGCAAGGAGCCGTGGGAGGTCTACGTGGTCAAGGCCGACGCCGACACCCTGGAGAAGGCCGGCATCGCCCCGGACGCCTGCTGCGGCACCACCGCCTGCTGCACTCCCGACGAGCAGGCCCTCGGCCCTTCCCAGACCCCGGCCGAGGCCAAGACGGCCGCCGGGTGCGCTTGCGCCGGCTGACCGGCTACCTGCCGGGCGGCGTCTGCGCGGGCAGCACGCGCACGACCGTCAGGCGGTCGGCAAGCGGCCCGCGCAGGTGACCTCCGCATCGGCACCCACTGGATCGGCTTCAACAGGGAAGACGACTTGTCCCAGGGGTGTCCGGACGCGGGCGGCGTGCGCGTCGCGGACCCGGGCGGCGAGCACCGCCGCGGAGCGCCGGACGTCGTCCATCGCCTCGCGCAGCCCGGCCGTCACCTCCCGGGCGTGCGCTGCGGTGAGCGGCGGCCGCGCCGGTTCGGCGACGTCGTCCTGGTCGTGGTCGTGCTCGGCCATGCCCCCGTCGTCCTCCGCTCCGGCGCTCCGGCGCTCCGGCCAGGGCGTACTGAGGCGCGGCTGCGAGGAGGTAGCCCGCAGACTCACACCCTCACAGCTCACGCCGTCTACCTGGGCAGACGGCGTGTGAGACGCACGATCACCGCGTCGTCGGCAGGTCCAGGCGCCGGCGCGGCCGAGGGAGCAACACGTCCGGGCCGCCGGGCAGCAGACCCCTGTTGCGCAGGAACCTGACGCAGCCGCGGCACCAGGAGGAACAGCATTCCCCGGACCGGCACCCGGACGCGGGGCAGGGCTGGGTGCACACCAGGCACTGGCCGGGGGCGCGGCTTGGCGCCGGCGCGCCTCGGTCATCGGACCGTGCGGGCCGCCTGCTCGACGATGCGGGTCACGGCCTCGGGGCGGGACACGGTTACCGCGTGTGACGCGTCGATGGTCGTGGTGCGGGCATCGGCGCGGGCTGACATGAAGCGCTGGGCAGCCACTGGGATGTTGCGGTCCTCCGTCGTCACCAGCGACCAGGAGGGGATCGTCTTCCAGGCGGCCTGGGTGGACTTCTCCTCCAGAGCGGCGGCAGCGATCGGACGCTGCCCTGCAGCCATGAGCCTGGCCTTGTCGTTCGGCACGTCTGCGGCGAACTGGCTGCGGAACTTCTCCGGCTTGATGTACACGTCCGCGCCCTGATCACCGTCGGGCAGGACGTAGTTGACGGACTCGACGGCTTGGCCGAGGGTGCTGCCGGGGAACTTGTCCGTCAGCCCGATCGAGCTCTCGCCCACGTCCGGCAGGAACGCCGCGATGTAGACCAATGCCTTCACTTTGCCCTCGAGACCCGCGGCGGCCTGGCTGATGACGGTGCCGCCGTAGGAGTGACCGACCAAGACCACGGGCCCGTCGATGTGGTCGAGGACGCTGCGCAGGTAAGCGGCATCGGTCGCCGGACCACGCAGCGGGTTGGCGGCGGACACCACCGGGTAGCCCGCACGCTGCAGCCGGGCGACGACACCGTCCCAGCTCGCGGCGTCGGCGAACGCTCCGTGTTCCAGCACGATCGTCGGACGTACGGGGTGGTGGGGCGTAGCGTCGGCCGCAGCGGGCAGGGTGACGGCGGCGACGGACAGTCCGACGGCCGCGGTGACACCGACCAGCGCGGTTCTGCTGCCCGGACGGACGAGGCGGGTGTTGCGCATGTGTGAAATCCCTCTTGTTCGATGGATGGTGCCCGACGGACCGAAGGGCAATGCAGCTGGGTACGTCGAGAAACGGGGCCCGGGGCGCTTCGCCGGTACCTGGTTGACGTGCGTCCGTCTGCGTCACGTGAGCAGCGCGGATCGGAGTGCTGGTGGCGACAGCGACAGCGCCCCGGAGAGCGGCTGCCGGGCTGCGGCCCGAGGGTGATCCCGAGGCTTCGGCCTCGCCCGTCCACCGGGCGATGAGCGCCGTCGTCCTGTCCTGCGAGGGGGCGACCGGACCGGTTCATCCGCCGGCGGACTGCTCGTTCGCGGACATGGATGGCGGTGCGACGTGCCGCGGGCAGCGGCTTCCCGATGTGATCGAGCCTATGGCCGAAGTGGTGCCGCAGCCCTCGGTCTTCGGATAGAGCCGTTCTCGGAGCGTGCGGCGACGGCGCGAAAGTGCTTGAGACGGTTGGCGGCACGTTCGGCGCTGTGCACAGCGCCGCGCGCGGAGCCTACGGCTGCACCTCAGCCGGTACGCTCCAGGACTTCGTAGACATGCCTGAGGTAGCTGTGCGTGCGCTCCGAGCCGAGGATCCCGTCGCCCACCCGGTTCATCGTGTACGCGAACGTGACGCGCCGGTCGAGGTCCATCATGACGATCGAACCGCCCCGACCGACCCAGAAGCAGACCCTCCCGGTGGGCATGTGCGGCATCGTCCTCGGATCGGCGAGTGCGTAGCCCATGCCCCAGCGGACGGGAACGCCCAGGAACAGGTCGACTCCGTCGGCCTGTACGTCGAACACCTTGTCCACCGTCTCCTCGGAGAGAAGCCGGCGGCCGTTGACCTGGCCGCGCCGCGAGATGACGGACAGCGCTCGGGCCAGGCCACGTGCGTTGCCGTGTCCGTTGACGGCTCCGAGTTCAGCGGAGCGCCACTGCGGGGTGTCGACGTGCTCGTCACGTGCAGGGCTTCCGAGCAGCGTCCTGGTGAAGATCCCCTCGGGATCAAGACCCGTGGGTATACCGCCTAGCTGCGAAGGGGCCACCAGATCGGCGATACGCGGCCAGTCGGCCCGTCGCGCGCCGATCTGGACGTCCGCTTGCGCCGGTTCGGCGATCTCGGTGGCGACGAACTCCGTCAGGGTACGACCACTGGCCCGCCGGACAAGCTCTCCCACCAGTTGCCCTTGGGTCTGCACGTGGTAGCCCGACGCGGAGCCCGGCTCCCACCAGGGTGCCTGCGCGGCCAGCCGGGCACTCGCGGTAGGCCGATCGTAGAGATCCTCCATGCAAAAGGGCTGCTCCCAGCCGGAGAGTCCCGAGGTGTGAGCCAGGACGTGACGCACCTCGATGTGCTCCTTTCCCTGGGCGGCGAACTCGGGCCAGTAGTGCGCGACCGGGCGGTGCAGATCCAGCGCGCCCCGGTCGACGAGGATGAGAGCCGCGAGATTGGTGAGGGTCTTCGTGGTCGACCACATACTCACCAACGTGTTCCGGTGCCACGGAACGGTCCGTGCTTCGTCCGCGTGGCCACCCCACAGATCGACTTCCATGACCCCGTCCACATCGACGGCGATCGACGCCCCCAACTCCTCGCCGGCTTCGAGGTGCGCCCTCAGCACCGCTCGTACCGGTTCGAATCGGTCCGTGCTCGTTCCCTCGACACCCATGCTCTTCTCCACTTCGGACGACAACTGTGAGGCTCTGGCCCCCTGATCAGGCCCGGTTCTCCGCCTGGAACATCCAGCTCTGCTTCTCGAGATCGGCCGTCAGTCCGATGAGGAGATCCTCGGTGACGACATCCACCGGGCCCACCGCGACGATGCGCTCACGCAGCCTTTCGGTCACGGCAGAGAGCGCGTACACCAAGGCCTCGACGGCGTCACTGTCCTTGGTCCAGCCCGGCGGAAAGGCGGGCACGCCACTGGCTCCCGCAACGGTCCCGGCCCGGCCGTCCGGACTGACGCCCAGGGCGGCCGCGCGCTCGGCCACCGTGTCGGCGTGGTTCCGGGCGACGGTGGCGGCCTCGTCTAGCTGGACATGAACCGAGCGGAAGCGCGGACCGTACACATTCCAGTGGGCCTGCTTGGCCACCAGGGACAGGTCGAGAAGGTCGGCCAGGGTCGCCTGCAGCGCCGCACCCGCGGTCTCGCGGTCGCGCTCGGGCAGAGCGTTGTTGAAAACCGGCACAGGAGTGCGGTCCTTTCGTGACAAGCGTCGGCTCTCAGGCGGCGAGGAAGTCGAGCAGGGCGGCGTTGACCTCGGCCGCGTGGGTGAGCAGCAGCCCGTGCGGAGCGCCGTCGATCTCGACGTACCGCGCGCCGGGCAGGCGGCGGCGGAACTCGCGGGCCGTGGCGTCGACCGGCAGGATGCGGTCGGCGGTGCCGTGCAGGATCAGCGACGGCACGTCGATGCGCTCCACGTCGGCCCGGAAGTCCGTCAGCCACGCCGGGACGCACGCGTACGCCGCTATGGGCGCCGAGTCGATGGCGGTGGCCCAGTTCGCCCGCAGCGCGGCCTCGCTGAGCCGCGACCCGAGCGTCTCGTCGGTGTTGAAGAAGTCGACGAAGAAGCTCTCGTACCAGGCGTAGCGGTCGGCCTCCGCCTGCTCCGCGATGCCGTCGAAGACGCTCTGCGGCACACCGGTGGGGTTGTCCGGCGTCTGCAACAGGAACGGCTGGAGCGAACCGAGGAACGCCGCCTTCGCCACTCGCTCCGAGCCGTGGACCCCGAGGTAGCGGGCGACCTCGCCCGAGCCCATCGAGAACCCGACGAGGACCACGTCACGCAGGTCGAGCTGCGTCAGTACGGTGTCCAGGTCGGCGGCGAAGGTGTCGTAGTCGTAGCCCGACATGGTCTTGCTCGACCGGCCGAAGCCACGGCGGTCGTAGGTGATGACGCGGTAGCCGGCCTTGACCAGCGCATCGGTCTGCTTCTCCCACGACTGCCCGTCCAGCGGGTAACCGTGGATCAGGACGACCGGCTGTCCCGACCCGTGGTCCTCGTAGTAGAGATCGATGCCGGTCGAGCCCTCGGCGCCGACGGTGATGGTTCCCATGGTGTGCCTTCCCGCCCGTCCGCCGTGTGCGCACCGGGCATGGCACAAACCTAGGAATCAAGCAGGTCGGATCGCGTCCGTCGGACTACGGCTTCGACGTACGTCATGGTGCTGCGTCTTCCGTGTACGTCATGGTGCTGCGTCTTCCGTGTACGTCATGACGCTGCGCCTTCGGGGTACGTCGTCGCGCCGCCGAGCACCGCGGCGAGTTCGCCGCGGGACGTGACCCCCAGTTTGGGGAACATCCGCTGGAGATGGGTGCTCACCGTCCGGGGCGAGACGTACAACCGCTCGCCGATCTCCCGGTTCGTCAGACCCTGCGCGGCGAGCTGGGCGACATGCAACTCGGTCGAGGTCAGCCGGTCGACCGCGGCCGGATCCTGCCGCGGGGACGACGCGCCCGCGGCGCGCAGCTCCTGCCGTGCCCGCTCCGCCCATGCCGACGCGCCGAGCGCGTCGAAAATCTCGCGTGCGGCCTGCAGGACGACGCGGGACTCAGCGGGCCGCCGGTGACGCCGCAGCCACTCGCCCAGGGCGAGGCGCGCCCGCGCCCCCTCGAACGGCCAGTCCGTGGGGACGGCGTCGAGGGCCGCCCTGTACAGCGGCTCGGCGGCATCCTGCGGGCTCAGCAGGGCCCGGCCCAGTCGCAACCCGCAGAGCAGGGCAGGCGAAGACGTCGATTTCCCGAGCGGGGTCAGCTCCCGCACGATGTCGCGTGCCACCCCCGCGGATTCACTGCGCACCCCCGCCTCGACCAGCTCCGCGACCGCGTAGAAGCGCAGCCAGGAGTGGAAGGCGGGGTCGGCCGGGTCGAAGACGCGGTGCAGGTGGCCGAACGCGTCGCCGTAGCGGCCCTGGCAGAGTGCCGCCTGCCCGCGGGCCATCTGCATGATGGCCAGCACCGGGCGCCCTCCGCTGGGAAGGGCCTCGCGTTCGGCTTCGGCCGCCCATGCCTTTGCCGCCGGGTCGCCGCTGACGGCGGCCAGCTGCGCGCGGATGGCATTCACCATCGCGTGCACAAGAGGCTGACCGGTCTCGCGGGCAAGCGACGCGGCCTCCTCCGCGGCCAGGGAACCAGCGCGCACGTCACCCAGCCGTGCGGCGCTCCCCGCCTGAACGCACAGGGCGCGGGCCAGCATCGACAGCCTGCCCTGCGCTCGCAGGGCGTCCAGCGACCTCGCCGTCAACCGGCTCGCCAGGGCGGGAGCGCCCACCGTCACGGCGGCGGCCCCCAGGAGCTGGTCCCCCTCGGCGTTCTCCGACGAGCGCTCCAGCTGACCTGCCAGGCCCTCCATGACCCCTTCCCCACGCTCGACCGGCGCCGAGTACGCCCGCAGAGCGACCAGGTCTGCGTTGTCGGCAGGCACGGGCATGAGGTCGGCAGCGGCGGCGACCCGCTCGCGGGCGGCCGGGCCCGGCTCCCCCCAGAAGCACTGCAGGACCGCGCTCCAGAGCATGCGCAACCCCAGTGTCGGCTCGCCGCCGGCGGCGATCTCGACCGCCAGCTCGGCCAGCTCGGCGGTCGCGGCGCCCTCGCCCCGCGTCCCCTCGGCCAGAGCGATGCTGACCCAGGCCGCGCGGCCTTGGTCCCGGACCGAAAGGTCCAGTGAGCGCGCCTGGGTCAGCAGATGCGTCGCGACGTCTCCTTGGCCCGACTCCAGTGCGAGCTCCGCCGCCCGGAGCAGCCGGTCCGCCCGCGCGGAGGGGTCCTTCGTCAGCTCCGCCGCCCGCCTCAGCGCGGCAAGAGCTGCGGCGACACCACCTCGCCGCAGGGCTCTGCCGGCAGTGGAGTCCAGATCCCGTGCCGCTCCTTCGTCGAGACCGGCGGTGGCGGCGGCACGGTGCCATGCCTGCCGATCGGGCTGCCCCTGGAGCGCGGCGGCCAGCGCGGCGTGCGCGGCCTGGCGTTCCGCGGCGGTGGCGGCGTGGTGCATCGCCGACCGGATGAGGGGGTGCCTGAAGGCCGTCCTCTGGGCCTCCACCAGGCCCGCGTCGATCGCTGCCTCGAAAGCACCCACGCCGACCGTCGTCCCGAGCATCCGGGTCGCCGCGGCGAGGCATTCGTCCATCGTCCCGTCACCGTTGAGGGCCGAGAGGAGCAGGACCGCACGGGTGTCGGCCGGCAGGCGGGAGATCCGTGCCGTGAACGTCCGCTCCAGCCGCGCGGTCAGCGGCAGCGGACCCGGGTTGAGCGCGTACGCCCCGCCGACCGACTGCAGCGCGACCGGCAGCTCGGTCAGCGCCAGCGGGTTCCCGGCGGCCTCCTCCAACAGCCGCCGTCTGACCTGCTGTCCCAGTCCGGGGGCCACCGTGTCCAGTACCTCACCCGACACCTCGTCCGTCAGCGGGCCCAGGTGCAGCACAGGCAGGCCGGCACTGCTGAGGCGGTCGTCGAGGCGCCGGGTGACGGCGAACAGAACGAGTGGGTCGGACTCGATCCGCCGCGCCACGAACCCGAGCACATCGAGGCTGGCACGGTCCATCCAGTGGGCGTCCTCGACGACCACCAGCAGTGGCGCCTTCGCCGCCGCGTCCGTCAGCAGGGTCAGCGCGGCCAAGCCGACGAGGTACAGATCGGGTACGGCCTCGTCGACGAGCCCGACGGCCGCGAGCAGCGCGGTGCGCTGACCTCCCGGCAAGTCGTCGATTCCGTCCCGCAGTTGGTGAACCAGCTGGTGCAGGCCGGCACAGGGCAGGTCTTCCTCCGACTGGACCCCCACAGCGGTGATCACACGGGTCCCGCCGCGTGCTGCCGCGCCTGCGGCCTCCGCGACCAGCGCCGACTTGCCGATCCCCGGCGCGCCGGTGATCACCGTCGCGCCGCCCGAACCGGCGGCCCCCTGCTCGACCAGGGCAGCCAGCGTGCGACGCTCCGTATCACGACCCAGTAGCGCCCGCCGATGCATGCCGCACCCCCGCTTTCTTTGTGCCTCCCCGGCAGCCGACGGCTCCGCGTCCTCGCGGAACCAGGCGACCTGGCGGCATCTCCACTGGCGGGCGACCTGGAGGCCTGGCCTGGATGCCGTTCATGCAATGGTATGCATGCCGCCGAGCGGGAACGACCGCTGTCCGCATCCGTGAAACCGAGCCGCCGCCGGGATCACGGCGGGGCCGCTCGGCTTTCGGGCCTCGCCCCAATACCCCTTCGTGAGGGGGCCGCCGGCTGTGGCGACCATGGTTCCAGTGGGATCGTTCCCCCACGGCGGACGGGTGGGAATGGCTACGGTGGTGAGAGCCGGCGCGGCGTCGCCGCTCGGCCGGCCGTACAGGTCTCGCGGGTCCTGCACATCCTGTAGGTCTCGCAGGTCCCGTAGGGTCACTCGGGTTCCGCGGGTGTGGTCCGCCCGGCCGGTCCAGGTCGACGAGGAGGCACATGACGAGGGAGGCGCTCCCCCACTGGATCGTGCTGCTCGACATCGAGGACTTCGGTTCGCGGCCCGACGCCGTCCGCTCGCGACTGCGTGAAGCCATGCACCGCATGGCCGGGTCCGCGCTCACGCACGCCGGGCTCGACCCGGACCGATGCCCGCGACAGGACCGCGGGGACGGCCTGCTGATCCTGATCCCCGGCTCGGTCTCCCCGGGCCGGCTGTTTCAGCCGTTCGTCTCGAGCCTCGACATCGATCTTCGGACGCACCTGGAGTCGCACAACGCCAGTCACCGCATGAGACTGCGGGTCGGGATCAGCCGGGGACTCGTGGCGGTCGAAGGTTCGCAGTGGACGGGAGGGGTCGTCGAGAACCTTGCCGAGCTGGTGGAGTCCGCCGCCGTGAGCGGGGTGTTCGCCCGGGCGATCCGCGCCCGGCTGATGGTGGTGGTCCCGGACGACCTCTACGGCTCGGTGGTGGTCCAGGACCGCGCTCGCGGCCTCGACCCCGCGGCCTTCGGTCCCAGGGACCACGTCACCAAGCAGGGCCGCACGCTTCGGGGTTGGGTCACCCTGCCCGGATACCCCAGGCCGCCGGAGCCCTTCCCGGAGGAGGCGGCGCAGGACACGGACGAGCCGAGCGTCACGGGCTTGGTCGAGGCCGACCACGACGACCACGGGACGATTCTCCTCGACCGGCCGTCGGACGGAGTCCACGCCCCCTCGGGTCACACCCCGCCCGGGCCGGAACACGATCCGGACGACGACTGGCCACGACAGACTCCGGAGCGGTAGCGCGTGGGGGACATCGCCAAAGGCGTGCTCACAGGCGGATGGGCGGTGCTCGTGGGGTGGATCCTGCCCACCGCGCTGAACCTCGCCGTGTTCGCGTTCGCCGTCGCCCCGAGCCTGCACCGGCCGGCGGTCCTCGTGCGCCTGTGGCCGGCGTCCGGCGGCCACACCGCGCTTCTGCTGCTGGTGACGGCCGTCCTGCTCGGGCTGGTTCTGAACGCTCTGCAGACTCCCCTCTACCGCTTCCTGGAGGGGTACGCGCTGTGGCCGACGGCCGCCTACGAACGAGGTTGCCGTAGGCAGCGCGCCCGGCGGCAGAGGACGACCGACCGCCTCGCCGACCCCTCGCTCGCCTCGCCCATCAGGCGAGCCCTTCTCAGAGAGAGGCTCGGCCGCTACCCGGTGAGCGACCAGCAGATCACACCGACCCGGCTCGGGAACGCCATCCGCAGGTTCGAGGAGTACGGATACGACCGGTACCGGCTCGACACCCAGGTGCTGTGGAACGAGCTGACGAGCGTCGCGCCGGAACCGGCCGGCAAGCAGGTGGTGGCGGCCCGTACGAACGTCGACTTCTTCGTGGCCCTCCTCTACGGACACGCGGCGGTGGCGCTCGCCGCGTACGCGTCGCTGAGCAGCGCCCAGGCCGACCGTCCGGTGCTCGTCCTCTCCGGCGCCTGTCTGCTCGCCCTCACGCCGGTCTGGTACCACGCGGCGGTGGCCGCCACCGACGAGTGGGCCGCAGCCGTGCGCGCTCTGGTCAACCTGGGACGCAGGCCTCTCGCCGAGGGACTCGGCCTCGCCCTCCCGAAACACCTGGAGGACGAGCGGCGCATGTGGCAACTGGTCACCCGGATGTCCAAACGCCCCTATGCACCGGCGGCCGACGAGGCGTTCGAGCCCTACCGGCTCGATCCCGGCCGACCGGCGGGCGGACCGCAGCCTCCCGGCTGCTGACACCGCTTCACGAGCCGGCGTCCGAGCGTCGGCGGCCGGGCGCGCGCCCGGCCCCGGCGAGCGTCCTACGTGATCCGTGTCGTCCTTCGTGCCCCCCGGTCTTCGCCGCATCCGGTGGGGAGGCGTTGTTCCCGACGCCGTGAGAGGACCGACGCAACGCGCGCGGGCCGTCGGGCCGTCGGGCCGTCGGGCCGTCGGGCCGTCGCCCGTCGACGTCGGACGGGCGGCGGCCCGGCAGGAGACGGTCACAGGGCGGAACACCCTTTCGGCGCCCCGCCGCCGGGACACCTCAGTCCACGTACCACTTGCCGCACTTGGTGACGCCGTCGATCTCCGCACAGGCGCGCGCGGCGAAGTTGGAGTTGAAGACGGACTGCGTACGGCTGCCGGTGTAGGGGCCGCACATCTTCCAGCCATCGCTCTTCGCCTGCTGATCGCTGACGATGCCCTTGAAGTCGGGGAAGGAGTGGAAGCTGCGGTCGACCCACAGCCGGTCGCCGGTCTGGCGACCGGACTTGATCTCCGCGCGGCTGTAGCGGTCGAGCGCCGACTCGTTCTGCAACTCGACGCGGCGGCCGTGGAAGTCGAACGAGGCTCCGGACTCGACGGCCCGGAAGCGGCCGATGACGGCGATGCCGTCGCAGTCGTCCTCGGTGGCCGAGGCCGCCGAGGCGGGCACGAAGACAACGGCGCCGCTGCTGATCAGCACGGCCGAGGCCGCGATGACGCGACCCATACGGGGCTTCTTCACAGGGTTCCTTTTCGGGTGACATGTACGGTGGGGAGTCGACGCGCCGCCGGGGGCGAGGCCTCGCCGAACGAATCTCGACGTCATCTGGGTCGCGCCCGGCGGCGTATCGCGTTGCCGGTCGAACACTGCGCCACGGACCTTGCGGAAACCTTGCGACCCGTCGTGACGTGGGGGCCGACTCATCGGCCGCACGTCCTCGGGGCCGGGCCGGAGCGACTGACCGCCGGGCGGCCGCCCCGATGCTGCGCGGAACGTCCATGACCTGCCCGAAAGCTGGGCGGGATCATCGAACCGGTGACCTGGCCGCCCAGGTCCTCATCGGCCGACTGAGCGCGGCGGGCCCCACGGAGTTCGAGGTGGAGTTCGGGATCGATCTCGCCGCGGAGGCGGGCACGGTGATCACCAAGAGCACGGTGGGCACGCACGCCCCGGGGCAGCCGAGACCCTCCACCTGCCCTGGATCCGCTCCCGCCCCCTGACCGGTCGCCGGTCGGCCGATGGGTGTGACCATGACGACGCCGGGTCTGCGCGCGCTGCCGCTGCGCGCAGCCGGCTCCCCGCGTCGCCGCTGCCCGGACCGGGCGCCCGGAAGGCCGTTGTCGCTGATGAGGCGACTGCGCGGTCTGCTGAGCGGGGGTGCAGGCCTGGTGCAGGACGCCGAGGCCGCAGGCCAGGCATCTCGTTGTGGGAGCGGAAGCTGCCCCATCAGTCACGGAGTCTGTTCCGGCGCCCCCACGCCGGACACCCGTCGCCTGCCCTCGTCCGTGCGGGCGGCAGACGGCGCGGCAGGGCTTCGACGCGGTCAAGAACACCGCCGTCCCGGACACCGCGCGGACGGCCACCGTGGACGGTGACGGCCGGCTGCGCGGCGGCCGCGGGGTCGGGGGCACCGGCGACCGGAAGGAGCGGGCCGCGTGATCGTCGACCACAGCGTCGACGCGCGCGTCGTGGACGTCGCCCAGGGCACGCGGGTACGCCACTGTCGGCGATTCGGCCAACCGCTCTGTTTCAGAGACCCGTTGCGGCGACTGGGTCCGTGCATTCTCCATACGGCCCCAGCCGCTCTATCTCGGGAAATCTGAAGCGGCTCAAACACACCAGTTCGATATCTCGGCGTGGTCGTTGAACCTCACGACCGCGCCGGACGACCGTTTGGGGGGACCCGCCTTGGCCTCGGCCGCAACGAACGAACAGCAGAAGACCGTTCCGCCGCCGCCCCTGCCCGCGGAGATCACGTACAGCGGGCAGTACTCCGTCAATCCGCTCGCCGAGGTCTCCTTCCCGCGGATGTGCGCCCAGATCCCGGCCGTCCTGGGCCGGATCGCGCGGCTGTCGTGGCGAACTGACCGGCGGGCCGTGCAGCTCCTGCTCGGCTGCCAAGTGGTCACAGGCGTCTCTGCCGCCGTGCTGCTCGCCGCCACAGCCCGCGCCATGGCACCGGTCCTCGGGGACGGCGCCGCCGGCGAGCGGCTGCGCGGCGCCCTGCCGGCGCTGCTGGTGGTGGCGCTCACCGCCGCGCTGGCACGCGCGGCGGGGGCGGTCGCCGCGTACGCCGAGCGGCGGATCACTCCGCGACTGACGACGGAGACAGACACCGCGCTGGTCGAGGCGGTGTGCCGCGTGGAGGCCTCTGCCTACGCAGAGGACGGCTTCTCGGACCGGCACGAGGCGGCCGAGATGGGGGTGATCCGTACGCACGTCATGGTCACCGACGCTCAGCGGTTCCTGTCCGCGCTGATCCGCATGGTCACCGCCGGCGGCGTGCTGTCGGTGCTGAGCCCGTGGATGTTGCCGCCGCTCTTGCTCGCGGTGCTGCCGGCCGGCGTCGGCGCCGTGCTGACCGCCCGGGTCGACTACGAGATCCACTACGCCAACATCGCGGACCGCAACGTGCGCGGCATGATGCGCTGGTGGGCGACCGAGTCGAAGTACGGTGACGAGGTCCGCGCCAACTCGATGACGGACTACCTCATCTACTGGTACCGGGCTCTGTCCGACCGGTGCGACCGGCGCACCCTGGCGGCCGCGCCACGGACCCTGCGGATCGCCCTGCTCTCCGCGCTGGCCGGCGGTGTCTTCCTCGTCGCGACCTGGGGCGCCCTGGCGTGGCTGGCGGTCTCCGGCCGGGTCGAGCTCGCGGTCGCGGCGACGGCGGTCATCGCCGTGCAGACTACGCTCGCCGCGCTCTCCCAGGTGGTCGTCAACGGCGCTGCGGTCTTCCACACCAGCCTGTACCTGAGCGACATGCAGGCTTTCCTCGACGACGCTGCGGCCCGCGCCCCCCAGCGCGGCCCCCGCGCGCATGCCGCGCCGACCGAGGAGATCCGGCTCGAGGAGGTCGTCTACCAGTACCCGGGCAAGGACAAGCCCGCCGTGGACGGTGTCTCGCTCGCTCTGCAGCGCGGGCAGATCCTCGCGATCGTCGGTGCGAACGGATCGGGAAAGTCCACCCTCACCCGGCTGCTGACCGGGATCTACCTGCCCGACAAGGGCAAAGTCACGTGGAACGGCACCGACCTCGCCGAGCTGGACCCCGCCACGGTGTGGGCGAACACCGGCCTGGTGCCTCAGATCTTCGCCCAGTGGCCACTGCGGGTCCGCGAGAACGTCACCCTCGGCCAGCCCCGCACCCAGGGCGACGCCCCCGTGTGGGAGGCCGTCGACGCGGTCGGTCTGCGCGAGGCCGTCGAGGACCTGCCCGCCGGTCTCGACACCCTCCTGGCCCGGGACGTCTTCGGCGGCTCGGAGCTCTCCGGCGGGCAGTGGCAGCGTGTGGCGTGTTCGAGGGCCCTGTACCGGCGCCCGGGCCTGCTGATCCTGGACGAGCCCACCTCCCAGATGGACCCGCGTGGCGAGCACCAGATCTTCGAGCAGATCAAGACCATCGCCGCCGATCGCATCACGATCGTGGTCACCCACCGCCTGGAGAACACCAGAATCGCTGACCACATCGTCGTGATGGAGCACGGCCGGATCACCGAACAGGGCAGGTACGACGACCTCGTCCACGCCGGCGGAACCTTCGCCGAGCTGCTGGAACTCTCCCAGGACCGCTGACCGGCCACGCCCCTTCACGTTCGTCCCCTCGCTGACAGCCGAGCCGCCCCTGCCCCCGTGCCCGGCTCGACAAGAGCCCGAGCAGTTCCACGTGACACACCCGTCCCTCCAGCGCAGAGGTTCCGATGCCGCCCTCCCTCTCTCACATCCGTACCGTGGTCACCGCCTACCTGGACCGGCACCCCGGCGAACGACACGCTCTGGCCGGCCTGCTGGCAGCCCCGGACGCCGTCGCCGACGCCGCGCCGACCAGCCGCACCGCCCTTCCTGCCCACGTCACGTGCAGCGCCGTGGTGATCGACCGACACCGGCGGGTCCTGCACATCCGCCACGGGGCGAGCGGAGGACTGCTGCTCGCCCGCGGCGGGCACGTCGAGGCTGACGACGACACTCTCCTGGCCGCGGCTCTGCGCGAGGTCAAGGAGAAGGCCGGGATCCCAACCTCGGCTCTCGTCCTTCGACCTGATCGGCCAGGTGCCCTCGCCGCCGGTCCTTGAGCCGGACGGCAAGCACGGCACCAGGCAGCTCGCGCGGCCACACCTGGACGAAGACGAGATCGGCGCCTGCATGGACAGCGACACCCGTGCCGCCCGCATCCGAGTCCTGTCCACCCTCGCCGTACGGAAGTTCACCCACCTGTGGCGTGCGGACAAGATCGCTCGTGCCCTCAGGCCCGTCTTCACCGCGCCGACCGAAGAGGCCACGCTCGAGAACGAGACCGCTGCCTTGAAGTGCGTCTACGTGGTCATCATGTAACTCCAACCACCGTGGGGTGTCCTCGCGTAGTCGCAGCAGAAACCCCAGCCGGCGCGCGGCTGGGGTTTCTCAGGGTGGTGCGTTTCGGTCAGCGGGTGGAGTCGTCCGCGTCGCAGACGGCTCGTCTACGCGTTGGCGGACCGCACCGCGTCGGGGTCACCGTTGATGGGGTGGGTCAGCGCTGCAGGGTGAGCAGGCCCGGACGGTAGGGCAGCAGCGCGTAGGAGGTGGTGTCCCCCGGGGGCGGCGGGGTCCTGCCCTGGTAAAGGAGCTGCAGGTTGCAGGCGTCGACGGTCATGGTCTGGTCGGGGTTGTTGCGGACCAGGTCGCCGTGGCTGATGTCGTTGGTCCAGGTGGCGCCGCTGTTGGCCTTGCCCGCGAAGGGGTTGGTCTCGGTGGCGGCCTGCGGGGTCCAGGTACCGGTGAGACTGGTGGCGGTGAAGGAGCGGAAGAAGCGCTGCTCGGACGCGCTGCGGGCCTCGACGATCATGAGGTACTGGTTCTGGCCCTGGACCTTGTAGACCTGCGGTGCCTCGAAGAGGTTCTTCTCCGTGTCGCTCATGATCGTCGTGTACGACGAGCCGAAGCTGCCGGGGAAGTTTCCGATCGGCATGCCCGCCCGGTAGATCTTGCCGTTGTCGCCTGCGAAGAACAGGTACATGTTCTGGCCGTCGGCGATCAGGGTCGGGTCGATCGGGACGCCGCCCTCACCGGCCGGGAAGCCGGCGGTGAACAGGTCCTGCGGCGCGGACCAGCCGTTGGGGTTGGTGGGGTCGCTGGACGTGCGGTAGGTGAAGGTCCAGTTGGTGCCCCAGCCCAGCGAGGCCAGCACCCAGATGTTCTTGGGCGCGAAGTAGAACAGCTGGGGGGCCACCGCGCCCTGGTTCATCTTGGTCTGGGCGGCCGTCGCCATGTCCGACCAGTTCGTGAAGGGAGCGAAGCCCATCGAACCCCAGTTGCCGTCGGAGTAGGTCGCGTAGACCATGTGCTTGCCGTTGTACGTCGTGGTGGTGAAGTCCTTCAGTGCCGCCCACCCGTTCGCCGGCTGCGCCAGCGCACCGGTCGACGTCCAGTGGTACGTCGACGGAAGCGAGCAGGAGGTCGTGGTCAGGCCGGTCCACTTCTGGTTGCCGGCGCCGGTGCAGGTCCAGATCTGCACCGCCGTCTGGTTGGCCGTACCGCCCCCGGAGACGTCCAGGCACAGCCCGGACTCCACGCCGACGATCGTGCCGTCGGCGTTCGCCCGCCATTGCTGGTTCGCGCCGCCGTTGCAGGTGTAGATAGCCACCCGGGTTCCGGCCGCGGTGGCGTGGCCCGGAACGTCCAGGCACTTGTTGCCGTACACGGTCAGCTGGTTGCTGTCCGTCAGCGTCCACTGCTGGTTGACGCCGCCCGTGCAGTCCCAGATCTGCATGAGCGTGCCGTCGGTCTGACTGAAGCCCGGCACATCGAGACACCGGTTGGAAGCGGCACCGCGCACGGCGCTGGTGGTGGCCGCCTGAGCCGGGTTGGCGACGAGCATCGCCGCCAATGAAACGAGAGCCGCGATGACGGCGGCGAGCACTGCAGACAACTGTCTGCGGCGGGAACTGCGTTCGCGCATGGGGACCTCGTATTACGTGAGTGAGCGGGTTTCCGGTTGGCCCCGTCCAGAGCTGTGCGGACCTCGATGCGACACGACCCCGACGTTCGCCATCCCGAACAAAGGTCGAAGTATCGAGCAAATGGATGATAGGGAACCGGTGGACCGCGTCAATATGTCGCGCAAGAATTCGCGAGCCGAAACATTCCCGGCTGACAGCAGCCGACTTCAACTCGGCTGCTGTTGCCGGTCCTTGGCGTGAGAGGGAGGTGGCCGTGCGGGCACCGGCTTGGTGATCACGCAGGTGTCCTACGCTCAATGATCGCGAGGGAGCCCCGCGCCTGCTGACGCAGGCGGGTCCATGTGCCTCGGACATCGGCCGATCACCCGATGATGGGCCAGCCGATGACCTGGTCGAGATGTAGGTCGCGGAGGACGGCGTTGTCCAGCTTGATGCCGGTGGCGTTGGTCAACCCCCGGGGCGGAGTGCCAGTGAGGACCTGCCCCAATCGCGCGCCGGTCAGGTCCGCCGACCGGAGATCGGCGCCGGTCAGATCGCAGCCCGCCAGGGAGACTCCTCGCAGGGATGCGCCGCTCAGGTTGACCCCGCGAAGATCGCACAGCTTGAAGCGGCAGCCGTCCAGGGTGGCTTGACGCAGATCAGCCCCGCGAAACGAGCACCGCGTGAACCACAACTGCCGCAAGCTCACCGATACGAGATCACCACCGTCGAAGGACTCCCGATGGAGAGCCGCATACCGAGGGCGGGACGCGAGGTCTTGCTTTGCCGTCACCACTCTGTCCATGCCGGACATAGTGTCAGCCGTCGGGGCGGCCATCGGCCCGGTCGGACTCGACCTGCTCAGCCTGACGCACGACGCGGCTCCTGTACTCACCCTGGTCGAGGCCACCCTGACACTGGTCCTGTTCACCGACGCGATGTCCGTGCGTCGACGTGAGCTCCGCCTCGACGGGTTCCTCGTGAACACCATCGGCGCCGGCACGGCGGTCATGGCCGGCCGCCGGGAGAAGAGGGCGTAGCCCGCCGTCACGGCGGCCACCGCCGCCCCGTCCATGCGCTGTCAGTCACCCCGCCCTCGCGTCGCGGACCTTCCATCCGCGGCACCACGGAGCCTGCGGTGCCCGTCGCCCACGGCGGCCCCCGGCGTGGGGGAACCGCCCGGCCGACGTGCGTCTCCCCCAGTCAGACGGTCCACCGGGTGAGGGGGCGGTTACGGCCTCCCGTGGCCACAGCAACCGAACACCCAAGGTCGAGTTGGATGGAACTCGGCGCTTTCGGCCCAGTTGCGCGCCGTGGCTGACCGTTCGATCTGGCACGTATGCGGCACGTGCAGCAGAACTACCGGACGCAGGGTTCGCGGTGGAGGCGGTCTCCGAACGAGCCGGTGTGGGCAACCGGATGGCGGAGGTGCGTCAGTACTGAACTTGATTGGGTGATCTCGGTCAGTCGCTTATGGACAGGTCAGTCCCGGTGAGGCAACCGTCGATGAGCTGTGGGCGGTACTGGATCATCTTGAGCTTGCGTTTGACGGCTTGCGTCAGCTGATCGAGGTTGGCAGTGGCGAGGTTGCCATGTCGCGCTTGACCAGCGACAAGCGCCTTCCTTGGGGTTGAGGTCTGGTGCGTAGGTGGGTATTGGAAGACAGTCAGCCAGTGGGCGTTGGCCTCGAAGAACGCTTTCAGCGGTGGCACGAGGTGGATGCGGGCGTTGTCCAAGACGAGCACGATGGGGCCGCCGAGCTGGATGCGGGCGCGGACGATGAGATCGCGGAAGTCGCGCCAGGCGAAGCCCTTCGGCTCGCCCTCGCGGCCCCGGTACTCGCGGATTGCGTAGATCAGCCGGGACCGTTCGCCTGGTCTGTAGCACGCCATGCCGGCCATCGAGACCTGACCGGAGCCCCGGTCGCGCACGCGGACGACCGGCGTGTGCCCGATACGGCCCCAGGTCCTGGCGCGTGGCGGCGTCATCGACTGTCCGGCTTCGTCCTCGAAGACGATCCAGCCGTTGCACGCCGCCGCGGCGCTTTTACCCGCGGCCGCACCTCCTTCTTCCAGAGTTCCACCGCCGCGTCGTCGCGCTCGATCGCCCGGCGAGCGGGTTGCTGCCACGACCAACGGTGCCGCTTCAGCAGACGCCACGTGCCTTCGACCGTGTAGGACACGTGGAACAGTCGGCCGATCAGCGTCTTCACCCTCGCCAGCGTCCACCGCTGATCCACCCAGCCGTGGGCCAGCGGGCCGCGCTCCAACTCCCGCTCCAACCTGGCGATCTGCTGCTCAACGAGCCTCGGGCGCCCTGGTGATCCCTTCGACAACACCCCTGCCTCGCCGCGCTCGCGCCACTGCCGACGCCACCGCTCCACCGACCGCTCCGACACCCGCAGCGCGGCAGCGATCTCCCGGGTCTTCTCCTCACCCTCGAAGCGTTCCACTGCCTGTTGCCGGATTCGCTCCCGCACGGCCCTCTCGGCGTCGGTCAAACCGCCGCCCTGCGCGTACCTCACGATCCGGGGCTGCTGAAAACGAGGGAGGGATGTCAGGCGAACGGCTCCTACATCACCCAATCAAGTTCAAGTAGCCGCGCCATGCTGTCGTCCGAATTGAGCAAGATCCATCCTGAATGAGCTGGCGGGAGGGTTGACCTACGGCTGGGTGGGTGTGCCCGCGCCGACCGGGGGAGAGATCACCGGAACTGATCGTCCGTCGGTCGTGTGAACCGGCCGGGATCTGCACTCAGTCCAGGTGGCGGCGTCCCCACGGGGGCCCGCCCCGGTGCCCCGGTCATCCGGCGTGCGCAGAGTCATCTGGCTTGTCCTGTGCACGTCGCTGTCTTCCGAGGTCTACCGCGCTGACAAAGACTCTGACTCCGAAACCGAGCAGGAGGAGGTCCAGGAGCATCTGTGCGGTCACGACCAGCCGGGCGGCGTCGGTTTTGGGTGCCATGTCGCCAAAGCCGACAGTTGAGAACACTGTGACGCTGAAGTACAAAGCGCCGGTGCGTGTCATCGGCTGGGTGAAGTAGGAACCGTCCGCCTGCTCCGTGAGGAAGTACGTGGCGGCGAACGCCAGGATGTACAACGGCACCGCCACGGCGAGTGTCTCGATCGCCCGCAGGCCAGGGTAGTGCGAACGGGTGATCCCCCGAATCCGCCAGGCCAGAACGGCGACAAAGACAGCCAGGCACAGGACCAGCAGCAGCACCGTGTGTGTATCCAGAACGCTGTTCATCGGCAAGACGTAGTACAACACGACCAGCAGCACGGCAGTCACCAGCGCGCGCAGCCCCGTGCGCAGGAAGAGGGAGCGGCGCTGCCGGGGGGTGGGATCACCCAAGGTCGCCATCGTCGTCTCTCCTCAGCCATGGACCAAGACGTTCCCTTAGGCGTCGGGGCACCCCCTGCCGGCCCTGGTTCGCGCGTCTTGACAGCGCCGGCCAAAATGTTCGCCATCCTGCCACCGCGCGTAGCCGCATTTCACTGGAACGGGACGCTCAAGACCTGACGGGGCACGCCTCGTCTATTCGGCGGTCGATGTCAGTTTTCCGTGCTTGGGGGCTCGCCGAGAGCGGCGCGCACCCAGTCGTGCTCGCTGCCCGGCTCGAGGTCGGCCAGGAACTCCGAGCGTGTGCCGTCCCAGCTGGCGATGGCCCGGTCGGCCGCTCGCGCGGCGACTGTCTTTCGTGTTTCCCCATCCTGGCAACCAACCAGGAGGATGGCTGCGGACGGGCCAGCCTGAGCGAGAATCCTGTGGGCGGCTTGTTCATCCGATCCAACGTGTCCCTCGTGCACGTGGCCAGCATGACCGCCCCTTTTGGCGCCTCTCAGTATCGACATCGTGCCCATGAACCCGACCATCCACGACAAAGAGATGCGGAGGAGGGCGTCCGCAATGCCCGCACCCGTCAGCACTCGGGACTGGGTGACCTTCAGCGAACCGTCCTTGTTGCCGCTGATCACGACGGCGGCCACGTGACCCTTGCCGGCCTTCTTCCGGAACTCCCGCCCGAGTGAGGCCAGCATCCGCTCGGCGACATGACGGTTCTCGAAGCTAGCGAGGACTACCGACCTCTGCGCGACGGGACGGACTTCCGGGGCCGAATCCGCACCCATCCGCCTCCTCCTCTCGCCACTCGATAACGCCGTGACAACTCCTGCGACCAACTCCGAGTCTCACACGCCCCCGCCAGGCTGGCATCACCCATCGCCCGGACGAGCGTCCCCCCTGCCGCGAGCACCCAGCTCCCGCCGCCGCCGGCGCCAGCGTTTAACGGACCGCCTCTCACCCGCAACGCGGCAACGAATCTCCGGGTTCTTCTCCGCGCCCTCACAGTGAACTGCCTCCAGCAGGGTCCGCTCCCGCGCGGCCATTCTCTGGTTCGGTCAAGCCGCCGCTCGGTGCGTATCTCACGGGCCGGAACTTCTGGAGCTGCCCAGCACCTGACAGGCGAACGGCCCCGACATCACCCAATCAAGTTCAGTAGCCGGTGCCGCGCTTGACCTGGGCCCGCTCGGTCCGATGGGTCGCACCCTTGTCGTCCAAGGTGCGGCACGCGTCGGCGATGTCCTGGCTCAGGCGATCGATCTGCTCGCGACTCAGGGTCTCCTTGACCAGGGCACGCATGATCTTCACCTTCTCCGCGTTGGGCGGGAGCGTGTACGCCGGGACCATCCAGCCGCGCTCGGCCGAGAGTTGCCAGGCGATGTCGGACTCGTCGTAGGCGTGCTTGCCGGCGAGGCGGAAAGCGACCAGCGGCAACTGTTCGAGGTCGCTGCCGATCACTTCGAAGCGGCCGCTGCTCCGCAGGTTGTCCGCCAGCGCTTGGGCGTTCTGCTGCATCATCTTCATGACGTAGGTGTAGCCCTGACGGCCGAGCCGGACGAAGTTGTAGTACTGCGCGAGCACCATTGCCGCGCCGGTGGAGAAGTTCAGCGTGAACGTCGAGTCGATCTTGCCCAGGTAGTTCTCCTCGAACACGAGGTCCTTGGGCAGGTCGGACTCCTCGCGGAAGATCAGCCAGCCGATGCCGGGATAGACCAGGCCGTACTTGTGTCCCGAGACGTTGATCGAGCGGACCTGCTCGAGCCGGAAGTCCCATTTCGAGTCCGGGTAGAGGAAGGGCCACACGAATGCGCCGCTGGCGCCGTCGACGTGGATCGGGATGTCGAGGTCCCGCTCCTTGCGGACGTCCCGCAGAAGCTTGTCGATCCCGACGACGTCGTCCTTGTGGCCGGTGAACGTGGTGCCGAGGACGGCGACCACGCCGATCGTGTTCTCGTCGAGGTGGGGCTCGACGTCCTCCGGTCCGATCGTGTACTTGCCCTCCGCAAGCGGCACGATCCGCGGTTCGACGTCGAAGTAGCGGCAGAACTTCTCCCACACGACATGGACGTCCCCGCCGAAGATGAGATTGGGCCGGTCGACCGACAGGCCGGCCGCCTGGCGGCGCTCGCGCCACTTCCACTTCAGCGACAGCGCGCCGAGCATGATCGCCTCGGACGAGCCCTGGGTCCGGCATCCGGTCGTCGTGCCCGGTGCGTGGAAGAGGTCGGCGAGCATGCGCACGCAGCGCTGCTCGATCTCGGCGGAAATGGGGTACTCCGCGTGGTCGATGAAATTGCGGTGGAGGTTCTCCGCGATCAGCCGTTGCGCCTCCGGCTCCATCCAAGTGGTGACGAACGTGGCGAGGTTGCGCTGTGGGTCGCCCTCCATGGCGAGGTCCTCATCCACCAGCCTCATCGCGTCCGTCGCGGCCATACCTTCCTCGGGGAAGGTCTCCGAGGGAGCAGGCTCGGTCAGGAAACGATTACCGAAAAGGGCCCAATCGTCACGCTTTGTCATGCGGCGATTCAAACAGCGCCGGTATCTGCCTCGGTGAGGGACACGCCGAGGCAGGGGGCGAGGCTCCGAACTCGCCGCGCCCCTGCGCGCTACGGAACGGATCGAGGACCTGCTGGAGACCCGTCCTCTTTCCATGGTCCTGACGTCGATGACGGGAGTCGGCGTCAGGACCGGAGCCCGCATCCTGATCGAGGTCGGCAGCGGCAGCACCTTGCCCACCGCCGGCCACCTCGCCGCCTACACCGGTCTCGCCCCAGCAACCCGGAGCTCGGGCTCCTCCTCCGTGGAACAGCCCTCCCGGAGACCTGCGCGGCGGCCGGCACGGTGGAGGTCCCAGCGTCTCCGGCGCCGGAAACCCCGCACGCGCCTGCTGTCGGCGGCGTTCACCTCCGCTCGGCGACCATGCGCAGGGCCGGCTCACGGCGGAGCCTGATGAAGGTGACGGCCAGGGCCACAGCCTGGACGACGGCGCAGCCCAGCACCGCTCTGCCCAGATGCGCGGCAGGGATGAGCGCGACGAGGATGCCGGCGGCGGGGAAGGGCAGCAGCAGGATGAGCATGGTCAGCGAAAGCGTGGCCCCCAGCGCCGTCGACGGGATGACCATCGAGCGCACGGTACGCAAGACGACCGTGAGGCCGCCGTCACCCGCCATGAAGAGGGCGACCAGGATCGTGTAGGCGAGGAAGGACGACGCCTGCGGTACGCCCAGACAGGCCAGTGAGGCGAGTATCGCGGATACGGCCCCCACCACCCACAGGTCGAACCGGCTCAGCATCAGACGGCAGCACGTGATCGCCAGCAGGGTCGCCACCGCGGCGGCGGACCACATGGTGCCGACGCTGGCGGGCGAGCGGCCGAAGGTCTCCACGGCGATGACCGGACTGGCGGACTGCAGCAGACCGAGGGCGAGGTTCGAGCACGCCAGTCCCCCCACGAGCCACCCCAGGGCAGGCAGTCTCACCAGAGTGCGCAGGCCCGTGCGCAGCCCGCCGGCCCCTCCTGCCCCCTCCCTGGATGCGGCACGCAGCGGGGTCGGCGGGGTCTGAAGTGCGAGGACTGCAGCGGACAAGGACACCACGCTCAGACATCCGAGCATCCATCCAGGCCCGGCCAGGAGGAGGAAACCGGCGAGCAGCGGACCGATGACCGTGGCCGTCTGATCGATGCCGACCAGGACCGCCTGTATCCCGTGCGGCCGGGCTTCCCCGCGCCGGATGACGACCGCTCCGACAGCCTCGTTGGCGACGAATCCGAACTGGGAGAGGACACCGGTCAAGGCCACCAGCGCCAGAAGAACCGACGTCTGCGTGGTACCCCGCGGAAGGATCATCAGGGCGATCGCGCAACCCGCCACCACGGTGGCCCGGCCGAGGGACGAGAGGAAACCCACGATGGCCGCCCCGCGACGGTCCACGACGTTCCCGGCCAGGACGAACGCCGCGATCCGCGGCGTCCATTCCAACGCGAACGCGAGACCCGTCAAAGAGGCGGAATTGGTGATCGTCAGGACCAGAAGCGGCATCACGTACGTCGACATGGAAAATGCCAGCGCATCACCCGCACGCGGACCATAGATCCGCCGAAAAAGCCCGCCGGGCGGAAGGGCGGCATGTCGACCGGCAGGCCGGTCCTCGTGCACAGTGAGGGCCACGAACGGGAGGCTTTCGGCGAGGTGTGCTGAACGGGGCGGAGAACGAGTCGAATTACCCGCGATGAAAAGCTATGCGCGGAAATCAGCTGCGCCGACAGCCGTGCGGAGTGACCGTTCTCGCAAATGTGACAGGAACGAGGAACTGACGCATCTTCGCCGACAGTTGACGGCTCAATCATACCTCCCCCTACCGCTCTCACGTGTCGAGTTCCGTCCAGCTCAAGGGTATGAGGTGATTTCGGCCGGATACTGAACTCCCCCGTCGGGCCTCGATGTTCGATACGTACCGCCAACTGCGGAATCGCACCCTCCGCGGCAGGGCCGCCGAGGAACGCGGACCCAGTCCCCTCCATCAGGCGATTAGCCGCAAAGAGCCCGATCCCGGCAATAGACGAGTACCAGGTTCCGACAGAGCGGGAGGAAGAGAACAGCGTGGCGATCGCCTGAAACGGGTCCCTCTCCAAAGTGCACACGCTCCGGCGAAACTGTGCCAGGCGGCTCCGATACTTCACCGGTTCCGGCAGGATCTCGGATGCTGCATGATCGAACGATGCTGGTCGAACTGGAGAAGGTCGCAAAGTTTCCTTGGAGTCCCTGGCTGGCCCAGGTCCGGACCCCATTCGGACGGACAGCGGTCCGCTGGTGCGGGGCCCAAAGTGCGAAGCCCGGCAAGTACCACGTTGAGTGGACGGTCGAAGAGAAGATCACCTGGGGACGGAACGCGAAACCGGCTGTCGGTGTCGGACCGGGAGTTCGTCCCGGGGGGCACTGCGTCGTACTACGCGGACGGCTGGACCTCACCGAGGACGGTGCCTTCGTGCTGGCTTTTGATGGCTCGCAGATTCTGCTGGACCTTGCTGATCCGCTGCCCGAAGGTGTTGCCGGCACGTGGGTCGAGCTCTTCGTCGAGCGCGAGAAGATCGCTCTGTACCCATACGAGCTCTGACCAGACGTCAGTCGTCGGCCGTGCACGGTGGCCTTGCATCCAGGTGCCGCCGGTACGGACGGCCCCCTCCAGGCGTCCGGCGCTCAGGTCTCCACGTGGCCGTCCTCGTCCTCTTGGAGCATGTGGCGACGTTCCTGTTCGCGCTTGGAGTAGGCGGCTGCCCGGATCGCCTCGTCGCTCTCCAGACCTGATCCCAGCGCGCCGCCCACCGTGGCGACCGAGGCGACGAACCAGGACAGCGTCCAGTAGTCCGTCGAGTCCAGCGGAGTCCGTGTCATGGAAGCGAATACTTTGTCGTTGAGGATGAACAGCGCCCAGACCAGGTTGACGATCATCAGACCCGCGTAGCACACGATCACGCCGATGCCCACGGTCAGGACGGTCGAGGCGTTGTAGAGCCTCGCTCTCTGCCTCGCCTCCCGCGAGACGTCCTCCGATCGATGCCACAGCTGCGCGTCCACGATCAGCCAGCCGATCATGAGCGCCACGGATCCGACCGTGGCGATCACCAGGCGCGGCGCGCTCAGGGCCTCGGCCAGGCTCCACACGGTGGAGTTCACAGTGGCGACCGCTCCCGTGGCGAGGGCGGCCGCCAGGGCTTTCGACAAGCCCGGCACCAAGCGCCACGGCCGGTTGGCGCGGACCATGCCGACCAGCACCCTCAGGTATCCGCGCGGCCCGCTGAGGACGTACCGAAGATCAGCGGTCTCCTCCTCACCGACCGTGCCCGGGTGAACCGGCGCGAGACGACCGACGAAGCGTCCCAGGGGCGGCTGCCCCTGCGGAGGTCCTCCGGCGCCGATGGCCGGCGCGCCCGCCAGGCCGAGCACGGCTTCCTCCACGGCCCGCCGGGCCCTCGTCTGCAGCCGCAGGGCCCCCAGCGTAGGAAGAGACAGCAGCGCCAAGCCGTGTTCGTGGCTCAGATCCACGACGAGCTTATGCCCGTGCGAGTGCAGCGGAAGGTCGGTGAGGGCCACGACGACGTCCCAGTTCTCCGCCTCTGCGCGGTCCAAGATCCGGCGCATGAGGGTGGGCAGGTCCTCGGTCCCGGCGGTGAAGGGCTCACTGACCACCTCGACGTCGAACCGTCGTCCCGGGCCCGACTTGTCGGCGAGTCGCGCGGAAAGCGTCCGGGCCATGCGGTGCGCGATCTCCGTGGGCGCGTCCGGATCCGCCAGGAGAGCTACGACCGTAACGCCCTGGGGCGACATGCGCATGACTGGACCCTTCTCATCGGCCGATCCCTCGATCACATGTACCCACAGGATGTCCCGGGAGGCATCGTCGACGCCGCGTGACACGCTGGCCCCCGGCGGTGCGCTGGACGGCGCGCACGGGCAGGACGGCCGTGTGGCGGATCGGGCCGTCCACGGAGTCGGTCGGGGAAAGCGTCAACGCCAGGACACGGGCTTGCCCGCCGCCGGCCGAGGCCCCTCGGGACCCGCGGTGCGGACCAGGTTGCCGTTCTTGTCCCGGTGCTCGTGCACGAGGCGGATCGCCATGGCGCCCTCACCGGCCGCCGAGGCCACCCGTTTGACCGAGCCGCTCCGGACGTCGCCGACGGCGAAGACCCCGGGAAGGGTGGTCTCCAGCAGCAGCGGGCCCCGCCCGAGCGGGTCCCAGCGGGTCACATCGGCCGCCGCCCGGGCGTCGGCGCCGGTCAGGACGAAGCCCTTCTCGTCCAGGGCCAGCACACCCCTGAGCCAGTCCGTGCGCGGCCGGGCTCCGATGAACACGAACAGCGCCGCGGCCCGCAACTCCCGGCGCTCACTGCTCGCGTTGTCCTCCACGATCAGCGACTCCAGCTGCTCCTCCCCGCAGACGCCCCGGACCTCGCTGTGGAGCAGCACCTCGATCTTCGGGTGCCGTTGCACCTGGTCCACCAGGTAGCGCGACATGTCCGCGTTGAGGTCCCCGCCCCGGACGAGGAGGTGGACCCTGGACGCGTGGTTCGCGAGGAACAACGCCGCCTGCCCTGCGGAGTTCCCGCCGCCGACCACGGCGACCGGATCCGCCTGGCAGAGACTGGCCTCGTGGACGGTCGCGGCGTAGTACACGCTGATGCCCTCCAGACGGTCGATGCCGGGCACTTCGAGCCTGCGGTACCACACGCCCGAGGCGAGGACCACGGTGTCCGCCCGGGTCCGGGACCCGTCTGTGTAGGTGACGACGTACTCGTCGTCCTGCGGGGTGAGCCCGTTGACCTGGGCCGGCACCATGAGGTGAGCACCGAACTTGTGGGCCTGGAGCACCGCGCGTTCGATGAGCTCGCCCCCGGAGATGCCCGACGGGAAGCCGAGGTAGTTCTCGATGCGGGACGAGGTACCGGCCTGGCCTCCGGTGGCCACGGCGTCGACGGTGATCGTGGTAAGGCCGTCGGAGGCGCCGTACACGGCGGCCGCGAGTCCGGCGGGACCCGCGCCCACCACCATCACGTCGCATCGCCCGGCTTCCGGCGAGGGGGCGGGCAGCCCGATGAGACGGGCGAGTTCGGCGTTGCTCGGATTGCGCAGCACCCGCTCGCCCTTCCAGATGACCACCGGAGTCTCCTCGGGACGGATGGCGAACCGACGCAGCAGTGCCTCCGCCTCCGTGTCCTTCTCCAGATCCAGCCAGCGGTGGGGCAGCCGGTTGCGAGCGGCGAACTCGCGCAGCCTCAGCGTGTCCGGTGAATAACACGAGCCCAGAATCCGGAAACCGGCGCCGAGGCCGATGAGCAGATACCTGCGGCCCAGGTAGGCACGGAGGATCAGGTCGCCGAGGAGGGGGTCGCGGCCCACCAGGGCGCGTTGCCGCTCCACCGGTACGGCCAGGATCTCGCCCGCCTCGCGCACCACGGCGGTGTCGAACGCCGCCTCGCCCTCCAGGAGCGCGAGTTCGCCCAGGAACCTGCCGGGTCCGTGCACCGCCACCGTGCGCTCCTCGGGGCCGCCGTGGTCCTGGAGGATCTCGACCGTCCCCCTGAGGATCGCGAGGAACTCGCGGAAGGGCTCGCCCTCGCGGTACAGCACCTCGCCCTCGGTGGTCCTGCGGCGCTCACCGTGCGCGGCCAGTTCCTGGAGCTGCTCCGGTGTCAGGCGCGGGAACGCCCCGTACCGGTCCGGTGTCTCACGGACCGCATCCCGCCCGTGCTCGGCCGCGCCCATCAGACCAGGGCCTCGTGGACGAAGCACCAGCGCCAGTGCTCTCCCGGCTGGAAGGACCGCACGACGGGGTGACCGTCGCTGCCCGCATGCCGTCGGGCGTGCTTGTTCGGCGAGGAGTCGCAGCAGCCGACGTGCCCGCAGGTGAGGCAGAGCCGCAGGTGCACCCATGGGGAGCCCTCCCTGAGGCACTCCTCGCACCCTTGAGGTGTACGAGGCGTCACCGGGCGCACCATCGCCAGGTGCGGGTCGGGAATCGTGGCCATGAGAGTTCTCCTTCCACGGAGGGCGAGGGCGGCGACCGGTCGATGCCGGGGCTGCGGCGCCGTAAGGCTCCCGCGAGATGACCGGCCCGTCGTGCTCAGCCTCCTGCGGTGGTCTGCCGGCCCGCCGTCGCCTGCTCGACCCACGAGCGAATGACGGGCGCGGGCGCCGCGCCGGCCTGCCGGGCGACCGTCTCCCCCCGGTCCAGGACGAGCAGGGTCGGCACCGCCTGCACCTCGAACCGTCGGCTCAGCCGCGGGTTCTCGTCGACGTCGACCTTGACGAGTTTGATCCGTCCTGCGAGGTCGCGGGCGACCTGTTCGAGGGCGGGGCTGACCATGCGGCAGGGACCGCACCAGGTGGCCCAGAGGTCGACGACGACCGGCTGGGTGGCGTTGTCGGCGACCTCGGCGAAGTCGTCGTCACCCGCGTCGACGATCCAGGGAAGGGGCTGCTTGCAGTGGCCGCATATGGGGCGTCCCTCGGCGGCCACGGGAATCCGGTTGCCGCGCCCGCAGTTCGGGCAGGTCAGCGTCGTCGTCCGGCTGGCGTTCACGCCGCCCTCCTGTCCCGGGTCCCCTCCTGCTGGTCGTAGGTGACCACCAGTTCTCCGTGTTCGGCGTCGACGCGGACCGTCGCGCCGTCCTGGACGTCACCGCGCAGCAGGGCGCGCCCGACCATGGTCTCGACCTCGTGGGAGATGTAGCGGCGCAACGGCCGTGCGCCGTACACCGGGTCGTAACCCTGGTGCGCAATCAACTTCCGTGCCTCTTCGGTGAGTTCGACGGTGATGCGGCGCTCGGCGAGCCTCTGCCGCAGTTCGTCGAACTGCAGCTCCACGATCCGCTCGATCTGCCGCTCGCCCAGCGGCTTGAACAGCACGATGTCGTCGACACGGTTGAGGAACTCCGGGCGGAAGTGCCCGCGCAGCTCGCCCATCACCAGGGCGCGCGCGTCCGGCTTGATCTCGCCCTCGGCGGTGGCTCCGTCGAGGAGGTGCTCGGAGCCGATGTTCGACGTCATGATGATCACGGTGTTGCGGAAGTCGACGGTGCGGCCCTGGGCATCGGTGATGCGGCCGTCGTCGAGCATCTGCAGCAGGGTGTTGAAGACATCGGTGTGCGCCTTCTCGATCTCGTCGAACAGCACGACCGAGTAGGGCTTGCGGCGCACGGCCTCGGTGAGCTGGCCGCCCTCCTCGTAGCCGACGTATCCGGGCGGTGCGCCCATGAGCCGGCTGACGGTGTGCCTCTCCTGGTACTCACTCATGTCGAGGCGCACCATGTTCTCCTCGGAGTCGAACAGGGCCCGGGCGAGAGTCTTGGCCAACTCCGTCTTCCCGACGCCGGTGGGGCCGAGGAAGATGAACGAGCCGATGGGGCGGCGTGGATCGCGGATGCCGGAGCGGGCGCGGATGATGGCGTCGGCGACGAGTTCGACGGCCTCGTCCTGGCCGATGACGCGCTCGCGCAGGATCTCGTCGAGGCGCAGCAGTTTCTCGCGTTCGCCCTCCTGGAGGCGGGCGACGGGAATGCCGGTCCAGGCGGCGACGATCTCCGAGATCTCCTCCTCGGTGACGACCTCGCGCAGCAGCCGGTTCTGCCCCTGTTTGGTGGCCAGTTGCTCCTCCTCCGCGGCGAGCCGGCGCTCCAGGTCCTGGAGGCGGCCGTAGCGGAGTTCGGCGGCGCGGTTGAGATCGTAGGCCCGTTCGGCCTCCTCAGCTTCGAGGCGGACCTGCTCCAGTTCCTGGCGTAGTTCCTGCACCCGCCGGATGGCCTGCCGCTCGGCCTCCCACTGGGCGTGTTTGGCATCGGCCTCGCCCCGCAGGTCGGCCAGTTCCCTGCGCAGTTCCTCCAGGCGGGCTCTGCTGGCCGGGTCGGTCTCCTTGGACAGGGCCGCCTCCTCGATCTCCAGGCGGGTGACGCGGCGGGTGATCTCGTCGAGTTCGGCGGGCATCGAGTCGATCTCGGTGCGCAGCCGGGCGCACGCCTCGTCGACGAGGTCGATGGCCTTGTCGGGCAGGAACCGGTCGGTGATGTACCGGTGGCTGAGGGTGGCGGCGGAGACCAGCGCGGTGTCCTGGATCTTCACGCCGTGGAAGACCTCGAGGCGTTCGCGCAGTCCGCGCAGGATCGAGATGGTGTCCTCCACGTCCGGCTCGTCGACCAGGACCTGCTGGAAGCGGCGTTCGAGGGCGGCGTCCTTCTCGATGTGCTTGCGGTACTCGTCGAGGGTGGTGGCGCCGATCATGTGCAGTTCGCCGCGCGCGAGCATCGGCTTGAGCATGTTGCCCGCGTCCATGGCTCCTTCGGCGGCACCCGCTCCCACGACGGTGTGGAGTTCGTCGACGAAGAGCAGGATGCCCCCCTGTGCGGCTTTCACCTCGGACAGCACGGCCTTGAGGCGTTCCTCGAACTCGCCGCGGTACTTGGCGCCGGCGACGAGGGAGCCCATGTCGAGGGCGAACACGATCTTGTCGCGGAGTCCTTCGGGCACGTCGCCGCGGACGATGCGCTGGGCGAGACCCTCGACGACGGCGGTCTTGCCGACACCGGGGTCGCCGATGAGGACGGGGTTGTTCTTGGACTTGCGGCTGAGGATCTGGGTCACCCTTCGGATCTCGGCGTCCCGGCCGATGACCGGGTCGAGCCTGCCGGCCCTGGCCTCGGCGACGAGATCGCGGCCGTACTTCTCCAGCGCCTCGTAGGCCACTTCGGGGTTGGCGGAGGTGACGCGCTGGTTGCCGCGGACCTGCGTGAGCGCGCCCAGGAAGGAGTCCCTGGTGATGCCGGCCCGATCGAGCAGCCGCCCGGCGGCGGTCGAGGAGCCCTCCTCGGACAGGGCGAGCAGGAGGTGCTCCACGGACACGTACTCGTCCTTGAGGCGTTTGGCCTCCCGTTCGGCGGCGTCGAGCAGGCGGCCGAGACGCTGGGTCACGAAGACCTGGCCGGGGGCCGCACCGGGGCCGGTGACCTTCGGACGGCGGGAGAGTTCCTCGCGCACGGCCGCGCGCAGTTCCTCCGGCTCGGTGCCGGCCTGTCGCACCAGCCGCGGGATCAGACCGTCCTCCTGACTCAGAAGTGCGAGCAGCAGGTGCTCCCCGTCGACCTCGGTCTGCCCCATGCGGACGGCCTCGGTCTGGGCCTCCTGCAGGGCTTCCTGGGACTTCTGGGTGAGACGGTTCATGTCCATGGGGGTGTTTCACTCCTCGTGCCGCGGCCGCGCAGAGCGGCCTCTAGCAGGCTGATGCGGTCGAGCAGGTCGAGCACCAGGCCGATGGATGCGTAGTTGAGGCAGAGTCCGGAGCGCAGCCGTTGGATGCGGGCGAGGGCTGCCGGGGCGGCGGGGCCGAACACCAGACGCCCCGCGGCGTCGCGCTCGGCGTCGACCAGGCCCAGAGCGACGAACCGGCTGATCAGATCGGGATGGAGGCCCGAACGACGGGCCACGGCAGCCAGGGAGAGCCTCGGGACGGGCACGAGCGCGTACCGGACAGCCGTCGAGGCGGTGACGTCGGCGCCGGTCCGTACCGGACGGTCGCCTACGCCGGCCCCGCTGATGCCTGCAGCTCCCACGGGTCGGTCGTTCATCGCGTCCTCCTGGGGTCGAACGAGGAGGTGGCGGCGAGTTCCTCGAACAGTTCGCGCTCCCGGGCGCCCAGTGTGGGCGGCACCATGACGCGGAGTTCGGCGTACAGGTCGCCGTTCGCGCCGCGCGGGTTCGGCATGCCCTCACCCCGCAGCCGCAGCCGCCGGCCGCTGGACGAGCCCGCGGGCACCGTGACCTTGGCCGTGCCGCCGCCGGGGGTGGGCACCGGCACGGTCGCGCCCAGCGCCGCCTCCCAGGGGGCGACCGGGACCTGGACGTACACGTCGCGGCCGTCCAGCCGGAACCCGGCGTGGGGCTGGATCCGCACCCGCAGGTACAGGTCGCCCGCGGCGGCGTCCCCGCTGCCCCGGCCGCCCTCGCCCGCCAGTCGGATGCGCTGCCCGTCGGTGACGCCGGGCGGGACGTCGACCTCGTACCGTCGCGGCTGCCCGGTGGGACCGGCCAGCGTGACGGTGCGACGGCCGCCCCGGTACGCCTCCTCGACGGTGAGCGGCAGCTCGGCCTCCTGGTCGGCTCCGGGGACGCCGCCCGGGGCGGCGCCGGCTCCGAACATGGACCCGAACAAGTCCTCGATGTCGATGCCTTCCGCGCCGAAGCCGTCGCCGAAGCCGGTGCTGTACCGGACGCGGGGGCCGCCCGCGCCCGCGGTCCGCCGGGCGCGGAAGCCGCCGCCCGCTCCGGCCGCGACCCGTTCGTCGAAGTCCTCGGGGACGTTGCGGAAGTCCTCGCCGAAGCGGTCGTAGCGGGCCCGGGTCTTCGGGTCCGACAGAGCGCTGTACGCCTCGTTGAGATCCTTGAAGCGTTCCTCCGCGTCCGGATCCTTGTTGACATCCGGGTGGTACTTGCGGGCGAGCTTGCGATATGCCTGCTGGATCTCGTCCTGGCTCGCGGTCCGTGAAACGCCCAGCACCTCGTAGAAGTCCCGTGCCATGACCGGTCACTCCCGCTTCGCGACCGTCACGGCGGCGGGCCTGAGCTGCCGTTCGCCGTCCCCGTAGCCGGGGCGCAGCACCTCGACGACGGTGCCCGGCGGGGCGTCGGGGTCCTGGACGACGCCGACCACCTCGTGCCGGGCCGGGTCGAAGGCTATGCCGGTCTCCGCGTGCCGCGGGTAACCGAGCAGTTCGAGGACGTTCACCGCCTGGTCGCGGACCGCCCGGACGCCCTGTACTACCGCACTCGGATCGGCGCCGGCATGGGTCAGGGCGAGTTCGAGGTTGTCCAGGACGGGCAGGAAGGCGGCGGCCGTACGGGAGCGCTCCGCCGTCCGCTCCCGCTCCAGTTCCCTGGCGTGGCGCTTGCGCAGATTGTCGAGGTCGGCGAGCGCACGCCGCCAGCGGTCCTCCAGTTCCCGGATCGCGGCCGTGTACTCGTCCTCGGCGGACGCGGGGCCGGCGGCGTCGGGTCCCGGTTCGTCGTGTGCCGCTTGCGGCCGGGGCGCCGGGGCGGATCGGGGCAGATCCCCGCGCGGAGGGCGCACGCCTTCCGCCGCCGACTCGACCGGATCAGCCGCGGCGGTATCGGGTTCCTGGGGGTGGCTCGGCATGGCGCGCCTCAATCCTTGTCGAACTCGGCGTCGATGACGTCGTCGTCCCCGCCACCGCCGCTCGGGCCGCCACCGGTCGCCACGCCCCCGGTGCCGTCCTGGTCGGGACCGCCTGCGCCCGCGCCCTGATGGGCAGCCAGCCCGGCGAGGACCTGCTGGAGTTCGGAGGTGAGGGGCCGCACGCGCTCCACGCCCGCCTCTTGCTTGACCGCCGCCCGGGCGTCGGACACGAGCATCTCGGCGCGCGCCTTCTCGTGCGCGGGCGCCGCGTCGCCCAGTTCGGCGAGGCGCTTCTCGACCTGGTACGCGGCGGCGTCGAGCTCGTTGCGGGCGTCGACGGCCTCGCGGAGCGCCTGGTCCTGGCCCTGGTTGCGCTCGGCCTCCTGGACCATGCGTTCGACCTCACCGCGGTCCAGGTTGGAGCTCTCGCTGATGGTGATGCCCTGTTCCTTGCCGGTGTCCCGGTCGCGGGCCTTCACGTTCAGGATGCCGTTGGCGTCGATGTCGAAGGTGACCTCGATCTGCGCTTCCCCTCGCGGCGCCGGCCGGATGTCGGTGAGCTGGAACCGGCCGAGCACCCGGTTGTCGGCGGCCCGCTCGCGCTCGCCCTGAAGGACGACCACATCGACGGCCGGCTGGTTGTCCTCGGCGGTGGAGAAGGTCTCGGTACGGCGCACCGGGATGGTGGTGTTCCGCTCGATGATCTTCGTCATCACGCCACCGCGCGTCTCGACTCCCAGCGACAGGGGCGTGACATCGAGGAGCAGGACGTCCTTGACCTCGCCTTTGAGCACCCCGGCCTGGATCGCGGCGCCCAGGGCCACGACCTCGTCGGGGTTGACGCTCATGTTGGGTTCCTTGCCGCCGGTCAGCCGACGCACCAGGGCCTGGACGGCGGGGATGCGGGTGGAGCCACCGACGAGGATGACCTCGTCGATGTCGCTCTCACCGACCTTGGCGTCGGCCATGGCCTGCTGGACCGGCCCCAGGCACCGTTCCACCAGGTCACCGCTGATCTGCTCGAACGTGGACCGCATGATCGAGTCGGTGAGATGCTTGGGCCCCGAGGCGTCGGCGGTGATGAACGGCAGGCTCACCTGTGTCTGTGTCACCGAACTGAGCTCGGTCTTGGCCTTCTCCGCGGCCTCGAACAGTCGCTGCAGCGCCTGCGGGTCTTTGCGCAGGTCGATGCCGTTGTCCTTCTGGAAGCCGTCCGCGAGGTGGTCCACCAGACGCCGGTCGAAGTCGTCACCGCCCAGGTGGCTGTCACCGGCGGTGGAACGCACCTCCACCACACCGTCGCCGACGTCGAGAATGCTCACGTCGAAGGTGCCGCCGCCCAGGTCGAAGACGAGGACGGTCTCGTGCTCCTTCTTGTCCATGCCGTAGGCGAGGGCTGCCGCGGTCGGCTCGTTGATGATGCGCAGCACCTCCAGTCCCGCGATCCGTCCGGCGTCCTTGGTGGCCGTGCGCTGGGCGTCGTTGAAGTACGCGGGTACCGTGATGACGGCCTCCGTGACCCGCTCCCCCAGCTGCTTGGAGGCGTCGTCGGCGAGTTTGCGCAGCACCTGCGCGCTGATCTCCTCAGGCGCGTACAGCTTGTCGCGCACCTTGAAGCGGGCCGCCCCGCCGTCGCCCTCGACGACGTCGTACGCCACCGCCCTGGCCTCCTCGGAGATCTCGTCGAAGTGCCGGCCGATGAACCGCTTGGCCGAGTAGATGGTGCCCTTGGGGTTGAGGATCGCCTGACGCCGGGCCAGCTGGCCCACGAGGCGCTCGCCGGTGTCGACGAATGCCACCACGGACGGTGTCGTGCGGTTGCCCTCGTTGTTGGGCACCACGGACGGCTCGCCGCCCTCCCACACGGCGATCACCGAGTTGGTGGTGCCCAGGTCGATGCCCACTGCCTTGGCCATGAGGAACTCCTCCCCGGTGCGGCACGCCTGCGCCGACTGTCCGGATCAGGTTTTTCAGGTATGAGTGGAATCTTCGGGCCGGGCCGGTTCACGAGGTGGAACAGCCGGCCGACCGGGACCCCGGGGTACGCAGCGCTCGCCGTGACGGGCGGCCCTGCCGTGGCGCATCCGGTCGATCACCTGCTCGCCGAGTGGACGTCCCGCCCGGTGATCACCCGTCCTCTCCATGGGAGACCCATGGAGAGGACGGGTGATCAACGGCGCGTGCGCTTCCTGGTGCGCCTCGCGCGAGGCGACCGGCCCGCGCTGCCGCTCGGCCGTCACCCAGCCCTTCCTGCCTGCGCGCACAGAGAATCTCCAGTCCAGGGTGGCGAGCCGGGCCCCTCCGCGCCTGCGCCTGACGGGTCGGACATGTGGGGGCCCGGTCACCCCACGGGTACGAGAGAATTGATGCGGGCATTTCGGATGAACCGGCCATAGGCGGGTAGGCGAAACAGCACTCGCCTCCCCGGAGACATCGGGGGAAAGGAGCGATCCCATGGGCGGCAGCCGTGCGCACGACCGGGAGGGCGGCTTTCCGCAGACCGGCGGGCGGCTCCCCATGGCCGCGCGGGAAGAGCCCCGCCCGCCCCCTCCCGCTCCGGCCGACCATGCCCTCCACGAACTCCTGGCGCTCTGCCGCACCCTGTTCGACACCCCGGACGAAGGCGAGATCCTGCGCCTGGCCATGGACCACATAGCCGCCGTGGGGCCGTACAGCGCCGAGGCCGGATTCCTCAAAGTGGGCGGCGACCTGGTCCCCAGCCCGAGGAACGGGCAGGTGCATGCCTCGGCCGTGGGCCGCCGGGTGCGGGAGCTGGCCGGGCAGGACGGCCCGGTGATCCTACCCGGCAGGCCCTGGGGCCGGGCCCTGGGACTGCGCGGACTCGAGGGACTCCACGGCTACCTCGTGGTGACATCCCTCTCCCGGCCCAGCAAGGCCGAGCGGTCCCTGCTCGCCACGCTCGTCCGGCACACCGCTGCCGCTCTGTCCGTCGCCTTCGCGCACCGCCGCCGACGCGAGGACGCGCTGGAGCTGCGCCGCCTCAAAGAGGAACGCACCGCCCTCCAGCGGCAGCTGATCTCCGTCGTGGCCGAGTTGGGATACCAGCGTGGCGTTCACGCGCTCATGGCCGATGTCGTCGCCTCGGGCGGCGGCGAGGAGGCCGTCACCCGGGCCCTGCACGGGCTCACCGGACTCCCCGCTTTGGTCGAGGACCGCTTCGGTCGGTTGAGGTCCTGGACCGGCATCAGCCGCCCCGACCCCTATCCGGAACCGGACCCCGTGCGCCAGGACGAGATGCTGCACGCCGTCGCCCGGGAGGTCGGACCGGTGCGGATCAAGGACCGGCTGATCACCCTGGTCCGCCGGCGCGGCGAGATCCTGGGTGTACTGGCCCTGGTCGATGTCCGGTGCGAGGCCGACGAGCACACCGTACTCGCGCTGGAGTACGCCGCCGCGTCCCTGGCCCTGGAGCTGGCGCACCTGCGCAACGTGGCCGAAGTGGAGCTGAGGCTGAACCGCGAGCTGGTCGACGACCTGCTGGCAGGGACGGGCGAGGCCAGCGCCTACGCCAGGTCCGAGGCCGTCGGACACGATCTGCACCGCAGCCACTATGTCGTCGTGGTGCAGTGGTCGAACCGGACCGTGGACGATTCCTTCGCTCAGACCGTGGGCCGGGCGGCCTCCGCCGTGGGCATGCACTCGTTGCTGACCCGACGTTCCGACCATGTGGTCCTGGTCGCCGACGACAGGCCGCACGCCCGCGCGCTGTACGAGGCGCTCGCCCGGGAGACCGGAACCCGGTCCGGAATGATCGGGGTGAGCGCCCCGTCCGACTCGCTGGACGACATCCCCCACCGCTACGAGGAGGCGCAACGCGCCCTGGAAGTACGCCGCCACTCCCGCGAGCGCTACGGCACGACGTTCTTCGACGAGCTCGGCCTCTACCGCATCCTGGGGCCCGGCAACGACTACCGGGAACTGGAGACGTTCGTCGACGAGTGGCTCGGGCAGCTCATCGACTACGACTCCCGTCACCACGCGACCATGGTGGACACCCTGTCCCGGTACTTCGACTGCGGCGGCAACTACGACGAGACGGCCGAATCCCTCGCGATCCACCGCAGCACGCTGCGCTATCGGCTCCAGCGCATCCGCGACATCAGCGGCAACGACCTCGCCGACGTCGAGGACCGGCTCAACCTCCAGGTGGCGACCCGAGTGTGGAAGATCATCCTGGGCGGCCCCGGCTGATACCCCACTGGAACGATCCGGACCGGGCATGCACCCATGCTTCCCGCACAGTGCGTGGCAGAGGAACCTCGCGGAACTCCCCCGCCGTGCGATGTTTCGGCTTCGCCGGCTCATGCGTGTGCGGGTGGATCTGCCTCGAGCACCCGACAGACATCGCCCGCCACCACCTCGTTGATGCCTTCCTCTCCGCGTAGATCTGCGTCAGACGCTGACCTCGGCGCCGCCAGCCAGGCCTGTGGGGTGTCCCCCAGATGTCTTCCTCGCGGAGCATGCGCCGTGCGTAGTAGGAGGTGAACGGGCCGAGGACCAGGCGGATCGCTTCCAGCACGTTTGAGCGCAGAGGAGAACAAGTTACTGCGCCGCGCCGCCGACCTGCTTTCGGCCGGGGAGCGCCGCTGCTTGAACCGGTCGATGCACCGTTCGACAGCATTGCGTGCTTTGTATGCCTGGGTGTCGAAGGCAGGAGGGCGACCTCCGCCACGACCCCGCAGGAGGCGGGAGTGGCTCTGCGACTGCCGCTCCCGTGCGGCGCGCAGGGTCGCAATGGTTTCCGGATGCCTTGCCGTCGGCGGTTACCGGAACAGATGGTCAAGGTAGTAGTCGATGGCAGCGGTGGCTTCTTCGGGGGTGCGCAGGCCCAGGACGACGGGTGGCCCCTGTGAGTCGGCGAGGCCGAAGAGCAGTTCCGCTTCCACATCGGGGTCGCGGTCCGCAGCGATGTCGCCGGCTTCCTGGGCCATGCGCACGAGGTCGGCGAGGAGCCGGTAGAGGCGGGGCAGCCCGTCGACGTAGAGGGCTCGCAGCTTGGGGTTCGCAAGCATGCGGATGAGGTACGCGACGCCGACGAGCCACTCGCGTCGGCGCCGATCGTCCTTGGGGATCGTTTCCAGCAGTACCCAGCGCAGCGCCTCCCTGGGGCTGGGCTCGCCCTCGGGCCACGCCTGCTCGTTCCACCGTTGCTGGACCAGCCAGTCCTGGTACTCGATCGCGTAGGCGAGCAGTTCGTCCTTGTTGGCGAAGTAGTGCTGGATGTGCCCGGGTGAGACGCCCGCCTGCGCCGCCACGGCCCGCACGGAGATCGCTTCCAGTCCCTGGTCGGCGACGATGTCCAGCAGCGCCTCGGCGATCCGGTCGCGGCGGGCCTTGTGGTCTACCTGTCTCGGCACGTCGACCGGCACCTCTCTTCCTCGTGCTTGCCTTCCTGGGCGAATCACCCTAATGTCGTTTTCACAATACGAACGTATTGTAACGAGTGATGGGCCGCCCGCAGCGGCAAGGGGAGAGGACGGACTGGACCATGCCGAAGCGACGCTCCACTTCCGGCGCCGCACTCGTCGCGGCCCTCCTCGTGGCGGTGACGAGCACAGCGGACGCGGTGCAGACCTCGCCGGCGGCGGCCCGGCAGCATCCACCCGAGCAGCGTGCCCAGGGTCAGCATCCCAAGGCTCGGCCGGACATCGCCCGTACGCGCCAGGGCCGGCTGCAGGGGGTTTCCACCGACGGCGTCACCACCTATCAGGGCATCCCCTACGCAGCGCCTCCGGTCGGCCCGCTGCGCTGGCAACCCCCGGCCGCGCCACCCACCTGGACCGGCACGCGCACGGCGGCCAAGCCCGGACCGGCCTGCGCGCAGCCCGAGGTGGCGGACTCCGCGGAGGACTGCCTGTACCTCAACGTCACCACGCCCGCTCATGGCGCGGCCCGCGCGACCCCGCGACCGGTCGTGGTGTGGTTGCACGGCGGGGCCTTCAGCTCGGGCTCCGGGGACCAGTACGACGCCACCCGGATGGCCCGGCAGGGCGACGTCACGGTCGTGACCGTCAACTCGCGCCTGGGCGCCCTGGGCTTCTTCGCCCATCCGGACCTGCCTGACTCCGGGGCCTTCGGCCTGCAGGACCAGCAGGCGGCGCTGCGCTGGGTACGGGACAACGCTGCCGCGTTCGGCGGTGATCCCGGCAACGTCACACTCATGGGCGAGTCCTCCGGAGGCGCGAGCGTGTGCGCCCAGCTCACCTCGCCCAAGGCCGCAGGGCTTTTCCACCGCGCGGTCATCCAAAGCGGCTCCTGCCTGCAGAACTGGCCCAAGAACACGCTCGCCCCCGGCGACCCCGCCGCCGCCTACTTCGCCCGCCAGGACCAACTGGCCGCCAAGGGCCGCGGTGTTCTGGGCTGCCGCAGCCTGAAATGCCTACGTGCCAAGCCCGTCAAGGACGTGCTGTCCCTCAACGGGCGCTTCCACCAGCCCGCCTACGGGACGAGTGTCCTGCCCCTCTCGCCGGCCCGCGCGCTCGCCACTGGAAACTTCCACCGTGTGCCCGTCCTGCAGGGCAACACCCGTGACGAACACCGGCTGTTCGCCGCCCTGTTCACGCTGGACGGGCCGATGTCCGCAGCGGACTACCGCCGCCTGCTCACCGAGACCTACGGCAGGCGGCAAGCGGCCCGCATCGCGCGCGCGTACCCGCCCGGCGCCACGCCCCCGCTGGCCTGGGCCAAAGTCGGCACCGACCGCAGCTGGGTGTGCCCCACCCTGGCCGCCGACCGGCTGCTGGCCAAGCATGTCCCGGTCTACAGCTACGAGTTCGCCGACCGCCACCCGCCGGCACCCGACCTCCACCCCGACTTCCCGCTGGGCGCCTACCACAGCGCCGAGCTGCCCTACTTGTTCGGCATGGGCGACCTGCGCCTCGACGACGGGCAGTCCGCCCTCTCCCGACGCATGATCGCCGCGTGGACGACGTTCGCCAGAACTGGCACGCCCGGCGACGACTGGCCCCCCTTCCCGCACACCCGGCGGCTGGCGCGGAACACGCTCGCCGGCGTGGACGCGGCGGCCGAACATCGCTGCGCCTTCTGGTCGCACAACTCCTGACGCCCCTGATCCGCGCACACCCAGTGGACCGTACGACCAACCCCTTCGGAGGATCCCCATGGACGCAATCGGCGAACCGATCGCCGAGGCCGACTACATCGGCACCACCGCCCACGAGTTGAGCGAGAAGCGAGCGGCGGCGAAGATCGCCGCCGGCATAAGCCAAAAGACTCTCTTCCAGCGCCGCGGCCGGATCATCCTGCACCCCGAACTGCTCGTCCTCACCGGCTGGTCCGACAACGGCGATCTCACCCTCACCCGCGCGGACGTCACCGCGGCGAAAACCCGCTTCACCCACCTCTACGGCCGCTTCCTCGGCGGCCTGCTGAACGCCGGCCAGCCCCTCATCCTCCACACCACCGACGCATCGGCCGACGAGGTGTACCTGCTCATCAACCACCGCGGCTTCCTGGAGACCACGGACGATCGGGCCTGGGAGAAGCGCATCGACCGGTGGCGCCGCAGCTGAAACCTCGGAAATCATCTCCCAGCGGCCGTAGGCGCGGCCGACGGTTTCTTTGTGGATGCGGACGAGCCGGTCGGCCCGGTGGCCCCGGGTCTTTCCCTCGACGCCAAGGGCCACCGACGGGTTCGCAACGTCTGGCTTCTGCTCGCAAGGGCTTCCATTCCGTTGGCCACGGGAGTCGTCACAAACTCCGACAGGTCGGAGCCGCCTCACGCTCGGGGGACGGATCAGGCCACTGGATTCTCCAGCAGCGTGACCCGGTTGCCGTCCGGATCGTGCAGAGAAGCAAACCGGGTGCGCGTTCCGCCTGTCTGCACCGGCCCCGTATGCAAACCGCGTTCCTTGAGCTGCGCCAAAGCCTCGTCCAGATCAGGCACCTCCAGATTGAGAAGCGATGACCCAGCGTGTTCGGCGTCCTCGAAGACCTGGAGCCAGCCGCTCGCGGTGAGATGCCAGTCTGCCAGTGACGGCATCGGCCGGGTGTCCGCCGGGCGTCCCAGCAACCGTTCGTACCAGACCACCGCCTCCTCGACCCTTCCCACAGGGGCAACCATCAGTACGCGGGCGATATCCATGAACACCACCATCTTCCGAGTCGGCCTTTTCGCGTCACTTCCATAGACAGCTTGAGACGGCAGAACTCATCGATCGCAGGCTGCCGAGCAGTCGGCGCAGCAGGATCAGGCAGCGAGACCAGGGCCGAGCGCGCGCCGGCCGTGTCAGGTCCTGGTTTCGTTCACGAGACGGGGTTCCGGCTCAGGTTCTCCGACGTGGCCACTCTGAGTGACATCCACATCACCTTCGAGCCCTGCGCGAAGTCCGCAGCCCACCAGATCCGTCGGCAGGCAGGGGGCGTCTGTTGCCAGCTTTCGGGTGACTGCCCATTTCACTGCGAGGTGGCACGCTGTGGCGAACCGGTCGCCCTGGTCGCAGCGCCGGTGGCGCCGTTTTGGGGATGGGTGCGGCCGCTCGCAGTCGACCCCGACCCGTTGAGCACGCACCCGGCCGGCAGACAGCCGGCGAGTCCTCAGCCGCATCCATCCGGAAGGGCAGGCAGTGGGTGTGGCCGGAAGGGGGGGCAGACGCTGGGGGATCCGGTGAACCCGTAGTTCAGGTAGCCCTTGCCATCGCAGTCCCAGTCGGGCCGGAGTCCGGCGTCGGCGTAAACGCGCTTGCCGGCCTCCATCCTGATCGTCGGCGTCGCCCAGGAGCCGTTTCCGGAGGAGCCGGAGCTTGGACTCGATGTCGTACGTCGCGCTCTTCACCGTGGCGCCGCTGTCGGGACGGACGAGGACGAGGTGCTGCGCGACGTCGGACAGGACGGCGACCGCCTCTGGTCATGAAGCGCACTGGGCGAGGGCGGCCGTAACAGCGGCCGCGAGAGTGAGCACGGCAGCGAACGTGGTGGCCGCATGCCTGAGTGCGGCGGGGTAGGTGGCGCCCTCGATGCGGCTGAGTTTGGCCGCGCCGACGGCGGCCAGCAGCGCGACCATGACGATCAGCGCGGTCGTGAGCAGGATGACAGCGAGAGAGGGCACGGCAAGCTCCCGTCAGATTATGGGTTGTTGACGTGGCTGACGGTCTCGGAAGAGGTGTTCGCCGGAGTTCGCCGGTAGGAAGATGAACACTGGCGAACACGACGACTTCTGGGAGGGGCATGCACAAGTGGTCGACGAGCGGATTGAGCGCGGTGCGGCGCAGGCCGAGCTGCACAGGAGGTTGAGTGACGCACTGGCCCACTCCCGGCTGAGCAAGTCCCAGTTGGCTGCCCGGGTGCGGTTGGGGCGCACGACGGTGTCAGAAGCGTTCAATCCGAACGCGCCTGTGCCTTCAGCGGACACGGTTTCCGCGCTGGTTCGGGTGCTGAAGCTGCCTGTGGATGAACTGCTGGAACTGCGACGGCGTGCGGCTGAGGAAGTCAGCTCAGCGACGGGGTCGGAATTGGCGCCGGGCAAGCTGATCGGCATGTGGGAGCCGCACGACCTGGAGGTGCATCCGGCCGGTCCCAGTCCGGACGGGTGCGGTTCCCGCGTGCCTGAAGGGCGGGTGTTGCCCGCCTACGTTCAGCGTGAGCACGACCGTGTCCTTGCAGACGCGGTGCGCGACTGCACCGAGGGCCGCAGTCGAATGCTTGTCCTGGTCGGATCCTCATCGACGGGGAAAACCAGGGCATGTTGGGAGGCGGTTCAGCCGCTCGCCGAGAGGGATTGGCGGCTGTGGCACCCCTTCGACCCGACTCGGGCCGAGGCCGCTCTGGAGGACCTGCACCGCGTCCAGCCGCGGACCGTCGTGTGGCTGAACGAAGCTCAGCACTACCTGGGCGATCCGAAGGTCGGCGAGCGGATCGCGGCGGCAGTTCACACCCTGCTCACCCAATGCGAGCGGGGGCCGCTACTGGTTCTGGGGACCCTCTGGCCCGAATACCTCCGCCAGTACACCTCTTTGCCCGCGCCTGGGGCAGCGGACCCGCACAGCCGGGTTCGGGAGTTGCTGGCCGCACGGACTGTGGCTGTCCCAGAGACCTTCGACCTTCCGGCTCTGGCTACTGCTGCCGCGCTCGCCGCAGATGGTGACCAGCTGCTGGCCGATGCGCTCACTCGCACCCATACCGATGGACGCCTCACGCAAGACCTTGCCGGAGCGCCCGAGCTCCTGGATCGCTTCGAGCACGCCACGCCGGCCGCCAGGGCTGTTCTGGCAGCTGCGATGGATGCGCGCCGCCTCGGTGCAGGCCTCCATCTCCCGCAGGCCTTTCTCACTGGGGCCGCTGCCGACTACCTCGCCGATGCCGACTACGACCAACTCGCCGACGACTGGGCAGAGGCCGCCTTTGCTGAACTCGCGCGCCCCGTGCACGGCAAGCAAGCCCTTTTGCACCGCGTCACTCCTCGCCCCAGACGTCGGCCGCCCGGACCTTCGCGGTCGGCCGCTGGCCCCCTTCCGGCAGGGCCTGTCTTCCGGCTCGCCGACTACCTTGAACAACACGGCTGGCTGACTCGCCGCTGGCTGTGTCCGCCGGCGTCCTTCTGGCACGCAGCGCACGACCACTTCACCTCTGTCAAAGATCTTGAGACTCTCGTCGAAGCAGCAGAGGTTCGGCACCGCCTCGAATGGGCGCACCACCTCCGGTTGCGAGCAGCGGACGCGGGCAGCACCGTCGCCCAGGTGAAGCTGGGGATGCTGTGGGAGGCGGCCGAGGACACGGAAGCGGCGGAGATTCTCTACCGTAAGGCCGCCGATGCCGGTGCCACAGAGGGCCTCGGCCGCCTGGTCATGATGCGAGAGGTGGCTGGAGAGCGGGAAGCCGCCGAGGCCCTGGCCCGGCAGGCAGCTGATGCCGGGAACACTGATGTCCGGCTCCGTCTGGCTCAGTTCCGACGGGTTTCCGGGCACGGGGAGGAGGGTTTCGTGACCATCGTCCCCCCGCGTGCCCCCGACACGGCGTTCGTGTTCGACCAGATCCGCGCGGCCGCGGTACCGGCTGAAGTGGCGGCGATCGTGAAGGAAATAGGCATTCGCTCAAGCGACCCGAATGACCTGGTCGTCTTGGCCGAACTGCGGCACCGGGCCGGGGATCGGGACGGGGCCGAAGCCTTGTACCGGCAAGCCGCCGACGCCGGCTCCGGGGCTGCCCTGACCCGGCTGGCCGTGCTACGGGGAGAAGCCGGAGATCTCGAGGGCGCTGCGACACTCGCACAGCAGGCAGCCAACACCGGTAACACCAGCGCCCTGATGAGCGTGGCCGACCTGAGGCAGAAGGCCGGCAACCGAAAGGACGCCGAAGCCCTTTACCGGCAGGCCGCCGACGCCGGCTCACAGATCGCTCTGATCCGTGCGGCAGGCATGTGGGAAGACGCAGGCGATTCGGCGTCTGCTGACGCTCTGATGCACCAGTGCGCCAATGCAGGAGAGACCGCAGCCCTACACGTCCCCGCATGGGTCTCGTGGGCAGAAGACAGGCGGCTCTTACCAGTCCAACGATGGCCCTTCGGGTTGGACCCGGACGGCACGCCTTCAGCCCCCTGGGATCCATTCGACACGATGTCTAGGCCCCAGCATCCGTCATGACCCTGCGCGGTGCGTTGCTCAAGCCTTCGGCGCCTCCCGTCTACTCGAAACCGCACTCGGCCTCCCGCACGCCCTGGCCACTGGGTAACCATGCTCATCGTCCCCCGTGAAGGTGCCCGTCGCTGCAAGGTCCCGCCTCGCCAGCGTGCTCTCGTCGGCCCGGTCTACCTTCGTCGGCACGACACGCTCGCGCTGGTCACCGCCGGTTTCGGCATATCGGGTCATGATCGTCAGGGAACCGACGGGAGGCCGTATGGCTGTGCCGCACCACGACGCACACGGTGAATCAGGGGCAGCACCAACCGCCGCCGTGCCGGGCCAGGAGGGTCGGCGCGTCGAGACGTTGCTGCCGCCGTCCACGCTGGCCGCGATCTGGGCGGTGCGCCACGGGCAGAGCACGGCCAACGTGGCCTTCGCCGAGGCCGAGCGGAACGGCGGGGCCGACCTTCCGGTCGCGGGACGGGACAGCGATGTCCCGCTCTCCGCGCTAGGACAGGCCCAGGCCCGGACGCTGGCCGGCTGGCTCTCCGGCCATACTCCCGGCACGGGGCCGGACCTGGTGGTGTGCTCCCCCTACCTGCGGGCCCGGCAGACCTGGGCCGCGATGGCCGAAGCAACGACGGATGTGCCGGTGCTGGTCGACGAGCGGGTGCGCGACCGTGAGATGGGCGTCTTCGAGCTGCATCCACCCGGTGCGCTGGCCTCCTGGGCCCCCGAGGAGGCCGCGCGCCGGGCCCTGCTGGGCGAGTGGTCGTACCGGCCGCCCGGCGGCGAGGCGCTTGCCGACGTGGCCCTGCGCGTGCGGAACTTCACCACCGAGCTGGCCGCTGCCGCGGCCGGCCGTCGCGTCCTGCTCGTCGCCCACGACGCGGTCGTCATCGCCCTGCGCTACGTGCTGGCCGGTCTTGGCGCCCCCGTCCCCGTCGAGCTGCCGCCGGTGCCCAACGCCTCCGTCACGCATTGGCGGAGCGACGGACGCCACCTGCGACTCGCCCACTGGGGCCAGACCGCCCACCTCACCGGCCTCACCCTTGCGGAAGGAATGGCATGAACGACCAGCAGCCTCCCATCGACCCCGTCCTCTCCCATGTCGAGCCGCTGTCTGGCGGCCTGTACGGCGCCGAGCCCTACGAGGCCGCGCTGAGCGACCTGCTCTCAGCCGTCGCCGAGGTGTCCGCCGCCAAGGCGGGCACCGAGGACCCGACTGTCACCGAGGACCTGACGCGCTACCAGGTCGACCTCAACCGCACCCAGCTCCGGCTTCGCCCGGACGACACCGCCGCCCTGGAGCGCGCCCACGCTCTGTGTCGCACGGTGCGCCGCTGTCTGAGCACCGGGGCGGCATGCCGACCCCCGAGGGCCGGCTGTCGCTGACGGAGAACCGCCGTATCTTCCGCGAGAAGGTGTCGGGAACGGCGCGGTCGGTGCGAGTCGATGCACCCGCGTATCCCGAGGGCGGCCATCAGCGCGAGTGAGCCTGCCGTCACCGTTCCGTCACAAGTGGTCGCCGCACGGAACCCTGCTGCTCTCCCGCCGGTCTGCACTCACGTACCACGACCACGCGTACCGCGGGGCAACAACCGACGACCGAAACCCGCGGACGAGACGACTCAGGGGGACGACAGCATGCGGCACAGCAACGGCATTCGCAGGGCGGCTCTGGCAGCGACGACGGTCACGGCCGTCGCGGCGGCGGTGACCGGCATCCTGCCCGGCACCGCCATGGCGGCGAGCACCACCACCTCCACCCCGCCGCCCGCCTGCCCGGCGGCCGCCCTCCAGGTCAGCGCCCGGCAGGCCGTCCACCGGCCCGTCGGGACCGGGACGGGGGCGGCGGTCGTGCAGTTCACCAACGTCTCCCGGAGGGCGTGCGTGCTGAAGGGCCATCCGACGGTCGCGGGCGCCGGCAACGGCTCTCCCGCCCGCAACACCCCGCTCAAGGTCACCCGCACCGGCACGGCGGCCGCTGTGACGGTCCGGCCGCACGGCAAGGCGTGGGTGAAGCTGACCTTCGTCCAGGTCCACGGGGAAGCCGACGGCTACTGCGTGTCGGGCAAGGACCCGGTGACGTATCCGACGATGGTCATCGGGCTGCCGCACTCCGGGAAGCACCAGGTCGCCCTGAACGACGGGGTGTGGGCCGAGTGTGACAACAAGGTGACCGTCACCCCGGTCTCGGCGGTCAAGCCTTCCTGACCCCACCGTCCCCACCAGATCGAGCAGCGTGATCGCGAAGGCCCTCGGTCACCACGACAAGACCGCCACGCGACTGGTCGCCGAAGCCGGAGGAACGTGGAGCCGGTACGCCCCTGGCGATCACCGCCGCTGACACGCAGGTGCTTACCCCAGGTTCGCTGAAGCCCGCTTGTCCTCAACATGGACGACGTGCAGTTCGGTGCCGTCGCGATGACGCTTCGATCGCCCGAACAGCCCGACAGCGATCTCCGACTGGTCCTGAGGCTCGTCAGGGCCGACATAGGTGAGGACGTCGTTGTGATGACCGGTGACGGCCCATCCTTCGACGTCCTTGAGGTTGATCACCCCAAAGTCTCCTGCCGGAGATCCGGCATGCGCCGGGCCAAACCTCTTCAGGATCTCGGTGGCCTGTTCAGCAAGCTCTCCATCTGGAGCAGTCAGCACGACGCAAGTGCCATGCTCGAACAGCACCCATGACTTGCCAGGATCGGCGAGAAGCCGCTGCCAGACGTCTACCAGTTTCTCGGTCTCCATAACGATCATCATGCCGGAGAGCACCGACGCAGGGTGACGATCGACCGACACTTACGGCGAATACGCGACTCCTGAACATGCGCGCCTACCAGTCTCAACCCCCGTATCGCGAACCAGCAGCGCACAGGGTGGCTGAACATGTTCGCCATCCGTCTCCCCCTCCTCCGTGATCAGGAGCGCCGGCGGCGCCGCGCGACCGCCACCGCGGGGAGCCGAGCAGCCGTCGACGCGCGCCGGTCCGACCCGCGACGCACCGCTTCCGCGGTGCCACCGCGCTCACCGCGCCGGCGGTCGGGCGGTGCTCTCCCGGATGACGAGTTCCGTCGCCACCTCCACCCGGGTCGTCTCCGGTTGTTCGCCGGCCAGCAGGCGCAGCACCATCCGGGCGGCCAGCGCGGTCATGTCGGCCAGGGGGGTGCGGATCGTCGTCAGGCGCGGGGTGACCCAGTCGGCGAAGGGCAGGTCGTCGAAGCCGACCACGCTGACGTCGACCGGGACGCGCAGCCCCAGTTCGGCGGCGGCCCGGTAGGTGCCGAGAGCCTGGTGGTCACTGCCCGCGAAGATCGCCGTCGGACGGTCGGGCAACGCCAGTAGCTCAAGGGCGTGTTGGTGCGCGAGGCCGTGGGTGAAGTCGCCGTAGCGCACGAGTCGCGGGTCGAAGGGCAGGCCGGCTTCGGTCAGTGCCGAACGGTAGCCGTCGACCCGCGCCCGTGAGGTGAGCCGGCGCTCCGGGCCACTGATGATCGCGATGCGGCGGTGGCCCAGCTCGACGAGGTGGCGGGTCGCGGCCAGTCCGCCGGGCCAGTTGGTCGCGCCCACCCAGGGCGTGCCGGGAGCGGGCTCGTCGATCGGTGCGACCAGCGCGTAGGGGATGCCCAACCGGCCCAGTTCCGCGTGCTGTTCAGGTGTCAGCTCGGGCACCACGAGGATCGCCCCGCGGGTCGGACGGGTGGCCAGGGAGTCCAGCCACTGCCGGGCGCGTCTGGTGCGGCCGTGCGTGGAGGACACGACCATGCCCATGCCGGCGTCGTGGAGCACGTCCTCCGCACCCCGGATGAGTTCCACCGCCCAGGGGCTGTCGAGTTCGTTGATGACGAAGTCGATCAGTCCGCCGGGCGGGGCCGCGGTGGCCGACAGGCGGTGTTTCGCCAGATAGCCGTGCTGTTCGAGCAGGCGCTGCACCTTGGCCCGCGTTTCGGCCGATACATCGGATCTGTTGTGCAGCACTTTGGACACCGTGGACACCGATACGCCTGCCTGTTGGGCGATTTCGGCCAGTGTCCGCCGCCTTCCCTGCTCGGATCTTGTCCCAACCGTTGACGTCATCCGATGAATCTCCTACGTTTCCTGGGCGATCGAGTTTTGCGAAACTTATCGCAATCCTCGTTCCCGGAATACGGCTCCCCGGTGAAAAGGTGGTCCCCCATGAAGAGATGGCGCGCGGCTTCCCTGGTCGCGGCCCTGGCTCTGGTGCTCTGCGGATGCGGAGGAACCGGTGGCCATGCCGGCGGCGGTTCGGGCGGCGGCGAAGGGGAGTTACTCGTCTGGGTGGACAACACCCGCATGCCCGCGGCCCAGCAGTACAAGAAGGACCACCCCGACCTGAAGATGCGGATCGTGACGATCCCGCCGGACGCGGGCTACGTGCCCACCAAGATCTCCCTCGCCAACCGGACCGGCGACGGCTGGCCCGACGTCGTCTTCCTCGCCAACCCCGCCGAGGCGGCCACGCTCGCCGGCCGGAAGTTCGGCTACGCGGCCCCGCTCGACGCCCTGGTCCCGAAGTCCGTCCGCGACGGCTTCACCCCGGGCTCCCTCGACACCTGCACCTTCGGCGGCAGGACGTACTGCCTGCGCAACGACATCTCCCCCACCGTCCTGTGGTACGACACGACCCTCATGCGGCGGTACGGCTACTCCGTGCCCACCACCTGGGCCGCGTACCAGCGGACCGGGCTCAAGGCGGCGAAGGAGCACCCCGGCACCATCGTCGGTGCCGTCAACGGCAAGTACGGCGCCGGTATCTACTTCGGCAGCAGCGGCTGCCCCACCCGCGACACCCTCAGCCTCACCAAGGTCCACATCGACCTGACCCGACCCGAGTGCACCCGGGTCGCCGACCTGCTGCAGCCCCTCGCCCGGGAGAAGGCCGTGACCACGGTCGTGCCCATCGACCCCGCCTTCTCCAAGTTCGGCAAGGACGAGAAGATCCTGATGCTGCCGGCCCCCGCCTGGTTCGGCGACTTCATGTTCGGCCCCGCCTTCAAGGTGCCCAAGGGCAGGATCGCGGCCGCCCCGATGCCGACCTGGCCCGGCGAGAACAAGCCGTACGCCGGACAGGTCGGCGGCGGCGCCCTCCTCGTCTCCGCGCACGCCGGTGAACGCACCAAGGACGCCGCGGACCTGGTGCGCTGGATGACCACCGACGTGAACCTCCAGTCCGAACAGCCCACTTATCCCGCCTTCGCGGCAGCGGCGAAGAAATGGGGCGAGGCCAAGTCGAAGGACCCGTACTACGCCTCCGACCCGATGCCCGCCCTGTCAGCGGCGGCGAACGCGCTGCGCCCCGGCTTCGGCGCCGTCCGTTTCGAGGCGGACTGGCAGACCAGCTTCAACGACACCCTCGTGAAGGCCTTCGACTCCGGCGGCAACGCGCGCGCGGCGCTTCGGAGTTGGCAGGACAAGCTGGAGGCGGCGGCCAGGACGAGCGGATACACGGCCGAATGAAGACGCTCACCGCACCCCGTCCCCCCACGGCGGCCACCGCGGTCCCGGCCGCACCCCGCCGCCGGCGCCGCCTCGGCCGTAAGGCGGCGGTCTGGATCCTCGTCGGGCCCTACACCGTGTTCCTGGTGGTCTTCGGGCTGGCGCCCGCCGGATACGCCCTGTGGACCTCCTTCGTCCACGACGGCTCCTTCTCCGGCGGGCACGACTGGGCGGCCGTGTTCCGCGACTACCGGCTCGGCGACGCGGCCGCCCACGTGACGACGTATCTGCTGCTGTGGCTGCCGATCCTGCTGCTGACCGTCCTGTCCCTCGCCTTCACCCTGCACGCCCGCCCCGGCCGCGCCACGAGTGCACTGCAACTCGTCTACTACCTGCCCGGCGCGGTCACCGGCTCGGCCGCGGCCCTGCTGTGGCTGTTCATGGTGAGCCCCGACAGCAGTCCCTTCTCCCCCGTGCTGAAGCTGATGGACGTCGGGAGCGCCACGGACGCCCTGTCCGGCGCGAGCCTCCTCGCCGTCCTCACCGTGATGGGCGTCGCGGTGCACGCGGGCGGCTGGATCGTGGTCCTGTACGGGGCGCTCAACGCGCTCCCGAGGGATGTCCTGGAGGCGGCTCAGGTCGACGGCGCCTCGGCGTGGCGCACCATGTGGCACGTCAAGCTGCCCATGGTCCGCACCTACGTCGCGTTCGTGCTGATCTCCAGTTTCGCCTCCGGCAGCCAGGTGTTCGTCGAGCCGACCGTGCTGTCCACCGGCGCCCCCGGCCAGATCAGCCCCACCTGGTCCGTCAACCAGCTCGCCTACGTCTACGCCACCCAGGACGGCGACTTCGGCAAGGCCGCCGCCTTGTCCCTGGCCATGCTCGCGGTCGGTGTCCTGGCCGCCTGGATCGTGATCACCCGTACGCACATGTACGCCACCGACTCCTCCGACTCCCGGTGAGACGATGACCGTTCTGTCACGCGGCACCCGCGCCCTGTTCCTGTGCGGTGCGGCCGCCTTCTTCGGACTGCCCCTGCTCTGGCTGCTGCTGGCGCCCACCCGCACCGCCGACGACCTGATGACCGGCTCACCGCTCGGCTTCGGCTCCCTCGGAAACGTCGGCCACGCCTGGTCGCACCTGACGTCGTACAACGACGGCGAGATCACTCTGTGGATCGGCAACTCGATCCTCTACGCGGCGGGCAGCGTGGCCCTCGCCCTGCTGCTGTGCGTGCCCGCGGGCTATGTGCTCGCCAAACACGACTTCGCCGGCCGCCGCATGCTCCTGACCCTGTCGGTGGTGACGATGATCCTGCCTCCCGCCGCCCTGGTGCTCCCGCTGTACCTGGAGATGTCGGCGCTGGACCTCACCGGCACCGTCTGGTCGGTGATCCTGCCCCTGTCCTTCTACCCCTTCGGCGTCTACCTGGCCTTCCTGCACTTCCGGGCGAACGTGCCCGACAGCCTGCTGGACGCCGGACGGGTGGACGGGGCGAGCGAACTGCGGCTGTTCTGGTCGGTCGCGGTGCCCCTGGCCCGGCCCGCCATCGCGCTGATCGCCTTCTTCGGCTTCGTGCGCTGCTGGACCGACTTCTTCCTGCCGTTCGTGATGCTGTCCGACGACCGGACGTTCACCCTCCAGCTCGGCCTCATGTCCCTGCTCCAGTCGACGGGCGCGGTCAACAACTCCAGCGGCTTCGCCGACCTCGACATCCACCAGCCGGAGGCGGCCCTGGCCGGGCTGGTGGCCTGCGCGCCGCTGCTGATCGGTTTCGTGCTCGCCCAGCGCTTCCTGCGCACCGGGCTGCTGGCCGGGGCGGAGAAGGGCTGATGGGCGACGTACGCACCGAACTCGCCGACCACGTCCGCGACCTGGTGGCGCCCGTCGTGCCCCGCTTCAGCGCCGGCCGGGCGCGGGTCAGCCTCGGCGTGAACACCGCGATCCATGACGACACGGCCGCCGAGCTGGAGTCGTTCGCCCGCCCGTTGTGGGGCCTGGCACCCCTGGCTGCGGGCGGTCATGCCGTGCCGCACGCCGAGTTGTGGGCACGGGGACTCGCGCACGGCAGTGATCCCGCCCATCCCGAGTACTGGGGCGAGCCGGCCGACCACGACCAGCGTCTCGTCGAGATGGCCGCCATCGGTTTCGCCCTCGCGCTCGCCCCCGAGCAGTGGTGGGACCCGCTGAGCGGTCCCGAACGCGACCGGTTGGCACGGTGGTTGCTCAGCGCGCTGCACCGGGAGGTCTCCGACAACAACTGGCACTTCTTCCCGGTCCTCGTCGGCCTCGGCCTGGACCGGATCGGGGTGTCCTACGACCACTCGCTGACCACCGCGCGTCTCGACCGCCTGGAGACCTTCCGGCTCGGCGACGGCTGGTACGCGGACGGCCCCACCGAACGGCGCGACTACTACGTGCCCTGGGCGATGCACTACTACGGGCTGCTGCACGACACCCTCACCGGCGGCGACCGTTTCCGGGAACGGGCCGCCCGGTTCGCCCTCGACTTCCGCCACTGGTTCGCCGACGACGGCGCCGCCGTCCCCTACGGCCGCAGCCTCACCTACCGCTGGGCGCAGGCCGCCTTCTGGGGCGCGCTGCCGTTCGCCGGTGTGGACGCCCTGCCCTGGGGCGAGGTCAAGGGGTACCTGCTGCGCCACCTGCGCTGGTGGCGCGGACGTCCGGTGACCGGACCCGACGGCCTGCTGTCCATCGGCTACGGCTATCCCCAGCCGGCGCTCGCCGAGCAGTACAACGCGCCGGGTTCGCCGTACTGGTCGCTGAAGGCGTTCCTGCCGCTCGCCCTGCCGGAGCGGCACGCGTTCTGGACGGCGGCGGAGAAGCCGCCGCCCGTCCTGCCCGCCGTCAGCGCGCAGCCGCACGCCGGGGCGGTGCTGATGCGCGCCTCCGGTGACGTCACCCTGCTCGCCGGCCGCCAGCACCACCCGTGGGTGCGGCACGGGGCGGAGAAGTACGCCAAGTTCGCCTACTCCTCCCGCTTCGGGTTCAGTCTGCCCGGCGGCGGCCTCGGACTCGAACAGGGCGCCCACGACTCGATGCTGGCGCTCAGCGACGACGGGGCGCACTACCGGGTACGCGAGGAGCCGGCCGGGTCCTGCGTCACCGCGGACACGGTCCTCAGCACCTGGCGCCCGTGGCCCGACGTGGAGATCACCACCTGGCTGACGGCCGCCGCGCCCTGGCACGTACGCACCCACCGGATCCGCACCGGCCGCGCCCTGCACAGCGCCGAGGGCGGCTTCGCCGTCGACCGGGACGCGGCCACCGACCGGGGCGCCGGGCCGGCACAGGCCCGGGTGTCGGCCCCCGCGGGACTCACCGGACTGCGGGACCTCGACGGCCGGCGCCGGGGTGAGGTCGTCGAGTGCCTGCCCGGCACGAACGTCCTCGCGCGCCGCACCGCGATGCCCGTGCTCAACGGCCGGCTTCCGCCCGGCGAACACTGGCTGCGCTGCGCCGTGCTCGGCGCCCCGGCCGGACCTCGAGCGGAAGAAGCCTGGCGGAACCCTCCGACCACCGCACATCCGACGACTGGAGACGGGACATGAGACCGAGAGACCTGTCCGTGCTCGCCGCCGTGACCGCGCTGCTGGCCCTGCCGGTCCAGGCGTACGCGGCGCCCCCCGGCCAGACCTACCACGTGAGCACCAAAGGCAGCGATCACGCGTCCGGCTCACAGAGCCGTCCGCTGCGCACCATCGGCGCCTGCCTGGACCGGGTCCGCCCCGGCGACACCTGCCTGATCCACCACGGCACCTACCGTGAACAGCTCACCCCGCCCTCGGGCACCGAGAGCGCCCGGATCACCCTCGCCGCGTACGGGGACGGCCCGGTGACCGTCGACGGCACCCAGCCGGTGACCGGCTGGAAGGACGCCGGCGGCGGACTGGTCGCCACCGACACCCGGCTGCCGCTCGACCCGGACTTCAACGCGGTGTTCGTCGACAACACCCGTGCAGCGGAAGGACGTTGGCCCAACTCCGGCGCCGATCCGCTGAACGCCACCTGGGCCGAGGCCGACACCACCTCCACCGACCAGCACATCGACGACACCGACCTGCCCGACGCCGACTGGAGGGGCGCCACCGTCCACCTGTGGGCGGGCTCCAACCCCTGGGCCCAGCAAACCGGCACGGTCACCGCCACCGCGCCCGGCCAAGTCGACTTCACCGGCGGCAACTACCGCTGCCCGCCGCTGTGCATGGGCAACCAGACCTACCGCAACTACTACCTCGTCGGTTCGAAGGCGGCCCTCGACCAGCCGGGAGAGTGGTACTACGACCGGACCGCACACCGCCTGTACCTGGTCCCCCCGAAGGGCGGCCTCGCCGGACACACGGTGAGCGCCAAGCACCGGCTGTGGGGGGTCGACCTGAGCCACAGCTCCTACGTCACCGTGCGCGGTCTGAACCTGCGGGGCACGTCCCTGCGAACAGGCGCCGACAGCAGAGGCGTTGTCGTGGACGCCCTGAACGCGACCGACATCTCCGAGTTCTCCACGCTGCCCATGCCGGCCGACAGCGACCTCGCCATCCCGCCCTTCGAGGGTCACATCGTGGCCTCCCGCATCCTCGACTCGGGCGTCCAGATCCTCGGCAGCGGCAACACCCTGGAGCACAGCGAGATCAGCCGCTCGGCCGGAAACGGCGTCCTGGTCCGCGGCACCGGCAACACCGTCACCGACAACTACATCCACGACGTCGGCTGGATGGGCAGCTACACGCCCGGCATCGAGATCAACGGCAACGGCCACACGGTCACCCACAACACGATCCGGCGCACCGGACGGGCAGCGATCGACACCGCCTGGCAGCTCAACGGCACCGAGTTCCACGACAACCGCATCGCCTACAACGACCTCTCCGAAGCGATGCGCACCTCCCGCGACGGCTCCCCCTTCTACGTGTGCTGCAGCCTCAACGGCTCAGGAACCTCCATCGACCACAACACCGCGCACGACGCCGACGGCCAGAACGGCTTCTACGTCGACAACTACTCCGGCCACTTCAGGCTGCACCACAACGTCGCCTGGAACACGGGCAGTCGGGGCGCGTTCTTCAACGGCCACACCGGACCGAGCATCGCCAACGAGGACCACAACTCCAGCTACGGCGTCGGCATCAACGTCAACTCCGTGTCCCTGGGCGGCGCGACGGACGCCTCGGGGTCGTACTTCAGCAACATCGTGGGGCCCAAGCCCGTAAGCGCAACGAAGACCGGCGATCCGCTGCCGGTGGTCCGCTCCAACCTGATCAGCGACAGGCCCGGCTACACCGATGCCGTCAACGGCGAGCTGTGGCTGACGCCCGGCTCACCCGCCGTCGACGCGGGCGAGACGATCGACGGCATCACCACCGACGTCGTGGGCGCGGCCCCCGACCAGGGCGCCTACGAGTACGGGGCACCCCTCTGGTCGACGGGCTGCGACCTGCCCGGCTGCCAGCAACGGGTACGCCACGGCAACTGGAGCGCCACCGCGAGCGACGGCACGGACGCCTCCGCCACCGTCGACGGCGATATCAACACGCGCTGGACGGGCGTCGCCCCGCAGGCCGCGGGGCAGTCGCTCACCGTCGACCTCGGTGAGAGCAAGACCTTCCGCCGGCTCTCCCTCGACGCGGGCCGCGACACCAGCGGACAGCCGTACGGCTTCACCCTGTCCGTCAGTGTGGACGGCACGCACTTCGGTGACCCGCTCGCCCGGGTCTCGGGCCGCTCCTTCACCCAGGACGCGGTCCTCCCCCGCCAGACCACAGCGCGCTATCTTCGCCTCGCCCTCACCGCGAGCGGACCTGCTCCCTGGGTCGTCAACGACATCCGGCTCTACGGCGACGGGCCCGACGCCGCTTCGACGCTCCAGGCCGAACAGGCCACCACCGTGCGGGGAACGGAACGCGGCACGGCGGCCACCGGCATCCTCGGCTCCGGCGACCGGCTGGGCTTCCCCTCGGCGAACGTCCGCGGCCGGCGCCTCACCCTCCGTCTCGCGCCCGCCTGCTCCGGCGACTGCTCGCTCGAGGTACGCCTCGACGCGGCGAACGGCCCGATGGCCGCGGTGGTCCCTGTCGCGGGCACCGGCGGCTGGCAGGAACAGTCGGTGACCCTGCGAGGCGAGATCACCGGCACGCACGCCCTCTATGTGGTGGCGAAGGGGGGCGGCCGGGTCGCCGCGCTCGACTGGCTGACCCTCCGCCCCTGACGCACCGCGGCACGCACGGACCGGTCAGCGGACGCATCGACTCGGTGGAGTGGAGCCGGACATCCTCGGTGCGCACCACGACATCACAGTCCACTCAGTGGCCGGCTCCCGGCCGAGCATGCCACCTCGTCAAAGCGCCGATCGTGCTGGTGTGGGACCGCCTGAAGGCCCACGTCTCCCGCGTCATGCGTGAGCTGATCGCCGAGCACGAATGGCTGACGGCGTTCCTGCCACCCGCCTACTCAGCCGACCTCAACCCCGTGGAAGGAGATATGGGCGCACGTCAAACGCAGTCTGGCCAACCTCGCCGTGGTCGCCCTCGTCCAGCTCGAAGTCCTCGTCCGAAACCGCTCCAAACGACTTCAGTACCGGCACAGCACCCTCGACGGCTTCACAGCGGGCACCGGCCTGCCCTCCGACAATCCGACGTCAGCCCAGCCGAATCCAGTTCGCCATCCGCAGGCTCATCAGTGCATGGCAGCGCCACCACCGTGACTCGTAGCGTTCTCATATGACCGACGACCTTCATGCTGTCCTCGCCCGGATCGATGCCTGGCTGGAGGCCAACGCGCCCGCGGACCTTGCCGCCCTGAACCCACCCGCCGCGCAGGACGACATCGACGCCATCGCCGACCGTCGGTTCACCCTGCACCCCGATCTGGTGACGTGGCTGGGACGTCACGACGGGGTCACCGCCACGAAGGGCCATGGCGGTCCCGGCGTGATCCTCCCCGAAGGGTTCATCCTGCGCGGCGCCGAGGGAATGCGTGCCGGTCAACGAACGATGGAGGAAGCAATAGCCGAATGGGTCGACGAGAACGAATCGGAAGACCCCGGCCTGCGAGACATCTACGACGGGGTGTACGGGTACCTGTTCCACGTCCGATGGGTCCCGATCGCCACGGACATCACCGGAGGCAAGCTCATCCTGGACCACCGTGAGGGAGACCGGTTCGGGAACGTGCTGTACGGCCTGCACGCTGGGGACACGGAGGGTCCAGTGAAGGTGTGGGACAGCCTGTCGCACATGTTCCGGGACCTTCTCGACGCCCTGAGTGAGGGCACGGAGATCCGCTTGCCCAGTTATGCCGGTCCGGTGACACCACACCTGACCGGCACCGGCGATCATGCCTTCGTGAGGTGGGAGTAGCACAGAGCGGCGGTCCGAAGCATGACACGTCGGACCGCCGCCTTGACGTGCGGTCGGGAATCATGCCGCATCGGAGAGTTCAGCGAAAGTCACCCTGACGACCCCCTGCCGATGCATTCGCACGCGCGGGTGGGGGCGCACATCAACCTGCATGCGGTCCGACCCTGTGACGGACCTGAACGTGGCCGAGAAAACGGTGAGCGACATCGACCACATACGGGTCAGCGGCACGGGCGGCTGGATTCGCATCACAGGGGCTCAAGAGCCCGTCCTGTACGTTCTCTGCAGCTCGTCGGCGTCGATGCTTGTAGAGGCGAGTGCCGAGCGTGCGCCACAGGAGGCGGGCAGGGGCGGGCATGTGCGAGAGGAACAACTGCCGTTGCTGCGCGGTCGCGTCCTCCAGGATCGCACCGAGGAGAATCAGGAGTTCGGCCTTGGGCACGCTGCGGCGTCCGCGCTCACCGACCTCGGACCACTCCTGAGCGGTGATGTGGTCGGCCATCAGGGGCAGGAGGTGCTCTTCCTCGTCGTCCATGTGAGCGACGGCGTACCCGTCGAGTTCGCGCAGGGCTCCGGCGAGGAGCAGGGAAGATCCTCACCCCCGCTGGCTGGGCGTGCGCGCCCGCTCGGCCGGAAGGTGCGCTGGTACGACGCACCGGATGTGGTGCGCACGCCCGGGTTCACCGGCGCGCGCACCATCACCTCCCATGTGCGCACCACGGTGTGCCGTCTGAGGACGTGGCGCACCGCGACGCGCACCGGTGCGGCGGCCACCACTGCGCCGTCCGCCTCAGTGTCCGCCTCCCATCAGCTGGCTGTGCCCGAATAGTGCGTACGGGGCTGGCCCGGACCCGGCGGCGTAGCTGGACCGGATCGAGGGGTATTGGACCCTTCGCCGACCGAGTCCTCGCCTTCAATGAGTTCCGGCCGCTCGGGTCCCGGCCGTCGGTGGGCTACCCGGCGGTCGTGGTCCCGCTGACCGTGGCCGCGGGGCCGGTGCCCGCCGCCGTGACCGCGGCGACCGTCACGGTGTAGGCCGTGCCGGGCTTCAGTCCGCCGATCACCCGGAACATGCCCTTGGCGGAGGGCTGGGTGACCAGGACGTCCCGGCCGGTCACCGCGATCGGGTCGCGTCCGTCGGAGACGGTCACCCGGTATCCGACGATCTTCGCGTCACCCGTAGCGGTCGGCGGTGTCCAGGCGAGGGTGGCGGCCGTGGCCGCGGTGCGCAGTTTCGGGCTCGTCGGTGCGGCGGGCAGCGCGCTCGCGGCTGTCGGGCTCAGCGGTGCCGAGGCGAACGAGGGAGCACTGGCGCCCTGGTCGTTGCTCGCGGTCAAGGTCACCGTGAAGGGTCCGCCGCCCGTCGGCAGGCCGCCGATGCGCAGCAGGGCGGTCCGCTTGAACTCGGCAGCGGGGACGGACTGTTGGGCGACCTGAAGGCCCGCGGGGTTGTACGCCCGTGCCGTGTAGTCGGTCACCGGCGAACCGCCGTCCGTGAAGGTGGGATTGAAGGTCACGTACAGCGCGTCGGCGCCCGCCGTGCTGGTGCCGACCCGGGCCGGCGCCTCGGGCACGGAGACGCCTCCGACGCGCAGGGTCAGCAGGTGCCGGTAAGCGGGTTCGAGTCCGGCGTTCGCGAGGACGTCCGGCGGCACGTCGGACAATCCGGCCGTGATCTTGTTGCCGCTGGTCACCAGGCCCTTGTTGTCCCCGTCAGCGGTGCCTTCCTCCCACCAGTTGTCCTTGATCATGGTGGGGTCGTTGTTGCCGAGGCTGTCGCGGTAGTCGGTGTGCCGGGAGGCCACGTTGGCGTAGGAGGCGCGGTAGAGGACATTGCCCTCGACGGTCTCGTAGGTGCAGCCGTTGTCGGTGTAGACGCTCTTGCCCAGGCCCCACTGGTCATGGATGACGTTGCCGGTGACTTTCTCCCCGTCGGACAGGGAAGTGCCGGTCAGGCCCTGGGTGTAGACGCCACCGCCGTCGTCGAGCAGTTGCATGTAGTCGAAGACCAGGTTGTCGCGTACGGCGTTGTCGTGGCTGGGGTTCGGGGTCGCGGGATCGCCGATCTTGTCGGGCCAGCCGCCCCAGCCCATGGAGATCGCCGAGTACGCGACGTGGTCGATCTGATTGTGGGCGACGGTGGTGCGCTGGGTGTAGCCGTTGAGGATGCCCACACCGCCGTGGTACTCGCGGGGCAGCCCGTAGAGGTGATTGTTCGTCACTCGCACGCCCGACGCCGGGGTCTGTCCGTCCACTCCGCCGATCTCCAGCCCGTTGCCGGACACATCGGTGAAGACGCTCCCCCCGACCGAGGAGTCCACGCTGCCCGCGCCCAGTTCCAGTCCGGAGGCGCCGAGATGGGCGAAGACGTCGTCGGTGAACTCCACGCGCTGGTCGTGGGTGAAGGAGACGTTGCCAGGCATCTTGGTCCAGGAGGCGAAGGGGCAGGTTCCGCCCTGGACGTACTGGCACAGACCCTGTGTGGCCCAGCCGCGGTCGCCGGTGATCGTGTAGCCGGCCTGGATCTCGGAGAAGCCCTCCGGCCGGGACGGCGTCAACCAGGTCGCGTAGCTGAACCTGATGCCGCGGAAGGTGATGTCGTGGACGGGGGCGTTCGCGGTGCCGCGTCCGTCGAGGAGCTTCTCGGCCGCGGCTGCCTCGACGTCGGCGCGGCCGAGGTCCTCGCCCTTGCGCGGAAGGTAGTAGACCGTGTCGTCGCTCTTGTCGAGGTACCACTCGCCGGGCTGGTCGAGGAGTTCGTAGGCGTTCTCGACGTACGACGGCTTGCCGCCGTCGGTGAGGTGGCCGGGGCCGACCATGCTGACCGTGCGGCCGGGGATGTCGGGGAACTCGACCCGTTTGTTGGAGTTGTCCCAGCAGGGCTGCGCCATGGTGATGGTGGCACCGTCGGCGGAGGCGATCGGGCAGCGCGGCTCGGTCCACTGGCCGAGCCCGTTGCGCTCGACGTTCCACAGGGCTTCGCCGCTGGTGTAGACGAACTCGGCGTCGGCGGGACGCTTCCAGTGGGCGAGGGCGTCGGAGGAGGCGGTGTAGCCGGTGGCGGTCTGGGTCAACGTGACCGGCACGGCCCCGCGGGCCCGCTGGGCGCGCACTCCGTCGACATACAACTGCCGTGTGTCGGTGAGTCCTCGGGGAGCGGGAGCGGCCCACAGTCCCTTGCGCCCCGGGGCCCGGTGCCATCCGGCCACCCGGAGCCCGCCGCTGATGACCGTGTCGCCGGCGCCCTGCCAGATCACCCGGTGCCCGTTCGTCCCCGAGTCGCGGGCGTCCAGCACGAGCGGGCCGGTGCGGCGGTAGGTGCTCGGCGCCAGATGGACCGTCAGGTCGGCGCGCAGGCCGGCGACGCGGGCCCGCACCAGGTTCCGGGCCCGGTCCAGAGTGCGGACGGGGTGCCGGGCGCTGCCGTCGGCGTGGTCGTTGCCTCCGGGTGCCACATAGACGTCTGCGGAGGCGGCAGGGCCCGGAGTGCCGAGCGCGTGAGCGGCGAGCCCCGGTGGGCCGAGGGCCAGGACGGCGGATACGAGGCTGACGAGGGCGGCTCTGCGGTGCGTGGGCATGGACCCTCCCGTGGGATCACCGGAACTCAACCCCCGGAAAGGTAGGACCACTTGGAGCTCAGGTCAATGCAGTTGGTGAAATTACGGGCCCCGGGTGGACACATCTCGGCAATTCATCGGGTCACTTCAGTCGCAGCGAAAAGTGCCCCGGTGGTGAAGGTGGACCGGTCGGAAGAAACGATGCCGCCATGTCCGGCCAGAAAGCCCTCGGATTGCCGCGGGATCCAGGCAGCCGGCAGCCGGTGCTGGAGATGCCCCCGGCTCGGAGGACCGGGTCTTGAAGCAATGAGCTGAACCCCACAGGGGTGGGCCGGGCCGGCCCACCCCTGTGGGATCAGTCGGCCGGTACCGTGCGCTCCGGCGTGTTCCATCCGGAGACCCGCACCCGCGGCGGGGACCCGTGCAGATCGGTCGTCCGGTACGTGGCCGTCAGGGTGAGCGACTCTCCGGGCCAGAGACTGACCTCGTTGTCGGACCACCGCACCGGCAGCACCGGCTTGCCCGCCCCGTCCACCAGGTGCACGTCCGTCAGCAGCGACGGCGTCCTGCCGCCGTCCGTGTTGCGCACGGTGACCGTCGTGGTCGACGTGTCACCCGACGAGGTCGTCGACGCCGTCGCCGACACCGGCGCCTGCGCCATGGCGCTCAGCCCCTTCAGGTCCGCGTAGCTCGTCGTGGGCGTGTAGTACCAGTCCGTGTTGTCCCAGTCGAGCGTGTCGGGCTTGGTGGACAGCCAGTAGACGTTGCGACTCACCTCCTTGCCCGTGGGGTCGCTCAGGACCAGGCGTGCGAGGTACGTCGTCGACAGACCGCTCACCGACGAGGGCAGCGTGAGTGCGGTGGCGCGTGCGCCGTCGCCGCCCACCGTCACTCCGGTGACGGTCTTGTCGTACTTCTGAGTGCCGTCGGTATTGAAAAGCGTGGCGCGGGCGATGAGGCCGGACGCGGAGGGGTGCCGGTTGTTCACCACGACGACCGAACGGTTGTCGTACGAGTACTGGACGTGCAGCGGCTCGTTGGCCTTTTTCGCCCCGAAGTAGGCGCCGCCCTGGTCGAGGTACCGGTCCACCAGCTGCCAGTGAAGCGAGGTCCAGCCGCTGTTGAACATCCAGTAGACGACCCCGGTGGAGGGCTTGGAGGAGTCGGTGGCGTTACGTCCGTACGCCTCGAACTGGGCCCGGACGTTCTCGTACTGGGCCAGCTGCGCCTTGTGCACGTAGTCGGTGAGGCTGCTCGGCGCTCCGTAGCGTCCGGTCAGCGCGTCATCGTAGAGCTTCAGGGAGCTGAAGGTCGACGACGGCGAACGGTGGTACTGCTTGGCGCTCGGGTTCTTCCAGAGGGTGTCGAGTTCTGCCGGGCTCATCATGCGGCGCAGTGTGTCGGGCGTGGGGACGTCGGGGCCGGCGCTGGTCTCGGAGTTGAATCCGGTGGCGCCGCCCTCGCGCTTGGCGTACCAGTAGTTCGGCGGGATCCAGTCGTAGGGGCCGGACATCTTCATGCCCGAACGTCCGCTGGTCGGCGAGGAGTTGTCGGAGGCCGCCGCGACCACCGGGGTGGGCCAGTCGGCGGCCTTCAGCGCGTCGAGGTAGTACTTCTCGATCGTCGCGTCGGGAGCGAAGTCGCTGCCGATGAGGAAGGAGATGACACTGGGGTGGTCGCGCAGCCGGGCGGCCTCGGCGGCCATCGACGCCCCCGCGACCGGGTAGTCCTCGGCGGTCCACTCGTCGCCCGGCTCGCCGCCGTTGACGTTCCCCTCCCACTTGTCGCAGCACTCCCAGCCGGGCAGCGTGAGGATGCCGTACCGGTCCGCGAGGTCGAAGAACTCGTCCGGCTCGATGTGCCCTTCGAGGCGGATGGTGTTGAGGCCGAGGTCGAGCGCGTACTTCAGCCGGTCTTCGGCGTATGTCCTGTCCCAGCGAAGGAACTCGTCGGGCGACCAGCCGCCGCCCCTGATGAGCAGTCTGCGTCCGTTGACGCTGTACTGCCGGGCGCCGTCGGAGTTGAGGGGGGCCTTCACGTCGCGGATGCCGAAGTTCTCGTGCGCCGTGTCCGAGACCAGGCCGGCGACGGACGCGGTGAGGTCGAGGGTGTACAGGGGCTGTCCGCCCATGCCCGCGGGCCACCACACCTTCGGTGAAGTCACGTGCAGCCCGGGGACCTCGGCGGGAGCGAAGGTGACCGTCTTGGTCGCGTGGGCGGCCAGGGAGACGGACTTGCTGAACGAGATCGGGCCGATGCTGCCCGAGACGGTGGTGGTGACGGGCGAGTCCGAGTCGTTGCGGGCCCGGGCCTTGACCGTCAGGTCCGCGGTGGAGAGGGACGGCACCTCGAGGTCGGTGACGATGTGCGCGTCGCGCAGGGCGACCGGGCCGCCGCGCCGCACCAGCACATCGCGGACGATCCCCATGTTCTCGTCGGGCGGCGGCTGCAGCCAGTCGATCCAGCCCATGGTGAGGTTCTTGCCGGGGTTGTTGGGCTGGATGCGGAAGGCCACCGTGTTGGCACCCGTGCGCACCAGTGAGGTGACGTCCAGCTCATGGCGGGTGTAAGCGCCCGTCACGTCGGCGGCCTTGGCGACCTGCCGGCCGTTGACGTAGACGTCGGCCGCCGAGATCACCCCGCTGAAGTCCAGATACGTACGCTCGGAGGTGTCGGCGACCGTGAAGTCCGAGCGGTACCACCAGGGAACCTGGAAGTCGGCCTTGGGGATCTGCTGCTGATTGGTCGAGTAGAACGGATCGGCGTACTTCCCGTCCGCCAGCAGCGCCGCGAGCACCGTGGAGCGGGAGCCGGACGGATACCAGCCGCTCGCCGGATAGCCCGGGGAGGAGACGGCAGCCGCGGAGTCGGTGACCTTCGCGGTCGACTGGATGGCGTAGCCCGACAGGGCGGTGGCACTGCCTGTGCGGGAGGCGACGGCGGTGGTCTGCGCCCGGCGGCTGGGCGGTGACGCGTCGCGGGCCCCGGCCCACGCGCTCGTGGAGAGCGTACAGAGCAGGCCCAGGGCGACGGCTGCCGCGGCGAGGCGGCGTCGGGCGGCAGGGCGGTGGAACACGTCTGTCTCCTAGGGAGGTGGGGGAGCATCCGCGCTACGGCACTGCAAGTTAGGAAACTTTACTAACTCCGCCTCAAGCTAGGGGTCCGGGCGAGACGTGTCAACCACCGTTGCCGGTGCGCGAGGTGGTCAGGACTCCGATCGGCGCTCGAACACCACGTCCCGCGCGGTCCCCAGGGCCGTGGCCACCGCGCCCAGCAGCACCGCGTCCTCGCCGAGCCGACTGGGTACGATCTTCGGCCGCAGGGGGGTGAGCGCGCGCAGGTTCTCCCGCACGGGGCGCAGCAGCAGGTCCACACTGTGCCCCACGCCGCCGCCCAGGACCACGAGATCCGGGTCGAGCACGGCCGCGGCCGCCGCGACCGTGTGCGCGATCCGCTCGCTCTCCAGCTCGACCGCCTTGACCGCGGCGGAATTTCCCTGCCGGGCCGAGTCGAACACCGCCTTCGCGGTGAGCTGCCCGGTCATCCCGAACCTGCGCGCCGACTCCACCACCGCCACCCCCGAGACGGCGTCCTCCAGCGTCCGGAGCCGCTGCTGTCCTGGCCACGGCAGGAACCCGATCTCCCCGGCACCGCCGTGCGCCCCGGTGAACACCCGTCCCTCACTCACCACGCCCATGCCGAGCCCCGTACCGATCATGATGTACGCGAAGAGCCTGCTGCCCGCGCCGACGCCGTACGTGTACTCGCCGAAGGCCGCCAGATTGGCGTCGTTGTGGACCTCCAGCGGTACGCCCAGCTCCTCACGCATCCGGTCGACCAGCCCGGCCCGCCCCCAGCCCGGCAGATGCATCGCGAAGCGCACCCGCCGCCGCTCCGGGTCGTACACGCCCGGCGTGCCCACCACGGCGTGGGCCACCTCGCCCTGGGCGACACCGGAGTTCGCCACCACCTGCCGGGCTGTGGCGACCACGAGATCGGCCAGGGCGCCGGAGGAACGGGCCCGGTTGCGCACGTCCGCACGGGCCACCAGCTCGCCGTCGAGGTTGGCGACCGCCACCCGCAGCCAGCTGCGCCCGATATCGATGCCGAGTGCGTACCCGGCGGACGGATCCGGGGCGTAGAGGACGGCGACCCGGCCGCGTTCCGGCGCGTGCGTGCCGACCTCGTGCACCAGGCCTGCCTCCGCCAGGGCCGCCAGCGCGCTGGAGACGGTCGGCTTCGACAGGCCCGTCTCCCGGGCGAGTTGCGCGCGTGAAGCGGCGCCGGCGGAACGCAGCCGGTCCAGGAGCAGGCGCTCGTTGGTGCTGCGCAACCGCTGACGGTTCCACGGCTGGTCCGGCTGCTCGGCGACGTCACTGGCGGGCATCGCACCATTCTCACGCATGCGGGGCACCCTCTTGACGCATCTAGTAAGCCTCCTTAACTTTATCGCCCAAGCGAGAGTCAGTACCTGAGAACAGGCTCTCAGCCTCGCCGGGCAGCCAAGGGGAGCCCAGCGTCGGCCCGATACCCGCCGCCCTTGATCCGTCGGCCGCCGAGTAGCGCCGGTCGGCACGTCGAACCTCTCCCCGCGTCCGCTTCAGGAGGACCCATGTCCGGTAGCCCGCCCCCCGAGGGTGGCTTCGTCCGCCGTGTCGGCCTGTTCCAGGCGACCGCCATCAACATGAGCCAGATGTGCGGCATCGGGCCGTTCGTGACGATCCCGCTGATGGTCGCCGCGTTCGGCGGCCCGCAGGCGGTGATCGGCTTTCTCGCCGGCGCGCTGCTGGCCCTCGCCGACGGCCTGGTCTGGGCCGAACTGGGCGCGGCGATGCCCGGTTCCGGCGGCAGCTACGTATATCTGCGCCAGGCATTCCAGTACCGCACGGGTCGGCTGATGCCGTTCCTGTTCGTCTGGACGGCGATGCTCTTCATCCCGCTGATCATGTCCACCGGCGTGGTCGGCTTCGTGCAGTACCTCGGCTATCTGGCACCGGACATGGGCAGGACGACCGGCGACCTGGTCGGCCTCGGCATGATCCTCGTGGTGATCATCCTGCTGTGGCGGGGCATCGAGCACATCGCCCGGATCACGGCCGTGATGTGGGCCGTCATGATCACCTCGGTCCTCCTGGTGATCGTGGCCGCGGCCACCGACTTCAGCGCGGACCTGGCCTTCACCTACCCGGCGCACGCCTTCGACCTCACCAGCAACCACTTCTGGCTGGGCTTCGCCGCGGGCCTGACGATCGGCATCTACGACTACCTCGGGTACAACACCACCGCCTACATGGGCGCCGAGATCAAGGACCCAGGCCGTACGCTGCCCCGCTCCATCATCTTCTCCATCGTCGGCATCATGGCGATCTACCTGCTGCTGCAGATCGGCACACTCGGCGTCATCGACTGGCATCGGATGACGGACCCGAACGACATCGCCTCCACCTCCGTCGCCTCGGCGGTCCTGGAGAAGACCTGGGGCAAGGGGGCGGCCGACACGGTCACGGTCCTCATCCTGATCACCGCCTTCGCCTCCGTCTTCACCGGTCTGCTGGGCGGCTCCCGGGTCCCGTACGACGCGGCCCGCGAACGGGTCTTCTTCCGTCCGTACGCCAAGCTGCACCCGAGGCACCGCTTCCCCATGCTGGGCCTGGCCACCATGGGGATGGTGACGGCGATCGGTTTCCTCATCGGCCGCCACACCGACCTGGCGACGCTGATCCAGCTCCTCACCACGGTGATGGTCCTCGTCCAGGCGCTCGCCCAGATCGCCGCGGTGACGGTCCTGCGCAGGCGGCAGCCGAACCTGCGCCGCCCGTACAAGATGTGGCTGTACCCCCTGCCCAGCCTGGTCGCCCTGGTCGGCTGGCTGGTGATCTACGGCTATGCCGACAAGAACTCGCCCGGCCGCCATCCCATCGAATGGTCGCTGGCCTGGCTGGCCCTCGGCATCGTGGCGTACCTGCTGTGGGCGCGCTTCGAAAAGGTCTGGCCGTTCGGACCGAAGGAGATCACGGAGGAATACCTCACCGCGCCGGTCCAGGACGCGGAGCCCGCGCAGGCGTGAGACAGGGCGGGCGTACGGGCGCCCGCCGGGGTGGCCGGCCCGCACGGGTTCCGGGCCGGCCACCCCGTACGCACGCCCTATGACCGCGATAAGCACAGGCCCGGCTGCTTGGCACAGCACACCGCCCTGCGGATCACTGTCGCCGGAACGCCCTCGTGGTCGGCAGCAGACCTCGAGGCCCTCCTCGGACACGTACTCGTCTTCCACGGAGTGGGCGCGATCGGCAAGACCACCTTGTCGAGGACACTGGAGGGGGCTCTCACCGACACCGGTCGGCCCCGTGCGATGAGTTCCCGTTCGCCTCCAGCAAGGAAGGTGCCGGCATCGGGGACGGGAACTTCTCCGTCCGCTATGTGCCGGGCAGCAGCCGTTCCCCCCAGGCGCGCTTCGAGTCGGTCAGCGCAAGCCAAGCGGCGGCTTACCGTGCCGGGCGGCGAGCTGTTCTCGTCGGCTGACCGGCGGTGCCGGAGCTGGTGCTGTCTGTTCTCCAGACGGCGTGAAGACGACTGCGTACGCCTCGTACCAGTTGCTGGTCTCGTCGTGCTTCGAAGTGGCCTCGAACCGGTCGCGAGAGTCGGCCCGTCCCTGGGCCCACACCTGTACTTCGTAGGTACGGGATGGATCGAGAGCGAGGTATGCCTCACCCGGCTCAGACAGCCGACCGAAGGCGTCGATCGATGCCTCGGCCGGTTCGGCCGGACCGTTCATCGTGTCGAACGGGACCATCCGGCCTGTGTAAACAGGCCGGTAGCGCTCCGAGGCAAGCAAAGTCCAGGGGTTCCCTGGGGCTTCGCCCTGCCGATGACTCAGGGCCAGGACGACGAGCGCAGCGTGCTCTTGCACGCGGGTTCTGATCACGATCTGGCCGGGACCGACGATGACCGGCTCGTCAGACCGGAAGTCTGGTCTGCTCTCCCTGCGATCGAATCCCGGCTCCCACAGTTCGCCGACGGGAAAGTGGCCGTACTCCACGCTGACAGCCCCCGCATGACTGATCTCTGGCATGGCAAGAGCCTGCCAGGAGTAGCGCCTTCGGTGCACAGGCACCAGTCAGCCGAAGTCGGAACGCGAACGGGGGTCGCGCGCACCTTCCGTGCCGGCATCCCAGCCAGTGCAGCCGACGGCTTCGCCGCTCTCTTCAGCTCCACGGATGTGTCTCCGATGGTCAAGTCTGCGGTGGTCACACCCCGCAACGTCCGACCTCGGAGATGGCACGACAACCGATTTCCCCCGGCCTGGCGCCGCGCCCGATCGACCTCGGCGACCCCATGCTGAACTGCCTGAATTTCCCCAGCCGGAATATCCCGATCTTGCAGGAGTGCGGACAGCTAGCCTGTCGCGCATGGGGATACGACAGCGGACGTGGCGGAACGTGGACGGCGAGCGTATTGAGGGCACCTGGCGGCACGCCTTCATCCGCAACGGCGGCAAGTACTTCCTCACCGATCTGCTGATCTACGCCGACGGAATGGTCGACTGCTGGGGGCTGGAGACTCTGGAGGGTTTCGCCGACAAGCTCGCCTCCGGATGGGTCGCCACCGACCTGCCCGAAGGCGCCCGGGCATCGGCCCACCACCTCGCCTCGTGGAAGTTCGCCGAGCCGAGGAGCTGGCTGACGCCTGAGATGCTGCTCGGCGAGGTTCGCGACGATATCGACAATCTCAACGGCCGTCCGGACTCCACCGGCCGCTGCCTCGCCGCCGTCGACGTCTTCCGGGAGCAGCCGACCGAGGCCAACCGGACCGCCGTTCGTGAAGCTTACGAAGCCATCCCGGAACACCTGCGTAGATACGCCCTGGGTGACATGGACCGCAAGGACTTCCCCCTCCGGGTGATCGTGACCGGCCCGGAGAACCAGATCGAGCTGTGGAACGGAAACACCGTCGATGTCACCGACGAGATGCATGCCTCCGCCTTGGAGTACTTCGCGGAGCGCGAGCAACTGCGGAAGCAGCACGAGACGAAGACACCCGCCGACGGCCCGACTGAACCAGTCGAAAGTAGCGTCCATCTCAACCAGACGGTCTTCCCACGCGGCTGGCCCGAGAACCCGGGCACCCTCGTACTGCGCAATGAGTTCCCCGCGCCGATCGTCTTGAGTAACCGGACCTACCCCACGGTTGCGCACGCCTACTGGGCGCTTGCGGTCCCCGACGAACAACGACAGGCTGAGATCCTTGGCGCCGAAAGGCCGCATGACGCGCAGAAACTCGCTGAGGATTCCACCCTGCGCGACGACTGGCCCCAGGTTCGGGTCGCCGTCATGACGCGGCTGCTGCGTGCGAAATTCCAGCAACATCCCGAGTTCGCCGAGACGCTGATGGCCACAGGCGCCACCCGCCTGATCTACACCGAGATCGGATCGACCTTCTGGGGTCAACGCGGGCTCGAAGGACGGAACTGGATGGGCCGACTGCTGGAGCTTGTCCGCTCCGAACTCGTCGCCGCCAAGCTGAACATCCTGCAATGACCGACCGGACCAGCCAGGTGCAGATCACCTCACTCGAGTGACACACCACCGCGTGAATCGGCACCCGGCGGTGGGAGCCTCATGCGACGGGCTGGCGTTGGCCCTGTAGGGGATGACGTGACGGGCCGGCGGTGCGGGGTGGCTCGTCATGCGTCGACGCCGATGATCATTAGGACGGCTCCGGCCGACACCATGTCTCCCGCCCGACCCACAACTCGCACACCACGCCGGGGACCGGAGAATCGAGCTCCAGTGAGATGTTGCTCGTCTCCACGTCCGCTACCCGCCTGACCGCCCTCCACCCGGTCTCCCACGGTCACATGGATCTGCGAGACCAGCAGTTGGTCCTGATCCCACTGTTCACCCGGTGCCGGCGCTTGTGGAACGAGGAGAGGTGTCGGGTCTTCCACTGGTCACCTCCACAGGGGGCCCTGGTGGCCTGCGAGACGTGGACGACACCCGAGAGCCGAGCAATGCGGGGCGAGGCTACTGCTCGCGCACATATCTGCCCAGTGTGACAGGCCTGTCGGCTGTGGCCTCATCCCAACGGCGCAGTGTGCCCGGCTCACTTCCGGCGCGTGGCACGGACTCGTTGTCGTGGTGGTGGCCAGTGGCGCCGGTTCCCGCGCCCTGTGATGCGCGCAGCCGCGGGGGCGCCTCGCTCGCCTGGCCGGGACCGGTCCTGCGGGCTCCAAGAGCCGCATGGCGGGGCGCTGCCGGAGCGCCCCAGGCACCGGGTCGGGGGGCGGCGGAAACGCCTACAACTGGGGAGGGCCGTGGCCGTGTCGCGGTCGTTGTTCCACACGTAGACGCGACGTGGGTGGTCAGCTGGTGCGCCCGGGATGCCCGTTGGTCAGCAGCGTGCTCCAGCCCCGAGCGAAGACCGGGAATCCGAGGTTGGCCCGCCTTGGCTGGCGAGCCATGCAAGGAAGGCACCGGCCTGAGTGACTTCCTGCAGGCGCCGCATCTCCGGACAACCGATCCCCATGCAGGGATTGCGCGTGACCCTCGCGGCCGCACATGGCACGAGCGATGCGGTCAAGCGGTCCGCAGGTCGTCCCGGCACATCAGCTGCTGCGTCACATCTCCCTCTCGAGAAGGGCACGGAAGGTGCGTGCCGGACGACCGGTGAGGCGCTGGACGGTGTCGGTGAGGCGGTCCTCTGCCCCTTCGGCGATGGCGCGGTCCATGCCGGCCAGCATCACGGCGAACTCCACCGGCAGCTGCATCGTGAGGTGATCGCGCATGTGCTCGTAGGACAGACGGCGGTGGACGACGGGCCTGCCGGTGACCTCAGTGATGATCGCGGCGATGTCGTCGTAACTGAGCGCCTCCGGTCCGGTGAGGACGAGGTCGCCGTTGGGAGCGTGCGCGTCGGTCAGGGCGTGGGCGGCGACGGCCGCTATGTCCTCGGCGTCGACGAAGCCCACCCGGCCGCTTCCGGTTGCGGTCCGGATGATGCCGTCTTCACGGATGCTCGCGGAGTGCGCGTGCGCACCGGTGAAGTTCTGCATGAACCATGAGGGCCGGAGCACCGCCCACTGTTCGAACAGATCGGGCAAGGCCTGGTGGACCTTTCCCACCGCCGGGCCGCCCTCGGGTATGGCCGAAGAGCTGAGGAGCACCGCGCGGTGTACGCCGACGGTGCGGGCCTGCCGGAGGAACGGCAGCATGACGGTCGCCGGGTCGGAGTCGCCCAGAGGCGGTATCACGTAGACGCGGTCGACTCCTTCGAGGGCGGCGGCGTGGGTGGCGGGGGCGTACCAGTCGAAGGCGACCGGCTCCGTGCCGGGGACCTGGGTGGCATGCCGGCTGGCGGCTTTGACGTGGTGGCCGGCGGCGGTCAGCTGCGCGGCGGTGCGGCTGCCGGTGGTACCGGTGGCACCGATAACCAAGGTGGTGCCGGTGACGGTCATCGGCTGCTCCCGGTGAAGTCGGTGCCGGGCGCGAGGACGGCCAGGGGGTTCCAGTAGTCGCGGTAGGAGGCGATGCGCCCGTCCCTGATGGTGACAACGGCGATGTAGGTCATGTCGAAGGCGCTGCCGGTTTCCACCAGGCGGCCGACGCCGCGCATCTCGACCACGATGATCTCCGGATCGGTGGTCTCGTGGATCCGCAGCTCCGGGAAGTCATGCAGATCGATGTGGTCGGGGTAGTCGCGCATGTAGGCGGCGATGGCTTCCCTGCCCTCCAGGCGCGCGGGCCAGCCGTCGGGGGCGAAGGGAAACTCCATGACGCCGTCGTCGGCCCACAGGCCGACCCAGCCGGGGACGTTCTTGTCCAACAGGAGCCGCAAGCTGTGGCGGTAGAGATCCGCCGGAGAAGTTGGTGCGGACATGGGTGTCCTCCGTCTTGTAGAATCCGGACCTCGGGTCCGTTTTGAATATACGGACCCGAGGTCCGTTTCTCAAATGGAAGGGGCAACGTGCCCGAGCGCAAGCCCCGCAAGGACGCCGCCCGCAACCGGGCGGCCATCCTCGCGGCCGCCGACACCCTCTTCGCCCGCCTCGGGAGCGCCGAGGACATCACCATGGCCGACATCGCAGCAGCGGCCGGCGTGGGCAAAGGCACGCTCTTCCGGGCTTTCGACGACCGTCCCGGGCTGCTGCGCGCGCTGTACGAGGCGCGGCTCGAACCGCTGAGGGAGGCCGTCGAGACCGGCCCGCCGCCCCTGGGGCCCGCCACCCCACCGCGGCAACGCGCACTCGCACTGCTCGACGCCGTCCTGTGTTTCAAACTCGACAACCGCCGCCTCGCGCTGGCTCTGGAGGAAAGCGGGAACAGCAGCCCCTACCAGGCGGAGCACTACGAGCGATGGCACGGCCTCCTCCGAGCCGTACTGGAGCAGGTCCCCGGCCTGACCGACAGCGACTTCACCGCCCACGCCCTGCTCGCCGCCACCCGAGCCGACCTCGTCGAGCACCTGGCCGGACAAGAACGCATTCCGCGGGAAAGAATGCGCGCACAGTTCGCAAACTTCGTCACCAGAGTCCTGGCCTCCGGCCCGCTGCAAGGGTTGACCGCCGAGGAGTGATCGAGGGACGGCGAATCCTTGGTGGCCAGCGGGAGCCTCTCGCAAACGGTCATCTGCGCGAGTTCCGCGCGAACCTCCGGAGCGATCACGTTTGCGCAGGTCGCCGTTCGCGGAAGTCCTCTCAAAACTCGGACAGCGGTGTCCGTGGGGCCCGGTCAGACTCGCAGCAGACCAGGAGTGGTCACGAGTCCAGGTCGTGGTACATGACATGCAGGCCGACCGCACCCAACGTGGGATGCCGGAACGCGCCGGGGACGGTGCCGATCATGGCGAAACCGAGACGCTCGTACGGCGTGAGCGCCGGCGTGTTGGAGGCCGCAACGGCGTTGAACTGAACGCCGGCGAATTCATGGCTTCGCGCCCAGTCCAGAAGGTACTCGCCCAATGCCTGGCCGACACCCCGACCGCGTGCTTCTGGAGCGACCATAAAGTTTCCGCTGGCGATATGCGCACCCGGGCCCGGACGGTTGGGGTACATGTTGGAGGTGCCGAGTATGCGCTGATCCTCCACCGCCACTACGACGTGCCCTGGCGGCGGTACCACCCACAAGTCGTGGGCTTGCGCCTCGTTTTGCAGCGGGTCGTAGCAGAAGGTGTCTCCCTTGCGAATGATCTGCTCGATGATCGGCCAGACCAGCGGCCAATCCCGTTCCTCGAACGTTCGGATTTCCATCTGCGTGAGACTAACCAGCAGTGAGTGGCGCTCCCACAGGTTATTTCTGGCGGCCGCGCCGAAGCTCCTTCGACCGCACACCGTCTGACGGTAACCGCACGTTGAAGGACAGCGCTCAGGTCGGAACCGGCACGCACGGCGGCACCGAGACAGACAATCAACGTGCGCCTCGATGACACGTGGCCCAGGATGGATGCCCACGTGGAACTGGGCCTTCCTGCCGGCACCGTGAATAAACGGACGCGCGGGTTCGCGCGCTGAGGGACGTTCTCCGCCGGGTGCGGCTCGCGCGGGAGACTGCACGTCACTCTCGTAGCGCCGGAGCTGTTGGTAGAGGTCGGCGTCGACATCGCACGCAAGGGTGCCGGACGCCGGCGCCATCCGGCGCGCTGGCACCGTGCGCGCCTGGATCTGTCTCCTGCCGACGTCCCGCGGACGCTCCAGGCGTCCCGGCACTCCTCCACCTCGCTGCCGCATAGCAGGACGGGGCGGATCAGCGACCACCAACGCGGGCTCCCCTGACCCCCCGCCGACCACCTCCTGTCGACGGTCAGCCCCCACCGGGCGCTGACCGTCCCTGCTGCTGTTGACGGGGCTCGGACCGGTGTGGGGATGCCGAGGACCGTTGATCAGCCAGCGGTGCCGTTTCCTCCTCGAGGGCTCAGGCGCTCGTCTAGGGTGACACGGTGGGGTTTGAGCTGCGGGATAGGTGGGGCGCACAACCGTTGTGGGCGAGAGGGGTTCTCTCGGTGTACTTGATCGGCTTCGCAGAGGGCACGGGTTCTCACCTCGCAGATCTGGTCCGTGGCGGCATCCACGTCTATGCGTCGTTTTCTCAGCTCTTTCTGCAGGTGTTCTTCGTCAGCTTGGTGATCCTCGATCCGCTGGCGGCCGTGCTGGTGGGGCTTGTGCGGCGGGAAGGGATCTGGCTGGCAAGTGCCGTGATGGCGTTGGACGTCAGCGCGAACTGGTGGGGCAACCGGCACTGGCTGAGGGACGACCCTGCACAGTTGCTCTGGCTGTTGCCGATCACTGTCTTCGGCCTGTTCGTCGTTGCGCTCGCGTTCCCCTTGAGCCGTGCGGTTGCCGGGGCAGCGAGCAGGCCGCCGACGACCCTGCCGTCAGCCTGACGGCTCACGATGCTCAACCGCTGCTGCGGTCTCTGGCCCCGCAAGGATGATCCCTGTACACCCCTAGCAGGGCTTGGTCAGCTTCACGCGTGAGTCCCCCGGCAGTAACTGTCTGGAGGACACCGCGGGAACTTGCTTCCCAACCCCACCACCGGCCGAGTTACCCCCTGCTTGCAGGCCATTCCTGCGCAGACATGCGCCTTGTGAGCGCGTAGATCGGCTCCGTGGGGCACGCGACGGGACGGGTGGCATGGCACTGGGATGAGTGACGCGGCGGCATGACGTCGATGACCGTGCCGGCGTGCGGCCTTCTGACCCCTGAGTCTGAACCGCCCCAAGTTGCTTCATCTGCCGTCCCACTCCCGCTCCGCTGCCAACCCGGCAGGCAGCGCAGGGCCGTCGAGGGTCACGGTCAGCATGGGCTTGGCAAGCATCGCGTCGCGCCGTGACGCTTTCTACACCGACCACCGACCACCGGCTGCCCGGCGAACAGCGACAGTCACCGCCAGACAGTCCACACCGGCCGGGAACACGCCATCCCCATCAGGCGCGGAGGAGGGGCACCCAGCGTCTGTCCGACTCGTCGTACGCCGCGACACTGTCCTGTGTGATGTCCGCCAGAGACACCCACTGCTCCTCCGGCTCCCAGGCAGCGCCGCCGGTCGCTTGCGCATACAGAGGGCTTGGCGCCCACGACACGAGCACTGCAGTGGCAGTCACTCCCGTTGCCCATCCAAGGAACTCGCGTCCGTCCTGAAACGTGAAGCCGATCTTGTCCACCCGTTCTGCGCACCGTTCCAGGGCCTGCCGCAGTGCCTCCGTCCCCACCATTCGGTCATCATATGCAGCGGCCACTGTGAGGCCCATGCCATGACGGGCTGGTCAGTTACGCCCTTCCGTCGGCGACTCTCCTCGTGGTCGCGTTCGGCCCGCCGCGTCGCGGAATCACCGGCACGGCCTCCCATCTGCCGGCGGGTCCGACTCGTCCAGTTGCACACGAGGACGTGGCCAGCAGAAATACTGAGCGCTGGTGAGCAGGCCACGGCCTTCCAGCCGGAAGACAGACTCAGCCGCGCAGGACACCACGAGGAAGGGAGACTCCCAGCCGATGGTGGGGTGCAGCTCGCTCAGCAGCACGTCCACGCCTCGGAAGGCCAGCGTTTCGGCTCATGCGGTCCGGTCCCTGGACTTCACCACGTCGCGGGCACAACAAACGTTCCCTCGTCCTTAGCGCGATACTCGGATCATGAACCGCACAGCGCGCCGGGTTCCGCGACGAAACCGACGCGTCAACTGCTGAAGCGCCAGGTTGTCTGGCTGAACGTGTCCCCCTTGCGGAATCCGAGGCCGCGGACCGGCGGGACGCGGAAGACGAGAGCACGCCCGCCCCTGTCGGGGTGGCTGAACGCGCCGTCGCAGACGACGAAGTGCCAGGTCTTGGTTCCGTACTTTGCCGTGAACGCATCGGCGATCGGCTGCAGCTCGGCCTCATCGGTGACCTGCTCCGCTACGCCCTCAAGTACGACGTCGAGGCCGCCCTCGACGAGGTCGCTTCGTCCGGTGGTCAGGACGCAAGATGGGTTCTCGGCAAGGTTCTTCGCCTTGCGCTCGTCCGGGCCGGTGGTGAACCAGATGGCGTCGCCGTGCCAGACGGCGATCAGTGGCGTGGTGTGCGGCCTGCCGTCGGGGCGGACCGTCGAAAGCCAGAACGTGTCGGCCTCGGTGATGTGTTCAAGCCCCACGGTCCACGGCGTCGGCATGGCGTCGGGATCGCTGAAGCCGTGGATCTCGGCGGTCACGTCGGGTGTCACCATGTGTCATCGTCTCCTCGGTCGCGTGGTCGGCGTTCTGCTACGAGTGCAGACTCTGCGGAGCGTGCGGACTCATCGTTTGCATCCGCCTGGTGCACGTGTGCCTGTCAGGGGGTCGCGGCACGCCGACGCTTCCGCACTGGCCGGATCGCCCTCGGTTCCTGTCCGCGTTCAGCGGCATCTCACCCCACTTCAGGCCCCGCCGCCACCTCATGACCGCACCTGACGTACCGAGCCGAGATGACCGTCCGCTTCACCATCTGGGAGCAGATCACCGGAGCCAAGGCCAGCCCATCGCGGCCCGATCAGGGGCCCGCAACCGCCCCCGGCACACGGTCGGACACTGCGCCGGTCCCCGCACGGAAGCGTACTTCCGACACTTCCTGCTGGGCACGTTCCTGATCCTCCAGGGCGCCAACCTCGCGGTGACGAAGCTGGTGACCAGCAACGTGGCGACCGACGACATCAGCGACATGGACGGCTTCGGCCAGGCGAAGAAGATCTTCGCCTCGTCCTTCGAGGTCGGCGGCGTCCAGGTGAAGATCACGATCGTGTACTGGCTGGTGTTCGCGGCCCTGGCCACCTGGGTGCTGCTGCGCACCAGGTACGACAGCTGGAATCTTCGCGGTCGGCGGCAACAAGGAGTCCGCGCGGGCGGTCGGCGTGCCGGTCACGTTCACGAAGATCTCGCTGTTCATGCTGGTCGGCTTCGGCGCCTGGTTCGTCGGCATGCACCAACTGTTCACCTTCAACACCGTGCAGTCCGGCGAGGGCGTCGGCCAGGAGCTGATCTACATCTCGGCGGCCGTCATCGGCGGCTGTCTGCTGACCGGCGGCGCCGGCTCGGCCATCGGCCCGGTTTTCGGCGCGTTCATGTTCGGCATGGTGCAGCAGGGCATCGTCTACGCCGGCTGGAACCCCGACTGGTTCAAGGCCTTCCTCGGCGTCATGCTCCTCGGCGCCGTCCTCATCAATCTGTGGATCCAGCGCACGGCCACCCGGAGGTGACCCCCATGACCACCGACGGAACCGGCACGCACGGCGCCATCCTCGCAGACACGGCCCCCCGAGAGCGGTGACAGTCCACTCGTCGAACTGCGCAACGCGGGCAAGTCTTACGGCAACATCCGCGCCCTGCACGGCGTGGATCTCGCCGTCCGCCCGGGCCAGGTGACCTGCGTCCTCGGGGACAACGGCGCCGGCAAATCCACGCTCATCAAGATCGTCTCCGGTCTGCACCGGCACACCGAGGGAGAGTTCCTCGTCGACGGCCTGCCGGTGCACTTCTCCACCCCCCGCGAGGCCCTCGACAAGGGCATCGCCACCGTCTACCAGGACCTCGCCACCGTGCCCCTGATGCCGGTCTGGCGCAATTTCTTCCTCGGCTCAGAACTCACCAAGGGCCCCTGGCCCGTGCGCCGCCTCGACATCCAGAAGATGAAGAGGACCGCCGACGAGGAACTGCGCAACATGGGCATCATCCTCGACGACCTGGAACAGCCCATCGGCAACTCTCCGGCGGTCAGCGCCAGTGCGTCGCGATCGCCCGCGCCGTCCACTTCGGCGCGCGTGTCCTCATCCTCGACGAGCCCACCGCCGCCCTCGGCGTCAAGCAGTCCGGCGTGGTCCTGAAGTACATCGCCGCCGCCCGCGACCGCGGCCTCGGCGTCATCTTCATCACCCACAACCCCCACCACGCCTACATCGTCGGCGACCGCTTCAGCGTGCTGCGCCTGGGCACCATGGAGCTCACCGCCTCCCGCGACCAGGTCAGCCTCGAAGAACTCACCAACCACATGGCAGGCGGCACCGAACTCGCCGCCCTGAAACATGAGTTGGCCCAGGTGCGCGGGGTGGACGTGAACGAGCTCCCGGAGGAGACGGACCTCACCACGTCGGGAACGGCGTGAGGTCCGTCCGGGGTGCGGGTGATGTGAAGTGACAGCGGTCGGCGAAGTCCGCTCCCGGCGGCAATGACGTTACGGTCGTTGTGCCGTTCGCGGGAGTCCGGGGGACCGCGTCAGTTGCTACAACGCAGCTACCAGAGGCGCGGGGGCAGGCTCGGGCCCGGTCCAAGGATCGTCAGCGGCCAGGAGCGGTCAGGACCGCATCGGACAGTAGGGCCCTGGCTCTCCAGATTCCCGGCGGAGTCCCTCGGTGAAGATCCGACCGGACCTCGGTCAGTCGATGCCCTCGACGATGCGGAAGTCGCGCTCGACGGCGTCGGACAGGACGACCAGCGCCTCCTGGTAGGCCGCGCTCTCCCGCGCCGCGACGGCCTGCTCGAAGCTGTCGAACTCGATCAGGATGGTGCGCTCGGCGATTCCGGCGTCATGCGCCACGACCCGACTGCCGCGGGCGAGGACCCGACCGCCCCCGGCCCTGACGGCCGGACCGGCCAGCCTGTCGTAAGCAGCCAGCTTCTCAGGGTCTGAAATGGTGCGGTAGACGCTGACCCAGTAGCCCTTGGGCATGGAAACCTCCAGTGTGGGGATGCGTGCCTGTGACTTACGGGTTGGTCTCGGACAAGCGTCGGCGGCCGTTCTTGTTGGGCTGCCGGCCACCGCGAGCCGCCTTCATGTCAGCCGAGCCGGGGAAGGCGGACGGTGCGCGCGATTCCAGCGGCGCCGCCCAGGCGGATCAGGGTGCCGGACGCGCCGCGTCGTGCGTTGGCGATGATCGTGGACGGATGGCCGAGATGGTCGCCCATGTCGACCGCGATGTCGCTGACGCCCTGATCGGCGAGATACGCGGCCAGACACGCGGTGCTGTTGGCGTTGGCGACATCCTCGGGGACGCCGATCGACGGGGCGAACATCCGGGCCGCCGCCCGACCGTCCGTATCGGGGATCGAGTAGGCGTAGCAGCCCAGCAGTCCGTAGCGGTCACAGGCATGACGCAGTGCCGGGAAGTCCGGACGGAGTTCGGCCAGCACGGTGCGCGATCGCACGGGTAACAGGAGCCTTGGCCGGCCCGGTGAGGCCAGGCAAGCGCCGGCGGGAAGGGCTTCGCTCGTCAGGCCGAGGGCGGTCGCGATCGCCCGGAGTTCGGGTTCCCCGGCGACCCGGGGGCTGATCGGGCCCGGGTCGAAAGTGGCCGTCACGTCGTCGTGTTCTCGCTTCGTCCAGCCTTCGAATACGCGACTTGTAGTGTGCAGCTCGGCCCGGCGTTCGGCTTCACCGCCGCAGCGCATGGCGAGCAGTGCCAGTGCGGCGACCGTGCCGTGGCCGCAGGCGGGCAACTCGCCTTCGCCGGTGAAGAACCGGAGCCGATATGACGATCGATCCTGATCCTCGCCGTCCGCCGCGGCGATGAAGACCGCGTGCGAGGTGCCTGTCGCAGCAGGGATGCGCCGTCGCTCGGCATCGGTGAAGGGCGCGTCGTCGAGAACGGCGGTCGGACTGCCGCCCCGGCCCCGCCGTCGGCACGCGTCGACGATCGTCACCTCGGGCATGGCGCCACCTCCATCGTGATCAACATCGTCGGGTCGAGCGCGGGCGCGCTGTGCGTCAGCACGCCGATCGAGATGAGGCCGACGCCGGCATCGGCAATGGCGCGAACCCGGTCCAGGGTGACGTTGCCGGACGCCTCCAGGACATCTCCGAACCGCCGGAACGACCGGCCCTCATACGCGTCACTGCTTCGATGTCGGCCACCTCCATGTGGTCGAGCGTGAGCCAGCCGGCTCCCGCTTCCCCTGTCCTCCGTAGAGGCGGCCACGTCGGCCCGCACCGCAGAAGCGGGGAACTCGGCGATCTTCATAGGTGGTTCCTCAGCTCTCGGAGACCGGTCTTCGGACCGAAGAGGCCGTGGGCGGCTTTCCCGCTTTCCCGAGCGTCGGGTGGGCATGGAGGTGCCGGACCGGATCGATGGTTCGGCCCCATCAAAACCCCCGCTATCCGGTCCACGCCAATAGCCCCACGAGGCCACCCCATAGGCTCGGCCCTATCGCGAGAGCAAGGAGCGGACATGCACGACCACCAAGGCGTCGAACTTCGTCATCTCCGCTACTTCGTCACCGTCGCCGAGGAGGGCACGATGACGGAGGCCGCACGGGTGCTGCGGATCGCGCAGCCCAGCCTGAGCCAGCAGATCAGCTCCCTGGAACGCCGGGTCGGGGCCAAGCTGTTCCACCGCAGGCCTAAGGGGATGGAGCTGACCGAGGGCGGCCGGATCCTGTACGCGAGTGCCCGTCGTACCCTGGCCGAGATCGAGTCGTCGCTGGTGCGGGCGCGCGAGGCTCGCTCTCCGGTGCGCATAGGGATTTGCGGCACCGTTCCCGAGCACCTGCTGGCGCGGGTCGAGCGGGTCCTGGCCGAAGACGGATCCCTGGACGTCGAGTTCGCCGAGGCCGACTCCGGGCAGCAGCTCGACCTGTTGCGGACCGGCACCCTGGCCTTCGGGGTGATGCGCGTCTTCCACGACATGGACGACCTGGCCACGCTGACCCTGGCCGACGAGCCGCTCGGCGTGCTGCTGCGCCCCGACCATCCGCTGGCCGACCACGCGGCCCTGTCCTGGGCCGACCTCGCGGGCCAGGAACTGCTGTGGTTCCCGACCGAGCGCAACCCGCGCTTCACCGAAGGCGTCCTGGCCCACCTCGCCGGCCACGGCTGGTCGCCACGGCTACGTACCCCGGACGCGCACAGCCGGGCCCTGTACCGTCACCACCTGCGCAACAGCCAGAACCTGATCACCCTGCGGGCCCGGACCGCCGTCACGGCGGATACCGGGATGGCCTGGCGACCGTTCGTGTCCGACCCGCCGCGCGAACGCTTCGTCCTGGTCACTCTCGGCGACAGTTCCTGGGCGGAGTTGTTGGCTCGCTCGGGCGGCCGGTCATCCGATGACGGCGGCATCGGTGGACCCGGCCAGAGCGCGGAGGGCTTCCCGAGCGCCCTCTCATCGACGCTGCAGGGCTCAGCCTGACAGACCGTCACCCGTCGGCCGTCGTCGCCGCATCGCACGACCTCGACGACCAGCGTCAGGCCGCCGGCCTCGGGCGCCTGAAGCGCTTGGGAACGGCCCTCGCCGCATGCGGCGCGCGAGATCGCCGAGCGGCACGGGTCTGACCGGCGGCGCACGGAACGATCGGCAGTTCGTTCCGCGCGCCGCCGGCGGTGGGGTGGCAGCCAGACGCCACAGCCGGGCTCAGACGGCCTTGAGCGGCCCGCCGTCGATCAGGTAGTCCGCGCCCGTGACGTCGGCGATGACGTCCGACAGCAGGAGGGTGATGAGAGTCGCGACTTCCCTCGGCTCGACGAAGCGGCCGGAGGTGATGCCGAGAGCCCCGGGCGCCTGCTCGGTGAAGGTGGGGATGTCCATGCCGAAGACGGCCACGACCTTCCCACCGAAGTTCTCCGTCCCGGTCCGACGCGCCGCCGGGCGCGGCGGCGCGGATTCGCCGGCGCGATGAGCACGTGGGGCACACCTCTGGGCGCACTGGAGCGGGAAGGTCGCGCCGCGGGCCACACCACTCGCCACCGGGCGCACCACCCGCCACCGGGCGCACCACCCGCCACGGGGCGCACCACCCCCCACCCCCGAAGCTGCCCACCCGCTCCGGGTAGCCGGCGAGCCGTGCACCAGTCGCACCCGGTCCGCACCCGGACCACTTCGTGCGTCACCCCCCTCCGAGCCCGGCCGCCTCGTTGTCGTCCCGGCGGGACTTCTCCCCGTTCAGCGCTTGCGATCACCGAATCGACCCACATAGTATTACGTTCATCATTTAATGACTCGGAGCGTCATCGGTCAGGCCACGACGGACAAATCCCGCGGCACTCGCCCGGTGAGCCGACAGGCCGGAGCGCGGGATCGGCCAGTCCTCCCCGAGGACCGAACCCACCCTTCACGCCCGTCGGTCACCTCCCCCTCAGCACTCCGCCCTCTTCGTCAGGAGTTTCCGTGGACTTCTCCACCAGCACCGCCCTCGTCACCGGAGCCAACCGCGGCTTCGGCCGGGCCCTCGCCACCGAACTGCTCGACCGCGGCGCGACCGTCTACGCCGGAGCCCGCAATCCCGACCACGTCGACCTTCCCGGCGCCAAGCCGATCGCGCTCGACATCACCGACCCCGCTTCGGTCGCCGCCGCCGTCGAGGCCGCCGGCGACGTGAACCTCCTGATCAACAACGCGGGTTCCAGCACCGGCGCCGACCTGCTCGCGGCAGACCTGGACGACATCCGCCTGGAGATGGACACCCACTACCTCGGCACGCTTCGCATGGTCCGAGGCTTCGCTCCCCGGATCGCGGCCAATGGCGGAGGCGCGATCCTGAACGTCCTGTCCGGACTGTCCTGGGTGAGCTTCCCGGAGCTCGGCGCCTATTGCGCCGCTAAGTCCGCAGAGTGGTCGCTCACCAACGCCCTGCGCCTGCAGCTCGCCGACCAGGGCATCCGAGTGTCCGGACTGCACGTCGGCTACATGGACACCGACATGGTCCGGTCGGTCGACGCGGAGAAGTCCGACCCCGCGGACATCGCCCGGATCGCCGTCGACGGCATCGCCGCCGGCGCCTACGAGATCCTCGCCGACGACGCCGCCCGCCAGGCACAGGCCGCGCTGGCCGGGGGCGTCTCCGTGCTCTACCCCCAGCTCCCCTGAGGAACGGGCCGCTCGGGAATCGGGAATCCGCACCGAGCCCGTGGAGGCCGGTGCCCGAAACCGCACCGCGCACCGTCGGGCCACACCCCCCACCCCCACGCCCATTGACCCATCGCCACGCACGTCTGCCGAGGGAACCGTCATGCAACAGCACCACAAGCCACCAGCCGGACGCGCCGGCATCGTGTGGGTCGTCCTCGTCACCAGCGTGGCCGGATTCATCACCGCGCTCGACAACCTGATCGTCACCACCGCCCTGCCCTCCATCCGCGAGGACCTCGGCGGCGGCCTCGCGGACCTCGAATGGACGGTGAGCGCCTACACCCTCACCTTCGCGGTGCTGGTGATGTTCGGCGCCTCCCTCGGCGACCGTTTCGGCCGCAGGCGGCTGTTCGTGATCGGGCTCACGATCTTCACCGCCGCCTCCGCCGCGGCCGCCCTCGCACCGGGGATGAACGAACTGATCGCCGCGCGTGCGGTGCAGGGTCTGGGAGCCGCGATCATCACGCCGGTGACGCTGACCCTGCTGTCGGCGGCCGTCCCGGCCGAGCGGCGCGGTGTGGCCTTCGGCATCTGGGGCGCGGTCAGCGGCATAGCGGTGGCCACCGGACCCCTCATCGGAGGCACGCTCACGCAGCACCTGTCCTGGCAGTGGATCTTCTGGGTGAACGTCCCGCTCGGTCTGGCGCTGATCCCGCTGGCCCGGCTGCGCCTGAACGAGAGCCACGGTCCCGACGCGAGCCTGGACATTCCCGGCACGCTCCTGGTCAGCGGCGGTCTCTTCGGCATCGTGTACGCCCTGGTGCGCGGCAACACGGACGGCTGGACCAGCATGCCCATCCTGGGCGGCTTCGTCGCGGGTACCGGCCTGCTGATCGGCTTCGTCCTGTACGAACTGCGCGCCACTCACCCGATGCTGCCGATGCGTCTCTTCCGCCACCGCTCCTTCAGCATCGTCAACGTGGCCAGTCTGCTGATGTTCCTGGGCATGTTCGGGGCCATCTTCCTGCTCAGCCAGTATCTGCAGACCGTCGGCGGCTACTCGCCGATGGAGGCGGGCGTGCGGATGCTGCCCTGGACGGCCATGCCCATGATCGCCGGGCCGCTCGCCGGAGCACTGTCCGACCGTGTCGGCGGCGCGCCCGTCGTCGCGGCGGGCATGGCCCTGAACGCGGTGGGCCTCGGACTGTGGGCACTGGCCGTCGAACCTCAGGTGTCCTACACCCACCTGCTGCCGGCGCTGATCGTCTGCGGCATCGGCATGGGCATGTTCTTCGCCCCCAGCGCGAACCTCGTCATGAGCACGGTCGTCCCGGCGGAGCAGGGAATCGCCTCCGGCGCCAACAACGCGATCCGCGAGGTCGGCGGCGCCATCGGCGTCGCGTCCCTGGGGGCGGTCTTCGCCGCCCAGGGCGGTTACGGTTCCGCGTCGCTGTTCGTGGACGGGCTGGTGCCGGCACTTTGGGCCGGGGCAGGCGCGGTCGCCGTGGCGGCGGCTCTGGCGTTCCTGATGCCTCGTCGGCACAGGGCGGACGGCCCGGATGCCGGCCTTGGCACAGGTGATGCCCAGGTAGGCGCACCGGTCGCGATCTGAGCGCGCGTCGCGGGGCGGTCCGGCCGGTTCGGCCTCCCCGCCCCGCGACGCGCCTCCCCGCCCCGACCTCACTGTGGCGCCCTTGCCGGCTCAGGTCACCCGGCGTCCGCCCACGCGGCGGATCACCCCTTTCGTCCGTCGGCCGGGAAGGGGCGCAGGTGCACCAGCAGGGCCTCCGGCCGTTCTTCCGGGATGAAGTGGCCGCATTCCGGCATCTCGGCGCCGGTGACGTCGTCCGCGTACGCGCGCCAGATCTCCAGTGTCGGCAGAGGGGGCGGCAGCCCGACCGAACCCCACAGCGCGAGTACCGGCATGGTCAGGCGACGGCCCTCGACCGCGTCGGTCTCGTCGAGGGCGACGTCCTCCTCCATGGCTCGGTAGTCGTCGAAGCTCGCCCGCAGGGCGCCCGGCCGGGAGAACGCGCGGACGTAGTCGTCGACCGCTTCGGGTGTCAGGGCCAGGGCGGTTGTAGGTCCACCGCTCGAAGAAGTACGCGAGGTACCCGCGGATGTCGGGTCCCACGAGGCGCTCTGGCAGGTCCGGCTGCATCTGGAGGAGCCAGTGCCGGTAACCGGAGGCAAGCGAGGCGTCAAGGCGGCGGAACATCTCCCGGGTCGGCACGATGTCGAGCACGGCCAGCCGCTCCACCTGGTCCGGACGGTCCAGCGCCCACCGGTGCCCGATACGCGCGCCACGGTCGTGCCCCACGACCGGGGCACCCTCGAAGCCGAGCGACTCGACGAGGCCGGCCACATCGGCGGCCATCCGCCGTAGCCCCCCGTTCACCAGGCTCTGTGAACCCAGCTTGTCGACGGGGGTGGGCGGTATGCGCTTCCGGGGATCCCGGCCCGCACCGGCGCGTCGAGGTCCCCGTCCCGCCGGGAGGAGCACGCGTCCTGCCAGGTCGACCCACCGACCGTGATATTACGTACGACAGGCCATGGATTAGGCTGGGGTGCGACGCAACATCGTCACGGAGCGAGTGGAGAACGCCAGTGGTGCGCTACGCCAAGGAGCACAAGGAGGTCACGCGGCAGCGGATCATCCAAAAGGCCGGGCAGCGGTTCAAGCAGGACGGCATAGACGGCTCAGGCGTCTCCACCCTGATGTCGGACGCCGGGCTCACCAACGGGGCCTTCTACGCCCACTTCGCGTCCAAGGACGACCTCGTCGCCAACGTCGTCGCGGCGGAACTGCGCGCACAGGTGGAGGCGTACGACACCCTGCGGCCGGGACGCCAGGGGCTCGAAGACCTCATTCGCCAGTACCTCTCGCCCGAGCACCGGGACCACCCCGGCGCCGGATGCCCCTCCGCCGCCCTGCTCGACGAGATAGGCCGCTGCGGCGACGCGACCAGGCAGGCCTATACCGACGGCGCGAAGGCCATCGTCGACGAGATCGCCGCCCGGCTCACGCCGGAGGACCCGCGGTCCGCGCGCGGCAAGGCCGTCGGCCTCTACACCATGATGGTCGGAACCCTGCAGCTGTCCCGCGCGCTCTCCGACCGGTCGTTCGCGGACGAGGTGCTCGAGCAGGGGATCGAGAACGGTCTCGCCTTCCTGCGCTGAGCCCTCTCGCGCCGAGCCTTCCCGCGTCGAGCGGGAGGGACGGCCGATCCGCGGCACGGTGAGGCGCGTGCCGGAAGGCCACTCGCCTCCGCCGCGTCACACCCGGGACATCGGCCTCTAACGGCACTCCCGCCGTCGCGGAGCGTTCCTGGAACCCGGGTTACCGGAACCGGGCAGGTCAGACACACCGAACCGGACCTCGAGCCGCACGTCCCGTCGGGCGTCACGGCTCTGAGGGAGTCTTCTCGGCTTGAGGGACGTGCGGTGCCTAGGGCCGTGCGAGGAACTCGAGAGCCGTCGGCACGAACTGCTCGTGGAACTGGAAGATTCCGCCGTGACCGGCATCGGGGTAGATCACCAGCTCGGCGTTCGGCAGCCGGCGGGCCATGTCGGCCGAGTTCGACGTCGGCACCATCCTGTCGTGGTCGCCGTTGGCGACGAGCACGGGCTGATGAATGACGGAAAGATCGTGCGGCCGCTCCAGCCCCCAGCGGTGAATGGCCTTCAGCTGGGTGAGGTACGCGATCGGGGAGATCGCCTTGTCCCGCTCCTGGGTGCGTTCCTTGAGCCGGGCCAGGAACTCCTTGCCGGCCCGGCGCCCGTTGGCCGTGCGGGTGAAGAAGAGGAACTGCTTGGGGTCCTGAAGGGTGAACAGCGCCCGGACGGTGTCGAGATGGGACAGCCGGGTCACGTTCTTGATGCCCTCGCCGCCGGCCGGGCCGGTACCCGTGAGGATCAGCTTGCGGACGAGCTGCGGCTCCTCCTCCACGATCACCTGGGCGATCATGCCGCCCATCGAGAAGCCGTGGATGTCCACCTGCTCGAGTCCGAGCGCACGGATGAAGGTGACCGCGTCCTTCGCCATCGCCTGAATGGTGTCCGGCGCCGAACCGCTGGACGCGCCGACGCCCCGGTTGTCGAACGTGATGACCCGGTGCTTGGCGGCGAAGCCGTCGACGACCCGGGGATCCCAGTTGTCCAGCACGGCGGCGAGGTGGGTGATGAACACCACCGGAACACCGGTGCGCGGGCCGAGGTCGCGGTAGGCGAAGGTCACTCCCCCGGCGGTGACGGTGCGGGTCGGTGCGTCCTTGTACGACGTCACGACATCACTCCGTGCTGCTTCTGCGTCATTCATGGTCGTGCCCTTCTGGGGGGCTGCTGCAAGCGTCCGCCTCTTCTCCTTGCCGGAGGGGAGGAGGCCACAGAGCAGGTACACGGTTCTCTCGGCTGCGGCTGTGCAGTCCGGGGTCGGGTCGAAGACTGAGGGAGTCGGACCGTGTGGGGTCGATCCCTTCGACCTCCCCCGACTATTGAAGTATGAACATACTTCCATACGGGCGCAAGCGGCGAGCCGGACGAAATGGCGTCGATGTCGGGACCCGCGCACCGACACCGCCCAAAAAACAGGCGGGGCCACCTCGCACGCTCGCGAGGCGGCCCCGCGATGACGCACCGACTACCGCCCGGACGGGGATCAGCGGCGCGGCGGAAATGATCAGGCGGCGAGGAAGTCGGCCACTTACTCGGTGAGCGACTTGGCGTACCAGAAGAGGAAGTCATGGCCGGAGTCGCCGACCCGCGACGAGCCACGGAGCGGGATGCGAACCGAGCGACGGAAGTGGTCGGAGGCGGGCATAGGGACACGACCGCGGGCGGCCGCTCCATCGCCGCACAAGGGGTGACCATCACACGGGATCATTGGATTACGTTCACAATCCAATACAGTGGAGGAGCCGGTGGAGGGTGAGAGATCCTTCCGGTGACTGAAGGAGTGTGCGGTGCGATACGGGAAAGAGCACAACCAGGCGACCAGGCAGCGGATCATCGAGACAGCCGGCCGCCGGTTCAAGAGGGACGGCATAGACGGCTCGGGCATCGCGGCACTGATGAAGGACGCGGGTCTGACCAACGGCGCCTTCTACACGCACTTCACGTCCAAGGACGAACTCGTGGCGACCACGGTCGCCGACCAACTGCACACCCAGAACGCGAACATCGTCGCGCACGCGGCCCCCGGCCACGCCGGACTCGAACAGATCGTCCGGTGGTACCTGTCCCCCTGGCACCGCGACAGCCCCGGCGACGGCTGCCCCTCCGCCGCTCTGCTCGACGAGATCGGACGCTGCACGCACCCGACCAAGCAGGCTTACACCGACGGCGTGCTGGTCATCGCCAACGGCATCGCCGCCCGTCTGGCGCCCGACGATCCGCTCTCGGTCCGCACCAAAACACTCAGCACCTACGCCATGATGGCCGGGACACTGCAGCTCTCCCGGGCCCTCGCCGACCGGTGGCTCGCCGATGAGGTCCTTGAGCAGGGCATCCACAACGCCCTCGCACTGCTGGATGTCGAGCATGAGCGCGCCGGGACCGCGAGCTGAGACAGCCGACCGAAGCTGCCCGTCGGCAGCTCGCGTCGGCTCGCGTCGGCTCGCGGCCGCGCATCCCGCGCACCCTCGCGGCAGGGACGACGTGCCGATCCGGATCCGGGCAGCGAGCATCAACCCGCTCGGCCTCATGGTCCGGGACGCGGAGATGAAGACGGTCCCGCCGTACCGGGTCACGTTCGTCCTGGGCAAAGACCTGGAGAGGCGGCCGCCGCGCGCATGCCCGAGGACAGCGGACTCCTCGGCGGTGAGGTCGTGTCGAGCCGGGCGGTCACGGCTCCCTGCGGGTGCCGCTGGATGAGGGTGTCGCGGTGCCCGCATCTGCGGACAGCACGTAGCTGGGGCTCCCACGCCGCTTCGGCAGTCGGCGCTCAGGACGTGCCGCGGCTGCGGTGCAGGGCCGTGGGCGCACCGGCGGACTGGCTGCCCTCATCACCGAGGCTGATGGTGTCGGCAGCGGTCAGCTGGACCACGTACAGGTGGCCGCTCTCGCACTGCAGCGAGGTGTCCGAGCGGTTGGTCGCGTGGCTCGCGGCCGCGACGAACGTGGCTGTCGTGCCGCGCACCGACCGTAGTTCCAGGGCTTCCGTGCAGCCGACCTCGCGGCCGGTGCCGGCCTCCTTGATGTTGCTGACCTGCTTGCCGGCCAGTTCGCCCGCCTCGGCGGTGTGCAGGGTGAGGGTCACGGTGAACGACGCGGTGCGCGGGTGCTGTTGGCCGTCCGCGTCAGGGTTGCCCGGCCCCGTGCCGGTCCAGACACCCGCCCATGCGGCGGAGAGGGCGGGCGCGGAGGACGACGGGGCCGGGGAGGCCGTGGAGCCTTCACCGGCCGTCTCCTTCCCGAACGGGTTGCCCAGCAGGACGCCGGTCACCAGGGCGGCCACCGCGAGAACGGAACCGGCGACGGTCCAGCGGACGCGGCGGCGTGCGCCCCCCTCCCGATGGAGGGGCGACGCGTCGTGCGGTCCGAACCCGGCCGGCCCGGCGGTGCCGGGGGCGAAAGGACCGCTGGGCTGCATGGTGCCAGGGGTGAACAGGCCGTACGGCGTGGGGGCGTCCGGAATCGGCCGGCCGTACGGGGCCGGGGTGTCGGGGGGCGGCGCGTACGGCGTGGCGGGGGTCGCGTGGTCGAGGGACGGAGGCAGGGACCCCACCCCGGCGGTCGCCGGCACGGGCGGTCTCCCGCCGGCGGACCTCACCGCGTCCGACGCCGCCTGCCCCTGGCCGTGCTGCGGTACCGCGCATCGGTGTGCGACGTCCTCCTCGCGAGCCGCGAGGTCGGCGCCGAGTCCGGGCGGGAGCGAGCCCTTCCACGTGCCGGCCACCGAAGCGGGGCCGCCCTCGTGAGCGGCCGTCCGCGGGTCGTCCGCGGCCCGCCCTCGGCGCAGCCGGTCCGCCAACTCGGCGCTGTCCGGCCGGTCCTCGGGCCGCTTCGCCAGGCAGTCGCGGATCAGCGGGGCCAGTTCGGCCGGTACGCCGTCCAGACGGGGCGGCTCGTGGACGATGCGGTAGAGCAGGGAGGCGGCCGAGGGCTGCTCACCGGGATATTCGAAGGGACCGGTGCCGGTCGCGGCGAACACCAGGACGGCGCCCAGGGAGAAGACGTCGCCCGCCTCGGTGACGGCTCCCCCGGCGGCCTGTTCGGGAGCGAGGTAGCCGGGCGAGCCGATGACACCGCCGGTGCTGGTGTGGCGGGAGTCGTCGGCGGCCCGGGCGATGCCGAAGTCGATGAGCATGGGCCGGTCACGGCCGAGCAGGACGTTGGACGGTTTGACGTCCCGGTGGGTGAGGCCGCAGGCGTGCACGGCGGCCAGCGCCGCGGCGAGTTCGGCGGCCAGGGTGCGCAGGGCGACGGGCGGCAGCGGCCCGTGACCGGCGACCCAGTCGGACAGGGCAGGCGCGGCGACGTACTCGGTGACCAGCCACAGCGGGCGGTGGCCGGACGGGCTGAAGTCCACCACCGAAACGGTCCACGGGGAGCGGACGCGGTCGCTGGTGCGGATCTCCCGGGCGAAACGCCGCTCGAAGTCCGGGGCGGCGGTGAGGTCGGGCCGGACCGTCTTCAGCGCCAGGGGGCGGCCGGTCGGCGTGCGCGACAGATAGACCTGCCCCATACCGCCCGCGCCGAGCCGGGCCAGCAGCGGATAGCCGCCGATCGTGGCCGGATCCGTACTCTCCAACGGCTCCACGTACGCCTCCCCCTGGTCACCTCACCCCATGACGGAAGCAGGATAGTGGGAGAGCACGGAAGGTGACCTGGCGGACGTCCTCGTGCTCCATCCCTGCCCACGGGACCTCCGCAGGGGCCCAGTCAGGGCAACCGAAAACCCGTGGAGCCCACCTGCGTGGCGTGGAATGCTCTTCGGCGACTGCCGGCGGAAGGGAAGGCTGAAAACGTGTACGTACCGTCATCTGCACGAGCTCTCGATGACGACGAGCGTGAGCTCGTGGAGTTGGCACGCCGCACCATAGACGCGCATACCGACGCCGGGCCCGACGAAGACGGGATCCACACGATGGGCGCCGCGGTCATGGCCGCCGACTACCGGATGTTCGCCGGCGTGAACCTCTACCACTTCACCGGCGGACCCTGCGCCGAACTCGTGGCTCTGGGAGCCGCACGAGCCCAGGGCGCCCGCCAGATGCGCTGCATCGTCGCCGTGGGAAACCACGGACGCGGGGTCATCGGCCCGTGCGGGCGCGATCGGCAGGTCTTCGTGGACTACTACCCCACCATGCGCGTCATCGTGCCCACGCCCGTGGGGCCCAGGTCCGTTCTCGCCGCCGACCTGATGCCGCTGACTCAGCGATGGACCCCGGAAGGCATGAACGGTCTCGACCCCTCGCTCTACCAGGACCCCGAGACGGCCGGTCCCCCGGTCATCCGGTTCAACCCCCGTTACCTCGAAGACGTCCGCTCCGGCGCCAAGACCAGGACCACCCGCTTCCGGGACCCGGCCCAGCTCGGGCCGGCACGGCTGGTGTTCGAGAGCGACCCCAACGTCGTTCTGACGGCAGAGGTGACCGGCATCAGGCACTGCCTGGTCAGCGACCTCACCGACCAGGACGCCCAAGCCGAGGGGCTGACGACCGCAACCGAACTCCGGGAAGGCCTCAAGATCCACTACCCGGATCTGGCGGCAACCGACGAAGTCGACGTCATCACCTTCCAGATCAACGACAAGACAGGCGCCCCTTAAACCACGGGCGGACACGTACGCAGGCTCAGCGCCGAACGTTCCATGGCGACAGCTCACCGATGACCAGTGGGAACTCATCGAGCTGTACGGGTGATGGTGGAGCGGTCGATGCCGAACAGCGTTCCCGGCACCACGTGCGACAGGTCGTGCCCGCAGAGAGATCAGCGTGGCCACGAGCCGGTCGGCGACCACCGACCGGTGGCGGGTGCCGGCACCCGCGTCCCGCTGCCCCTGGCCCCACCTCGGGCAGCATGACGGCGCCCCCTTTCCTAGCCTGCCAGGGCACCGCCAACTCCTCGACCAAGCAGGCGAGATGACGCCGTGAGACCCTGTGAACAGCCGATGGGCCAGCACCGCCCGATCGACCGTGATCACCAGAGTTGGATCATGCCGCCGGCCAGGGCCCGCACCAACCTGAACACCCAAACGTTCTCCCAACGAGCTCCCGCCCGGGGCACTTTGGCCATGCAGGTTCAACTGTCGCGAGTACTGCTGCCAAGCCTCGTTGCAGTCACTGTGTGCGCTGGGGGCGTCCGCTCCAGACATGGTGACCGGACCGTGGGAGGACACGCCGGGCAAGGGCGCATCCCCGCTCACGCGTCGACGGCTTCTACGACTGGGCCGTGGCACCGGATCGCCGCGTTGCCGGGATGTGCCGGTTCCCGCCCGGAGCCGGCCGGGGGGTCAGTCCAGTGTGGGGCGTATGCGGCGTGCGGTGCGTGCGGGCCGCCCGACTGCGGCGTACCAGACGAGGGCCGCGCATATGAAGGCCGTCGCCGCGGAGACCAGTGACCTTGTGAGGGTGTCGTTCCGGGCGCCGGAAGCGAGGGCGATGGCCATTGCCGCCGTCAAAGTGATGACGGGCAGCGCACGGGTGCTCCGTGTGGCGCTTGACGCGGCGGCCGGCGGCAGCAGCCAGGTTGCGAGTCCGTAGCAGACACAGGCCAACAGGGTGGCCCCCAGCACTTCGCTGGGCCGGTGGCCGCCCATGGTCGCGCTGGCGGCGGCGATACAGGCGAGCCACAACACACCGGCCGTGGCGACGTAGGGGCGTATGCGGGGGGAGACCACGAGGACGGCGGCGAGAGTCAGCGCGGCGGGGATGGCGGTGTGCCCGCTGGGGAAACCCTGATCAAGGAGATTCTCGGGCGCGCCCACCAGATCGGGGCGAGGCAGGGTCGATTTGAGCACCTCCTTGCCTCCGGTCGTGAAAATGACGACTCCGAGCGCCGCACACCCGGGCCACCAGCACCGCCGCACCAGGGTGATGACCACGATGACGGCCAGGCCCACCATCAGGGTGGGCTTGGCGCTCAATTCCAGCGGCGGCAGGGGCGTCGAGCCGTAGGCCGCTCCGGACAGGGGGTAGATCCATGCTTTTTCGCCGCCCTGCTTACCGAGACCGAAGAGGGCGTTCTCAGCTCGTTGCCCCCACGGGGTGCAGTCGGCGAGAAGGTAGACCGTCAGGAACCCGAGGGAGTACAGCAGAGCCGGCATCCACCGCCGTGTCGTACGCGACGGGCTGGGAACGTCGGGGTCCTGCGTCGAGGCCCCCCCCCACGGTGTGCGGGCAGGGTCGGAGAATCGTGCTGAGTCATCGCTCTGTTTCTTCCGTTGCAGGGAGTTGGGTCACGCACGTCTTGTGGCACGTCTTGTGGCACGACATGGCCGCCGGGCTCGGGCGGCCCACCGGGGGCCCCTCCTATTCGGGGAGTGCCCGCCCCTGTCGGCGCTGGGCGGTGATGGCCAGGGCGGGCAGGGGTGCGATCAGGAGGAGGAGAACGACCAGGTCCGGAAGGGACTGCATGAACGCGTCCGGCTGGACGACGATCGCCTGCGTGCGGACGCTCGCGACCGCCGCGACGGGGATCAGCCACCGGTGGTCGCCGGTTGCTGCCGTCGCCACCCACGCGCCCAGCAGGGCGGCGACCTCGAGGACGAACAGGCCGCGCTGGAAAGCCGGACTGACAGAGATGACGTGCAGGCCCCCGGCCACGAACATGGCGAGCACGACGGGAGCCAGCCAACGGTACGAGCGGCGTCGCAGACGGCTGGGTCGGCAGAGCGCCAGCACGGCGCACGCGGCGCACAGTGCCCCCGAGAGCGCCAGGTCACGGGCCGTTATCGGGGCTCCGAGACCGTAGTAGCTCAAGCCCGCCTTGCCCTCGCTGCCGAAGAGGGTGCGGCCGTGGGACGTAGCGCCGGCCCAGATCATGGCTGCCGCCGCCGGCAGCCCGATCCACGCTCTGCCCCGCAGGAGAGCGATCAGGCAGCCCAGCGGGAGCAGCCCGTAGGGCAACAGCCGTACCCGCGTGGGACCTCCGGCCCACGGATACCAGCCGGAGAAGTGGAAGGCGATGGCGTGCTGTCCGGGGTCGATGTGCAGTGCCCAGTGCCACACATCCTGCAAGTACGGAACCAGCGCCAGCGCGGCGAGGGCCAGGGCGGCCAGATGGATGCCGTCCAGCCACCACGGCCGAGTGGTGTCGTCAACGGTGGCACGGGCTCGGGCCTGCACCCCGACGCGCACCAGGGCGGCGACTTCCCGCGGCGGGGGCCAGGAGCGCCCGGGATATGCCTCGGCCAGACAGGCCAGCAACTCCTTGCCCTGCTGGGAACGGTAGGACCTGGGATAGGCCGCAAGCAGCAGACGATTCATGCCGGGGCCGCTCCGGCATCCCGTGCGCGTCCGATGACGACGGCAGCCGCCTGCTGCATCCGCAGCGCTTCCCGGCCGAGCGCCTCCGTGCCGTCCTCGGTGAGCCGGTAGTAGCGCCGCGCCCGCCCGTCCACGATCTCCTCATGGCCGGCGGACACCAGCCCGGCCCGTTCCATCCGCTCCAGCGCGCCGTAGAGCGTGGCGACAGCGATTCGGAGACGCCCGTCCGTGGCCTGCTCGGCAGCCTTGATGATGCCGTAACCGTGCAATGGGCCATCCATGAGCGCAGCAAGGATGAAGTACTGCGGTTCCGTCAACGGCAGGTTCCGTCTGGTCATGGTTCGAGAATATATCGAGTCTCGATATATATCTGCCAGTTGGGTGATCATCGGCAGCGCCTTCCATGCCCGCGGCGAGCGTCACCCACTCCCGGCCGGCGGGCGCAACGGCGGTCGGCTCGACGCTCCCGCGCGGCGTTCACGGATGCCGCCCACCGCGACCTGGTCCGGGAGGCATGTCATTCCCACCGTGTCCGCCGGACCCGACTCGCCTCCCGGCGCGCTCGATTCCTCGGGCCGGTTGGTCGTCGGCGCACGCGGTCCGGACAGCGGGCTGTGAACCGGTCAGCAGAAGTCGGAGAACTCCACGGACTTCGGGGACCGGCTCAAGCAGTCCTGCAACATGACCGACTCTCCCTCCGCAGCCGGCGCATCTTCGAGGAGCGCGGCGACGGCCTGCGTGCGCAAGTCACCCCAGCACGCGCTGCGCGGTGCTGGGGTGACTTGCCTGTCGGCGCAGCGATGGAGGGGCGGGCGGGCAGAGCGTGCCGCATGGCCTCGGACCAGAAAGTGATCACTGTTGAGGCGAACCGGACGACGGTGGCCGGGTGGTCGCGCAGGCCTCCGCGTCGAACCGGTCGAGGCGGCGGCGCATACGCCGGGTGGACTGGGGCCAGCTGAATCTGTCGACGCCGTCGGCTTCGAGGTAGCAACTGGAACAGCCGCCGGCGTTGTCGGTGCGGAGCATTGCCTGATGCACCGCGCCCATGGGCACCACAGACGACCGGCGCTTCCGCCGCCTCACCGTCCGCGTCCTCCCCCACCACCTACGGCCCAGCGCCTCTTCGACGCCCGCCAGGCCGGAGCCGGCGACCACCAGCCGCGCCACATCATCGCCGAAGACTCCGCTGCGCAATTCGGCCGGCTGTCGGTGCTGGCTTCACCGGGGCGTGAGCACGCGGAACTCGTTGCCGTCGGGGTCGGTCAGCAGCGCTGTGCCGTCCTCACCGTTGGCGGAGTCGAGACGCTTCGCCCCGAGGGAGAGCAGGCGCTCGACCTCCGCTCGCTGATCGCCGTCCGGCACGAGGTCGAAGTGCAGGTCCTTGCCGGGGTCGGGAATCAGCGGCGGACCGCCCCACGTGATCTTCGTACCGCCGTTGGGTGACTGGATGGCGGTCTCCTCGTCCTGGTCCCAGACCAGCGGCCAGCCCAGCGCCTGGCTCCAGAAGTAGCCCACGGTCTGCGTACCATCGCAGGCGAGCGCTCCGATGAAGCCGCAGCCGGTGAGGAAACTGTTGCCCGGCTCGAGGACACAGAACTCGTTGCCCTCGGGGTCGGCGAGCACCACATGGGACGCATTCGGTCCCTGGCCGATGTCGGCGTGTTGCGCGCCGAGGGCGAGAGCCCTGGCCACGGTCTCCTGCTGAGCCTCCGCGGAGGAGCTGGTCAGGTCGAAGTGGAGACGGTTCTGGCCCCTCTTCTGCGCCTGGGAGGGACGGAAGCCGAGGCGGTAGCCGGCGTCGTTCCCGGACGGAAGGGCGACGCCGTCGTAAGAATCGTCAGTTCTCTCCAAGCCCAGGACGCCGGACCAGAAATGCATCAGGCGCTCGGGCTGGTGCGCGTCGAAGGAGATTGCTGAGAGTCGGCTGCCCATTGCGCCACGCTTCCCCGGTACGTCGAGTGCCGGCCTTCGGCAGGGCGCCATGTCAGCGCCTCGAAAAAGGATCCTATGGGCGGGTCGGCCTCAGTTGCAGCCGAGTATTCCGCGGCCCAGAGCCGGAGCCGCACCCTGCGGGGTGCGGGGTGCGGGGTGCGGGGTGCGAGTCGGTGGCTGAGGCGCGTGAGTCTGGTGGTCCGGCACGTGAAGGACCGCCGGCTGGGGTTCCATCGGGTCGGGGTCAGCCGACCTGTCCGGTCGGCCGCATGGTGATGTGGTTGATGTCCACGCCCGCGGGCTGGTTGACGGCGAAGACGATCGTGTCCGCGACCTGCTCGGCGGTCATCACCGGCGCCGCCTCGGGGGTGCCGCCGCGTTCGTCCCAGAACGGGGTGTCCACCACCCCGGGTGCGACGACCGTCACCCCGACCCCGTCCTTGCCGACCAGCAGCCGGGTGTTCTCGGCCAGTGCGTGCGCGGCCCACTTGGTGACCGCATACAGGTTGCCAGGCGTGTTGCGCACCCCGGCGACCGAACCGATGATCACGATCCGGCCCTTGGTCTCCCGCAGGTGCGGCAGGGTCTCCCGCACCAGCAGGGCCGGGCCCAGGACGTTGGTGAGGACCATGGCGCGCATGTCCTCGGGGGCGTGGCTCTCCAGGTTGCCGGGCAGTGAGTAACCGGCATTGGCGATGACGGTGTCCAGTCGGCCCCACGCCTCCACCGCGCGGCGCACGGTGGAGGCGACGTCGTTCGCGTCGCTGGCGTCGCCGGTGATCGTCAGCAGCCGCTCGCCCGCTGCGGCCGAAGCGGCGAAAGCGGCCAGCTTGTCCGCGTCACGTCCGGTGACGGCCACGCGGTGGCCCTGCTTGAGCAGGGCGCGGGCGGTGGCGGCGCCGATTCCGGTCGAGCCACCGGTGATCAGTGTGACGGGTTCCATGAGACGGCCTCCTTGGCGATGTGGTCATCGGGGCTGTGTCAGGGCGCCGGATGCCGATGAACACGAGGTGGCGCGTGAGGTCGGCCGACTCCAGATCGCCCGTTCCCCGAAACCCCTGCACTATACCCAGCGATCTTCCCGCTGAGCCGGTACGCCGTCGCTGACCGGCCGTGATGGCGCACGAATGACGCCGAACTCGCGCTGCCGGCAACTGTGTTGGGATGTGCGCGGCACGCAGGCCGAGTCCGCCGGACCATGACCGGACCAGCTGCCCCGAACTCGCCGCCGTCACCCCCACGTTCGGAAATTCGCCACCCTGATGCGCGACCTGGGCGGACGACTTCGACGCTCTGCCTCAGGCGGGGAACGTCATGGGTACAAGGTGCTGCGGCGGACCGCGTCACAGCAACGCGGCGATGCCCTCCCGGTTCTCCGGTAGCCCGGCCGCGCGGAACCACAACCAGTTGCCGCCGATGCTGCCCGTCGCCTCGTCGGTGTCCACGAACGCCCGCAGCAGGGCGCGTTGGGCGGGGGTGAGCGAGTGGGTCGGGTCGTAGCCACCGGAGAAGGCTCTGAACAGGATCGGCCCGCTTTCGTTGTCGACGATGGACCTGCGGCCGGTGGCCACCATGGCGATGGCCACCGGTGCCACCTCCTCGAACGACGCGGCCAGGTCGAGCGCGGAACGCAGCACGGTGAACCGGAACCACCCGTCGACCCCGTGCAGCGGCTCGGGGAACCATCCGTCTGTCGTGCCGGGGTCCCGCAACGCGTCCAGGAGCACGGCGAGCGCGCGGGGCCGATCCACTCGGACGGGACCGAGCGCGGCGCAGACCCGCACGGCCGGGTCGGAGTCGACGAGCAGGTCGGAGGTGTCCATCCCCCAAAGACTCAGCGCCCGCGCCACGGCGGCCCGCTCCCGCCGGCCCGTCATGGCGCCCAGCTGGGCCCGCAGCAGCGCAGCGGCGCGCGGTACCCGCTCGGCGAGGTCCGGGGCGGAGAGCAGCGGCATTGCGGCGCCGAGAGCGGCCTCACAGACGTGGAGGTCGGAGGAGGAGAGGTACGGCTCGACGGCGTCGTACAGGGTGGGCCGGATGTCCCGGCACGCTCGCAGTGCGGCGAGCTCGTCGGGGTCGCGCTCCCTTCGCGTGTCCTCGTGCCAGGGCCGCCACTCCCAGTTGGCTCGGTCCCGCGACGGATCCTCCCCGTGGGCAGCCGACTCGGCCACCTGCCCCAGCCAGCCCAGCAGGGCGGCCCGCAAGCTGCGCCGCGGCCCGTCGTCCCACGGGAAGTGCCCCTCGTGCTCGGCGAGGCCCACGGGATGGTCGAGGATCGCGGCGACGAACAGCGCCGCGGGCGCGGTGACCGTATACAGCGAGCCCTGATGCAGCACGCCCATGTCCAATGCGGCCAACGCCTGGGCCCGCACCTCGGCATCCTCGTCCACGAGACTGCACAGGGTGATCGGTATGTCCTCGCCGGAGCCGTAGGCGTGCCGGTGTGAAGCCCAGTCCGTCTCCCACAGCAGTTCGTGAGCCGCTGCCGGCAACCCGTTCAGGATCCGCGTCATGCGTGCGCTCTCGCCGTCCGTCATGCACGCACCCTGCCAGCACCCACTGACAACGCCCCTTCTCGGAAGCTCCCGTCCCCTACCCGAAGCCGGGTCGGCCGCGCACGGATCAGTTCTGCCTCTTCCGCCGCCACCTCGCGCCGGCCTCTCGGGCCCGGTCGTTCCAGTGGTCCCGCACCCACCCCCAGAACAGCGCCACCGGCGCTGCGACCAGGGCGACCAGTAGCGACTTGTCCCAGGCCATGCCGCCGCGCCCGTACCGGAACATCAGCACGAGCAGCGCGTAGACGCCGACGCCGAGTAAAAGAACCTTCAACGGTTTCGAGAGATACATGCCTTGCGGATACCCGGTGTTCACCGATGAACCCGGTGCACCCTGCGTGGCGCAGAGCCGCAGCAGCCGTCCTGTCCGTGGCCACGGCCCACCATCGCCTCGGCCGCCGTCCACGCCGTCACCGCCGACGAGATCTGCACTGCGCGAACAACCGATCTGAACCACTCCCGCGGAAGACTTCAGGCCGGACCGGCCCCATGCCCGGCACTTCCTCCCGCATGCCGAACCACTGCTCGGCGCCCCACTCCTCGAACCACTGAAGCGCAGATGAGAGTGCATCCGACGAGACCGTGGGCCCCGTCATCACGTCGAGACGAGGGCGACCGGTGCCCGATGGGCACGGACACCGAACGAGCGGTGGCGCTGGGGGTGACGCGGGCAAGCAGGCCCATCGGCCACCGACCCCGGGCGGGTGGGCGAGCAGCCGCCGCATGGCGGACAGGTGAGATCCGCGGCCCTGACGACACCTCAGAAAGGCAACATGCGTGCGGGGTAACGCCCTTGATCGTGATCAAACTGTGTGAGAGCGTACGCGCACACCCGACGCGCTGCGCGGTGCGCCGATCACGGTGCTCGCCGCCCGTCGTTGATGTCTTCCAGGGGGAACCACAGAGATGAAAGCCATATCGCGTCGCTTCGCGACCGTCGCCGCGGCTGCGGCTTGCATGGTCATCGCCACCGCCACATCCGCCAGCGCAGGCACGAACTCGCCCGTCTCGGATGCGAGCAACGGAGACGGCTACGCGTACTTCGTGGCCGACGGCGACAAATTCCTGATCCACGACAACAAGTGCGACGGCGGCACGGTCTGGGCTCAGCTGACCTGGTACACCTCCGGGCAGGGCTGGCACTTCCGGACGATCCACAACACCTCCGGATGCAACACCACGGACACCAAGACCCCGTGGAACATCCCCGAGGGTGCGGCCGTGTGGGTGAGGGCCTGCGGCAGCGTGAGCGAGGGATACGTCAACACCGGTGCCGGTGTTCTCAGCGCCGGACACGACTGCGACTTCACCCAGGGCGGCCAGCGCGGCACGGCCTGACGTATCGGTGAGGGCCTTCCCAGCCGGCGTGTTCACGTTCGCCGGGAAGGCCCTCACCAGCGTTCTGGCACCATGAACCTCTTCGTATGGCGGTAACGGGGCTGGGCGGCGGCCGATCCTCGCCATCGCCTGGCGTCCAAGCTCAAAGACTGACGGCCGGCACCCGTCCCCCGGCCTCGCCATAGACCGCTGACGGCCACCCCGTGGGGAAGGAGGCCGAGGGTGGGGGCCGTGGACTCCGGCTGCGTGCTCGCGGGGGCGACGGATCACACGATGGCGAGCCGGTCCACCACCAGTTGCACCCTGCGCTCGGTGTCCTCCGGAGGGAGCCGTCGCGCCCGGGTCAGGGTGGCCAGTCCGTGCAGAGCCGCCCAGAACACCTCGGTGAACAATCCCGGGTGGACACCGTCCCCGGCGACCTCGCCGAGGCTTTCCAGCAGGGCGGCGAAGGCGTCCTTCAGAGGTTCCGGGGTGTCCTCCTGTGCGTACGGGAGACCGCCGTCGAGCTGGAAGATGGCGTCGTAGACCGCCGGGTTGCGTACGGCGAAGTCGAGGTAGGCACGGGCGAGGGCGGTGACTCTGGCGCGCGGACCCTCTTCGGCGGCGGTCGCGGCACGCACCGCCGTGGCCAGTTCGGTAGCGCCCTCCAGGGCGACGGCGCCGATGATCTCGCGTTTGCCGCGGAAGTGACTGTAGAGGACGGGCTGGCTGTACTCGATGCGCTCGGCGAGCCGGCGGGTGGTGACCGCGTCCCAGCCCTGCTGCTCGGCGAGTTCGCGGGCCGTAGCCACGATGAGGCGCTCGCGGACCGCCCGTTCGCGCTCCTTGCGTTCCTGTACCGACATGGTTCGATCCTAGCACCGCTAGACAATCAAGCGGCAGTCGTACTAGCGTTGCCTCAACAGCTAGCAACGCTATATTCGAAGAGGGGGAGTCATGTTCAACGCACTCGAGGTCGTGACCACTGTGATCGTCGGCGTGATGGTGGGGGTGGAGTTCGCCGTCGCCTTCGTCATGAACCGGATCCTCAACGCACTCCCGGAGGAAAGCCGCCAGCTCGGCCATGCCCACGGGGGCCGGATGCTCGGCGCCGTGATGCCGGTCTGGTACATCGGCTCGCTCGTCCTCGTCGCGGTCTGGGGCATCGCCGGACGGCACCACGACGGCACCGGCCTTGTCGTCGCCGCCGGCGCACTGCTGCTCCTCAGCGTGGTCATGTCGATCCTGCTGCTGGTCCCCATCAACAACCGGAACAAGACGTGGACCCCCGAGAACCGGCCCGAGGACTGGCAGGAGCAGCTGCAGCGCTGGGAACGCTTCCACTACATCCGCGTCGCCGTCATCATCGCCGCCTTCACCCTGCTCGTCACCGCCCTCGCCTGAGTCCGCGGACCGGCCGTGCGCACGGCGGCGTACGCTCCCCCGCTCCCCTGCCCCCGTGCAGGGGAGCGGGCCGCTGAGCTCCCGGCATCCGGCGAGACAGCTGCCGGCGGATACGGTGGCGCCCGGTCGGCGACATGCCGGTCTTCGGCCGGATGTCGCCTGCCGGGACGAACCCGTCCTAGAGGACGGCCACCATGTCCGCGTCGCCGTACCTGAACCCGTCATTGTCGAAGTAGAAGACGGTGACCTTCACTTTGTCTCCCTTGTCGAAGTGCGAGCCGGCGGCCGCACGCAGGGTGACCAGCGCGACATGGTCGTTGTAGTCGCAGACCAGCTTGTCCTTCTTGACGGTGCCCGCAGCGATGGACTGGTCGTGAGCGCTGTGGTTGAGCGTCGTCGCGTTGGCCACGAGTTCGTGGTCCATGCCGACGTCACAGGAGTAGGTGACCTTCACCTGCAGACCTGGAGTGTGCTGCGACACCGTGTTGATGGTCAGCAGGTTCGCCTTGGCCGCTGCTGAAGGCGCGGCCGCCACGGCCCCGGCTCCGATCAGAAGAGCGGTTGCTGCGGTTCCGGCGAGGCGTCGTCGGAAAGTGGATGACGTCATCTGATGTGTTCCTTCCCCCTTGCACAGGTGCCCTCGGTCAAGATGCGGAGAATCTCCAACTAAGCGGGCAGCTGCGTCAGTTGTTCCGGTCGATCTGGATGCTACGTGAGCTTTGAGTGATTCCGGCATCAGATGGTGCGGCCCTGCTTCGTGAGGAATGCCGCATCCTGCCGGATGAACCACTCCCGGCTCGGCATCGTCAGCGACGGGCCCGTCTGCCTCAGGAGGTCGCACGCGGCCCTCCGCTTCGACGGCCGGCCGCTCGGGCTCCAGGGGGACCCGGCTCCCCTACCGGATCGGCGCCCTCTTCACCGACAGGCTCGGTGAGGACGACCGCTCCCCCGCCGACACCCGGCCCGCGATGCCCGACGACGCACGGCATTCACTGGAGCCCCTGCCCCCTCCTCGCCGGACTCCCCCACACGCCTCGGCCACACACCTCGGCCGACCTGGTCACGAGCAGCCTCATGGGTGTGCGTCCGGCCGGCGCAGCCCGGCAGTCAGCGGGCTATCGAGATCGCGAAGGGGGTGAATCCGGTGGAGCGGATGACGTGCGGTACGAACAGGATCGCGGCTTCCGTGGCGCGGGCGGTCTGGATCCCGCCGAGGTCGGTGATCCATTCCTTTTGCCAGCCGAGGTCGGTGAGCAGTTCGTGGACGGTCTGCTTGGCCTGGGGGTCCTCGCCGGAGAGGAACACGGTCGGTGTCTGGGAGAGCGTGGCCGGCGAGGTCATCACGGGGAAGAGCATGGTGTTGAGCGTCTTGACGACGCGCGTTTCGGGGAGCGATTCCTGGAGTTGCTCGGCGAGGCTCGAGCCGGGGTAGATCAGATCGGCGGGCAGTCCGTCCGGTCCGTCGGTGGTGGCGTTGGAGACGTCGACGAGGATCTTGTCCCGGAGTTCCTCGCGCAGAGCGGCGAGCCGGTCGAGCGAGCCGGCACCAGGGGTGGCGTTGATGACGATCCGGGCCGTCCGGGCGGCGTCGGCGGTGGCGCCGGGCGCGCGGTCGGCCACGGTCACTTCGTGTCCTGCCCGGGTGAGTGCTGCGGCCAGGTTGCCGCCGACACGGCCGTTTCCGAGAACTGCGATCGTGGTCATGGTGATGTTCTGGTCCTTCCGGGGGTTGTGGGGCGTGGTGCGCGGTCAGCGCGAGAGCGTGGGCGAGAGCGTGGATACGGCCCGGGCGTGGACGTCGGGCGCGGCAGCCAGGAAGCTGTGGCTTTCCGGGGTCCAGGGGCGGCCCTCGGCGTCGGAGATCCGTCCGCCGGCCTCGGTGACGAGCAGCGCTCCGGGAAGCAGGTCCGCGCGGGCGCCGGCGAACTGCCAGAAGGCGTCGATGCGGCCGGCGGCCACGTTCAGCAGATGCAGGGTCGCGGGCACGGCGACGCGGACGACGAGCGCGTCGAAGAGCATCGCGGTGATCGAGGAGCCGACGCGCCGCACGACTTCTTCGTCCTCGTCCGGCCGGGCCTGGCTGGTGGCCACGATGCTCAGGCCGAGGTCCGCGGTCCGGGAGACGTGCAGCGGCCGGCCGTCGAGGTGGGCGCCCGCGCCGGTGAGCGCGGTGTAGGTCTCCCCGGTCAACGGCAGGTGGACCACGGTGAGCACCGGCTGGTTCTCCCGCACGAGGGTGGCGGTCACCGCCCACTCCGGCAGGGCGTGCAGATGGTTGACGTTGCCTTCGGCCGGGTCCACGACCCACCACTCGCCGGCCGGCAGCGCGCCGCCGTCCAGTTCGTCCTCCACCCAGCCGGCGTCGGGGCGCAGGCGTGTGAGGCGGGGGCGCAGGATGTCGAGGGCCGTGTCGTCGTTGACGGCGAGCGCGCGCATCAGCTCTTCGCGGCTCTGGTAGCGGACCACCTCGCCGAAACGCTCGCGCAGCGCCGAACCCGCCTCACGCACAGCGGTCACGGTCTCGGCGAGCAGCTCGGCGTCGGAGAGGGCGACGTCGGTGGTCTGAAGCGTTTCGGACATGGTGGTGCTCCCGTCTGAGAAGGGGTGGCGAGGCCGGTCGAGGGCCGAACTGCCCATTGCTGCCTGCGTTTTCCTGCGCTTTCGCCTCAACGGTATGCATCCCGGCGATTAACTTCAAATGCATGTAAGGCACGGCTAGGATTACTCACATGCAATTGGATTTGAACCTGCTCGCCGCGCTCGACGCGCTGCTGGAGGAGGGCAGCGTGACCGGAGCGGCTGCCCGCCTGCATGTCACCGCCCCCGCGATGAGCCGGAGCCTGGGCCGGATTCGGCGCACGACCGGGGATCAGATCCTGGTGCGCACCGGCCGCACGATGACCCCGACGCCGTATGCGATCGCCGTCCGGGAACAGGTGCATGAGCTGCTGCATCAGGTTCAGGGGGTGCTGGCGCCGAGCCGTGAACTCGATCTGACGACGCTGGAGCGCACGTTCACCCTCCGCTGGCACGATTCCCTGGTCGCCCTGAGCGGCCCCGCGCTGCTCACCGCCGTGCGCGAACAGGCCCCGGGCGTGCGCTTGCGCTTCGTCGCGGAATCGAGCACCGACACCCCCGAACTGCGGCGCGGCGAGGTCGACCTGGAGGCGAACGCCAACCGCCCCAGCACACCGGACGTCCACGCCGAGAACGTGGGCGAGACCCGCCTCGTCATCGTCGCAAGGCAGGGGCACCCCCTCACCCGCGTCAAGACCGTCACCCCACAGCAGTACGCCGCCGCCGAGCACGTCACCGTCTCGCGACGAGGAAACCTCACGAACGGCATCGACGACGCCCTCGCCCGGCTCGGCCTCACCCGCCGCGTGGTGGCGACCGCGCCGACGGAAGCCGCCGCGCTGGAGTTCGCGCGTGACTCCGACATCCTGATCAGCGTCCCCGAAGCCACCACGCGGTCAGCGGTCGCCGACCTCGGCCTGGTCGTCCTCCCCCTCCCCCTCGAATTGCCGTCGGCGCCCATATACCTGTCGTGGCATCAGCGCTACGACACCGACCACGCCCACGCCTGGCTGCGCGGGCTGGCACGGACCGCACTGGCCATCTGAGAAGCGTCGAAGTCGGCGCCGTGCATCCGCTTCACCCATACGCCCACGGTCCACGCGACCATCACGGCGAAACAGCGACAAGGACCGGGAGGGGGCGTACAGCGGCAGCCTTTGTCGGCTCCCGGCTCCCGGCGCGTGGTGGGAGAGTTCCCGTCCAGCCCGTCACACCCGTCACACCTGTCACGCCCGTCAGGGCCGCAGGCCCTCCCGCCCGAGGGCGACTTTGGACAAGTCGGAGATGACCTGCTGGTCCCCCCGGCGCCAGGCGTCGGCGAGCCCACCCGGCGGGGCGGGAACTGCGGCGAGCTCACGCTGCGGTCCGGTGAGAGCGCGCAGCGCGAGCAGGTCGGCGCCACCGGGTTCGTCGAAGAGGCGTCGGGTGGTGGCGGCGCGGCGGATCCAGCGCAGGCGTGGGGGCAGCCACAGCGCCAGCACGAAGGCCGTCGCGAGGACGACCAGCGCCACTGCGGTCAGGGTTGCCGCGCGACCCACGGTGTCCTGCAGGGACTGTCCGGCGTCGGAGAGGCTGTTGCCCGCTTGCGCGGCGGACCGGAGCGGCTTCTTCAACGAGTCCCCGACGAAGGGCACTTTCGAGGCCGCGTCACCGGCGTCGTCGAGGCCGGCGGCGAGGCCGTCGCCCGCGCTCTGCGCCTTCTTTCCCGGCTCGGCCAGCAGGGTGATCGCGTCGTGCACGGCCAGAGCGAACTTCACCGCGGCCGCGATCAACGCGACGGCGATCAGGTCCGCGAGTACCTGACGCCTCCGACGCGTCGGGGTCTGGGCGTAAAGGCGCATGGGCGTGCTCCTGTTCCGTCGGAAGCATCGAGGTGGGCGTGGTTGAAGGCAGGTGGAGGCGGCTCAGGCGCGAGGCCTGAGCGGGCGATCGGCCGTACGTGGAACTCGACTCTTCCACTGCTACCCCCGAGGGGACGTCTTTGACGCGCAACCGCCCCGCTGCGGCGGCGCGGTGACGGCCCGGTGGAGCCCGCGGGAAACGAAAAGCCGTCACCGACGCCGCGAAGGCACACCCACCGACGCCGGCCACCGAGCCCACGCCCCGGCCTCCCACCGCTGGACCTACGACGGCGCGGCCCACTCAAAGCCGCATGCGCCCCCGAAGGATTAACGCAGCGCTGCACTAGGCGGAGGCGACGACGCCCTCAGCGCGCGTTCCGTCCGGGCGCTGCCAGGACGCGACGACCGTTCCGGGCACGTCCGCGGACACGGGAGAAGGGAGCACCCGGTGGACCGCGGGCACCACGGTTGCAAGGTCTGCGACGCGCACCCGCACGGACGGCTCCAGGGTGTCGCTCTCGCTCTGCGCCTGGGCGACGATCTCGCCGCGGAGCAGGCCGGTCAGGCATGCGACAAGCACCGGGTCGTGCACGCCGTCGTAGATCCACCGCGTCCCGAGGACGCCGTGCTCGGACGTCCCGATCAGCGCGTCGTCCACGCCGTCGAGCGGAGCCCCACGATAGGTCAGCGGCACCAGGTAGGTGCACGGCGAGTCCGCCGAGGCATCCGTGACGATCATGAACTCGATGCCGACCTCCCCGTCCGGATCGTCCAGACGGAAGCCGCCGGCCTTCGTGAGTTCGGCCTCCGGTCCTCCCTGATACCAGGGCTGGCTCGGCAACCACTCGGTGAGCAGCTCCAGCTTGGTGGGACTCATCGTGGTGTGGTGGATGACAGCCACTGCGACTCCTCAGATCAACGCTCGGGCCACGATGCTTGCACCCCGACGTCGTGTGCATGGCGGCGGGGTGCGGACGGTTCGCGGTCCTGCCGACGAGCGGCCTGTGCACGGACGAGCGGACGGTCTGGAATGCAGCGTGGCCCAGGTGGCCGAGCGCCTCGACGTGCCGGCCCGGCATCGTGGAGAGCCGCGCCTGCGGCAGCCCTTCGCGCATGGAGGGTAGCCGGGACGCGACCACGCCTCCCCCACGCCCCGATCACCTGGGCACGCTCGGCTCGTCGAGCCTGCGGATCGCCGCGGCCGTTTCGACGCCGTCGTCGTGCAGCACCTGGCGCAGGCGGGAGACGTCGACGTAGGCGGCGTCGAGGGGGTGGGTGAACAGACGTGAGAGCGCGGTGGCGTACTTGGCCATGGAACTCCTGCCCGGCATGAATATCGACAGTTCGTCCCGGGCCTCGAAGGTCTGCACCTCGACACCGCGCGGCAACGACGACGCTCCCTCGTCCACCGTGACGGGAAGCTTCACCAGCCAGTGCGGTCCCTCACCGGCAAGTGTCCGGCTCCTCTGCTCCGCGGACTCGACCGCCAGGGTCCGCCACGGCCTCCCCGACACCACGGCTCCGGACGACTCCACTGCCTTGACCACGTCGTCGACAGTCGCAGCTACAGCGGCGTCGGCAGCGGCCCAGTCGAACGGTTCGCCCCCGGCCGACGGCCTCGGCACCGGCTTGGACACCACGGTCATCCGGTCCACCCGGCGCAGGCTCACCTCGGGAGGCGACGTGAAGAACTCCCGCGCGTCGTCGATCGCCTCGTCCTGGGCCCGCCGCTGCCGCTGCACCTCCCGCGTATGCTGCCGCAGCAGGTCGAGAGCCGTCTCCGGCTCGTCGAGGGCACGGCTCACCAGCTTCACGCTCATCCCGGTGCCGCGCAGGACAGTGATCAGCATGGCCTGCTCGACCTGCGTGAACGTGTACGAGCGATAGCCGGTCCGCTCATCGACGTCCGCCGGAACGAGCAGACCCTCCGAGTGGTAGTACCTCAAGGTCTGCGGCGGCAGATTGCACATTTCGCTGAAATCACCAATCGACAACATGGCTTCATCTTCAGCGTTATGGCGGCTGCAAGGTCAAGGAGCGAAGTGCGTGCGGCACGGCACGCAGCCGGCGCCTTCCGTCGGGTGCGGACCCTCATGGCTTGTGCAGGACATCGCGAAACGGGCCAGGATGCACCAGCTCCGGGCTGGAGGAACCGGAGTGTGACCGAGGCGACCGGTTGACACCCACGGTGTCGAAATCCCGTCGAGTTCCGCACGAACGGGGCCTACTCTGCTGACATGGCTCACGCGAAGACCTCGTATGTCTGCCTGCCCTGCCGGGCCTCGTACAAGCAGCCCTACGACAAGGGCAGGGAGCGGATCTGTCCCCGCTGTACGCGACCGCTGATCCACGTGGGCTCCGCCTTCGCCCCACCCCGCCGCCGGGACACCGCGGCCTGGCGGACGCTGTCCGTTCTGCTGCACGCCGGTGTCCGCTTCCACAAGAGCTGCTGCTGCGGGCCCGGTTACCGTCCGCGCACTCTGCGGGAGGTGCGCGAGCGGATGACGTATGCCCGGCGCAGCGGTGAGCCGTTCGCGCGGTCGCTCGTACGGTACGACCTGCCCTCCGGCCCGCCCCGCGGCTGACAGGGGCCGGGGTGCATGAGGAGACAGGAGCCGGCACCGGTCGTTCGTGGGCACCCTGCCTCCCGCCCTCGATGAGCAGTGCACCCCCGGCCGGGAGGTGGGGAATCAGGTGACCGGCGCCTCGCCGGGTGTGCCACGACGATCGGGAGCGGGACGTGATCGCCGCCTCACGGGCTCCGAGGGGCGCTCAGCGGAAGGTGTCGCACCGGGCCATGTCTCCGGTGCGGTAACCGACGCCGAACCACTGCTGCCGCTGCTCGGACGAGCCGTGGGTCCAGGTGTCGGGGGTCACCCGCCCCTGGAACTCCTCCTGGATGCGGTCGTCGCCGACAGCCGCGGCCGCGTCCAGTCCGTCCTTGACGTCCGCGTCCGTGAGGCTGGTGATCAGTGGCCTGCCTGTGGATTCGTCCTTGACCGTCGTCGCGTGGTGCGCCCACACACCGGCGTAGCAGTCGGCCTGCAGTTCCGTCTTGACCGAGGCGCTGTCGGCGCCGGTCAGCCCGTTCTGGGACCTGCCCAGCGTCCCCTGGAGGTCCTGGACATGGTGCCCGTACTCGTGTGCCACCACGTAGGCTTGCGCGAAGGGCCCGCCGGTCGCTCCGAACTTCGTCCGCAGCTCGTCGAAGAAGCCGAGGTCGAGGTACACCGTCTGGTCGCCGGGGCAGTAGAAGGGCCCCACCTCAGATGTGGCGTTGCCGCACGCCGTGTTCACCTGCCGGCTGAAGAGCACCGTCGACGCCTTCGTGTAAGCGACCTGGCCGCGGGCCGACTCCTGTGTCCAGTAGTCCTGAACGCTGTTGACCACCGCCACGATGCGGCAGTCGTCCTTGGTGTTGGCGTCCTGTCCGGTGCGGCAGGCCTGTTCGACCCGGGCGAGCGAGGACGAGGCCGGCGCCGACTGGTCGCCACCGGAGGAGAGGCCCAGCTGGTCGGGGCCGATGCCGAGCACGAGTCCCACGACCAGTACGACGAGGCCGACGATTCCGCCGCCGATGGTCGCACCGCCACCGGGGATCCGACTGCCGCGCACGTCCTGCACCTCGGAGGTGTCCAGACGGGCGTTGTCGTCGAACTGCATGAGGCGCCGCCTTTGCCGTATGTCGTTGCCAGGTCGCTGCTCCTTGTACCCCGTTTGCCGTCCCCGGTGCCCTGCGAGGCGTCGCCAGTGTGCGACGCGGGGGGGCGATCCCGTCCGTCACGCCGCGCGGTCCGCCGTCCCGTCCGGCGAAGAACCCGCCTCCGCGACCGTCCCCAGAAGATCGTCCGTGCCTACCGCCGCCCACACCTCGCCCGGCCCGCGGAGCGGCCGCCCGGCACCGGCTCGGCCCGCAGAGCGGCCGTCAACCCGTACCAACGCGTTGCGCTGCCAAAATCCACCGCGTCGGCCCATCCATCCGACCCGCCCGCCGTCGCCCACAATTCGTCCATCCGGATGCGCACTTGACCGGTTCCGGCGCTCCGAGCTCGTCGTCTGGCTACTGCGCTGTGGTTTTGCGCTCCCTGCGGGACCGCCACCACGGGACCAGGCACCAGGAGGCCACCACCAGAGCGGAGGTCACCGCGGTGGTCGACCAGCCCTTGTAGGTGCCCGCGAAGCCGGTGGCATAGCGCATGACGACGGTGAACACGGCCCAAACCACCAGCCAGAGAGCCACCTTGGCCATTCGTCCCTGTCGTCGCATGGCGCGAGCATATCCACGGGCTCGAAGGGGAACGGACGAGGGCTGTGATTCGATGGGTGAACTGGCAACCCCGGCGTTCAGTCAGATGGCGCGGCAGGCTCGTTTCCGGCACCGGAGCGGTGCTCGACGGCACCAGAACGGCGCTTGCGAGTCGCGTCCCGCGGTTGGACCGTCCTCATCCCAGGCAAATGCGCCTTGCGCACCGCCCTGCCGACGACCCACGCCGACGGCACCGGCCCGTGATGCCGGGAGTCCGTGCTCAGGGCCTGGTTGTCACCCAGGACGACCACATGACCGGCAGGCACCGGTGCGCCCGGCCCCCCGCCCAGCACGCCTGCGGGCAGGGCATCGCCCGGCAGGGCCGCGACCCGCTTGATCGTCAGCCGGCCCAGCAGGGTGTGGCCCTCAGGTGCCCGACCGGTCGGCGGCATGTCGACGATCACCACGTCGCCGCGGCGCAGCCGCGCCGCCGCCACACGCCGGCCCACCACCCAGTCACCCGGCAGATAGGCCGGACTCATGCTCCGGCCGTGCACCAGCACCAGAACGACGGCCCGGCGGACCCAGGTCAGCGTCGCCCGAGCGGCGGCAAGGAGCACCACGGTCATCGCCGCCGCAGCGATGAGCCAGGTCACCGCCTCGCCTCCACGGGCGGCCCCGGGGCGTTCCCGACCGGCCCTACGGTGCTGGACCGGTAGCCCTCGGCCTGCGCCGCGAACATCCCCGCGTACAGCCCTCCGTGCGCGATCAGCTCGTCGTGCGTGCCCTGCTCGGCCACCTCACCGTCGTCGACGACCAGCAGCTCGTCCGCCTCCCGCACCGATCCCAGCCGGTGCGATATCAGTACGCTCGTGCGGCTTCCGCGGTACTCACGCAACTGACGATGGATCCTGGCCTCTGTCTCGGCGTCCAGACCGGAGCTGGGTTCGTCCAGGATCAGCAGATCCTGGCGCCCGCGCAGATATGCCCGCGCAATGGCCAGCCGCTGCCACTGGCCGCCCGACAGCGTCACACCCCGGTCGCCGTCTCCGTCCTCCTCGTCGCCCTGGAAGAAGATCCGGGACAGCAAGGTGTCGTACCCGCGCGGCAGTTCCCGGACGAAGGTGTCTGCGCCCGACCGCTGCGCCGCCTCCGTCACCCGCTCGGGCGACGCGTGGGGCAGATCGCCCAGCGCGATGTTCTCGTAGGCGCTCAGGTCGTACGTCATGTAGTCCTGGAACACCGCGCCGATCCGGCGCCGAAGCTCCGTCGGGTCCAGTTCCCGCAGGTCCACGCCGTCCCAGAGGACCGCGCCCCGCTCGGGGTCGTACATGCGGCAGAGCAGCTTCACGATCGTGCTCTTGCCCGCTCCGTTGCGTCCGACCAGTGCGAGGCAACGCCCGTGGCCGACGCGGAAACTGACGCCCCGCAGCGCCCAGGGATGTTCGGGTGAGTAGCGGAACCACACATCCCGGAACTCGATGCCCGAGGACAGCGGGGGAACCGGCGTCGGCTTCTGCGCCACCGGAAGATCCGGTGCGCCATCGACGATGGACAGGTAGTGCCGGAACATGAGCAATTGCTGATGGGACTTGGCGATGTCCCGCATGAGCCCGGAGCCCGCGGACTGGACTCCGGCCACGGACGCCATCATGAGCGATACGTCGCCCAGGGAGATCCGTCCGCCCAGCGCCGCGAGCACCGCCCAGATGACAGCCGCGCCCGCGCTGCTCGCGGTGACGAGACCTGCCAGTGTCTGAGCCGCCAGCTCCTGCCGGTCGAGCCTGGCCCGGACGGAGTTGGCCTTGACCCTCTCCCCCGTCATCCGCGCACAGAGCCGGCCGCCGATGTCGAACAGCCTTATCTCCTTGGCGGCCTGAAGGTTCGTCAGCAGTTCCCGGTAGAAGATCTCGCGTCGTTCCGTCGGGCCGATCTGCCAGTAGGCGTTCACCCGGCGCTTGGCGAGCCACATCTCCGATGCCAGCACGGGCACGACGGACACGACGACGACCGCAGGCAGCCACCAGGCCAGCAGCAGCAGCGAGCCCAGAAATCCGCCGGCCATGGCCACCGCGCGCACCACGGACAGTACGGTGGCCACCAGGACGCCGGGAGTGGCGCCGCCGTGCTGCTGCGCGAGCCGGAAGCGGTCCACGAACGCCGGGTCCTCGAACCGGGCCAGCCCCACGAGCCGGCCGGTCGCCTCGTAGAGCTGTTGCTGCGCCAGCAGGCCCACGGCCCGCTCGAACTCCTTGTTGGCGTACATGAGCAGCTGGGGCAGGCAGCCGGTGAACAGCCCCGCGGCGGCCAGGCCTGCCGCCAGGAGAACGACCTGGCCGCGTTGCGCTCCACCTCCGTGGGCGAGGAGATCCAGAAGCGACTTGGTCAGCCAGGCGGCGGCCACCGGAGTCACGGCGCTCACGAGGGTGAGCAGCGCCAGCACGCAGGTTCCCCCGCGTGAGGCACGCCAGGTCAGCCTCAGCGCCTTGAGGATTCCCTGCATTGTCGTCACGCGTCCACCAAGGACGACACGTGCCTGATCAGTGAACCCGTCGCCCGGACCACCTTGTCCGGTCCGATCACCGCGAGCGCCGGGTACACCCGTGCGGCCAGAGCCAGGGACACCGGACCGTCCAGTTCCTCGATCACCACGGTGGACACGGGTTCGGCGAGCGCCCGCTTCGCCTCGACCTGCTCGGGCGTCCCCACCATCAGGGCCAGCACCCGCTCGCGGGAGATTCCGTGCGCCCGGACGAACGAGACGAACTCCGGCAGCCGCTCGTCGCACTTGCCGCAGCCGTGCGCGAAGATGCCGACCACCGTGTGGCCGTCCGACAGGAAGGCGTCGGAGAGATGCTCGCCCTCGGTGGTGACGGTGGTGAACTCGCCCACCTGCTCGCCCACCGCCAGCATCACGTCGAGGGGACCCGGCGTCAGATCCAGTCCGCTGTAGGCGGTCCGCTCCTCGATCTCGCGCAGCCGCCGCAGGACCCCCACGGTGAGCATGATGTTCAGCACGCACAGAGCCCCGAACAGAGCCGTCAGTGCGATGACGTACGACATGGTTCTTACCCTTCTTGCCGGAGCGGCCGGAACAGCCGGGAGATGTCGTCGGTGAGCAGCGTCACGCCGGCGGCCGCGGCACCGAACACGAACGAGGTGGTCACGCCCGCGATCCCCACGGCATCCCCGCCCGCCATCAGCTCGCAGAGCAGGCCTGCCAGCGAACCGGCCAGCAGGAACGCGTTCCTGATCAGATGCGCGGGGCCCACAGGAGCGGTGGAGGCCGCGCCGAAGCAGCGGCATGCGACCTGCTCGCCGCGCCGCACACTCGCACCGATCGCCACGGAGAAGGCGCTCAGCAGTCCGGTGGCAAGGACGAATCCGGCAAGAGGCGTCATAGGCAGCGCGAGCAGGACGACGGTCAGTGCTTCTGCGGTGATCACCGACACCGCGGCAGGCCCTGCGGGAAGGCGAGGAGCCAACGCCCCTACCGAATCGGTGAATCCGCGAAATGCGTGCCGGCCTTTGACCTTGCCCGCCACGGAGAGCACGAACACGAGGGTGATGAAGGCACGACAGGAAATGAGAACATGGGCCATGGAGGGTTCACCTCTGGAAGAGAGGCGTCGCGCCCCGCTATCACCGGGGCGCGACGCTTCGTTCATGTCACGTCACTGTGCCGACAGGCGGGCACGGCTCAGCAGTTGTCCGAGTCCGTGCAGCCCGTCTGCGACACGAAGGTGCTCCCGTCGCTGCACCTCCAGTGGAGGTCTTCCTTCCAGTACCAGAAGGGGCAGTGAGGGTTGCAGACCCTCTGCTCGATCCAACAGCCATTGGCACCGGACGACGTGGCGTGCGCCGCCCGACTCGGAACGATGTGGCTCAGCAGCTTGTCGGCAACAGCGGTAAGAGTGCTCATGGTCTCTCCTCCCGTATCTGTGGACCGGCCCGGAATCCCCGGCCGGCCGGCCGGGTCCGGACGGACCCGTTCTTGTTCAAGTAACGCTAGACGCGCGGCAGTTGACGAACTATCCACAGGCGGACCGGATTCGAGCGTTTTCCGGATAGTCACGGACACCGGCCGTTTTGGACGGCACAGTGCCGTAGGTGGCCTTGTAGAGCGCAGCGAAGCGTCCGAGATGGACGAACCCCCAGCGCAGTGCCACGTCGGTGACCGTGCCGTCGCGTCGGCCCTCGGCGATCGCGAGCAGGTCCTGGTGGGCGCTGTCGAGCCTGACCCTGCGGAGGTACAGCAGCGGGGTGGTGCCGAGGTGGGCTCGGAAGGCGGCCCTCAGTGCCGGGACGCTCAGCCCCGAGGCGAGCGCCATGTCGGCAATGGACAGCGGTTCGCCGGCATGCTCATCGCAGTACGTCATCGCCCGGCGCAGTGCGCCCGGCAGTGCGGCGTGCCTGGAGGAACGCCGCAGGGATTCACTGATGCCGCTGGGTTGGCTGTCCAGCAGTCCGTGCACCAGCAACTGTTCGAAGTGACGCGTCCCGAGCGGCGAGCAGGCGAGAAGCCCGCTCTTCAACGCCTCGGCATAGGCGTGCAACGTGTCCAGCCAGGCCCGTGAGCCGGGGCGTCGGATGTCGATGGCGGGCGTGAACCGGACCGGGGCGCCCGGGGCGACGGGAATGCCTCGCAACTCGATCGCCCGGTCGAGAACCGGTCGCGGGATGCGCAGGATCATCATGTCGCTGTCGTGGGAACGGCGGATTTCCATCCGCTGTCCCGGGCTGACGACGTCCTGCGCGGTGGCCACGGGCTCTCCGTCGACGACCAGAGCGCTGCGGCCGGCCAGGGGGATGTGGATCAGATACAGGCCCTGTTGCACGACGGTGCGTATCTCGACGTCTGCCCCGTGGCCCAAGCGGTAAAGGGCCATGTCACCTTGCGAGTTGCTCACCCGGAAGCGGGCCGGCCCGGCCTCCTTCCCGAGCAGTCTCAGCCGGTGCGGGGCGAACTGGGCGGCCACGGCCTCGTGCATGCGCGCCAGGTCACGCCCTTCGTACAGGACGGTCTCCGGGACGTTCTCCACTCGTCCTCCTTGATCGGTGATGCGGAAGCAGGCCGGCATACGGCGCGGCAGGTCGGCCGGCGAAGGCCGGGTGGGTGCGGTGATGTGGGGGGGGGAGGGCTGGCTGGCCGCTGCGCAGCGACTTGCCGGAGCGTACGGAGGTGCGAGGTACGGGCAGGCTGAGACGCATCGCCCGAGGCAACTGTTCTGCGGCATTCGCGCCTCGCGGAACACCGTGGATGACGGCGGATTCGTCCGTTCCGGCTGTGGTGGTGACGACCGCGGCTGACTGCGGTGAGCGGGCCGGCGCCGGTTCACGTGTCCCGGAGTACCGCTGCTCTCGGCTGGTCGACGAGGCGGTCCAGCAGTGGAACCGCCGCCCCCTCGCCTGGCCCCGTCAGGGGGTGAATCGATCCTGCTGCGCCACGGCGCGTATCGCGCTCGCGCCCAGGCCGGACAGCCCGGCCGGACCTCGGAACCTGATCATGGCCGGTGCTGCCCTGCTGTGGTGCGCCGACGACGCCGAGCGGCTGCCGGTAGCGGCCCGGACACCGTGGTAACCGGATCGGGCCGTCGGCCCGGTTGATGTGCGAGGAACATGCTCGGCTCACTTGACTCCCTCAGCGGTGCTGGGTGTGACTCCCCCCGTTGGGAGCAGTGACAGTTATCCCCCGATCACGGAGCGGGCCGCGGGCATTTCGACTTTCCTCGAAGTGGAATCGGCCTCGGCCGCGTCAGCCGACGTCGTTGCCGCCCCCCGCGCCGAGTCCTTCCACGGGAATCCCCCTGCCGCAGGTGCTCAGCCTGCCGCGCACCCCTGACCGGCCACCACGCCTGCCCCTGCGCCGGAGCGATTCACCGGCGGCACGATCACACCTCCGAGCAGACGGTCTTCCGAAACCGGCGGCGCCGTCGACCCTCAGACGGCCGCCGGACGATGTGCCCACGACTCTGCCGTTGCTACGGCGCTTGAGTCGCGGACCACTGGCCCGGTCCGCGTCACGCTCTCCCTACGATGCCCTGAGGCTGCCAGGCCTTCTGGCTGTCCGCCCGTACCGCGACCGGCGACTGTGGCCGCCCTGGGTCAAGAGGACGGCCTCCCCCTGCTACCGGCGCCCTCGTACTCCTTCGGCGTCTCGGGAACGGCCGGTCCGCTCCCCGTAGGCGGACCGGACCGGCGAGCCAGCAGCCGGCGGGCCAGCCGCTGCCCCGGCAGCTCCACCAGGTGATAGGTCACCGCGCTCAGCAGGAGCAGAGTCGACAGGAAGGCGGCCACCCAGGTCAGCTGGTGGACCGTACTGTGGGGATGCCCGGTCTTCTCCATGAGCCAGGACATCGCGGCGATCAGCGGCCGGTGCAGCAGGTAGACGGAGAAACTGACCAGGCCGAGCCAGGTCAGGGCACCGGGCATCCGGCGGTGGCGCAGGAGGAGGGCCACGCCGAACAGCGCCCAGCCCGCCAGGAAGGCGCTGACCCAGGCGATCGGCGAGGCGGTCCAGGTGCGGATCTGGGCTTGCTTGTCGTCGTAGAGCAGCCCGGCGAACGTACCGGCCACGATGACGGAACCGCAGTACGCCCACGCCGCACTCCGGCGCAGCTGTCCTTGTTCGGCACGATATATCACGGTCCCGCTGAACATCGTGGCCAGGATCAGCAGGCTCTCCCAGGGGGTCGACCGCCCGTCCGCGACCATGAGGACCAGACCGAGCCCCGTCAGGAGCGCCGCTCCCGTCAGCTGCGCCGCACGACGCTCGGTGAGCAGGAACAGCAGGCCCACCATTACGACCAGCGCGGTCCCCGCGACCAACTGCCTCACGGTGAACTCAGGCCGCAGGCTCCACTCCGCCGCCCACGGTCCCAGCAGCAGGGCCGCCCCGGCGAACACCACTGCCACCGGCCCGCTGCGGCGGTGGGCGCCGCCCATGAACAGCAGCGTGACCAGGTAGTAGAAGACCATCTCGTAGGTCAGCGTCCACATCACCGGCAGCCCGCTGCGCAGACCCAGCAGGTCCTGCAGCATGGTGGCGTTGGCGACTGAGGCCAGCAACGGGTGCGTATGCACCGAGACATCCACGGCGGAGAAGCGTTGCGGCACCAGCACGGCCGCGGCGACGAAGACCACGATGCACAGGGGGTAGAGCCGGAACAGCCGTCCGATCCAGAACGCCCGCACATCTCCCCGGCGTTCCAGGGAGGCCGGCACAATGTAGCCGCTGACCAGGAAGAACGCCATGACGCCGAAGATGCCGGGGTCGAACCACTGGCGCACGGCCGCACCGAGGCCCACGAACAGCTCGCCGCTCAAGTGGTGCAGGGCCACAGTCAGGGCCGCGATCCCCCGGACCGTGTCGAGCCATCCGAACCGGGCCGCCGCTGAAGGCGCAGGTATCCGTGATCTCACCCGCGGACACTAGCAAGGCCCTCCGCTCTCGCCGAAACCACCCCTACCAGCGCAAACGACAGATCGACGCAACTGAGACAGGACGTTGCAATGTGCCCGCACCCGAGGCGCAGGGTGCTCACAGGGCACGTGCCGGCAGTCCCGGCGTCCTGTCCCCTGCCGTCGCGGGAGGGCGCGCAGAGGGGCTTGGGCGGCTCGACTTGTTGCCGGAGGGCGTCCAGGGAGCCGGTGAAGCCGGGTCGGCTCGCGGTCCGGATCGGCATCGTCAGCGGGAATCCCTTTTCGCCCGCCTTCGGCTACCCTCCGGAGGGTTGCCCAGAGCGGCGCAGGGCCCGTCGGAGCTTCGCCCCGGAGCCGGGCGACAACTCGCAGGGCGGACTCCCTTGACCTCCTCGCCGTACCCCGATCGTGCCCTACGACCTTCCAGGATTCTCGAAGGAGCATGAATTGCGTCCGAATACGCGTGTTCGACGGCGTCTGCAACTGACGGGGTTTCGCGCGGGAGCAGCAGTCGCGGTGTCCGTCGCCCTCGTCGTGCCCCTCGCTGCGACCCCGGCGAGCGCGAACACGATCCATGAGACCACGGCCGCCGGGCCTCGGACGCTCTCGACGGTCCGGCAGGACGGCACTGCGGAGACACGCGCTCACCTGCAGGCGCTGGCGCGGAAGTTGGTCGAGGAAGGAGTGCCTGGGGTGATCGTGCGGGTGGACGACGGTCACGGCAGGCCCATCGAGATCTCCGAGCAGGCCGCCTGGACGAAGAAAGACCATCGGCTGAGGGCGGACGACGAGGTGCGAGAAGCGTCCAACACCAAGACGGTGATGGCTGCCCTCGTCCTGCAACTGGTCGCTGAGCACAGACTCGCCCTCACCGACCCGGTCGACAGGTGGCTGCCCGGCCAGGTGCGCGACGGCAGAGCGATCACCCTGCGCATGCTGCTCAACCACACCAGTGGGCTGTTCGACTACACCGAGGACCCCGCTCTCGCACCGGCCCTCACCGGCCGGGACCCCCACGTTTGGACGTCGACGGAAATCCTGAGCCTGGTGAGCGGACACCCGGCACTGTTCGAGCCCGGCACCGAGTGGTCGTACAGCAACACCAACTACATCGCGATCGGCGCCGTCCTGGAGAAGGCCACCGGTAAGAACCTTGCGGCGCTGGTGCGGGACCGGATCGCCGGACCCCTGGGGCTCCGGCACACCTTCTACGCCACCGGTTCCGCCTGGCACGACCGGCACGCGCACGGCTACGAGCCCGACGCGGCCCACATGCCACCGGACGTCCCCGATGAGTTCAGGGACTACGCCGGGCCTCAGCACGACGACCACGTGGACGTCACCGGCGACTACGTCACGGCAGACGGAGCGGATGCCGCGATCGTGTCCACCGCCGGCGACTGGTCCCGCTTCTACGGCGCGCTGATGTCGGGCCGCCTGCTGCCCGCCGCCCAGCTGGCCGAGATGCGCACCACCGTGCCGGAGAACGGGCCCGGGGACCCGGACGAGCTCGGCTACGGGTTGGGCATCGAGACGGCGAAGACCTCCTGCGGCGCGGTCTGGGACCACGTCGGCGTCGTCCCGGGCTATGCGACCTACAACGTCACCGACTCCACCGGCCGACGCACGGCCGCCTTCTTCTTCGCGACGTCCACCCTCAGCAAGCAGGCGCACCACACCGGCGCGGCTCTGATGGACGCGGTCAACTGCGCCCTTTTCGGCTGACCTGCGTGTTTCCGTGGGAGCCGCCTCCGGATCACTTGGTCACCTGAGGAACCAGGCGGTGGACCACGCCCGGGCTCGGGGTTCCGGGCGGGGAACCCGGGCGGGCGGTGCAGGCCGGCGATGCGCGTCCCGGCCTCGCGCCAGGCAGTCCGAGCGCCGCTTGACGCATGGGGCAGATGGGGGCACAGTTGTAGATATACGCCGTAAACATACAACGTCGCCCGCGCACACGAAGGAGCCGGGCCATGAGTGCCCCCTCGACCATCCTCGTCACGGGCGGCGCAGGATTCATCGGCAGTCACGCCTGTGTCGAACTGCTCGACCACGGCTACGAGTTGATCGTGGTCGACGACTACTCCAACAGCAGGCCACAGGTCTTCGCCCGCGTGGAACGCATCGCCGGCCGATTCCTCGGCACCGTCTATGAGCTGGACATCCGTGATCGACGCGCCCTGTCGGCCGTCTTCGACCGTCACTCTGTGGACGCCGTCGTGCATTTCGCCGCGCACAAGGCCGTCGGCACGTCGACACGGATGCCCATCGACTACTACGACACCAACGTCGGAGGGACGACCGCGCTGCTGAACACGATGCACGAGCACGGGGTGCACCAGCTCGTCTTCTCCTCGTCCTGTTCCGTCTACGGCGACGCCGGCCATGGACCGCTCGACGAGTCGACCCCGGCCCGGCCCACGAATCCGTACGCCGCGTCCAAGGCCATCTGCGAACAGATCCTCGCCGACGTCTGCCGCCGTCGCCCCGAGTACACCGTGCTGTGTCTCAGGTACTTCAATCCGGCCGGCGCCCATCCCAGCAGCCTCCTCGGCGAGGACCCCAGCGGCTCCCCGGAGAACCTGCTGCCGAACCTGGCCCAAGTGGCGATCGGACGACGCGAACGTCTGCGCGTGTTCGGTGACGACTACCCGACGGCGGACGGGACCGCCGTCCGCGACTATCTGCACGTCATGGACACCGTCGAGGCCCATCGCGTCGCACTCGACCACCTCGCGGACGGAACGGGGATGCGCGTGTACAACCTGGGCATAGGCAAGGGGAGTTCGGTCCTCGACGTGATCGCCTCCTTCTCCGACGCATGCGGCCGTCCCGTTCCGTACGAGATCGTGGCACGCCGTCCCGGAGACGTCGCCGAGCTCGTGGCAGACGCCTCCGCCGTCGCCCGCGCCTGGGGCTGGCGCCCCTCGCGGGACCTCGCCGACATGTGCCGGGACGCCTGGCGGTTCCAGCAGCTCAACCCGCACGGTTACACCGGATCTCCCCGTCGCGCGTCGGCCAAGGACTGACCGCACACCGGCCCGGGGCCGGCATCTCCCGGACGGGCTTCCCGCCACAACGGCCTACGCCAGCGACTTCGACCCCGACCCCGGCTCCGGCTCCGGCTCCGGCTCCGGCTCCGGCTCCGGCTCCGACAGCAGGTACGCCGTCTCCACCAGCGCCAGGTGGCTGAACGCCTGCGGCGCGTTGCCGAGTTGGCGGCCGGCGTCGGGATCCCACTGCTCCGAGAGCAGACCGAGGTCATTGCGGATCCCCAGTACCCGCTCGAACATCTCCGTCGCCTGCTCGCGGCGCCCGGTCGTCGCGAGCGCGTCCGCGTACCAGAGGGAACACGCCACGAACGTGCCCTCGCGCCCGGGCATCCCGTCCACACCGTGCAGCCCCTGGCCGTTCGAGGCGTACCGGCGCACGAACCCGCCGTGCGTCAGCTCCCCCATCGCCCGCACCGTGCCGCGCACCCTCCCGTCCCCGGCGGGCAGGAAGCCCAGCCGCGGGATGAGCAGCGCCGAGGCGTCCAGCGCCGGCGAACCGTAGGACTGGACGAAGGCCCCCCGTCCCGCGTCCCATCCCTCCCGGCACACCTGCCGGTGAACCTCGTCGCGCAGGGTCCGCCACCGGGCGGAAGAACCGTTCCTGCCGAGCAGCTCACCCATCCGCAGCGCACGGTCCGCCGCCACCCAGGTCATGACCTTGGAGTGGACGAACTGCCGCGCCGGACCACGCACCTGCCACAGACCCTGGTCCGGCTCGCGCCATTGACGGCCGAGGTGGTCCATCATGGCCTCCACCAGAGTCCACACATGGCCCGGCATCGGGATGCCCGCGCGCAGCGACAGCAGCAGCGCGTCGAGCACCTCGCCGTACACGTCCAGCTGGAACTGACTCACCGCGGAGTTCCCGAAGCGGACCGGACGCGAGCCCTCGTAGCCGGACAGCCACGGCGCCTCCGTCTCCGGGAGCAGCCGCTGTCCGGCCACGCCGTACACCGTCTGAAGATCTGCGGGTTCTCCGGCGATGGCCCGTACGAGCCACCCCAGCCAGGCCGTGGCCTCGTCGCGGTAGCCGCCTCGCAGCAGGCAGGACAACGTCAGCGCGGAGTCGCGCAGCCAGCAGTGCCGGTGGTCCCAGTTGCGTTCGCCGCCGATGGAGCCGGGCAGCGAGGTGGTCGGGGCAGCGACGATGCCGCCGGTGGGCGCGTAGGTGAGCGCCTTGAGCGTGATCAGCGACCGCATCACGGCATCGCGCCAGGGGCCCTCGTACCGGCACTGGGACGCCCAGAGCCGCCAGAAGTCGCTGGTCTCCCTGAGCACCGTCTCGGCCGGGAGGGACAGCGGTGCGGGCGGGGCGGTCCGGTACGAAGGCGCCCACACGAAGGTCAAGGTCGTGCTGTGTCCGGCCCGCACGGTGAAGTCGTGCACCGTGGAGTTCCCGCCGCCGGGCTCGGGCGCCAGGCCCTCCGTGTTCAGCCAGACGGCGTCCGGCCCGGCGACCGCCACCGTGCAGGCCTCGTCGGCCTGGATCCACGGCAGCACCCTGCCCTGATGGAAGCGCAGCCGCAGTTCGCTGCGCATGGAAACCGAGCCGGAAAGGCCCTCCACCACGCGCACGATGCACGGCAGTCGACTGCGCGGCGGCATGAAGTCGACGACCCGCACGGCGCCCGTGGCCGTCTCCCAGCGGGACTCGAGGATGAGGGTGTCCGGCCGGTACGCCCGGCTCGCGCAGCGCGCGTGCGCCGCCCGGGACACCGGTGCGATCCGCCAGAATCCGTTGTCCGGTGTCCCCAGCATCGCGGCCAGACAGGCCGGCGAGTCGAATCGAGGCAGGCACAGCCAGTCGATGGAACCGCCCCTGCTCACCATGGCAGCGGTTTCCAGATCGCTGATGAGGGCGTAGTCCTCGATGGGTGAATTCATGATCGAAGCCACGCCGCCGTGTTATTGCCGCACCTCCAGGATACGGCGAACGGAGCTAGAATTCCCGTTATGACCAGGTGAATCCGGGGTCCCGCCGGCCCGGTCGCACAGGGCGGAAGGACGTGGTCCGCGTGAAGCCGCTGAGGATAGAAGGAGCCTGGGTCCACGAACCACGGCTGTTCGCGGACCGGCGGGGGTCCTTCCACGAATGGTTCACGAGCGTCGATTTCCGCGAGTCCGTCGGACGCGATCTCGGTCTCGCGCAGGCGAACTGCTCCGTCTCGGCGCCGGGGGTGCTGCGTGGCGTGCACTTCGCCGACGTGCCGCCGGGGCAGGCCAAGTACGTGACGTGTGTGCGCGGTGCGGTGCTGGACGTCGTGGCGGACCTCCGGACGGGTTCTCCCACGTTCGGTGAGTGGGAGACCGTGCGGCTCGACGACGACGCCCACCGGTGTGTCTATCTCTCGGAGGGCCTCGGCCACGCCTTCCTCTCCTTGGCCGCCGACAGCACGGTCGTCTACCTGTGTTCCACGGGATACACACCGCATGCGGAGCACGGCGTCCACCCCCTCGACGCGACGCTGGGCATCGACTGGCCGGTGACCGGGGATCCCGTGCTGTCCGAGAAGGACGCCGCGGCGCCCACCCTGGCCGCGGCGCAGAGCCAGGGACTGCTGCCCTCCTACGAGGCCTGCCGGGCGCTGCGTTCGGCTTCCAGCAGCGAGGGGAACGCGTCGGCCAGCGCCTGACGCCAGTGCCGCGGCGCCGGGAGTCCGGCCGCAGCCCAGCGGGCGTGGCCGAGAACGCTGTAGGCGGGCCGCGCGAGCCCGGTGGTGCGGCACGGGCGCACCCGGCGGGGATCCGCGCCCAGCAACCGGAAGACCTCGCGGGCCAGTTGGTTCCAGGTCGCCTCTCCCCCGGCGGTCGCGTGGTAGACACCGGGCGGCGCCGCCCCGGCGAGCGCCGAACTTCCCAGCAGGATCAGCCGGTCGGCCACGTCGCCGGCCCATGTGGGCTGCCCCCGCTGGTCGTCGACGACCTGGAGCTCGTCCCGCGTCTCCTCCAGGTGGATCATGGTGCGGACGAAGTTGCGGCCGCCCGCCCCGTACAGCCAGGCGGTGCGCACCACATGCCCGGTCTCGGGGAGCGAGTCGAGCACGGCGCGCTCCCCGGCGAGCTTGGTCCGCCCGTAGGCGGTGCGCGGCCCCGGGGTGTCCGTCTCCGTGTAGGGACGGGTGCCGTCACCGGGGAAGACGTAGTCGGTCGAGACGTGCAGCAGGACCGTACCGCGTCCCTGGCACACCTCGGCGAGGCGGGCGGGACCGTGTCCGTTGACGGCGAGTGCCTCGGGCTCGCTGGTCTCGGCCCCGTCGACGTCCGTCCAGGCGGCGCAGTTGACCACGGCCGAGGGCCGGTACCGGTCGAGGGCGTCGCGGACGTCGTCGCGGTCGGTGATGTCGAGCCGCCCGTGGCCGGCCGCGAGGGTGTGGATCCCGCGGGCCGTGAGCCGGGCGACGACCTCGTGACCCAGCATGCCCTCGGCCCCGGTGACCAGCCAGCGGCCGGTCATGGCGCCGCGCTCGCGGCCGTCGGCCGCAGCGGCTCCCACCACGTTCGGTGGGTGCGGTACCAGTCGACGGTCTCCGCGATGCCGGCGGCGAGTTCCTTGCGCGGCCGGTATCCCAGTTCGTCGCGGATCTTCGCGTAGTCGACCGAGTAGCGGCGGTCGTGTCCCTTGCGGTCCTCGACGTAGGTCACCCTGTCCCAGTCGGCCGCGCACTCGGCGAGGAGCAGGCCGGTGAGGTCACGGTTGGACAGTTCGTTGCCTCCGCCGATGTTGTAGACCTCGCCGGGCCGGCCGCTCCGCCTGACGAGTTCGATGCCCTGGACGTGGTCGTCGATGTGGACCCAGTCGCGGACGTTGAGTCCGTCGCCGTAGAGGGGGACGTTCCCGCCGTCCAGGAGGCGGGTGACGAAGAGCGGGATGACCTTCTCGGGGAACTGGTGGTGGCCGTAGTTGTTGGAGCAACGGGTGACCCGGACGTCGAGGCCGTGGGTGCGGTGATGGGCGAGCGCGATCAGATCCGAGGCCGCTTTGGACGCCGCGTAGGGCGAGTTGGGGCACAGCGGGTCGGTCTCCGGCCAGGAGCCCTCGGGGATCGAGCCGTAGACCTCGTCGGAGGAGATGTGCACGAAGGTCCTGAGGCCGTGGCGCAGTGCCGCGTCCAGGAGCGTCTGGGTGCCGAGGACGTTCGTACGGACGAAGGCGTCCGCGCCCAGGATGGACCGGTCGACGTGGGACTCCGCTGCGAAGTGCACGACCTCGTCGTGTTCGGAGACGAGTTTGCCGACCAGCTCCGCGTCGCAGATGTCGCCCTGGACGAAGGCGAATCCGGGGGCGTCGCGGACCTCGTCGAGATTGGCGGGGTTCCCGGCGTAGGTGAGTTTGTCGAGCACCGTGACGGCCACGTCCGGCGTACCGTCCGGGCCGAGCAGGGTGCGGACGTAGTGGGAGCCGATGAATCCGGCTCCGCCGGTGACCAGGACCCGGGTCGTGGTCATGTCGGGATCTGCACTTTGCTGTGGTCCCCGAGCACCAGCCGGTGCACGGAAGGCGTGCGGGGCGCGGGGGTCACCTCGACGTTGTGGCCGATCAGGGAGACCTCGATGCGGCGCATGCCGACGATGGACGCCCTGTGCAGGACGATGGAGTACTCGATCTCGCTCTCCTCGATCCGGCAGTCCTCCGCGATCGAGGTGAAGGGGCCGATGTAGGAGTGGGCGATGACGGTGCCGGCGCCGATGACGGCCGGGCCGACGATCCGGCTGGCGAACACCTTGGCGCCGTCCTCGATGCGGACCCGGCCGATGATCTCGCTCGCCTCGTCGACGCTGCCGTCGACGCGCGGTGCGACCGTCTCCAGGACGGAACGGTTGACCTCCAGCATGTCGGTGACGTTCCCGGTGTCCTTCCAGTAGCCGGAGATCGTCGTGGAGCGCACGTCGAACCCGCGGTCGAGCAGCCATTGCAGAGCGTCCGTGATCTCCAGTTCACCGCGCCGCGAGGGCTCGATGGAGCGCACGGCCTCGTGCACGCCCGGGGTGAAGAGGTAGACGCCGACCAGCGCGAGATCGCTCTTGGGCTCCTGCGGCTTCTCCTCCAGGCCCACCACCCGGTTGTCCGCGTCGAGTTCGGCGATGCCGAAGGCCGTCGGCTCGGACACGTGGGTCAGCAGGATGCGGGCGTCCGGCCGCTCCCGGCGGAAGTCGTCGACCACGCCGGAGATGCCGCCGACGATGAAGTTGTCGCCGAGGTACATCACGAAGTCGTCGTCGCCGAGGAAGTCCCGGGCGATGACGACGGCGTGGGCGAGTCCGCGCGGGGCGTCCTGGTGCAGGTAGGTGACGTCCAGCCCGAAGGCGGAGCCGTCGCCGACCGCGGCTCGGATCTCGCGCTCGGTGTCCCCGACCACGATCCCGGTCTCCCGGACGCCGGCGTCCGCGATCGCCTCGAGTCCGTAGAAGAGCACGGGTTTGTTGGCCACGGGCACCAGTTGTTTGGCTGAGGTGTGCGTGATCGGCCGGAGCCGGGTGCCCGCTCCGCCGCACAGGACGAGTGCTTTCATGACGGCCGCCCCACAGGGGATTGATCCGATGGTCGTACGGGTGTCCGCGACTGCGCCGCGAACCAGTCGACGGTGTCCCGCAGCCCTTGCTCCAGGGACACTCGCGGGTGCCAGCCGAGTGCCTCTCGCGCGCGGGAGACGACCGGGCGCCGGCGGACCGGGTCGTCGACGGGCAGGGGGAGGTAGCGCAGTGGGCTGCGTGATCCGGTGACCACGACGACGAGTTCCGCGAGCTCGCGCACGGTCCACTCGCTGGGGTTCCCGAGATTGAACGGCCCCGGCCGGTGCGAGTCGATCATGGCGATCAGGCCCCGGACCATGTCGTCGACGTAGCAGAAGCTCCGTGTCTGGCTGCCGTCCCCGAAGAGGGTCAGCGGCTCCCCGTGCAGCGCCTGCCGGATGAAGCTGGAGACCACCCGTCCGTCGTAGGAACGCATGCGGGGGCCATAGGTGTTGAAGATGCGGACGATGCCCACGTCGACCGCCCGGGTGCGCCGGTACGCCATGGAGAGGGCCTCGGCGAAGCGCTTGGCCTCGTCGTAGACGCTGCGGGGTCCGATGGGGTTGACGTGTCCCCAGTAGTCCTCGTCCTGCGGATGCACCTGGGGATCGCCGTAGACCTCGCTGGTGGACGCCAGGACGAACCGCGCCGAGTGACGGTCGGCGAGACGCAGCATGTTCTCCGTGCCCCTGCTGCCCGCGGCCAGGGTCTCCAGCGGGAAGCGCTGGTAGTCGACCGGGGACGCGGGGCTCGCGAGGTGCACCACGGCGTCCACGTCCCCCGACACGCTGAAGCTCTCGGTGACGTCCCACGACTCGAAGGCGAACCGGGCGTCGTGGCGCAGGTGGGCGATGTTGACCGGTCTGCCGGAGGAGAGGTTGTCCAGACAGCAGACACTGTCACCTCTGCTCAGCAGCGCTTCGCACAGATGCGATCCCAGGAAGCCGCTTCCGCCGGACACGACGACACGCATGGATTCCACCTCCCGTCCCTCAGCCGGCTCCCGGACGGCCCAGGGCGTGGACCGACCACCCCGCGGAGCGCCACCGGACCGGGTCCAGGGTGTTCCGCGCGTCCACCAGGACCGGGGAACGCACCGCTGTGGCGAGCACGGCGGGGTCCAGGTCCCGGTACTGGGGCCACTCCGTCAGATGCAGGACGACGTCCGACCGCTCGCAGGCCTTGGCCACGTCCAGGGCGTACTGGAGCTCGGGGTGGACCGCCCGGGCGTTGTCGATCGCCTCGGGGTCGTGCACGCGGACCTGCGCGCCCCGGCGGTGGACCTCGTCCGCCACCGCGAGCGCGGGCGAGTCGCGGACGTCGTCGCTGCCGGGCTTGAAGGCGGCGCCGAGCACGGCGACGCTCCGGTCGGCGAAAGAACCGCCGAGGAGCCGCTCGGCGAGCTCGACGGTACGCAGCCGCTGGCGGGTGTTGATCTCGTCGATCTGTCGCAGGAAGGCGACGGAGCCGCCGAGTCCGAGTTCCTCGGCGCGGGCGGCGAACGCCCGGATGTCCTTGGGCAGACAGCTGCCGCCGAAGCCGAGTCCGGGGGACAGGAAGCGGGGGCCGATGCGGGAGTCGCGGCCCATCGCCTCGGCCAGGGTGAGCACGTCGGCGCCGGTGGCCTCGCAGATCTCGGCCATGGCGTTGATGAAGGAGATCTTGGTGGCCAGGAAGGAGTTGGATGCTGCCTTGACCAGTTCGGCGGTGGCCGGGTCGGTGGCGATGAACGGGGAGCCCGCGGCCAGGAGTGGCGCGTAGATCTCCCTGAGCCGCGCCTCGGCGCGCGGGGAGGTGGTGCCGGCCACGATGCGTTCGGGGCGCAGGGTGTCCTGGACGGCACAGCCCTCACGCAGGAACTCCGGGTTCCAGGCCACTTCGGCCTGTGGGGCGGTGGCGCGCAGCCGCTCGGCCAGGCGGGCCGCCGTGCCGACCGGGACCGTGGACTTGCCGACCACGAGGACCCGTTCGTGACCGCTGTCGCGAAGCCTGGCTCCCAGGCCGTCGACGGCCGCCTCGACGTGGCGCAGGTCCGCGGCGCCCGTGTCGGGGTTCTGCGGTGTGCCGACGCAGATGAAGTGGGTGTCGGCGAACCCGGCGGCCTCGGACCGGGAGGTGGTGAAGCGCAGACGGCCGCTGTCCACAGCTCTCATCAGCGTCTCCGACAGGCCTGGTTCGAAGAACGGCGGCGTGCCCGCGGTCAGGGCGGCGATCCTGTCGGCGTCGACGTCGACGCCGAGCACGTCGTGCCCGATGTCCGCCATGCAGGCGGCGTGCACCGCCCCGACGTATCCGGTGCCGATGACTGTCAGACGCATGTCGATCTCCGTGGTCGGCGGGTGTCGGCCGGTGGCCGAGAGGCTGGTGGCCGAGAGGCTGGTGTGTCCGTGAGGCGGTCAGGGGCCGAAGGCACCTCCTGGATCGCGTTCGGCGGCGGGGAGGCCGAGCAGGTCGCGATAGCAGGCGTCGACAGCCCCGCACATGTCCTCGGGCGCGAAGGTGGCGCGGACCCGCAGGCTGCCCTGCCGGCCCATCTGCGCAGCCTCGCGCGGATGGTCGAGGAGCCAGCCGACCGCGCGTGCGGCGTCCGCCGGATCGGCCGGTGCGACGAGCAGTCCCGTGGCGCCGTGCTCCACCAGGTCGGGCACCCCGTTCACGGCCGTCGCGACGACGGGCCGGGCGGCGGCCAGCGCTTCGGTGAGGGCCCGGCCGAGCCCTTCGTAGCGTGAGGTGATCACGAAGACGTCCAGTCCGGCCACGAGCCGGTCGGCGTCCGGGCGCTCTCCGGTCAAGGTCACCTCGACGCCCAGATCCGCGGCGAGGCTTCGCACCTCGCCGGCCAGCGGTCCGTCCCCGATCATCACGAACGCGGTGTCCGGGTGCTCCACCCGGGTCGCGGCCGCCATGCGGACGAAGGCGAGGGGGTCCTTCTGGGTGTCGATACGCCCGACGGTGCCGACGAGGGCCGTCTCACGGGGGACGCCGAGCTGGGCGCGGGCGTGGGGGTCGAAGGTCTCGGGGATGTCCGCCAGCCGTACGGCGGACGGCACCACCTCGACGCGGCCGGGCGGGACCAGGCGTTGCTCGACGGCCTCCTGTGCCACGCGCGGGGCGACGGCGAGGAACCGGTGGGCCAGGCGCCGGGTCACGCGCTCCAGCCCTCGGTAGAGGGTGCGGCGGGAGCGGGACATGTACGGGTGGAAGCTGAGTCCGTGGAAGGTGTGCACCACCACGGGGGTGCGGCACAGCCCCGCTGCCACGCGGCCGAGGAACCCGCCCTTCGCGGAGTGGGTGTGCACGACCGTGAACCGCTCGCGGCGGATGAGGCGCACGAGCCGTGCCAGGACGAGCAGATCCCCGGGGGCCAGCGTGTGGCGGAACCCCGGTATCTCGACGGTGCGCACTCCCGCGGCCCGGGCCTGTTCCCAGAGATCGCCGCCCGGTACACCGGCGACCCACACCTCGTATCGGTCGGCGTCCATGCCCGCGGCCGCCAGCAGGGTGTTGCCGCCCGCGCCGGCCCGGAAGCGGGTGATGACGTGCAGGACCTTGATCCGCGGGAGGACCGGCGCCGGGGGCAGTTCCTCGGCGGGCGCCACCGGGGGCGGGGGCGCGGGCCAGCCTCCGGCAGGGCCGTCCGGCCTCCCCGGGCGGGGAGCGAGGGTCCCGTACAGCATCAACGATCACCACCGATGGGGGCTAATGCGTATATTTACGCTGTATACGTACATCTTCACCCGAGCAGTGGTCCAGGTCAATCCAGAGGCGGGACCGTCCTGGCACCACCCCTGTGACCAGGCGTTCCGGCACGGAGTCGACCGGAGATGCCGACGTGGTCCGGGGCCCGGATACTGGGCTCGCAGGAGGTCCCCTCCTCCCGGAGGAACACACATGGTCCTGGCCGAACAGCACGACATCGAGCCCCTGCTGGTGTGCCCGCACTGCCGGTCCGCGCTGAAACCGGCCCCCGGGGAGCTCCGGTGCAGCTCACCCGGCTGCCCCTGCAACGCGCCGCTCGCGCTCCCGGTGGCGGGACGCTGGCCGGTGCTCGTCGACTTCACCGGCAGCGTCGTGGACCGGGCCGCGGTGCTGGCTGCGCCCGATGCCACCGGTCCGGCGGGGACCGGGCCCGTGAGGGGCGCGGACGGACTTCCGGCGCCGCTGCGCCGGATCCTCAAGCCGCCGAACCGTGTCGCCGCGCGCAACATCGACCTGCTGCTGCGGGCCCTGCCGGGCCGGTCCCCGCGCCTGCTGGTCGTCGGCGGGGCGACGGTCGGCAACGGCGTCGAGGCGATCTACCGCGATCCGCGCGTCCAGGTCGTCGGATTCGACATCGTCGGGAGCCCGGTGACCCAGTTCATCGCCGACGCCCACCGGATCCCCCTTCCCCCGGCGAGCGTCGACGCGGTGCTGGCGCAGGCCGTCCTGGAGCATGTGCTCGACCCGGCCACTGTCGTCGCCGAGATCCACCGGGTCCTCAAGGACGGCGGACTCGTGTACGCGGAGACGCCGTTCCTCCAGCAGGTGCACGCGGGCGCCCACGACTTCACCCGGTTCACGGCGAGCGGACACCGCTACCTCTTCCGCCGGTTCGAGGAGATCACGGCGGGAACGGTCGCGGGGCCGGGCACCGAGATGCTGTGGAGCGTGGACCACCTGATGCGCGGGCTGTGCCGCTCGGCGCTCGTGGGCCGTGCGGCGCGCGGGCTGGCGTTCTGGCTCCGAGGCCTCGACCGCCTCGTCGCACCGGAGTTCGCGGCCGACAGCGCCTCGGCGCACTATTTCCTCGGCCGCAGGAGCGAGAAGGAGATGACCGCCCGGGAGATCGTCGCGTACTACCGCGGCGCACAGGCGCAGAACCCCTGACCGCCCGGCCTTCGCGCCCGTCCGCGTCACCGCCGGCCGTCGGCCCGGCGCGAACCTGCGCCGACCGACCTGGCCCGGCGGATCGGGCACGTGCATCCGTCTGTCCTGGCCCGCCGGGCCGGCACCGACACCCGGCTGGTCGGGGCCGGCGCCTGCCCACCGGCGCCGGCCGGCCCG
>NZ_MJAJ01000010.1 GCF_001746365.1 Streptomyces sp. LUP30
CGAAACCCGCGCCGACTACAACCGCTTCAACGACAGCGTCTACGTCCCGAGCGGCTACACCGGCAAGATGCCCAACGGCGACGCCATCGACTCCACCTCCACCTTCGCCTCCCTGCGCTCCTTCTACAAGAACGACCCGGCCTGGTCGAAGATCCAGGCCTACCTCGCAGGCGGCGCCGCCCCCGTGTTCACCTACCACCGCTTCTGGGCCCAGGCGGACATCGCCCTGGCCATGGGCTCGTACGCGGAACTCCTCGAATAAACCCCCGCTGAGGCTCCGTGTGCGCGACCCCGTCGCAGGGAGACGGGGTCACCCCACCGGGCGGCTCCCCCCGCGGGAGTCGCCCGGTGAACACCCTTCTTCCCGTCGCTCGAGACACCGACGTCCATCATCTTGTCAGGGGCATGATCCTCTCCTGCAGTCCCAGCGGAGAACGGAATGGGAGCGCTCCCAAGGCTTGCCGGCGCGCCCCCGCCCCCCACACCCACCGCGGAGGATGCGCATGCAACCGTCACCTCTCCAAGCCCGCAGGGTGCGTGCCCTGATCGGTGCGCTGCTCACCTCACTCGTCGCGCTGGCCGCGCTCCTCACCGGCGCTGCGGCGTCCCATGCCGACACGACGATCTGCGAGGAGTTCGGCTCCACCACGATCCAGGGCCGATACGTCGTCCAGAACAACCGCTGGGGCACGAGCGCGCCCCAGTGCATCACCGTCACGAATTCGGGCTTCAGGATCGCCCAGGCCGACGGCTCCGTCCCCACGAACGGCGCCCCGAAGTCCTACCCCTCCGTGTTCAACGGCTGCCACTACACCAACTGTTCGCCCGGCACGAACCTTCCGGCCCGCCTCAACACCATCTCCACCGCCCCCACGAGCATCTCCTACAGCTACGTGGGCGGTGCGGTCTATGACGCCGCCTACGACATCTGGCTGGATCCGACGCCCCGCACCGACGGCGTGAACCGCACCGAGATCATGATCTGGTTCAACCGCGTGGGGTCGGTGCAGCCGGTGGGCTCGCCGGTCGGTTCCGCCACCGTCGCCGGACGCCAGTGGCAGGTGTGGTCCGGCAACAACGGCACCAACGACGTCCTGTCCTTCGTCGCGCCGTCGACGATCGACAGCTGGAGCTTCGACGTGATGGACTTCGCCCGGAACGCCGTCTCCCGCGGACTCGCCCAGAACGACTGGTACCTGACGAGCATTCAGGCAGGCTTCGAGCCGTGGCAGAACGGCGCGGGGCTGGCGGTGAACTCGTTCTCCTCGACCGTGAACCTCGGCGGCAGCACCCCCGGCGGCCCTGGCGGTCCCGCGGCGTGCAGGGTGTCCTACGGCACGAGTGTGTGGCAGGGCGGCTTCACCGCCGACGTCACCGTGGCCAATACGGGTTCCTCGCCGATCAACGGCTGGAACCTCGCTTTCACGCTGCCCGGCGGGCAACGGGTCACCAACGCGTGGAACGCCGGCATCTCGCCGTCGTCGGGCGCGGTGACGGCCGCCAACGCGCCGCACAACGCGTACATCGCGCCCGGCGCGCAGGCCTCCTTTGGGTTCCAGGCCTCCTATGACGGCAGTTTCGCGAAGCCGAGCGCCTTCAGTCTGAACGGCACTCCCTGCACCACCGGCTGACGGTCCGGAACGGCCCGCCCGAGTCCGGTCACCGGCCGGGCGGCCGCTGAACCGCCGGACACGGGCCGGACTCCGGTCGCGTCATGTCCGCCCACCCGGGACCCGCCCCGACGGCCTCCGCGCCGACAGGGCGGGTCCCGCCCTCTTCCCTCCTGGACGACGGACGCCGACCGTTGGACGGTGGCGGTGGAGGGTGGACGTGGACGAGTCGGCGCGGAGGTCGCGGTGGACCTGGGCGCCGCAAGGCCCGAACCGGGCGATGAACGTGCAACGCAATCACTCATGAACCACGCGAACCAGACGCCCCCCTTGGCCGACGATGCTCGGGGCACATGCGGAAGCCGTGTGCCCCGTTCCGTCGGCCCGTAAGATCGGTGATCTCTTGGGGGAGGTGGTCATGGGCAGGCGACGCCCCGGCACTCCGACGCTGGAAGAGGTGGCCGCGCACGCCGGGGTGGGGCGGGGCACGGTCTCCCGCGTCATCAACAACGCGGCCGGTGTGAAGGACTCGACGCGCCGATCCGTGCAGCGGGCCATCGAGGAACTCGGCTACGTCCCCAACCTCGCGGCCCGCTCCCTGGCCGGGCGGCGCACCGACGCCGTCGCTCTCGTGCTGACGGAGCCCGACTGGCGGCTCTTCGCGGAGCCGTTCTTCTCGGAGATCGTCGGATCGCTGGGCGACGCGCTGGCGGACACCGGGATGCAGTTGATGCTGACCCTGGTCCGCTCGGACGACGAGCGCCAGCGCTTCCTGGAGTACGCGCGCGGCGGCCGGGTCGACGGAGTGCTGCTGATGTCCGTGCACGCGGGGGACCTGCTGCCGGACATGCTCGCCGAGGCGCGGGTGCCGACCGTGATGCTGGGGCGCCGATCGGGCGACGAGTACGTCAGTTACGTGGACGCGGACAACGTGGGCGGTGCGCGCAGTGCCGTCTCCCACCTGCTGTCACGAGGTCGCACGGTGATCGCCACCGTCACGGGGCCGCTGGACATGTACGCCGCCCGGTGCCGGCTGCGCGGCTATCAGGACGCGCTGGCGACGGCCGGTCTGAACGGCGAGCCGTCCCTGGTCGCCGAAAGCGACTTCACGCAGGACGGCGGGCGTCGTGCCATGGCCCGACTGCTGGAACGGCACCCGGAGATCGACGGTGTCCTCGCCGCGTCGGACACCACGGCGGCCGGGGCACTGGAAGCCCTGCGGGCCGCGGGCCGACGGGTGCCGGAGGACGTGGCCGTGATCGGTTTCGACGACTTTCCGCTGGCTCAGCGGACCGAGCCGCGCCTGACGACGGTGCGTCAGCCGCTGGAGGAGATGGGCCGGGCCATGATCCGACTCCTGCTGGAGGACATGGAGGAGCCGTCGGTGGCCTACCGCCACGTCATCCTGCGGACGGAGCTGGCGGTTCGTGAATCAGCCTGACGCCGGAGGAGCAGGAGCGTGTCGGGAGCGCTCCCAGTCACTGGTGACCGAGCGGCCGCGGACGGCGGTGGGTCGACGCAGGATGCGCCGCCCCACCGCCGTCCGCTCGCGGCTCCTCCCGGTCTCGTCGGGTTCCGCGCCGGCCGTGAACCGCCTGCCGGACCGGTCGTCGCCGCCGGGCTACCGGGGCGCGGTCACGGCGGCGCCGCGCGCGAACTGCCACCAGTTGACGTTGAACAGGTAGCCGCTGCCGCCGGTGAACCGCAGATAGAGATCCTGGGTTCCGGTCGCGCCGCTGACCGGGCAGGTCACCGTCGTCCAGGCCTGCCAGCCGCCGGTGTTCGGCACCCCGCACCGGCCCACGACCGTCCCGCTCGGTGAGCCCAGGCGCAGTTCGACGGTGCCGCCGCTGTTGGCCGAGGACACCCGCACGGCGAACGAGGCCGCGCCCGTCCCGAAGGCGACGCCCTTGACCTTGACGTAGTCACCGTTGTCGATCCAGCCGACGTCCATGCCGCCTTCGCCGGACGGTTCCGTCTCGATCCCGGACTCCCAGGCGACCGTCTCGGCCTCCTGGCGTACGTACGGGTCGAGAGGGCCGGCCTGGGGCGCGCCCGTGCTCGTCATGTTGATCGTCGGGATCGTGCCGTCGGCGTTGTAGGAGAACTTCTCCACCGCGACCGAGCGGGTGTAGCCGCCGCCGCCCGGCAGTGCGCCGTTGTGGTAGAAGAAGTACGAGTTTCCCTTGAAGTCCACGATCCCCGGGTGGTTGGTGAAGCTGCCGCCCTGGGTGGGCATGACCGTCCCCCGGTAGGTCCAGGGCCCGGTGGGGCCGGGCGCCGTGGAGTAGGCGATGAACTCCGAGCAGCACTTGGCCGCGAACACCATGTAGTACAGGCCGTTGCGCTTGTAGAACCAGGGGCCTTCCTCGAACAGCGTGGGACGGTTGGCGTCGCCGGTGCGGGCGCCGAACCCGGCGGTGGTGAGCGGGATCTTGGTGGGGCTGCCCGAGTAGGACGTCATGTCGGCGTTCAGCCGGACGTACCAGAGGTTCGGGTTTCCCCAGTACAGGTAGGCCTGGCCGTCGTCGTCGACGAAGACCGTCGGGTCGAACTCGCCGTTCTCCACCAGCGGGTGGCCGAGGGCGTCGCGGAACGGCCCGGTGGGACTGTCCGCCACCGCGACGCCGATGGCCATGCGGCCGGTCGCCCGGTCCGTCACCGGCACGTACCAGTAGAAGTGGCCGTTGCGCTGCACGGCCTGTCCCGCCCAGGCGTCCTTGGACGCCCAGCTGAAGGTGGTCAGGCTGAGGGGTGAGCCGTGGTCGGTCCAGTTGACCATGTCGGACGAGGACCAGACCCGCCAGTCCTTCATGGTGAAGTAGGTGGAGCCGTCTTCGTCGTGTCCGGTGTAGAGGTAGACCCGGCCGTTGTAGACCAGCGGGGCCGGGTCGGCGGTGTAGACGTGCTGCACGATCGGGTTGTCGGCCCTGGCCGCGGTGGGGTGCAGCGCGGCGGGGACCACGGCGAACGCCAGCAGGAGGCCCATGACCCAGGCGGCTGCCCGGGTGAGCCTCGTGCCGGTGGTGGCCGACGGCCTGGGGGGCGTCATCGTGACCTCCGGGGACGGTGGGCGGCGGGCGGGCTGACGGCCTGGGCTACGTCGCTCATGTGCGGCTCCACTTCTGGCCGGCCCGGCCGTCGCAGCCCCACAGAACGAGCGGGGTGCCGTTGGCGGTGCCGGCCCGGTCGACGTCGAGGCACAGGCCCGCGTGGACGTTGCGGATCGAGCCGTCGGAGCCGACGGTCCACTTCTGGTTGTCCTGGCCGTTGCAGGGCCACGTGATGACCCGGGTGCCGTTGACGGTTCCCCGGTCGTAGGCGTCGAGGCACTTGTCGCCGAAGACGCGGATCTCGCCGCCCGCCCATGTGGTCCACAGCTGGTTGGCAGCCGTGTGGCAGTCCCAGAGCAGTGCCGTGGCTCCGGCGGCGGTGGAGGCGTTGTCCACGTCCACGCAGCGGCCGGAGCCGTTGCCGCGCAGCCGCGAGGTGGTGGCGGCCAGCGGGCTGCCGCCGCTCACCCTGAACACGGCCACGCCGTGCGCGGGAACGCCGGCCGAGATCTGCCCGGACGTGCTCGACGTGCCGCCGGTCCACAGGTCGGTGAGCGTGAACTGTCCGCCGGACAAGCCGACTTGAGCCGCCGTGGCGGTGATCGTCGCGGTGCCCGTTCCCCGGTTGAACAGGCCCACCGCGACCGAGCCGTCGGACAGCGGCTTGGCGAACACCTCGGCGCTTCCGTCGTCACGCACTCTGCGTCCGCCCGCGCCCAGCGGATCCTGGTCCACCGCCAGCAGCCGCGGGTTGCGCAGGATCGCGCTCACGTCGGCGGACATGGTGCGGATGTCGTTGCCGGCCATGAGCGGTGCGCCCATGAGGGCCCAGAGGGCGAAGTGGGAGCGGGACTCGGCCAGGGACAGGCCTGGGCGCCCGACGACCAGCATGTCGGGGTCGTTCCAGTGGCCCGGGCCCGACTGCGCCGCCAGCGGAGCGGTGACGTCGAGGACGTTGCCGACGCCCATCGGGTAGCTGTTGGTGTTGCCGTTCTGCCAGATGTCGAGCAGGTCCTCGGTGGTCCGCCACAGGTCGGCGACCTCGCCCCAGTTGTACGTGGCGCCGGTGATGGCGTGGAAGCTGTTGGGGTTGATGCTGTAGACGATCGGTCGGCCCGTGGCGCGCAGGGCGTCACGCATGAGCGTGAACCGGGTGACCTGCTCGTCACGGGTACCGCTGGAGGAGCACCAGTCGTACTTGAGGTAGTCGACGCCCCACGAGGCGAACGTGGTGGCGTCCTGGGCCTCGTGGCCCCTGCTGCCCGTCGAGCCGGGGTAGGCGCCGCTGGTCTGTGCGCAGGTGCGTTCGCCAGGCACCTGGTAGATGCCGAACTTCAGGCCCTTGCCGTGGATGTAGTCCCCGAGGGCCTTCATCCCGCTCGGGAACTTGGCCGAATTCGCCCGCAGGTTGCCCGCCGCGTCTCGCTGCGGGTCGAACCAGCAGTCGTCGACCACGACGTACCGGTAGCCGGAGTCCCGCATGCCCGAGGACGCCATCGCGTCGGCGGCCTGGCGGACCTGCGCCTCGGTGACTCCGCACCCGAAGCTGTTCCAGCTGTTCCAGCCGAGCGGCGGGGTGAGCGCCGGGCTGCCGGGCGCAGCGGCGGCGGTGGCCGTGGAGTGGGCGACGGCCGTGAGGGACGCGGTGAGCGTCAGCGCGGCGGCCGCCAGGAGCTGGAGCAGTCGTCTGCCTGATCTGGGCACTCGGCTTCCCTTCCGGGGATGAGGGCGCCGAGGGTGGTCACCGACGACGCCGGGAGGAACAGTGAGAGACGGTGGAAGTCAGGGAGAGACAGGGGATGACTGGCGCGCCTGGACTGCCCTGTCATGCATATGACATCCGATGGATCGTTCGAAATTTCGATTGGATTTCGGAATGCTGACATCACGGATGGTAGAGAGACTGCCGAGCGTGTCAACACGGTCGCCGCGCCAATCGCCCCGACGGCCCCCAGCTGGCCACCGCCGGACGCGCGAGACAACGAAACATTTCGATGTCGTATACGAATCATGCGCAACGCATTGACGGGATCTGTCGACGCCCACTCGGGATCAAGCCGACCGGAGCTGACGCCTCCGCGCCGCCGCCCCGCATACCCGACCACTGCCCGAGCGGGGGGTCGGAACCCGCGCAGTCACACCCCGCGAGCACGCGTTCCCGGCGTTTGCGTGCGGAACGACGGCGACACCCGTGGGCGCCGTGGACGGGGCGGCCCGCCGTCGGTGGACATGTCCTGGACCGGATGCGGTACCGGATGCGTGTCGGCTGCTTGCTCGTTCGCTCTTCGGGTAGTGCGTTTGAATGAGCATTGCATGTGAATTGCCTCGGGCTTACTGAAAGAGACTCGTTCGTGACGCACCTCGACGGCGCCGACAACGATCAGGCGGAGGGGCCGGGCCATGGTCCTCGGACCGTCGCCCGGGAGATCGCCGACGCCGTGGAGAGCCTGACGGACCTGTGGACGGTGGCCGCCCAGGAGGCGACGCTGCGGTTGTCCCTGCACCAGCTCAAGGCGTTGCGGGCGGTCGCGGAGGCGCCGGGGCTGAATCTCACGGCGTTGGCGGAGCGGCTGGACATCGGGATGCCGACGGCCAGCCGGCTCTGTGACCGCCTCGAAGCGGCCGGCCTGCTGGAACGCGGGACCCATCCGTTCAGCCGCCGCGAGGTGCAGCTGCGTCTGACGCTGTCCGGCCGGCAGGTGCTCAACGATGTGGCCGGACGTCGCACGCAGGCGCTGTCCGCCGTGATGGCGGCGATGGAACCGGCCGACCGGGTCGCGTTGCGTCGCGGTTTGCAGGCCCTGCACACGGCGCGCGCGGCGACGCAGTCGCGCCCCTCGGATCCCGGCGGGCGGTGACGGAAGCCGCCGGGGCATGTCTCCTCGGCGGCTACGCCCCGGCGTTCCGGCCGTTCCAGTCCAGGCAGACGACCGCGGCGTCGGCGGCGAGCTCTTTGCTGCCGAAGTGTTCGATCAGACCGGCCACGATGGCGCGAGCGGCTTCGTGCGGGGACTCCCCGCGGGTGGCGCTCAGCGTCTGACGCAGGGCTCGTTCCCCGAAGGATCCACCGTCGGGTGCACGTGCGCTGTGCACGCCGCTGCTGACCACGATCAGCCGGTCGCCCGGTTCCACGTGGAAGGTCTGCTCTTCGTAGAGGGTCTCCTCGAACATGCCCAGCGGGAGCTGTGCTTCGAGTTCGATCTGCTCGACGGTGTCGTCGCGCTGGCGGTAGAGCTGCGGCGAGCCGGCGTCGACGGCGCGGACGACGCCGGTGTCCAGGTCGAACCGCAACAGCAGGGTGGAGGCGTACGACTTGCCGCCGTACTGGGCGAAGAGGGCCTGGTCCGCGAGGCAGGCCTGGTCCGCGAGCCCTATGCCGGCGCGGCGGGCGTTGCGCAGGGCGCCGACGGCGAGGCTGGTGAGCAGGGAGGCGTCGATGCCCTGGCCCAGGCCGTCGGTGACGGTGAGGGTGAGGTGGTCGGCGCTGGTCGACCAGTCGAAGTTGTCACCGCCGACGGTGTAGGCGGGCTCCAGGTGGGCGCCGATCACGTACTCCTGGCGGGCGCTGCCCCGGCCGGGCAGAAGCTGCCACTGCATCTCGGCGGCCAGGGTCAGGCGTCGGGTGCGGCGGGCCTGCAGGTACAGGTCGGTGTCGCGGCCGGCGGCGGCGACCTCATGGGCGAGGGCGTTGGCGAAGTCGGTGAGCCGGAGCACGGCGGCCGGGTCGGTGGCGCTGCTGGGCAGGCGGACGGACAGGACGCCGAGCCGGTCGCCGCGGACGGTGAGCGGCAGATGGACGACGTGCGTCGGCGTCGGGCCGTCGGGGACGGCGACGACCGGCGTCTGGCTGATGAATGCGCGCCCGGCGGGCCCGTCGTGGGCGGCGACCGGCTCCTCGGTGTGCGGCAGGTGGGTGACCGCTTGCAGGACGCTCAGCCCGTAGTCGGCCATGAGCAGGGTCACCTCCTCGGCCCCGACACGGTCGGTCAGGAGGCGGCGGGCGGTGGCGACCAGTTCATGGGGCGCGGCGGCGCGAAGTCGGCTTTCCGCGGACGGCACCGGTTCAGGCATGTTCACGGCATCCACTTTCTCCCCCTGCTGTTCCCACACTATCGCTCTGCCCTTTCTCCCCGGCTGCGTGGAACGCACGACGGCCGGGCCCGCCGGACGGGTGGTCCCGCCCTCCCGCACGGGTCGGCCCGAGCCGGCCGGCCCGCGCGGTGCGGCCTGCCCGGCGGGGGCGGCCCGGCGCGGCATGCACGGAGCAACCTGGCCTGGTCGGTGTGCCTCCGGCGTCGTGCGGGGAGCCCGCCGCCCCTCGTGCCGTACGACGGGGGATCACCGGCGTCCGGGCGGAGGCTCGCGTGCGAGCCGTCACTGCCGTCCACGCCAGTCGAGGCAGACCACCAGGGCGTCGTCGTTCGGCGCGGTCCGGCCTCGGTGGCCCGTCAGCTCACGCAGGACGGCCCGCGGGACCTCGGCGGCCGAGAGCAGTCGCGTCGACAGGATCGCGCGGGCCAGCGCGGCGTCCCCGTACGTCTCCCCTCCGGGGGAAGCGACCTCGTAGACGCCGTCGCTGACGAAGATGAGGCGGTCGCCCGGCTCCACCCGGAAGTCCTGCGCCAGGTAGTCGGTCTCCTCGAACATGCCCAGCGGCAGCTGCGCCTCGAAGGCGACGCGTTCGACGGCGCCGTTGCGCAGCCGCAGGAGCTGCGGCGAGCCGGCGTCCACCACCCGCGCGTGTCCGCTGGCGAGGTCGAAGTCGAACATCAGGACCGACAGATAGCAGCGGCCCCGGTAGTGGGCGTAGATCGCCTGATCGGCGAGGGCCGCCTGGTCGGGGAGGGAGATGCCGGCCCGCCGGGCGTTGCGCAGGGCGTTGACCGCCAGGTTCGTCAGCAGGGAGGCCTCGATCCCCTCGCCCATGCCGTTGGACACGTACAGCGTCAGCCGGTCGGCGGTGGCCGACCAGTCGAAGTTGTCGCCGAAGATGGCGTACGCGGGCTCCAGCTGGGCTCCCAGCTCGTACTCCGGCCGCGCGCAGGAACGGCCGGGAAGCAGCTGCCACTGCATCTCGGCGGCCAGGGTCAGCCGGTCCTTGCGCCGTGCCTGCAGGTAGAGGTCGGTGTCCCGTTCCGCGACGACGACCTCGTGCGCCAGCACATCGGCGATCTCCGTCAGCTCGGACAGGCCCTCTTGGGCGTGCTCCTCGCCCGGCACGGTCACCGACAGGACGCCCAGCCGGTCCCCTCGCACGGTCACGGGCAGGTGCACGCGCACCCGGCCCTGCGCAAGGCCTTCGAGATACGGCTCCTGGGCGCCGAAGGCGCGGCCTGCCGGGCTGTTGTGCACCGGCACCGGCTCGAGGGTGTGCGGCAGCACGGACACCGGCTGCAACACGGTCAGACCGTAGTCGGCCATGAAGAGCTCGACCGAGGCCGCCGCGTACTCCTCGCAGAGCACGCGGCGGACCGCGTCGAGCAACTCGTGGGGCGCCGCCGTACGCAGAGCACGCTCGGCGGTCACGAATCTGTTCACGGTTGTCAATACACCCATCTTTCGTCGGACGTTCGCAGGTCCTGTGCACGGGGCGAGGCCGTTCCGTACGGCAGCGCCCCGATCCGGTCGCCGGGATCCGGTCACCCGGATCAGGTCCGTCTTCGGCCGGTCACCGGCCGCCCGGTACGCCGGCGGTCATCCCGGGGCCTGCGAGAATGAGACTGTGACTTCCTTCCGCCCCCGCCCTGAGCCAGACGAGGTCGCCCGCGTCGCCTCCACGGCAGCGGAGTTGCTGGAGGTGTTGTGGGGCCGGGCCTCGACGGCTCCGGTGTCGGCCTCGCAGCTGCGCGTGCTGCTCGTCCTCGAACATCGCGAAGGCGTCAGTCTGCGCACCCTCACCGAAGCGCTCGCTTCCACGCCGCCGTCGGTCAGTCGGCTGTGCGACCGTCTGCAGGCGGCCGGTTTCGTCGAGCGTGTGGTCAGCCCGGCGGACCGACGCGAAGTGCGCCTCCACCTCAGCGGCCAGGGCCATGCGTTCCTGGCCGATCTGCGCACGCGCCGCGAGAGCGCGCTGCAGGAGGTGCTGGACCAGATGCCCGCCGTCCAGCGGACCGCGCTCCTGCAGGGACTCGAAGCGTTCTGCGGCGCCGCGGCGGCGCAGATGCACGACGACGCCCAGGGTTCCGGAACGCGCACGGCCTGAGCGGCCAGCCGCCGACTTCTCACCTGCCGCCCGCCGTTCGACGCCGGTGTTCAGCGAACGGAGCGGACTCCGCCCACTGGAACATCCACATCCTTCCCCCTGCACGTCCGGCCTCCACTTTCTTGCCTCACGGCTATAGTTGTCAAACGGCAACTGTCCCACCGTGAGCTGTTCTGCCTCCGGAAACCGGTTACCCCCTGATGCGGCGACTTTTGCGCCGGTGGGCAAAATCTCGGCGGATGAGCTCAGGTGGCCGTGCGGGTCCGTCCGGGGGCGGGGAGGCCGTCGGGGCTGATCGCCTCCGCGACTTCGCTCAGATCGTCGTTCAGCTGATGGTCGCGTCCGGGCAGCCGGTGCACCTGTGCCTGCGGAATCGCTCGGGCGTAGAGGTCGGCGTGCGACGGCGGGGCCGTCTCGTCCGCGAGTCCGTGGAACACGTGCACCCGCGCGCCCTGGGGCAGCCGTGCGCCGAGGTCGCCGGGGAGCGCGAACTCGTCGCCCGGCCAGCCGCCCCGGCCGACGAACGGAGCGGCGATCAACACGATCGCGGCGAGCCGGGCTCCGGGCGGTCGCTCCGCGAGCGCGTGGACGAGGATCGTCGCGCCCACCGAATGCCCGACCACGATCGCGCCGTCCGCCAGGTCCGCCAGCTCGCGGTGGACGGCCGGGGCCCAGCGCGCGGGGCTCGGGTCGTCCTCGTCGGGCATGCGCGGGTAGCGGACCTCGTACCCGTCCCCGAGTTCTCGCCTCAGACTGTCGACGAGTTTGTCGTCCCATGCGTCGTGCGCGCCCTCGCCGCCGCCCTGAACGAACAAGATCTGCCGAGTCCCTGTCATGTGGTCGACCCTCGCATCCTGGGAGTGATCCCGCGGGTCGAGATCGCCCGGCCGGCGACGTCGTCGGCGCCCTCCCTGACGGTCCGGGCCCGCCGCGCCGCGCCGACCGTACCGTCACGCGTGCCGCCAAAGCCCTTGTGACAGCGTGCAGTTGACTGCAAGTCAGCGCGAGGGGCTCGGCTATGCTCGGGCCCGTTCGAACGCATGACGACCTGCCGAACGCACGGCGGACGAGCGACGCCGACGGGCAGCGCCGAGCCCTCCGAAAGGGAAACGTGAGAGAGCACGTCATATCCGGACATGGCGACGATCAGTCGGCGACACGTGCGGGGAGCGGCCCGGAGCGACTGATCGCCGGCCGGTATCTGCTCCACGACGTTCTCGGCCGGGGCGGGATGGGCACCGTATGGCGCGCCCACGACCGGTTGCTGGATCGCCCGGTCGCCGCCAAGGAACTGCACATCCTCACCCATGGCGACGAGGAGCACCGCATACGGATGCGACGCGCCGTACGTGAGGCGCGCGCGGTGGCCCGGGTGCCGCATCCGCACGTGGTCGGCGTCCACGACCTCGTCGAGTCCGAGGACCGGCTGTGGATCGTCATGGAACTCGTCGAGGGGCCCTCACTGGCCGACCAGGTGGCCCGTTCCGGCCCGCTCACCCCGCAGCGCGCGGCCGTTCTCGGCCTCCAGCTGCTGGACGCGCTCGAGGCCGTGCACGCGGTCGGCACCCTGCACCGCGACGTCAAACCCGCCAACGTTCTGCTGCGCCGCGACGGCAACGCCGTCCTCACCGACTTCGGCATCGCGGCCCTGGACGACGGGGAGTTCCTGACCAGCACCGGCCAGTTGGTGGGCTCCCTGGAGTTCATGGCGCCCGAGCGGGTGACGGGCTCGCAGACCGGCCCGCCCTCCGACCTGTGGTCCCTCGGCGCGACGCTCGCCACCGTGTGCGGCGGCGAGTCCCCGTTCCGCAGGCCGGGCGGTCCCGCGACGCTGCACGCGGTGGCCTACGACGAACCCGCCCTGCCGGAACGGCTCGGCGCACTGCTGCCGGTCGTCGAGGCGCTGCTGCGCAAGTCCCCGCACGAGCGTCCCTCGGCCGCCGGCGCGCGTGCCGCGCTGCGGCGCGTCGCGGCCGGAGAGGCCGACGCCGGGCCGTTGCCGTCGGCGACCGCGCGCGTGCCGCGGCCTTCCTCGGCGTCGGCCGACGCGGACACCGTGACCGGCGGTCACGGGCGGCTCGTCCCCGCCGGGGATGCCGTGCCGGCGGCGCCGCACACCACATCGCTCGGGACCCCGCCCGCCCGGTCGTCCGGCCCGGCGGGGCGCAAGCGGCTGTGGTGGGTGCTCGCCGGTACGACGGTGCTGGTCACGGGCGTCGGAGGAGGCCTGTTCCTCACCGGGGCGCTGCCGCTCAAGAAGGGGCCGAGGACGACGACCGTCAGTCAGGTCGTGCAGTCGGCGACCGGCTGGCAGCCGGTCGCCGGAGCGGTCGTGCGCCGGGGAGACCAGGTCACCGTGCGGTTCGTCTCGGGACAGTGGACGGCCGACCACCGGAACATGCCCATGACCGGGCCGGCCGGCTACGACGCGGACACCGACAGGCTGCTGGACGGCGCGAAGGACTGCAAGGTCAAGCCCACGGCGCCGTTCGGCGCTCTGCTCGCCGTCCTCGCCGGGGACAGGGACTTCCCCGTGCACGCCGTCGGCAGGGAGCTCACCTTCAAGGCCACCGGGAACGGCACCCTGCAACTGGGCATGAACGACACCGCCGGGTCCTGCTCCGACGACAACCGGGGCACGCTGAACGTGGAGGTGAGCATCACGCACCGGGGCTGACGCCCTGGCCCGGGGCTATCCCGGGATAGTAGCCAAGTAATGTGTTTCGTATGAGCGAGAGCAGGGATTCCGAACGGGCCACGCCCGGGTTTCTGGTGTGGCGCCTCTCCACGAAGTGGCGTGTGGCCGTCGACCGGGCGGTGGCGCCCCTGGGGCTCACCCACGCCCAGTACTCGCTGGTCGCGTCGCTGTACGGCATGCAGCGCGACGGCGAACGCCCGAGCCAGCGCCGGCTCGCCGACCACACCGGTCTGGAGCCGCTCTACGTCTCCAAGCTCGCACGCGCCCTGGAGGCCGCGGAGCTGATCGAGCGCACCCGGGATCCCCGCGATCCCCGGGCGGTCCAACTCGCCCTCACCGAGCGGGGACAGGACGTCACCCGGCGGGCCGTGAAGGTCGTCCAGGGGCTGCTGCAGCAGTTGCTGGAGCCTTTGGGAGGACTGGACAGCGCCCGCACCCGGACGCTCACCGGCGAGCTGACGGCACTGCTCGACGTACCGCTCGACCTTACCCACGCTGTTTCGCCCGCGCTCTCGGCCGGGACGACGGAGAAGACCGGCTGATCCGGCCCCCCGCCGTGGCGCTCCACCGCCCCTTCGGCGCTTCTCCGCACAGGAGACCGGCGCCCACCAGGTGCTGGAATATTCAACCAACCGATCCGGTTGTCGGCGGCGAAGGAGGTCACCAGTGGACACGACCTACGAGACGACGACCGACTCCACCGCTTACTACGCCCACGGAACACCGGCCGAGCGGTGGGAGCGGGCTCAGCTGTTCTTCGGCGCGAAGGAGTACACCGCCGCCGCGCGGGTGCTCGCCGGGCTGGTCGAGGAGGAGCCGGAGCAGACCGGGCCGCGGCTGCTGCTGGCTCGCGCCTACTACCACTCCGCCCAACTGCGCCGCGCCGAGACCGAGTTGCGGGTGATCGTCGAACGTGACCCGGTGGAGCACTACGCGCGGCTGATGCTGGGGCGCACCCTTGAGCGACAGGGGCGGCACGAGGAGGCGGGCCCGCAACTGCGGCTGGCCGCCGCCATGTCCGGGGAGTTCCCGCAGGACTGACCCCCTGCGGCCCCGGTCTCCCGACCGCCCGGACCGGCATGCTGCGCACGGGTCCCGACGGACCGGACGCCGCGGTCCCGCTGCACCGTCGCCCACGGCATGCCGGTGGTCGCCGCCTTCATGGCCCCCGGCCGGTACCACTGCGTCCACGGCCGCCGTCGCGCCCCGACGGGTGGGCAGCGCGGTGCACACGGCTCGGGCGGCGCGCCCGGCCCAGGCGGGCCGGGCGCGCGGGCGACACGGGCGGTGGCGGTCCAGGGGAGCCGGTGAGGCGGCCCCCCTGGACCGCGGGAGTTCAGACCGCCCGCCGGCGGCGGTGCGCGATCTCTCCGAGGACGACGTCCACGGCGACGAAGCCCGCGAGCGGGATGCCCAGCAGCGGGACGAAGTAGCCGACCACGGCGACCGCCGCCATCAGCGGGACGAGGACGTACGGCGGCACCTGGGCCCAGGCGCCGCGCGGAACGGGCCGACCGAAGGAGGAACCGCGACCGCGCCGCCACCACATGAGGTAGCCCAGCACGATCAGCACGATCAGACCGAGCGCGAGGATCATCAGCGCTATCTGGTTGACCAGCCCGAACAGGATGCCGGTGTGCAGGTCGATGCCCCACCGGGTCAGCTTGGCGAGGAGCGGGTGGTCGGCGAAGCGCGAGACGTCGGTGACCTCGCCGGTGGCGGGATCGATCGCCACGGCGTCCTGCTTCTCGGGCCAGCTGCGCTGCACCTGCTTGACCACGTACGCGGAGGACGCGTCCGCGGGCGGGACGATCTCGACCGGGTCGCCCAGACCCTCGGCCCGCGCGGCCGCCAGGATCCTGTCGAGCCCGACGCCGTGCCCGGCGTCGCCGCCGCTGCCCGACGCACTGGCGTGACCGGCGTGGTCGCCACCGCTCGCGGCCGCCGAGACCGACGGGGTGGACTGGCCGAGAGCGGTGCGCAGTTCGTCGATGTTGGCGCCCGCGTAGGTCGACCAGGTCAGGCCGGTCGCGGACAGGAAGAGGAAGCCGACCGCCGCCCACGCGCCGATCGTGCCGTGCAGGCCGAGCGTGCGGCGCCGTCCGCTCGTGCCGCGCACCTTGCGCAGGGCGCGACGGCGGGAGAACCACAGCACGAGGCCCCCGGCCGCGATCACCCACAGCCAGCTCGCGGCGAACTCGCTGTACAGGCGGCCGTTCTCGCCCAGGTGCAGATCGCGGTGGAACTCGTCGATCCAGGTGCGCAGGGGCAGTGCGCCGGTCGAGCCGTACTGCTCCAGCGCGCCGCGCACCTGGCCCGTGTACGGGTCCACGAACACGGCGAGGGTGTGGGTCGCGCCGACTCCCGTGACGCCCGAGAGCATCACCCGGGTCGTGGCGTCGCTCTCCGGCGACGGGCGGACGGCCGAGACCGTGCCCTCGGGGTGGGCCTTGCGGGCCGCGTCCACCTGCGCGGAGATCGGCAGCCTGGTGTCGCCGACCGGCACGGTCATCTCATGGGCGTAGACGAGCTTCTCGGCCTGGAACGCCCCGGCGTACAGGAACCCGGTGACCGCGGCGACCAGCAGGAAGGGGGCGACGAACACGCCGGCGTAGAAGTGCAGGCGCAGCACCAGCGGACGCAACGGGGTCCACGGGCCGCGGGACCTGGGCGCGGGGGCCGTCGGCTGCGGGGCCTCGTCCTCGTCCGATGCGGGTCCATCGGCTCGGGGAGAGCCGAGAGTGGAGGAGGTCGGGGAAGGGGTGGACATCGGCGGGCTTCTCCGGGGTCGAGGGGAGCGTGGGGAACGAAGAGCGCAGGGGGCCGTCGGGCACGGGTCCCGGGGGCGCGCTTCGGCCGTGACGTCCCAGTAGTCGGGGCGGGTCCGACCCGGGTTCCCGCCGCTCCACGTGACCCGCGTCACATGGCGTCGCTCATGGGATGCTGACGGAATGGCAACTCCCCGTCCCCGCGCTCCCCTCGCCGAACGGATCGAGGAACTCCTCGCCCCCGGCGGCCCCTTGCCCATCGTCGCGGCCGGCGACCCGGTCCTGCGGGCCGGCGTCGCACGCTACGACGGCGAGCTCGAACCGGCCCTTCTGGCCCGGTTCGTCGAGGCCCTGCGCATCACCATGCTGGCGGCGCCGGGCGTCGGCCTCGCCGCGCCGCAGGTCGGAGTGGAGCTGCGGATCGCGGTGATCGAGGACCCCGCGCCGGTGCCGGACGAGGTGCGGCTGGCCCGCGGCCGGGTGCCCCAGCCGTTCCGAGTTCTGGTCAACCCGTCGTACACACAGGTCGGTTCGGACCGTGCGGCCTTCTTCGAAGGCTGCCTGAGCGTGCCGGGCTACCAGGCGGTGGTGGCCCGGCACGCGGAGGTCCGGCTGACCGGCGAGGACGAGCGGGGACGGCCGCTGGACGAGGTGTTCACGGGCTGGCCGGCCCGCATCATCCAGCACGAGACGGACCACCTCGACGGCCTGCTCTACCTCGACCGGGCCGAACTCCGCTCACTGTCGTCCAACCAGACGGCGCTGGAACGCTGGGCGCAGCCGACCCCCACCGAGGCGGCGAGCGCCCTGGACTTCCCCCTGCCGTAGGCGGCTTCGGCGTGCGCGGCCGACGCGGGCCGGCCCACCGCGAGCTGTCGCCGCGGAAGGACGGCCCGCCGTGCGTCAGCTGTCCCGGAACGCCTCCAGCAGGCGGAGCCAGACCTCGCTGATCGTCGGGTAGGACGGGACCGCGTGCCAGAGGCGGGCGATCGGGACCTGGCCGACGACGGCGACGGTCGCGGAGTGGACGAGCTCGCCGACGCCGGGACCGACGAAGGTGACGCCGCGCAGGATCTCTCGCTCCAGGTCGACGACCATCCGGGCACGGCCCTTGTAGCCCTCGGCGTACAGGCCCGCGCCGGCCACCGACGACATGTCCACGTCGACGGCGCGCACCCGGTGTCCGGCCGCTTCCGCCTCGGCCAGCGAGAGACCGACGGAGGCCGCCTCCGGGTCGGTGAAGACGACCTGCGGGACGGACTCGTGGTCGGCCGTGGCGGCGTGGGCGCTCCACGGGTCGGCCTGGGCCAGGGAGGTTCCGGCGGCGCGGGCGGCGATGGCGGCGCCCGCGATCCGCGCCTGGTACTTGCCCTGGTGGGTGAGGAGGGCGCGGTGGTTGACGTCGCCGACCGCGTAGAGCCAGTCGGTGCCGTCGACGCGCAGGCTGTCGTCGACGGCGAGCCAGGAGCCGGGCTCCAGGCCGACCGTCTCCAGGCCGATGTCGTCGGTGCGCGGGGCGCGGCCGACGGCGAAGAGGATCTCGTCGGCCTCGATGCGCTCGCCGGAGTCGGTGACCACCACGACGACGCCGTCCGTGCGCGTCACGGACGCCACCGAGGTTCCGGTGCGCACGTCAGCGCCGGCCTCGGTGAGCGCCTCGGCGACCAGTTCGCCCGCGAACGGCTCCATCCGGTCGAGCAGGCCCTTGCCGCGCACGAGGAGGGTGACCTGCGAGCCGAGGGCCTGCCAGGCCGTGGCCATCTCGGTGGCGACGACTCCCCCGCCCACCACGACGAGCCGGCCGGGCGCGGACTGGGCGCTGGTGGCCTCGCGGCTCGTCCAGGGCCGGACCTCGGCGAGGCCGGGCAGGGCGGGCAGGGCGGCGCGGGTGCCGGTGGCGACGACGACCGCGTGCCGGGCCGTGAGCACCCGGTCTCCGACGCTGACCGTGCGCGGACCGGTCAGTCTGCCCTGGCCGCGGTAGAGGTCGGCGCCGATGCTCTTGAGCCAGTCGACCTGACCGTCGTCGGTCCAGTCGCCGGTGTACCAGTTGCGGCGGGCGAGGACCGCCGCGGTGTCCAGGGGGCCCTGCACGGCCTGGCGCAGGCCGGGCAGGCGGCGGGCGTCGGCGCGGGCGATGACCGGGCGCAGCAGGGCCTTGCTGGGCATGCAGGCCCAGTACGAGCACTCGCCGCCGACCAGTTCGCTCTCCACGACCGCGGTGGTGAGACCGGCCGCGCGGGTGCGGTCGGCGACGTTCTCCCCCACGGGTCCGGCCCCGAGCACAACCACGTCGTACAGGTTGGTTTCCGTTTCCGTCATGGGGTCAGTCTGGTGGGTGGTGTGCGGGGTGGCCACACGGGTAGGGGCGCGGAATACACGAGCGGTCGGCCGCGTTGGCGCGGACGGCTTCACCCCATGCCAGGGAGCGCCTGGCAGGAAGCACCGGGAAGAAGGATTCAGGTCATGAGCAGCACCGTGGAGCTCACCAAGGAGAACTTCGACCAGACGGTCACCGAGAACGAGTTCGTCCTGATCGACTTCTGGGCGTCCTGGTGCGGGCCGTGCCGTCAGTTCGCCCCGGTCTACGACAAGGCCGCCGAGGAGAACCCGGACCTGGTGTTCGGCAAGGTGGACACCGAGGCGCAGCCGGAGCTGGCCGCCGCCTTCGGCATCCAGTCGATCCCGACGCTGATGATCGTGCGGGACCGGGTCGCCGTGTTCGCCCAGCCCGGCGCGCTGCCCGAGTCCGCCCTCACGGACGTCATCGGGCAGGCGCGCGAGCTCGACATGGACGAGGTCCGCCGGTCGATCGAGGAGCAGCAGGCCAAGGGCGGGGCCGACGGCTCCCCCGCCGCCCAGGGCGAGTGAGCCCCGGAGCGGCTTCAGAAGGGGTACGGCGCCACGTCGCTGCGCACCGTCGTCCAGCGCACGTCGGTGAAGGCGTCCAGGTTGGAGTCGCCGCCGAAGCGGGCGCCGGTGCCGGAGGCGGCCACCCCGCCGAAGGGTGCGACGGCCTCGTCGTTCACGGTCTGGTCGTTGATGTGAACGATGCCGGTCGGGACGCGCTCGGCCAGGTCGAGGCCGCGGGCGGCGTCGCGGGTGACGATGCCGAGCGCGAGGCCGTAGGAGCTGCGCGCGGCCAGCGCCGCCGCCTCGTCCACGGTGGTGAAGGGGCGCACCGGGGCCACCGGTCCGAAGACCTCCTCCGCGTAGGCGGGGGTGTCGTCGTCGACGCCGGCTAGGACGGTCGGGCGGTAGAAGAGGCTGTCGTGCGTGCCGCCCGCGGCGAGCTTCGCGCCGGCGCCCGTGCTGGCCTCCACCAGGGCGTGCACCTTGGCGAGTTGTCCGTCGTCGATGAGCGGGCCGAGATGCACCTGCGCACGGTGCGGGTCGCCGACGGCGAGGGCGTCGGCCTTGGCCGCGAGCCGCTCGACGTACTCCTCGTAGAGGGAGGCGTGCACCAGGTGGCGGCCGGTGGTCATACAGATCTGGCCCTGGTGGAAGAACGAGCCCCAGGCGGCCGTGGAGATCACGGCGTCGAGATCGGCGTCCTCCAGGACGATCAGGGCGGAGTTGCCGCCGAGTTCCAGGTGGGCGCGCTTGAGGTGGCGTCCGGCGGATTCGCCGACCGCGCGGCCGGCCGCGGTGGAGCCGGTGAAGGAGATCACCGGCACGCGCGGGTCGGCGACCAGGGCCGCGCCGGTCTCGGCGCCGCCCGGCAGGACGTGCAGCAGCCCGTCGGGCAGGCCCGCCTCGGCGAAGATCGCGGCCAGGGACAGTCCGCCGCACACCGCCGTGCGCGGGTCGGGCTTGAGGACGACCGCGTTGCCGAGCGCGAGGGCGGGCGCGACGGAGCGGATCGACAGGATCAGCGGGGCGTTGAACGGGGAGATCACGCCCACCACGCCGACGGGCACGCGCCGGGTGTAGGACAGCCGGGGCGCCTCGCTGGGCAGGACCTGCCCGGCCGGGCGGGAGGCGAGGGCGGCGGCCTCGTAGCACTCCTGGGCGGCGACGTGCAGCTCGAAGTCGGCCTTGCCGGGGATGGAGCCCGACTCGCGGACGATCCACTCGCGCAGTTCCTCGGCGTGCGCGGCGAACAGGTCGCCGGCCTTGCGCAGCACGCCGGCGCGCACGAAGTGCGGGAGGCGGGCCCACTCGGACTGGGCGGCGCGGGCGGCTTCGGCGGCCGGACCGACGTCCGCGCCGCCCGCGAGGACGACCGTGCCCAGCGGGTCGCCGGTGGCGGGCTCGGTGACGGTGTACCGGGGTCCCGACAGGGTGCGGGGCTGCCAGTTCTGGGGGTCGAGCAACGGCATGGGGGCTCTCCGATCGGTGACCCGCGGGACTTGCCGCTCTCACGGGGAGGAGGGGAAGTCCCGTGCAGGTGGCCGCCAGTTCGGCGGCGGCATGGCGGGATGCGGTGATCCGGCGCAGCCGTGTGAGCTGCACCCGATGAGCGAACGCATCCCATCTGGTTGAGCACGCAACATCTTAGTCATGTCATAGGAAAATCGGGTCCCTTGACGCTCGCGTCTTCGGTTCCCACGGTACGCCGCGGCGCCGACCGGCGCTCTCCCCGCCAGGACGGCACCTCCGGCCGCGGCCCGGCCAACTCACCCGACCGGGAGGGGACTTGGCGGACACCGCCGGCCGCAGCCGCGGGGCGGGCCGGGGGCGGGGTTCAGCTGGAGTCGCGGTGGACGACCGTGGCCCCGAACGGCTCGTGCGACTCGGGGGCGGCCGCGGGGTTGCGGACCGCCCGGTCCACCAGCGAGGCGAGGTAACGCCCCGAGGGAAGCGCGATCCGCACGGTGCTGAGCCGCGGCCGCAGCAGCCGTCCCAGCACGAGGTCGTCCGCGCCGATGACGGCGACGTCCTCGGGAACGCGCACGCCCGCCTCCTGCAGGGCGCGCATCAGCAGCATGGCGTACTCGTCGTTGTAGGCGAAGACGGCATCGAGGCCGAGGCCCGTCCAGCGGGCGGCGAGGGCTGCCGCGGACTCCTCGCCGTAGGCGAGGGGCAGTTCGGCCACGGTGGCCTCCGTGCCGGCCAGCGCCTCGCGGGCGCCGTGGAGGCGGGGTGCGGAGAACACCTCCATGCCGCGCTCCTCGGGGACGACCACGCCGATCCGGCGACGGCCGCGCGCGTAGAGGTGGGCGGCGGCGCTGCGGCCGACGTCGGCGTGGTCCAGGCGCAGCGCGTGGGCGCCCTCGACGGGCGCGGGACTGAGGGTCACCACGGCGCGCGCGCCGGAGCGCTTGAGGACGGCGACCCCCTCGGGCCCGATGCCGGGCGTGGGCACCAGCACGGCGACGGGGCGCAGTTCGGCCCAGGCCCGGGCGGCGTCGTCGCCGTGCAGCCCGGTGGCGCCGTACTGGACGACCGTGTAGTCGAGGCGGGTGAGCGCCCCCTGGAAGTCGTGCACGAACCGGCTGTAGAGCGGGCCGGCCGGGATGGGCAGTGTGGGCATCAGGACCACGCGGCTGTGGCCGGCGCGCAGGGTGCGGGCGGCCGCATGGGGCACGTACCCGATGTCCTCGGCCGCCTGACGGACCCGGCGGCGGGTGGGCTCGCTGATGCGTACGGCGTCGGCGTTGTTCAGGACGTAGGAGACGGTCGCGCGCGAGACGCCGGCCAGCCGGGCCACGTCGGCGCTCGTGGGCACGGGGCGCGGGGCCGGCGGCTTCGTCGGCGCGGGCGTGTTCGGTATCTGCACCATGACGTACGGCATCTTGGCAGAAGCCGTGCCGGGGGTTCGGGGCGGGGGACGCCGAAATCCGATGAACCGTCAACGAACATGTTCGTGACGTACTTGTTCGCAACGAACATGTTCGCTACGATGAAGACATGACAGCACGTCCCGACACCCCGCGCAGTCGCCGTGAGCGCCCGGCCAAGCCCGCCCTGACCAGGGAGGGCATCGTGGCCGCCGCCGTCGCGGTGCTGCGCGCCGAAGGTCTGCGCAAGGTCACCATGCGACGTCTGGCCGAGGAGCTGGACACCGGCCCGGCCTCCCTCTACGTGTACGTCCGCAACACCGCGGAGCTGCACGCGGCCGTACTCGACGAGCTCCTGGGCACGGTCGTCCCGGCCCGCGACGAGGGCCCCTGGCGCGAGCGGCTGGAGCAGGCGCTCACCGCGTACACCGCGATGCTGCTGGAGTACCCGGACCTCGCCCGCTCGGCGCTCACCGCCCGGCCCAGCGGCCCGCACTACCTGAACCTGATCGAGACCCTGCTCGCGCTGCTCGAAGAGGGCGGGACGCCCGCCGCGCAGGCCGCGTGGGGCGTGGACCTGCTGCTCCAGCACGCCACCGCGACGGCCGCCGAGCACGCCGACGAGGCCTCCGAGGAGGACTGGGACGCCCTGCGGCACGCGGTGCACGAGGCGTCGGAGCGGACCCACCCGCGCATCGCCGCCCTCGCCGGCCCCCTGCTGTCGGGGCCGCCCGAGGCCCGCCTGTCCTGGGGGATCAGGGCCCTGATCAGCGGCATCGAGCGCACCGCCGTACCCGACCGACCGACGAAGGAGACCTCTCCATGAGCACCGTGACGACCATGAGGCACCACCCCGTAGCGATCGTCGGCGCCGGACTCGGCGGCCTCACCCTCGCCCGGGTGCTGAGCGCACACGGCGTCGAGGCGGCCGTCTTCGACCTGGACGCCTCCCCCGCCGCCCGGACCCAGGGCGGAATGCTGGACATCCACGAGGACACCGGCCAGCGGGCCCTGCGGGCCGCCGGACTGCACGAGGAGTTCCGGGCGCTGGTCCTGCCCGGCGGCGAGGCCGTGCGGGTCCTCGACAAGGACGCCGTGGTCCGTCACGCGGAGGCCGACGACGGAACCGGCGGGCGGCCCGAGGTCGACCGGGGCGCCCTGCGCGACCTGCTGCTCGGCTCGCTGCCCGGGGGAACGGTCCGCTGGGGCGCCAAGGTCACCGGCGCACGCGCCCTGGGCGGCGGACGCCACGAGGTCGCCCTCGCCGACGGCACCGCCTTCACCACCGACCTGCTGGTCGGCGCCGACGGCGCATGGTCGCGGATCCGGCCGCTGCTGTCCGCGGCCCGGCCCGCGTACACGGGCGTGTCGTTCGTCGAGGCGGATCTGCCGGAGGCGGACGCACGTCACCCGGTGAGCGCCGAGGTCGTCGGCGGCGGGCTCCTCTTCGCGCTCGGCCCCGGCAGGGGCTTCCTCGCCCACCGGGAACCCGACGGCAGCCTGCACGTCTACGCCGCGCTCCGGGTCGCCGAGGACTGGGTCGACGGCGTGGACTTCACCGACGTCGAGGCGGCGAAGGCGTACGTGCTGGAGCACTTCACGGGCTGGGACAAGAGCCTGCGGGCGCTGGTCGCCGACGCTCCCGGGCCGCTGACGCCCCGCCTGATCCACGCCCTGCCGGTCGGCCACCGCTGGGAGCGCGTGCCCGGGGTCACCCTGCTCGGCGACGCCGCCCATCTGATGTCACCGTTCGCGGGCGAGGGCGCCAACCTCGCGATGCTGGACGGCGCGGAGCTCGGCCGGGCTCTCGTGGCGCATCCGGGCGAGCGCGAGACCGCGCTGGCCGCCTACGAGGAGGGGCTGTTCCCGCGCAGCGCGGCCGCCGCGGACGCGTCCGCCGCCAACGGCACGGCCCTGTTCGCCGAGGACGCGCCGCAGGCCGTCGTCGACCTGTTCACGGCTCATCCCTGATCCGGCGACGCCGTTGCCGACCCGGCGTCCGCACCGCCCGTCACCCGCTCGACCAGCTCGTTCCAGCCGGCCTCCAGCCGGGCCGGCGGCATCGCGGACTGCCGGGTGAGGTGGTGGACGAGGACGGGGCTGAGGTATCCCATCAGCGCGTGGGCGAGCAGCTCGGCGTCCGCGCCGGGCACGGCCTGGCGCAGCAGCATCATCAGGTGAGCGAGATGGACGCGGCGCGGCGGCACGGAGTACCGGCGCTCGGCTCCGGGCTCGGCCGCCAGTTGCAGGTCGAGCTCGTCGACGGAGCGGCGGAGCATGGCGATGCCGAAGGCCCGCAGTCGCTCCACCGGCGGCGCGCCCGGCCCCAGCGGCGGGGGGCCGCTGAGGAAGGCCGCCTGGAAGTTGCGCTCGGAGTGGTCCAGGAGCGCGTTGAGCAGTCCGGTGCGGTCGCCGAAACGGCGGAAGACCGTGCCCTTGCCGACATTGGCCGCGCTCGCCACCGCGTCCATCGTGACCCCGGCCGCGCCGTGCTCGGCGATCAGCCGGGCGGCGGCGTCCAGAAGCCGGGCCCGGTTGCGGGCCGCGTCGGCGCGCAGGCACGGCTCGTCGTCGAACGGCCCGAGGTGCAGCAGCTCGGACTCGGCGACGGTCTCCTCGGACTCCGGACAGGGGGGCAGAACGGCGGACATGAACTCAGCGTAAAGCACGGGAATGAAAACTGGACCGCGGTCCGTTTGGGATGCTAGAACAATAAGCGGACTTCGGTCCGTATTCATGACGACCATGTTTCAGCCTCTGGGAGTACCCATGTCTGTCCGCATCCTTGCGCTCGTCGGCAGCCTCCGCGCCGGTTCGACCAACCGCCAGCTCGCCGAGGCGGCCGTCAAGGTCGCTCCCGAGGGCGCCGAGGTCGACCTCTTCGAGGGCCTGGCCGAGATTCCGTTCTACAACGAGGACCTCGACGTCGAGGGCAGCGTGCCGGCCGCCGCCGCCAAGCTGCGTGCGTCCGCCCAGGCCGCCGACGCCTTCCTGCTCTTCTCCCCCGAGTACAACGGCACCATCCCGGCCGTGCTGAAGAACGCCATCGACTGGCTGTCCCGCCCCTACGGCGCCGGCGCCTTCGGCGGCAAGCCCGTCGCCGTGGTCGGCACCGCGTTCGGCCAGTTCGGCGGCGTGTGGGCGCAGGACGAGGCCCGCAAGGCCGTGGGCATCGCCGGCGGCAAGGTGATCGAGGACCTCAAGCTCTCCATCCCGGGCTCCCTGACCCGCTTCGCCGAGACCCACCCGGTGGACGACGCCGAGGTCGCCGCGCAGCTGACCGAGGTCGTCGCCCGTCTGCACGGCCACGCGGGCGAGACCGAAGCCGCCTGAGCCCGGTCCCGCACCGCAGGTGACGGACGCCGAACGGGGCCCGGAGATCTCTCCGGGCCCCGTTCGGGCGTTCACACGCGTCCGCCCGCGCGCCGCCGCGGGCCCCGGCCCGGTTCGGCACCCGGCGTCCCGGCGCCGCGGCGCCGCGGCGCCGGGACGCCGGGTGCACGCGGCGGACGCGTCGCACCGGGTGGCGAAACGCCCTCGCCCGACGGCCGGAGGCCGCGCCCGCGGACACTCGGACACCGAGCCGTCGGACGGACGGTCGAAAGTGGTCCAAGCCGCAGACCGCCCGCCGTCCCGTCTGATAGGGCTGGGAGGATGCAGACCCTTTATCGACGACTGCTGGCTCTGATGCCCCGCATCGGCGTCCAGGTGACCGACCTCGGGCCGGGAACGGCGGTGGTCGCCCGCCGTGGCCGTCCGTACCGGGCCACCGGCGCGGGCAGGGACACCTGGGTGCTGCGGCGGACCCGGGACGGCGAACGCCCCGTGGTGGACGACGGCGAGGCCGTGCGACTGGGCGACACCGAAGCCCTCCTCCTCATGCCCGCCCCGGACCGGCGCGACGAGCGCAAACTGCAGCTGGCCGCCGCCGAGTACCTGTGCACCCAGCACGTCACCGCGATGCTGGAGCTGTACGGGGTGAACTGCGTCTTCGACGTCGGAGCCAACACCGGCCAGTACGCCAAGCGGCTGCGCAGGCTCGGCTACACCGGCCGGATCGTGTCCTTCGAACCCACCTCGGAGACGTTCGCCCGGCTGGAGAAGGCCGCCGCGGACGACCCCGCCTGGCAGGTGTTCCAGTGCGGTCTGGGCCGCGAGGAGACGACGGCGCAGATCCACACCGGCTGGAAGACGATGAACTCCCTGCTGTCGGCGAGCGACTACGGCAAGGACCGCTACAGCCGCTTCACCCAGGCCGACACCGAGGAGATCCGCGTCCGCCGGCTGGCGGACGTCATGGACGAGGCACTGGAGGGCCTCGCCGAACCGCGTCCGTTCCTCAAGATGGACACCCAGGGCTACGACCTGGAGGTGTTCGCCGGAGGCGGGGAGCGGACGGCGGAGTTCGTGGGCATGCAGTCCGAGGTCGCGGTGCTCAAACTGTACGAGGGCAGCCCCGGCATGGGCGAGGCCGTCGCGACGTACGAGGCGGCGGGCTTCGGCATCACGGGGATGTACCCGGTGACGCGCGAGGCGACCACGGGACGCGTGATCGAGTTCGACTGCGTGCTGATGCGCGCGGACGCGGCGCCCACGCCGTAGAGCCGGAGGGCGGACGGGCGGCGCCTCGGCCTGCGGCCGTGTCACCCGCCGAATGGCGGGCAGGTTCCGCCGTACGGCGGTGCTCGGGAAGGCGGCCGGCAGACCGAACATGAGCGGCACGAGCCGCCGCGCATCCGCGTTCCGCACGAGGAGTAGCCCATGACGTCCCAGCCGCCGCCCTTCGACCCCGAGCTCGCCGCCGCCCTGGAACTCATCAAAGACATGATCCAGCCGGGGCTGTCCCTGGAGGACGTCGAAGCCGTCCGCCAGGGGCCGGGCATCGAACTGCTCGCCCAGCTCGACCTGACCGTGGGCGGGGCCTTCGAGGTCGAGGACCGCACGATCCCGGGATCAGAGGGCGCCCCCGAGATCTCCCTGCTGATCTGCCGTCCGACCTCGCCGGCCCCGAACCGGCCCCGCCCGGTCGTCTACCACACGCATGGCGGCGGGATGGTCCTCGGCGACAGACGGGTCGGCGTGGACGCGGTCCTCGACTGGGCCCGCGAACTCGACATGGTCGTGGTGTCCGTGGAGTACCGGCTGGCGCCCGAGCACCCGCATCCGGCGCCGGTCGAGGACGTGTACACCGGTCTGCTGTGGACGGCGGAGCACGCCGGGGAACTGGGCGCGGACCCGGAACGGATCGTCATCGCCGGAGCCAGCGCGGGCGGCGGCCTCACCGCCGCGCTTGCCCTGATGCTGCGCGACCGCCGGGGACCGCGGCCGCTCGGCCAGCTGCTGATGTGCCCGATGCTGGACGACCGCAACGACACCTGTTCCAGCCACCAGATGGCAGGAGTCGGCGTCTGGGACCGCACGGCCAACGAGACCGGGTGGACGGCTCTGCTCGGCGAACGCCGCGGCGGCCCGGACGTCTCCCCGTACGCGGCGCCGGCCCGCGCCGAGGACCTGTCCGGGCTGCCCCCGGCCTTCCTCGACGTGGGCTCCGCGGAGACCTTCCGGGACGAGGTCGTCGCGTACGCCTCCCGGATCTGGCAGGCCGGCGGAATCGCCGAACTGCATGTCTGGCCGGGCGGCTTCCACGGGTTCGACGGCTTCGCACCGCAGGTCGCGCTGTCCAGGTCGGCGCGGGCGGCCCACCTGGACTGGCTGCGACGACTGCTCGCCGAGTAGCCCGCCACCCACGGCGCTCCACAGCCCGTCCGGCCGTCCCGCCCCCGACTCCGGCGCACACCGGGGGCACGGGTCACGGGGGGAGACGGACCGACCGCCGGCCCGTCGTACGCCCGCCCGCCCCTGCCCCCGACGGACGGCGGCCGGGCCGAAACGGACCGGGCCGAACGGACGGGTGCGACGGGCCCAGGCGGCGGATCCCGTGCGGCGGGCCTGAGGTGGCGAACCTGGTGCGGCGGCTGCGGCCGCCGGGTGCCCGAGCCGACGCCACCGGGTGATCGCCCTCCGGCACCGGCCGGCCCACGCCCCCGCCCGGCCCGCCGGGCGCAGCCACGACAGGGCCGAATCGGCGGGACGAGCCCGACGAGACGGATCCGGCAGCGCGCCGCCGCCGGATCGGCCGGATCGGCCGGATCGGCGGGGTCAAGGTCTACCGGCGTGATCGCGCTCCGGACCACGGGCGAGCGGGTTCCTCGCCCGCGGGCGTGGGTCGCGAACCTCCGCAGGACGGTTCCGGTGGCGCATCATGGCCGTATGAAAGAGCTGGCCGGACGGCTGACCGCACTGGATCCCGACGCCGGGGCGGCCGTACAGGTCATCGCCTACTTCGACCGGCTGGCCGAGTCGCGGGCCGGGGTGGAGGCGCTGGTGCGCGGGGCCGCGGTGCTGTCCGGGGTGCCCGCGCGACTCGTCGATCCCGACCGGCTGGTGCGCGTCCGGGTGGAGGCGGACGGCACGCGCCGGGACACCGGCCTCCCGCCGGACCCGACGTGGCCGTCCGCGGCCCTGACGCCGGGTGGCGCGCCCGCCCTGTGGCTGGAACGCGCCGACGCACAGCCGAGCGTCGTCGACGCCGTGATCCTGGAGCGGGCGGCCGGCGCGGCACGCCTCGTGCTCGACCGCACCCGTGGACGGGCGCCGCTGGACGATCCCGCGCTGGTCGAGACCCTCGTCGACGCCACCGCGGCCGATCCGGCCCGGCTGCACGCGGCCCGCCGGCTCGGCCTCGACCCCGCCGCCTCCTTCCGCGCCGTGGCCGTGCCCGACGGCCCGCCCCGGGTGCTGCCCGCCGGCCTCCGGCACCCCGTCGCCGTCGGCCGGGCCGGAGTCGGGCCCGCGGCGCCCGTGACGGGCCTGCCCCGCTCCTGGGCCGCCGCCCGCACCGCGCTCAGGTTCGCCGCGGAGGGCACCGCGCAGGACCCCGGTCCGCGGGTCGTGCACGCCGACGAGCTCGGAGGCATCGCCCTGCTGGCCGACCTCGTCGTACCGGGGGCCGAAGCACCGGCGGACGTCCAGGCGGTCGAGGCCGCCGCCGCGGACGCCCCCTGGTCGCTCGCCACCCTCCATGCCGTCGCCGCGACGGCGAGTCTGCGGGCGGCGGCGGCCGAGGCGAACGTCCACCACAGCACGCTCCAGGACCGGCTGGCCCACGCCGAGCATCTGCTGGGATGGCCGGTGCGCACCCCCCAGGGCCGGCTGCGGCTGCACCTCGCGCTGACCATGCGCCGGCTGACGCGCTCGTAGCCGCGCCCCCGGAGCACTCGCGGACCGCAGACTGCCGCCGCGTGTGCGGCGGAGTGGGGGCGATCCGGCGCCGGGCTCCCGCGGGCGCCGGGTGACCGCCCGGCAGGATTCACACCGTCCCTACGGTCGCCGGATAGACTCGGGCCCCCTGTTCGAACGGATCATCGTCCAAGGGGTATCCCGTGACCGATCGCGCTTCCGTCCGCACCCTTGCGAGGGCCGTTCGCGGGAGCCGGCCGACGCCCGATCTCCTCGCCCACGCCACCTTCTTCGTCGTGGTCGGCGCCGGACTGGTGCGGCTGGTGCAGTCCGGGATCGGGCTGTGCTGGGAGATCGTCGGCGTCAGCGCGATGCTGGCGCTGGTGTACACGGGCGGGCTCGCCGCCGGGCAGCGGCTGGGGCGGGTCGGCGGACGACTGTGGGTCGCGGCGTTGTGGGGGCTGTGGACCGGGCTGGTCCTCCTCGCTCCCTTCTCCCTCACCAAGGCCTACGCGTGGGGCGCCCTGCCGCTGGCGTGTGCGGCACTGCGGGTGCTCGGTCGGCGGGCGGCCGTGGTGGCGGTGGCCGCCCTCACGGTCGTCCTCGCCGGCCAACTCGCCCGCAGCGCCGGCGGGTTCGATCCGGAGATCGTCCTGATCCCGGTGGCCGCCGTGTGGGGCACGGTCGCCCTCTACCGCTCCCAGCAGCGCTCCGCCGCCGAACGGCTGCGTCTGGTCGAGGAGTTGCGCGGCGCCCGCGACGTCCTGGCCCGGCAGCAGCGGCAGGCCGGGGTGCTGGCCGAGCGGGCCCGGATCGCCCGGGACCTGCACGACACGCTGGCCCAGGAGCTCTCCGGCGGCGTCATGCTGCTGCAGGCCGCGCAGCGCGACTGGGACGCGCGGCCGGAGGTGGCGCGCACCCGGGTGCGGGCGGTCGCCGACGGGCTGCACGCCAATCTCCTCGAGACCCGCAGGATCATCCGCGACCTGACGCCGTCCGCCGTCGACGAGGCCGGGCTGGAGGACGCGCTGCGACTGCTGTGCGCCCGCGCCGAGGCGGAGGGCGCCGCGGCCCGTGTGCGGTTCCGCTCCGTCGGCGCCCGCCGGCCGGTCCTCGACGGGCGGACGGCGGCGACCCTGTTCCGGGTCGCGCAGAGCACGCTGGCCAATGTGCGCGAGCACGCCCGCGCGGTGAACGTGCAGGTCACCCTGGAGGCCCGGGTGGACCGCGTGGAGCTCGAAGTGCGGGACGACGGCGCCGGGTTCGTGACCGGCCGACCCGATGTCCCGTCCCGGGCCGCGCGAGGTCTTGGACTCCCCGCGGCCCGGGCACGGCTGCGCGAGTGCGGCGGCGATCTCGAGGTGGGCAGCGCGCCGGGGCGGGGCACTTCCGTGCGGGCGACGGTCCCCGCGGCGCCGGTGCTCCGGCCGGCCGGGACGCCACGTGCCGCGGCCGTCCGGTGAGCGGCGCTCCGTTGCGGCTGCTGGTCGCGGACGACCATGCCGTCGTACGGGCCGGGTTGCGTGCGCTGTTGGAGGGCGAGCCGGATCTGCGGGTGACCGCTGAGGCGGCGTCCGGGGAGGAGGCCGTCCGGCTCGCGGAGCGGCTGGCGCCGGACGTGGTCCTGATGGATCTGCGGTTCGGCGGCGGGGGCCGGTCCGGGATCGACGGGGTCGAGGCGGTGCGCAGACTGGCGGCCGGGGCGCCGGCGACCGCGGTGGTGATGCTGACGAGTTACTCGGGCCGGGCGGACGTGGTGCGCGCGCTGGAGGCGGGGGCCCGGGGGTATGTACTGAAGGCGGGGCCGCCGGAGGAGCTGTTCCGGGCGGTGCGCGGCGCGGCCGCCGGTGCGCTCGGGCTCGCGCCGGAGGTCGTGGGCGAGCTGGTGTCTCACGTCCCGTCCGGTGAGCGGGAGTTGAGCGGGCGGGAGGTCGAGGTGGTGCGGCTGCTGGCCGACGGGCTGAGCAACCGTTCCATCGCCGAGGCGTTGTTCCTGAGCGAGGCCACCGTCAAGACGCATCTGGTGCGCGTCTACCGGAAGCTGGGCGCGGACAACCGGGCGGCGGCGGTGTCGGAGGCCGTGCGCAGGGGACTGCTGGACCTCGCGTAGCGGCCGGGGGCGACCCGTGCGTCCCGGCCGCCCCCGACGGTGGTCTCAGACCGTGGCCTGCTCGGGTGCGGCGGCCCGGTCGGGTCCGTCGCCGTCGGCCGTGGCGGCGCGCGCGCCGGGGATGACGGCGGCGACGGCCGCGGAGACCAGGGCGAGTCCGCCTCCGACGAGGAGCGCGGTGCGGAAGCCTGCCTCCGAGGCGAGGGTGTGGCCGCCCAGGGTGGTGGTCATCTGGGAGAGGATCACGCCGATGACGGCGGAGCCGATCGAGGTGCCCAGTGAGCGCATGAGGGTGTTGAAGCCGTTGGCGGCGGCGGTCTCCGTGATCGGGACCGAACTCATGATCAGCGCGGGCATCGCGCCGTAGGCGAGGCCCACCCCGCTGCTGGTGATGATCGTGACCAGCATGACGCCCCAGGCCGAGCCGATCAGCGCCATGGAGGCGAAGTAGCCCGCGGCGAGCACCAGAGCGCCGCAGACCAGGGTGAACTTGGGACCGCGGGCGTTGGTGAGCTTTCCGCCGAGCGGGGAGACGAGCATCATCATCAGGCCGCCGGGCGCGATCCACAGGCCGGCCGCGAGCATCGACTGTCCGAGGCCGTAGCCGGTGGCCTCGGGGAACTGCAGCAGCTGCGGCATCACCAGCATGCTCGCGTACATGCCGAAGCCGATGAAGACCGACGCCACGTTGGTCAGCAGCACCCGGGGGCGGGCCGTGGTGCGCAGGTCGACCAGGGGGTCGGTGGTGCGCACCTCCCACATACCCCAGGCGAGCAGCGCCACGAGGGCGAGGGCGAACAGGCCGAGAGTGGTGGCCGAGGCCCAGCCCCAGTCGCCGCCCTTGGAGACGGCGAGCAGCAGGGAGACCAGGCCGACGCCGAGGCCGACCGCGCCGGGCAGGTCGAAGCGCTGGCCCTTGGCGCCGGCGGGGACGTCCGGGACGAGCAGGAAGATCAGGACGGCGACGACGGTCGCCAGCGCGGCGGAGCCCCAGAACAGGACCCGCCAGTTCGCGTACTGGGCGACCGCGGCGGCCAGCGGGAGGCCGATGGCGCCGCCGATGCCCATGGAGGCGCTGACCAGGGCGATGGAGCCGCTCAGCTTCTCCGCCGGTACGACGTCCCGGAGCAGGGCGATGCCGAGCGGCACCATGCCCATGCCCATGCCCTGGAGTCCGCGTCCCACGATCATCGTGACGACGTCGGAGGCGAAGGCGCACACCACCGAGCCGATGATCAGCGGCACCGAGCAGGCGAGCAGCATGCGGCGTTTGCCCACCAGGTCGCCGAGGCGGCCGACGACCGGCACGCACACGGCGGCGACCAGCAGGGTGACCGTGATCACCCAGGCCGCGTTCGAGGACGAGGTGTCCAGGATCTGCGGCAGTTCGGCTATCAGGGGCGTGACCAGCGTCTGCATGATGGCCGCCGTGGTGCCGGCGAAGGCCAGTGTGGCGATCACGGCGCCCGGGCGGGCCGTGATGTGGGGAGCGGGGGCGCCCATGGGACTCCTCGACTGGGATGTTCGGGTGAGGGGTGCGCGGTGAGGGGTGCGGGCCGCGCTGCCGGAGAAGGCGTGAGGATGTGCATCGTACATGTCGTATGTATCGACCACATCGCATGGGGCATGCACACGATGTGCCAGGATGGTCGGGCCGCACGGAAACCGGAGGCCGGGCCCATGGAGTCGCCGACCCACGAGGTCGAGTACGAGCAGATGCTGCTCAGCCGCTACTCGTTCCTGAACCAGCGCGGCGGCCGCCGCAAGAACAGCCTGATGGAGCGCAGTGCGTACATCATGCTGAGCCGTATCCGGATCCAGGGGCCCATGTCGATCGGGGAGCTCAGCGACGCGTTCGGCCTGGACGCGTCCACACTGAACCGGCAGACCGCGGCGGCGATGCGGGCCGGGCTCATCGAGCGGATCCCCGATCCCGAGGGCGGCATGGCGCGCAAGTTCCGGCTCACCGACGAGGGCATGCGCCTGCTGGAAGAGGAGCGCGAGGGGATCGTCGACGCCCTGGGTCAGGTGATGGCCGACTGGCCGGACGAGGACGTCGCCGCGTTCGCGGCCTATCTGCGGCGCTTCAACAACGGCATCGAGGCCATCGGCGGCCGCCCCTGGCCGCGCCCCTAGCGCCGGGCTCGCTCGCGCTCGTCAGCGCGCCGTGCGCGCGACGCGGAACCCCACGTCGTCGACCCGGAACGTGGGATGGCTGCGGCGGCGCACCGAGGCCCGGCAGCTCCAGTGCTCGTCGAACCAGCCGCCGCCGCGCAGGACGCGGTAGGCGCCGTAGACCTCCGCGTCGTAGACGTCCCAGCACCATTCCCACACGTTGCCGAGCATGTCGTACAGGCCCCACGGGTTGGGAAGCCTGCCGCCCACCTCGTGGAGGCGCTCCCCGGAGTTGCCCCGGTGCCAGGCGATGTCGTCGAGCGGCCCGTAGCGCGGTCCCGGGGTGCCGGCGCGGCAGGCGTGCTCCCACTCCGCCTCGGTGGGCAGCCGGTACCCGTCGGCGGACGCGTCCCGGTCGACGGACTCGCCGTCGGTCCCCACCCGGTAGGCGGGCGTGAGGCCCTCCTGCCCGGACAGGGTGTTGCAGAAGTGGACCGCGTCCCACCAGGACACGCTCTCGACGGGCAGCCGGTCCGTACCCGCGCCGGACACGGGCCGGCCGGTGACGCGCGCGTACTGCTCGCGCGTGACCGGATGCGCCGCCAGCCGGTGGCCCGCCACGTCGACCGCCCAACTGCGACGCGTCCGCCGGTCCGAGAGGGTGACCGTGCCCGGCGGCACGGCGATCATCGTCAGGCCCTGCTCCCCCGCGTCCATGAGCGGATGATCTCATCAGCGGGAACGGGCGGGCGAGCCCCGGGAGGCTACGGCGCCTTCGGCGCGGCGGTCGGACCCGTACCGCGCAGCCGGCGGATGGTTCCGCCGAGCTGGGGCCGGAAGCGTGCCAGCGCCTCCGGCTGCGCGCTGACGACCCAGCGGGAGCCCACCAGGTACTGCCCTCCGTACGCGGAGGCGGCCTCCAGCCACGCCTCCTTGTGCCGCTCCTCGGGGAAGGTGGTGATGACGTAGTCGGACCCCTCCGTGTGGCAGACGCCCTCACGCAGTTCGTCCGCCTCTATGCGGATCCTGGCCGTACAGCCGGTCAGCCCGGCGATCACCTCGACCTTCGCCGGCGCCACGACCCCTGCCTCGGGGGCGGCGGTCACCGTGGGCGGCATCGGCGCGTTCTTGTCGTCGGTGTCGCCCTCGCCGCCGCACGCGGCGGTGAAGGGGAACAGGGCCAGGCTGCCGGCCAGTGCGGCGCCGCGCACCAGGCGGGCCGTGGGCTGCTGAAACACGTACCACTCCGTACTCGCGTGCCGGCGCGCTTCTGTCCGCGCCGGTGGACGGGCGTTCGGCAGAAAGTACGGCGGCCGTCCCGCGGCCGTTCACCGCCCGCGCCGCCGCGGCGGGCCGCCGGGCCGTCGGCCTGTCTAAGGTACAGAGAGATCACCGTCTGCCCGGGAGTCCCCATGACCGGTATCCGTCGGAAGAGACCTGCCGACGCCCTCGACGCGCTGGACGCCATCGAGCCTCCGGGCAACGTCGAGACGGTCGTCGGCGTGCTGTCGGTGACGGTCCTGGTGGAGGTCCTCGGGGTGCTGTCCGGTTCCGAGGTGTGGCTCCTCGGGCTCCTGGTCTTCCTGCCCGGTACGGCGTCGGCGCTGTGCACCGTCCAGCAGACGAAGTTCGTCGCCGCCTGGACCACCCTGTTCGTCACCTTCACCGTGGTGGTGCGGGCCGCTGACGGGGGCCGCTGGCTCGACCGTGCGCTGCTGGTGCTGCTCACCCTGGCCCTGGGGGCCGCCTCCGTCTACGCCTGCCACCGGCGCATCGGACGCGAGCACGAGATGCTGCGGCTGCGCTCCACCGCCGCCGCCATGCAGCGGCACATCCTGCACCCGCTGCCCCTGCTCACCGACGACGTCCTGGTCAACGGCGTCTACGAGCCGGTGCAGGAGGACCGGCTGGTCGGCGGCGACATCTACGACGTCGTCGCGTCGCCCTGGGGCACGCGGGTGCTGATCGGCGACGTGCAGGGCAAGGGACTGGCCGCCGTGGGCGCGGCGTTCGCCGTCATCGGCGCCTTCCGGGAGGCGGCCCACCGCGAAGCCACGCTCACCGCGCTCGTCGACGCCCTGGACGCGGCGGTCGTCCGGCACAACTCCTACGCCGAGCAGACCGGCGACGACGAGCGGTTCGTCACCGCTCTCGTCATCGGCGTCGACGCGGACGCGGAGGCGCAGGTCGTCAACTGCGGGCATGTGCCGCCCCGGTTGGTGCACGAAGGCGTGGTCACCACCCCGGTCCTGGACACGGGCGTCCCGCTCGGGCTCGCCGAACTGGCCGTCGAGCCGACGACCGTGGACTGGTTCGCGTTCCCGGCCGGCTCGACCCTGGTGCTGACCACCGACGGGCTCACCGAGACCCGAGCCGACGACGGCACGTTCTACCCGGTCGACGAGCGCCTGACGAAGTACCTGGACCTCTCGCCCACCGAGCTGCCACAGGCGCTGCACGAGGACTCCCGGGCGTTCGCGAGCGAGGGCCGCCGCCACGACGACGTCGCCGTCCTGACCGTCCGCCGGTCCCCGGCCCGCTGACGCCGACCCGCCGGGAGGGAACCCGCCGAGAGGGAACGAGGAGACCGTCGAGCGCGCCCTGCGGGCCGTCCGGGCGGACGAGGCCGCGCCGCGCTGAGCTCGGTCACGTCCCGGCTCGGGGCACCACCGGTCAGGCCCAGGCGGTCGCCGCCACGAACGAGCTGTCCTGACGGAACAGGTCGGTGCCGTCGGACTGTTCGACGCGCAGCTGGTAGTTGTAGTGGCGCAGGTAGTAGCCGGGGTAGTTGTACGACTCGAAGCGGACCGAACCGCTCGTCGGCCCCGTCCGGGCGATGAAGGTGGCGTCCCTCGCGAAGGTGGACGTGCCGTCGTTCGGGTCGAAGCGTCCGCGGAAGGAATAATGGCGCAGGTATTTGCCGGCCGCGTCGCGGAAGGAGCAGGCGTTCGCGTCGGCGAGGCCGGCCACGACCGTGAAGGTGGACGCCTGCTTCTCGGCGGTGGTGCTGGAGCCCGTCACCACGGGCAGATTGAGCAGGGCCGACTGCTCCTGCCAGTAGCGGGTGGTGTAGTTGGCCGAGCGCAGCGAGCGCGTGACGTTCTTCGTCAGGGCCGGGCCGCCCGTCACGGTCTCCTTGATGACGGTGAAGTGGCGCGCCGTGCCGGAGATGCCGGGCAGCGCCTTGGGCGCGCTCCAGGTGGCGAAGGCGTCGTAGCTGTCGCTGTAGTAGTAGTTGCCGTCGCCGTAGCCGTCGAAGAAGATGCGCCAGCCGCCGTTGTCGAGCTGGATGACGGACGGGCCCTCGCGGTAGCTGCCCCAGCCCGCCCAGTCCCCGGTCCGGGTGATCGTGTAGGGGCCGGCGAGGTTCGACGCCGTGCCGTACTCGATGTACTTGGCCGTCTCGTTCTTGGTGAACGCGTGGTAGGTCGACCCGGTCTTCACGATGTACGTGTCGATGTGGTTCGGTCCGATGCCGGACAGCGCGACCGGTGAGGTCCAGGCGGTGAGCGCGGAGTCGGTGGCCTTCAGCAGATAGGGGGTGAAGATCCACTCGTCGCTGGTCACCGAGCAGGACACGATGACGTTGACGCTGCCGTCGCTGTCGACGAACCACTCGGGGGCCCAGGCGCGGGACAGGTTGGCGATCGGCACCGTGTAGTCGTACAGGAACGTCCAGTTGACCCGGTCGGAGCTGCGGGCGAAGCCGATGGTGGTGCTGGCGTCCTGCCAGGTGTGGGTGGTGTAGGTGAGGTAGTAGTAGCCGTTGGTGTGCCTGAAGACGCTCGCGTCCCGGATGCGGTTGCCGGGCGGGGTGTAGGCGGAGGACTGCACCAGCCGGAAGTCCGTCGCGTCGTCGGACTGGTAGACGTTCACCGTTCCGTCGTTGCTGTCGAGGAACGGGACGATGGTGTACCGGGTGGCCGATCCGGCGGCCGGCGCGGCCGCGAGGGCCGTGCCGAGCAGGCCGGGCGCCTCGCCGAGCACCAGTCCGGCGACGGGCAGGGCGGCCATCGCCCGCAACAGGGAACGACGGGACGGGGTGTGGGGGCGTGTCGTCATGGTGCGGCTCTCCTACGGCTCAAGGTCCGAAATCCCGAACAAAGTTCGGAAAGTCGATCAGAAAGTAAGGGTGCGGCAGGGGCCCGTCAATCCTTTACGCAGGAACGGAGGATGCCTGTGGGACGCCTGTGACGCCCCCGGCGCTCCGCGACCGGGCGGCCGACGGACGGCCGCAGGAAGCGGTCGTGGACCGCCCGGCCGGACGAGCGGGTTCCGCCCGTACTCTGTGACCATGGACGATGCGTCGATGGTCGGGCTCATGGGGCGGGTCACCGGGACGATCGGGCCGGGGCTCGTCGGCGAGGTGATCGTGAGGGTGCGCGGCGGAGCCGAGCACTTCCTCGCGCACGCGGCGGACGGCGCCGCCCGCATCGAGTGCGGCACGGTGGTGATGGTGGTGGAGCACCTGCCGCCCAGAACGGTCTACGTCACGCGCGCGTACGACAGTTGAGCCCACTGCGGCCCAGGTGAGAGCCGCTTCGTACGCCTTCTGAAACGTAAGCGTCAAGATTGCAACAAGGATTTGCCGCCACCTTCACCGTGCGGCCGGACAGGCGCACACTCCCTTCGTTCGGTGCCGAAAGGGCACCATCACAAGGGGGCGTATGCCGATGATCGTCGGCGTCGTTGCGGGGGTGGCGGTTGTCGCCGTCCTCGCTCTGATCGGTCTGTTCAAGATGATGTGGCGGGTCGCGGAGCCCAACGAGGCACTCGTCATCTCGGGCTCCAACCACCGCACCGAGGGCCTCGAGGCGGGCATGGGATTCCGCATCGTCACCGGGCGCGGGACGATGGTCATGCCCGGTGTGCAGGTGGTGCGCAAACTGTCGCTCGACCTGAACGAGACCGAACTGCATGTGGACTGCGTGACGCACCAGGGCATTCCGCTCAAGGTGCGGGGCGTGGTCATCTTCAAGGTGGGCGACGACTTCGTGTCGATCGCCAACGCCGCCCGGCGCTTCCTCGACCAGCAGAAGCTGATGTCGGAGCGGGTGCACAACGTCTTCGCCGGTCATCTGCGGTCCATCGTGGGCGGGTTGACGGTCGAGGACATGATCCGCGACCGGGAGAAGCTCACGGGGCAGACCCGTGCCGCCTGCGGTACGGAGATGGAGAAGCTGGGCCTGATCGTGGACTCGCTCCAGATCCACGAGATCGAGGACCCGACCGGTTACATCAAGAACATGGCGATGCCGCACGCGGCGGCCGTGCAGCGGGACGCGCGGATCGCGCAGGCGGAGGCGAACCGGCTCGCCACGGAGGCGGAGCAGGCCTCGTTCGCCCGGATGGCGGAGGCCACCCGGGACAGCGAGATCCTCCAGGCCGGCTACCAGGCCGAGCGGGACAAGGCGGGCGCCAAGGCCCGCCAGGCGGGACCCCTCGCCGACGCGGCCTCGCGGCAGGAGGTCGTCGTCCAGGAGACACGGGTCGCCGAACTCGAGGCACAGCGACGCGAACAGCAGCTCCAGGCGGACGTGCGCAAGCCCGCGGACGCCAAGGCGTACGAGAAGCGCACGCTGGCCGAGGCGGAGCGCGACGCCCGGATCTCGGCGGCGCAGGCCAAGGCGAAGGAGACGGAGCTCGCGGCCGCCGCCGAGGCGACCCGGGTCAAGGCCGCCGCGGGCGCCGAGGCCGAGGCGACCAGGAGCCGGGGTGAGGCCTCCGCGGCCGCCACCCGGGCCACCGGTGAGGCCGAAGCGGCGTCCGCACAGGCCAGGGGCCTGGCGGCGGCCGAGGCGGCGAAGGCACAGGGTCTCGCGGAGGCGGAGGCCATCAAGGCCCGCGCCGCCGCCCTCGCCGAGAACCAGGAGGCGGTCGTCGCCCAGCAACTCGCCGAGAACTGGCCGGAGATCGTGAAGGCGGGCGCCTCCGCCTTCGGCAACGTCGACAACATGGTGCTGCTCAACGGCGCGGACGGGATGGCGGACGTGTTCGCCAAGGCGCTCACCATGGGCGGGACGGGGCTCGGTCTGGCCCGTCAGCTGCTCGCCTCGATGAACCAGAACGGGCAGGCGCCGAGCGGGACTTCGCCTCTCAACGGGATCGCGAAACCGCCCTCGCAGAAGGTGCCGGTCGAGGAGAGCTGACACGCCGGCCGCACCGCGGGTGAGGAAGGAGTGAGACCACACCGGTGAAACGCGGTCACGGGGACAGCCCTTAAGGTGCCCCCGTGACCGCGTTTACCGATGCAGATGTTCCGGGCCGTTCCGGCCCCACCGCCACCGTCGAGGCCGACCCCCGCGAGGTCGGCCGGGTGCGCACCGAGTACTCCCCCGCCCACGACGGCGACCCGGATCCCGGCGAGATCGTCTGGACCTGGGTGCCCTTCGAGGAGAACGACGGCCGCGGCAAGGACCGTCCGGTCCTCGTCGTCGCCCGGGAGGCGGGCGGCACCTTCCTCGCCGTACAGCTCTCCAGCAAGCGGCACGACGGCGACCGCGAGTGGGTGCCGATCGGCAGCGGGCCGTGGGACCGGACGGGGCGCGACTCCTGGGTGGACGTCGACCGCGTCCTGCGACTGCACGAGGACGGCATGCGCCGGGAGGCGTGCGCGCTGGACCGGATGCGGTTCAACCTCGTGCGGCAGCGGCTGCACGAGCGCTACGGCTGGACCTGAGCGCCCTCCGGGCCGCGCGGCCCGGAGGACCGCGGGAGACCGGAGGACCGCGGGAAACGGGAGAGCCGCGGGATACCGGAGAGCTTCGCGAAAGCCGTTTCGAAGGCTCCCTGGACCGTACGCCCAGGCGTCCGGTCCAGTACCCCGAACACCACGTGCTCGAAGGTCTCGCCGAAGCGTCCGCTCCGGTCGAGCAGGGCGCGGAACGCTCCCGCCACCTGCGCGGGATCGTTGCGGAACACCCCGCAGCCCCAGGCGCCCAGCACCAGGCGCCGGTAGCCGTGTGCTGCGGCCGTCTCCAGGACCCGCTCCGCTCGGACGGCCAGCGCGCGTGGCAGTTCGGGCGCGCGCTCCGGCGCCGTGCGCAGCACCACGCCCGCGTTCGGCGCGGCCGCCGCCAGGAATCCGACGCGGAACGGGTCGTCCAGCAGACGCCCGCGGTCGTCCCGGAAGACGGGCACGGCCGGTGCGTGGATGACGCGGTCGGTGTAGAACGGGTCGCGGTGGGCGCGGTGGTGGTCGTAGAACCGCCGGGCCGTGGTCAGGCAGGTGTACAGCGCGGAAGCCCGGCACAGGGCCTCCTCCTGCGCCTGGGCCCCGTTGAGGTATCCGCCTCCGGGATTGCGCGCGGAGGCGAAGTCGAGGACGGCGACCGGGGCGCCGACGAGACGCCGGGCGGCCTCCAGGCTGCTCTCGCCGGTGACCTCGACGACCGTGTCGGCGGGCGCCGCCGGGGGCAGGCCGACGGGATCCGGTCCCAGCAGGCGGGTGCCCGCGCGGGCCGCCTCGATCGCCGCGGCGAGAGCTACCTCGCGCCCGTCGGGCGCGCGGTAGCGGCCTGCCGCGACGATCTCCTCCGTCTCCCGTGCGATGCCGCGCAACCGCGCGCTCATGGCGCCACCCCCGTGGACGCCATGACCGTGCGGTGCGCGGCGGCTCGTGCCCCGCCCGCCTCCCCCGTCGTGCTCATACACGCATCGTGAGTGATCCTGGACATCGCGTGCAACACAGTTTCCCGGTGTCCGGAGCGCGTCGGGCATGAGCCGGGAAAAGCAGGGAAGCAGGTCGAAACCGGCGGCGAGCGGTCGGGAAACCGGCGGTGAAACGGCAGGGAATCGACAAGGAAACGACCCGAAATCCGAGATCAACGGTCGCGAAAGTCCCGTTCTGTACCCTTGTGCGGATCGGATCGAGGGTCTTGGGTGGTACGAGCTATGCCGGTCCGACCCGCACCGGGGTCGGACCGGTGGCATGGTGGAATCTCAGGAGGATCCCGACATGTCCGACTCGGTCAGCGACTGTACCGACGAAGCGGAGCCCCGCACCGCCCTCACCGAAGCCGAGGTGGAGGCGCTGGTCAGGGGCATCTGTTTCAAGACCGGCCCGCCCCGCGCCGTCGGGGTGGAACTGGAATGGCTCGTCCACGAGCTGCGCTCGCCGCGGCTCCCCGTCACACCCGAACGACTCGAAACCGCTTACGCAGCACTGCGCACCGTGCCGCTGAGCTCTCCGCTCACCGTCGAACCCGGCGGCCAGCTGGAGCTGAGCTCGCCGCCGGCCGCCTCCCTCACCGAGTGCGTGCGCACCGTCTCCGCCGATCTCACCGCCGTCCGCGCGGTCCTGCACGAGCACGACCTCGCTCTCGTCGGCAGCGGCACGGATCCCTGGCGCACACCGCGCCGCTTCCTGCGCGAACCCCGCTACGACGCCATGGAGGCCTGCCTCGACCGCACGGGCCCGGCCGGCCGGGCCATGATGTGCGCCTCGGCCTCCGTGCAGGTCTGCCTCGACGCCGGTTACGAGGAGCCCGGCCCGCTGGGGCTCGGGCGGCGCTGGTGGCTGTCGCACACGCTGGGCGCGGTGCTGGTGGCGGCCTTCGCCAACTCCCCGCTGCTCGACGGCGCTCCCACCGGCTGGCGTTCCACCCGGCAGCTGCTGTGGATGGAGATCGGCGCCGGCCGCGCGGGCGGGCCCGTCCTGGACGGCGATCCCCGGGCCGACTGGGCCCGGCACGTGCTGGACTCCCCGGTGATGTGCGTACGGCGCGAGGGCGGCCCGTGGGACGTGCCGGAGCGGCTCACGTTCCGGGAGTGGACCCGGACGGGAGCCCCGACCCGGGAGGACCTCGACTACCACATCAGCACCCTGTTCCCGCCGGTCAGACCGCGCGGCCACCTGGAGCTGCGCATGATCGACGCCCAGCCCGGCGACGACGGCTGGATCGTCCCGCTCGCGGTGACGACGGCGCTGTTCGAGGATCCGGAGGCCGCCGAGAGCGCCTACCGGGCGGTGAAGCCGCTCGCCGAGCGGGCGCGGCCGCTGCCCGCCCCGCACAATCCGCTGTGGACCGACGCCGCCCGCCACGGGCTGGCCGACCCCGAGCTGCACGAGACCGCCGTCGCCTGTTTCGAGACCGCCCTGCGGGCGCTGCCCCGCCTCGGCGCGGACGACGCCGTCATGGCGGCCGTGGCGGACTACCTCGACCGCTACGTCCGCCGGGGCCGCACCCCGGCCGACGACCAGCTCGACCGCCTGCGCGGCGACGCCCGCGCGAACGGGAAGGATCCTCGCTCATGACCGAGCCCGCACGGGAAACCGAGCCCGCGCCGAGCGCCGAGCCCGCTCCGGACGCGGACACCCTCCGCACCCGGGTGCTCACCTCGCTCACCACGGCCCGCGAGCGCACCACGCTGCTGACGAGCTGCGTCGAGGAGCCCGACCTCACCGCCCAGCACTCCCCGCTGATGTCGCCGCTGGTATGGGACCTCGCGCACATAGGCAACCAGGAAGAACTGTGGCTGCTGCGCGCGGTGGCCGGCCGGGAGGCGCTGCGCCCCGAGATCGACGGCCTCTACGACGCCTTCGAGCACTCGCGCGCCGAACGGCCCACGCTGCCGCTGCTGCCGCCCGCCGAGGCCCGCCGGTACGCGGCCGAGGTACGCGGCCGGGTGCTGGACATGCTGGAGTCGGCCGACTTCCACGGCACCCGCCTGACGGAGGCGGGCTTCGCCTTCGGGATGATCGCGCAGCACGAACAGCAGCACGACGAGACCATGCTGATCACCCATCAGCTCCGCTCGGGCCCACCGGCGCTGACCGCGCCGGACCCGGACCCGGCGCCCCTGTCCACCGGCCCGGCCGAAGTCCTGGTGCCGGGCGGTCCGTTCACGATGGGCGCCTCCGGCGAGCCCTGGGCGCTGGACAACGAACTGCCCGCGCACCGGCGCGAGGTCGCGCCCTTCCGTATCGACACCACCCCGGTGACCAACGGCGCCTACCGGGCGTTCATCGAGGACGGCGGGTACGACCAGGAACGCTGGTGGACGAAGGAGGGCTGGGCGCACATCCGCGCGCACGGCATCCACGCCCCGCTGTTCTGGCGGCGTGACGGCGGCCAGTGGCTGCGCAGCCGCTTCGGGACGACCGAGGTCGTGCCGCCCGAGGAGCCGGTGCTGCACGTGTGCTGGTACGAGGCCGACGCCTACGCCCGCTGGGCCGGACGCCGGCTGCCCACCGAGGCGGAGTGGGAGAAGGCGGCCCGCTTCGACCCCGCCACCGGCGGCTCGACGCGCTATCCGTGGGGCGACGCCGATCCCGGGCCCGAGCACGCCAACCTCGGCCAGCGCCACCTGCGACCGGCCCCCGCCGGCAGCTACCCGGCCGGTGAGTCCCCGCTCGGCGTACGGCAGTTGATCGGGGACGTCTGGGAGTGGACGTCCAGCGACTTCCTTCCGTACCCCGGCTTCCGGGCCTTCCCGTACAAGGAGTACTCGGAGGTGTTCTTCGGCCCCGAGTACAAGGTGCTGCGCGGCGGTTCGTTCGCGGTCGACCAGGTCGCCTGCCGGGGTACCTTCCGCAACTGGGACTATCCGATCCGGCGGCAGATCTTCTCCGGCTTCCGCACGGCCCGCTCGGAGACCGTCTGATGTGCCGTCACCTGGCCTATCTGGGGCCCGAGGAGCCGCTGGGACGGCTCCTCGTGGAGCCTCCGCACGCCCTGTACCGCCAGTCGTGGGCGCCCCGGCGGCAGCGGTACGGGACGGTCAACGCCGACGGCTTCGGGGTCGGCTGGTACGCCGACGGCGACCCGGCGCCGGCGCGCTACCGCAGGGCCGGACCGATCTGGGCGGACCTGTCCTTCGCCGACCTGGCGCGGGTGGTGCGCAGCCGGGCGCTGCTGGCCGCCGTACGCGACGCCACGCTGGCCGGCGCCGACGCCGAGGCCGCCGCGGCGCCGTACGCGGCCGAGGGCAGGCTGTTCAGCCACAACGGGGCCGTGACCGGCTGGCCGGGCTCGCTGGAACCGCTCGCCGGGACGCTGCCCGCCTCCGCGCTGCTGTCGATGGAGGCCCGCAACGACTCGGCGTTCGTCTGGGCGCTGGTGCTGGCCCGGCTGCGCGGCGGTGACACCGAGGGCCAGGCACTGGCGGACACGGTCCTGGAGGTCGCCGAAGCGGCCCCCGGGTCCCGCCTGAACCTGCTGCTCACCGACGGCGCCACCATCGCCGCGACGGCCTGGGGCGACACCCTGTGGTACCTGACGGAGCCCGGCCTGAGCACGGTCGTGGCCTCCGAACCGTACGACGACGATCCGCGCTGGCAGGAGGTCCCGGACCGCACCCTGCTCGTGGCGAGCCGCGCCGACGTCCTGCTCACCCCGCTCAAGGACCAGAGCCCGGACGCGGCATCCGCACCACTCGAGGAGACCGGCACGTGAGCCCGTTCCAGATCACCCGCACCCTCCCCGTGGACGCCACGGACGCCGCCCTGCGCGACGACGTCCTGCGCGGCCTCACCGCGACCCCGAAGACGCTGCCGCCGAAGTGGTTCTACGACGCGCACGGCAGCGACCTGTTCGAGCGGATCACCGAACTGCCCGAGTACTACCCGACGCGCGCCGAGCGCGAGATCCTCGTGGACCGCTCCGGCGAGATCGCCGCGGCGGCCCGCGCCCGCACGCTCGTCGAACTCGGCTCGGGCTCCTCGGAGAAGACCCGCCACCTCATCGACGCCATGACCGACCTGGACACCTACGTGCCCGTCGACGTCAGCGAGAGCGCGCTCACCCGAGCCGGGCAGGCACTGATCACCGAACGGCCCGGGCTGAACGTGCACGCCCTGATCGCCGACTTCACGGCCGCCCTCACGCTGCCCGACACCCCGGGGCCCCGGCTGCTCGCCTTCCTCGGGGGCACGATCGGCAATCTGCTCCCGGCCGAGCGAGCGGAGTTCCTGACCTCGGTGCGCGCGATGCTCGCGCCGGGCGACACGCTGCTGCTCGGCACCGACCTCGTCAAGGACGAGGGGGTGCTGGTGCCCGCGTACGACGACGCGGCCGGGGTGACCGCCGCGTTCAACAAGAACGTCCTGACCGTGGTCAACCGGGAGTTGGGCGCCGACTTCGACGCCGGCGCCTTCGACCACGTCGCGCTGTGGAATGCGCACGACGAATGGATCGAGATGCGGCTGCGCTCCCGCACGGCGCAGACGGTGAAGGTGCCCGCGCTCGACCTGGCCGTCGACTTCGCGGCCGGCGAGGAGCTGCGCACCGAGGTGTCGGCGAAGTTCCGGGAGGAGGGGGTGCGCGCGGAACTGGCCTCCGCCGGAATGGAGTTGACGCACTGGTGGACCGACCGCGCGGGACGATTCGCGCTGTCGTCGTCCACCGCCCGGTAGCGGCCCCCGCCCGGCGATCGTCGAGCGACGGCCGGACGGACGCCAGGCGGCTGCCGGGCGGGACGGGCGGCTGTCAGTAGGTGACCGTCAGCGCCTCGGTGATGCGGTGTGAGGCACGGCGGGCCTCGGTCGCCGGGTCGGAGCCGGTGAGGACCTTCGTCATGTAGCCCTTGATGGGGTTGTCCGCCTCGACGGCGGCCCACTCGGGCGTGCTGGGGGTCGCGCGACCCTGCGCGGCCCCCGCCGCCATGGCGGCGACCCCCTCCTCGCCGGCGACGGCCTTCGCCAGCTTCGCCTTGTTCGGCACGTAGTTCATGGTGCGGGCCAGCTCGGTGTCCCACCGGGCGCCGGTCAGCGCGGAGACCACCGCGACGGCGCCTTCCCGCACATCGGTGTTGCGGGGGACGACGAGGTCGGAGCCTCCCGTGAAGACGGCGCCGGGCCGCCCCGCGCTCTTGCCGGGCACGGGGAAGAAGCCCAACCGGTCCCGCAGGGCCGGGTTCTGTTGCAGCACGGCGCGGGCGAGTCCGGGCACGGCCACGATCTGCGCCACCTTGCCCCCGGCGAACACCCCGGCCTGGGGCGGGTGTTCCTCGTCCGCCGCCACGGGGCCGCCGCCGAGCGACTGGAGCCGCCGGTAGAAGTCCATCCCCCGCAGGGCGGCCGACGTGTCGAGCGCGCCCTGCCAGCGGCCGCCGTCCTCCGTGGCGAGGTCGCCGCCCTCGTCCCAGACGAACCCGGCGAGGGTGTACCAGTCCTGCCCGGCCAGGTAGATGCCCTGGTCGCCGTCCGCGTTCAGCTTCCTGGTCGCGGCGAGCCACTCGGCGCGGGTGCGGGGCGGGGCGACGACGCCGGCCCGCTCGAAGAGGTCCTTGCGGTAGATCACCACCCGGTTGGCCGCGTACCAGGGGATGCCGTACTGATGGAACCGCTGCCGGCCCGGTTCGGCGAGGCCGGGCAGCCAGTCGTCGCGTCCCCACCTCGTCGCGGACTCCAGTGTCAGGTCGAGCAGTCCGCGTCCCTCGACGTACTGCGGGACCTGGGTGTTGCCGACCTCGATGACGTCCGGCCCGTTCCCGTCGTCCGCCTTCAGCGCGGCCTGCACCTTGTCGCCGATGCCCGTCCACTCCTGGATGCGGACGTCGAGGTCGAGGTCGGGGTGGTCGTGTTCGAAGTCCTCGGTGAACCGGGCCAGGAACTCCTGTGAGGCGCTGTCCTTCATCAGCCACACCGTGACCGTGCTTCGCTCGGCGCCGCCGGTCCCGGGCAGCGCCCCACAGGCGGTCAGAAGGAAGGCGGACACGCAGACAAGGGCGAGGAGGCGACGTCTCACGGGGGTCCTGTTCTGCCTGGCGGACAGGTCGAGGGGCCCGACGTGGGGGACGAGCGCGGTGCTCGTGCGGGTGTCCAGGATTTTGGTATGGACCAATGCGAGGGGTCAAGAGGGACCGGAAGGATCGGGCCGGACGGTCCGACGCCTCGCGCTCCGCCGCAGCTTGGGGCACGGTGGAGTGACGCGTGACACACGTGGCGACGCCGACGTGACGCCGTCACGGTCGAGAGGAGCACCCTGATGTCGAACCACACCTACCGGGTCACGGAGATCGTCGGCACCTCGCCGGACGGCGTCGACGCGGCCGTCCGCAACGGACTGGCCCGCGCCTCGCGGACCTTGCGCAACCTGGACTGGTTCGAGGTGACCCAGGTGCGCGGCCAGATCGAGAACGGCGACATCGCGCACTGGCAGGTGGGCCTGAAGGTCGGCTTCCGTCTCGACGAGTCGGACTGACGTCCCGTCCTCGTACGGACGCGGGGCTCCCCCGGGCGCGGGAACCCCGCGCCCGGCCGGCCTCAGGTGCGGCCCTCCCCCTCCTGGGCCTGCCGCAGCGCGCCCGAAGGGGCGGTCCAGCGGGCCCTGACGACGGTGAAGCCGGCGCGTTCGGCGTCGTCGCACACGAGTTCGTCGTCGTCCACCAGGACGCGCACGTCCCGGCCGCGGGCGAGTCGGCGCAGGGTCTCCAGCTTGGTGCGGCGCGCCGGCCTGCGGTCGTCGTTGCGCCGCATGTGCAAGCCGCCCTCGGGCAGCCCCTGCTCGGCGAGCCAGGCCAGCGTGTCCCGCCGGCAGCGCTCGGGCCGGCCGGTGAGGTAGACGACCTCGCACTCCTCGGCGCTCGCCACCGCCAGCGCGACGCCCTCCGGGATCGGCGGGTCCTGCGGCGCGGCCGCGAAGAACGCGTCCCAGTCGCGCGGCTTGCGCTCCAGGAACCGCTGTCGGTGGGCCGTGTCGGCCAGGGTGTTGTCCAGATCGAACACGGCGAGAGGCCGTCTGCTGCTGTCGGTCACGGGCCCACCCTAAGCAGACGACGGCCCCCGCCACCCCCTCCCGAAGGCGGGCTGCACGCGCACGAGCCGCGGTGTCCAGGAATCCTCACGGCCTCCAGGCGTTGAACCCGGTATGAGTTCCGCGATCGCCGCCGCCCGTTTCTCCGTCCTCGACCGCTCCCGCATCCGCGAGGGGCACACCGGCGCGGAGGCGCTGCGGGACACCGTGGCGCTGGCGAGGGAGGCCGAGCGCCTCGGCTATCACCGGTTCTGGGTGTCCGAGCACCACGGTGTGCCGGGGGTGGCGGGCTCGGCGCCCACCGTGCTGGCCGCCGCCGTGGCCGGGGCGACGCGCGCGATCCGCGTGGGGACCGGCGGGGTGATGCTGCCCAACCACCGGCCGCTGGTCGTCGCCGAACAGTTCGGCGTGCTGGAGTCGCTGTTCCCCGGCCGGATCGACATGGGTCTCGGCCGCTCCGTGGGCTTCACCGACGGGGTGCGCCGGGCGCTCGGCCGGGACAAGGGTGACGCCGACGACTTCGCCGCCCAGCTGGAGGAACTCCTCGGCTGGTTCCGGGGCCCCTCCCCCGACGGGGTGCATGCGTACCCGGCGCGGGGGCTGAGCGTGCCGCCGTTCGTGCTCGCCATGGGCGGCGGGGCGGAGATCGCCGCCCGCGCGGGCCTGCCGATGGTCATCGGCGACCTCCGCGACCGTGAGCGGATGCGGCGCGGCGTCGACCGCTACCGCGCGGGCTTCCGGCCCTCCGTCTGGGCGGCGCAGCCGTACGTGGTCGTCTCCGGGACGATCGCCGTGGCGCCGACGCCGGAAGCGGCGCGCCGGCTTCTGGTTCCGGAGGCCTGGTCGATGGCGTACTCGCGCACCCACGGCGTCTTCCCGCCGCTCCCGCCGGCCGAGCAGGCCGAGAACCGGACCATGACCGCGAAGGAACGCGGCTTCTACGAGTCCGGCCTCGCCGGGCAGATCGCGGGCTCCGAGGAGCAGGTCGCCCACGAACTGGAGACGCTGCTGGAGGAGACGGGGGCGCAGGAGGTCCTCGTCACGACGAGCACCCACGACCGTGCGGCGCTGCTGGACTCCTACCGGCGGCTGGCCGCGATCGTGCACGCGGCACGCGGTGACGCCCACGCCGACGCGGACGTGTACGCCTGAGCGTCCGCCCGGGCGGCTCCGCCGGTCGCCGAGCGTCGCACCACCGGCGAACGTAGGATTGCGGGGTTTGTCCCGCCCCTCCCGGCCGCCTCGGCCGCACCCACCGCCCCGCACATCCCGTGACGACGACCCGACCCGTACGGAGTTCTCCATGCCGAGCCCCTCCGAGCCGCCCGGCTCCGTCCCGTCCGTGCGGGCGGGGCACGTCTGCGTCCGGGGAGCGCGTGAGCACAACCTGCGGAGCGTCGACGTCGACGTCCCGCGCGACGTGGTGGCCGTGTTCACCGGGGTGTCCGGCTCGGGGAAGTCCTCGCTCGCGTTCGGCACGATCTACGCGGAGGCCCAGCGCCGGTACTTCGAGTCCGTCGCGCCGTACGCGCGCCGCCTGATCCACCAGGTCGGTGCGCCCGAGGTCGACGAGATCACGGGGCTGCCCCCGGCGGTCTCCCTCCAGCAGCGCCGGTCGGCGCCCACCTCGCGTTCGTCGGTGGGCACGGTCACGAACCTGTCGAACTCGCTGCGGATGCTCTTCTCCCGGGCCGGCGACTACCCGCCGGGCGCCGAGCGCCTCGACTCCGACTCCTTCTCGCCCAACACGGCGGTGGGGGCCTGCCCCGAGTGCCACGGGCTCGGCGAGGTCCACCGCGCCACGGAGGAGTCCCTGGTCCCGGACCCGTCGTTGTCCATCCGCGAGGGCGCGATCGCCGCCTGGCCCGGAGCATGGCAGGGCAAGAACCTGCGGGACATCCTCGACGCCCTCGGCCACGACGTCGACGTCCCGTGGCGCGAGCTCCCGGCCGGGCAGCGCGAGTGGATCCTGTTCACGGACGAGCAGCCGGTGGTGACGGTCCACCCGGTGCGGGACGCCGACCGGATCCAACGCCCCTACCAGGGCACGTACATGAGCGCCCACCGCTATGTGATGAAGACCTTCGCGGACTCCCGGAGCGCGACCCTGCGGGCCAGGGCGGAGCGGTTCCTGACGTCCGCTCCCTGTCCGGTGTGCGGCGGCGGCAGACTGCGGCCGGAGGCGCTCGCCGTGACCTTCGCGGGCCGGACGATCGCGGACATGGCCGCGCTGCCGCTGGCGGACCTCGCCCGGCTTCTCGACGGCAGGTCGGAGGCGGCACGCGTCCTCACCGAGGATCTCAAGTCCCGTATCGCACCGCTCGTCGAACTCGGCCTGGGCTACCTCTCCCTGGACCGGGCCGCCCCCACGCTCTCCGCGGGCGAACTGCAGCGGCTGCGGCTCGCCACCCAGCTGCGCGCCGGACTGTTCGGGGTGGTGTACGTGCTCGACGAGCCGTCGGCCGGACTGCACCCGGCGGACACCCGGGCGCTGCTCACGGTGTTGCGGCGGCTGAAGGCCGCGGGCAACTCGGTGTTCGTGGTGGAGCACCAGCTGGACGTGATGCGCGCCGCCGACTGGCTGGTGGACGTGGGCCCACTGGCGGGCGAGCACGGCGGGCAGGTGCTGCACAGCGGTCCGGTGGCGGGACTGGAAGCGGTGGCGGAGTCGGCGACGGCCCGTCACCTCTTCGGCCGGTTCCCGGCGTCGCCCCGCGAAGTCCGCGCGGCGCGGGGGTGGTTGGAGGTGGGGCCGGTGACCCGGCACAACCTTCGCGGGGTGACGGCCCGCTTCCCGCTGGGCGTGTTCACCGCGGTGACGGGCGTCTCGGGCTCGGGAAAGTCGACGCTTGTCGGGGAGATCACCGACGAACTGCCCGGAGTGGGCCGACTGGTCTCGGTCGACCAGAAGCCGATCGGGCGCACCCCACGGTCGAACCTGGCCACCTACACGGGACTGTTCGACGTCGTCCGCAAGGTGTTCGCGGCGACGGACGCGGCGCGGGCCAGGGGCTACGGCGCGGGCCGCTTCTCCTTCAACGTGTCGGGAGGACGCTGTGAGACCTGTCAGGGCGAGGGCTTCGTGAGCGTCGAACTGCTCTTCCTGCCGAGCACGTACGCGCCGTGCCCGGACTGCGGCGGGGCCCGCTACAACCCGGCGACCCTCGAAGTGGCGTACCGGGACCGGAACATCGCGCAGGTGCTGGACCTGACCGTGGAGGCGGCGGCCGGCTTCTTCGCCGACACCCCGGCCGTCTCCCGCAGCCTGGCCGCGCTCCTCGACGTCGGTCTGGGCTATCTGCGCCTCGGCCAGCCGGCGACGGAGCTCTCCGGTGGCGAGGCGCAGCGCATCAAGTTGGCGACCGAGTTGCAGCGGGGCCGGCGCGGCCACACGCTCTACCTCCTCGACGAACCGACGACCGGGCTGCATCCGGCCGACGTCGAGGTCCTGATGCGCGAGCTGCACGCCCTGGTGGACGCGGGGCACACCGTGATCGCCGTCGAGCACGACATGACGGTGGTGGCGGGCGCGGACTGGGTGATCGACCTCGGGCCCGGCGGGGGCGACGCGGGCGGGCGCGTCGTGGCGACGGGGACGCCTGCCGCGACGGCCGGGGCGCGGGGCAGCGCGACGGCTCCCTATCTGGCCCGGGCGCTGGCCCCCGCGCGCGAGTGACCGCGCTGCTCCCGCCAGGCCCGGTAGTGGTCTGCCAGGGTCTCCTCGATCGGACGGTAGGCCAGGCCCAGTTCCTCGACGCTTCTGCGGTTGTCGACCGGGAAGCGGATGCCCAGGTGGTTGCGGATGTAGCTCTGGGAGAGGCCGAAGGCCGGGCCGAGGACGCGCACCGGCCAGTGCGGGAGGGCGGTGCGGGGAAGGCGCAGATCTCGCGGGTGGCGTCCGCGCAGGATCGCCGACATCTGGTGGAAGGAAGTCATCTCCCGTGCGGCGACGATGTAGCGGCCGTGCGCTTCGGGGCGTTCCGCCGCCGCGATGTGGGCCGCCGCCACGTCCCGCACGTCGGCGGTCGTGAAGCTGAAGTCCGGGGCGCCGTAGAAGAAGTAGCCCTTGAACAGCTCGTCCAGCAGGAACAGGCTGCCCGAGTCCGAGGCGGGGGTGAGGGAGGGGCCCAGGATCAGGCCGGGGTTGACGGCGACCATGCGCCAGCGGTCCTGGGCGGCCTCGGCCTCCCAGGCCGCCTTCTCGGCGACCGTCTTGGCGTAGTGGTACGGGTTGTTCTCCACCGTGCTGGTCGTGTTGAAGTACTTCTCCGACAGGGTCTGTCCGTCCATCTCGCGTACGTCGACGTAGTCGCCGAAGATCGCCCCGACCGTGGACGTGAAGACGAGGCGTTCGACCGTCTCGGTGCGGTTCACCGCCGCCACGACGTGGTGCGTCCCGCGCAGGGCGGGCTCCACGACGTCGCGTCGGCCGTCCTTGATCTTCTCCGGCATCAGGAACGGCGACGCCACGTGGAAGACCACCGCGCAGCCCTTCATCGCCTCGTCGAAGGAACCGTCGGCCAGCAGATCCGCCTGGAACAGGTCGAGTCGGCCGGGATGGGCGTCCTGGAGGGCGCGCAGCGGCCGGAGCTTCACCGTGTTCGCCATGGAGCGCACGGTGGTGTGCACGCGGTAGCCGCGTTCCAGGAGCTGCCGTACGAGATGGGCGGCCACGAAGCCGCTGCCCCCCGTCACGAGGACCGTTCGGCCGGCCGGGCTTGCGTTCACGCGTGCTCCCCTCGGAGGTCGGGAAGCGTCATGATCCCACCGTGCCGGACGGACACCCCCTCGCCTACGGGGAATTCGCCGAGCCGGCGTCCGTCGAACCGGCGTCCGTCAGGTCGGTCCGGGACGGCCGGAACGGCGAGTCACCGGCCTCCCGCCCGGACGCGGCCGACGGACCCGGCTTCCTGCCGGGGTTCCCGTTCGCGCTCGACCGCGGGCTCCGCCCCTGCGACGCACGCCTGCGCCGGGAACGGCACCGGCGCCCGTTGCCGGGCCGGGACGCCGGTTCGCTGCTCGACTCCCTGGAGCACATCGCGGCCACCGGCGGACCGGGGGCGCGGCGTGCGTTGTCCGCCGGTGTCGAGGAGGTGGCCCGCGGGGCCGGACACGGCTCCGTGCCCGCCGACCGGGGCGAGGGCCTGCTGTCCGTGCGGCCCTCCCCGCACTCCGGCCCCGGCGGCGGCCGCCAGCGCCTTGCGGTCGAGGTGGTCGCCGGGCGCGAGGACGGGCAGCACCTCGACCTCGGCCACCAGGCCACGGGCGCGCACCACCCGCCACACCGAGGCGAGGAGCGGGTCGTCGCCGACGAACGCGGGCGTGGTGCTCGCCGCTCCCCCGTGGTCCCGGTAGACGATGCGCACGGGCTGGACCGGCGCCCCGGCGTCCAGCGCCGCCTGGAACACCGCCCGCCGGAAGCGCCCCTGGGAGCGGCCGCACCAGGTGCTGCCCTCGGGGAACACCGCGACCGCCCGGCCGGCGCGCAGCAGGTCGGCGATCCGGGCGACCGTGGCGGGCAGGGTGCGCAGCCGGTCGCGGTCGATGAACAGGACGCCGCCGCGCGTGGCCAGCGCGCCCGCCACCGGCCAGCGCCGGATCTCGGCCTTGGCGAGCATCCGGGCCGGGCGGACGGCGGCCAGCAGCGGGATGTCCAGCCAGGAGACGTGGTTCGCGACCAGGAGGAGTCCGGTGGCAGTCGGCGCGGTGGCGCCGGTCATCCGGACCCGGACCCCGGCCCCCCGCACGACGGCCCGGCTCCAGCACCGCACCGCGCGGGCGGGAAGCCGCTGTCCCAGGGGCGCCAGCACGACGCCGACGAGGACCAGCACGACCACCGTCGTGAGCCGGAGCACGGCCCGCGGCAGGCCCGCGATCGACGTCGTGGCCCGCACGCACGCCCGCGGGGTGCACGGCGCGCTGGGCAGCCAGACGCTCATCAGGCCGGGACGAGGGAGAGGAAGTGCTTCAGGTAGCGCGCGTTCACCCGCCGCATCGGGAGCAGCACGTACAGGTCGGCGACGCCGAAGTCGGGGTCGTGGGCGGGCTCCCCGCACACCCATGCGCCGAGCCGGAGGTAGCCGCGCAGCAGGGCGGGGAGCTCGGTGCGGCCGAGGGGGCCCGTCCCCTGCGGGGTCCAGGGCCGCAGGGGCCGTACCCGGTACTCCGGCGGCGCCAGGTGCTTCTCCCGCACCCGGTCCCAGGTCGCCGTCGCGAGGGCGCCGCCGTCGGCGAGGGGAACCGAGCAGCAGCCGGCCAGCCACTCGTGGCCGCGGTCCACCATGTAGCGGGCGATCCCGGCCCAGATGAGGCCTATGACGGCGCCGTCGCGGTGGGCGGGGTGCACACAGGAGCGGCCGACCTCGACCAGGCCGGACCGGATCGCGTCGAGCGGGCTCAGGTCGAACTCGCCCTCGGAGTACAGCCGTCCGGCGACCGCGGCCCGCTCGGGGGGCAGCAGCCGGTAGGTGCCGACCACCTCGCCGGTGGCGGCGTCCCGGATGAGCAGGTGGTCGCAGTGGGCGTCGAAGGCGTCCGTGTCCAGGCCCGGTTCCGGGCCGTCGAGACGCGCGCCCAGTTCCCCGGCGAAGACCTGGTGGCGCAGCCGCTGCGCGGCCCGGACGTCGTCCCGGTCGCGGGCGAGCGACACGAGGTAGCCGGAGCCGCCGGGCGGGGCGGCGAGGGCGGGGGGCGAGAGGGGCATGGCGGTCATGGAGGTCTCCTGCGCCGGGCGGAAGAAGCATGGGGACGGTGCACGGGGGACTGCACCTGCTTTCTTCCGCGGCCGGCTGGCGTGGGCGTGACCGCCGCGGGGCCCGTGGATGTGCGGCTGCTGAATGCCAGGCGCTCCGCCCCGCGCCGCAAGCCAGACGGGACCGGGGATGAGCACCACTCCCGGTCCCGCCCGTCCGCGCTGTTCGGCGAACGTTCTTCTCGACTGCCCCGGCGCTCCTACCGCTTGGCCGCCTTGCGGGTGGCGCGCAGCCACTCGCGGTTCATGCCGGTGATGGACACCAGCGGGATGCCCTTCGGGCAGGCCGTCGCGCACTCCCCCGCCAGGGTGCAGCCGCCGAACCCCTCCTCGTCCATCTGCGCGACCATGTCCAGCACCCGGGTCTCCCGCTCGGGCGCGCCCTGCGGCAGCACGTTGAGGTGGTTGATCTTGGCGGACGTGAACAGCATCGCCGCGCCGTTGGGACAGGCGGCCACGCAGGCCCCGCATCCGATGCACTCGGCGTGCTCGAAGGCGAAGTCGGCGTCCGGTTTGGGCACGGGGGTGGCGTGCGCCTCGGGGGCGGCGCCGGTGGGGACGGTGATGTAGCCGCCGGCCTGGATGATGCGGTCGAACGCCGACCGGTCGACCACCAGGTCCTTGATCACCGGGAAGGCGGCGGCCCGCCAGGGCTCGACGTCGATGGTGTCGCCGTCCTGGAAGGACCGCATGTGCAGTTGGCAGGTGGTGGTGCGTTCGGGGCCGTGCGCGTCGCCGTTGACGACGAGCGAGCACGCGCCGCAGATGCCCTCACGGCAGTCGTGGTCGAAGGCGACCGGGTCCTCACCGCGCAGGATGAGGTCCTCGTTGAGGGTGTCGAGCATCTCCAGGAAGGACATGTCGGGCGAGATGCCGTCGACCTCGTAGGTGGACATGGCGCCGTCGGCGTCGGCGGCGCGCTGCCGCCACACGCGCAGGGTGAGCTTCATGCGTAGCTCCGCTGGGTGGGATGGACGTACTCGAAGACCAGGTCTTCCCTGTGCAGGGTGGGGGCCGCGCCGACGCCGGTGAACTCCCAGGCGGCGGCGTAGGCGAACGCGTCGTCCCGGCGGGCCGCCTCGCCGTCCGGGGTCTGGGACTCCTCGCGGAAGTGGCCACCGCAGGACTCGGCGCGGTGCAGCGCGTCGAGGCACATCAGCTCGGCGAGCTCCAGGTAGTCGACGATCCGGTTGGCCTTCTCCAGGGACTGGTTGAACTCCTCTCCGACGCCCGGCACCTTGATGCGCCGCCAGAACTCCTCGCGGATCTGCGGGATGCGCTCCAGGGCCTTGCGCAGTCCGGAGTCCGTGCGGGCCATGCCGCAGAACTCCCACATCAGCTCGCCCAGTTCGCGGTGGAAGGAGTCGGGGGTGCGGTCGCCGTCGACGGACAGGAGCAGGTTGAGCCGGTCCTGGGTCTCGGCCAGCACCTCCTGGACGACGGGATGCCCGTCGTCCACCGCGCTCTGGTGCGGGTTACGGGCGAGGTAGTCGTTCACGGTCGCCGGGAGGACGAAGTAGCCGTCGGCCAGGCCCTGCATGAGGGCGCTCGCGCCGAGGCGGTTGGCGCCGTGGTCGGAGAAGTTGGCCTCGCCGATCGCGAACAGCCCCGGGACGGTGGTCTGGAGGTCGTAGTCGACCCACAGGCCGCCCATCGTGTAATGCACGGCCGGGTAGATCCGCATCGGGACTTCGTACGGATCCTCGTCGGTGATCCGCTGGTACATGTCGAAGAGGTTGCCGTACTTCGCCTCGACGGCCTCGCGGCCCATGCGCCGGATCGCGTCGGCGAAGTCCAGGTAGACGCCCTGTCCGCCGGGTCCGACGCCCCTGCCCTCGTCGCAGACGTTCTTCGCGGCGCGGGAGGCGATGTCCCGGGGGACGAGATTGCCGAAGGAGGGGTAGATGCGCTCCAGGTAGTAGTCGCGCTCGGCCTCGGGGATCCTGTTCGGCGGACGGTCGTCGCCCTTGGCCTTCGGCACCCAGATCCGGCCGTCGTTGCGCAGCGACTCGCTCATCAGCGTCAGCTTCGACTGGTGGTCGCCGGTGCGGGGGATGCAGGTGGGGTGGATCTGTGTGAAGCAGGGATTGGCGAAGTAGGCGCCGCGCCGGTGCGCCCGCCAGATCGCGGTGGCGTTGGAGTTCATCGCGTTGGTCGACAGGTAGAAGACGTTTCCGTAACCCCCGGTGGCCAGGACGACGGCGTCCGCGAAGTAGGCGTCGATCTTCCCGGTGATCAGATCCCGGGCCACGATGCCGCGCGCCCGCCCGTCGACGACGATCAGGTCGAGCATCTCGGTGCGCGGGTGCATCTCGACGTTCCCGGCGGCGATCTGCCGGCTGAGGGCCTGGTAGGCGCCGAGCAGCAGTTGCTGGCCCGTCTGGCCGCGGGCGTAGAAGGTCCGCGAGACCTGCACGCCGCCGAAGGAGCGGGTGTCGAGCAGACCGCCGTACTCGCGGGCGAAGGGCACGCCCTGCGCCACGCACTGGTCGATGATCTCGACCGAGATCTGCGCGAGCCGGTGGACGTTGGACTCGCGGGCGCGGAAGTCGCCGCCCTTGACGGTGTCGTAGAACAGCCGGTGGACGGAGTCGCCGTCGTTGCGGTAGTTCTTCGCCGCGTTGATGCCGCCCTGCGCGGCGATGGAGTGGGCGCGGCGCGGGGAGTCCTGGTAACAGAACTGGACGACGCGGTAGCCCTGTTCGGCGAGCGTGGCGCCCGCGGAGCCGCCCGCGAGACCGGTGCCCACCACGATCACCGTGTGCTTGCGCCGGTTGGCCGGGTTGACCAGCCCGGCCTCGAAACGGCGCGTGTCCCAGCGCTCGTCGACGGGCCCGGCGGGCGCCTTTGTGTCGGCGAGGGGTTCGCCGGTGATGTAGTCGGTGTAGGTCATGTCAGCTCACCACTCCGGTCATGACGCCCACGGGTACGGCGACGAAGCCGGCCGTGAGCAGCAGCGCGAGGACGTTGCCGATGGTCTTCAGGGCACGGTCGCGGGTGCGGCTGCCGACGCCGAGGGTCTGGGCGGCGCTCCAGAAGCCGTGCCGGACGTGCAGGCCGAGGGCGAGCATCGCGACGATGTAGACGACGTTTCCGTACCAGGTGGAGAAGGTGTCCACGACGTTCTGGTACGGGTGGCCCGGCTGGAAGCCGCCGCTGTGCACGGTGCCGGTCGTCAGGTCGAGCAGGTGCCAGACGATGAACAGGCCGAGGATGATCCCGCCCCAGCGCATGGTGCGGGTGGCGTAGCTCGTCCGGGGCTTGCGGTGGACGTACTTGCCGGGGCGCGCCCTGATGTCGCGGCGGCTGAGCTGGTAGGCGCAGACGGCGTGCGCGACGACCGCGGCGACCAGCACGACCCGGATCAGCCAGAGCGTCCACTCGTAGTGCATGAACGGTTCGCCCACCGTGCGCAGCCAGTGCGCGTAGTGGTTGAACTCGCCCGGCCCGAAGAAGATCTTCAGGTTGCCGATCATATGGACGACCAGGTACAGCAGCATGATCAGGCCGCTGACGGCCATCACCGTCTTCTTGCCGAGCGAGGAGTCCCACACGGTGCGCGCCATGGACGACCGTCGGTCCGTCCGCGTTGCCAGTGCCATGCCGACGACGCTAGGGCCGCCACCCCTGATCGGTCCAAGACATGGTCCGGCTCGTTTCCATAGCGTGCGCCTATCATGGCGGGATGCAGTTCCAGCAGCTCCAGTACTTCGTGGCGGTGGCCGAGACCCGCCACTTCACCCGGGCCGCCGAGCTCGTGCACGTCGCGCAGCCGTCGCTGTCGCAGCAGATCAAGGCGCTGGAGCGGGAGTTGGGCGCGGACCTGTTCCAGCGCGCGCGGGGCAACATCACGCTCACCGACGCCGGCGAGGCGCTGCTGCCGCTGGCCCGGCGGATCCTGGCCGACACCGAGACCGCGCGGTACGAGGTGCAGGAGCTGGCGCAGCTGCGCGGCGGCCGGGTGCGGCTGGGGGCCACGCCGAGCCTGTGCACGGGTCTGCTCCCGGACGTGCTGCGGGCCTTCCACGACCGCTACCCGGGCATCCGGCTGCTGATCGAGGAGGGCGGCTCGCACGACCTCGTCCGTGAGCTGGCCCGCGGCGCCCTCGATCTCGCCCTGGTCGTGCTGCCCCTGCCGACGCCGTCCCCCGCGCTGACCACGGTGGAGCTGCTGCGCGAGGACCTGGTCGTGGTGTCCTCGCCGGAGGCCTCCAAGCCGGGGGACGGGCGGCGGACCGTCCGGATCGCCGACCTGGAGCGCGAGCGTCTGGTGATGTTCCGACACGGCTACGACCTGCGGGAGCTCACCGTGGCCGCCTGCCGGAGCGAGGGCTTCGAGCCCGACTTCGCGGTCGAGGGCGGCGAGATGGACGCGGTGCTCGGCTTCGTGCGGGCCGGCCTCGGGGTGGCCGTCGTCCCCCGCATGGTGGCCGCCCGCTCGGGCCGGGGACTGCGCGTCACCCCGCTCGCCAGGCCCGGCCTGCACCGCACGATCGCCCTCGCCCACCGCAGCGACGTGGCGCCGCCCCGTGCCGCCCGGGAACTGCAGCGGATGCTGCTGGAGCGGTGAAGGCCGCCCGGACCGCGTCAGTCCCGCAGAGCCGGCGCTAGCACCTCCTCGCACCACCGGCGAAAGCCCGTGGGCGTGGTGTCCGGCGTGCTGGGCTGAGCCGCACCGTAGAAACCCTGGGTGTTCTGGGCGTCCGTCATGTCGGCCACCGACTGCGCCCAGGCCTCGCTCGCGCCCTGGCGGGTCATCATCGCCTTCTGCTCGGCCGAGGTGATCTGGCGTACGCGCACGGGGCGGTCCAGCACCTCGGCGAGGACGCGGGCCATGCCCTCGGGGGTCAGGTCGTCGGGGCCCGCCAGCGGCACGTCACGGTATCCGGTCCAGGAGGCGTCGAGGAGCAGCCGGGCCGCCTCCGCGGCGATGTCGCGGACCGCGCAGACGCGCAGCACCCGATCCTGCGCGAGCGCCACGGTCCAGACGCCCTCGTCGCGGATCGGGGCCGTCTGGCGGAGCAGGTTCTCCATCAGCGCCGGCGGACACAGCGCCCGGTAGTGCACGCCCGTCGCGGCGATGGCCTCGTCCATGGCCAGCGAGGCCGAGATCGGCCCGGCGTTGCGGGCCACGCCCCGGCCCAGGGTCGAGACGGCCACGACGCGTTCGACTCCCTGGGTGCCGATCACCTCGCGGAGCGGCTCCGTGAAGGCCCGGAAGTGGCCTTCGACGTCATCGGTTCCGGGCGTCGGGGGCACCAGCCAGAAGATCCGGTCGGCCCCCTCGCACGCCTCCTTGAGCACGGCCGGGTCGGCGTGCGAACCCGGGACGACCTCGATGCGTTCCCGGTGCCGCGGGGAGAGCCGGGCGGGGTCGCGGGCGATCACCCGGACCGGGGTCGCGCCGTGGTCGGCGTCCAGCAGACGGGACAGGACCTCGCGGCCGATCTGGCCGGTCGGGGTGGTGACGACGATCATGAACTGCTCCAGAGTTGACGGCTGTCGCTACGCGGACGAGCCTGCTGCCACGGTCACCCGAACGGAAGGATCGATCGGCTCGCGCTTGTTACCCTCAGAGCAATACCGAACGAAGGGCCGCACATGGAGTCCCGTCCGCTGCGCTACTTCGTCGCCGTCGCCGAGGAACTCAACTTCGCCCGTGCCGCGCAACGGCTGGGCATCTCCCCGCCGCCGCTGTCCCGGTCGATCCGCGCGCTGGAGAGCGAGCTGGGGGCCGTCCTCTTCGAGCGGACGACCCACAGCGTGTCCCTGACGCCGGCCGGTGCGGTCCTGCTCGCCGAGGCGAGGTTCGCCCTGGACGCCCTGGACGCCGCAGGCCGGCGGGCCCGCCGCGCGGCCGCCGCCCGGCCGAAGCTGGTGCTGGCCGTGAAGGCGGACGGGGACGCGGGTCTGCTGGAGACGATCCTCGCGCGTTACGCGGCCGACCCCGCGGCACTGCCGGTCACCGTGCGACTGGCCGCGTGGCAGGAGCAGTCCCGGATGCTGCGGCAGGGCGAGGCCGACGCCGCCCTGATGTACGAGCCGTACGAGCGCGCGGGCCTCGACACGGAGGACCTCGTCTCCGAGCCGCGGGTCGCCGCCCTCGCGGTGAGCCATCCCCTCGCCGGCCGGACCGGGCTGCGCCTCGCCGACCTGGGCCTGCGCCAGGACGAGACGCTCCGGTTCATCGAGGAGGTCCGGGGCAGGGGCCAGGACCTCGCCCAACTCCTCACGCTCGTCGGCCTGGGCGAGCTGGTCGCGCTGCTGCCCGCCTCCGTCGCGGACCGCTACCCCCGGCCCGGGGTGGTCTACCGGCCCGTCCTGGACGCGGCCGCCGCCGTCATGGCCATCGCCTGGCCCCAGCAGTCGCGCTCGACGGCCACGGCCGCGCTGGTGCGGGCCGCCGTGTCGGTGGCCGACGACGTCCGCGCGCGGGAGGCGGGCTGACCTACTCCGCCCCGGACGGCACGGGGGTCCCCTGGTGGTAGTACATCCGCCAGCCCGTCTCCTCGCCGCGCTTGCGCCACAGCGAGCTGCGGCGGGTGCGCCCGCCCTCGAGGTCCGTCTCGTAGGTGAGGTGGACCAGGCCGGGGGCCAGCACGACCGCCTCGATCGACGACGGCTCGTAGCGGGGTCCGCCGTCGGGCGAGCCGCCCTGCCGGTCGGGCAGCCAGGCCAGCATCTCCTCGTAGGTGTAGCGGCGGCCCGAGGAGCCCACCTCCACGAACTCGGGGTCGAGCAGGCGCTCGAGGCGGGCGCGGGAGGCGCGCACGGCGGGGTCCAACAGGGCCAGCTCGCCGGCGATCGCCTCGTTCACGTCATCGTCCGTGTAGGTCACCCGCCCATCTTCGCGGATGACCTCCGCGGCCCCGCGACCGAGGCGTCCGCTCAGCCCGTCGCGTCCACCAGGGCCAGTTCGTGGAGCCGGTCCGGCGGGCCCGGGCGGGCGTAGTACCAGCCCTGGGCGGTGTCGCAGCCCAGTATCCGCAGCTGCTCCGCCTGCGCGCCGGTCTCCACGCCCTCCACCGTGACCGCGAGGTCCAGACTGTGGGCGAGCGAGACGATCCCCTCGACGATCTTGAGGTCGACCGGGTCCGCGGGGAACTGCTGCATGCCCTGCGTGAAGGAGCGGTCCAGCTTGAGGACGCTCACCGGGAGCCGGCGCAGGTTGGCCAGGTTGGAGTAGCCGGTCCCGAAGTCGTCCAGGGCGATGTCGACGCCCATCTCGGCGAGCCGGCGCAGTGGCTTGAGCAGGTCGTCGTCGGCGCCGATCAACGCCGACTCCGTCACCTCCAGGCACAGGGCCTCCGGCCGCACGCCCGCGCGTTCGAGGATGTCGACGGTGTCCTGCACCAGGCCGGGATGGGTGAGCTAGCACGGGGAGAGGTTGACGTTGATGCGCAGCGGGTCGGTGTCGCCGGTGCGCTCACGCCACTCGCCGGCCTGACGGACGGACTCCTCCATGACCCAGCGGCCCAGCGGCACGATCAGCCCGGTGTGCTCGGCGAGCGGGATGAAGCGGTCGGGGCCGAGCACCCCGTGCTGGGGGTGCAGCCAGCGGACCAGGGCCTCGGCGCCGCGCACACTGCCGTCGCCGAGGTGCACCAGCGGCTGGTACTCGATGAAGAACTCACCGCGTTCGAGGGCCGCCGGAAGCGCCGTGGTCAGTCCGTGCCGGGTGATCGCCCGGGCGTCCGCCTCCGGGTCGGCGAGCTCGAAGCGGTTGCCGCCCGCCGACTTGGCCCGGTACATGGTGATGTCGGCGCTGCGCAGCACCTCGGCCGCGCTGCGCTCCCCCGCCGGGCCCTCGACGATGCCGATGCTGCCGCGCACGGTCAGCTCCCGGCCGTCGATGCTCACCGGGGCGACCAGGACGTTCATGATGCGCGCGGCGAGTTCGTCGACCTCGTGGCGGGTGTCGGGGCCGGTGGTCAGCGCGACGAACTCGTCGCCGCCGAGCCGGGCGACCATCTCACCGGGTGCGGTCGCGCACGACTGCAGCCGGTCCGCGACCTCGACGAGCAGCCGGTCCCCGGCAGCGTGACCGAGGCTGTCATTGATGGTCTTGAAGCCGTCCAGGTCGAGGTAGCACAGCCCGAAGCGCTTGCCCTCGCCGGCGCCGAGCACCTTCTCCAGGCGCTCGAAGAACAGCGTGCGGTTGGGCAGGCCGGTGAGCGCGTCATGGGTGGCCTCGTACCGCAGCCTCAGGTTGAGCAGCCGGCGCTCGGTGGTGTCCTCCATCAGGGCCAGCGTGTACTGCGGTTCGCCGTCGGCGTCCCGCAGCAGGGAGACCGTCAGGTTGGTCCACAGGACCGTTCCGTCGGGCCGGCTGAACGCCTTCTCCGTGTGGTAGTGCTCGCGTTCGCCGCGGACGAGTTCGTCGTAGAGCTTCCAGGTCTGGGGCGCGTCCTCGGGATGGGTGAGGTCCTGGACCCTGCGGCCCCGCAGGGTCTGCTCGGAGCCGCCGAACATGCGCAGCAACGCCCCGTTGATCTGCAGGACGTTGCCGTCGAGGTCGGCGATGCCGATCCCTATCGCCGCGCCCTCGAAGACCGCCCGGAAGCGCGCCTCGCTCGCGTGCAGCGCCTGGGCGACGACGCCCTGGGCGCGCAACGCGGCCTGGGAGATGGCCTCCTGTTCGGCGAGCGTGCGCTCGCGCAGGGCCCGCGCGAAGCCCGCCGCCATGGCGTGCTGGAGTCGCGAGGCGCGGACGCGCAGCCCCTCCTGGGGACCGTCCTCGCCGCAGTACAGCACCAGGTAGGCGTCGACGCAGTCGAGGGAGTGGCTGAGCGCGTCGGGGTCCGTGCAGTGCGCGTCGACCAGGGCCGCGCCGACTTCCTTGCCGGTCTCGGCGTCGAAGCCCCGCGCCAGCAGCGCCCCGCGCAGCCGCCGCGCCAACGGCAGCAGCCGTTCCTCCAGTTCGGGCCGGGTCAACGACGTCGAGGTCACCGGGTACACGGCCCGGCTCCAGATCGTCGCGAACCGCCGCAGTCTGTCCTCCGGCCCGTCCGGCTCCGCGGTCACGACGTACGCCCCACTCCGGCGAAACCCGAGAGGGCCCACGGGTCCTCGTCCTCCGGCGCCGTGTCCGGCCGCCAGCGCGGCATGGGCACCAGTCCCGGTTCCACCATGTCGTACCCCTCGAAGAACCGCCCGATCTCGTCCCGAGAGCGCATGATCAGCGGATTGCGGATTTCCTTGTACACGTCGACCGCGCCTTCGGCCCGCTCCGTCGGAATCGGGATTCCCTCGTACGAGGCATGCGTGAGCACGAGGAGACTGCCCGGCGCGAGCGCCGCGCCCAGCTCGGCCACCGCCGCGTACGGGTCATCCGCGTCCTCCACGAAGTGGAGGACGGCGACCAGCAGCAACGCCACCGGCCGGTCCAGGTCGATGAGCCGCGCGACCTGGGGGCTGTGCAGGATCTCCTGCGGCTTGCGCAGATCGGCGGCCACGACGTCGGCGTCGTCGTTGTCCGCCAGCACCGCCTCGCTGTGCGCCACGGCCACCGGGTCGTGGTCGACGTAGACCACGCGCGCTCCGGGGATCGCCGCCTGGGCGACCTCGTGCGCGCTGCCGAAGGTGGGGATGCCGGAGCCGATGTCGAGGAACTGGGTGACGCCCTCGGCCACCGCGTAGCGCACGGCACGGCGCATGAACGCCCGGTTCGCCTGGCTGATCTTCGGGAGTCCCGGCAGGAACTCCATCGCCTTGCGGGCCGCTTCCCGGTCCACCTCGAAGTTGTGCGAGCCGCCCAGGTAGTAGTCGTAGATCCGCGAGACGCTCGGCACCGAGATGTCGATGCTCCGAGGGGCCCAGGCGGGACGCTCCATCTATCTCTCCAAGGCGTAGGCGATCCGGTGTTCGAGCTGAGGCTACTGATCGCCCGCCAAACGGGCGAGTGGAAACGGAAATTGACCGTCCGTTCCCGGTCACTGCCTGCGGCACGTGCCGAATCGACGACCCCTCGCGGGGCTACGAAAAGTGCCCGAGGCGCTCCGGAGAGTCTCCGCAGCGGCCCCCAGGGCGGCGAAAGTCTACGCACACGACACGGCGCCGGGACAAACACAGCGGTCCGCCCCCTCCGTGCGGCGCGGAGGGGGCGGACCTGTGGTCGTGCGCGAGGGGCAGTCGCGGGATCGGCCCTGGGGAGGCGATCTCTACTGCGCCGGCGCTCCGACCAGCTTGCCGTCGGGTGCGACGGCGTACCACGTGCCGCCCACGCCCTGGCCGTTGATGTCACCGGGGGCCTTGTCGCCGGCGAAGGTGTAGATCGGCGAGCAGTTGACGGTCTGCTGCCTGACGCCGTCACCGCGGGTGAAGCTCATCAGGCCCTTCTTCTGCACGCCCTTGGTGTCGTTGGCCTCGACCGGCGCGACGACCGGCCACTTCTGCAGGCAGGCGCCGTTGCAGTTGGACACCGGCTTGGGCCACGCCTTGTCCTTGAGGAAGCGGTAGACCGTCATGCCGTTCTTGTCGACGACGATCTCGCCGAGGTTGGGGTCCTTGCGCACGGACAGGCCCGCAAGGGCGGCGTCGGATCCGCCACCCGACTTGGCCTTCTTGCCCTCGGGCGTCAGCGCGAACCACTTGTTGCCCACGCCCTGGCCGCTGGTGTCGCCCGCGTTGGCGTCCTTGGCGTAGTAGTAGGCGGGCCAGCCGCCCACGGTGAGCTGCTTGGTGCCGTCGGAACGGGTGATCTCGCCGAGCAGCGACTTGTCGATGCCGTCACCGGCGCTGACGTCGTCCGCGGACACCGGCGGCCAGGCGGTCGCGCAGTCGCCGTCGCAGTTCGACTTCGGCGGTTCGGCCGTGTCCGCGTCGAATCGGTAGAGGGTCTTTCCGGCGCCGTCGGTGAGGATCTTGCCGAGTTCGCCGTTCGCGGAGACGGCCAGCTCGCCGGCGCCCGTCGCCTGCGCTCCGGTTCCGGTGCCCGCGCCGACACCGCCGGGGGCGCTGGGGCTCGCAGAGGCGCCCGCAGCGCCGTATCCGCTGCCGACGCCCGCGATGCCACCCGCCGGAGCCGTGGCTCCCACGTTCTGGCTGGACGCCGACGTGCCGCTTTCCGATCCGCACGCCGCCGTCAGCGCCAGCACGGCCACCGTGCCCGCCGCGAGTGAGGCGCTCCGCCAGGTGGTCTTCATCGTCAACAACTCCCCGATCGTCACAAGGGTGTTGCAGCGCCCTGCTGCGCCGCCGCACGGACCTGAGTACGCACCGGGGCGGTGGTTGTGTTCAAACACGGCGCGAAATTCTTTTCCGTGACCTGCGCCGGGGGCGCAACGGACCGCCCCGAAGGCGTCCGCGAGGGCCCCGAGAGCCGCGCGTGAAGGTCCTGCCCGGTCGCACACGCGCACGGTCGGCCGGATGCGCGAACGCACCGACCGGCAAACCCGCGAACCAGAACTTCCCCCGTTCGGGGCAATCCCCGCCGGGCATGGGCACACAGCCGTGCGCGAAGCCGCATGATCTCCGTCGTGCATGGACCCGAACCGATCCGATCCGCTCTCCTCACCAGGGCGTTGGCCCTGGTGACCGTGGCCTGGATCCTCGCGGCCGCGCCGGCCGGGGTGGCCACGGCCGACGCGTGCGCATACGCCTCGACGGGGCCGGACGGCACCGAGGCGGTGGCGGTGGCGGGCGGCCACGGGTGGCCGACGTCCCCGGTGTGCCCGCAGCCGACGCCCACCCCTACGCCCGAGCCGCCGAAGCCGAAGCCACCGCCCGAGCCGACTCCCACCCCCACGCCGTCGCCGCCCCCGAAGCCGACGCCCTCCCCCAGCCCGACCCCGAAGCCGCCCCCCGAGCCCAGGCCGCCGGCGCCGAAGCCGCGCCCCGCGCCGCGCCCGGCGCCCGCACCGCCCCGGCCCGCGCCTCCTCCTGCGCGACCGGTCGTCGTCCCCGCCCCGGCACCGCCGCCTCCCGCGCCGAAACCCCGGCCGGCCCCCCGCCCCTCCGCGCGCCCGGTGAGCTATCCGGCGTATCACTCCTCGCCGCATCAGCGGTCGGTCGGCGGTGGCCAGTCGCCGGTCACCTACGTCCTGCTCATCACCGTGCCCGCGGTGATCGCCGTCGCCGCGCTGCGGCCGCGCTAACGCCGATCCAGGAGGCATCTCTTGCCGGAATGGCTTGTTCTCACCCTCGCGATGCTCGCCGCCTGCGCGGTGGTGGTCGTCGTCACCCTCGTACGGCACCGCAGGGCGCCCGAGGACGAGGACCCCTCCGAGACCCCTGACGTCATCGAGTACATGACGATGTGGATCGGCGTGGTCTATGCCATCGTCCTGGGTCTGGCCATCGCGGGCGTATGGGAGGCGCGCAGCGTCGCCCAGGACCACGTCCAGGCGGAGGCCCAGGCGCTGCACGAGATCTCGGAGCGGGTGCGGGTCTATCCGCCCGACGTCCGTGACCGCATCCGGGCGGATGTCAACGCCTACGTCGGCCACGTCGTCGACGTCGAGTGGAAGAAGATGGCCGACGACGGCGAGGTCACCCCGCGCGGTGACGCGCTGCTCCAGAAGGTCCGGGTGGACGTCACCGACTACCAGCCGGCGTCCGACTTCCAGGCGCAGGCCTACCAGCCGCTGCTCGACCAGATGGCGGCGGCCGACCAGGCGCGTCACGCCCGCGCCGACTCCACCGGGGCGACCATGCCGGGCGTGGTGTGGTTCGGGCTGCTGGCGGGAGCCGTCATCACCATCGGCATGGTCTTCGCGCTGCAGATCCGGCGCACGCCCCGCGAACTGGTCCTGGCCGGCCTGTTCTCCGCCCTGATCGCGTTTCTGCTCTTCCTGATCTGGGACTTCGACGCCCCCTACAGCCGGGGCGTCACCGCGTCGGCGGAGCCGTTCCTCAACCTGTTCCCCGGCATCAGGGGCTGAGCCCCTCGGGCCGGGGTCCGTTCGCTCTCGTTTCCGCACCGAGGGGACGGCCGCCACGCCGCCGCCGTCCCCCGGCCGCAGCAACCGTTTCCCCTGAGCGGCCGACAGGCGTGCCCCATTCGCGCTACAGCGATCGCGGACGCGCACACATGTTCCTAGCGTTTCGGACATCGAGGTGCATCGATGACGTAAGCGGAAAAGGTCCGCAAGTTGCTCCTCGGGGACCGGAGGATCCACCATGCGCGCGATACGCGTCGCTTCGGCCGCACTCCTGGGCGCCACCGCCCTGGCCTTCTCCGCATCGGCCGCCGTCGCGAGCGACGACGACGGCCACTACGTCATGTCCAACGGCTACAGCCTGCTGCCCTCGACCGTCGCCGCGGGCGGTGAGGTCGCCGTCCACGTGGACCGCAACGTCAGCGGCTGCAGGAACTCCGTGACGGTGTCCTCGGGAGTGTTCGACACGGTCGTCATCCCCAGGGGGTCGACGTCGGCGGTGACCATGGTCGACCGGGACGCCAGACCGGGCGCGTCGTACCGGGTGACGTTCACCTGCGGCGGCGTCAGCGCGATCAAGGAGCTGACGATCGCCGGCGGTCGCCCGGCCGACGTCACCCCGGCGCCCTACCCCGTCCCGCGGGGCGTGCACGCCGGCGAGGGCGGCAGCGTCGCGGGGTTCGACCTCCGGGAGATCGGGCTGGGCGCCGCGCTCATCGCGGGTTCCATGGCCGTCGCGTACCGCTTCGCGCGGCGTCGCGGCGCGGAGGACGGCGGCTGACGGCCCGTGCCGCGTCGTGCGCAGGGCTTCGCCCCGGATCCCGGCAGGGACCGGGGCGAAGCCCTGTCTCACGTGCGGACTTCGAAGGGGACGGACGTCAGATGCGGCGCTCGGCGCGGCGCCGCATCCAGAACAGACCGCCGCCCACCACGGCAGCGGCGACGAGCCCGCCGCCGATGGCCATGTCGGTCGGGGTCGCGCCGGTGCCGACGCTGCCGCCGAGGCCGCCGCGGACACCGCCGATGACGGTGAAGGCGGCCGGACGGGTCAGGGTCCTTCCGGAGCAGTTGACGGTGACGTCGTAGGCGCCGGGCCGGGCGTTGGCGTTGACGGTCGCCGTGCCCTTGGCGGTCTGGTTGGCGCCGTTGATCGGCGTCAGGGGGGCCTGCGCGAACGCGGGCGAGGTCATGAATCCGCCGCCGGGGCAGCCGTCGACGGTGACGGTGAGCTGGCCGCCGCGCGCGATGACGCTGGGCAGGACGACGATGTTGCTCGGGTGGGCGCCCATGCCGTCGCGTGCGACGGCGACGGGGGCGGCGAGTCCGAGGGCGGCGACCGCGGCGGCGGAGACCGCCGAGGCGGCCAGGACGCGAGTGGTGGACATGTGTTCCTCCGCGGAAGGCGCCCCGGGGCCCGTCCCCGGCATGTCGGCGAGAAAGCACCTCCCGAACAGACCCTCAGATGCCGTGCGCGCGCCCGCATTTCGGGAATGGTCCGTCCTGGTGAGAGGACACGCCGGGCGGAATGCACGCAATCGGATATAGCCGCAGGTCACGGACCGTCAGAAAATTCCTCGCGTCGTCAACTCGGATGGCGCACCGCACGGTACCCGGGCCACCCGTTCGCCGCCGCCCCGTCGCCGGTTCGCGCCCTGGGACTTAGCGTTCTCGTATGCGCGAAAGGACGTGGCGACGGCCGCGTCGAAAGGGGATGGCGAATGTCTGCGTACGAGCTGTCCGAGGCGGCGGAAGAAGAGGAGAGGCAGAAGAAGCGCGCCCCTTGGGGCGTGATAGCGCTTGTTCTGCTGACGGGACTCGCGCTGATCCGCAACGGGTCCGGCGAGTTCGACGTCGGCCCGCCGCAGCCGGCCGCCGCGGCGGCCGCGGACGGCCGCACCGCCGCCGGCGTCCTCGGCCGGGCCCCGACCCCGCTGCCCTACGCCGAGCCGGACCGGGTGCGGATCCCGGCCATCCGGGTGGACGCGCCGGTCATGGCGGTCGGCCTGGACGCGGACGGCTGGGTCGGCGCGCCGCCGCCGGAGGACCCGAACCTGGCCGGCTGGTTCACCGGCGGCGTCTCGCCGGGCGAGAAGGGCACGGCGGTCGTCGTCGGCCATGTCGACAACAAACTCGGCCCCGCCGTGTTCTACGGGCTCGGGGCGCTGAAGAAGGGAAACCGCGTCGAGGTTTCCCGGAAAGACGGGAAGACCGCCGTGTTCGAGATCTACGGCATCGAGGTCTTCGAGAAAAGCAATTTCCCCGGCGACCGCGTGTACGCCTCCAAGGGATCTCCCGAACTGCGGGTCATCACCTGCGGCGGCGGTTTCTCCAAGGCGAACGGATACGACGGGAACGTCGTCGCCTTCGCCCGCCTGGTCGAGGTCCGCTGAACGGCGCCGGGACCGGGCGGGCGGGGCGCGGGGTCAGGTGTACTGCCGCCGGGGCACGGTGATGTGGTAGCCGGAGTCCAGGAGATGCGGCAGATAGCCGCGCAACGCCCGCACACTCTGCGAGCGGTCGCCCCCGGCGTCGTGCGAGAGCACCACGACGCCGGGGGCGGCCCCCTTCTCCACCCGGTCGACGATGACGCCGGCGCCCGGGGTGGTCCAGTCGAGGGTGTCGACCGTCCAGGCGAGCGGCTCCATGCCCATCTCGGAGCCGAACTGGAAGGCGGCGCGGTTCCAGGCGCCGTAGGGGGCCCGGAACCACCGGGGCCGCTCCCCGTACCCCTCCTCGATGACGTCGCTGGTGCGGGACATCTCGGAGTGGATCTGACGGCGGGTGAGACGCGTCAGCAGGGGGTGCGACCAGGTGTGGTTGCCGACGATGTGGCCCTCGTCCGCCATCCGCGCCAGCAGATCCTGGTTGTCGACGGCCATCTCCCCGCACACGAAGAACATCGCGTGCACGTCGTACTCGGCCAGCGTGTCGAGGATGCGGGGGGTGTAGCGGGGGTCGGGGCCGTCGTCGAAGGTGAGCACCATGGTGCGGCCGCGGCCCGTCATGCTCATCAGCGGCTCGTGCCGCACCGGGGTGCGGCCGGGGGCGGTGGGCGGGGGACCGTAGCCCGTCAGGGGGCGGAGGCGGTAGGCGGAGGGTTTCAGCGGGAGGCTGCGCGCCGGGGCGCCCGCGGCGGGGGCGGCGGCCCTGACCGGCTCGCCGTCCTCGCCCCACTCGAACACTCCGGCCGTGCCGGCCGCTGCGACTGCGGCGGCGCCGGCGAGCAACGCCCGGCGGCGCGTGAACAACTGCTCCTTCTTCATGCAGTCATCAGTCGCCCGGCGGGCCTTCGACCCACCCCATCGACACCGCTCCGGCGGCACGATTCCACCCGCCCGGCGCAGTCGCGATCACGCCGGGAAGGCTCCGACGGGCGTCAGCGGTGGCGGACCAGCGGGAACGGCAGCGTCTCGCGGATCGTGAGGCCGGTGAGGAACATGACCAGGCGGTCGACGCCGATGCCGAGGCCGCCGGTCGGGGGCATCGCGTACTCGAGGGCGTCGAGGAAGTCCTCGTCGAGCTCCATCGCCTCGGGGTCGCCGCCCGCGGCCAGCAGGGACTGCTCGGTCAGCCTGCGGCGCTGCTCGACAGGGTCGGTCAACTCGGAGTAGGCGGTGCCGAGTTCGGTGCCGAAGGCGACGAGGTCCCAGCGTTCGGCGAGGCGCGGGTCGACGCGGTGCTGCCGGGTGAGCGGGGAGACGTCCGTGGGGAAGTCCTTGTAGAAGGTGGGCAGCCGGGTCTTCTCCTCGACGAGCCGTTCGTACATCTCCAGGACGACGTCGCCGCGGCCGTCGTCGGGGGTGTAAGGGACGCCGGCGCGGTCGCAGTGCCGGTGCAGGACCGTCAGGTGGGAGTCGGCGTCGATCTCCTCGCCGAGCGCCTCGGAGATCGCGCCGTAGACGGTCTTGACCGGCCAGTGTCCCGAGATGTCGTACTCCCGGCCGTCCTTGCGGGCGACCGGTGAGCCGAAGGCGGCCGTGGCCGCGCCCTGGATCAGTTCGCGGGCCAGGTGGAGCATCTCGTCGTAGTCGGCGTAGGCCTGGTACGCCTCCAGCATCGTGAACTCGGGGTTGTGCTTGTAGGAGACGCCCTCGTTGCGGAAGGTGCGGCCCATCTCGAAGACCTTCTCCAGGCCGCCGACGCACAGCCGCTTCAGGTAGAGCTCGGGCGCGATGCGCAGATAGAGGTCGAGGTCGTAGGCGTTGATGTGGGTGGTGAAGGGCCGGGCGTTGGCCCCGCCGTGGATCTGCTGGAGCATCGGCGTCTCGACCTCCAGGTAGCCCCGCTCCAGCAGTCCCCGGCGCAGGGCCTGCACGGCGCTGGAGCGGGCCCTGATCACTTCGCGGGCGGCGGGGCTGGAGACCAGGTCGAGGTAGCGCATGCGGACCTTGGCCTCGGGGTCGGTGAGGCCGCGGCGCTTGTCGGGCAGGGGGCGCAGGCATTTGGCGGTGAGCTGCCAGGAGGCGACGAAGACGGTGGGCTCGCCCTGGTCGCTGGCGCCGGCCGTGCCGGTCGCGCAGAGGTGGTCGCCGAGGTCGGTGTCGGCCCGGAAGGAGTCGAGGGCGTCCCGGCCGAGGGGGTCGCGGGTCAGGGCGAGCTGGTGGTCGCCGGACCAGTCGCGCAGCGTCACGAAGACGATGCCGCCGAAGTCGCGGACGCGCATGACGCGGCCCGCGACGGTGACCGTGTCGCCGGCGCGCACGTCGGCGAGGGCGTGGGTGCGCGGCGGGACGCCGACCGGGTACGGGTCGGCGCCGGCGGCGCGCAGCCGGTCGAGGGTGCGGTACCGGACGCGGACCTGCTCGGGCAGGTCCGCGTCCGGCCCGGCGGGTCCGGCCTCGTCCCCTCCGTCGAGGCCGAGTGCCGCGGTCGGCGGCAGGCCCTCGGTGGTGGCGGGGCGGGGCCCGCCCGTGGGTCGCCGTCTGCCCCACAGCTTGCGCAGGGAGGGCACCGAGACGAAGCCCTCGGCGATGCCGGAGGCGAGGCCCACCCGGGCCAGGGAGCCGGCGTCGGCGTAGCAGAGGAAGCGGGGGTACCACTGCGGCCGGTACTTGGCGTTGGACCGGTAGAGGGCCTCCAGCTGCCACCATTTGGAGAAGAACAGCAGCAGGCGCCGCCACAGGCGCAGGACCGGTCCGGCGCCGATGCGGGCGCCCTCCTCGAAGGCCGAGCGGAAGACGGCGAAGTTCAGCGAGATCCGGCGCACGCCGAGCTTGGGGGCGGCGGCGCACAGGTCGGCGACCATGAACTCCATGACGCCGTTGGGGGCGGAGCGGTCACGGCGCATCAGGTCCAGGGAGATGCCGTCGGCGCCCCACGGGACGAAGGAGAGCAGGGCGAGCAGCCGGCCGTCCTCGTCGAGGGCCTCCACGAGGAGGCAGTCGCCGTCGGCGGGGTCGCCGAGCCGGTCCAGGGCCATGGAGAAGCCGCGTTCGGTCTCGGTGTCGCGCCAGGCGTCGGCGCGGTCGACGACCTCCTCCATCTCCTGTTCGGTGAGGGCGGAGTGGCGGCGGACCCGGCAGGTGGCGCCGGTGCGGCGCACCCGGTTCACGGCCTGCCGGGTGACCCGCATCTCGCGGCCGCCGAGGTCGAAGGAGGCGATGTGCACGATGGCCTCGTCGCCGAGTTGCAGGGCCCCCAGGCCGGCCCGGGCGAAGGCCTTGGCGCCGTCCTCGGAGGCGCCCATGACGGCGGGCGCCCAGGCGTAGCGGCGGGCCGCGTCCAGCCAGGCGGCGATGGCGTGCGGCCAGGCCTCGCGGTCGCCGACGGGGTCGCCGCTGGCCAGGCAGACGCCGGCCTCGACGCGGTAGGTGACGGCGGCCTTGCCACTGGGCGAGAAGACGACGGCCTTGTCGCGCCGGGTGGCGAAGTAGCCCAGGGAGTCCTGGCCGCCGTAGGCCTTCAACAGGGCGCGGATACGGGGCTCCTCGTCGCCGTGCAGGGCCGCCTCCAAGCGCTGGGAGCGGAAGAGGACGGCGGCCGCGTTGAGGAGGGCGAGGGCGCCGAAGAGGCCGAGCAGGAAGTACAGGGCGTGCGGCGGACGGCCGTCGAAGGAGGCCGCGGAGACCAGGCCGCCCAGGACCCGGTTGGCGGCCCAGGCGAGATGCTGCCCGGCCGGGAGGGTGCCCGGGAAGAGCTCGACCAGGCCCCAGCCGGCGAGCATCGCCAGGACGAGCCCGACGAGCAGGACGGCGAGTGCCCGCCGCAGGGCCGCGCGGCGGGAGGCGGCGTAGAACTCCCCCCGGGCGACGACCAGGACCCCCAGCGCCAGCCCGCAGACGACCAGTGAGGGGACGGACTGTGCGTAGAGGCCGACGGCGACGCCGAGGACGTCGGTGAGGACGAGCAGCCCGAGGTAGACGACGACCAGCCACCAGGCGACCTTCTTGCGGGCGGCGGTGGCCGCGGCCAGCAGCAGCAGGAAGACCGCGTAGGCGAGGTTGGCGCTGACCGGGACGATGAGCAGGTCGAGGAAGCGGACGACGGGACGCAGCAGACGGCGCAGCGGCGGAACCAGGGCCAGCAGGACGCAGAGGAGGGCGAGGGCGCCGAAGAACGTCGCGAAGCCTTCGGGCACCCGGCTGAGGAAGCGGCTCGCGGGCCGCCGTGGCGGGTCCGCGGCGCCCTCGGCCGCGGCGGTCTCCACGGGGGCACTCATGTCTCGACTGTAGGAACACCTGGGGCCGGCCGCCCGTCGAGCGGCCCGCGCACGGACCGGACCCGGGGCCTCCGATAGCCTCTGGCCGTGACGGAACAGCACTCGCAGCAGCCGGCCCACCAGTTCGAGCGGGGCACGGACGGTCCCAAGGTCGTCCTCGTCGGCGTGGACGGCTCCGAATCCTCGCTGCGCGCCGCGGCCTACGCCGGCGGCCTGGCCCGCCGCCAGCACGCTCTGCTCGCGGTGGTGTACGTGCAGCCGGTGCTGGCGGCGGGCGCGGCGCTCGGGGCTCCGGTCGCGGAGACGACCGACGCGATCGCGGAGGATCTGGTCGCGCAGATCCGGGAGGCCACCGAGCGGACCCGGGGGATATTCGATGTGCGCTGGGAGTTCCACACGTTCCGCGGCGATCCCTACGGCGGTCTGGTGAAGGCCGCGGACCAGCTGAAGGCGGACGCGGTGGTGGTGGGCGCCTCCGAACAGGCCGGGCACCGGATCGTGGGCTCGGTCGCGGTGCGGCTGGTGAAGGCGGGGCGATGGCCGGTGACCGTGGTGCCGTAGCGCCCGCCCGGGTCTCGCGCCTGCGGGCGCCCGCGGGGGTCACCGCTCCCCCGTCACCAGCCCGGACCCGGCCGCTCCCCGGCTCAGGGTGACGTTCCTGATCCGGTCGCGCACTCCCGCGACTTCGGCGCCCTGGGCGAGGGCCCGGTCGACGTCGACCACCCGGCCGGCGTCGATGTCGAACATCTGGGGCAGGAACTCGGCCCTGCGCACCTCCCAGCGGCCGCCGGGCCGGGCGGGCCGGGCGAAGGTGAAGCGGGCGACGGTGGACTGGGCTCCGCGGGCGTCCTGCAGGCCCTGGCTGTTGAACATCTCGCCCGCGATCTGGTCGCCGAGGCCGTAGACCACCCAGGTGCCGTCGACCTTCTCGTAGGCCTGGGGGACGTGGGTGCGGGTGCCGATGATCAGGTCGACGTCGGGGCGGCCGTCCGTGCGGGAGGCGGTGAGGGCGCGGGCGAGGGCGAGCTGGCGGTCGTCGGGGGCCTCCTGCCATTCGGTGCCCCAGTGCAGGGAGACCACGACCACGTCGGCGCCCGCCTTCCGGGCGGCCTTGGCGTCGGCGAGGATCCGGTTCTGGTCGACGAGGCCGATGGTCCAGGGCTGCCCCTGCGGCAGCGGGTGGCCGCCGGTGTCGTAGGTGTAGGCGAGGTGGGCGACGTGCGCGGGGCCCGCCCGCAGGAGGGTGATCGAGTTGCCCTCGGCCTCGGTGCGGGCGGTGCCCGCGTGGCGCACGCCGGCGGCGTCCAGCGCGTCGAGGGTGCGCTGGACGCCGGCGGCGCCGTCGTCCAGGCTGTGGCCGGAGGCGGTGGAGCAGCCGTCGTAGCCGGTGGCCGCGAGCGCCGCGGCGATCTCGGGCGGGGACGTGGAGGCGGGGGATCCGGGGTGGTCGCCGTTCGCGCCGAAGACCGTGTCCAGGTGGCACAGGGCCAGGTCCGCGGCGGAGACGACGGGCTTGGCGCCCTCGAACATGGGGCGGAAGTCGTAGCCCGTGCCGCCGGCGTCGAAGCGGGCGCGGTCGATGACCGTGGCGTGCGGGAGGATGTCGCCGGAGGCCACGAGGCTGAAGCCGCGGGCGGCGGGCGGCGCGGGGCGTCCGGGCCGGTCGGCCGACCGATGGTCGTGGGCCTGGCAGGCGGCGGCCGACGTCAGCAGAGCCGTCAGGGCCAGGGCCACCTGGTGTCTGCGGGCGAGCACCGGATCACCCCGATTCACATGGGTTGTCATATTTACGCACGTATCAGTACTAATCCATCGACGGCGCCGGACCACTCCGGCACTCCCTTCGTCCAGGGCCGATGCCCGCGATCGGCGTAGCCCGGACCGTTCGTCGGACCGTTCGTCGACGCGATCGACCGTCCGCCGCAGAGCCGTGTGCGCACCCTGTCCCGATCCCGCCCCTTGCGGTGCCATACGCCCATGAACGCCGGAACCGCCCTCAACGCCAGGACGACGACCGCCGAGCACGAACTGGCCGCCCTGCAGCGCGAACACGGCCGACCGCTGTTCGCACTGCTGCTGCGCCTGTGCGACGGCGACCGCCAGCGCGCCGAGGACCTGGTCCAGGAGACGCTGGTGCGCGCCTGGCAGCATCCCGAGGCCCTGCGCGCCGACGCCTTCGACTCCGTACGGCCCTGGCTGCTCACCGTGGGCCGCCGGCTGGCGATCGACGCGCGACGGGCCCGGCAGGCGCGGCCGCCCGAGGTCGGGGACGCCGTCCTGGAGAACGCGCCCGTCTGCGCCGACCACGCCGAGCGGGCGGCCGCAGCCCTCGACGTCCGCGAGGCTGTGAAGACACTCACTCCGGAACACCGTGAAGTCCTGGTGCTGGTGTATTTCCGAGGGGCGAGTGTGGCGGAGGCCGCCGACGCCCTCGGAATTCCGCCCGGTACCGTGAAGTCGCGCGCGTTCTACGCGCTGCGCGCCCTGCGCCGGGTGCTTCCGGGATACGCGGCCGACCTGCACTGAAACCGACGATCGGGTCAAGCCTCCGTAAAGCGCCTTGCCGTGGACCCCCTTTGGGTAATCGGGTGTCCTTATCCGTGTTGCGGACTGGGGTCCCGGCAACGGGCGACGCGCAAGCACCGGAGGAAGGCAGGAAGGGATGCTGCACCGAGGACACCAGAGCACGGACGGCACCGGCGGTGGTGAACTCACCGTCCCCATGGCCTGGTTGTACGCCGAGTACATCGCCGACGAACTGCTGCGGACGGGCGATCTGATGCCGCCGACGTCCTTCGAGTTCCGCGCCGGGCGCGACGCCCTGGCGCTGACGATCTTCCTGTCCGACACCGACGGGGAGCTGTCCGGGATCCGGGTCGTCACCCAGTTGGAGACCTGGCTTTCGCTCACGGCGTACGACCAGCCGTGGCAGGACTGGGTCGACGAACGTATGTCTCAACTGAGAGCCGAGGCCGCCCAGTTGGAAGGCCCTTCACCCGATCTCGAACTGGCGGCCGCGGCCTGGCGCTGGCTGGAGGAGACCGAGCTGCTCGCGCCCGATCTCAACGCGGTGCCGGGCGGTTCCCCGCTCGGCGAGGACGAGGGACCGAAGGTCTGGACGCCCGCCTGGCAGCTCGGACTGCCCCTCGGGCATCTGGCGATTCATCTTTTTTAGATTCGCACCAATCCGCGAGGCCGACCGCTCCGAATATCCGGGTCACGATTCGGTACGCGGCTTGAGTGATTCGGCGGCCGGGTGCGTACCGGTGGGAGCAAGGAGTAACCCCACTGGCACTCAACGGCACGAGGTTTCGGCATGAGGTCCCTGGAAAGGCATCGCGACGTCGGCGCGTACGCGCTCGGCGTGCTGGACGAAGCGGAAGCCTTCCGCTTCGAGGACCACCTCATGGAGTGTCCTCAGTGTGCGGCGCAGGTCACCGAGTTCGGCCCCACCGCACGTCAGATGATGCTCTACCGGCGCGCCACCCCGCGCACCGTGCACCCCTTCGCCGGCCCCGGCCCGCGGCTGCTGGACCGGCTGCTCGCCGAGGTGGCGGTCCGGCACCGGGCCGTCCGCCGGCGAGTGCTGTACGCGGTGGCCGCCTCGGTCGTCGTCGCCCTCGCCGCTCCCGTGCTCGCCATGGCGGCGGGCGGCGGCAGCGGCGGCGGTACGGACGCCGTGCGGGTCACCGCCACGGACGAGAAGTCCGGCGTGTGGGCGCAGGTCACCACCGAGGACGAGACGTGGGGCAGCCATGTGGAGCTGCAGGTCAAGGACGGGGCCGGTCCTCGCTCCTGCCGCCTGATCGCCATCGGCGCCGACGGCTCCGAGCAGACCGTCACCAGCTGGACCGTGCCCCGGCACGACGCCCGCCCCAACACCGTGCAGGGCGCGGCCGCCTGGCATCCCGACGAGATCGTCGCCTACGAGCTGCGCACGGCGGCCGGCGAGCACCTGGTGACGCTCGAAGCCCACTGACGTCGCACCGCGGCGGGCACGCGCACTCCCCCGTCGGGTGCGGTTCGACGCGGTCGGCTTCGGGCGTCCGCCCGCCCACCTCTGTGGCGGTGCACGTGATTTGCGACCGTGCGGCGGGCGGCGGAAAATTGTCGTAGACGCGGACGCGGAGCCACCGACCGTCCGACTCCGCGCCGCCCCTGCGGTACGACCGAAAGGGGCCGCCCGGTGGAGAAGACCCTGCAGATCCTCGTGGCCGAGGACGGCGCGGACGCCGAGGACATCGCGGAACTGACCGGCTATCTGCGCGAGGAACTGCTGCGACTCGACGTGGACGACGTGACGTCCGTGCCCGGCGAGGAGCCCCCGCCCGGCGCACGGGTCGTGGACGTCGCCGCCGTCGGGGCACTGCTGGTGACGCTGGGCAGCACGGTCACGGGGCTGAGGCAGGTCCTGGACGCGATCCGCGAGTGGCGCGGCCGCTGCCGGGAATCCCGGCCCTCGCTGCACCTGTCCCTGGACGACGACGTACTGGAGATCTCCGAGGCGACCGAGGAGCAGGTGACCCAGGCCTTCGACATGTTCCTCCAGCGTCACACCGCGGCCGGAGCCCAGTCATGACGAACGACAGACACGCGCTGATCATCGCCAACGACCGCTACGCCGACCAGGGCCTCAAACAGCTCAAGGCGCCCGCCCAGGACGCCGCCGCCCTCGCCGGGGTGCTGCACGATCCGCAGATCGGCGACTTCGACGTGGACGTCCTGCGCAACGCGCCGGCCGACGCCATGCGCAGGCGCGTCCAGGGCTTCTTCAGCGACCGGCGCCGTGACGACACCCTGCTGCTGCACTTCTCCTGCCACGGCCTCAAGAGCGAGTCCGGCGAGCTGTACTTCGCCGCCAGCGACACCGAGCCCCGGCTGCTGGACGCCACGGCGATCCCCGCCCAGTTCGTCCGCGGGTGCATGTCCCGTACCCGGGCCGGCCGGACCGTCCTGTTCCTCGACTGCTGCTACGGAGGCGCCTTCTCCCGGGGATCGCCGTCGGTGCGCGCCACCGGAGACGTCAACGTCCTGGAGTCCTTCACGAGGGACAGGCCGCCCGGCGGACGGGGTTGGGCCGTCATCACGGCGTCGAACTCCATGGAGTTCGCCTTCGAGGGCGACGCGCTCGCCGAGAACTCCGCCCCCCGGCCCTCGGTATTCACCCACGCCGTCGTCGAGGGCCTGGCGACCGGCGAGGCCGACCTCGACGCGGACGGCGAGGTGTCCCTGGACGACCTGTACGACTACGTCTACGAGCACGTGCAGGAGCAGAACCCCAACCAGACACCGAGCAAGACGGTGGAGATGCAGGGAGAGCTGCAGCTGGCGCACAGCAGGCGCGGCCGCATCAAGATCGCCGCCATTCCATCGCCGCCCTCCCTGCTCGCCGCCGTCAACAGCGACAACGCCTTCACCCGCCAGGGCGCGGTGCTGGAGTTGCGCTCCCGCCTGCAGAACGAGTCCTTGCCCCTGGCGGAGGGGGCGCGCCAGGCTCTGGAGGACGTCGCGCGCAACGACATCCGGCAGATAGCCGACGAGGCGTGCCGCGCCCTGCGCGACATCCGGCTGGCGCCCTCGCCGGATCTTCTGGACTTCGGTCTGGTGCCCAAGGGCTCGCCTCTCCAGGAGAGGTCCGTGTGCATGAACGGCCCGCCGCTGGCCCGGCACTGCGTGGCCCAGCCCGCACAGTCGTGGCTGCGGGTCGAGCCGACCGCGAACGGCTTCACGGTCCGCGTCGACACGACCGCCGAGGGACACCTGTCCGGTGACATCGCCCTGAAGGGCGTGGCCGACGAGGCGGTGGTCCACGTCGAGGCGGTGGTGGGTCCCTCGCTCGACACCCAGCCACCGGACACCAGCGCCGGACCCGCGAACGGGTCCGTGCACGACCCGGACACCGTGGTCGTCGCCCCCTCGGATCCCCATGAGGACGACACGTCTGCGTCGACGAGCGGAGTCCGCCCGCCCGATGACAGGGCGGACCCGGACCGCACGGGCCCGCACGCGAAGAGCACGGAGCACGGGAGCGGGGGGCAGGACAGGACGGAGGAGACGCAGGAGTCGGACCCGGCGCAGACCACGGGCCGTACTCCGCTCGCGGCCCGCCGCCCAGCCGCACTCGCCGGCGCCGCTCTCGCCCTCGCCGCCACCGCCGTCGTCACGGTGATCCTCGGCATCCGGGCGGTCGTGGTGGCCGCCCTGGACCGGGGCGGCGACGGACCGACGGGCAACGTCGAGGACAACATCCACGAGCAGGGAGCGCTGCCGCTGCTGACCGTGGCCGTGATCACCGCCGCGGTGGCCCTGGCGGCCGGTGCGCTCGCACGGCATGACCTGGAGAGACGACGGGAACGCCACGCGAGCGCGGCGGCCAACGGCACGCGGAGCATGACCTCGGTCGCGAAAGGCCTGGCGGTCCCGGCCCTCGTCCTGGCCGTGCTCACGCTGGTGGCCTACATGATCACCGCCCCGCACTGGTGACTACTTCAGCAGCCGCGACATCCTCCGGTCCGCCAGCGGCTTGCCACCCGTCTGGCAGGTGGGGCAGTACTGGAGCGAGGAATCGCTGAACGACACCTCCCTGATGGTGTCGCCGCAGACCGGACAGGGCTCGCCGGTGCGGCCGTGGACACGCAGACCGCTCTTCTTCTCGGCCTTCAGACGACCCGCCGCCAGTCCCCGCGAGCGTTCGACGGCCTCGGTGAGCGTGGTGCGCAGGGCCTCGTACAGGGTGTGGGTCTCCTCCGGGGTCAGGGAGGACGCCAGTTTGAACGGGGACATCCTCGCCACGTGCAGGATCTCGTCGCTGTAGGCGTTGCCCACGCCCGCGATCAGGCTCTGGTCGCGCAGGGCGCCCTTGAGCCGGCGCCGCTCGCCGGCGAGGAGCGCGGCGAAGCGCCCCTCGTCGAAGTCGTCGGCGAGGGGATCGGGTCCGAGACGGGCGATGCCCGGGACCTGCTGGGGGTCGCGCACCACGTACACCGCGAGCCGCTTCTGGGTGCCGGCCTCGGTCAGGTCGAAGCCCTCCCCCGTCTCCAGGGCGACCCGCAGGGCCAGCGGACCCTTGCCGGGGCGGGGCGGGCCGTCGGGGAGGCGGTCCTTCCAGTGCAGCCAGCCGGCGCGGGCGAGGTGGGCGACCAGATGCGGGCCGTCGCCGGTCGCCAGGTCGAGGAACTTGCCGTGCCGGCGCACGGCGGTGATCGGTCGGCCCTCCAGGGCGGTGACGGGCGGGTCGTACGTCTTCAGCACGCTGATCGCGACGGGCAGCACCCGCACGATCTCGTGGCCCACGGCCTGCTCGGCCAGGAAGTCCTTGAGCGCTTCGACCTCGGGAAGTTCCGGCATACGTCAAGAGTGCCACCCGGTACGGACATCGCCTCGCGGTGCGTGCGTGGCGTGGCGGTGGTCAGAAGCGCCCCGGAGGCGGCACCGCGAACTCGCACCACACGCACTTGCCGCCGCCACGCGCCTCCACACCCCAGCCGTCGGCGAGCAGGTCCACCAGCATCAGGCCCCGCCCGGAGACGCCCGACTCGCCCGCCTCACGGCGGCGCGGCAGGGCGCTGGAGGAGTCCTCCACCTCGACGCGCAGCCGGCGTTCGCCGCCGGTGAGCGCCCGCAGCGTGACGATCGCCGCGCCCTCGGTGTGCATGAGCGCGTTGGTGATCAGCTCGTCCGCGACCAGCTCGATCTCGTCGGAGCGGTCGCGGGCGCCCCATGCGCGCACGGCGGCGCGGATCATGTGCCGGGCCTCGGCGAGCGCCTCCGGATCGCCGGGCGCCACATGCTGCTGGAGCCGGTTGCCGGCCTGGGCGCCGTCCGGGCCGCGCCGGCGCAGCAGGAGCAGGGCCACGTCGTCGTCCCCGCCCCGCTCCTCGGCGACGTCGATGAGCTGGTCGGCGAGTTTGCGCACGTCACCGGGGCCGGCCGAGATGAACGCGGCGAGGGCGAGCATGCCGTCGTCGAGGTCGGCGCCCGGTTGCTCGACGAGCCCGTCGGTGCACAGCAGAAGCGTGTGGCCGGGGTCGAGCTCGATGGTGCCGACCGGGTACTCCAGACTGCCGAACTCGGCGGACAGCCCCAGCGGCAGCCCGCCGGGCACCGCGACGCGTCGGCAGGCGCCGTCGGGGTCGCGCAGCAGGGGGTCGATGTGCCCGGCGCGCACCACCTGGACGACCCCGGTGGCCAGGTCGACCTCCGCGTACAGACAGGTGGCGAAGCGGTCGGTGTCGAGTTCGTGCAGGAAGACCGATGCGCGGGCCATCACGGTGGCCGGGGTGTGCCCTTCGGCCGCGTAGGCCCTGAGCACGATGCGCAGCTGGCCCATGACCGCGGCCGCGTGCGTGTCGTGGCCCTGGACGTCGCCGATGACGGCGCCGACGCGGCCGCCCCCGGAGGGGCTGCCGCCGGGCAGCGGGATCAGGTCGTACCAGTCGCCGCCGATGTCGCGGCCGAGGGAGCCGCCGATGGTGGCGGCCCGGTAGCGGACGGCGACGTCGGCGCCGGGCACGCTGGGGATGGTGCGCGGCAGCATGGCCTGCTGGAGGCCCTGGGCGATGTCCTTCTCCTGCTCGTAGAACATGGCCCGTTGCAGGCTCTGCGCGATGCTGCTGCCCAGGGCGACGAGGATGTTGCGCTCCTCGGGCGTGAAGCCGCGCCGGTCGCTGTAGAGCAGGCCCATGGCGCCGATCGGGCGGGCCTGCACGATGAGCGGCAGATAGGCCGCCGAGGTGATCCTGAGGTCGGTCAGATGCGGCCACAGCACGGGGTAGCCGCGGGCGAACTCGTCCGGCGACTCGATGAAGCGGGGGGTGAGCGTGCGCACGACCTCGCTCATCGGATAGGGCTCGTCGATCCGGGTGACGAGGGTGCCGGGCACGAAGCTGCCTTCGGGCCCCTCGGCGATCAGCCGAATGCGGCCGGCCTCGACGAGCCCCATGACCAGGCTGGTGGCGCCGAGGTGGGTGAGGCCCTGGGTGTCCTTGAGGACGTCGATGACGTCCTGCACGGTACGGGCGTGCGCCAGGGCCGCGGTGGTGAGCTGGACGACGTTGGTCTGCTCGCGGCGCGCGTCGTCCAGGGTGTTCTCGTCCCGGCGCGCGGCGAGGTCGCCGATTTCGTCGGTCGCGTCGCGCACGATGCCGACGATGCGGCGCGGACGGCCGGTCCGGTCGCGTCGGATGTAACCCTGGGTGTGGGTCCAGCGCAGGTCCCCGCTGCGCAGCCGCAGGCGGAAGTAGGCGCCGTAGTTCTCGCTGCCGTCCTTGATCGCCTGGGCGACCAGTGCGTCCAGCCGGATGGCCTCGTTCGGCGGGACCCGCACGCCGAGCGAGGCCGGATCGCCGTCGTATTCGTCGGGACGAACGTCGAAGATCTCGTGGGCTCGGGCGTCCATGTGGAACAGCCCCGAGTCCAGGTCCCAGTCGAAACTGCCCATGCGGTTGAGCGCCAGGATCGGATCCGGGTGGGCGGGCCAGTCGTCCGGGAGTGGCAGGGCACTCGCTCCCCGATCAGCCATGGGGCCACCTTGCCAGGGTTTGCCCGATTCTTCGACCGGGGGGCGGGGGGCCTGCGGCCACGGTCAGCCCAGGACGGTGTCGGCAGGGCTGCCGAAGATGGGGTCGGACGGGTCGAGCGCGTCGGACTCGTCCGGTCCGTCCGGGATCAGTCCGCCGCCGTCGGGCAGGTCGGGGACCTCCGGGACGGTCTCCGGGCCGACGGCGTCGGGGGCGATGCCGCGGTCGAGGTCGGAGCCGGGGTCCGAGGCGGAGGGGTCCGGGTCGGAGCCCGGGTCCGAGAGGTCCGTGAGGGGGTCGGCGAACACGACGCGGCCCTGCGCCGCCGGGAGGACGGCCTTCGGGCCCGGCATCGTGTACTTCGCTGCCTCACCACCGCGGCCGGCGGCGAGGAGCGCCGCCGAGAGCGCGCAGGCGGTGAGGACAGTGGCAGTGGGTATGCGCACCACGTTCTCCCGCATCGACTCGGTCCGCCCCTCTGAGGGGATTCGCCCACTATTGTCTGCTGCACCCGCCCCCGTCACGCAAGCGGAGGGATCGATCACGCACCGTGACCTGGCGCCGGAGAGGAGGAGCGCACTGCCGTGGACTGGTTCACCGCACCCGAGTACGGGCTGAGCCGGCTGGTCTTCCAGCGCGGCCTGGCAGGTGTGTACCTGGTCGCGTTCCTGACGGCGGCCCTGCAGTTCCGCCCGCTGCTCGGCGAGCGCGGGATGCTGCCTGTCTCCCGGTTCCTACGGCGGACGCCTTTCCGGCGGGCGCCGAGCCTGTTCCAACTGCACTACTCCGACCGCTTGTTCGCGGTCTGCGCCGGAACGGGCTGCGCGGTGTCGGCGGCCCTGCTGGCGGGAGCGGACAATGTCGTGCCGCTGTGGGCGGCGATGGCTCTGTGGCTGCTGCCGTGGGCGCTGTATCTGTCGATCGTCAACGTGGGCCAGACCTGGTACGGGTTCGGCTGGGAGTCCCTGCTGCTGGAGACCGGCTTCCTCGCCGTGTTCCTCGGCAACGACGAGGTGGCCCCGCCGGTCCTCGTGCTCTTCCTGCTGCGCTGGATCCTGTTCCGGGTCGAGTTCGGCGCGGGCCTGATCAAGATGCGCGGCGACGCCTGCTGGCGGAAGCTGACGTGCCTCTACTACCACCACGAGACCCAGCCCATGCCGGGCCCGCTGAGCCGGTACTTCCATCATCTGCCGAAGCCGTTGCACCGCGTCGAGGCGGCCGCCAACCACCTCACCCAACTCGTCGTGCCGTTTCTGCTGTTCGCCCCACAGCCGGTCGCGACGGCGGCCGCCTCCCTGATGATCGCCACCCAGCTGTGGCTGGTGCTGTCGGGCAACTTCGCCTGGCTCAACTGGATCACCGTCGTCCTGGCCGTGCCCGCGCTGGCGCTGCCGGGCGGCCGCCGGACGGCCCCCGCCGCACCGCTGTGGTTCGAGGTCGTGGTCCTCGCCACGGCCGCGCTGCTGCTCTTCCTGAGCTACCGCCCGGTGGTCAACATGCTCTCCCGCCGCCAGGTGATGAACCGCTCCTTCGATCCGCTGCACCTGGTCAACACCTATGGCGCGTTCGGCAGCGTCAGCCGGATCCGCTACGAGGTGGTGGTCGAGGGCACGCTCGACGACGTGCCCCGTGCGGACTCCGACTGGCGGGAGTACGACTTCCGCGGCAAGCCCGGCAATCCCCGCCGCAGGCCGCGCCAGTTCGCCCCCTACCATCTGCGCCTGGACTGGATGATGTGGTTCGCGGCGCTCTCCCCCGCGTACGCCGGGGCCTGGTTCTCCGCCCTGGTGGAACGACTGCTGGAGAACGACCGCGACACGCTGAGGCTGTTGCGGCGCTGCCCGTTCCCGCCCGACCGGCCCCCGCGGCACATCCGCGCCCGCCTCTTCCGCTACCGGTACACGACCCGGCGGGAACAGCGGGAGACGGGCGCGTGGTGGCATCGGACGTATGTGCGCGAGTACCTTCCGCCGACCCGGCTGACGGGGGCGACTCAGAGGCCGTAGCCCGGCACGGCGGTCGCCTCGGAGGTCTGCCGGTGCAGGCGCGGGCCCCGGTCGCCGGTTCCTGCACGGCGAAGTCCCGCCGCTGCGGGCCGCCCTCGGCGATCCGTTCCTTCGCCGCCTCGTGGTCGGCGACCATGTCCGCGCGGACCTTGGTGTGTGGGGGGTCGACGCTCATCACGGTGCTCGGAGGGTCCGTCCGGCGGATTCCCGACGCCTTCTCGGACGCGTTTTACGGCGTTTCCTCCGCGGGCAGCAGTCCGTTCTCCCGCAGCTCCTCCCAGAGTGCGGCGGGGACGGGGACGGCGAACTGCTCGGCGCAGTCCTCGGCCTCGGCGGCGGAGCGGGCGCCGACCAGGACGCTCGCGACCGCCGGATGGGCGGCGCAGAAGGCCAGGGCGGCGGCGCGCAGCGGGACGCCGTGCCGGTCGGCGATCGCCTTCATGCGCAGGGCCCTCTCCAGCAGCCCGGCGGGCGCCCGGGCGTAGTCGTACGTCGCACCCGGCCTCGGGTCCGCCAGCAGACCGGAGTTGAAGGCGCCGCCGACCACCACCGACACGCCCCGTTCGAGGGCCGCGGGCAGCAGGTCGGCGCGGGCACGCTGGTCGAGCAGCGTGTAGCGGCCGGCGCACAGCACCACGTCGACGTCGGTGTCCCGGACGAACCGGGTGAGCATCTCCGCCTGGTTCATGCCGGCGCCGATCGCGCCCACCATCCCTTCCGCACGCAGTCTCTCCAGGGCCGGATAGCCCTCACGGAAGGCCTGTTCGGCATGGTCGTCGGGGTCGTGGAGGTACACCACGTCGACGCGGTCGAGGCCCAGCCGTTCCAGCGAGGACTCCAGGGAGCGGCGCACGCCGTCGGCGCTGAAGTCCCACACCCGGCGATGGGTGGCGGCCACCGCGAAGCCGTCGGCCAGATCGTCGCCGTGCGGCGGGTCCAGGGGCTCCAGCCGGCGGCCCACCTTCGTCGAGACCGTGTACCGCGCTCGTGGGAAGTCCCTCAGGGAGGCGCCGAGACGCCGTTCGGACAGGCCGAGCCCGTAGTGCGGCGCGGTGTCGAAGTAGCGCACGCCCCGCCGCCAGGCGGCGGTCACGGTGTCGTGGGCCTGCTCGTCGGTGACCTCGGAGTAGAGGTTGGCGAGGGGGGCGGCCCCGAGGCCCAGGGTGCTGACCTGGACGCCGCTGCGGCCGAGGCCTGTCATCGAGGGCCCTCCGGACGCAACCGCAGCCCCTGCATGCCGCCGTCGACGGCGAGCGAGGTGCCGGTGGTGGCGCCGGACAGGGGGCTCGCCAAGTAGGCGATGGCGCCCGCGACTTCGGCCGCGCTGACCAGGCGGCCGGTGGGCTGGCGGGCCTCCAGTGCGGCGCGTTCGGCGGCCGGGTCGTCGGACGCGCCGAGCAGCCGGCCGACCCAGGGCGTGTCGGCGGTACCGGGGTTGACGCAGTTGACGCGGATGCCCTCACGGACGTGGTCCGCGGCCATGGCGAGGGTCAACGAGTACACCGCGCCCTTGGTCGCACTGTAGAGGGCGCGTTGCGGAAGGCCCGCGGTGGCCGCGATGGAGCAGGTGTTGACGACGGCCGCGTGCGAGGAGCGCCTGAGGTGCGGCAGAGCGGCACGGGACGTACGGACCATCCCGACGACGTTGACGTCGAGGACGCGGTGCCATTCGGCGTCGTCGTTGTCCTCGACGGTGCCGAGGGCGCCGATGCCCGCGTTGTTGACCAGCACGTCGAGCCCGCCGAGTTCGGCTACGGCGGCCGCGACCGCCTCACGCACGCAGGCGTCGTCGCCGACGTCCGCCCGGTAGCCGAGGAGAGGCTTCTCGACGCCCGACGGGTCGAGGTCGAGGACGGCGACCCGGGCGCCGCGCTCGGCCAGCAACCGGGCGGTCACCCGACCGATGCCGGAGGCGCCCCCCGTCACCAGGGCCTTCAGCCCTTCGAAGTCGCTCACGCCGTCTTCCCCTTCCGGCTTCCGATACGATTGCTGCCGCATATTTATCAGACCACTTCCCTGTGGCAACACCCCCCGATAGCGTTTTCGCCAGGTTCACGGCTCAAGTGGTCCGACCACTTCGAGCCTGGGCCGCTGCGCACCGGCGACAGGAGAGGCCCGTGGAAGACACCCCACCCAGCGCGACCGCCGTCCCGAGGGGCACCGTGACGCAGCGCGCCATCGAGCGGATCAAGGCGATGATCGGCGACGGGTTGCTGGAGCCGGGCCAGCGGCTGCCGACCGAGCGCGATCTCGCGGCCCAGCTGGGCATCTCCCGCAGTTCGATGCGCGAGGCGATCCGGGCGCTCACGGTCCTGGGCGTGCTGGAGGCCCGGCACGGCTCCGGCATCTACGTCACCCAGCTCAGGGCCGGGGACCTCCTGGAGACCTTCGGGGTGGTCGCCGACCTGTCGCGCGGAACGCGGCTGGTGGAGCTGCTCGAGGTCCGGCGGATCCTGGAGTCGACGGCCGCCGCACTGGCCGCGGCCCGTATCACGCCGGAGCAGCTGGCCCTCGTCGAAGGGCATCTGGCGGCGATGAACGCCACGGACGATCCGGAGGAGATCCTCGCGCACGACCTCGCCTTCCACCGCGCGATCGCCTCGGCCGCCGGCAACGAGACGTTGGCGGCGATCCTGGAGGGCGTCTCCTCACGCACCTTCCGCGCCCGCGTGTGGCGCGGTTACCAGGAGGAGGGCGCCTTCGCCCGCACGCGCCGCGAGCACGCCGCGATCCACCGCGCTCTGCTGGCCCGCGACCCGGAGGCCGCCCGCGCGGCGGCGGCCGCCCACGTGGGCGAGGTGGAGGAGTGGCTGAGGGCTCAGGTGAACACCTGAGCCTCGTCGCCCCGACCGCCGCACGGCGGGTCCAGGGCTGCGGGATCCGGCCGTGACGGCCCCCTCCCGGGAACCTCGAGGTCGACGGGCGGAGCCCGGCGAGGCAGAGTTCTCCCACGTACTCACGAGTAGTACGCGATCAGTAGTGGACACCCCGAGGAGCAGCCGTGACCAACTGGGTCGGCCGGACCGCCGTCGAGATCGCCGCCGCCGTACGCGCGAAGGAGGTCACGCCCCGTGAAGTAGTGGCCGAGCATCTGGCGCGGATCGAGCGGCTGGACGGGCGGATCGGGGCGTTCCGCGTGGTCCGCGCAGCGGCCGCGCTCGCCGAGGCGGACGAGCTGGCCGCCCACGCCGATCTGGCCGAACTTCCGCTGGCCGGGGTGCCGTTGGCGGTCAAGGACAACCTCGCGGTACGGGGCGAGTCGACCCGTGTCGGCTCGGCCGCGACGCCTGACGTGCCGGCCGAGGCCGACCATGTCACCGTGGCCCGGCTGCGGGCGGCCGGCGCGGTGGTCGTCGGCCTGACCAATGTGCCCGAACTGTGCGTGTTCGGCACCACGGAGGGCGTCCACGGCACCGCCCGCAATCCATGGGACACCTCCCGCACGGCAGGCGGCTCCTCCGGCGGCAGCGCGGCCGCGGTCGCCGCCGGGATGACGCCGATCGCCCTCGGCAACGACGGCATGGGCTCCCTGCGCATCCCGGCCGCCAACTGCGGGCTGGTGACGATCAAGCCGGGCCACGGGGTGGTGCCGGCCGGGATCGGGGAGGGCGACTGGTTCGGGATGTCGGAGAACGGCCCGCTGACGACGACCGTCGAGGACGCGCGGCTGATGCTGTCGGTCCTGGCCGGCGCCGAGATCGCGGGACCCGCGGAACCCGGCGCGCTCAAGGTCGCCGTCTCGGTGCGCAGTCCGCTGGCCGGGGTCGCCGTGAGCAAGCCGTACACGGAGGCGGCCCGGGAGGCGGCCGGGGTGCTCGTCCGGGCGGGACACCACGTGGAGCGGGCGGAGCCGCCGTATCCGCTGTCGCTGGGCGTCACGTCGCTCGCGCACTGGACGGCGGGCACGGCGGTGGACGCCGAGAGCCTCGACGCCCGGCTGCTGACCCGCCGCACCCGGGTGCACGCGGCCGTCGGCCGGCGGTTCCTGAGCGGGGTGCGCGGAGGTTCCGCGCGGGAGGAACTGCGCCGGCGCCTGGAGCCGTTCTTCGCGCAGTACGACGTGCTGCTCACTCCGGCACTGGCGCGAAGGCCGCCGAAGTCGGCGCCCTGGCACGAGCGGGGCTGGCTGCGCAACATCGCGGCGAACACGAACTACTCGCCGCTGACCCCGCCGTGGAATCTGACGGGCTGGCCGGCGATGACCGTCCCCTTCGGGACGCTGCCGTCCGACGCTCCCACCGCGGTGCAACTGGTGGGCCGACCGGGGACGGAGGCCGAACTGCTGCGCCTGGCCGCGCAGATGGAGACCCTGCGGCCGTGGCGACGGACAGCGCCGCTGGACTGAGCGCAAGCGCCGGAGAGCCCGGAAGGGCCGGAAGAGCCGAGAGCCGGACGGACCGAGGGGCCGGTGTGGTGCGGGGTCGGTGGGGTGCGGGGCGGGCGGAGGTTCGCATGGGCGTGGGCTGCGTGGGCGCACGCCCATGCGGTCGGCGATCGCGAGGGATCCCGCGGGCGGGTTCAGTCCACGCTGGGCAGGATGTGGGGCTCGGCGAGGTCGTCCTCGTAGCCCGCCAGGCGGATCGGGGCGGAGCGCGCCCACACGTCGAGGCTTCCGAGCTCGCCGGGTCGGCGGCCGGCGCGCTCCGTGCGTTCCTTGGGGCGCTGTTCGCGATTCGTCTTCTCCGGTGTCACCGCGCACTCCTTATGTGTCGGATCACCCTCGGGGCGTGCCGGGCACTCTGCAGTCCGGCGCTGGACGCTCCCTCGGGTCTGGCTGGAGTCGGTGGCGACACGGTTGCGCCGGTGACTCCCAGGAGAGCTGGCCGTTGTGAACCGGCTTGTCCCAGACGGACGATGGGTGTGGGTGGCACTCCGTCCTGCTGTCCGTCGGCTACAGCGTAACCAGATGAGCGGGGTGCCGCTCGATAGCGCCCGAAAATTTGGGGTAACCGTGGCGAGTCACCCACATGTCTCCGCAGGTGAATTGAACCCTTTTACCCACTGATGCACCCATCGGGTTCACTCGACCGGCGTACAGCGGTGAACATCCCTGCCGATCCGGGCGCGTCGTTCAGGCGCCGTTCGCCGGATCGCAAGCACGCCATGATCTGCTGATGTGCAGAACGGCTGACTCCCGGGAGGACTGACGCATGGAGCTGCGCAGTGTCGAGGAGCTGATGGACCTGCTGTACGCGTGCCGGGGCGTCCGGGACACCGCGCACGGCCCGGGTCCCGGAGTCGACCTTCACGACCACGCCCTGCGGACGGCCGCACTGCTGCGCCGCAGCCGGCCCGCGGACAAGGAGCTCCAGCTCGCCGGGCTGGTCCACCCCGTGGGTCAGCTGCTGCGCCCCGCCGACCCGGCCGGCCGGGCGGAGCTCGCCGCCGACGCGGTGGGCCTGCTGCTCGGACCTCGGGTCGCCCGTCTCGTACGACTGCATCCCCGGCGGGGCTTCTCCGTCGACGACGACGACCTGCTCAGCCTGCGCCAAGCCGACGAGGACGGTCTGACGACCGTCTTCGACGCGGGCGTCCTGGAGGACTGGCGCACTGTGCTGGAACTGGTCGCGGCACGCAACTCCCGCCTCGGGGCTGTCGATTGACGGTCCGTCGTGAGACGGTACGCCGATGACGTCGTCGCAGGGACCGTACGGTCTGCGCGGGAGGGCCGCGGTCGTCACCGGAGCCACCCGGGGCATCGGCCGGGCCGTGGCACGGGCGCTCGCCGACGCCGGGGCGCAGGTGTGCGTGAGCGCACGCGACGCGGACGACGTGCGGCGCACCGCCAGGGAACTGAACGGGGTGGGCCTGGCCGGAGGCGTCACCGATCCCGGTCATCCCGAGGAACTCACCGCCCTGTGCCTGCGCGAGTTCGGCCGGCTGGACGTCCTGGTCAACAACGCGGCGACGAATCAGCCGTACGGACCCCTCATGGCCGCCGACCCGGCGCTCTGGCGGGAGGCGTTCGCCGTCAACGTCGAGGCGCCGCTGCGGCTGGTGCAGTGCGCGTGGCGCGGCTGGATGCGCGAACACGGCGGGACGGTGGTCAACATCGGCACCGAGGGCGCCGCGCACACCGGCCCCGGCGTGGGCGCTTACGGCACCAGCAAGGCGGCGCTGCTCCACCTCACCCAGCAGCTCGCCGGAGAGCTGGGGCCGGGCGTCCGGGTCAACTCGGTCTCCCCCGGTCTCGTGCGCACCGAGATGGCGCGGTTCGTGTGGGAGCCGGGCGAGCAGGAGACCGCGGCCGGTCTGCCGCTGGCCCGCATCGGGGAGCCCGAGGACGTGGCGAGGGCGGTGCTGTGGCTGGCTTCGGACGCGGCGGAGTGGATCACGGGCGCGGATCTGCTGGTGGACGGCGGTACCCGGGTGCGAAGAGCCCGCGTCGCGACCTGACGGGCGGGCCGTGGGCTGTGCGGCGACGCGCGGCAGGGTGCGGCCGGTCTGCCGCACCTTCCCGCGCGCCCGGCCCCGCTACCACTTGCCGGGCGCGTAGTCCTTGAGGAAGACCCCGTACACGTCCTCGCCCGCCTCGCCCCGCACGACCGGGTCGTAGACCCGGGCCGCGCCGTCGACGAGGTCGAGCGGGGCGTGGAACCCCTCCTCGGCGAGCCGCAGCTTGTCGAAGTGCGGGCGTTCGTCGGTGATCCAGCCGGTGTCGACCGAGGTCATCAGGATGCCGTCGGCCTGGAACATCTCCTGGGCGCTGGTCCGCGTCACCATGTTCATCGCGGCCTTGGCGGCGTTCGTGTTCGGGTGGCCCGCGCCCTTGTAGCCACGGCCGAAGACGCCCTCCATCGCCGAGACGTTGACGACGTAGGCGCGCCCGCTCGTCGCCTTCTTCGCGGCGTCGGCCATGGCCGGACGGAGCTTGCTGATCAGGATGAACGGGGCCGTGTAGTTGCACAGCTGGGTCTCCAGCAGCTCCACCGGGGAGATCTGCTCGATGGTCTGCACCCAGGTGTTGGTGTCCACGACGTCGGGAACCAGGCCGCCCGCGTCGATCGCGGTGCCGTCGAGGTGCCGGGCCACGCTGGCGTTGCCCGCGACCAGCGCGAGGTCGGCGACCTGCTGGGCGTCCATGCCGCTGATGCCGACGGGCAGCGCGGCCAGGCCGTCCACCGCGCCGGAGCCGAAGGCACCGATGACATGGTGGGCGGGGAGCTCACCGGCGGGCAGCGGGGCACTCTCGCCGTCGACCAGGGCGGCGTAGGCGGCGGGCAGACGACGCACGGTCTGCGTCGCGTTGTTGACGAGGATGTCGAGCGGGCCCGCCTCGGCGACCCGGTCGGCGAGGGCCACGGCCTGCGCCGGGTCGCGCAGGTCGATGCCGACGACCTCCAGCCGGTGGATCCAGTCGGCTGAGTCGTCCATGGCCTTGAAACGGCGGATGGCGTCCTTGGGGAAGCGCGTGGTGATCGTGGTGTGCGCGCCGTCCCGCAGCAGCCGCAGCGCGATGTACATGCCGATCTTGGCGCGGCCGCCGGTGAGCAGCGCGCGCTTGCCGGCGAGGTCCGCGCGGGCGTCGCGGCGGGAACGGTTCAGCTCGGCGCAGGCCGGACAGAGCTGGTGGTAGAAGTAGTCGACCTCGACGTACCTGGTCTTGCAGGTGTAGCAGGAGCGCGGCCGCTGGAGTATCCCCGCGATCCTGCCCTCCTCCGTGACCGACGACGGGAGGATGCCCTCGGTCTCGTCGTCGATGCGCTGGGCGGAACCGGTGGCGGTGGCCTCGGTGACCGCCTTGTCGTGGGCGGTCTTGGCGGCCCGGCGTTCCTGCCTGCGGCGCTGCTTCACCGTGCGGTAGACGCCGGCGGTGGCCCGGCGCACGGCGATCGCGTCGGGGTGGTCGACGTCCAGCTTCTCGAGCTCCTCCAGCACGGAGAGGCACACCGCGAGCCGCTCCGGATCGACGCCGGGCCCGTACACGACCTCGTCCATGACGTCGTCCGCGATCGCCGCCGAGCCGTCCTCTGTCACCGTCATCGCGCTGCCGCTTCCCTGCTCACGTGTGCGGCGCTCCGACCGCGCCCGCCCTACGAAGGGGGAATTTTACGGAGCGCCGGGCCGCTCCTCCAAACCCGTTCCCGTCAAGAGCCGCAGGCCGTGATGAGCGTCTCCACCTCGGCGGTCAGCGCGCACGCGAACCGGTCGAGGTCGGGGACGGCCTCGGCGTCGGCGACCAGCCCGTAGTGGACCTGGCCGCGATACGTCGAGACGGCGACCGCCAGGGCCTGTCCGCGGGCCAGGGGGGCGTACGGGAAGACCTCGGCGAGCGGGTTCCCGCCGAGCTTGAGGCCGAAGCCGGGCAGCGGAACGCTGGTGACCAGGATGTCGAACCAGAGCCGGGCGGCCTGACCGACCACGGGGCCGCCCAGACGGTGGCCCAGTGCCGGCACGTGGTCGGCGAGCAGGGCGACGGCGCCCGCGCCGCGGCCGGGTCCCGCGTCCTTGTTGCGGTCCATGGCGGTGCGGCAGTGGGCGAGCCGACGGAGCGGGTCCGGGTCGTCGACCGGGAGCCGCAGCACGTATCCGGAGAGCCGGTTGCCCTGGGGGTGTGCGGTGCGCGGGCGCCGCTGGGAGACGGGGATCAGCGCGCGGGGCCGCACGCCCGCGCTGCCGTCGCCGCGCTCGTCGAGCCAGCGGCGCAGGGCCCCCGCCACGACCGCGATCAGCACGTCGTTGACGGTGCCGCCGGCGACTTTGCGGACCCGGTGCACGTCGTCGAGGTCGATGACGACGCCGGCGGTGCGTCGGGTGCCGGTGGACTCGGCGGTGAGCGCCGTGCTGGAGCGCACGCCCAGGCCCGACACGGCGACCGACGCGCCGATGTCGAGGGCGCGGCCCACCTCGGAGACCGCTCCGCGCAGCAGGCCCGGGAGCCTGCGCACGTCGGGGATCAGCGGTGCGGCGGGCGAAGCGGGCCGGGGCCGCGGCGCGGGCATGTCCATGGGGTCCAGGACGGCGGCGGCCAGGGTCAGCGCACGCAGTCCGTCGGCGAGGGCGTGGTGGAACTTGAACAGGACGGCGAAGGACACTCCGTCCTCGCCGGGCAGCACGTGCGCCTCCCACGGCGGGCGACCGCGCTCCAGGGGCCGTTCCATGAGCCGGCCGGCCTCCGTCTGGAAGTCGGCGGCGCGGTCGTGCAGGCGGACGTGGTGCAGGGGGTCGAAGTCCGGGTCGGACTCGCGCACCGCGCCGCCGAAGGCGAAGGGCTGCCACACGTCCCGGATCCGCATGCGCAGTCCGGGGACGGCGGCCGCCCGGGCGGCGAGCAGGTCGGCCGCATGGGCGGCCGCGGCGGGCGACCCGGCCGAGAAGACCCCGAGCGCGCCGAGGTGCATGGGGTGGTCGGCGGACTCGATGTTCCAGAACGCCAGGTCCAGCGGTGCCAGCAGATCATCAGCAGTCAAGGGCTCGCCTCGCGTCACGATGGGGTGAGTAGGCAGTCAACCTCTCACCACTGATTACGGTCAAGTACGATCGCGCTACGCACAGTTAACATCGGATTAAGTCCGCGTCACACGGCGTCTCACGAAACGCACTGCCGTTCACCGACCGCCTACCGCCGCGGCTGCCGACCGCCTGCCGCAGACCGCCGCCTGCCGACCGCCCGCTGCCCGCCGCCCCTACGTGACCAGCTGGCCCTTCCCCAGGGCGATCACGCCGCCCTTCGAGACGGTGTACAGCTCCGCGTCGCGCTCCGGGTTCACCCCGATGGTCGCCCCCGGAGGGACCTCGACGTTCTTGTCGAGGACGGCCCCGCGGACCACCGCGCCCCGCCCGATGTGCACGTTGTCGTGCAGGATCGAGCCCTGCACCACCGCGCCGGGATCGACCACCACGCCCGGGGACAGCACCGACCGGGTGACCTGTCCGCGGATCAGACATCCCGAACTGATGATCGACTCGCCGGCGATGCCGCCCGCGTTGAAACGCGCCGGGGACAGCTGGCCCGAGTGGGTGTAGATCGGCCAGGTGCGGTTGTACAGGTTGAAGGCCGGCCGCTCGGCGATCAGGTCCATATGGGCGTCGTAGTAGGCGTCGAGGGTGCCGACGTCGCGCCAGTAGCCCTGGTCGCGGCTGGTCTCCCCCGGCACGTGGTTGTCGTGGAAGTCGTACAGGTGGGCCTCGCCGCGCTCCGTGAGCTGGGGGAGGATCGAGCCGCCCATGTCGTGCACGGACCGTTCGTCCTCGGAGTCGCGCTGGAGGGCCTCGATGAGCGCCTTCGTCGTGAAGATGTAGTTGCCCATCGACGCGAACACCGACTCCGGGTCGTCCACCAGCCCGGGCGGATCGGAGGGCTTCTCCAGGAACCGCTCGACCGTCTGGCCGTCCGAGCCCGGAGTGATCACCCCGAAGGCGGAGGACTCGCCACGCGGCACCCGGATGCCGGCGACGGTCACGCCCGCACCGCTGTCGATGTGCTGCTCCAGCATCTGGCGCGGGTCCATGCGGTAGACGTGGTCCGCGCCGAAGACCGCCACGTACTCGGGCCGTTCGTCGTAGATGAGGTTCAGCGACTGCAGGATGGCGTCGGCGCTGCCGAGGTACCAGCGCGGGCCGAGCCGCTGCTGCGCCGGGACCGGAGTGACGTAGTTGCCGAGCAGGCTCGACATCCGCCAGGTGGTGGTGATGTGCCGGTCCAGCGAGTGCGACTTGTACTGCGTCAGCACACAGATGCGCAGAATGTCCGCGTTGACGAGGTTGGACAGCACGAAGTCCACGAGGCGGTACGTGCCGCCGAAGGTGACCGCCGGTTTGGCACGGTCCGCCGTCAGCGGCATCAGCCGCTTGCCCTCACCGCCCGCCAGCACGATTCCGAGCACCGAAGGCCCACCACGACGCATGGCCGCTCCCCTCACCCTGGTTGATACCCATGGCTGCCCCGGCGTGGGGCTCTCTACGCCTGTTTGAGGATCTCCTCGTACAGTCCGACCGTACGCCGGGCCACCGCGTCCCAGCCGAACTCGCCGACCGCGCGCGCCCGGCCCGCCTCGCCCATGCGACGCGCTTTCGCCGGATCGCCGAGAATCTCGTCGAGCGCGCGGCCGAGACCGGCCTCGAAGGCGTCTCCCTCGTCGTCCAGGGCGACGAGCGTGCCCGTCACCCCGTCCTCGACGACCTCGGGGATACCACCGACCCGGGAGGCCACCACGGGCGTGCCGCACGCCATCGCCTCCAGGTTGACGATGCCCAGGGGTTCGTACACCGACGGGCAGACGAACACGGCCGCGTGCGTGAGGAGCTGGATCACCTCGGGGCGCGGCAGCATTTTCGGGATCCAGTGGACGCCGTCCCGGGCGCTGCTCAGCCTGCCGAAGAGGTCCCGGAACTCCTGATCGATCTCGGGCGTGTCGGGTGCGCCCGCGCACAGCACGACCTGCGCCGCAGGATCGATGCCCTGCACGGCGCGCAGCAGATGCGGAACGCCCTTCTGGCGGGTGATCCGGCCGACGAACAGCACGAACGGGCGGTCCGGGTCGAGACCGATCCGGGCGAGGGCGTCGGTGCCGTGGTCGGGACGGTAGAGGGCGGTGTCGATGCCGTTGTGCACGACGTGCACCCGGTCCGCGGCGAGCGAGGGATAGCAGGCGAGGATGTCGTCGCGCATCGCGCCCGAGACGGCGATCACGGCGTCGGCGGCCTCCAGTGCGCCGCGCTCGGCCCAGCTCGACAGCGCGTAGCCGCCGCCGAGCTGCTCGGCCTTCCACGGCCGCAGCGGCTCCAGCGAGTGCGCGGTCACGACGTGCGGAACGCCGTACAGCTGCTGGGCGAGACGCCCGGCGAGATTGGCGTACCAGGTGTGCGAGTGGACCAGCTCACAGCCTTCGAGGGCGGCCGCCATGGCGAGGTCCACCGAGAACGTGCGCAGCGCGTCGTTGGCTCCGTCGAGCGCGGACCAGGGACGGTGGCGCGTGACACCGTCCGCGCGGCCCTCGCCCCAGCAGTGCACGTCGACGTCGACCAGCCGCCGCAGCTCGCGCGCCAGGAACTCGACGTGGACGCCGGCGCCGCCGTACACGTCCGGGGGAAACTCCCGGGTCAGCAGTCCCACTCGCACCCGTAACCCCCATCTCAGCGACCGGTTCCCTTTCATGGTCACTCAGACGGGGCGCGTGGGGAAGAGCGCGGGGGTCGTATGAAGCAACAGTCGCCGCACAGACCCCCGCCGGGCGCCCGGTAATACAGGCAGCAGCTGCGGCGGCGGAAGGCGCCGCCCGTCAGGGCGCCGGTGTCCGCGAGGTAGGGATGGGCGAAGAGCTCCGCGGTGAGGGCACGCACGTGTGCGACGACGTCCGGGCGACCGTGCGCACCGGCCCACTGCTCCAGCAGCCGGGCGGTCGCCGCCAGGGCCGAACCGGCGTTGCCCCGCAGCAGGCCCGCCGCGACCGGGTGGCGGACCCGCAGAGCCGCGCCGAGGGGTTCCAGATGGCCGTCGACGACCAGCCGGGCGACGGTCGCCGCGTCCCCGGGCCGGGCCCGCACCCGTGTCAGCCACAGGTCGTCCGGAGCAGCCCCGTCAGGGTCCCAGCGCAGCAGCTCCGGGGCGAGGTCGGGGACGGACCCGTACAGCACCGCGCAGCCCAGCGTGACGGACCACAGCCGGGCCGCGAGCCCCTGCTGGGCGACGGACGCGCCGATCCGGTCCTCCGGGGCTCGCAGGGCCAGGACCACTTTGCGCACACGGAACGTCAGCGGATCCCCGTGGACCTGCGGCGGCGCGCTGTCGGAGGGGCTGTCGGCGGGGCTGCCGGAGGGGTCCCCGTAGACCCGCGCGAGGGTCGGCAGCTCGCAGAGCGGGCCTGCCGAGCCGTCCGCGGGAGTGTGCAGGGCGAAGAAGGCGCCGAGCGGACGGAGCGCGGCGAGACCGGGGTCGAGATTCACGAAGTCCAGTAGTACCAAGGGTGGTCGGGGTCGGTGATCAGGGGGATCCCTGGGCCGTCACCCGCCTGAGGGAGGACGGCGGGCCTGTCGTACTCCATCGGCAGTAGGACCCATTGGGTGCTCAGGGACGACGACGGGAACAGATCGACAGGGCATCGTGTTGGTCATGGATGACGACCGTTCGCCGCGCCGGGCCCGGTGCCCCCGCCTCACGCAGAGGAGCAGCTCATGAGCGCCCTCGCGTTCTCCGTGGTCCTGTCGCTCGTCTCCGCTGTCGCGTACGCGGCCGGGGCGATCGTGCAGGAGCAGGTCGCGGTGTCCTCGCCCGACGAGGAGTACGCCCCGCTGCGCCGTCCGGGCTGGTGGGCCGCGGTGGCGCTGAACGGTCTCGGCGGACTTCTGCACGTGGTGGCGCTGGCCTACGGTCCGCTCAGCCTGGTCCAGCCGCTGGGTGCGCTGACCATCGTGTTCGCCCTGCCCATGGCGGCGCTGTTCGTCGGCCGCAGGGCCGGGGCGACGGCCTGGCGGGGCGCGATCATGGCGACGGTCGGTCTCGCGGGTCTGCTCTCCCTGGTGGGGGCCTCCGACGCGCAGTCGCTGAGCACCGCGCAGCGCGTGGCCGTGGCCGTGTTCACCGCGGGCGCGGTCGTGACCCTGATGATCGCCGGCCGGGCCGCGCACCGGCATCCCGCGGTCCGCAGCATGCTCCTGGCGACCGCGTCCGGCATAGCGTTCGGCATGTCGTCGGTGTTCACCAAGACCGTCGCCGTCGACTGGACCGACGGCGTCTCGGCCGCCGACATCCCCTCTCTGGCCGTGATCGGCGTGCTGGCCACGGCCGGCATGCTGCTGTCGCAGGCCTCCTACCGGGGTGCCGGCCTCGCGGCTCCGCTGGCGACGCTGACCGTGGTCAACCCGGTGGTGGCGGCCGCCGTCGGCATCACGATGTTCGGCGAGACGTTCCGCTACGGCACCACGGGCACCGCGCTCGCCCTGGGCTGCGGTGTGGTGGCGGCGGGCGGACTGATCCTGCTCACGACGGAGCGTCTGCAGTCGAGCCACCCGCGGACGGCGGAGACCGAGGCCGCCCCCGCGGACCCGGCCGCCCTCGCGGACCCGGCCGTCCGGACCGTCGGCGGCGCGCGCGTCGAGACGACGGCCGACAGCGGGAGCGCGGGCGTGAGTGGCGCGATCGTCCTCCGGTTCCCGGAACAGTCGGCCGCCTCGCCGCTGGAGGGCGTGCTCCTGAACGGCGTACGCGACCTGCCCGACGTACCGCACGACGCACGACAGCACGACGTACTGCTGGACGGCGCTCTGCTGGACGGCATGAGCCTGGACGGCCTGCGACTGGACGTCGTACGGCCTGAGAGCGTGCGGCCCGGGGACCTGCCGGCGGAGGGCGGCGACCGACGGTCGGCGCCCGTGCCGGTGTCGACCCCGGCCGACGCCGAGGGCGACCCCTATGAGGAGGACCCGTCCGTCCCGGACGTGCCCGCATCGTTCTACACCCCGCTGTACGGAGGTCTGTTCGTCCCGGTGCCGGTCGTCGACCGGCACCGGGAGCGGGTCAAATCCTGACGCCACCGGCCCGCAGATAGGACAGCGGGTCGATGTCCGTTCCGAAGCCGGGCCCCGTCCGCACCTCGAAGTGCAGATGCGGGCCCGTGCTGTTGCCCGTGGAGCCGGACCGGCCTATGCGCTGGCCGCCGCTCACCGACTGCCCGTCCCGGACGGAGATCGCGGACAGATGGGCGTACTGGGTGTAGCGGCCGTCGGCGTGCCGGATGACGACCTGATAGCCGAACGAGCCGCCCCAGCCCGCGCTCACCACCTCGCCCGACGTCACCGCCTTCACGGATGTTCCGGTGGGCACGGGGAAGTCGACACCCGTGTGGTAGCCCTTCGACCAGGAGGATCCGGTCGCGTGGTAGGGCGTTCCGGTGGCCGCGCCGACGGGCGCGACGAAGGAGTGGCCGGCACTCGCCTTGTGCGCGCCCTTGTGCTTGGCGCTCTTGGCCGGTTTTCCCTGCCCGGCGCCCGGGGACGCCTTCGGTTTCTCCGTGTGGTGGTCGGCGCCGCCGGGGGCCCGCGCGGCGGCCGCCCGCCCGTTCAGGCTGAGCCGCTGCCCCGGCAGGATGAGGTCCGGGTCGGCGCCCACGGTCGTCCGGTTGGCGGCGTAGAGCCCGCGCCAGCCGCCCCTGACCTCCTCGGCGTCCGCGATGCCGGAGAGCGTGTCGCCGCGGACGACCGTGTACATCCGCGCGGTGCCCGCCCGGGACTGGGGCGTGCTGTGCGCCCGCACGTCCTCGAGAGACGTCTTCGACGCCTTCGGCGCCTCGGCCGTCGACCCGCCGGACGTCCTGGACGAAGACCCGGCCGGCTTCGCCGACGTGCCGTTCGGGTGGACGTCAGGGGTGTCGCCGCCCCGGCTCAGTCCGGCCCGGCCCGAGCACACCGGCCATGCGCCGGGGCCTTGTCCGTCCAGCACCTTCTCGGCGACGGCGATCTGCTGGGCCCGGGTGGCCAGATCCGCTCGCGGCGCGTACCGGGCGCCGCCGTACGCCTCCCAGGTGGACTGGGTGAACTGCAGTCCGCCGTAGTAGCCGTTGCCGCTGTTGATGCTCCAGTCGCCGGTCGACTCGCAGGCGGCGACCTTGTTCCAGGTGTCCACGTCGGCCGCCTGGGCGGCTCCCGCGCCGATGAGCGGTATCGCCATGCCGGCGCCGCCCGCCGTGACGGTGAGCGAGGCTCGGTTGATCCTGTTCGGCTGATACCGGCGGTGCCGGCCGCGTACGGCCATGGAGATCCCCCTCGACATGCGTCAGGAGCGGCAAAAGTAAGTGCCCCCAACAGGCCATGACAAGGCGACAACCGGCCGCTCCGACTCGCCCGGGGGGCACGAGGGGGACCCGCCGGGAAACCGGCCCCGGAACCCGTCAGGATGGTCCCGAGCACGATACTGACGGGCACACCTCTCCAAGGAGCCAACCGTATGAGCACTTCAGCCCAGATCGGCGTCACGGGCCTCGCGGTGATGGGGCGCAACCTCGCCCGCAACTTCGCGCGCAACGGCTACACGGTCGCGCTGCACAACCGGACGGCGGCCCGTACCCGCGCCCTGGTCGAGGAGTTCGGCGGCGAGGGCGAGTTCATCGCGGCCGAGACCGCCAAGGAGTTCGTCGCGGCGCTGGAGCGGCCCCGCCGGCTGGTCGTCATGGTGAAGGCCGGTGAGCCCACCGACGCGGTGATCCGCGAGTTCGCCCCGCTGCTCGAGCCCGGCGACATGATCATCGACGGCGGCAACGCGCACTTCGCCGACACCCGCCGCCGTGAGCGCGAGCTGCGCGAGCAGGGGCTGCACTTCGTCGGCGCGGGAATCTCCGGCGGCGAGGAGGGCGCGCTGCACGGCCCCAGCATCATGCCGGGCGGCTCGCCCGAGTCGTACGAGTCGCTGGGCCCGATGCTGGAGAAGATCTCCGCGAAGGCGGCGGACGGTTCGCCCTGCGTCACCCACGTCGGCCCGGACGGCGCCGGCCACTTCGTGAAGATGGTCCACAACGGCATCGAGTACGCCGACATGCAACTCATCGGCGAGGCCTACCAGTTGCTGCGGGAAGTCGCCGGGTACGAGCCGGCGCAGATCGCGGACATCTTCCGCACCTGGAACACCGGCCGCCTCGACTCCTACCTGATCGAGATCACGGCCGAGGTGCTCTCCCATGTGGACGCGGCGACGGACAGGCCCTTCGTGGACGTCGTGGTGGACCAGGCGGAGCAGAAGGGCACCGGCCGCTGGACCGTCCAGATCGCGCTGGACCTCGGGGTTCCGGTGTCGGGCATCGCGGAGGCCGTCTTCGCCCGCTCGCTGTCGGGTCACGCGGCGCTGCGCGAGGCCTCCCGCGACCTGGCGGGCCCGAAGGCGTCCGCACTGGGCGAGGCGGAGGCGCAGGCCTTCGCCGACCGGGTGGAGCAGGCGCTGTACGCCTCGAAGATCGTGTCGTACACCCAGGGCTTCCACGAGCTCGCCGCGGGCAGCGAGGAGTACGACTGGGACATCGACCTCGGGGCCGTCTCCTCGATCTGGCGCGGCGGCTGCATCATCCGCGCGGCCTTCCTCGACCGGATCCGCGCCGCGTACGACGCCCGCGCGGACCTGCCGAGCCTGCTCTCCGACGCGACGTTCGCCTCGGAGATCGCGGCCGCCCAGGACGCCTGGCGGGAGGTGCTGGTGTCCGCGACGCTCCAGGGGGTGCCCACGCCGGGCTTCGCCGCCGCGCTCGCGTACTACGACGCCCTGCGCGCGGAGCGCCTGCCCGCCGCGCTCACCCAGGGCCAGCGGGACTTCTTCGGCGCGCACACGTACCGGCGGGTCGACCGTGAGGGCGCGTTCCACACGCTGTGGGGCGGGGACCGCTCGGAGGTGGACGCGTAGCCCGGTCCGACAGGCGGCCGCGGGAGCGGCGGCTGCGCGGCGGACGGCCGCGCCAGACGCACGAGACGCGGCGGCGGGCGGCGTCGAGCCGCCCGCCGCCGCGGCGGGTCGAGCAGGTCAGGCGAGGGGCGGGCCGGGTTCCGGGCTGGGCACCGGCTCCGGCCCCGGCGGGATCGGGGACGGCGACGGGTCCGGGGCCGGTACGGGCTGCGGAGGCGTCGGTCCCGGTCCGGGCGGCTGGGGGCCGGGCGGTTGCGGCTCGGGCGTGGGCGGACTCGGGAACGGATCCGGTGGGACCGGGTCCGGGCCGGGCGTCGGTCCGGGCGGGACGGGGGCGGGGTACGGGTCGGTCATCGTGTCCTCCGGCCGCTTGCGGGGCTTGGCTCTGAACTACTCCCCCGCGTACCCGGGGTCGCCGCACACACTCACCCGGACGGCTCGCCCGGCCCCTCGCCCCCTCGGACGGACGTCAGAACCGGCCCGGGTGCGCCCGCAGCCAGGCCTTGGCGGCGCTCAGCAGCGCGGGGTCCGCGGCGGGTGCCTCGTCCGGGTGGCGCTCGGCCCACTTCACGACGTAGGGGCACAGCGGCGCCACCGGCACGCCCTCGCGTGCGGACTGGGCGTACAGCTCGCGCGCCAGCGACCCCGCGATGCCCTTGCCCTCGTGGGCGGGCTCGACGATCGTGTGCACCGGGACCAGCGCGGGCGCGGGCGACTCCAGGACGAAGTACTCGATGCGGCCCACGACTTCGCCGCCGTCACCGAGGGCTTCGAGGCGGCCGGCCGCCCGGTCGTCGCGGATCTCGATGTCGCTCATGGGCTCTCCCGGTGCGATGGGTGCGGACGGTACGCGGGCTGCGCCGCTCAGACCGACACCGCGTGCGGACTGCGTTCCTGGTCGGAGCCCGGAACCGGCGCCGAGGGGTCTGCTCCCAGGGCCACGATCCGGTTGTCGCGGTCCACGTGCACGACCTGCGGCTCCAGCGCCCGCGCCTCGGCGTCGGTCACCTGAGCGTAACTGATGATGATCACCAGATCGCCGGGATGCACGAGATGGGCGGCGGCCCCGTTGATGCCGACGACGCCCGAGCCGCGCTCGCCCTCGATGACGTACGTCTCCAGACGGGCCCCGTTGGTGATGTCGACGATGTGCACGAGCTCACCCGGCAGCAGATCGGCGGCGTCCAAGAGGTCGGCGTCGATGGTCACCGATCCCACGTAGTGCAGGTCGGCCTGGGTGACGGTGGCACGGTGGATCTTGGACTTGAACATGGTGCGCAGCACTTTGGACTCCTAGAGGACGGCTCCCCGCCGGCTTTCTGCAGGTCAGGGGCGTCGTCCACTGTACATCGAGAGGTCTTCCACTCGAAGGCTTTCCCGAACATCGTGCGCTGGGCACCGACTCGCGGACGACGGCGACGCCTCCCTCAGGGACGGTGGGGACGTGGGCGAGGTTGAAGCCGTCGAACCTCGGCGCCTCCGTGGGAGCGGGGCACGACGCTGCCAAGGAGCCCGGAGTCGAACACCTGGGCCCGTTCTGTGCGCGGCAGGACGGGCTCAGCGTCGCGCGAGGCAGCCCTCACCGACGAACTCGGCGGTCGGCTCAGCGGCCACGGCGACCGCCTCGGCATCGCCGGCGATCGCATGGGTCATCGCGCGCTCCCGGCACCCGCGAAGGGGACCTGGGCGGCGGGGGTCGCCTGCTGCCCGTACGGGTGTCGCCACAGGCCCTGCGCCTGAAGCTTCGGCAGCACGCCCTCGCCGAACCAGTACGCCTCCTCCAGATGCGGATACCCGGAGAAGATGAACTCCTCGACGCCCAGGGCCGCGTACTCCTTGATCCGTTCGGCGACCTCCTCGTGGCTGCCGACCAGAGCTGTGCCCGCTCCGCCGCGTACCAGCCCGATACCGGCCCACAGGTTGGGATGGATCTCCAGCCCGTCGCGAGTTCCGCCGCTGTGCAGGGCGAGCATGCGCTGCTGCCCTTCGGACTCGCTGCGGGCGAGCCCGGCCTGCACCGACTTGACCGTCTCCGGATCGAAACCGTCCAGGAGCCGGTTCGCCTCGGCCCAGGCCTGCTCGGAGGTGTCGCGGGTGATGACGTGCAACCGGATCCCGAAGCGGACGCTGCGCCCCTCCTGCGCGGCCAGCTTCCTGATCCAGGCGATCTTCCCGGCGACGGCGGTGGGCGGCTCGCCCCAGGTGAGGTAGACGTCGACATGCCTGGCGGCGACTTCCCCGGCGATCGGCGAGGAGCCCCCGAAGTACACCTGGGGCACCGGGTCGGGCAGCCGGGCGAGCCTGGCGTCCTCGACCTGGAGGTACTCGCCGGACAGGCCGACGGTCTTGCCCTCCCACAACCCCCGGACGATCTCCAGGAACTCGCCGGTACGGCGATACCGCGCCTCCTTGTCCAGGAAATCCCCGTAGGCCCGCTGCTCGTGGCTCTCGCCGCCGGTGACGACGTTGAGCAGAAGTCGTCCGCCGGTCTGTCGCTGGAAGGTGGCGGCCATCTGCGCCGCGAGGGTCGGCGAGACGAATCCGGGGCGGAAGGCGACGAGGAACTTCAGACGCTCGGTGTTCTGGCTGACCATGGCGGTGGTCAGCCACGCGTCCTCGCACCACGCGCCGGTCGGGGTGAGCGCGCCGACGAAGCCGAGGTCCTCGGCCGCGCGGGCGATCTGGCTCAGGTAGGCGACCGTCGGCGGCCGGTCGCGGCCGGACTCCGTGGCGGGCGTGCCGTGGCCGCCGCCGACGACGTGCCGGCTGTCGCCGTTCGTGGGCAGGAACCAGTGGAAGGTGAGGGACACGAGGGGGCTCCGTTCGGTGTTCGTCGGCGTCGTCAGTGTTCTTCGGCGTTGTCGGCGTTGTCGGCGTTCGTCAGAGGAGGGGCCTGGCGGGGCGGTTCGGTGCCGTTGAGTAGACGCAGAGCCGCTTGCGGGCGACGTCCGCTCGGCGATCTGCATCACGGCTGCCTGTCAGAACGGTGCGGAAGCCGCGGTCGGTGGGGGCTCTCGAGCGTCAGCCCGACTGGAAGGAGTGACCCCGTCGGCGCCATTCCTCCGCGAGCAGTTCGTACGAACGGACCCGGTCCGTGTGGTCGTGGGTGATCGTCGTGATGAGCAGCTCGTCCGCGCCCGTGGCCTCCTGCAGCTGTTCCAACCGGTCGGCCACCAGGCCCGGTGAGCCGACGAACCGGGTGTCGAGGCGGTCCCGGACGAGGGCCCGGTCCTCGTCGGTCCATGGGTGGGCGCGCGCTTCCTCCGGCGTCGGGTACTCGATGGCGCCCTCGGCGGTGCGGATGCTGCGGACCCACGGCCCGTAGCCCGCGGCGAGTGCGCGGGCGGTGGCGTCGTCCTCGGCGACGACGACGTCCGCCGAGACACCGACGTACGGCTTGTCGAGGAACTCGGAAGGCTGGAAGAAGGACCGGTAACCCTCCACCGCATCCAGGACCGTGGCCGGGCTGACGTGGTAGTTCGCCGCGAACCGCAGACCGTTGCGGCCCGCGACGGCGGCGCTCTGACCGCCACTGCTGCCCAGGATCCACACCTGCACGTCGGCGCCCTCCCCCGGCACCACGTGCGCCTCGACGCCCTCCGGGGAGCGGTAGGTGCCGGCGAACAGGGCGAGGATGTCGTCGATCTGCTCCGCGTAGTCCTGTGACTCGGCGCCCGGCAGGAGAAGCAGCCTCCGCTGCAGCGCGATGCGGGGTGACCCGAGCAGATGCTCGAAGGAGAAGCGGGGCGGGATCAACAGGCCGTTCGGGGTGCGGCCGTCGACGACCGGGGTCGCCGTCGGCAACGGTGCGGCCGGCCGTCCCGGCGGGCGGCCGCCCGAGCGTCCCAGGCCCAGATCGAAGCGCCCCGGGTGCAGCGCGTCGAGCAGACCGAACTCCTCCACCGTGGACAGCGCGGTGCGGTGCCCGAGCTGCACGGCCCCGGAACCGAGCCTGATGGTGGAGGTGGCGGATGCGGTCAGGGCCAGGACGACGGCGGGTGACGTGCCGGCCACGCCGGGATTGAGGTGGTGCTCGGCGAACCAGTAGCGGGCATATCCGAAGCGCTCGGCCTGCTGGGCGAGGTCGATGGAGTTGCGCAGGGCATCGGCTGCCGTCGAGCCGGAGGGGATCGGGACCAGGTCGAGGACGCCGAGGGCAATATCAGACATGGACGGACTCCTGGGTGAGCGGTGGGGCCGCAAGCACAGGTCCCCATACGAACGGCGGGTCCGGGATCTCGCGGCGCAGCACGGGGGCGTAGGCGCGGACCGGGTCGAGCAGGCCGAGGGTCGTCACGGCGGTGAAGAGCCTGATCCGCCTGGTCAGGGCGGCCACATGGCCGAGTACGACGGTCGGTGAGGAGGAGATGAACGGCCGCTCGTGGCGCTCCCCCACGCCGAAGCCGTCGAAGCCCGGCTCCTCCGCGAGCAGCGCGAGGGTGACGGCGAGGAATGTCACGACGCCATCGGCGGCTCGGCCCGTACGTCGTCGGGGTGGGCGAGGCCGAGGTGGTGGCGGAGGGTGGGGCCCTCGTAGTCGGTGCGGAAGACGCCCTGTTCCTGGAGGAGCGGGACGACCTTGTCGGCGAATTCGTCCAAGCCGGTGGGGGTGAGGTGCGGGACGAGGATGAAGCCGTCACTCGCGTCCGCCTGGACGTACTCGTTGATGGTGCGGGCGACGGTCGACGGGGACCCGATGAAGTTCTGCCGGTTGCCGGTGTTGATGACCAGGTCGCGGATCGACCAGTTGTTGGCCGCGGCCAGCTCGCGCCACTCGCGGGCGGTGGCCAGCGGATCGCGGTACATGCGGACCTGGGCGCGGCCCTTGGAGATGTGGTCGTCGCTGACGTCCGGGTCGATGTCGGGGAGCGGACCGTCGGGATCGTAGGAGGACAGGTCCCGGTTCCAGACGAACTCCAGGTGTTTGAGGGCGGTGGCCCCGCTGACCTGTTGGCGTCGGACGATCCGCGCCAGTTCCTCTGCCTCGGCGTCGGTGTCCGCGAGGGCGAAGGAGGCGGCGGGCAGAATCAGCAACTGGTCATGCCTGCGGCCGTACTTGGCGAGGCGGCCCTTGACATCCGTGTAGAAGGCCTGGCCGCCCTCCAGGGTGGCGTACCGGCTGAAGATGGCGTCGGCGGAGGAGGCTGCGAACTCGCGGCCCTCCTCGGAGTCGCCGGCCTGGAAGACGACCGGGCGGCCCTGCGGAGAGCGCGGGACGTTGAACTGGCCGTGGATGTCGAAGTGTCGACCGGTATGGACGAAGGAGCCGGCCTTCGCGTCCCGCAGGAACACACCCGAGGCCTGGTCGGCAAGGATCTCGTCGCCGTGCCAGGAGTCGAACAGCTCGTTCGTGGTGGCCAGGAACTCCTTGGCGCGGGAGTAGCGCTCCGACTGGGGCAGGAAGCCGCCGCGGCGGAAGTTCTCGCCGGTGAAGGCGTCCCAGGAGGTGACCACGTTCCAGGCGGAACGGCCCCCGGAGAGGTGGTCGAGACTGGCGAACTGGCGGGCCACCTCGTACGGCTCGTTGAACGTGGAGTTGATGGTGCCGGTCAGGCCGAGACGCTCGGTGACGGCGGCGAGCGCGGCGAGGACGGTGAAGGTGTCGGGGCGGCCGACGACGTCCAAGTCGTAGATCCTCCCGCCCTGTTCGCGGAGCCTGAGTCCCTCGGCGAGGAAGAGGAAGTCGAACTTGGCGCGTTCGGCGGTCCGCGCGAAGTGCGCGAAGGAGTCGAACTCGATGTGGCTGCCGGCCTTCGGGTCGCTCCACACGGTGGTGTTGTTGACGCCCGGGAAGTGCGCGGCCAGATGGATCTGCTTCAGCGGCTTGCTGGTCATGTCGGTGCGGGTCCTTCCGGCTCAGACGGTCGCGGCGGCGTAGCGGTTGGCGGGGCGGGCGAGGCCCAGCAGGCCGCGCAGGGTGCCGGCCTCGTAGGCGGTGCGGAAGACGCCCCGGCGCTGGAGCTCGGGGACCAGGCCCCGGGTGATCGCCGGGAGGTCGTGCCCGGCGACGGCAGGACGCAGCCGGAAGCCGCTCAGTCCTGCCTCCCCCAACTCCTGCAGAAGGTCCGCGAGTTGGGCAGACGTACCGGCGAAGACGCGCGCATCACTCGTGTACGGCTCCCCCGCCAGCGCGTCGAGACGTGCGCGCCGGTCCTCGGCGGCGGCCTGCCCGTCGTCCAGGAAGACCACCAAGTCACCGAAGACATGCAGGAGTTCACCGGCACGCCCGGCCGCCTCCTGCTCGGCCCGGATCTCGGTGACGATCGCCCGGGCGTGGTCGGTGTCGTGCGGGGTGACATAGCCGACATCGGCCTGGCGGGCCACCAGCCGGTAGGGGACGGTCTGGTGGGCGAGAGCGGTGACCAGGGGCTGTCCCTGCGGCGGGCGCGGAGTGATGGAGGGGCCCTTGACGCTGAAGTGCCGTCCCTCGAAGTCGATGTAGTGGAGCTTGTCCCGGTCGATGAAGCGGCCGGTGGCGGCGTCGCGGATCTCGGCGTCGTCCTCCCAGCTGTCCCAGAGGCGACGGACGACCTCGACGTAGTCGGCGGCCTCGTCGAAGTGCTCGGTGAGCCGCTCCTGTCCGGCCGGGCTCCGGAGCTCCGCCAGGCTGATCGGCGGGAAGGTACGGCGGCCGAAGTGGTCGGCCTCGTCCGGGCGGGCGCTGATCTGCACGCGCAGGCCGGCCCGGCCGGTGCTGACGTAGTCGAGGGTGGCGATCGCCTTGGAGATGTGGAACGGCTCCGTGTGGGTGGCGATCACGGTCGGCACCAGTCCGATGTGCCGGGTGAGGGGCGCGACGCGGGACGCGATCAGTACGGCGTCCAGGCGGCCACGGACCTGGTCCGTACGGCCGTCCGGCTCGCCGTGGTGGGCGGACTGCAGGCCGAGTCCGTCCTCGAAGGTGACGAAGTCGAGGAGGCCGCGCTCGGCCTCGGCGACCAGGTCGGCCCAGTAGGCGGCGGTGAACAGGTCCCGGGGGCGGGCGACCGGCTCACGCCAGGAGGCGGGGTGCCAGCCGGTGCCCTCAAGGGCGACGGCAAGGTGCAGGTGGGAAGAGGGAGTTGACGACACGAGGGTGCCTTCCTGGAGGTCCGTACGAGATCGCCGGCCCGCGGGAATCGGGGCGCACGGCGGCTGGGGAGACGGGTCAGGAGCTACAGAGGGAGCCGGCCACGCGCTGGAGGTCGATGTGGGGCCGGGAGTGAAGGCGGACGGCACGCAGTACCCGCGTCACGTGTCGCACCTCCGTCCGGGTGGTCCAGGCACTCGCCTTCGACAAGGACAACGGCACGGCCATGCCGTTTCTTCCAGTACGGCGGCACCGGTGTGCCGGACGAGCGAGAAGGCGGTACGACGGCGCAGGGTGAAGCCGATCGACTCGTACAGCCGGATCGCGTTCTCGTTGGCGGCCGCGGCATGCAGGAAGGGGCGTTCGCCGCGCTCCTCGATGCCGGCGGCGACAGCGCGGACCAGACGGGTGGCCAGACCCCGGCCGCGGTGGGCGGGGTCGGTGCACACGGCGCTGATCTCCGTCCAGCCCGGCGGATGCAGCCGCTCTCCGGCCAGCGCGATCAGCCGGCCCTGATGGCGGATGCCGAGATAGGCGCCCAGCTCGACGGTGCGGGGCAGGTAGGGGCCCGGCTCGGTGCGGGCGACCAGGTCCAGGATCTCGGGCACGTCGTCAGGGCCGAGCCGTACGGCCTCGGGGTCGGGCTCCGCGCGCAGGGCGGTGCCCACGAGCTGGACGCCGTGCCCAGTGCGAACGACCTCCCAGCCCGCCGCCGCCTCGGTCACGCCCCGCACCGCGGCGGTCCCGCCGGGGCCGACGAGTTCGGCGAGGTCGGCCCAGGCGCGCGGGTCGTCCTCGTCGGAGACGGCGTGGAAGGGGGCCACGTCCTGCTGGTATCGGACGGCGCGGCCGACGCCTTCGGCGAACCGGGCGTGCGGGCCGGTGAGTGCGGCCCAGGCGGGGTTGTCCAGGATGTACGACGAACTGGCGTCGAGGGCGATGACGGACATGATGTGGCGGTCTCCGGGGTGCGGCTCGGGATGTCCGGGGCACGGGGACTCCACCGCGGGGCGGCGGTGGAGCGCCCGGCAGTCGGTGGTCAGGAGTTGTCGAGCGACAGTCCGGGCGGGTTGACCTCGGACTTGGCGACGGCCTCGTCGGAGAGGCCGTAGGCCTTGAGCCACTCGGCGTACTGACCGTTCTTGATCAGGTAGTTGACGGCGTCGGCGAGCGGCTTGGCCAGGCCGCTGTCCTTCTTCGCGGTGGCCGCGATCAGGCCCTGCAGACTCGCGCCGGCGCCTGAGTAGGTCCCGGCGATGCGGGTGGCGTCGGGCGTGTTCGCGACCTGGCGGTTGTGGTACGCGAAGCCGGGGTTGGGGCCGAAGGAGGCGTCGATCTTTCCGCTGTTCAGCGCCAGGAACGTGCTGGTGCTGTCCTGGAAGTACTTGACGGTGAGCTTCTTGCCCTCCTTGGCGAGCTTCGCCTTCCACTCCAGGAGGATCTTCTCCTGGTTGGTGCCGGAGCCGACGGCGATCGTCTTGCCGACGAGGTTCTCGTAGTCGCCGTCGAAGTTCCAGGTGCTCTTCTTCGGCACGAGGAAGGCGAGGTTGTCCTGCCGGTAGGAGGCGAACTCGTACTTCTTCTTGCGTTCCTCGGTGTCGGTGATGTTGGAGAGGGCCACATCGACCTTGCCGCTGTCGATGCCGACGAACATGTTCTCCCAGGTGAAGTTCTTGATCTCCGGCGTGAGTCCGAAGACCGCGGCGATCAGACGGCCGAGATCGGGTTCGGAGCCGGTGAGGGTCTTCTGGTCGCTGCCGACGTACGCCAGCGGCGGGAATCCGGCGGGCAGCGCACCCTCGCCGATGACGAGCTTGCCGCTCTTACGGACGGCCGCCGGCAGTTCGGCGCTGATGGACTCGACCTCGGAGACCTTGATGGTGGTCTCGGTGCCGGCGCCGTTGGAGACCCGTCCGACGACGACCTCTCCGGACTTGGCAGTGTCGGTGGTGGCCGCGTCGCTGTCGCCCCCGCAGGCGGCGAGCCCGGTGGCGAGGGTGGCGACGGCAGTGGCCGCGATGACGCCTCTGCTCAGGCTGCGTCGGGTGAAGTGGCTGGGCATGGCCGTTCCTTGTCGCTGGAGGAGGGTGCGGAGGTTTTGCGTGGGGGAGTTCCGGGCGTACGGCGGTTCAGAGGACCTTGCTGAGGAAATCCCTGGTCCGCTCGTGCCGCGGCCTGTCGAGGACCTCGGAGGGCGGGCCCTGCTCGACGATCCGGCCCTCGTCGATGAAGACGACCCGGTCGGCGATCTCGCGGGCGAAGCCGATCTCGTGGGTGACGATGACGAGCGTGGTGCCGCTGGTGGCCAGGTCCTTGATGACGGCGAGGACCTCACCGACGAGTTCCGGGTCCAGGGCGGAGGTGGGTTCGTCGAAGAGGATCACGCCGGGGCGCAGCGCGAGGGCGCGGGCGATGGCGACGCGCTGCTGCTGGCCGCCGGAGAGCTGCCGGGGGTAGGCGCCGGTGCGCTCGCCGAGGCCGACCCGTTCCAGGAGTTCCTTCGCCAGTGCCTGCGCCTCGGGCTTGGTCAGCTTTCCGGTGGCGACGGGGGCCGCGGCCACGTTGTCGAGGACGGTCAGGTGCGGGAAGAGGTTGAAGTTCTGGAAGACGAAGCCGATCCGGCCGCGCTGGGCCAGGATGGCGCGCTCGCTCAGCTCCTTGAGCCGGTCGCCCTGCCGCTTCACCCCGATCGGCTCGCCGTTGATGCTGACGTGGCCGATCTCGGGCTTCTCCAGGTGGTTGACGACCCGCAGGAGCGTGGACTTCCCCGAGCCGGACGGGCCGAGGACGACGGTGACCTCGCCGGGGCGGATGGTCAGGTCGATGCCGTCGAGGACGCGATGGGTGCCGTACCACTTGTGGACGTCGTGTATCTCCAGGGCGGCGGGGACCGTCTCCAGGATGTCGGTGCTGCTCATACCGCGGCCTCCCGGCGGACACGGGCACGCAGGTCGGTGAGGCCGGCCCGGAGCTTCTGCAGGGGCGTCGGCGGCAGCGCGCGGGTGGCGCCGCGGGCGTAGTACCGCTCGACGTAGAACTGGATCACGGAGACGACGCTGGTCAGGATCAGGTACCAGACGGTCACCACCAGGAGCAGCGGCACGATGTCGCCGGGGTAGGTGGAGCCCATGCTCTGCGCGGTGCCGAAGAGGTCGAGCAGCGAGACGTAGAAGACCAGCGAGGTGCTCTTGATCAGGCCGATCAGCTGGTTGACGTAGTTCGGGGTGATCGACCTGAGGGCCTGCGGGAAGACGATCCTGCGGAACTGGTAGCCCTTGGGCAGGCCGAGCGCGGCGGCTGCCTCGTGCTGGCCCTGGTCCACGGAGAGAATGCCGCCGCGGACCACCTCGGCCGCGTAGGCGGCCTCGTTGAGGCTGAGGCCGATGACGGCGATCACCATGTCGGTCGCGAGTTTCGACTCGTCGAAGGAGAAGAAGGCCGGCCCGAACGGGACTCCGACGCTCAACGTCTCGTACAGGGCACTGAAGTTGTAGAGGAAGAGCAGCACCACGATGAGCGGGACCGAGCGCAGCGTCCAGACGTACGTCCAGCTGACCGCGCGCAGCACCGGACTCTTCGACAGCCGTGCCAGAGCGAGCAGGACGCCGCCGACCAGGCCCAACACGGCGCTGTAGGCGGTGACTTCGAGGGTGATCATCAGGCCGTCGAGGATGGTGGGGCGCAGGAACCAGTAGCCCCAGCGGTCCCACTGGTAGAAGGGGTTGGAGACCAGCCCGTGCACGAACTGGGCGACCAGGACCACCACGACCGCGGTGGCGATCCAGCGCCCTGGCCGCCTCAACGGCAGAACTCTCTGGGCAGTGAGGGCTTTCGGCGGTTTGTCGGCGGTCGGCGCTTCGGGAAGGGTGACGGTGGCACCAGGGGGTTCACTCATAGTGGGCTCCGGCTGGGTGGGTACACCCCGGAGGCGCGGCGGCATGCGGCGGCGCACACGACGGCGAGGTACCGGGGGCAGGGAGGGCAACGGCACACCGCGGGCGCGGTGTTCGTCAGGAAGTGCGGGGGCTGCGGGGGCTGCGGGGGCTGCGGGGAAGTGTCAGCCCCGACAGCGGGCACGGCCCGGTGCGGTACACAGTGCGCTGCTCACGCGGAGCAGGTCGACGGCCCGGTCGGCGACGAACACGTTCGCGTACGACGGCACGCAGCCCTGGGAGCGGCGTGCGGCCGTCCTCGGAGCTGCGTACATGGCGTCACCGTCTCTGTTCCGGCCCCAGGGGCCTCGCGCTTACCGAAACTTCATCGGCCGGGTCGTCACCTGGGGCACCCCACCGCGGTGGGAGGGTTGCCGGTCAGCAAGCCAGGGCTTGTCGCTGACGCTCATGACCTTTCTGGGCGGTAGTTAAGACAACGGCCCGAACATTTGTCAACGCCGGTCCAGCAGGTGGCGGGCGAGTCGGGCGGCCGGGCCCGGCGTTGTGTGACGACAAGCGACCCATCCCTCCCCAGCGCGTGGTCTGCCACGGACAACTCGTCCGTGGATAAGTACGGCCTTCATCCGGGCTGTGGTTCACGCGATGCTTGATCAGCCGAACAACAGGAATGAGGATCACATGACGCTCTGGACCCCGACTGCTGTCGGCGTCGCCGGCATCCAGGCCGGACTGCGCACATGACCCGGCGGTTGCCGCGTTCTCAACGGCGCAGCTCACAAGGCTGCCTTGCCCAGGCCCCTCTCACTGCCCGCCTTGCGTGGGTGCACCGCACCCTGGGAGTGCACAGGGCCGAGTCATGACGATGGCCTATCTGGCGCAGCCCGAGCAGCAGCAAAGACTCGAATGGCTCGACGGGGGAACGTTCTCCGTGCTGCTCGACAAGGAAGCCACCGAGGGCAAGCTGACCGTGGGCCGCTTCGAGGTCGCCAAGGGCGAAGCCCCGCCGTTCCACCTGCACACCCGCGAGGACGAGGTGTTCATGCTCATCAAGGGCACGGCCCTGGTCTGGTCGGGCGAGGAGGAACACGAACTTCGCGAAGGCGGGATCGTGTATCTGCCCCGCAACGTCCCGCACGCCTACCGCATCACCTCCGACCGCGCAGACCTCCTGATGATCGCCACACCCGGCGGCATCGAGGGCATGTTCCGTCACGCCGGACGCGACCTCACCACCCCGCGCCCCCGCGGCTTCGAGATCCCCAAGTCCCTCCTGGCGGAAGCATCCGAACTCTACGGCGGCGCCATCCTCGGCCCGCCGCGCTGAATCCGAGGACCCACGGCGCCCTCGTCGCCCTCGTTTGCCCTCGTTGAAGGATCCCGGCGGGTGGCTGAGTCCTGGCGTCGGCGGCGCGCTGATGGGCCCGCACCGCGGTGGAGTCCACCGACACGTCCCGGTCGATCCGACCCGCGGCGCCCTCGGCGCTATCTGACACATCGTCAGGCCGGTCGGGAAGCGAAAGCGCGGACAGGCGCTCTCGATAGCCTGACCATCTGCCGCATAAGTGCCCAGGTGTCCGGCCGGTCCGACGGCTTCCGACGGAAAGTGACAAGGCTGCAATGAGTGAACTGACAAAGCCCGAGGTCGACGTTCCGGAGGGCGACGCCCCTACCGAGCTGACCATCCGGGACCTGATCGTCGGTGACGGGGTTGAGGTCAAGCCGGGCATGGTGGTCAGGGTCCACTATGTCGGGGTGACTTTCGAGTCAGGGAAGGAGTTCGATGCGTCCTGGGACCGAGGCGAGCCGTTCAAGTTCGCCTTGGGCAGTGGCAAGGTCATCAGGGGCTGGGACCGCGGGGTGAGAGGGATGAACGTCGGCGGCCGGCGCGAGATCATCGTTCCTCCGCGTCTTGGATACGGCGGTCAGTCCCCCTCGCCGTTGATCCCGCCGGGTTCGACCCTGATCTTCGTGGTGGACCTGCTGGACGCGTATTCCAGCGCAACCGGGTGGAGCAGCGCCCAGCGGGGGCACTGAGTCGTCCCGGAGCGGGTGGAACGCTGGTGCTTGGGCGAAGACCAGGCGGGCTCAACGCGACTCAAGATCGATAAGTGCCGAGTGCTACGAGCTGCCGTCGTCAGGAGCGCGCGAGCCGCGCCGCGAGATAGGGCGCTGTGGCGCTGCGGCGAGCCCTCGCCACCTTGGCCGGCGGACCCGCCACGACCACCCGCCCGCCTGCGTCGCCGCCGCCCGGCCCGAGGTCGATGACCCAGTCGGCGGTGGCGATCGTGTCCAGGTCGTGCTCGACGAGGACGACCGTGTTGCCGGCGTCGACGAGCCGGTGCAGCTGTCGCAGCAGCAGCGCGATGTCCGAGGGGTGCAGCCCCGCCGTCGGCTCGTCGAGCAGGTAGAGCGCGTGCCCGCGGCGGGCTCGCTGCATCTCGGTGGCCAGTTTGATGCGTTGCGCCTCACCGCCGCTGAGTTCCGTCGCGGGCTGGCCCAGCCGCAGGTACCCCAGTCCCACCTCGCGCAACGTCTCCAGGCTGCGGGAGGCGGCCGGGACGGCGGACAGGAACTCGGCGGCGGTGTCGACGGACAGCGCCAGCACGTCCGCGATGTTCTTGCCGCGGTAGGTGACTTCCAGCGTCTCGGCGTTGTACCGGGCGCCCTCGCAGGCCGGGCACGGCGCGTAGGTGCCGGGCAGGAACAGCAGTTCCACCGCGACGAATCCTTCGCCCTGGCAGGTCTCGCACCGCCCCTCGGGCACGTTGAAGGAGAACCGGCCGGCCGAGTAGCCACGCGCCCTGGCCTCGTCCGTCGCCGCGTACAGCTTGCGCACCGCGTCGAACATCCCCGTGTACGTGGCCAGGTTGGACCGGGGAGTCCGGCCGATGGGCCGTTGGTCGACCCGGACCAGCCGGTCGAACGACTCGATCCCCGACGCGTCCTGGACGTCGACCTCCAGCTGCGCCTCGTCGGGCTCCTCGGGTACGAGTCCGAGGTGGCCGCGGACGACCTCGGCGAGCACCTGCGTCACCAGCGTCGACTTTCCGGAACCGGACACGCCCGTCACCGCCGTCAGTACGCAGAGCGGTACGTCGACGGACACGTCGTGCAGATTGTGGCGGGAGACGCCACGCAGGCGCAGCCAGCCGTGCGCTGTGCGCGGGCGGTGATCGAGCGGCCGGGCGCGCCCGAACAGATACCGGCTCGTGGCCGACTCCCCCGCCCGCTCAAGACCGGCGACCGGGCCGCTGTACAGCACGCGTCCGCCGCCCTCGCCCGCGCCGGGGCCGATGTCGACCACCCAGTCCGCCCGGCGTACGACGTCCATGTCGTGCTCCACGACGAACAGCGAGTTGCCGGCCGCCTTGAGACGGTCCAGCACGTCCAGCAGCGGTTCCGCGTCGGCCGGGTGCAGGCCCGCGGAGGGCTCGTCGAGGACGTAGACGACGCCGAACAGCCCCGAGCGCAGCTGGGTGGCGATCCGCAGGCGCTGCGCCTCGCCGGGCGACAGGGTCGTCGAGCGGCGCCCGAGGCTGAGATATCCGAGACCGAGGTCGAGCAGTACCTCGACGCGCGCGACCAGATCGCCGCAGATCCGGACAGCGACCTCGGTCGTCTCCCCGGAGCGGGCGGTCGACGTGGTGGCGTCGGCCTCGGACCGGCCCGCGACGGGCCGCAGCAACGCCACGACCTCGGCGAGCGGCATCGCGTTGATCTCGGCGATGGAACGTCCGGCGAAGGTCACGGCGAGCGCCTCGGGTCGCAGTCCGCTGCCGTGACACTCCGGGCAGGGCACACTCCTGACGAACCGGAGCGCCCGTTCGCGCATCTTCTCGCTCTTGGAGTCGGCGAGGACGTGCATGACGTGTTTGCGGGCGCTCCAGAACTTGCCCTGGTAGCCGTAGTCGACGCGGTCCTCCTCCGGCTCGATGTACACGGAGGGCTGCTCGTCCGTGTACAGCAGCCAGTCCCGGTCCTTCTTCCTGAGCCTGCGCCACGGTCGGTCGATGTCGATCCCCAGGCCGCTCACGACGCTGCGCAGGTTGGCGCCCTGCCAGGCGCCTGGCCAGGCGGCGATCGCTCCCTCGCGGATGCTCAGCGAGGGGTCCGGGACGAGCAGGTCCTCGGCGACGTCGTGCACGACGCCCAGTCCGTGGCACTCCGGGCAGGCGCCGGCCGCGGTGTTGGGTGAGAACGACTCGGCCTCCAGCCGTGTGGCCCCGGGCGGATAGGTGCCGGCGCGGGAGTACAGCATGCGCAGCAGATTGGACAGCGTGGTGAGGGTGCCGACCGTCGAGCGCGAGCTGGGCGACCCGCGTCGCTGCTGCAGGGACACGGCCGGTGGCAGTCCGGTGATTTCCTGCACGTGCGGTGCGCCGACCTGCTGCAACAGCCTTCGGGCGTACGGTGCGACGGACTCGAAGTAGCGCCGCTGGGCCTCCGCGTAGAGCGTGCCGAACGCGAGCGAGGACTTGCCCGAACCGGAGACGCCGGTGAAGGCGACCATCGCGTCCCGCGGAACGTCGACATCGATGTTCCGCAGGTTGTTCTCACCGGCGCCCCGGACATGCACGAAGGCGTCGGTCGCGTCCTTCTTCACCCTTCCTGATTACCTGATGCCGCCGGAAACCGCGCGACAGGCGTCGTCACCGAGCATGCTCAGACGAGCGGGACGACGCCTCGGCGTTCGAGCACCTGGACCGGGTGCCAGGGGGGCTCCTTCGAGGGGCGGGCGAGACCTCGGATGCGGCGCCTGGCAGGAGGCGTACGACCGGGCGGGACAGGAACCGGTCCGCCCCAGGGGTCCGACGTCGCAGGATGGCTTCGTCGCCTCACAGGTCGTCGCCGGGCGGCGGCCGACCCGGCACTCTCACTCGCTGTCGGGCTCCATCGACACCACGACCTTGCCGGCCTTGGTGCGGCCCTGCTCGACGTACGCCATCGCCTCCAGCGTCCGGTCGAACGGGAAGGTCCGGTCGATGACCGGGCGGAGCTTCCCACTGTCGTAGAGAGCGGCGAGCGTGCGCAGTTGTGAGCCGTTGGCCTGCATGAACAAGAACCGGTAGCGGACGCCCAGCGACTTGGCCTGCTTGCGGACCTTGCGACTGAGGATGTTCATGATCAAGCCCATGAACGAGGGGGCGCCGAGCTGCTCGGCGAACCCGGCGTCCGGCGGACCGACGACACTGACGGCCAGGCCGCCGGGCTTCAGCACGGTCAACGACTTCTCCAGGTTCGCTCCGCCCACGGAGTCCAGCACCAGGTCGTAGCCGGACAGCACCTTCGAGAAGTCCTCCCTGGTGTAGTCGACGACCACGTCGGCGCCGAGGTCCCTCACCAACTTCTCGGAATCCGTGCCGGCGGTCGTCGCCACGGTGGCGCCGAGGTGCTTGGCGAGTTGGATGGCCGTGGATCCGAGGCCGCCGGCACCGGCGTGGATGAGCACTTTCTGGCCCGGCTTCACCGCGGCGCGGTCGACGAGAACCTGCCAGGCGGCCAGGGCCACCAGCGGCACCGCGGCCGCCTCCTGAAGGGTGAGCGAGGCCGGTTTGGGCGCGACGTCGCCCTGGTCGATCGCGATGAACTCCGCGAAGCCTCCGATCCGCAGGTCGCGCGGACGGGCGTAGACCTCGTCGCCGACCTCGAAGCCGCGGACGGCGGAGCCGACCCGTGTCACGACCCCGCCACGTCGTGGCCGAGCACGAACGGAGCCTTGTACTTCAGGAGCTGCTTGAACTCCCCGTTGCGGACCATCTTGTCCAGCGGGTTGACACTGGTGGCGCTCACTTTGACCAGCACGTCACGGTCCCCGACGGTGGGCTCGGGCACCTCTGCGGCGCGTGCGCCGTCCTTGCCGTACTTCTCGACGACGAATGCCTTCATGTCAGTCAGCTTTCTACGTGATCTTCTTCGGGCTCGGTCCCCTTCGGACACTCGCCCCGCGCCCAGGGATGAAGGAGTGCTGCCCTTCAGGCATGGCGTGGACTTCGGAGGTGACCTTGAAGTCCGCGAGTCGGTGGCCGAGGGCGGCACCGTCGTCGGCGAGGACCTCCGCGCACTCGTGCGTCTGCCGGCTGACTGCCATGGTGACGCTCCTTGCGAGGGGTCCGCGCCCGTGTTCGGTGCGCGGCGAGGTCGGCGTGTCGGTGATGACGCTACGGGCTGAGTATGGAAAAGTAAACTCAGGTGCGGTTAGTATCACCCCATGGACGCATTGAGCGAAGCACCGGCAGACACCGGCTCGGACCCCCGACTCGACCGGGACACGTCGAACTGCTCGATCGCCCGGACCCTGGAGATCGTGGGCGAGAAGTGGACGATCCTGATCCTGCGCGAGGTCTGGTACGGCTCGTCCCGCTTCAGTGACTTCGAACGCGTCCTGGGCTGTCCCCGCAACCTCCTCGCCACCCGGCTTCGCATGCTCGTGGAGGAAGGGATCCTGGCCACCGAGACCTACAAGGAACCCGGTTCGCGCAGCCGGCCCAAATACGTGATCACACCCAAGGGCATGGACCTGGTGCCCGCCGTGATGGGGCTCCTGCAGTGGGGCGACCGCTACCGCGCAGACCCGGAAGGACCGGCCATGCTGACCCGACACCGCGGATGCGGCGCCCACGTCCACGCCCAGATCCGCTGCTCGGAAGGCCACCCCGTCCCGGCCGACGACCTCGAAAGCGTCCCCGGCCCCGGGTTCCGCATGAAACAGGCGCAGTGAGATCTTTTCCATGCGCCGGCGGCGCGGACAGGACCGCGTCCCGAGGGCTGTGCGCGGCGAGGTCCCCGGTGGACCAGGGGAAGGCCTGGCATCCCGCCCCGGCCGCCTCGCGCACCGTGTGAGCGTGAGGAACGGGCAGAGCACCCGGGCCGTGCAGACACCGCGGCCCAGGTGTGCGCCGCCCCCTGCATGCTGATCATGTGGGTGGCGCGGCCCGTGACAGCCCTCCCGTGCGGGACGGCCGTGTCGCTATCGCGCCGCCGTCTCGTCGTCGATGTCACGGACCAGCTGGATGGCCCGGCCCAGCGTGGTGACCCGGTCATCGAGGGTCTCTCCGGCGGGATAGAAGCGGACGGTGTCGACGCCGGCATCGCGCCACACGCGCAACCGCTCGCGCACCATGTCCTCGGTTCCGATGAGTGTGGTCGCCAGCACCATCTCGTCGGTGACCAGACCGGCCGCGCCGTCCCGGTCCCCGGCCTGCCAGCGGGTCCGAATCCCGGCCGCAACGTCGGCCCAACCCTGGCGGCTGTAGGCGCTGTTGTAGTAGTTCGTGGTCGCGGAGCCCATGCCGCCCAGGCTGAAGGCCAGCTCCTTCTTGCGTCCGGCCACCATCGCACGCAGCTCGTCCTCGTCATCGACGAAGGCGACCTCGGCGCCCTGGCAGATGTCGAGGTCGGCACGCTTGCGACCGGCCGCGGCAAGCCCCGCGTCCAGGTGATCGAAGTACGCCTCCTTGGCGCCCTCGGGCACGAAACTGGTGCCCAGCCAGCCGTCGGCGATCTCCCCGGTCAACTGGAGCATCTTCGGCGAGAGGGTCGCCAGGTAGACGGGGATGTCGTGCTCGGCACGCATCGACAGGCGCATCGGCTTCGCCTCGCCGGGCAGCGGGATCTGGAACTCCCGGCCCAGGTGGGAGACCTTCTCCCCCGAGGCGGCCTGTCGCACGATCTCGACGGTCTCGCGCATGCGGGACAGCGGACGGGCGAACGGCACGCCGTGCAGTCCTTCGATCACCTGCGGCCCGGAGGGGCCGAGCCCGAGGAGAAAACGCCCCTGGGAGATCTGCGACAGCGTGATCGCCGCACGGGCGATGGCCATGGGCGTGCGGGTGCCCAGCTGGATGATTCCTGAGCCGAGCAGCATGCGCTCGGTCGTCGCAGCGAGGTAGCCCAGCGGTGACGGCGCCTCGGAGCCCCAGGCCTCCGCGACCCAGCAGATGTCCAGACCGACCTTCTCCGCCTCCTTGACGTAGTCGACGATCTCCCGCCAGTCGCCCCCGGAAGCCTCGATCGTGGTGGACGTACGCATCAGAGGCTCGCCTTTCCCGACGTCGGAGCACTCTCGGCCAGCTTCTTGATCGATCCGAGAGTGGCGGCCATGCCGGCCTCGAACTCCCGCATCCGTACGAAGACGATCTTCTGTTCCTTCTCCGGCATGCGATCAATGGCGAAGGAGAGGCCGGAACGGGCCGGCCCCATCTGCATCCATTCACCCAGCGACGTGCCGCCGTCCTTCGGCTCCAGGGTGAACCGCCAGATCGCGGTGGGATGTTGAGGATCCTCGACCGCCCAGGTCAGCACCCTCGGCGGGTCGTACTCGACGATGTGGGAGGTGGTCTCCCACTCCCCCAACGCGTCGTGCTTGCTGCGGCCGACGAACCGGGCGCCGAGAGCAGGGCCGCTCCGGCCGTCCAGCCATTCCACCGACTGCAGCTCGGCGCTCAACCGCGGCATCAGTTCGATGTCGGCCACCAGCGTCCACACCCGGGCCGGCGGAGCGGCAATCCAGGTGCTGACCTCGACCGTCGGCTTGTCCGCGTAGCGCGCACCCGTCCACTCCATACCCAGACGCCTCCCGTACACAGCGAGTCCCCTTCAGCATGAGGGGCCTGACCAGTAAAGTTGCGTAGATAGACTCACTTGTCAAGGACAGGCGGGGCCACCACGACCGTTGGGTCAGCCGGCGAACCGTTCTTGTACGTCCGGCCGTTCGGCCAGATGCGGCGGATAGCCCGGCCCCATCCGGGAACTGGTGTTGTCCGCGGTCATCGGCTCTCCGCAGGCCGCGCACACCACCTCGGCATGACTCTCCTGCCCGCACACGTCGTGGTGCACGACCACCGGCGGTCCCGCCTCACCGGCCAGCCAGCGGTCCCCCCACCGGTTCATCACCAGCAGAACGCCGTAGAAGTCGCGCCCCTTCTCGGTGAGCACGTAGTCGTGACGAACCGGCTCCGTCTGGTAGAGCCGCTTCTCCAGCAGCCCCTCGTCCACCAGCCGCCGCAACCGGTCCGTCAGGGTGTTTCGGGCGATCCCGAGCGACTGCTGGAACGCGTCGAAGCGCCGGATTCCGTAGAACGCCTCACGCAGCACCAACGGCGTCCACCAGTCCCCGAGCAGGTCCATGGTCCGCGCGATCGAACAGGGCCACTGCGCAAAGGATGTCCGCCTCATGACTGCCAGCATACGTTCGTCCGGTCGTGAGACCCAGCAGGTGAGACACCGGGCGAACGCCCTGCCGGGTTCCCCGAACCCATGGTCGGCAACGACGCCCGGCAGCCTGCCGAGCGCCGGCAAGCAGGGAAGTGCCGCACAGAGGCGCTCGGTCAGCGCATGCCTGCCGCGTCGAGCAGGGTGGTCACCATGGGCGTGATGAGTCCCGTCAGTCTGTCGACTCCGATTCCCGCGCGGGCGCTGGCCCCGTCGAACACCAGACTGAGCTGACGGGCCAGCAGATCGGGATCGCCCGCACCGCCCTGCTCGGCCTCGGAGCGGAAGAAGGCGGTCAGGTTCGCCTTGACCTGCCGGGCCACCCGGCTCGCGGGATGGCTCTGCTCCTTGAGTTCGATCTGCACGGCCAGATAGCGGCAGCCCCGGAACTCGGCCGCGCCCGCCTGTGATTCCATCTGCTCGAAGACGTGCAGGATCCGCTCGCGGGGCGAACGGACATCGTCCGCCGCGGGAAGAAGCGTCGCCACGTAGGCGGAGGCGCGCTCCCTCAGGCTTGCCGCCAACAGTTCGTCCTTGCTCTCGAACAGCTGGTACATGGAGCGCTTAGACACCCCCGCCGCCTTGCACAGCGCGTCGACGCCGATGCCGACACCGTCTCGGTAAGTGAGCGCGGCCGCCGCCTCCAGCAGCCGCTCTCGAGGACTTGGCTTCGCGTCGGTGGTCATATGGCGAGATTAACTCGAATCCACCCCATTGAAAACCGATCGGTTTACAACGCTTGCCGAGGGTGTTCCCACCCGCCGCCCCACCCACCGTGGATCCAGGTTCAGTGGGCGATCACGGGCTCGCCCTCCGACGACGCAAGAGGCGCATTCGGTATCAGGAGCGCGGAGAGGACGGCGCCGACCACGAAGAACCCGGCGCCCCAGTGATGGATGCCCGCGGTCGCGCCCTGGAACGCGGTGGCCATCACTCCGCCGAGGCCGAGACCCAGCAGGATCAGACCGGGCATGATGTCGGCGACGTAGGCGCTGTCGAGCTCGAGCCGGGTCAGCAGGGCCATGCCGGATCCGGCGACCAGGAACCCGGCGCTGATCACGATCTTCGGGCCGACCCTGGGCAGCAGCAGCGAAGGCGCCGTGGTCGACGCGGCGACGATGCCCGCGACCATCGGCAGGAACGCCAGACCGGTCCTGATCGGCGAGTAGCCGATGCTCGCCTCCAGGTAATAGGTCAGGAACAGGAAGATCGAGAACATCCCCATGCCGATGACGAACACCGCCAGGAACGAACCACCGCGGGTCCGGTCCTGCACGAGTCGCGGCGGCAGCAGCGGATGCGCGACCCTGGACTCCAGCCGGACGAACACCGCCAGGAGCACCGCACCCACGGTCATCGAGCCGAGACTGACCGGGTCGGTCCAACTGGTGGATTCGACGTGCGCGAAGCCGTAGACGACGGCGAACAGTGCGGCGCTCACCACGAGGGCGCCGGGGATGTCGAGCTCGGGCCGCTCGGTGACCGCGGGCTTGGCCAGCAGCAGCACCGCGCCGGTCAGCGCTACGGCCGCGAAGACGACGTTCACGTACATCACCCAGCGCCACGACGCCCATTCGGTGAGCATGCCGCCGAGCAGCAGCCCGATCGCTCCGCCCGCGCCGGCCAGCGCGCTGAAGACGCCGAACGCCTTCGGCCTCTCGGCCGGGTCGGTGAAGGTCACGCTGAGCAGCGAGAGGGCCGCGGGGGCGAGCAGCGCGGCGAAGAGGCCCTGGGCCACACGTGCCGTGACGAGGATGTCGAAGCTGGTGGCCGCGCCGCCGAGGACGGACGCGCCCGCGAAACCGATCAGGCCGGTCACGAAGGTGGTACGTCGGCCGAACAGGTCGCCGAGCCGTCCGCCGAGCAGCAGCAGGCTGCCGAACGCCAGGGCGTACCCCGTGATGACCCACTGCCGGCTGCCGTCGCTGAAACCGAGGTCGTGCTGCGCCGCGGGCAGCGCGATGTTCACCACGGTCGCATCGAGCGTGACCATGAGCTGCGCCGTGCCCAGTACGACCAGCACCCACCAGCGCACGGCATGTGAGCCACGGCGGCCCGGATCTGATGTCCCGGAGGCGGGCGCCCCGCGATCGAAGGTGGTACTCACTTCTCCCCTTAGCCGCCGGCCATGGACCGGCCATAGGAAACCGATCTGTTTCACCTTAGGGAAACAGATCGGTTTCCGCGGCGCAAGCGAGCGGGCCGCTTCCGGCCCAGGGGTGACGGGACAAGCCGGGGCCCGCACAGGACGACTCCCCGGCCGGCGCGTCGACGCCGAGACCGGCCTGCGGCCACGAGAGGGGGCGGACCCGGCACTCCGACCCACCTGGCCGACGCGACCGATTCCGCGTTGGCGCTTGCGCTGGGAAACCGATCGGTTTACTTTGGTTGAAACCGATCGGTTTTTCATTCTGTGGAGGCAGTCATGACCGCTCTGAAGGGCGCGAACATCTTCGTCACCGGCGGCAGCCGGGGCATCGGCAAGGCACTGGTGGAGGAGCTCTACGCACGCGGCGCCGGCAAGGTGTACGCCACGGCCCGCGACCCGCGCAGCGTGACGCACCCGGACGCGGTTCCGGTGGCACTGGAGGTCACCGACCCCACCTCCGTGGCGGCGGCCGCCGCACAGGCGGGGGACGTCACCGTACTGATCAACAACGCAGGCGCCTCGGTCGGTGCGTCCTTCCTCGATTCCCCCGTCGACGACGTACGCCGGGAGTTCGAGACCAACTTCTACGGCCCGCTGCTGCTGGCGCGTGCCTTCGTGCCGGTCATCGAGGGCAACGGCGGAGGCCACCTCCTCAACGTGCACTCCGTGCTCTCCTGGATCGCGCTCGGCGGCTCCTACAGCGCCTCCAAGGCCGCGCTGTGGTCACAGACCAACTCCCTGCGCCTGGAACTGCAGCCGCGCGGCATCGCCGTCACCGGACTGCACGTCGGCTACGTGGACACCGACCTGGCGTCCGGCGTCGACGCCCCCAAGTCCGACCCCCGCGAGGTCGCCGCGCTCGCCCTCGACGGCATCGAGACCGGCGCCCACGAGGTGCTCGCCGACGACATCTCCCGGCAGGTCAAGTCGGGCCTGGCCGGGGACCTCACCGCCCTGTATCCCCAGCTCGCCAAGTAGCAGGCAGGACAAGGAACCGACGAGATGCCCATCCACGAGTCACGTCCCACGATCCACGTCCCCGGGACCACCACCCACACCGTGGCACCGCGCCCCGGCCGCCGCGGGCACGAGGGAACGCTGCGCTACCTCAAGGCGGGTACCGGCGCTCCCCTGGTCCTGCTGCACACCGTGCGCACGCAGGCCGAGCACTTCCGTCTCCTCGTCCCGCTGGTCGCGGAGCACTACACCGTGTACGCCCTCGACCTGCCGGGGATGGGGTACTCCGAGATCGTGCCCGGCGCCTCGTACGACGAACCGGCCATGCGCGCGGGCGTCGAACGGCTCCTCACCGAACTCGACCTCCACGACGTCACGTTGGTCGGCGAGTCCATGGGCGCGGTGCTCGCGCTGACCACCGCGGCCGATCTGCCGGAACGGGTCCGACGCGTCGTAGCGGTCAACACCTACGACTTCCCGGGCGGGATCGCCCGTTCCAGCCTCCTCGCCCGTGCGGTGGTCAGCGGTGTCCTGGCCCCCGGAGTGGGGCCGGTGATCGCCGCGGTGGAGCCCAAGCCCGTCCTCCGCGCGATCCTGCAGGGCGGTCTCGGCGACAGGAGCGCACTGCGGGAGGACTACGTGGACGAGCTCCTCCAGGTGGGCAGCCGCCCCGGATACCCGGCCGTCGCACGAGCCGTGTACCAGGCCCTGCCCAGCCTCATCGCGGCCCGCTCCCGCTACTCCGAGGTCAGGGCCCCCGTCCACCTCGTCTACGGCGAGAAGGACTGGTCCCGACCCTCCGACCGGGAAGCCGACAGGAAGCTGCTGCCCTCCGCCGACTTCACGCAGATCCCGAAGGCCGGCCACTTCATCGCCCTGGAACGGCCCGACGCACTGGCCGACCTGCTGACCCCTCCGGCGTGACCGCCCCGGGAGTGCCGTGTACGCACCGAGCATGAGGCCGCCGGGACCAGACCGGTCCCGAGCCGGTCGGCCCCCTCACGCGGACCCGGACCTCGGTCGTCGTCCAGCCGCGGAATCGCGAAGGGAAATGCCTCTACCGCGACGAGTCGAGGCTCCGGGCCGGCTCCCTGCCGACCTCCCGCACCAGGTGCTCAGGCGCGTACAGGCGAACCTGCTCACTCGTGGGACCGGGACGACGACTCTGCGGCCGTGGCGGCGTCCGCAGGTGTCCATGACTCGTCGGCGGTCTGCACCTGGAGCGTGCGAGCGTAGGCTCTCAGGAATGCGGATCGGCGAGCTGTCCACGCGCACGGGCGTGAGCCCGCGCTCCTTGCGGTACTACGAAGAGCAGGGCCTGCTGACCAGCTCACGTTCCGGCACCGGGCAGCGTCACTATTCCGCTGCGGCGGTCCAGCGCGTGTCGCTCATCCGGCAGTTGCTCGACGCGGGTATGTCCAGCCGGGTCATCGCGACTGTGCTGCCGTGTGTGGACGTCCCGGGTGACCTGGGCGTCGCCGAGGAGACGTTCACGACGATGATGCGCGAACGCGACCGGATCGACGCCGACATCGCGCACCTGGTCGAGACCCGGGATGCGCTCGACGTGCTGATCAGGGCCAACAGCCGGCACCGGGCGGAGCTGTCCACGTCGCCGGAGCCGGCGGCACGGTCGGCCTGATGCTGTGACCTGCATCTCAGTCGGTTGCCCCTGACATCGATGTGAGAGGTGAGGATCTCTGCAGAGCCCGGAATCACCGGGTCGCTCACACGGGAGGCGGCAGAAGATGGGGCAGGCGTGGGGTTTCGGCGGGTATGGCGGGCCCGAGGTGCAGGAGTTCTTCGATCGTCCCGATCCCGTCCCCGGTCGCGGCGAGGTGCTGATCCGGGTCGACGTGGCCGGCGTGAATCCCCTCGACCACATGGTGCGTTCGGGTCTGGTCCCCGGGCTCGACGGCGGGCGTCCGTTTCCCCGCGTGCTGGGCATGGAGGCAGCGGGAACCGTTCTCGCCCGGGGCGAGGACGTCGACGGGCTCGAGGTGGGTGACGCGGTCTTCGGCTTCGCTCTCACCGGTGGCGGCACCTACGCCGAGACGACGGTGCTGTCCGCGCCGAACACCGCGCGTATCCCTGCGGGCCTGTCCGCGACCGTGGCGGCGACACTGCCCGTGACCGGGACGACCGCGGTGGACGTGCTCGACCAGCTCGGCCTCCCAGCCGGTGCCACGGTCCTGGTCAACGGGGTCGGGGGCGGGGTCGGCCTCGCCGTCGCCCGGCTGGCCGCCGGGCGCGGGCTGCAGGTGATCGGCACCGGGAGTACCGCCAAGCGCGAGCAGGCCGAGGCCGTCGGGGTGCGGTTCGTCGACTACACCGCCGGGGACGTCGTCGCCGCGGGACGCGAGCTGGTTCCGGACGGCTTCGACGGGATCGTCGACCTGGTCGGAGGCGCCTCGCTGCGGACGGTCGCTCCGCTGGCCCGGGATCCTCGCAACGTCATCGCCGTGGGCGACATGTCCGTGCCCGATCTCGGTGGGCGTTTCGTCGAGCGTCGCCTCGACCGGGAGAGCCTGGAGCGGTCCGCCCGGCTGGCCCTCGACGGAATTCTCGCACCCGTGATCACAGCGGTCCATCCGCTCTCCGACGCCCCGGCCGCCCTCGCCACCGTCGAGGACGGTCACGCTGCGGGAAAGGTTGTCATCGCGGTGGCATGAGAGGTGCCCGGCCGCCCGGCGCCGTCGACCGTCTTCAGCCGACACTCGCTGCCGATGCCGACGGCGAGGTTCCGGCAGGAAGCCGGAGAACGTCCGCGTGGCGGGGCTGGTGTCGAGGACGCGTGGCCGCTCTCGGCCGTCCAGGGAAGGGGTGGGCGAGGAGGCGCCGATCGGGGGGGTCGGCCTTGGCGGCCGGGGAGCATGGCCGCCAGGGCCTGGGAGCGCTGTGCGACCGGGTCGTCGTAGGTGCCGTCGCGCTCGGCCCAGCGGTGCACGAAGACGCCTTCACGAGGATTGCGTGGGGGGGTGGGGTCGTGCGAGAGCAGGTGCACGACCCCGGTGGCGAAGTCATCGAGGAGCAGCGCGTGCGGGTGCACCCTTTACGTTCCTCTCCGCCGTCCGCGGTCGCGGCGTCGCGCCGTGTGGGGGGAGCCGGCACGCGTACTCATCCCGAGCTGAGTACGTTCCCTCATGCCGGGCGGACCTTCGCGGCGCGAGTATCGGTGCAGCGGCGCAGACCACCCGCGCCGGCCGGATCCAGTTGAGACAGTTGCGGAGAATCTCATGTCCCGACGTATGGCTCTTTCTGTCGCTGCCGGCGCCGTCGTCCTCGTGGGCGCCGGTGCGTACGCTCTCGCCTACGCCGGCGAGCAGCCTCCGGCGCTGACGCACAGCGCCGCCCGCTACACCGCCCCCGAGGGCGGCCGCGACGGCTCGCTCACCTTCACCACCTCCGTCACGGCGTCCTCCGGCGTGAAGAACGTGAAAGTGCTGGCATGGCCGCAGAACTCGTCCTTCGCCAAGAACAAGCTGACCGCCAAGGACATGGCCGCCGTGGAGTCGGCCGTCTGCAAGCCCTTCAAGAAGCACACCTCGAACTGCACCTACACCATCAAGACCAGCGCTTCCGACGCCGCGTCGTCCCCGCGGGGCGTCTGGCACATCGCCGTTCTCGCCACCGCGCGGAACGGCACCACCACCCTGAACGCCAAGGCGGCCGACTTCATCGTCAGGTGACCCGAACACGCGCACCTCGGCATCGGTAGCGATCGCAACATCGCACCGGCTCACCACCGCTCCACCGTCTCAGCGGCAGACGTGGCGCGGGCCCGGGCTCGTGCTCACTCGATGTGGCCGGTGTCGGGGTGCACCTGCGACAGGAAGTCCCGGACGGCTTCCTCGAGATGAGCCCTGTCGACCTGGGTCGGAGGATGGGCGCGCAACCCGAACCCATACCCAGGCTGACCTCGAACTCCTCCCCGTCGACCGGCATCGGTCCGCACAAGGACACACGCGGGCGCTCCACGGCGAAACCGGGGCCCGACGGCCCCCTTACAGAGTCCGCACCTGGAGAGATCGCATATGGGCGTGAACGACGTACCCGCGTCGACGCTGCTGGACATCCTGCTCGACGCGGCGCGAGAGGCCCCCGGCCAGACCGTCGTACACGTCCGGGGCGACGGCGGCGAGCGAGCGGTCACCTTCGCTCAACTCCGCGACGACGCACTGCGCGTGGCCGGCGGACTCGTCGCGGCGGGCGTGACGCCGGGCACCCCGCTGCCGCTGGTCGCCGACCGGGGAGACGCCTTCCAACCGATGTTCTGGGGCGCGTTGGCCGCAGGAGCCGTGCCCGTCCCGCTCGCCACGGAGCCGCGCCGGATCGGGCCGGTGTGGGAACTCCTCGGCAGGCCGCCCGTCATGGTGGACGAGGCGACCGCGACCGCGGCCGGCGCCATCGGCTCCGGCGACGGACCGCACGGCCAACCGGGCCGCGCCGTGCGGCTGTTGCGGTGGGACGCCCTCCGCCGCAGCCGCCCGCTGGAGTCCGCTCACCGGCCCGCCGCTCACGACGTCGCCTTCCTGCAGTTCTCCTCCGGCAGCACCGGGGCTCCCAAGGGCGTGGAACTGTCGCACGCCGCGGTCTTCGCCAACCTCCGGCAGATCCGTGCCGCGATGGCCATCACCTCGGACGACGTGATCGCTACCTGGATGCCGTACTTCCACGACATGGGCCTCATCGGCACGCATCTCGTGCCCATGGCCGCACGTCTGAAGCAGATACGGATCGAGCCGCTGTCCTTCGCCAAGCGGCCCGCCCTGTGGTTCGAAGCCGTCGCCCGCCACCGCGCCACGCTGCTGTCAGCCGCGAACTTCGCCCTCGACCTCGCGGTACGCCGCGTTCCGGCCACCGCGCTCGCGGGCCTGGACCTGAGCTGCGTGCGTCTGCTGCTCGTCGGCGCCGAGCCCATCTCACCGCGCGTCTGGCGGGAGTTCACGGCGAGGGTGGCTCCGGCCGGGCTGGACCCGCGCGCCCCGCTCCCGGTGTACGGCCTGGCCGAGGCGACCCTGGCCGTGACCGTGCCGCCGCTCGACGAGACCGCCGCGCCCCTCCTGCTGGACCGAGCCGCGCTCGGTCGGGGCCGGGTGGTGGAGACCGACCCGGGTCCGCACACGGTGGAGTTGATGGACCTGGGTCGGCCGGTGCCCGGGTGCGAGGTCCGGATCACCGATGAGTTCGGGGATCCGGTGGGTGAGCGGCGGGTCGGGCATGTGCAGGTACGGGGACCGCAGTTGGGGGGCGGGTACCGCCGGGCGCCCGAGGCGAGCGCGGCGGCGTTCGGCGGTGACGGCTGGCTGCGCACCGGCGACCTCGGCTTCCTGCGGGACGGGCGGCTGTGCGTCACCGGTCGTCACAAGGACGTGGTGTTCGTCAACGGCCGTACGTTCCATGCGTCGGACCTGGAGTCGACGGTCGCGGCGACGCCGGGGCTGCCGTCCGGGGCGGTGGCGGTCGTGGGGTCCACGGATCCGGACGGCGGGGGCGAGCGGGTCGTCGCGTTCGTGCAGTGGGCGCGCCCCGAACCCGCCGCCGCAGCACCGGTGCTGCGCGCGGCAGCCGGCCGGCTGCGGGAGATCCTCGGCCACGACGACGTACGCGTGCTGCCGTTGCCGCCGGGGGCGTTCCCGCGTACCACCAGCGGGAAGATGCGCCGCGGGGAGCTGCGGAAGCGCTTCGAGGACGGGCGGTACGCGACGGTGCAGGACCGCTGGTCCGACGCGGCGGCCGCGACGGCGGGCGGGTCGACGGTGGGCGGATCGGCGGGGGACGGATCGGCGGGGGCGGGACAGTTCGCTGCCCGTCGTTCGCTGCGTGAGGTGCAGAGGTCGGTGCAGCGGATCTGGGCGCGCGAACTGGGGCTCCCGGTGTCCCGAGTCGGGCTTCAGGAACGCTTCTTCGACCTCGGCGGGTCCTCGCTCAAAGCGATGGCCGTGCTCGCCGGACTGGAGGAGGCGTTCTCCTTGACGGTGGAGCCGGGCGCCCTGCGGGACCACGACACGGTGGCCGGGTTGGCCGGGCACGTGCTCGCGCTGCTGACGGAGTCGGATGCGGAGGGGCGCCTCGTGGCTCGGGGGGAGCCGTCGGGCGTTGACGCCGGGCACCTCACGGCTGATCGCGCACTCCCCCACTCCGTCGAACGGCCTGCGGCCGCGGCGGGGTCCGTTTCGCCGGGCGGAGCCCTCGCTGTGCTCTCCGCTGCCTGCCGGTTCCCCGGCGCCGACACGCTCGAGTCCTTCTGGGAGTTGCTCACCGCCGGAGGCGAGACGTTCGCTGAGGTCCCCGAAGGCCGACGGGAGGCCGACGGGCCCCGTCCGACGCCCCGCGTCGGTTCCTTCCTGCCCGATCCCGCGGCCTTCGACGCCGGTTTCTTCGGCATGGACGAGGCGGAGGCACGGGCCACCGACCCTCAGGCCCGCATCTTCCTGGAACTGGCCCACGAGGCGCTGGAACGAGCCGGATACGCGGGTCCCCGCCGGACGGGCCGCCGGATCGGGGTCTTCGCGGCGGCCGGCGACAGCGGCTACCGCGAGATCCTCGCCGAGGCCGCCGCCGGGGATCTCGCCGCCCACCCGGGCGCCCTCGCCGGCAACCTCCCCAACCTGATCGCCGCCCGCGTCTGCCAGGCGCTGGACCTCGACGGCCCCGCCCTGGCCGTCGACACGGCCTGCTCCTCCGCGCTGGTCGCCCTGCACCTGGCCCGGCGCAGTCTGCTGGCCGGCGAATGCGACCTCGCGGTGGTCGGCGGTGTCAACCTGAGCCTGACCCCCACCGGCCACCGTCTCCTCGAGGCGACGGGCGCGCTGTCGCCGACCGGCCGGTGCCGCGCGTTCACCGCGGACGCGGACGGCTTCGTGCCCGGAGAAGGCGGCGCGGTGATGGTCCTCGCCCGCCTGGACGACGCCCGCGCCGCCGACGACCCGGTCCTCGCACTCGTCCGGGGCACCGCGGTGAACAACGACGGGCACTCGCTCGGCCTTCTGGCCCCCACGCCGCGCGGCCAGCGCGAGGTGATCGGCCGGGCGTACGCGGAGTGCGGCGTCGATCCGGCCGACGTGTCGTACGTCGAGGCGCACGGAACGGGCACGCCGATCGGCGACCCCGTGGAGGCGCAGTCGCTCGGCCAGGCCTTCCCGCCCCGCACCGACGGGTTCCCGCGCCTCGTCGGCTCGGTCAAGACGAACCTGGGGCATCTCCTCAACGCGGCAGGGATGCCCGCCCTGGTCAAGGTCGTGCTCGCCCTCTCCCACCGGAGGCTCCCGCCTTCCCCCCACACCGCACCCGCTGCCTTCCTCGCTCACAGCGCCCCCGGCTTCCGGCTGGTCACCGGCAACGGGGAGTGGACGGGAGTGAAGGGGGGCCCGCTGATCGCCGGCGTCAACTCGTTCGGTTTCGGCGGCACCAACGCGCACGCGATCCTGGAGGAGGCGCCGGGGGATGCCGAGAAGGCCCCGGACGCGACCCTCGTGGCGACGGACGGCCCACACCTCCTGACGCTGTCCGCGCGCACCGAGGACGCACTGCGCGTGGCCGCCGCCGAGCTGGCCGCACATCTGCGGGCCCACCCCGAACTGGACGAGGGTGAGGTGTGCGCCACCGTCAACACCGCCCGGGACGCGGGACCGTACCGGCTGGCCGTGGTGACGCGAGGGGATCTCGCGCACAGGCTCGAAGAGTGCGCGGCGGACGTCACGGCGGCGGCGGTGCGTCGGCCGAGCCCGGCCTGCGCAGTGACGGGCCCCGTACGGACCCGGCCCCGGACGGTGTTCGTCCTTCCCGGCCAGGGGACCCAATGGGGCACAGCAGGAAGGGAGTTGTACCGCTCGGCAGCCGTGTTCCGTGACCTGCTGGACGAGGCCTCGTCCCTCACCGGGCCGGTGCTCGGCCGTACCCTGGCCGCCTGGTGTCTGGACGAGGAGGCCGACCCGGCCGACCTGGCCCGCACCGAGGTGACGCAGCCGCTGCTGGTCGCCTTCGGGGTGGCGCTGGCCGGGCAGTTGGCCGCGTGGGGTGTGACGCCCGACGCGGTCGTGGGGCACAGCGTCGGCGAGATCACCGCGGCGTGCGTCGCCGGTGCCCTGCCGCCGGCCGAGGCGGTCGCTTTCACCGCCGAGCGCGGACGCCTGGTGGGCGAGCTGGCCCCGCCGGGCGCCATGGCAGCCGTACGGGGCGACGAGGACACCGTCGCCTCCGTGATCGCGGCATCCGACGGCTCGCTGTGCGTCGCCGCCGTCAACTCCCCCACCCAGCTGGTACTGGCCGGCGAGGCCGCGATCGTCGACCGGGCGGTCGCCGACCTCACCGCACGCGGCGTGACCGCCCGCCGCCTCCGCGTCTCCCACGCCTTCCACTCCCCGATGCTGCAACCCGTGCTCGACCCCCTCCACAACGCGGCGAAGTCCCTGACGGTCGGCCCGGCCCGCGTCCCGATGCTCAGCACGGTCACCGCCCGTTGGGACCCCGACCTGACCCCCGGCTCCGGCTACTGGCGCGCCCACGCGATACGCCCGGTCCGCTTCGGCTCAGCCGTCTCCCGGCTCCTGGAGGAGGGGTACGACCAGTTCGTCGAACTCGGCCCCGGCGGCTCGCTCTCCGGCCCCCTTCACGCGGCGGCCGCAGCGCATGACGGCGACATGCCCTCCGAGGTCGCGGTCCTGCCCGCGCTTCCCGCCTACGCCGCGGCGGGAGCCGATGCCCTGCTCGCAACCGTCGGCCGCCTCTGGAGCCGCGGGACACCGCTGTCCTCTTCGTCTCCGGCCCGCAGCACGAGCCGTCGACGCGTCCCCGTCCCGACGTACCCGTTCCAACGCGTCCGCCACTGGCCGGACAAGCTCGGCACGACGCCCCGGCCCGGTCCGGCACCGGCACCGGTTCCGGAGCCGCGCCCGACGCTCCCCTCGCCCCAGGACACGGCCGCCCCGCAGCCCCTCCGCTGGCGCGACGCCCCCCTGACCGTCGGCCCCGGGCCTCGTGCCGTGCGGCTGACCGGCGCCGACACTCCGCTGCGACGATCCCTCACCGAGCGCCTCACCGGGCGCGGAGTGACAGTGGAGGGATCGCGATCAGCCCCGGCTCCGGACGGGGACGAAACGGCGGTCGAAGCCGAGACGACGGACTCCCCGGAGACCGTCCTGTGGTTCGCCGGAGGGAGCACGGGGCCGGAGCCGGACACCCGCGCCGCCGTCTGCGCCCTGCGCGAGGCGCTGACAGCACTCGGCACGCGCACGACCCGGCTGCTGGTGGTCACCGAGAACGCGTACGTCACCGGCAGCGGCGACGCCCTCGCCCGCACCCGCCCCGTCCAAGCCCTGCTGCACGGCTTCGCCCTGGCCCTGCCCGAGGAGATGCCGGTGCTCTCCTCGCTGAGCGTCGACCTGTCCTCCGAGGACCGCATTGACGAGCAACTCCGTTTCCTCGAAGCCGAGTTGTGCGCCTCCGCTCCACCTCCCGGCGTCCGCGGGGGCGCGGACGGCACCGTCGCCTGGAGGACGGGCCGACGACTCGCCCGCACACCTGCCACCGCCACCCCCGCCCCGCCGAACTGCCCGCCACCCCTGCCCACCGACGGCAACTACCTGATCACCGGCGGCGCAGGCGGCCTGGGCTCCGCCCTCGCCCGCGACCTGGCGGAACGCGGCGCCCCCACCCTCGTCCTGACCGGCCGGACCCCGACCCCACCGCGCGCCCTGCTCACCGAACTCCGCGCCCTCGGCGCCCACGCCCGCTACCAGGCGGCCGACGTCTGCGACGCGGACGCCGTCGACGAGCTCATCGCCGGGCTGCCGCCCCTGGACGCGGTGTTCCACGCGGCGGGCATCGTCCACCCCGGCAGCCTGCGCGCCAAGCCGGACGACGAGATCGAGGCCGTGCTCGCCGCGAAGGTGCACGGCACCACGCTCCTTGCCGAGGCCCTTCGCAGGCACGGCCGACAGGAGACGGTCTGTCTGGCCTTCTCGTCCGTCTCCGCCGTACTGCCCGGCCTGGCCGGCGCCCTCGGCGACTACGCCGCCGCCAACTCGTTCCTCGACGCCTTCGCCACCGCGGAACGCGCGGCCGGCCGCCCCTGGCAGACGATCGCCTTCGGCCCCGTCACCGACACCGGCCTGGCGAGCGGAACCGGCGTGGAAACCCGACGCCGGTCCCGCGGTCCCGCGGGCGTTCCCGCCCCGATGACGGCACGGGCCGCTCTGACGGGACTGCACACGGCCGTCGGCCTGGACGCCGCACACATACTCGTGACGGGCGCGGACGTCGCTGTCCCCGTTCCCGTTTCCACGGCGGCCACCCCCGCCATGGCCCAGCTCCGCGAAGGCGACCGTCGCGTCGACCCGGACGAGCCGCCCGCGCACACCGACCGGGCCGCCACCGACGACACACCGAACAACCGCGCCTCCGCCACCGCCACCACATCGTCGTCCACGTCCACGTCCTCGCACACATCCCTCATACGCCGCCTCCTGGCCGACGCTCTGCACCGCTCCCCCCAGGACATCGGCGTCGACGAACATTTCCTCGGCCTCGGCCTGGACTCGCTCAGCGCCGTCGACCTCGCCCGCCGCCTGGAACACGAACTCGGCCGGCCCCTGCCCGCCACCCTCTTCTTCGAGCACCGCACCATCGGCGAACTGGCCGCCCATCTGGCGACCGCCCCACCGACACCGAGCCCCGCCCCGGCCCCGCCCTCCCCGACGGCCAAGGCCGACGGCCGTCGCGCCCTCCCCGTCGCTTCCCTCCCCCTCACCCCCCTGCAGCTCGCCTTCCACACCACCGAAACCCTCCATGAGGGCGTCACCGCCTACGGCTACGTACGCCAGAGCGTCCGCGGCCCCCTCGACACGGCCCTCCTCGGCAGGGCCCTGGCCCGCCTCGCCGCCCGCCACCCCATGCTGCGGATGCGGATGACCGGCGACGCCCGCCCCCAGCAGTACGCCGCACCCGCCGGGCCCACCGACCCCGCGCCCCGCTGGTACGAGGTCCGCGAGCAGCTCGACATCGCGCGGCTGGAACAGGAGCTGTGCAACCGCCCGTTCGACCTGAAGACGGAGGACCCGGTACGAGCCGTCCTCGTCCACGACGGAGACGACGCACACCTGGCCCACCTGCTCCTGGTCGTCCATCACGCCGCCGCCGACGGCTTCAGTCTCAAGCTCGTCTGCGAGGAACTCTGGTCGCTGTACACGGCCTTGACGCGAGGGGACGAACCCGGGCACGAGAGCGCGGACGGAGGCGTGGGCGAGGGTGAGAGGGACGCCTCACCGGCCGCCCCCCGGGCCGAGTTCGCCGACTACGTGGCCGCTCTCACCGCCGAACGAACGTCTCCGGTGTTCGCCGAGGACCAGCGGTACTGGCGCGAGCGACTGGCCGAGCACACGCCCACGACACCGACGTCGCGCTTCTCCCTGCCGTACGACGCCGACCCCGAAGCAGCCCCCGCCCCACCCCTCAGCCACCACGCCACCGGCATCGACGAGACCCTCACCGCCGCACTGCGCGAGACCGCCGCGCGGAACGGGGTCTCGCTGTTCCATCTGCTGCTGGCGGCATACGGCCGATGTCTGGCCAGGTGGAGCGGGCGGCGGACCGTCGCGGTCAACGTGGCGCGGGCCCGCCGCGAAGCACGCGTGCCAGGCATCGACCGTCTGGTGGGGCCGCTGGCCGACACACTGCCGGTGTTCGTGGCAGTCGACCCCGACGAGCCGGTCGGCACGCTCGCCGAGCGACTCCGGCTGATGTGGCGCGAGACCGAGGCCCACGCGACCCTGAGCAGCGCGGACTTCGCCCGGCTGCTGTCCGAACTGCGGCCCGCCACAGGCCTCGCGCCGCGCACCGCAGCCGAGGCCGGGTTCAGCTTCGCCCGCTTTCCGGTGGTTCACGGCCCCGACTGGCCCGTCACGGTCACGCCCACCGCCGCGGCCACCGCGTCCGCCGCCACCCGGCTCGGCCTGCTCTGCTGGGAGGCGGACGCCGCTCTGCGCCTGTCGTGGAACTACCCGGCCCGGCTGTTTCGCCCCGAGACCGTACGCCGCCTCGCCGACGAGTACGTCGCCGAACTGCGCGCCGCCGTCACCGGCCCCGCGCCCACCGCGGTCTCGGTTGCACACCCCGTCGGCACACCGGTCCGCGCCCTGAGCCGTGCGGACGGCACAGACGCCGCGGCCGGTGCGGCCATCGCGGCCGGTGCGGCCGGTGCGGCCGGTGCGGTCATGGGGGACGACGGCGTCATGGGGGACGGCGCGGTCCTCGGGGACGGTGACGGGATAGTGGCCCGGCTGTGTGCTCGGTTCCGCGCCACACCGCGGTCCGTCGCCGTCGCCGGGGACGACGGGTCCACGCTCACCTACGCCGCCCTCGACACCGCCTCCGCCGCCCTCGCCGCCCGGCTTCACGCCCACGGCGTACGCAGCGGCGACCTGGTGGGGCTGCTGACCGAGCCGGGCGGCACGGACACGGTCACCGCGGTCGTCGGCGTCCTTCGGGCCGGCGCCGGCTGGGTTCCGCTGGACGCCACCCACCCCGCCGCGCGGCACCGGGACCAACTGGCCCGCACGGGGGTGCGCGTGCTCGTCTGCGACGCGGCGAGCCGTGCGGCGACCGCCGATCTGGACGGCGTCACAGCGGTCTGCCTCGCCGATCCCCTGGACGAAGCGGCGATCGCCGACCCCGGGGACGGCGCCACGGACCCCGAGGCCATCGCCTATGTCATCTTCACCTCCGGCTCGACCGGCCGTCCCAAAGCGGTCCCCATCACCCACCGGTCGATGACGAACTACCTCGACTGGTCGCTGGCCGCCTTCGGCTACCGCCCGGGCGACCGGCTCGCGCAGACGGCGTCGGTCTGTTTCGACGCCTCCGTACGGCAGTTGCTCGCCCCGCTGTTGAGCGGGGCCACCGTGCACACCCTCTCGCGGGACCTGCTGCGCGATCCCGACGCGCTGCTCGACCATGTCGTCGCGGACCGGATCACGGTCTGGAGTTCGGTTCCGACACTGTGGGAACGCCTGCTGACCGCCGCCGAGGAACGCACCCGCCGCACCGGAGCAGCCCCCGACCTCTCCGCCCTGCGCTGGGTCCACGTGGGCGGCGAGGCCCTGCCCGCCGCCCATGTGCGCCGTTGGTTCGACCTCCTCGGCGCTTCGGCGGATCACAGTCCCCGCACCCCGCGCCCCCACCGGATCTCCAACCTCTACGGTCCGACCGAGGCCACGGTCAACGCCACCTGCCACGTCATCGAGGCCCGGCCCGCCGACGACGTGCGCCACCTTCCCATCGGCCGCCCGGTCGCCGGCGCCGAAGTGATGGTGATCGGTGAGGACGGCCGCGCATGCGCCTCCGGCGAATCCGGCGAACTCCTCATCGCCGGAACCGGCCTCACCCCCGGCTACCTGGGCGAACCCGGGCTCACCGCCGCCGCCTTCACCGAACGGGACGGTCGCCGCTGGTACCGCAGCGGCGACCGCGTCCGCCGCGGGGCCGACGGAGTACTGGAGTTCCTGGGCCGGCTCGACGACCAGGTCAAGGTCCGCGGCCACCGCGTCGAACTCGGCGAGGTCGAGGCCGCCCTGCTCGCGCACCCCCGTGTGGCCCGCGCGGCCGTACTGCTGCGCGACGGAAGGCTCGTGGCGTTCGCCGAGCCCAGGACCGGGGCGGACGCCCTCGACCCCCGCGAGGTGCGCGCCTTCCTCTCCCGCACGCTCCCCCCGTACATGCTCCCCGGCCGCATCCACTCCTTCCCGGCCCTGCCGCTCACCGGCACAGGCAAGATCGACCGCAACAGGCTCGCCCCCGGAAGGGAATCCACGGACACCGAGCCCGGAAGCACCCGACGCACGCACACCGGGCCTGCCGGCGCCCGGCACGAGGACACCGAACCCACGCGCACGGCTCCCGCCACCCCCACCGAGCTTCTGCTCGCGCAGGCCTGGTCCGAGCTGCTGGACGTCCCGCAGTCCGGCATCAGCAGCCGGGACGACTTCTTCGCACTCGGCGGCGACTCCATCGCCGTGCTGGAACTGTTCTCCCGTCTACGCCGGGAACGCCCCACACTGCCTCGCCCGACCGCCGTCTACACGCACCGCACCCTGAGCGCCCTGGCCGCCGCGATCGACGCCGCCGCCAAGGCCGCGCCGACGGGGGGCGGCTCGGACGACGGCACGGCCACCGCCGAGCCGACCGGACGGCGACGTCCCGAACGAGAGGCGGCCGCGGACCTCCTCACTCCCTACCCCCTCACCCCCTCACAGCAGGGCTTCCTCCTCGCCGACGCCATCGCCTCCGGGACGCCCGGAGCTGCCGGTCCTTCCGGCGGCTCCAGGGGCAATCCCGCCTGGCTGGCCCGTTTCCGCATCCGCGGCCGCCTCGACCCGAACCTGTTCCAACGCGCCGTCGACGTCCTCGTGGCCCGGCACGCCATGCTCCGCACGGTCTTTCCGGCAGGCGCCCGCCCACCCGTGCAGCAGGAGCTTCCCGCCTCGCTGCGACTCCCCGTCCCGACGGAAGTCCTCGCCCATCCCGGCCTGCTGGAGACACGCGCGGCCGAGGAGGCGAACCGCCGCTTCGAACCCTGGGCGTGGCCCCTGCTGCGGCTGCGCCTGTTCACCGTCGCACCGGACGAGCACGTCCTCCTCGTCCACGCCCACCACCTCATCGGCGACGGGTTCAGCGCGGCACTGCTCACCCGCGAACTCCTCGCCGTGTACGGCCGTTTCGCCCGCGGCCTCCCCCATGGCCTGGAACCCCTGCGCTCGACCTTCCGCGACCACGTCCTGCACCGCACCGCTCAGCACCAGCCGACGGCCCCCCAGGCTCCCGACCCGCAGACCGAGGAGTACCGCGCCCGCCATCGCACGCCGTACACCGCGCCCGTCCTGCGCGCGCTCCCTCCCGACGGCGCCGCCCGCGGCTTCCACCTCACCGCCTTCACCCTCGATGCGCACCGCGCCCGCTCTCTGCGCCACCTCGCCCGGACCTGCGGCACCACGCTCCACGCCCCGGTCCTGACCGCGTACTTCCGCGCCCTCGCCGCCCTCACCGGACGCAGGGACCTGGTCCTCGGCATGGCCGTCACCGGCCGGGACGACACCACGCCGGACGCCCACCGCGTCTTCGGCCCGTTCAGCGAGGCGGTGGCCCTGCGCCCCGGCCTCACCCCCGCACCCTCGCCCCACGGCGTCTCCACCCCCGGCTTCGAAGACGACCTGCGCCGTGTCGCCGCAGAGTCGGTCGCGGCCCGCGCCACCGGCCCCCTGGACCTGCGCACGCCCCAAGGCCTGCCCCGCACCGCCCAGTTCTTCTTCACCTTCCTGGACTTCACCGCTCTCGGCACGCCCCCCGACACGGCCCTGACCCTCCAGGCGGACGACGCCGAACTCGCCCCGCCGCCGATGGGCACCGACGTCTTCCTGGCCGTGCGCCCCTCCCCCGACGGCGAAGGCCTGCGCATCACGGCCCGCGCCTCGGCGACCGCCCTCACCGAGGACGAACTGCGCGACTTCACCACCGAGTTGAGAAGCCGGCTCGAAGAACCCGTCCGTCCCGGGAGGAACTCCGCACCGACCTTCGCCCCCCTCGACGCCGCACTCATCGGCTACCTTCCCGCGCCTCACCACCTGGCCGCACTCGCCGGACTCCCCCCGCACACGGGCCCCGGCCGCGAACACATCCGGGCCCTCCTGTTCCCGGACGGCAGGGCCAGACTTCTGGAACACCTCACCACCCCTCTGGGCAGATCCGGTTTCGTCTCTCTGCCGCTGTTCGCCGACGAACTGACCGGCCCGCTTCGCGCCGGTGACCCGACCACGCTGGCCGGTCTCACCGCGCGCGCCGTCGAACACGCCGCATCCCTCGGCGCCCGCTGCGTCTCTCTGGCCGGCATGATCCCGTCTCTGACCGGCTACGGCTACGACGTTCTGCGCGCAGCACAGGCGACCGCCGCCAACCCGACGCTCACCGCCCTGACCACCGGGCACGCGGCCACGACCGTCGCCGTCGTCAAAACCGTCCACGCCGCGCTCGCCGCAACCGCCCGCGACCTCGGCGAACTCACCCTCGCCGTCGTCGGCTGCGGGTCCATCGGCACGTCGTCGCTGCGCCTGCTCCTCGCTCGCAGCCCCCGTCCACCGGCCCGCGTCCTGCTCTGCGACCTGCCCGGCAGCGCGCCCCGGCTCCACGAGCTGGCCGCCGAACTGTCGGCCGGGCACCCGCGGACGCCGGTGCAAATCCTCAAGTCGGAGGACGCCAGGAACCTGCCCGCCGAGATCTACCGGACAGCCGACGTCATCGTCGCAGCGGTCAGCGGCAGCACGACGACCCTGGTGGACGTGGACCTGCTGCGGCCCGGAACGATCGTCGTGGACGACTCCTTCCCGCACTGCTTCGACACCGCACGAGCGCTGCACCGCATGCGTGAGGTCCAGGACGTGCTCATCCTCGGAGGCGGCCTGCTGGCCCTGGACGCCACCGAGACCCACCTGGCGCCGGACCTCCCGGCCGCCGCCCTCACCGGCCACGCCGCCGCCCGCACCCAGCACCATCCCGCACTCCACCTCCCCGGCACCCTCGCCTCCTGCCGCCTGGAGTCCCTCCTCCACGCCCACCTCTCCGACGGGCACTCCGACACCGAACTCCCGCTGATACACGGCCTCGTCGACCTCCCGCGAGCCCTCGCCCACTGGGACGCCGCCGAAGCCGCCGGAGTCCGCCCGGCCCCCCTCCATCTCCTCGACCACGCCGTCCCACCGGAGGCCCTGCGCGTGCTGCCCCCACCAGGGCGACTCCGCTGAATCGTCCCGACTGCCGGACGTCGAAGGACGCCCGCACAACGGCGCTCCCGCCCCGGCCTCCGAGCGAAACGGCCGAGGATTGACGCGCGTTGCGGAACATGGCGAGAATGCAGCTCACTTCACTGCTCCCGCGGTCAGCGGATCGGTCGCAGGACGCGGTCGCGCCTGCCTCGCCGCCGGGCCGCCTTCTCGATGAACCCCTCCCCACCCCCCACCCTCACCTTGAACCAGAGGCTCCCTTTGTCGCGTTCACAACACCTCAGATCCCTGGCGCCCCTGGCTGCAAGCGCGTTCTTCGCAGCGGCCCTTCCCGTGCTCGGAGCGGGAACGGCGTACGCCGGGACGGACGGCGCCTGCCAGTCGGCCACGGTCCAGTACCGGATCGTCGGCGCCGACGGAAACGTCGTAGGCGCCGACTGGACGTCCCAGGGCGGCTTCCACGCCTGGGAGACGGTGCCCGGCACCGTCGAGGTGCGGCTCGCACCTCACCAGACCGTCGGAGAGGGCTGCACCTACCCGGTCTCGCTCGCCGAGTACACCACCGAGGGGCCCAACTGGTTCGTCTCGGGGCACCAGACGCTGGTCGACAAAACCACCGTCCACCTCACCGCGGCGGACGTCGCCGGGAGCGACGACGCCAAGCGCACCTGGCAGAAGCTCATCGTCCAACCGCCCACCTGCTACGGCCAGATCGACCTGTACGGCGATGACGTCAGCTACGACGGGAAGGAGGGGGACGGACACGGCCCCGCCCCCTACGAGCCGGACAACATCGTCACCCCCTACCACCTCATAGCGGCGTGGAACGGCGGGGACAAGCCGTGCGCTCCCGAGGCGCCGGAGTCGCCGTCCCAGCCGACGCCGTCCGCCCCCGCGACGCCTACCCAGCCGGGGGGCGGTGCGCCGCCGTCGAGCAGCCCGACGCCGCCGGAGACTCCTCAGCCGTCCACCACGCCTCCCACCACGTCGAAGGTCCCGCCGGCGCCGCAGACGCCGTCGACGCCGTCGACGCCGTCCGACTCTCCGGAGCCGTCGCCCAGCGGCAGCAAGCCGCCGCTCGCCGAGACGGGGACCTCCGCGCCGGTCGGACTGATCGCAGGATGCGCGGCCGTCGTGGTCGCCCTGGGGGCGGGCTTCACCATCACGGCCGGCCGGGCGCGCCGCAGCCGACGAGGCTGACCCCTTCCTGCAGCCCCGGCCACGCGCCGACGGCAGGTGCCCGCTTCGCAGGAAGCGGGCACCTTCGAGGAAGCCGGCGAGGCAGCGGTGTGCGAGGCCGGTGCGGTCGGCGGCGAGGCCGGGGCGGACCGCTCCGGCTTCGCCGCGGGCTCCAACTCACGCACCGTCTCAGCTGGTTCGTACCGCCTGCGCCAAGGCGGTGAGAGTGCGGCGAGTCTTGTTCTCCGAATTATCGGAGAGGGTCACCCCGCGCTCGCGCACCGCTTCCTCCAGCTTCCGCTGTTTACGCTCCGCCCGGTCCGTCAGCTTCTCGGCATCGTCCTCGTCCTTGGGCTTCACTCGCAAGGACACCTCCAGGAACTCGAGACCGGCGGCCGACCACGTCTCCAGGTCCACTTCCAGGTCGTCCAGCGGGACGTCGTCGGCCTTCGCCGAGAGGACGGGCCCCAGCGCGACCAGCCCGTCGAGCGGAACGGCGGGCCCGCAGGCGGACAGGAACCGCTTCTGCATCGCGTCCATCGCAGCGGTGGGATCCGCTCCGTGCTCCACCGCGCCCGACAGAGTCCCCGGCGGACACGTACGCCCCGCGGAGGCGGCGAGCACCCGGCCCCCCGCCGACCAGTCCTCGTCGATCTTGTAGGTGAAAGGTTCCTCCTTGAAGGCCGCGGAGAACCGGCCGATCAGTTGCTCAACGGTGCACGGGCGCAGCTTTACGGTCAGGTCGTCCGCAGCGGCACCGATTCTGAACCGTATGATCCCGCCGCTGGTCAGCAGCGGAAGCCGCCCCTCGGCCACGCCTTTCCCCTCTTCGGCGAACCAGATGAGACGCGTCGCCATCGCGTCCCGGGTCCCCCCGAGGGCCGACAGCGCCGCGGAAACGTCGCCCTCCACGTTGACCTTGATCTCGACCGGCCGCAGGTTCATCGCTTGGCTCCTGTTCACCTCGGTGGCGTGTGCGTCTCCCATCGAGGACGGGGTGCCTTCTCCCCGTCACGGGCAACTGGTCGTGTCGGACCGGAGTGGCTGGATCGCACGGACCCCGAAGAGCGCGGGCGACTCCGAGCGGTCCGTCAGGGCCGAGCGCGACGCATGGAGGCGGCGGACGCCTTCTCCCGTCCGTTCGTCTCGGTGACCCGTTCTCGCCGAGTACGCCGGCATCCACGTGCCGGCATCCACGTGCAACTCGTCCCTGTGGACACGGGCGCGGGTCCGGCACCAGAGGCAGGGCCGGTGCGCATTCATGCCGCTGATCTTCGCCGCCTCAACGCCCGCCGCGTGAAGACGTGACATGACGCCACGCCCCGCTTTTACCTCACATTTCCACTGTCTGCCGACGACAAGCCCCCCGCAACTGGACAGCCACACGCGAATCCTCGCCCTGTCGGCTCGTCAACCCTGCGCCGCCCGCGGCCCCTCACGTCCAGAAGCTCGGCCTTGAAGCGATACCCGCCCCCACCCAAAGAATCGGGGCGAATGCGGGGAGTTATGTGAAATCGAAAAAGTCAACACCCTTCCTGTAACTGGTCGGTGATATGTGGCAACGCGCCCGGAACCCTGCAATGCTGATATCGAGAGAAAACCCACACCGTGACCACATGAGAAGTGGTCGACGGTCAGGCCGCTTTGATCGGCCACATCTCACAGCCCAGCCCATCCGGACGCTCCGGCAAGTCCGGTTATCGCCTTGCCCTGGGCGGTCTCGGTGGACGGCAATCGGAGAATCATCAACAAACCTTCGTCTTAGGATCACGGAGTCCCCCATGACGAGCGTACTTCGAGTGAACTGCGCGATTCCCCCGTACATCCTCGAGGAACTTCTGGAAAGCGACAACGTCGAGGTGCGGAAGGCGGCGCTGAACACGCTGCTCACCACTGCCCGCCTGAGGGGCGCGCGGACGGTTCTGGCAGCCTTCCCCGGCGCCGCCACGCCCGGGAACGGGCGCAGGACGGTCTTCGACTGCCGAAACGGCACGGATCTCGCCTTCGCGGTACTGGCCCGGTCCGAGGACGGCCCGCCGTCCTCGGACGGCGCCGCCAACCGGGCGTTCGACGCCCTCGGCAGGACTCGAGACTTCTACCAACGAGTGTTCGCCCGGAATTCCATCGATGGCCAGGGAATGCGCCTGGACGGCTACATCCACTACGACGAGAAGTACAACAACGCCTTCTGGGACGGGCGGGAAATGTGCTTCGGCGACGGTGACGGAATCATCTTCTCCGATCTCACGGGCTCGCTTTCCGTGATCGCCCACGAATTGGCGCACGGAGTGACCGAGCACACCGCGGGACTCGTTTATCGCGACCAGTCCGGGGCTCTGAACGAGTCCATTTCCGACGTGTTCGGGACGCTGGTCGAGCAGTGGACGCTGAACCAGACGGCCGATCAGGCGGACTGGCTCATCGGCCGCGAGGTCTTCACACCCATGGTTCAGAAGGACGCTCTGCGATCGATGAGGGCCCCTGGACACGCCTGGGCACGGGATCCGCAGCCCGACCACATGTCGAACTACGTGCACACGTCGGAGGACCACGGTGGGGTGCACTACAACTCCGGAATCCCGAACAAAGCCTTCTACCTGACGGCGGCAGCCATCGGCGGACACGCGTGGGAGGCCCCGGGAATGATCTGGTACGAATCGCTCAAGGCGTCCAACAGCGAGACGCGGTTCCAGGAATTCGCCGACACCACCTACCAGAAGGCAGGGGATCTCTACGAAGTCGGCGGCCTCCAGCAGCAGGCCGTGCTGGGCGCGTGGCAGCAGGTGGGCATCACCGTCACCGGGGTGCCGACCGGGATCGCGAGGGAACAGGGCCTCATGGTCGACGAGAACAGTGACGCGGGCCAGCAGGATTCCGTGGCGGCAGTGGCCAGGCGGGTTCAGGCGCTTGCGGGCCAGGTCCAGGAACTGAGCAACGACGTGGCCATGCTGAAGGGTGGTGTGACCAGCGGCCGTTGATCTGCTGCGCCCTCCGCCTTTCCGGCGGAGGGCGCTCGACGGCCGTGAGGTGCCATGAAGATCACCCTGAGGACAGACGGCGGGCTGGCTGCCACAGTTCTCGCCGGCCTTCCGCCGCAGGTCCTGGACACGGACACCCTGCCCCGAGGAGCCGCTGCCGAAATGCACCGCTTGGTGTCCGCAGCCGCCCGGTCGGTGGCGGAAGCGGAAGGGACCGGGGAGCCCTCCAGCCTCGCCAGGGACGCCATGAGCTACTCGATCACGGTTGAGGAGGGCGGCCACGCATCCGTCCTGGTGCAGTCGGACACGACCATGTCGACGGAGTTCGCGGCGCTGCTGCGACGGCTCAGGCAACATACCGCGCGGCAGTGACGGGTCTCCCGTCGAAGCGCTGATAGGGCTCGTTAAGGACCGGCAACCTGCGGATCGTGCGTGAGCGCGATCCGCAGGTTCGGCTTGTGTCGCGTTCCGCCACCGAGCTCGCCGACCTGCTGTCGCCGGTAGGCGGTCGGGGCCGGCAAGCCGGGGCGGCCTCTCGGTCAGGCCTCCACCACGCAGCGGCCCTGAGGCGATGAGCCCCAAGACGTCCTGCTTCAGGGGCCGGCATGGTGGCCCCACGCATAGCCGACCCTCGAACTATGTCGCCCCGCCACATGTGCTCCTGACCTGCGTCTTCCTACCGTGTGCCGACACGTACCCGTCCCCACCGCACACGAGGAAGTGGCGTCCATGGCATCAGCAACAACCGCTCCCCCACCCCCCGCCGGCCTCAAGCGCATCGTCGCCGCCAGCCTGATCGGCACCACCATCGAGTGGTACGACTTCTTCCTCTACGGCTCCGCCGCCGCCCTCGTCTTCAACAAGCTGTTCTTCCCGGACTCCGATCCGCTCGTCGGCACGCTCCTGTCGTTTCTGACCTACGCGGTCGGGTTCGCCGCGCGGCCGCTCGGGGCGCTCGTCTTCGGGCACTACGGGGACCGGCTCGGGCGCAGGAAACTCCTGGTGCTGAGCCTGCTGTTGATGGGCGGGGCGACCTTCGCGATCGGGCTGCTGCCGACCCATGCGACCGTCGGGGCCGCCGCGCCGGTGCTGCTGACCACGCTGCGCCTGATCCAGGGCTTCGCGCTCGGCGGCGAGTGGGGCGGGGCCGTTCTGCTGGTGTCCGAGCACGGAGACGCCCGGCGGCGCGGGTTCTGGGCCTCGTGGCCCCAGACCGGCGCGCCCGCGGGGCAGTTGCTCGCCTCCGGCGTGCTGTCCCTGCTGACCGCCCTGCTCTCGGACGCCGCGTTCGCGTCCTGGGGTTGGCGGATCCCCTTCCTGCTCTCCGGAGTGCTCGTGATCGTCGGCCTGTGGATCCGGCTGTCGGTCGACGAATCGCCCGTGTTCCGGCAGGCGTTGGCGCAGGCCGAGGCCCGCAGGACGGCGGCGACGGCGGCGACGGCGGCGACGGCGACGGCGGACACCGAGCAGTTGCCGCTGGTGTCCGTGCTGCGGCACCACTGGCGTGATGTGCTGGTGGCGATGGGCGCGCGCATGGCGGAGAACATCTCCTACTACGTCATCACCGCGTTCATCCTCGTGTACGCGACCACCTCGGCCGGGGTCTCCAAGCAGACCGCCCTCAACGCCGTGCTCGTCGCGTCCGCCGTGCACTTCGCGGTGATCCCCGCCTGGGGTGCGCTGTCCGACCGGATCGGGCGGCGGCCCGTGTACCTGGCCGGGGCGGTCGGCATCGGGCTCTGGATGTTCCCCTTCTTCTCGCTCGTCGACACCGGTGACTTCGGCAGCCTCGTGCTCGCCGTGACCGTGGGCCTGGTGCTGCACGGGGCGATGTACGCGCCGCAGGCGGCGTTCTTCTCCGAGATGTTCGCTACCCGGATGCGCTACTCCGGCGCGTCGATCGGCGCCCAGTTCGCCTCGGTCGCGGCGGGCGCCCCGGCCCCGCTCATCGCCACCGCCCTGCTCGCCGACTACGACAGCTCCACGCCGATCGCCCTGTACGTGATCGCCGCGGCCCTGTTGACGGTCGTGGCCGTGGGAGTCGCCAAGGAGACCCGGCATCGCGACCTGGCCGACGTCGGGGCCGCCACGGAACACCGGCCCGAGCAGGCTCCCGCCGCGGATGCGCGCGCCGTCTGATCCCACCCGGGCGCCCACCGGGCGTGCGCCTGCGTCCCGTTCCGCTCTCCCAGCCCCGCTCCCGCCCCCGTACGCCGCTCCAGCGTGCGGGGGCGTCGAGGCGAGGGCGGGGCCGGCTGTGCCGACGCCTTCGTGGCGGGTGGTCCGTCCGCGGTCAGTGCCGGGTCGGATCCGCCAACCGGTGCAGGCGCAGGGCCAGTTGGGTCTCCAGGGCACGGGCCGGGCTCTGCCAGTCGTCGCCCAGGAGCCGGCCGACGCGCTCCAGGCGCTGGGCCACCGTGTTGACGTGGACGTGGAGCGCGTCCTTGGTGCGGGCCGGGCTCATGCCGGAGGCGAAGTACGCGTCGAGGGTGCGGAGCAGGTCGGTGCCGCGCCGTTCGTCATAGGCGACGACCTTGCCTATGGTGCGGGCCACGAAGCCCGTGACATCGCGCTCGCCGGCCAGCAGCAGGCCCAGGAAGCCGAAGTCCTCGGCGGCCGCCCCGTCACCGCGGCGGCCCAGCAGTCTCAGCGCGTCCAGGCACCGGCGGCCCTCCTCGTACCCGGCGACCACCGCGTCCGGCGCGGCGGCGAGGTCGCGCACCGGGCCGGACGCGCCCACCGTGACCGTCTCGTGGACGGCGTCGCCCAGGTGCAGCGCCGTACGGCGGGCCAGTTCCGTCGCGCTGTCGCCGGCTTCCAGCGGGAGCAGCAGGACGGTGCCGCCGTCGCGGGAGGAGGACAGGCCGTGCCGGGTGGCGGCCAGGTGGGAGGCGGCGGCCGACAGGCGGCGGCGGGCGGCCGCCTCGTGGTCGGCGTCGGGTGCGACCACGTCGAGGCGGGCGGCGAGCACGACGTGGGTCGCGTCGAGGTCGGCGCGCAGCCGGGCGGCGCGCTCGCGCAGCAGGCGCGGGTCGCGGTCGCGGGCGTCGAGCAGGTCGTCGAGGAGTTCGCCGCGCACACGCTGTTCGGCCTCTGCCGCGGATCGTCTGGCCAGCAGCAGCAGGGAGGTCACCATCGCGGCGCGTTCCAGCGTCAGCTGGTCGACCGGATCGAGTCCCGGATGGCCGCGCAGCACCAGCGCGCCGAGCAGTTCCCCGCCGGCCGCCACGGCCGCGACCCAGTCGTCCCGGTGACGTACGGCGTGCCCTTCCGCGCGGGACGCCTCCAGGGCGTCGGCGGGCGCGCTGTCCGTGAACTCCACTGCTCCGTCGAGTACTTGGGAGACCGCGGCGGCCACGTCGTGGACCCCGCCACCGCGCAGGACCAGTTCGGCCAGCCGGTCGTGGACGTCGGAGGCGCGCTCGATGACCGCGCTGCGGTCCCGGATGATCTCGTTGGCGCGCTCCAGACCGGCCAGCGCGGAGCGGGTCTCGGTGAGCAGGTTGGCGGTGTCGATGGCGGCCGCGGCGAGCGCCGCGAAGGAGCCCAGGAGGGCTATCTGCTCCCGTTCGAAGACCCGGGCGCGCCGGTCGGCGGCGAACAGCACGCCGATGACGTTCGGTCCCAGGGTGAGCGGCACGCCGAGGATCGCCACCAGGCCTTCGTCGCGCACGCCCGCGTCGATGGCCGCCGTGTGCCGGAAGCGGTCGTCGCGGAAGTAGTCGTCGGTCACGTACGGACGGGCCGTCTGGGCGACCAGACCGCCGAGCCCCTCCCCCATTCCGAGGCGCAGCTGCTGGAAACGGGCGGCGACGGAGCCCTCGGTGACCCGCATGTAGGTGTCGCCCCTGGCCGGATCATTGAGGCTGAGGTAGGCGATGTCGGTGCCGAGCAGGGAGCGGGCCCGTTGCACGATCGCCTGCAGGACGGCGTCCACGTCGCGCGGGCCGGCGAGGTCGTGGGCCGTCTCGAAGAGCGCCGAGAGCTCGGCCTCCCGGCGGCGCCGGCCCTCCAGTTCCGCGCGGACCCGCAGCGCGAGCAGCCGGGCGTGTTCGAGTGCCGCGATCCGCTCGTCCGACCCTCCCTCTGCGCGGGCCAGCAGCACGGGCCGGTCATAGGCGTCGGCGGCCGCGCCGCGGGCGAGCAGTTCCAGGAACGGCGCGTCGGCGTCGTGGGCGGCGGTGCCGGGGGCCGTCACGGCTCCGTGCAGGTGATCGCGGGACATGGTCACAGGATTCCTCATCACCCGGCCGGCCCGTCAGCCCTGTGGAAAACTCCGCGGGCGCGGTCGGCGGGCACGCTCAGTGCGCCGTCCAGCCGCCGTCCAGGACCAGTGAGGCGCCCGTGACGAAGGAAGCCTGGGGGCCGCACAGATAGGCGACGGCCTCGGCGACCTCGTCCGGTTCGATGAGCCGTTTGACGGCGCTGTCGCGCAGCAGGACCTCGGCCAGCACGCGTTCCTCGGGAATGCCGTGCGTCCGCGCCTGGTCGGCGAGCTGTCGTTCGACGAGCGGGGTGCGCACATAGGCGGGGTTGACGCAGTTGGAGGTCACGCCGTGAGGCGCGCCCTCGAGCGCGGCGGTCTTGGACAGCCCCTCGAGTCCGTGCTTGGCCGCCACGTACGCCGACTTGTAGGCGGAGGCCCGCAGCCCGTGGACGGACGACACGTTGACGATGCGGCCCCACCCCTGCCCGTACATGTGGGGCAGGGCGCCGCGGATGAGCCGGAAGGGCGCCTCCAGCATCACGGTGAGCACCGTGTGGAAGACGTCCGGCGGGAAGTCCTCCAGGGGGGCTACCCGTTGCAGTCCGGCATTGTTGACCAGGACGTCGGTCCCGGCGGCGGCCTGCTCGGCGGCGTCCAGGTCGGTGAGGTCCAGGGCGTACGGCTCGACCGAGCCGGGCAGTCCGACGGCGCTCTCGATGAGCCTCGCCAGACCCGCCTCGTCCCGGTCGACGGCCCGTACCTCGGCCCCGGCTGCCGCGAGGCGCACCGCACAGGCGCGTCCGATGCCGCCGGCGGCGCCGGTGACGAGGGCGGTGCGACCTCCGAGGTCGAGCGAGGGTGCGGCGGGGCCGAAGGCGGCGACCTGGGGCGAAGTCATGCTTCGACCCTAGGCAGAGGTCGACCCCCGCCCTATGTGGTCACCGCCCACAGTTCACTGGGATGCCGTGGTCTCGAACCACGTGGGTTCGTCGGAGAGCGCCTGCTTGATGCGGAACACCTGCCGTTCGCGCATCGGCGGCAGGGCGTCCAACTCGAACCAGCCCACGGCGACGGACTCGTCGTCGTTGACGCGTGCCTCGCCCCCGACGGCCCGGCAGCGGAAGGTGACGTCCATGAACTGGCACTCGTCACCGTTCGGATACTCCACACGCCTCCCCGCGCGCACCAGGACGACGCGTTCGGGGACGCAGTGCACGCCCGCCTCCTCGTAGACCTCGCGGACCGCGCAGTCGGCGGGCTGCTCGCCGGGGTCCGGGATGCCGCTGATCACGGTCCACTGACGGTTGTCCGCGCGCTGTCCCAGCAGCACCCGCCCCTCGTCGTCGAAGACGACGGCGCTGACGCCGGGAAGCCAGAGCAGGTGATGTCCCGCGGAGGCCCGGATCTCGGTGATGAAGTCAGGAGTCGGCATGATCCGACCCTATCCGGGTGGGCCGGCTAGCTCGCCGGGTTCCGCCGGGTCCGCACGCCGGCGGCGACCGCCCATCCCAGGCCGCCCGCCGCGACGAGCACCAGGAGCATCTCGGGCAGGATCCCGAGCTTGGTGGCCGGCGTCTCCGAGGAGCGGAGCGGCACCTTCTGCACCAGGGAGTCCGCGACGAACATGCCGGTCTTCTGGGTGATCTTCCCGTCGGGCATGATGATCGCGCTGACCCCGCTGGTCACGGGCACCGTGACGGTCCGGCTGTGCTCGACGGCGCGGACCCGGGACATGGCGAGCTGCTGGTAGGTCATCTCGCTGCGGTCGAAGGTGGCGTTGTTGCTGGGCACGGAGATCAGCTGGGCGCCGTCGGTGACCTCGGAGCGCACGGCCCAGTCGAACGCGGCCTCGTAGCAGGTGACCAGGCCGACCTTGGCCCGGTCCATGGCGAACACGCCCGGCTTGGTGCCCCGGCTGAAGTCCTTGCGGACCATCGACGTCCAGTCGCTGTTGATCGCTCCGATGAGGGAGCGCATCGGCAGGTACTCGCCGAACGGCTGGACCTGGCGCTTGTCATACGTCTGGGTGGGTCCCTCGACCGGGTCCCACAGGATCTGCTCGTTGTAGAGCTTGCCGTGGCGCTCGACGACTCCGCCGACCGAGATGGGCACGCCGATCGCCTTGGCCGCGCGGTCGATGACGACGGCGGCGTCGGCGTTGGCGAAGGGGTCGATGTCGGAGGAGTTCTCGGGCCACAGCACGAAGTCGGGCCGGGGCTCCTTGCCCGCCGCGACCTCGGCGGCCAGGCGCTCCGTCTCGCGCGCGTGGTAGTCGAGCACGGCCCGGCGCTGGGCGTTGAACTCCAGGCCGAGCCGGGGGACGTTGCCCTGGACGAGGGCGACCGTCGCGGTGCCGTCCTCGGCCTTGTCGCTGACCAGCGTGCGGGCGGCCACGGCCGCCACGACGGGGACGGCCATGCTGAGCAGGGCGACGGCGGCCGCCGACCGACGTACCTCGCCCGAGCGCCGCCGGTCCAGGACGAGACGCACGATCTCGTAGAGGCCGAACCCGCACAGGACGACCGCGAAGCCGAGCACGGGGGTGCCGCCGAGCGCGGCGAGCGGCAGGAAGACGCCGTCGGCCTGGCCGAAGGCGATCTTGCCCCAGGGGAAGCCGCCGAACGGCGCACGCGCGCGTGCCGCCTCGCCGGCGGTCCAGAGCGCCGCCGCCCACACCGGCCAGGCCGGAAGCCTGGAGACGGCGGCGATGCCCACGCCGACCAGTGCGATGAAGACCGCCTCGATGGCCACCAGGGCGAGCCAGGGGCCGGGTCCGACCTCCACACCCGTCCACACCAGCAGCGGCAGCAGGAAGCCGAGGCCGAAGAGGTAGCCCAGGCCGAAGGCCGCCTTCCAGCCGCGCCCGCGCAGCACCCAGCCGAAGACGGCGAAGGCCGGCAGCGCCAGCCACCACAGGGTGCGCGGCGGGAAGCTGACGTAGAGCAGCACTCCGGAGAGTGCCGCTGCGGCGGCCGGGACGAGACGCAGGAGCCGCCCGCCGCGCGTGGCGGGCGCGGTCGAAGGCTCCAGCTGGTCCGGCTGGCCCACGGAAGTTGCGGTGACGGTCACTCCGGGAGTGTACGGCGGGTGACCTTTTGGCCGACAGCGCGGTCTGAGGGGCGGACCGACCGGCCCCTCGCCCTCGTCCGGTCCCGGGCTTGGCGCTCTCGTGCGCCCGCCGACCGCCGGGCGCGCGCTGGCGTGGCGGTGGTCGTACAACCCGGCGCAAGTCATCCACAAACCGCCCATCAGCCGTTACGGTGAGGCAGAGCTCCGGTCGCGCGCGAGCGGCCGGGGTCCGTCACGGTTCAGGTCCGTCACGGGTTCAGGCTCACGGTCGGGGGGCGACCGGGTTCGGGGGGCGGGGTGGGTTCCACAGGGGCGACGTCTGCCGGCATGCACGCGGCCGGGGAAAGACGAAACGTTTCGGATGCGGTGGGCGTGACTGTCCTGGCGGGCTGCGCCGTCTGGTCCCTGGTCACCGCCGCCGTGCACGACGGACGCCCCGAGGGCGTGCTGCTCGCGGTGCTGGCGCTGGCCGCCGGGTACGCGGCGGGGCGCATCCTCGGCGTGCTGATGCCGGTCGCCGCGCCGTGCGCCGCAGCCCTGGCCGGGCTCGCGCTGGCCGTGGCCCTGCCCCGCCTGGGCCCGGGGCCGGAGATCGTCGCACCGCCGGGCCACACCGGCGCCACCGCCGCGGCACTGGCCCTGTCGGCCGGCGCCGCGTGCTGCGCCGCCTGGACGACGCCCTTACCGGTGCTGCGGCTCGCGCTGTGGCTGCTCGCCGGGGGCGTCGCCGTCGCGGGCGCGCTGCTGGGGTCGACGGCGGCCGTGGTCGCCTGTTGCGCCGTGCTGCTGTGCTCGCTGGCCGCCGGCCGGGCGCAGCAGCGAGGGCCGGCGCTCGCCGGGCTGGCGGTCGTCGCCGCCACGGTGGCCGGTCTGACCTGGGCGGTCGCCGGGAACGTCCTGCCGGGTAGTCTCGCCGACGCGGTGCGGGACCGGCTGACGTCGCGGCGGGTCGGTCTGTGGCGGGACGCGCTGGGCATGGCCCACCGCGAGAGCGGCCTCGGCGTGGGTCCGGGGCGTTTCGGTGAGCTGAGCGAGACGGCTGCCCGGTCGACGCCGTCCGACGGCAGGCCGCACTCGGCGCCGCTGCAACTGGCGGCCGAGCAGGGCGTCGTCGGTGTGCTGCTGCTCGCCGCGGTCTTCTACTGGGTGCTGTTCGCCCTGTGGCGTGCGCCGCGTCCCACGCCGGTCGTCCTCACCGCGGGCGCCGCGCTCACCGCTCTCGCCGTCGTCGCCACGACCGGCAACGCGCTGAGCTTCACCACGGTGACGGTGGGAGCGGGACTGCTGGCGGGCCTGGCCACGGCCCGACCGCTCGCCGAGGAGCCCGCGGCGTCCGAGTCGTCCGAGTCGTCCCGAGCGCCGTCGCGGTGCGAGCAAGGCGTGCACGGCGGCCGCCCGGCCGCCTGAGGGAGCGCCCGCCGCGCGCGGGCCTCAGTGCGCCGCGCCCGCGGCGCCCGTCCGCAGCCGGTCCCTGATGACGCGGACGGCCGACTCCGCGTCGTCCACGGTGATCGTGAACGTGTGCCCGTCCCAGAGCCGCAGCACCACGCCCTCCCCCTTGCGCACGACGACCGCGGTCCCCTTCTCAGGCCGCCAGCGATAGCCCCACCCGCCCCAGTGGCGCGGGGTGACGAGGGGCTCGAAGTCGGCGCCGGCGACGTGCGCGAGCGGGATGCGGCGGCGCGGCAGGCCGATGTGGCCGCAGCGCACTTCGAGGCCCTCCCCGTCGAGCTTGAGGTCGACGTGGACGAAGGCGAGGGTGCCGAAGAGGACCAGCAGACCGGCGGCGATGCAGCCGAAGACCGACATGGCGAGGGGAGCGATGCCGGACGTCCACGCGGAGTCGATGGCGAGCTCGACGCCGAGCCCCATACAGGCGGCCCCGACGAGCGCGAGCAGCCACTGGAACCGGTTGGTGGCGCGGCCCGTCCAGACCTCGGGACGGGGCGCGTCGCCGTGCGGGACGTCGGGCAGCGAGGTGCTCTCGTCGTGGGGGTGGTCCCTCATATCCATGAGGTTACTCAGGTTTCGCTGCGCCGGTACCTCGTGGCGCAGGGTGACTGCTCCGCCCGGTGGAGCGCCCGGGCGCCTCGATCACCGGGCGGGGGCGACGGCCTGGAGCAGGCGGCCTTCGGCGTAGGCCAGGGCGGGCGCGGGGAGGCCGCCCACGCGGCCGCTGAGGATGACGGTCACGGTGCCGGGCGCCGTCGTCCCGGGCTCGGGGCGAGCGCCGATCCTGCGCAGCGCCTGCGCGGCCACGGCGTCGGCGGAGCCGTGCAGGACCGGCGCCGGGCGCCCGGGACGGCGCACGGCGGCACGGATGCGGTCGGCGACCAGCTCGTAATGGGTGCAGCCCAGGACGACGGTCGTCGCCTCAGCGGGGGTGAGGGCGGCGGCCGCGGCGATCGCGGCGTCGATCGCCGTCTCGTCCGCGTGCTCCACCGCCTCGGCCAGCCCCCAGCAGGGCACCTCGGCGACGGCGACTCCGCCGGCGAAGTCCTCGATCAGACCCCGCTGGTAGGGGCTGCCCGTGGTGGCGGGCGTGGCCCAGATGGCGACGGGACCGCCGCCGGCCGCTGCGGGCTTGATCGCGGGGACGGTTCCGATCACCGGGACAGCGGGTTCGAGAAGGGCCCGCAGGGCCGGCAGGGCGTGCACGGTCGCCGTGTTGCAGCCGACGATCAGGGCGTCGGGCCGGTGGGCCGCGGCGGCCTCGGCGACGGCCACGGCCCGCTCGGTGAGGTCCTGCGGAGTGCGCGGGCCCCAGGGCATGCCGTCGGGGTCGAGGGAGAGCACGAGATCGGCGTCCGGCCGCAGGCGTCGCACCGCGGCGGTGGCCGCCAGCAGGCCGATTCCGGAGTCCATGAGCGCGATCTTCACCCGGCCACCATAGACGATGTGCCCGTGCGGCCCGGCCGGGTGGGGCAGACTGCGCGCGTGAGCACCGTCGCGTGGATCGCCGCCGTGTCCCTGGCCGCCTGGCTGTGGCTGTTGCTCTGTCAGGGCTTCTTCTGGCGCACGGACGTCGGGCTTCCCGTGCGCACGGCGCCGCGGCGCTGGCCCTCCGTCTGCGTCGTCGTGCCCGCGCGCGACGAGGCCGCCGTGCTGTCGGCGAGCCTGCCCACGCTGCTCGCACAGGACTACCCGGGCCACGCGGAGGTCTTCCTCGTCGACGACGGCAGCGGCGACGGCACCGCGGAACTGGCGCGGACCCTCGCCCGGCGGCACGGCGGGCTCCCCCTGACCGTGGACTCGCCCGGCGAGCCGCCCGCGGGCTGGACCGGGAAGCTGTGGGCGGTGCGTCATGGGATCGCGCTGGCACGCGCGCGGGGGCCCGAGTACCTCCTCCTCACGGACGCCGACATCGCGCACGCGCCCGACAGCCTGCGCGAACTGGTGGCGGCGGCGGACACCGGGGGTTTCGACGTCGTCTCCCAGATGGCGCGGCTGCGGGTGGAGAGCCTGTGGGAGCGGCTGGTGGTGCCGGCCTTCGTCTACTTCTTCGCGCAGCTCTACCCCTTCCGCCGGATCGGCCGGCGCGGATCGCGTACGGCGGCCGCGGCGGGCGGCTGCGTCCTGCTGCGCAGCGACGCGGCCGAGCGGGCCCGGATCCCCGACTCGATCCGGCACGCCGTCATCGACGACGTGGCGCTCGCCCGGGCCGTGAAGGGCGGCGGCGGGCACATCTGGCTGGGGCTGGCCGACCGCGTGGACAGCGTGCGCCCGTACCCACGGCTGCACGACCTGTGGCGGATGGTCTCGCGCAGCGCCTACGCCCAGCTGCGGCACCGCCCGCTCCTGCTGGCCGGCACGGTGCTCGGCCTCGCCCTGGTGTACCTGGTGCCGCCGCTCGCCCTGCTGTGCGGGCTCGCCGTCGGCAGCGTGCCGACCGCCGTGTGCGGCGGCCTGGCGTGGCTGGTCATGACGGGGACGTACCTGCCGATGCTCCGCTACTACCGGCAGCCGCCGTGGCTCGCTCCCCTGCTGCCGTTCACCGCGTTCCTCTACCTGCTGATGACGGTCGACTCTGCGGTGCAGCACTACCGGGGGCGCGGTGCGGCCTGGAAGGGCCGCACCTACGCACGTCCGAACGCCGTCGCCGACGAGGGCTGACCCTTCGCCGCGGGCGGCCCTATTTGCGGCCCGGCGTCCAGTTCATGCCCCACCCGTAGGCGTGGTCGACGGTCCGCTGCGGGCTCACGCCGCGCTCCGGCACGAGGTAGCGGGCCTCGCGCTGGACGACGAGGTCGCCGCCGTGGTTGGTGATGAGCGCGAGGGCGCAGACGGTGGACGGGACCGTGCACTCGTCCAGCGAGAAGTCGATCGGTGCGCCGTACTGGGGCTGGAGTGTGACCGTGGCGTGCAGGTCGGCGAAGGAGCGCGCGCCCTCGTAGATGGTGACGAACACCAGGATGCGCCGGAAGTCGTTCCTGCGGTCGAGATTGACGGTGAGGTTCTCGCCGCTCGACACCGCGCCCGTGCGGTCGTCGCCGTCGAGGTGGATGTACGGCGGCTGGTTCAGGGAGCCGAAGGCGTTGCCGAGGGCCTGGACGACGCCCTTGCGGCCGTCGGCGAGTTCGAACAGGGCGCACAGGTCGAGGTCGAGGTCGTTGTGCAGGGCGACCGCACGGCCGCGTTTGGCGCCCCACCCCGAGAACTGCTTGCGCACCTCCCAGTTGAGGTTGACGCGCAGGGCGCCGGATGTGCCTCCCTGTTTGGTCAGCGACACCGAGGGGGCGGCCTTGGTGAGCGTCACCTTGGTCAGCCGTACCGGCGCGGCGGGCGGGGCCGGCGGCGGAGGCGGGGCCTGGTGGACGGGCGGAGGGACCGTCGCCGGGAAGGCGGGCAGGGTCGGAGACCGGGGCGAGGGCGGCGCGGCAGGGGGAACGGGGGTGTGCGGCAGGGGCGGGGCGGGCGCCGCGGATCGTTGCGGCTCGTCGACGGTGATGCCGAAGTCCGTGGCCAGTCCTTCGAGGCCGCTGCCGTACCCCTGGCCGACGGCCCGGAACTTCCAGGCGCCCTGGCGCCGGTAGAACTCGCCCAGCACGAAGGCCGTCTCGACCGTGGCGCCGGTGCTGTCGAAGCGGGCCACGACGCTGCCCTGGGCGGCGTCCCTCACCTCGATGTAGAGGTCGGGGACCTGGCCGAAGGAGCCGCCGTCCGCAGAAGCGGCCACCACGACGGCCTCCACGGCGGGCTCCACGCGGGCGAGGTCGACGAGCAGGCTGTCGGTCGTCCGGCCGCCGACGTCGCGCTTGCCCTCGTGGCGGACCGCGCCGGAAGAATGGGCCGGCTGGTTGTAGAAGACGAAGTCGGAGTCGGAACGGACCTTTCCGCCCACGAGCACCAGCGCCGACGCGTCCACGTCCGGAACGCCCGGCCCCTGGCGCCAGCCCAGCTCGACCCGCAGTGCCGTGGTCGGCACCGGAGCATTGGCGCCCTTCGGCATGGACATGTACGCCCCCATCGTCGGTCGGTGCGCCGGGCGGCGCGCCGGCACTCCTCGGGTTGTCTACCCGTCAACCTATTGCGCGGCACGACGCACGCCCATCGGAGCACGGGAAGATCCCCCCGCCAACCGCGGGTAACCCGCTCGGAGCTCGGGCTTTACACGATCTACGACGTGTTTGCCGTCCTATTTTCCCAAGTTCGCTCGCATTGGGGATCCAAGGCCACCGCCGACACGGAAATCAACCCTCTTATCGGTCTCCCCAACCAGCACATCGTGGGCTTAACTTATGTGCCATGACCTCCCCCCGCTCCACCTATGGCGGCGGCTACTACTCCGCCTCCTTCCCGGACACCCCGATCTACGACTCGCTCGTCGCCGAGCGGGGCACCCCGCAGATCGCCCCGATCCGGGTGCCCGCCGCGTACGACATGGGCGCGAGCCATCTGCCCGCGCTCCCCTCGGCACTGCCTGCTCTCCCGGCGGGCCCGTCCCAGGCCTCCTACGGCGCCTACGGCTACCCGCAGGCGCAGCAGCCCGCGCCGCTGCAGCAGGCCCCGGCGGCGTACATCCCGCCGCAGGCCGGTCCGCCGCGCGGCTATCCGGGTCCGCAGGCGCAGCAACAGATGCGTCCCGCCGCCCCGGCCGGCTACGAGGCGATGCGTCCCGCCGCGCCCCGGCCGGCCGCGCCCCAGTACCAGGACCCGTACAACAACCAGCAGTACCGGGGGTACTGAACCGCTCCGGGGCGTCCTCGCCGCCACCTGGCAGGATGACCTCATGGGGAATGCGGAACTGCTGTCGATACACGTCCATCCGGTCAAGGCGTTGCGGGGCCAGGCGCCCCGGGAGGCCGTCGTGGAGCCCTGGGGGCTGGCCGGAGACCGACGATGGGCGCTGATCGACGACGGGGGAAAGGTCGTCACCCAACGCCAGCAGCCGCGCCTCGCCCTGGCCGCCGCCGAGCTCGTGCCCGGCGGCGGCGTTCGTCTGTCCGCGCCCGGTCTCGAGCCGATGACCGTGCCGGTGCCCGAGCCCGTCGGCACGGTGTCCATGGAGCTGTTCGGCGACAAGGTGGACGCGGTGCTCGCCGACGCCGACGCGCACCGCTGGTGCAGCGCCCACGTCGGGGCCGACGTGCGACTGGTGCACATGGACGACCCGGCGATCCGCAGGCCGGTCGATCCCGGGTACGCCCTGCCCGGCGAGACCGTCTCCTTCGCCGACGGCTATCCGCTGCTGGTTGTCTCGGTCGCCTCCCTGGACGCCCTCAACTCCCTGATCGAACAGGGGGAGCACTCCGGCGAGGGGCCACTGCCGATGAACCGATTCCGGCCCAACCTGGTCGTGGCGGGCACCGCCCCCTGGGCCGAGGACGACTGGTCGCGCCTGCGCGTGGGCGAGGTCGAGTTCCGGGTGGCCAAGCCCTGCGGACGGTGTGTGGTGACCACCACCGACCAGGACACCGCAGGTCGTGGCAGGGAGCCCCTGTCCACCCTGGGCCGGCACCGGCGCCTCGGCGGCAAGCTGGTCTTCGGGCAGAACCTGGTCCCCCTCGGCTCCGGCACGGTCAGGGTCGGCGATCCGGTGCGCGTCGTCGCGTAGTTCCGGTCCTGCCCGGCTGCCGGACGATCCGCGGGAACCACCGCACGGCTGCGGAACGTTGGGAGTGCGTGAGAAGTTCATGAGAGGTCCCGGGCCCTGGTGAGGTCGCTCTCTCTTTCACCGGGCTCGCGCGTGAACGGCTCCGACGGGGGTTGTCACGGAGCGGGAAGGGGTTGCGGACGGTGCGAGCGATCGGCGGAATCTGGCGCTGGCGACACAACCCGCTGCGCCGGGGCACGGATCTGGCCGAAGCCTGGGTGGCGCTGTCCGCCCTCTTGCTGATCTGCCTGGTCGCGCCCGTGGTGGGCGCTCTGGTCGGCGGCGCGGCGCAGGGCGTCCTGCAGCGGTCCGTCCGCGAACAGCACGCGTCCCGCCACGAGGTGACGGCCACCGTGATGCGCAGGGCGGGCGTCTCGCCGTCGGAGGCGGACCCCGAGACGGCCACCGGCCGGGAGGCGCGCACCAGGGTCGTCGCGCACTGGACGGCGCCGGACGGCGCCGCGCAGCAGGGCACCCTCCTGTCGGGCCTCGAGACCCCGCACCGCGGGGACCGCTTCGGGATATGGACGGACGCACACGGCCGTCCGGTCGCCCGACCGCTGGACTCCGCCACCGCGACCACGCACGCCGTGCTGGCCGGTCTCGGCACGGCCCTGCTCTTCGCGGGCGCCGTCGAGGGCGGCCGGCGAATGATCGTGTGGCGCATGGTCCGCCGCCGGTACGCGCGTTGGGACCAGGCCTGGGACCGGGCGGGCCCGGACTGGGGGCGCACCGGCGCGGGCAGTTGACGGCCTTCCGTCTCTGGTCAACCCACCACCCGCGCGCACGCTACGGTGGTCCGGCCGAACCATTCGGCATCAACCCGCGTACCACGAGGTGGGGGCACAGCAACGCCATGGCACAGGGCACGGTCCAGGTGACGCACACCGGCACATCGCGGTGGCGGCGCCGCACGGGTGAGTACGCATCGCTCGCCGCCGCCCTGGAGGCCGCGGCCGAGGGCGACGTCCTCACCATCGCTCCCGGCACCTACCGGGAGAACCTCGTCGTGGAGCGGTCGGTGACCCTGCGCGGTCCCGAGGGCTCCCCCGGATCCGTGCGCCTTGCTCCCGCGGACGGCGTGCCGCTGACCGTGCGGGCCTCGGCGGTGGTCCAGGACCTGCACGTGGAGGGCCAGGACGCGGCGGCGCCCGCGGTGCTCGTCGAGGAAGGCGCCCCGGAACTGCTGGACCTGCGGATCGTCACGCGGTCCTCGGCCGGAGTCGAGGTGCGCGGCGGCGCGCGGCCGACGGTCCGGCGGTGCACCGTCGACAACCCGGCCGGCATCGGCATCGCCGTGGTCGACGGCGGCGGCGGTGTCTTCGAGGAGTGCGAGATCGTCGCGGCCGGCCAGGCCGGCGTCGCCGTGCGCGGGGGCGCTCACCCCCGGCTGGAGCGCTGCCGGGTCCACCACGCCTCCGGCGCGGGCCTCAGCGCGACCGGCGACAACTCGGCGCTGGAGGCGGTGGGCTGCGAGGTCTACGAGATCCGGGGAAGCGGCGTCCAGGTGGCCGCCCGGGCCACCGCGCACCTCACCGACTGCGATGTGCACCGCACGACCGCCGACGGCGTCACCCTCGACACGGACGCCGTGCTCACCCTGGCCGACTGCCGCATCCACGACATCCCGGAGAACGCGGTCGACCTGCGCTCGCGCTCCGTGCTGACGCTGACCCGCACGACGGTGCGTCAGTTCGGCCGCAACGGGTTGTCGGTGTGGGATCCGGGCACGCGGGTGGACGCCAACCAGTGCGAGATCTTCGACAGCACCGGCGACTACCCGGCCGTCTGGGTCAGCGACGGCGCCACCGCCGTGCTCGAGGCCTGCCGGGTGCACGACGTGCCGGACGCCCTGTTCGTCCTCGACCGCGGCTCGCGCGCGGACGTCGTCGACAGCGACCTCTTCCAGGTGCGCAACACGGCCGTCTCGGTGAGCGACGGAGCGACGGCCCAGCTCGACGACTGCCGGATCCGGGACGCGGCGACGGGCGCGTGGTTCCGCGACCACGGCAGCGGCGGCACCCTCGCCAACTGCACCGTGGACGCCACGCAGACCGGCGTGATCGTCACCAAGGGCGCCGACCCGACCGTGGAGCGCTGCACGGTCGACTCCCCCGCCGAGGCCGGGTTCTATGTGTCGGCCGGCGGCCGGGGCAGTTTCCTGAACTGCCGGGTGACCAACAGCGGGGGCTACGGCTTCCACGTGATAGACGGCGGTCGCACGACGCTGCGCAAGTGCCGTACGGAGCGCTGCGCGCGCGGCGGCTACGAGTTCGCGGACGCCGGGGCGGACACGGCGTCCGGTTCCGGGCCCTTGGTCGAGGACTGCAGCAGCGACGAGAGCGCGGGCGTGCGCACGCCCGGTCTCTCCTCGGCGCCGGAGACTGCCGTGCAGACGACCGCCCAGTCGCCGGGGCTGCTCGGCATGATCCCCGAGCAGCGCGTCACCGCGCCGGAGCCGCTGCAGCCCGAGGGCGGGACGGGAACGTCGGTGCGGACCTCCAAGGACGTGCTCGGCGAACTGGACACCCTGGTGGGCCTGGAGAGCGTCAAGCGTGAGGTGCGCGCACTCATCGACATGATCGAGGTGGGCAGGCGCCGTCAGCAGGCGGGGCTCAAGGCCGCGTCCGTCAAGCGCCATCTGGTCTTCACGGGCTCCCCCGGCACCGGCAAGACGACGGTCGCGCGTCTGTACGGCGAGATCCTCGCCGCCCTCGACGTCCTGGAGAAGGGCCACCTGGTCGAGGTGTCCCGCGTCGACCTGGTCGGCGAGCACATCGGCTCCACGGCGATCCGCACCCAGGAGGCCTTTCAACGGGCCCACGGCGGGGTGCTGTTCATCGACGAGGCGTACGCGTTGTCGCCGGAGGACGCCGGCCGGGACTTCGGCAAGGAGGCCATCGACACCCTCGTCAAGCTGATGGAGGACCACCGGGACTCCGTCGTCGTGATCGTGGCGGGCTACACGGCGGAGATGGAACGGTTCCTGTCGGTCAACCCCGGGGTGGCGTCCCGGTTCTCACGGACGATCACCTTCGGCGACTACGGCCCCGGCGAACTGCTGCGGATCGTGGAGCAGCAGGCCGAGGAGCACGAGTACCGGCTCGGTCCGAGCACCGCGGACGCCCTGCTGAAGTACTTCACGGAGCTCCCCAAGGGGCCCGCCTTCGGCAATGGACGCACCGCGCGCCAGACCTTCGAGGCGATGGTGGAGCGGCATGCGAGCCGGGTCGCGCAGGTGCGCGAGCCGACCAAGGACGACCTGACGCTGCTGTACGCGGAGGACCTGCCCCAGCTGCCCTGACCGGCGCGCGCCGCCCCGCTCAGGTGCGCTGCACGGGAACCTGGGAGCGCAAGCGCCCCAGCAGCAGCTCGCGTTCCTCCGCGAACGCGGGGTCCGCCTGGTAGTCGGAGTGGCCGAGGACGGGGGCGGGCAACGGGTGTGCCGCGTCCCGGCCGTACGCCAGCGGGTCCGCGAGGGGCGGACGGTCGACCTGCGGGCCGCAGTGTTCGCCGGTCAGCCGGACCGGACCGCCGATGGGGTCGGTGAGCCGGTACAGGTTGCGCCAGCAGGCGATGTCCTCGTGCAGCGCGGCGAGCGCGGCCGGGCCGAAGTGGGCCGGGAACCAGCGGCCGTAGAGACGCTCGATCGGAGAGCCGTAGGTGAGCAGGGCGACCCGTTTGCGGTCGGAGGGCTTGAGCTGCCAGGCCGCGGCGGCCGCCAGCACGCTGCCCTGGGAGTGGCCGGAGATGACCAGGCGGCCGCCGGTGGCACGCGTCCAGGTGGCCACCCGCCAGGTCAGGTCGGGCACCGCGCGCTCGGCGTAGCAGGGCGGGGCGAACGGGTGTGCGGCGCGCGGCCAGAAGGTGCCGACGTCCCAGAGGATGCCGATGGTGCGCCGCGCCGAGGCGTCCTTGTACGCGCGCCGGCCCCAGGTGACGAACAGGACGAAGCCGAGGCCGATGAGCCAGGAGCCCAGCGCTTGCGCGGTCTGCGCGGCGCCGTGCACGAAGGGCTGCGCAGACTCCGCGGCCCGGGCCGGTGTCCTGCCGGTGCCCAGGGCGCCGACGACGGCTCCCGCGCCGAGCAGCAGCGTCGCGGTGGAGACGACGGCGACGAGGAGGGGGCCGCGGTCGGTGAGGGCGGCCATCGCGCGGGCCCGGGCGATACGACGGGTGCGGGCGGGGTCGCCGTGCTCCACTCCGTACTCCTGGAGCACCTTGGCCTGCTCAGCCCGGGTGAGCAGCCAGGTCTGCCGGCCGAGCAGTCCGCACAGCACCAGCAGGACGGCGAGCAGCACGGGGATCATGGACGCCTGCCAGGTCAGCACCACCGGCGGTCCGTCGAGGCCGGTCCCGGTGCCGTCCAGCCAGTCCGACACACGCTGTGCGACGCCGCCGGACATCACCCCGCCCAGCGCGCAGGCGAGCATCGCGACGGCAGGGCCGCCGAGTCCGTGCAGCGCGCAGCGCTCCAGCCAGGCGACGGCGCTCCCCTCGGGCGGCCCCGCCGGGGGCGGCCCCGGCGTGCCGGTGCGGGGCGGGCCCGGGTCGGCGG
>NZ_MJAJ01000100.1 GCF_001746365.1 Streptomyces sp. LUP30
GGCCGCCGGGCCGCCGGGCCGCCGGGCCGCCGGGCCGCCGGGTCGCCGGCGTCAGCGGGTAGGCGGGGCGGCGGTTCAGCGGGGCGGCGGGACCCGGGCACGTCGAAGGCCGGGCCCCGGATCTTCCGATCGGGGTCCGGCCTTCGACGGCGTGTCAGGCGGAGGCAGTCGGGGGGTCAGCCGACGGTGACGCCGTGCGAGCGCAGGTAGGCGATGGGGTCCACGTCCGAGCCGTAGTCCGGCGTGGTGCGGATCTCGAAGTGCAGGTGCGGGCCGGTCACGTTGCCGGTCGCCCCGGACAGGCCGACCTGCTGGCCCGCGGTCACGCTCTGGCCGGCGGAGACGGACAACTGCGAGAGGTGGCCGTACTGGGCGTAGTAGCCGTCGGCGAGCCTGATGACGACCTGGTTGCCGTACGCGCCGCCCCAGCCCGCGGACACGACGGTGCCCTCGCCCACGGCCTTGAGGGGGGTGCCGGTCGGGACGACGAAGTCCACACCGGTGTGGTACCCGCTGGACCACATGCTGCCCGCCTGGTGGTACGGGGTGCCGATGGTGGCGCCGGCCACGGGCAGGACGAAACCGCTGGAGCTGGTCTCGGCGGCCTGGGTCACCTTCGCGGCGGACGACTTCGCGGACGCCTTGGACTCCGAAGCCTTCGACGAACCCGTGGAGGACGAGGACTTACGGGCCGAGGACGAGGACGAGCCGGACGACTTGTGGGCGCCGGACGCGGCCTTCGCGCCGATCGACAGCTTGAGGCCGGGGTGGATCAGCGACGGGTCGTCGCCGATGGCCGCCCGGTTGTCCTGGTACAGCCGCTGCCAGCCACCGCGGACGTTCTGCTCGTCGGCGATCTTCGAGAGGTAGTCGCCGGACCGCACGGTGTAGGTCTTTCCACTGGCGGTCTTGTGGGTCGCCCCGGCGGGCTGGACGGCCTTTTCCGAAACCGCCTTCGCGACCGGCTGTGCGGAAATCTGCGAAACCGATTCGGGGGTGGCCGCGTGAGCGCCGGAAGCGCCCATCAGCGGAAGGGCGAGTGCGGCGCCGCCCGTTCCGGCGACGGCTATGGAACGGGCGAAACGCTGGGCCTTGGGACGGCGGTGCTTACCCTTCGCGGGCATGACGAATTCCTCTCCGGCGCCTGCGAGGTGAGCTGTCGGGTGCGGACTGGAGATGTCCGGCCGCGCCGAGGCGCGACTTGACCCCGAGCCTGTTCCGGAGACCGGAACAGGCGGTTGTGCCTGTGGGTCCCCCGCTCCTGCCATGCACGGGTGAGTGTGCGGGATCCGGGCGGTGGCAGGATTCGGCGTCCGTCCGGATTGGGGTGGAACGTAAGCGACCCAGACGCACGGAGACAAGCAGAGGTTGCGCTGTTCACGCGTTTCTCTTGATCCCCGATGGGAATACCCCGTCACACTGCGTGAAACACGCCACGCGCTTACCGCCAAGCGCCCTGTAAACGCCTGCGAATTACGTGAACATGACGGGCGACTCTGGGTCACGGATATGACGCTGCTCACGTGACGACTCTCCAGGTCCCCCTATTTCCCGGCGAGTTGGAACGAAGGATTCATTTCGGACAGATACCTCAGATGCGACGCAGGCGGATAACCGTCGCATCGAGGTCGCCCCGCAGCCCGGTGCGCAATCCGTGGTGCAGCAATACCGCACCCCGGTGCACTTCGCCCGTTTCACGGCATTCGTACGACGCCGTCGGGTCGAGTCCCCGCAGCCTCAGCACGGGGGCGGGCTCGCCGAACCGCTGGGTCTGCAGCCAGGCGAGGACGACGCTCTCGTCGCCGCGCACGTACTGCACGGCGCTCAGCCCGCCCGCCGGAGGGCGCAGCCGGTAGAGGTCGCCATGCTGCACGAGCGGCCGGATGTCCTTGTAGAGATCCACCCATCGACGCGCCTCGGCAAGCTCCTCCTCACTCCACTCGGAGAGGTCGCCGCCGACGCCGAGCACCCCTGCCATGGCGCTGACGAACCGGAAGCGCAGGGAGCTCACCCTGCCGTTGAGCTGCGTGTTGGGGCTGTCGGTGACCCACGCCGCCATGACCCGCGCGGGGTGGATCTGGCTGAAGCCGTGCTGGATGTCCAGCCGGTCGAGAGGGTCGGTGTTGTCGGAGGTCCACACCTGGTCGGTGCGGCTCATGATGCCGAGATCGACGCGGCCGCCACCGCCCGAGCAGGACTCGAAGGCCACGCCCGGATGGGCCGCCCGAAGCCGGTCCAGCAGGCTGTACAAGGCCCGCACGTGGTCGACCCACAGGCGCTGCGGGTAGGGGTCGTCCGGCCAGCCGGCGTCGGTGAAGCAGCGGTTGAAGTCCCACTTGACGTAGTCGATCGGCGCACTGGACAGCAGCCCGTCGAGCTGCCCCCACAGATACTCCTGGACGTCCTCGCGCGCGAGGTTCAGCATCAGCTGATTGCGGAACTCCGTCCGCTTTCGTCCCGGTTGGAACTGCACCCAGTCGGGATGCGCCCGGTACAGGTCGCTGTCGGGGTTGACCATCTCCGGTTCGACCCAGATGCCGAACTGCATGCCGAGGGCGTGCACGTGGTCCGCGAGGGGCTTCAGCCCGTTGGGGAAGCGGTCGGGGTTGGGCTGCCAGTCCCCCAGTCCGGCGTGGTCGCCGGTGCGCGCGCCGAACCAGCCGTCGTCCACGACGAAGAGCTCGACGCCGATCGCCGCGGCCCGCCGGGCGAGGGTGGCCTGCTGCTCCTCGGAGATGTCGAAGTAGGTGGCCTCCCAGGAGTTGAACAGCACCGGCCGGTCCTGCTCGGCGTCCGGGACGACGTGGGCAAGCTGGTAGGCGTGCCAGGCGCGGCTCGCGCCGCCGAAACCGGCGTCGCTCCACAGACCGGCGAAGACGGGCGTGGTGAAGGCCTCGCCGGCCGTGAGGCGCAGCAGGCCCGAGTCGTCGTATCCCGCCCCGCCGGTGATCTGCACGCGCGCGTCGGGGAGTTGGGCGACCGCGATGCGCCAGGAGCCGGACCAGCCCAGGGCGCAGCCGTAGACCTCGCCGCGCTCCTCGGTCGCGTCGGTGTCGAGGGCGACCCAGGGCAGGTGCTGGTGTCCGGTGTGCCCGCGGCGGCTGCCGATGACCTTCTCGCCGTACGTGAGCGGGGTCCGCGTCAGCCGCGACTCGGCGGCCCAGCGGCCGTGCAGCTGCGACAGCCGCCACTCGTCGCGCAGCGGCAGGGTCCAGGTGGCCGAGTCCGCGCGGAGCAGTTCGAGGGGCCCATCGCCCTCGTTGCGCACGGTGGTCCACCGCTCGACGACGTCGCCGCGCATCCGGTAGTGCAGGGTGAGCGCGAGCCCGTCGTCCCGGAAGCGCAGCCGGAGCTCGTCGCCGTCGCTCTCGTGCGCCTCGAAGGCCCACTCGGTGCCGCGCCGCTCGTCGGTGCGCACGGACAGGGCGGGCCGCACGAAGCGGGGGCCGCCCTCGACCGGGTACTCCTCGTGCCCGTCGAGCGGGGCCTCGAAGGACGCTCCGCGCGGCGAGGGGCCGAGCGCGGCGAGGGCCTCGGCGTCCGCGAGCGCGATGCGCGGCCCCCAGTGCAGATGGATCAGCTCGTCGGCCTCGGTGAGATGGAGGGCATAGCTGCTCGTCGGCCCCGAAAGGAGCCACGTACGGCCGTTGTCGGCGATCTCGGGCATCAAACCCCCACTGATTCGAACAGGTGCGATCAAACACCGACATCATCGAGTGCGGTCGGCCCGCTGGGCAACTCCCCGGTGACAGGACTCTCACCTGGGCGGACGCCCTGTGGACAACCCGTTGCCCAGGGAACCCATGTCGTATCGTCGACGTGGTGTCCCGTCGGCCACCCCGAGCCGCGCCGACGGAGACCGACAGGGAGGGAGCCCCAGTGACGCAGCAGATCCCGTCGACCGAGCCCGAGCTGGCCGGCGTGCGCAACTTCCGGGACGTGGGCGGTCTGCCGACCGTGGACGGCCGGCGCGTGCGCCACGGCGTGCTGTTCCGCAGCGGTCATCTCGCGCACGCGACCGACGAGGACGCCGCGTTCCTGTCCGGCCTCGGCCTGCACACGATCTTCGACTTCCGCAACGCTGCGGACCAGAAGCTGGAGGGGCCGGACGTCGAACTGCCGGGCGTGCGCAACGTCAACCTGCCCCTGTCGGACCCGGCGGACGGCGCCGAGTTCTGGAAGATGGTCCGCGACGGCCATGTCGACCAGCTGCGCGAGATCCTCGGCGACGGCAAGGCCGCGGGCCGGATGATCGCCTCGTACCGCACGATCGTCAAGGAGCGGACGGCCGAGCACGCGCGGGTACTGCACTCGCTCGCCCAGGACAGCCTCCCGGCGCTGATGCACTGCGCGGCGGGCAAGGACCGCGCGGGCCTGTCCGTCGCGGTGACGCTGCTGGCCGTGGGCGTGGAGCAGGACGCGATCCTCGGCGACTACCTGGAGTCCAACGCGCGGCACCGCCGCTACAAGGTGCGCCGCAGCTCCACCTCGGGTGAGGCCTACTCCCCCGAGATCATGGAGTTGCTGAGCCCCCTCTTCGACGCCCGTGCGGAGTACCTGGCGGCGGCGTTCGAGACCGTGGAGGAGACCTGGGGCGGGGTCGACGCCTATCTGGAGCAGGGTCTCGGGCTCTCTCCCGAGACCCGCGAGCGGCTGCGGGAGCGGCTGCTCGACTGACGCCGCCCGCCCGGCCGCCCGGCCTGTGTGCGCCGGTCTACTGGCTGGTCCCCACCTCGAACAGCAGCCACAGGAACGCCGCGAAGAGGTGCCCGACGGCGATGTAGATGATCAGCCGGATCCACAGGGTGCGGGGGAACTTCTCCTCGTAGTCGCTCATGGCGTCACTCGGCTCTCTGACGGGTCGGGCCCCAGGCACAGCGTGGCGGAGGGGCTCTGCAACAGGGTGTGGACGAAAAGGAGCTCGACGCCGTCGGGATCCTGGGCGGCGATGCGGTGCGGGGTCAGCGAGTCGAAGTGCGCGCTGTCACCCGGGCCCAGCAGGTCCGTGGTGTCCCCGAGGCGCAGCCGCAGCCGGCCCCGCAGGACGTGCAGCCACTCCTCCCCGGGGTGGACGCGCACGATGTCGCCCTGGGAGCCGTGGGGGACGTGGACGCGCAGGGCCTGCATCCCGCGCCCGGACGCGCCGGCCTGCCAGTACGTCCAGCCGCCCGCGCGGGTCGGCTCCATGTCGGCGGCGCGGACCACGGCGTCGCGGTCGGCGACCGTCTCCCCGAGCAGATCCGAGACGGTCGTACCATAGACCCGCGCGAGGGTGAGCAGCATCGGCAGCGAAGGCTGGCGCTGTCCGGTCTCCAGACGGGAGAGATGGGCGGGCGACAGTCCGGCGTCGCGGGCCGCGGCCTCCAGGGTGAGGGCGGCCCGGCGGCGCAGGGCGCGCAGCTGGGGAGCGACGGCGTGAAGAGTCTCGACCTCCTGTGCCGGGGGCTCTGACTCGGGCGAGTGCATGTCTCCATTGCACGCCGGATTTGCCTCTGCGGCAAATTCCTTGCCTCAGAGGCAAACCGCGCGCCTCGCAGCGATCACGGCCCGCCCGCCGGTCAGCGGTTGGCCACCGCCTGCTTCACCAGCGTCTTGCCGAAGTCCCACATCAGCCCGCCGCCGCTGTGCGCTTCGTCCATCACGGCGGTGAAGGCGTCGACGAACCGGTCGACCTCCGCCTCGCCGATGATCAGCGGCGGGATCAGCTTGATCACCTCCAGGTGATCGCCGGAGACCTGGGTGAGGATCCGGTGCCGCTGCAGCAGCGGCACCACCACCATCTGCGCGAACAGCCCCTTGCGAGCCGCCTGGAGCATGGTCCAGCGGCTGCGCAGCTTCAGCGAGCGGGGCCTGCCGAACTCGATGCCGATCATCAGCCCCCGGCCGCGCACGTCGGCCAGCAGCTCGTACTTGTCCCTCAGCGCCGCCAGCCGGGACTGCAGAAGGTCGCCCGTCAGCCGGGCGTTCGCGACGATCTGCTCGTTCTCCATGACGGCCAGCACGGCGAGCCCGGCCGCCATGGCCTGCGCGTTGGAGCCGAAGCTCGCCGAGTGCACCAGCACCCGGTCCATCGACGAGTAGACCTTCTTGAAGATCCAGTCCTTGCCGAGCGTCGCGCCCACCGGGACGTACCCGCCGGAAAGGGCCTTGGCCACGCACACCAGGTCCGGCTCGACGCCGTCCTCGTGCTGGTAGGCGTAGAAGTCGCCGGTCCGGCCGAGGCCGGTCTGCACCTCGTCCACGACGAGCAGCGCCTTGTGCCGGTGCAGCAGCTCCTGGGCGGCGCGCAGATAGCCGGACGGCGCCTCGTGCACCCCCTTGCCCTGGATCGGCTCGACGATCAGGGCGGCGACGTCCCCGACGGCCAGCTCCGCGGCCAGCGCGTCGAGGTCGCCGAGCGGGACGGGCGTGTCGGGCAGCAGGGGCGCGAACCCGTCCCGGAAGCCCGACTCGCCGTTCACCGACAGCGAGCCCGTGGTGAGCCCGTGGAAGGCGTGGTCGCAGTACAGGACCCTCGGGCGGCCCGTCGCGTAGCGGGCGAACTTGAGCGCCGTCTCCACCGCCTCGGTGCCGCTGTTGCCGAAGAACACGCGGTCCAGGTGCGGGCTGTGCGCGAGGAGCTTCTCGGCCAGCAGGCCGGGCAGCGGCTGGCAGTCGAAGCGGGTGAGATCGGCGAGCTGGGCGTCCAGGACGTCGTGCAGCGCCTTGCGGACGACGGGGTGATGGCGCCCCAGGCCCATGACCCCGAACCCGGCGAGCATGTCCAGGTAGTCGTTCCCGTCCGCGTCCCAGAAGTACGCGCCCTCGCCACGGTCGTAGACCCTGTCGAAGCCGATGGTGTGCAGCATGCGCGGCAGTTGGTGGTTGAGGTACCTGCCGTGCAGCTCGTAGCGCTCGGCTCCGCGCTCGGCCAGCAGGACGCCGAGGTCGAACTCCGTGGTCATTCCGCCTTCTCCTTGACTGGCTCCTCGACCGGGCCGGCCGCCGCGCCGGCGCCGGACCCGGCGTCCTTCACCGCCAGGCAGGCGCCGATCCGGCCGGCGATCTCGACGGGCGTGAGCCCGATGTCGGCGAGCACCTCGTTCCGCTTGGCGTGCGCGAGGAACTGCTCCGGGATGCCGAACCTGCGTACGGGGACGTCGACGTCGGCGTCGCCCAGGGCCAGCGCCACCGCCGAGCCGACACCGGCGGCACGGCTGTTGTCCTCGACGACGGCCACCAGCCGGTGTCCGGCGGCGAGGCCGGGCAGCGCCGGGTCGACGGGCTTGACCCACCGGGGGTCCACCACCGTGCAGCCGAGGCCCCGCGCCGCGAGCAGCTCGGCGGCCTGCAGACACACCGGCGCCATCACACCGACCGCCACCAGCAGCACGTCCGGCCGTTCGGCCCGGCGCAGCACGTCCATGCCGCCCACCCGGTCGACGGCCGGCACGTCCGGTCCGACCGACTCCTTGGGGAAACGGAGCAGCGTCGGCGCGTCGTCCACCGCGACCGCCTCCCGCAGCTGGGCGCGCAGTTGGCCGGCGTCGCGGGGAGCCGCGATGCGCAGTCCCGGCACCACCTGGAGCACGGACATGTCCCACATGCCGTTGTGGGACGCGCCGTCGACGCCGGTGACCCCGGCCCGGTCCAGCACGAACGTGACCCCGCAGCGGTGCAGGGCCACGTCCATCAGCAGCTGGTCGAAGGCCCGGTTGAGGAACGTGGCGTAGACCGCCACGACCGGGTGCAGACCACCGGTCGCCAGGCCCGCCGCGCTGACGACCGCATGCTGCTCGGCTATGCCGACGTCCCACACGCGATCGGGGAAGCGTTCGGCGAACCTGCCGAGGCCCACCGGGTGCAGCATCGCCGCCGTGATCGCCACGACGTCGTCGCGTTCCTCGCCGATCGCCACGATCTCGTCGCCGAAGACGGACGTCCACGACGGCCCGCCGGCCGGCGCGAGCGGCACGCAGGTGAGGGGGTCCATCGCGCCGACGGTGTGGAAGCGGTCCTCCTCGTGCGCGAGGGCCGGCTCGAAGCCGCGCCCCTTCTCGGTCAGGCAGTGCACGAGCACCGGACCGTGGAAGCGCTTGGCCCGGCGCAGCGCGGACTCGACGGCCGCCAGGTCGTGTCCGTCGATCGGGCCGACGTACTTCAGGCCGAGGTCCTCGAACATGCCCTGCGGCGCGAACGCGTCCTTGAAGCCCTTCTTCGCGCCGTGCAGCGACTCGTAGACCGTGTTGCCGACGACCGGGGTGCGCAGCAGCACGTCCTTCCCCCAGGCCAGCACCTTCTCGTAGCCGTCGGTCGTGCGCAGGGTCGCCAGGTGGTTGGCGAGACCGCCGATGGTCGGGGCGTACGAGCGCTCGTTGTCGTTGACGACGATGATCAGCGGCCGGTCCTTGGCCGCCGCGATGTTGTTGAGGGCCTCCCAGGCCATGCCGCCGGTGAGCGCGCCGTCGCCGATGACGGCGACCACGTGCCCTCTCTCGCCCCGCACCTGGCGGGCCTTGGCGAGGCCGTCGGCCCAGCCGAGCGCGGTGGAGGCGTGACTGTTCTCGATGACGTCGTGCTCGGACTCCTCGCGCGAGGGGTAGCCGGACAGACCTCCCTTGCCGCGCAGCTTGGAGAAGTCCTGACGTCCGGTCAGAAGCTTGTGCACATAGCTCTGGTGCCCGGTGTCCCACAGGATGCGGTCGGCCGGGGACTCGAAGACCCGGTGCAGGGCGACGGTCAGCTCCACCACGCCCAGGTTGGGGCCGAGGTGGCCGCCGGTCCTGGCCACCGCATGCACCAGGAACTCCCTGATCTCTTCGGACAGTTCACCGAGTTCCGCCTCGGACAGCGCCTTCAGGTCGCGTGGTTGCCGGATGTTCTCCAGGATCGTCACGTCGGGCCCCCTCTCGGTCCGTGCCTTGCCTCAACTCACCGTCACGGCCGGTTTCCCCGTGACGGCGGGGGCGCCGGAAGCGACGCCTTCCTCCTCCATCTGTTCGGCCAGCTTCATGGCCTCCTCGATGAGGGTCTCCACGATCTTCGACTCGGGGACGGTCTTGATGACCTCGCCCTTCACGAAGATCTGGCCCTTGCCGTTGCCGGAGGCGACCCCGAGGTCGGCCTCACGGGCCTCGCCGGGACCGTTGACGACACAGCCCATGACGGCGACCCGGAGAGGCACCTCCATGCCGGTCAGCCCGGCCGTGACCTCCTCGGCGAGCTTGTACACATCGACCTGGGCCCGCCGCACGACGGGCAGGAGACGATCTCCAGACCACGCTGCTTGAGGTTCAGCGACTCCAGGATCTGGTTGCCGACCTTGACCTCCTCGACCGGAGGAGCCGACAGGGAGACACGGATGGTGTCGCCGATGCCCTGGGAGAGCAGCGCACCGAAGGCGACGGCCGACTTGATCGTGCCCTGGAACGCGGGACCGGCCTCGGTCACACCGAGGTGCAGCGGATAGTCGCACTGCGCGGCCAGCTGCCGGTAGGCCTCGATCATGACCACCGGGTCGTTGTGCTTGACCGAGATCTTGATGTCGCGGAAGTCGTGCTCCTCGAAGAGGGACGCCAGTTCCTCGATGCTGCTCACGAGGGGTT
>NZ_MJAJ01000101.1 GCF_001746365.1 Streptomyces sp. LUP30
CCGGCTGGGCCGGACGGCGCAGGCCCGCCGCCGCGCCCGGCTACCCGCGGGTCGCCGGCGCCCCGGCGTCCCGGGACGCGGTCACCGTGCTGCAGCTGGCCGGGCCCGCCTTCGGACGCGGCCAGGACCCGGCCGAACTGCAGGCGGCGATCTGGGGCGATCTCGTCGAGCTCGCCGACGCGGGCGCACCCGGACCCGATCTGCTGGTCGTCACCGGCGACCTCACCGCCTCCGGCAGCCCCCGCGAGTTCGACCAGGCGCTCTCCTTCCTCACCGGACTGCGCGCGCTGCTCGGCCTCGAACCGCACCGGGTGGCCCTCGTCCCGGGCGGTCACGACGTCAACCAGGCCGCCTGCCGGGCCTACTTCAGCACCTGCGAGGCGGACGAGATGCCGCCCCGCCCGCCGTACTGGCCCAAGTGGCGGCACTTCGCCCGGCTCTTCCAGGAGCTCTACCAGGGGCTCGACGCCGTCTTCGACAGCGATCAGCCCTGGACCCTCTTCCCCGTGCCCGAACTGCACACCGTCGTCGCCGGGCTCAACTCCTCGATGGCGTACAGCCACCGGCTCGACGACCAGTACGGCTTCGTCGGGCCCGAGCAGGCCGCCTGGTTCGCCCAGGCGCTGCGGCCCTACGAGGAGGAGGGCTGGCTGCGGATCGGCGCGCTGCGGCACGCCCCCGGGACCGCCCGCGCCGGCGTGCTGCGCGGCGCCGCCGCACCGGACGGCTCGGGACCGCTGCGCGACACCGACGTGCTGGCCCGGCTCACCGCCCCCCGGCTGCATCTGCTGCTGCACGGCCCGACCGGCCCCGGCGCGCACTCCGTCCTGCCCACCGCCGCCGGAGAGCTGCCGCTGCTGGCCGCCGCCGGCCCCGCCCGGCACCAGCTGCTGCGCATCGGCCGCGACGGACTGGCCGTCTGGCCGGGCCCGGGCGAGCCGCGCCGCACCCGGGCCGACTGGCGACGGGCCCACCGCGCCTTCGCCCCCGAGGAGAGCGCCGGCCATCCCGGCGGCCATCCCGGCGAGGCGCCGGACACCGGCGCCGCCGCCGACCCCGAGCCGCGCTCCGTGCAGTCCCCCGCCGAGATACTGCTGGACCGGGTCGCGGAGGTCTGCCGGACCCGGCACGAGGGCGCGCAGATCCGCCCGGTGTCCGGACCGGTTCCCCAACTCCTCGTCACCTGGACCCAGTCGGGCTTCGTACGGCAGCAGCGCGTCGCCGTGCACACCGGCACGCCCACCGACCAGGACGTCGAGCGGGTGGTCGCCCTCGTCCACGCGGCGGACTCCGAGACCGAGGCCGAACTCGTCCACGACGGACCGCCGCCCGCCCGGGAGCTGCGCGACCAGGCCCGCCGCCGAGGCGTGCGGGTGCGCAGCTTCACCGAGTTCCAGGGCCTCCTCGACCTGCGGGCCTACGTCGCCGCCCAGAGCGAGCGGCTGCACACCGACCTGCGCTACCCGCCGGGCATGTACCTGCCCCAGCGGTACCGCGAGATCGAGCGCCTCGACGCCGAGGAACGCGACGGCCTGGTCGACGACATGCTCCGCCTCCTCGACTCCGACCAGGGCCGCTTCCTGCTCCTGCTGGGCGACTTCGGCCACGGCAAGACGTTCGCACTGCGCGAGCTGGCCCGCCGCGTCCCCGTCGAACTCCCGCACCTGGTCCCGCTGCTGGTGGAGCTGAACGCGCTGGACCGGGCCTACTCCTTCGAGGGCCTGGTCGCCGCCCACCTCGCCGCCCACGGCGTCGACAACATCGACCTGCGCGCCTTCCGGTACATGCTCCAGCAGGGCCGCATCGTGCTTCTCTTCGACGGCTTCGACGAACTCGTCACCCGGGTGACGTACGACCGCGCCGCCGAGCGCCTCCAGGTGCTGCTGGACTCCGCCGTCGACAGTGCCAAGATCGTCGTCAGCAGCCGCACCCAGCACTTCCGCTCCCAGGGGCAGGTGCTGACCGCGCTCGGCGAACGCGTGGGCCTGCTCCCGCACCGCCGGGTGCTGGCCGTCCAGGAGTTCACCCCGCAGCAGATCCGCGCCTACCTGGTCAACCGCTACGACGGCGACGACCGCGCCGCCGACCGCCGGGTCCATCTGCTGGACGCCATCCCCGACCTGCTCGCCCTGTGCCGCAACCCCCGTCTCCTCGGCTTCGTCGCCGACCTCGACGACGACCAGCTGCGCGCCGTCGCCGGCGCGGGCCGCGCCCTCAGCCCCGCCGGCCTCTACCAGGAGGTGCTCACCGCCTGGCTGCGCTTCGAGCAGCAGCGGGCCGGCGGCGGCGCGGGCCGGGCCCCCGGACTCAGCCTGGACCAGCTGTGGCGGGCGGTCACCGCGCTCGCCCTGCGGCTGTGGCAGAGCGGCCAGGACTCACTGCGCCTCGACGAGCTGACCGACGTCGCCGAGACCCTGACCGGACTCGCCGACAGCCGCCTGTCGGTCCCGCAGGCCGCGCACGCCGTCGGCTCCGGCAGCCTGCTGGTGCGCGGCGAGGACGGCGTCTTCCGGTTCATCCACGGCTCGGTGGTGGAATGGCTCATCGCCCGCGAGTGCGCGCTGCGGCTGGCCGACGGGGACAGCGCGCTGCTGGGCCGGCGTCAGCTCAGCCAGCTCGCCGTCGAGTTCCTGTGCGACCTGGCCGACCACCGCGCCTGCCAGGAGTGGGCGGAACAGGTGCTGGACGAGCAGGACCCCGGCGGCGCGGAGGTGTCGCGCGCCAACGCCGTGAAGATCCTCTCCCGGCTGCGCGTGCCCGCCCACACCGATCTGCGGGGCGCCGCCCTCGCCGGGGAGGACCTCTCCTACCGCGACTTCTCCGGCGTCGACCTCACCCGCGCCGACCTGACCGACGCCCGCCTGGTCGGCGCGAACCTCTCCGGCGCCGTCCTGCGCGACGCCCGGCTGACCGGCGCACGGCTCGACGGGGCCGATCTCAGCGGCGCCGACCTGCGCGGCGCCGACCTGCGGCGGGCCCGGCTGATCCGCACGGACCTCACCGGCGCGCGGGTCGAGGGCGGCAACTGGCGGCGCGCCGCGCTCATCGCGGCGACCACCGGGGCCGGTCTGCCGGACACCCCCGAACTGGCCGCCGCCGCGTTCGCCCCCGGCATGAGCGTCGACTCCGGCTTCCGGCCCTCCGCGGTCGGCGTGCCCTACGGCTTCGACATGCGCACCAGCCGGCTGCCCGAACCGATCTCGTACAGTCCGGACGGCGAACTGCTCGCCGTCGGCAGCGAGGACGGCGGGGTCCTGGTCTGCGACGCCGTCACCGGCATCGCGCTGCGCACCCTGCAGGGCCACACCGACCGGGTCTACGCCGTCAAGTTCCGCGAGCGCGTGCTGGCCACCGGCGGCGCCGACGGCACGGTGCGGTTGTGGGACCCGGTGTCCGGCGCGTGCAGACATGTCCTGCGCATCCATGACGGCGGGGTCTGGCCGGTCGCCCTCGACGCCGGGGGCGCCCTGCTGGCCACCGGCGACGCCGACGGCGTGGTCACCCTGTGGGACACGGCGACGGGCCGGCCCCTGCACCGGCTGCCCGGCCACTCCGCGCCCGTCTACACCGTCGCCTTCGCGGCGGACGGCTCCACCCTCGTCACCGGGGACGCCTCGGCCGCCGTACGGCTGTGGGACCTCGCCGCCGGCCGGCTGCTGGGAGCGCTGCCCGGGCACCGTGGGGCGGTCTTCCGGGCCCGGTTCAGTCCGGACGGCTCCCTGCTCGCCACCGGCGACATGGGCGACGGGCGGGCCGGGACCGTGCGGGTGTGGGACGTGGCCGACCGGCGGGTGGTGCACACCTTCGACGGACACGCGGGCCGCGTGTACACGCTGGACTTCCACCCCGGGGGCCGGTTCCTGGTCAGCGGGGACACCGAGGGGGAGGTGCGGCTGTGGGACCTGGCCGCCGGGGCCGGCGCCGGGGTGCTCGGCGGCTGCCGCGGGGCCGTCTACCAGGTGCTGTTCGACCCCGACGGGACGCTGCTCGCCGCCGGCGACAGCCAGGGCGTCGTGCGGCTGTGGCGGGTCGACCCGCAGGGCGACCCGGTCGCCGTGCCCCTCACCCGCCAGCCGCCCGAGCACCGCGGCTCGGTCTGGGTGTGCAAGTTCCGCCCGGCCGGCGAAGGGGCCGCCGGGTCCGCGGGGGCCGGGCTCGCCCCGGACTCCGGCTCGCTGCTGGTCACCGGCGGCAACGACGGCGTCGTCCGGCTCTGGGACCCGGCCACCGGCCAGGGGCGGCGGATCCTGCGCGGCCACGGGCGGCGCATCGCCACCCTGTCCTTCAGCGCCGACGGCTCGATGCTGGCGGCCGGCGGCAACGACGGCGTCGTCCGGCTGTGGCACACCTCCTCCGGACGGCGGCTGCGGGAGCTGTCCGGACACAGCGACCGGCTGGTCTCGGCCGTGTTCAGCCCCGGCGGCCCGCTGCTGGCCACCGCGAGCAGCGACGGCGACATGTACCTGTGGAACGCCGGGACGGGTGAGTACCAGCGCGAGATGGACGTCGAGACGGACCACGTCTGGGCGGAGGCGTTCAGCCCGGACGGCGAACTGCTCGCCACCGCCAACGACGACGACACGGTCTGCCTGTGGTACCGGGCGACCGGTGCGCACGTCGTCACCATCGGCGAGCACTTCGGACGGGTCCGCTCCATCGGTTTCCGGCCCGACGGCGCGGTCCTGGCGACCGGTTGCGACGACCGCAAGGTCCGGATCTGGGACGTCGCCGAACGCCGGGTCACCGCCGTGCTCGACGGACACGCCGACCGGGTGTACGCCGTCACGTTCGCGGCCGACGGCTCCTGGCTGGCCAGCGCCTCCTGGGACGGCCGGGCGGTGATCTGGCGCGACGGCGCGGCCGTGCACCGGCTGACCGGCCACAGCGGCAAACTGTGGACGGCCGCGGCCCATCCGCGCCGCCCGCTGCTCGCGACCGCCGGCGACGACCGCACGGTCCGCCTCTGGGACGCCGGCACCGGCCGCGAGTCCGCCGTCCTGACCGGCCACACCGGCCGGGTGCTGGCGGTCTCGTTCAGCCCCGACGGCTCGCTGCTGGCGAGCGGCGGCGAGGACGGCACGGTCCGGCTGTGGGAGGTCCCCGCCGACGGCCCGGTCGCACTCCGCGCCGTCCTGGTCGGACTGCCGGGCGGCTGGGCCGCGCTCGCGCCGTCCGGCGGCTACAAGTACGAGGGGGACGTCACCGGCGAGTTCTGGCACGCCGTGGGCATGTGCCGGTTCGAGCCGGGAGAGCTGGACGGCCACCTCCCCGGGGTCCGCGACGTGCCGCTGGAGGAGCCGCTGCGGTGAGGACCCCCGCGACGGGAGCGCGGCCGAACCTGCCGGAAAAGTGTTATCCGCGCGCCGTGCGGGTCGTCTCCGGAGTGTGATCTGCGACATTGCCGACAGCGGGGGCCCGGCTGAGAGGGTGCGGGCATGACGACGTATGCCGACCCCGGGGCCGGCGGGCACTGGCGGGCCACCATCGCCGAGGCGCAGGCCGGCGACCGGCAGGCGCTGGAGGACCTGGTGGCGGGCTGGCTGCCGCTCGTCTACAACATCGTCGGCCGCGCGCTCGACGGCCATGCCGACGTCGACGACGTCGTCCAGGAGACCATGCTGCGCGCCGTCGACCACCTCGGCTCGCTGCGTGACCCCGACAGCTTCCGCTCCTGGCTGGTCGCCATCGCCATGCGGCAGATCCGCGACCGCGCGCGCCGCCAGACGGACCGGCGCCCCGACGAAGGCCTGCCACCGGGCGAGTCCGCAGACTTCGCCGAACTCACCATCCTGCGGCTTCAGTTGGCGGGGCAGCGACGCGAGGTCGCGGAGGCGGTGCGCTGGCTGGACGACGAGGACCGGCAACTGCTGTCCCTGTGGTGGCTGGAGGTCGCGGGCGAGCTCACCCGGCGTGAACTGGCCGCCGCCGTCGGCATCAGCCGGCCGCACGCGGCCGTGCGCGTCCAACGCGTGAAGGAACGCCTGGAGGTCTCCCGGGGCATCGTGCGCGCCCTCGACGGCGCCTGTCCCGAACTGAGGGAACTCACCGCGCGCTGGACCGGGAGACCGGACTCGGTCTGGCGCAAGCGGCTGGCCCGGCACATCCGCGGCTGCCGCTACTGCGGCGACGCCCGCGAGCCGGTCGTCCCGGCGGAACGGCTGCTCGCCGGGATCGCCCTGGTGCCGGTCCCGGCCGGCTTCACGATCTCCCTGGTCCTCGGGGGCAAGACGGCCGCCGCGGCCACCGGCGCCGCCTCCGCCGGCTGGTCCGCGAAGGTGCTGGCGGCGCTCACCAAGCCGGCCGTGGCGGTCACGGCCGGTGCGACGCTCGCCGCGGGCGGCGCGTACGTCGTCGTGCGGACGCCGGGCGAGCCGCCGGCCCACGCAGCCGTAGTGCCCACGGCGGCGAGCACCTCCACCGCCCCGCCGCCCCCGTCCCGGCCGGCGTCCGCCCCCGCCGCCCCGCCCGCGCGTTCACCCGCTCCCTCCCCCTCGCCCTCGCCGTCGGTGACGCAGGAGAAGACCGCGCCGTACGGCAGCGTCGTCGACGCCGTGGACCACCCGCCCGACCCGGACACCCCGCCCGGCGCCCTGCCGCAGCGGCCCGCGGCCGGCGTCACCAGCAGCGGCGGCCCGCACGCCACGATGAACCACCGCGGGGACGCCGTGACGCTCAGTGGACAGGGTTACGTCCTGGTGCGCTGGCAGATCTCGCCGCAGTACCGGTCCGGCAGCCTGGTCATGCCGACCTGGACCGGCCTCAGGGGCAAGCTCTTCCACGTGGCCTCGGGCGGCGGACGCCGCATGGACGACCCGGTCGACGGCGCCGACGGCACGGCCACCGGCATGGGCGCCGGCAGCACCGGCTACGCCGTCCTGCCGGCCGGCGCCCAGCAGATGTGGCAGAACGAGTACTTCTACCTCGCCGGCACCGTCGTCCTCACCGTGAACGAGCGGGGCGCCGACTACGGCCTCAACGTCTTCCCGACGACCTGGGACGCCGTGCACAAGGACGTCACCAGCGGCCCCGCCCAGGGCGTCCGGCGCTACGGCCTGGTCCGCGACACCGGCCGCGACGACACACCGGTCCCGCAGTACGTCACCCGCGAGACGCCATCGGACCCGGCGACGGCGCCGCAACGCTCCGACGTGTGACGTCCGGCGCGGCTCAGCCCCGCTCGCGCAGCGCGGTCAGGACGTCGATGCGGTTGGTGGTGACGGAGTCGACGCCCAGGTCGATGAGCCGGCGCAGCGCGCGGCGGGTGTCGGGGGTCCACACGGAGAGCAGGAAGCCGTCGTGGTGGACGCGCGCGGCGAGGTCCCGGTCCACCAGGGAGAAGCGGTAGTTGAGCCAGCGCGGCTTCACCGCCGCGAGCAGCGCGGGGCGCGGGGGCGCCAGGCTCGTGCAGGTCAGGGCGATTTCGGCGGACGGGTCCGCGGCGCGCACGGCGAGCATCGCCACGGCGTCGGCGCAGTAGTAGACCCGGTCGGCCGCCCCGGCCTCGCGCACCGCGTCGACGATCCGCCGCGCGGTGCGCTCCTCCCGGGTGCCCGGCAGATCGAGCATCAGCCTGCTGCCGTCCGTCGCCGCGAGCGCCTCCGCGAGGGTGGGCACCGCGCCGTCCGTGAGTCCGCGCACCTCGGCGGCGGACAGCGAGCGCAGCGGCCGGTCCTGCCCCCAGAGCCGCTTCAGCGTCTCGTCGTGGAGCAGGACGGGCACGCCGTCCCTGGTGAGCCGGACGTCGCACTCGACGGCGTCCGCGCCACGGCCGAGCGCGGAGCGCAGCGAGTCGATCGTGTTCTCACGGAAGCGGTAGGGGTCGCCGCGATGGCCCACGGCGGTCACGTTCTGCATGGGCCCATTGTGGCGGGCCGCCGTGGACCGCCGTCAGGGGGCGAGCCACCCGGCGGTGTAGGCGTCGATCTCGTCCCTGACGCGTCGCTTGCCGGTCTCGTCCAGGAAGGAGGCCTCGACCGCGTTCTTCGCGAGGCCGGCGACTCCGCGCTCGTCGAGGTCGAGGAGCCTGGCGGCCACCGCGTACTCGCTGTTGAGGTCGGTGCCGAACATGGGCGGGTCGTCGGAGTTGATCGTCACCAGGACGCCGGCCGCCACGAACTCCTTGATCGGGTGCTCGTCGAGGGTGCGGACCGCACGCGTGGCGATGTTCGAGGTGGGGCACACCTCCAGGGCGATGCGGGTCTCGGCGAGGTGGGCGAGCAGTTTCCCGTCCTGTGCGGAGCTGGTGCCGTGACCGATGCGCTCGGCACGCAGGTGGGTCAACGCGTCCCACACCGTCCCGGGACCGGTGGTCTCGCCGGCGTGCGGCACGGACCGCAGCCCGGCGGCGATCGCCCGGTCGAAGTACGGCTTGAACTGAGGGCGCGGCACCCCGATCTCGGGCCCGCCGAGGCCGAAGGAGACCAGTCCCTCGGGGCGGATCCGGTCGTCGGTGGCGAGCCGCGTCGTCTCCTCGGCGGCCTCCAGCCCGGCCTCGCCGGGGATGTCGAAGCACCAGCGCAGGACGGTCCCGAACTCCGCCTCGGCCGCCTTGCGGGCGTCCTCGACGGCGTCCATGAAGGCGAGTTCGTCGATGCCGCGCCGGGTCGAGGAGAACGGGGTGATCGTCAGCTCCGCGTACCGCACCTGCTGGCGGGCCAGGTCCCGGGCGACCTCGTACGTCAGCAGCCGGACGTCCTCCGGGGTGCGGATGAGGTCGACGACGGACAGGTACACCTCGATGAAGTGGGCGAAGTCCGTGAAGGTGAAGTAGTCGGCCAGGGCCTCGGGGTCGGTGGGCACCTTGGAGTCGGGGTGCCGGGCGGCCAGCTCGGAGACGACGCGGGGGGAGGCGGAGCCGACGTGGTGGACGTGCAGTTCGGCCTTGGGCAGCCCGGCGATGAAGGCGTGCAGATCGCGGCCGCCGGCCGCGGCCGCCGCGGTGGGGCCGGCGGGTGCGCCGGACGCGGGGGAGCCGGACGCGGCGGCTGCTGAGGATGCGTCGAGGCGGTCGGTCATGGGGTCCTCCCCGGGACGGCGCCCCGGGCCGGGGGGCCGGACGGGACGCGGGTGATCGGCTGATCGGTGGGTCGGGATCATCGTAGGGGGAGGTGACGACGGGCGGCCGCGGGCCCGGTCCGGACGCGCCCGGCCGACCACGGGCCGTAGCATGACGGAACGTGCGCGGGGTGGAACGGCGTACGGGTGATGGAACGCAGGACGCAGGCCCGGAAGCGGGCGACAGGGGGATCCACGCATGTCCGACGAGGCGCCGAAACCGACCGACGACGCCACCCGCCATCCATGGCCCGCCCCCGCCTCCGAGGTGACGGACGGTCCGCAGGACGCGGTGCGAAGGGTCCCGTTGGGCAAGGGGCCGCAGGACGCGGTGGCGGGTTCGGGGGGCGCGGGGGCCGCGGCCGAGGGCGCCGCCGGCGCGCCCGGCCCCGCGTGGGGCGCGGCTGTGT
>NZ_MJAJ01000102.1 GCF_001746365.1 Streptomyces sp. LUP30
TGGCCGCCACGGTCGCCCCCTACCGCCTCGGCGGCGAGCGGATCGCGCGGGCCGCGCACGCCGCCGCCGCCCTGGCCGCGTTCGAGGGCGGCCCGCTCACCGCCGACCATGTGCGGCTGGCCGCCCGGCAGCAGTCGGCGTCCGGACTGGAACAGCACGCCCGCCGGATCCGGCCCGACGTCGGCTGGGAGGACCTCGTCCTGCCCGAGCGGCCGCTGACCCAGCTGCACGAACTGGCCCTGCGCGCCCGCCACCGCGACCGCGTCCTCGGCGACTGGCGGCTCAGCGCGGGAGGCGGCCGCGGCCGGGGCGTGCTCGGTCTGTTCGCGGGCGAGTCCGGCACCGGCAAGACGCTGTCCGCCGAGGTGGTCGCCGCCGAGCTCGGGCTCGACCTGTACGTCGTCCAGCTGTCCTCGGTCGTCGACAAGTACGTCGGCGAGACGGAGAAGAACCTCGAACGCATCTTCACCGAGGCCGACCGCACCGACGCCGTGCTGCTCTTCGACGAGGCCGACGCCGTCTTCGGCAAACGCTCCGAGGTCAAGGACGCCCACGACAAGTACGCCAACATGGAGAGCGCCTACCTGTTGCAGCGGCTGGAGTCCTTCGACGGCATCGCGCTGCTCACCACCAACCTGCGCGCCAACATCGACGAGGCGTTCACCCGTCGCCTCGACCTCGTGGTCGACTTCCCGTTCCCCGACGCCGGCCAGCGGCTCGCGCTGTGGCGGCACGGGCTGGCCCATGTGCCGTGCGCGGCGGGCATCGACCCCGCGCCGCTGGCCAGGGACTTCGAGCTGGCCGGCGGCTCCATCCGCAGCGCGGTCGTCACCGCCGCCTATCTCGCCGCCGGACGCGACGAGCAGGTCGGCGACGCCGACCTGCTGGAGGGGGCCCGCCGCGAGTACCGCAAGGCGGGCCGTCTGGTGCCGGGCGAGGCCAACTGGTAGCCCCCGCAAGGGGACCGCGTGCGGTGACTACTGAGCGCGCCACTTCTGGTTGGGCGTGCCCGAGCAGGTCCACAACTGGAGCTTCGTGCCGTTGCCGGTGCCGTTGTCCTTGGCGTCGATGCACTTGTTCGCCTGCGGGTTCACCAGGTCGCCGTACTCGCTCAGCACCCACTGCTGGGCGGGGTTTCCGGAGCAGTTGGCGACCTGGATGACCGCGCCGTCGTCCTTCGAGCCCCAGGCGACGTCCATGCACAGGCCGAGCGCGCGTACGGTGCCGTCGCTCTTGAACACCCACTTCTGGTTCGCCGACCCGGCGCAGTCCCACAGCTGCAGCGGCGTGCCGTCCTTGCCCTTGCCGTTCTGCGCGCCGGTGATGTCGACGCACCGGTCGGAGGCCTTGCCGATGATGACGGCTCCGGGCACAGGGGGAGCGGGCTTGACGCCGCCCGAACCGCCGGAGCCTCCCCCGCCGCCGCTCGCACCGCCGCCGCCCGACGTCGACGAGCCGCCGGGAGAGGCCGCGCCGGCGGGCGGCGGGGCCGGCACGGAGGGCGCCTGCGGCTCGGGCAGCGGAGCGGCGGAGGCGTCCGCCTTCGGCGCGGACGGCGCCGACACCGACGGACCGGGCAGCGCCGTGCTGCCGGCCTCCACCAGCTTCTCCCTGGCCCCGCTGCTCACCTGCGGCTTGTACGCCAGCCAGATCATCACGAACGCGATCCCGAAGGCCAGGCCGAGGCTGAGCGCGGTCGCCAGCCAGCGCGGCAGGAACCCGCGCTGCACGAACGTGCCGTCCACCGACAGCGGCACCGCGCCCGAGCGCTGCACGTTCAGCGTGTACGGCCGCTGCTCCTTCGAACCGAACCAGATGATCTGACGCGGCCGCAGCGTCGTGTCGACGAACGCCGCCCGCCCCGGCTCGATCTGCACACTGCCCGGCCGGAACTCGTACCCCAGGTGGTCGCCCATGTCGCCGCCCGCGACGGACGCCGTCACCCGGGTGTTGCCGAGGTTGTCGACGGCGAGCCGCGGCCGGCCCCGGAACCGCCCCTTCACGGTCGGCGGCACCAACTCCGCCCGCACCTCCGTGAACGGCGTGACCGTCAGGTTCCCCTCCGGCACCGTCACCGCGTCCGGATGCTCCGTCGGCGTGATCCGCACCGCGTACGGATGAGGACCCGCCGCAGCATCCGACGTCCGCGGCGGCGCGAACGTCAGCTCCACCGTCCCCGTCGTCCCCGGATACACGCCGGACGGGAGCCGGTCAGGAAGCCAACGGGCACGACCGCTGCCCGAAGGGGACGGCCGGCCGTGCCCCCGCACACGTCGCGGCCCGGCTCAGACCGTGAAGCGGACGGCCTCCAGCTGGAGCCGGTCCTGCATCGGGCTGCCGCCGTAGAGCCAGTCGCCCGGCTTCGTGCAGCCGTACCCCAGCCAGCCTCGGTTCCTGATGTGCGGGTTCTGGCAGACGGAGCCCTCCATCGTCTTGATGGTGAACCCCTCCATCACCGCGACCGCGGGCTTGCTGGAGCCCATGTACATGTCGACGCCGTCGGACGCCTTCGACCACTTGTCCCCGGTCAGCCAACCCCCGTCCACATGAGCCGCGTTGCCCGTGACGCCGCCCGTGCGCGCCGTGGCGATGTTGAGCGCCTTGATGCCCAGGTTCTTGCCGGTCGTCCCGGCGATCGCGCCGTCACAGACCGGGTCCTGCCAGCCCTTGTCCTCCACATAGGCGCGGTAGCAGATGTGCCGCCCGTCGCTGCGCGCCGCCAGCTTGTTCACCGCGACGGCCGCGGTCTCCTGCTTGGGCTTCGCGGGCGCCTTCGGCTGGCCCCCGCCGCCCCCGCCCCCGCCCCCGCCGGCGTCGGCCGCCGCACTGCTCACCGGGGCCTCGGGCGCGGCCGCGGCCGTCGGGGTGGGCACCAGGGCCGGGGCGCTGGGCGTGGCCGAGGGGCTGGGCGCCAGTGTGTTGACGTCCGCCTGCGCGACCTTCTCCGACGCCAGGCTGCGCACCTGCGGCTTGTACGTCAGCCAGATCATCACGAACGCGATCGCCAGGGCCACGGTGAGGCTGAGCGCGGTCGCCAGCCAGCGCGGCAGGAACCCGCGCTGCACGAACGTGCCGTCCACCGACAGCGGCACCGCACCGGAACGCTGCACGTTCAGCGTGTACGGCTGCTCCTCCTTCGAACCGAACCAGATGATCCGGCGGGGGCGCAGCGTCGTGTCGACGAACACCGCGCGTCCCGGCTCGATCTGGACGCTGCCCGGCTTCAGGTCGTACGCGAGCCGGTCCCCGGTGTCGCTGCCGCTCAGCGAGGCGGTGACGCGGGTGTTGCCGAGGTTGTCGACGGCGAGCCGCGGCCGGCCCCGGAACCGCCCCTTCACGGTCGGCGGCACCAACTCCGCCCGCACCTCCGTGAACGGCGTGACCGTCAGGTTCCCCTCCGGCACCGTCACCGCGTCCGGATGCTCCGTCGGCGTGATCCGCACCGCGTACGGATGAGGACCCGCCGCAGCATCCGACGTCCGCGGCGGCGCGAACGTCAGCTCCACCGTCCCCGTCGTCCCCGGATACAGGCTCACGCGCCGACGCTACGGGGAGGCCGTGTGCGACGTCAGAGGCAGGAGGGCAGGCCGTCCTGCCCGCCGGGCCCCGGCCGACTGCCCGGAAGTCCCCCAGAGCCCCGAAACCCCCGCCCCTCCCGCTCCCGCGATCCGACGCCGACCCGGAGAGGGCGGGGGCGGGCGGAGGCGGTGCGGCATGTCGGGCGGCGCAGCCGTACGGAAAGGCGGGTGCGGTCGGCACCGAGCTGCCCGTGGGGGCAGGTGAAGTGCCCCGGAGTGTGCACCGAGGGCCGTTTCGGAGCACGCGCTTCGCGCGTGACGGTGAAAGACGTCCTGACGCGTACCCCGAGGAGAGCACAGCATGCCGTCCTACCTGTCGCCCGGCGTATACGTCGAGGAGGTGGCCAGCGGCTCCCGCCCGATCGAGGGGGTGGGCACCTCGGTGGCGGCCTTCGTCGGGCTCGCCCCGACCGGCCCGCTCAACGAGCCGACGCTGGTGACCAACTGGACCCAGTACGTGGCGGCTTTCGGTGACTTCACCGACGGCTACTACCTGGCGCACTCCGTCTACGGGTTCTTCAACAACGGCGGCTCGGCGGCGTACGTCGTCCGCGTGGGCGGTACCCCGGCGGGAGCCGCCGGGGACGCCAAGTCCCCGACCGCGCTGGCCGGTTCGGGCTCCGCGCCCGCCGCGCTCCCGGCCGGTGAGCCGAAGCAGCTCGGCACCTTCACGGTGACGGCCCTGACGTCGGGCGAGAACGGCGGCCCGCTGAACGTCGAGGTCGCCGACGCCGAGGGCGAGGGCCCCGCAGAACGCTTCAAGCTGATCGTCAAGGACGGCGACAAGCCCGTCGAGACCTTCGACGTGAGCGCCAAGAAGGGCAACCGCTCCTACGTCGTGACGCAGGTCAAGGAGCGCTCCAAGCTGATCTCCGTGGCCGAGGCAGCGCCCGCCGCGCAGCTCGTCCGGCCGGAGAACCAGACGGTCGCCCTGCCGGCCGCGCCCTCCGCCGCTCCCGCCGTGCCGACGGAGGAGAGCGCCCCCGTCGGCCCCGCCCAGTACCTGGGCGACAGCTCCGACCGCACCGGCTTCGGCGGCCTGGAGGCCGTCGACGAGGTGTCCATGGTCGCGGTCCCCGACCTCATGGCCGCCTACCAGCGCGGCGCGATCGACCTGGAGTCCGTCAAGGCCGTCCAGCTCGGCCTGATCGCGCACTGCGAGCTGATGGGCGACCGCGTCGCGATCATCGACCCGCCGCCCGGCCTCAACGCGCGTCAGATCCGCGTCTGGCGCCAGGAGACGGCCGGCTACGACTCCAAGTACGCGGCGCTGTACTACCCCTGGATCAAGTCCTTCGACCCGTCCGCGGGCCAGGCCCGGCTGATCCCGCCGAGCGGCCACGTGGCCGGCGTGTGGGCCCGCAACGACTCCGAGCGCGGCGTCCACAAGGCCCCCGCCAACGAGGTCGTGCGCGGCGCGGTGGACCTGGAGATCCAGATCACGCGCGGTGAGCAGGACCTGCTCAACCCGATCGGCGTCAACTGCATCCGCGCGTTCCCCGGACGCGGCATCCGCATCTGGGGCGCCCGCACCCTCTCCTCGGACCCGGCCTGGCGCTACCTCAACGTCCGCCGGTACTTCAACTACCTGGAGGAGTCGATCCTGATCGGCACCCAGTGGGTGGTGTTCGAGCCGAACGACCACGCCCTGTGGGCCCGGATCCGGCGCAACGTCTCGGCGTTCCTGGTGAACGAGTGGCGCGCGGGCGCGCTGTTCGGCGCCCGTCCCGAGGAGGCGTTCTACGTCAAGTGCGACGAGGAGTCCAACCCGCCGGAGTCGGTCGACCTCGGCCGGGTGGTGTGCGAGATCGGCATCGCGCCGGTCAAGCCCGCAGAGTTCGTGATCTTCCGCCTGGCCCAGTTCCAGAGCGGCAGCGGGGAGCTGGAGGAGTAGCGGCGCGGGCCACCCCCCCCTGCTTCCGAACCCGTACCGCTCCGCAGTCAACTCCCGTAGAAGGAAAGCCAGATGAGTCTCCAGCCGGGTGACGCCCTCACTTCGCACAATTTCGGCCTGCAGATCGACGGCGTGATGGTCGAGTACCTCGCCGAGGTCAGCGGCCTCAGCATCGAGCAGGACGTCATCGAGTACCAGCAGGTGTCCGCGCAGGGCAAGCCGGTCACCAAGAAGCTGCCGGGCGTGAAGAAGGCCGGCACCTGCACGGTCGTGCGCGGCATGACCCAGTCCGCGGCGTTCAACCAGTGGATCACCGAGTCGATCAACGGCGTGATGGGCACCGCCCGCAAGAACGCCACGATCATGGTCATGGACTACATGAACAACCCGGTCAAGCGGTACAACATGCGCAACGCCTGGTGCAGCAAGATCGACACCAGCACGGTCAAGGCGGGCGAGGCGTCCGCGCTGACCGAGACCGTGACGATCACGTTCGAAGAACTGGTCATCGAGTAATGCGGCGTACGGCTGTCCGGGCGGCGGCGGCGAGCGGGGAGCCGCAGGAGGCGCTCCCGGCCACCGCCGTGCCCGAGCCCGCACCGGCCGCGGTCCCCGCCGCGGCCCCCGCCCCGGCGGCGTACCGGCTCCAGACGGAGTTCCCCTTCGAGCTGCCGCGCGGCTACGTCGACGAGGCGGGCACGGTCCACCGCGACGGCGTGATGCGGCTGGCGACGGCGCGGGACGAACTGGTCCCGCTCCGCGACATCCGCGTCCAGGAGAACCCGGCGTACCTGTCGGTGGTCCTGCTCGGCCGGGTCATCACCCGCCTCGGCACGCTGCCGCTCGTCCACGACGGGATCGTGGAGAACATGTTCGCCTCCGACCTGGCGTTCCTCCAGGACTTCTACCGCCAGGTCAACGCCGAGGGACACACCCGCGCCTCGGTGCGCTGCCCCCACTGCTCGGAGCCCTTCGAGGTGGAACTCGGCGGGAGCCGCCTGGGGGAATCGTGACGTACGCGACCGACCGGCTGCACGAGGAGATCGCGTACGTCGCCTACCACTTCCACTGGAGCCAGGACGACATCCTGGACCTGGAACACCACGACCGGCGCCGTTACGCCGACCAGATCGCGTCCCTGGTGACCCGGGGCGGGGCGGAGGGCTGAGTCATGGGGTTCCTGGAACGACTGCGCGGTGGACGCGGCGGGCGCGGCGGAGACGGAGAGCCTGCCGGGCGCGGGACCGCGGGCGGCACGGCCCACGGCGGCGGCACGGGAGCGCCGACGTCGGCGGACGGCCCCGGTGGCGGCGCCGGTTCGGCGGGGGACGGCGGTGCGGGGGCCCGTGTCGTCCCGGCCGCCTGGCCCTCGCTCCCGCCCATCCGGCGGACGGCCGCAGCGGGCCCGTCGGGGGTCGCCGACGCCGGTTTCGGCGGCCGGCTGGCCACCTGGCAGAACCCCTCCTTCATGGGCGTCCGCTCCCACGCGGTGCTGGACGCGGGCCCCGGCGGGCTGATGAGCAGCCTGCGGGCGGCTGCCCCGGCTCCGGAGGCGGAGCCCCGACGGGCGGCAGCGGTGCCGCCCCGGGCGACACCGCTGCAACGCGCGCTCCCGTCGCCGCAGGCTCAGACACCGACACCGACACCCACGCCTGTGTCCGTGCCTGTGCCGACACCCACGTCGGCTTCGGGTCCGCTGTCGGCTCCCGGCCCGAATCCGGCTTCGGGCCGGCTCGGCCCGGCCGGCGCGCCCGGCCCGTCCTCGCCGAGCGCGCCCGCGCGCCCCTCCGCGGTGACGGCTCCGGGCCCCCCGAACGTCCCGGTGGTCGCCGCCCGCCCGGCGCAGGCCTCCTCTCCCGCTTCCGTCCCCCCGGCGCGGGGCATCCGGGTGTCCCCGGCAACCCCGCCCCCGGCCAGGGGGCCGGCCCCGCTGACGAGGTCGACGTCCGCGCCGGTCCAGCGACGCACACTGCCTGCCCGGCCGGCGTCCGCCGCCGCGCCGTCCGCCGGCACCGGCCCGGCACAGGTCTCGGGCCGGGACACGGGTGCCGCCGGGGCCGACCCGACGACCGCCAAGGAACCGGCTCCGGGCCCGCGAGCGGCCACCGCCGCGGGCCGAACGGGGGCGGCGACGGCGGCCGACTCCCCGACGACGGCGGTCCAGCGGGCGGCGATGACCGCGCCCTCACCCTCGCCCTCGCCCTTGCCGTTGCCCCCGCGCTCGTCCTCGCCCCCGCCCACGCGTGACGGCGTCGAGCCCGCGGCCCCCGTCTCCCCTACCGCAGACGGTTCCCCGACCGCCCCGCGCCCGGTCGCACTCCAGCGGGCTACGGCGGACCGGCATGAGACAGCCGCGCCGATCGGTGCCGGCACGGGCACGGGCGGCAAGCCCACAGTCACGCCCACAGTCACGCCCACGGTCACGGGCCGACCGGTCGTGGCTCAGCGGGCAGTCGACGCCCCGCACGAAGCCGCGCCGCCGGCGTCGGCATCGGCGGCGGCCACGTCGGCGCAGAGCGGCGCCCGCGCCGGAGACATCCCTGCGTCCGCGGAAGGGACTGCGTCCGCGGAAAGGCCTGCGTCCGCCCGCCCGCCCCTGGAGATCCAGCGAGCGGTGAGCCGGCGTGAAGCCGCCGCGCCCCGCAACTCCCCTGTGGGACAAGGGGCTACGTCCGCGCCCGGCAGCGCCCCTGCGGGAGGGGGCCCCGCGTCCGCGCCGCAACCGGTCGCACCGCAGCGGGCGGTACCCCGGGACGAAGCCGTCGCGCCCACCCCGCCGCCGGTCCCCCTCCAGCGAGCGGTGACGCGGCACACGGCGGGCGCACCCGGCGCGCGCCCCGGTCCTTCGGCGGTGACCGGCGCCGCGCCCGCCATGGACAGCGGTTCCGCTCTTCCCGCCCTTCCGGTCCATGCGGCCCCGGACCCCTCACCAGGTACGGCACGGCCTTCCGCGGGCCCCGGCGGTCCGGGCGCGGCGACGGTTCCGTCCGTCGGCTCCCACGACGTACAGCGGGCGATCCCGGGGCGTGCGGTCGCGCCTGCCCCGAGCGCCACTCCCGCCGCTCCTCGGCCGCGTGACGCGCGGAGGACGTCGGCAGGAGCGGCGGCGGGCGACGGCCCGTCGCCCACACCCGCCCACGGCTCGCCCACACCCGCCCACGGCCCGTCGCCCACACCGGCCCACGGCCCGTCCGCGTCCTCCGCGCCCCGTCCGGCCCCCGCCCCCCGCTCCTCCTCCGTGCCCGCCCCGCGCTCCGACGCGGCCGTGCCGCCCGCCCCGGTGAGCGGGCGAGCCGTCCCCGCCGTCGGTCCCGCCTCCGGTCCCGTGTCCGCCGCGGACCCCGTTCGGAGCAGCTTCACCTCGCCCTCGTCCTCGCCGTCGCCCCCTCCATCCCCGTCGCCCTCGCTCTCGCCCTCCGTCTCCGCCTCGGGCGACGGCAGCCCCGCGGCGCCTCTCGGCGTACAGCGCGCGGTGACGTCGTCGGGCGTGGTCCCGGGGTCGTCGTCGGGCGGGCCCCTCGGCCCCCCGTCCCCGGAGGCGGGCAACCCGGTTCCGCCGCCCGCCGGTTCGGCCCTCCCGCCCTCCTCCGCACGGCCCGCCGCCGGTCCCGCACCCGCGCCCGCACCGGTGCCCCCC
>NZ_MJAJ01000103.1 GCF_001746365.1 Streptomyces sp. LUP30
CAGGCCGGCGCTGCCCGGCCCCGACGTCGGGCGGGCCTCGGCGCCCCGACGAACGCGGCGCCCCTCCGTCCGACGGCGCCCACCGCCACGAACCCCGCGCCCGGGGCGCTCCCGGTCGCCACGCCCTCCGCCGCCCCCGCCGCCCTCGATGTCCGGCGTGCGGGGACGGAGGCGATCCAGCGCTCGTCCACCCCTCTCGGTGCCCCCGTACAGCGCACTGCCCCGCCGACGCCCGCCGTGCGGTCCGCCGCTCCCGTGCCCGCTCGCCCGTTGCTGGGCGCCCCGCTCTCCGCCCGCCCCGCCGACGCCCGGCCGCTCGAAACGCCGGGCGGCGTCCGCGTCGCCCCGCAGGCCGCCCCGCGTACGACGGCCGGCCCCGGACCCATGCCTCCCATGCCTCCCCTGCCTCCTGTACCGCCTGTACCGCCTGTACCTCCTGTACCGCCTGTGGTGCAGCGCGCCACCGCGACGCCCCTCGTGCCGCAACCCCCGCGCGTCGCAACGCCGTCGGCTCCCGCCCCCGCCCCGTACCCCGCGGCTCGCGGCAGCGCCCCGAGCCTCCCGCAGCCGCACCCCGGAGGGCCGCCGTCGGCCGCTGCCCCGCCCCTCGCCGCCGGTTCCCTCCCCCTCGCGGTGCGCCCCACGCCCTCGGCCGTCCGCCCGTCGGCCTCCGCGTCCACGTTCCCCGTGCAGCGCCGCACGGTCCCGGCCTCGCTGCCGGGCCCCGTCCCGCTGCGCCGCACCGCACCCGGCAACCCCTCGGGCCACCCCGTCGCCCACCCGTATCCCACGCCCGCCCCTGCCCCGACGCCCTCCTCCCCGGCACCCGCGTCCACGGCCCCGGTCGCCCCCGTGCCCCCCGCCGTACAGCGCCTCGCGTCGCCCGCGTCGCCGACCCCGTCGGCTCCCGCACCACTCCCGCCGACGCCGACGCCGACGCCGACGCCGATCCCGACGTCCCTGCCCCTGCCCCTGCCTCTGCCCTTCTCCCTGCCCACGCCGTTGCCCGTCCCGGCGTCCGCTCCCGCCCCCGTCGTCCAGCGCGCCGTCCCGCCGACCCTGCCCGCGCCGTCGCGTCCGTCGCCCGGCGTGACCAAGCGCGCCTCGGCGCCCGCGAGGCCGGCGCGACCGGATGCCGAGCCGCCCTCCCGGACGGAGCGGGGAGCGGCCGGTCCGGCGCAGCCCGGGTTCGATCCGCGGGCCCTCACCGACTTCCAGCTCGACGAGCTGACGCACCGCCTGACCGGCCGCATCACCCGACTGCTGCGCACCGAACTGCGGCTCGACCGCGAGCGGATCGGCAGGCTCCGCGACCCCCGTCACTGAATCCCTCCGCGCCCCGCTCCTCCTCCGTGCCCGCCCAGCCCCCCAGCCGTCCCCTCTCCCGGAAAGGCCAGGCCCCGATGCCCTCCGATCTCGACCCGGGCTCCACCGTCTTCTTCACCCTGACCATCGACGGCGAGAGCCTCGGCTTCTTCAACGGGTGCGAGGGTCTCTCGTCGCAGGTGGAGATCGAGCACCGGCAGGAGGGCGGGAACAACGGGTTCGTCTGGCAACTGCCCTCACGGGTGACGTTCTCCACGATCCGGCTGACCCGCCCGCTCACCCCCGACACCACCAAGGTCGCCAAGTGGATCTCCTCGGTCACCACCGGGGTGACCCGTCCGACCGCCCAGATCGCGGCGCTGCGCGCGGACGGTTCGGAGGTCGCCCGCTGGGGCCTGATCGACGTGCTCCCGGTCAGCTGGCAGGGGCCGTCGCTGAACCCGGACAGCCCGGGCGTGGCGACGGAGGTCCTGGAGATCACCCATCACGGCTTCACCGACTAGCAGAACACCCAAGAGGACGAGGACGTCATGGCCAAGGGAAGCAAAGGCGGCGCCGGCAAGAGCCTGGTCCGTGCCACCCTCGCGATCCACGAACCGCCGGTCGGCACCAGCACCACCCCCGGCGGACTGATCAAGTCCTTCGGGTTCGACTTCAACCCGGCGCAGCTGCAACTGGGCCGCCGGGCCCAGTGGAAGGTCACCCCGACCGCGGCGGTCCGCGACGGCTCCGTGCCGGAGTTCATGGGACCCGAGCCGCGCGAGATGACCGTCGAGATCTTCCTCGACACCTCCGACCAGCCCGGCAGCAACACCGTGCTGAAGAAGGTGGAGTCGCTGCTGGAGTGCTGCGAGGTCACCACCAAGAGCATCGCCGCCAAGCAGCCCTCGCCGCCGTGGGTGGTGTTCCAGTGGGGTTCGTTCTCCACGGCCCGCTTCACCGCCTACGTCAGCAGCATCGACGTCACGTACTCGCTGTTCGGCACGACAGGCGTCCCGATCCGCGCCACCTGCCAGGTGCGCCTGAACGAGATCCCCAGCAAGACGAAGGGCCAGAACCCGACCTCGGGGGCGCTCACCGCGCAGCGGGTGCACCGGGTCGTCGCCGGGGACTCGCTGCAGTCCCTGGCCTGGCGCGAATACGGCGACGCGTCCGCGTGGCGGTCCATCGCGGAGGCGAACGGCATCGACGACCCGTCCCGCCTGCCGACCGGCGTCGAACTCGTGCTGCCCGCGGCCGAGGAGGTGCGCTTCTAGTGGTCCAGTCCGCGTTCTCCAGCGTCATCCAGGTCACCCTGGGCGGCAGCCCCCTCCCCGTCGACATCGCGCCGCTCCTCGTCGAGGGCTGGGTCGACCAGGGGCTCGGCGTGCCCGCCGCGTTCCGGCTGACCTTCCGCGACCCCGGCCGTCAGGTCCTGGGCAAGCTGAACGTCAAGTTCGGCACGCCCGTCGTCCTCGCTCCGATCGCCGACGGCAAGGGCGCCTCGGACCCGCTGCTCACCGGCGAGGTCTGCGGCCTGGAGGCCGACTACGACGGCACCGGCACCTTCACCGTCATCCGCGGCTACGACTTCGGGCACCGGCTGATGCGCCAGCGCCGGGTGGCCGCCTACCGCAACCAGAGCGCCTCGGACATCGCCCGCAAGCTGGCCTCCCAGGACGGCGTCCCCGTCGGGAAGATCCAGTCCACCAAGACGGTCTACGAGTTCATCAGCCAGGCCAACGTCACCGACTGGGACTTCCTCGCCCGGCTGGCCGACGAGAACGAGATGGTCATGTCGGTGGACGCCAAGGGCAAGTTCCAGTTCGTCAGCCCCGACCCGGCGTCCGGCGCACCGCCGACCTCCACGCCGGGCGACAAGAGCCCCTTCGTCATGGAGGCCGGCACCGACATCCTGCGACTGCGGGCCGCCGTCACCGCCGCCGAACAGGTGGGGACCGTCGAGGCGCGCGGCTGGGACGTGACGACGAAGAAGAAGCTCACGGCCACCGCGCCCGCGAAGACCAACCCGGGCATCAGCATCGGCACCACACCCGGCGAGGCCGCCGCCAAGTTCAGGCCGGCCAAGCTGGTCGACGCCCAGACGCCGTACGACCGGCAGTCGGAGGTGAAGTTCGCCGCCGACGCCCTCGCCGACGACGTCACCGGTTCCTTCGCCGAACTGGAGGTCGTCGCGCGCGGCACCCCGAAGCTGCGGCCCGGTCTGCCCGTCACCCTCGCGGACGTCGGCGATCCCTTCGAGGGCAAGTACACCGCCACCTCCGTCCGGCACGTCTTCGGCGACGGCAAGCACTACGAGGCCTGGGTCACCGTCAGCGGACGGCAGTGGCGGTCCCTGTACGGGCTCTCCTCCGGCGGCGGGAACGCCCAGAACGGACTGAACCTGCCCGGCACCGTCAACGCGCTGGTCACCGACGTCGGGGACCCGCTCCGGCAGGGCCGCGTCAAGCTCCAGTTCCCCTGGCTCGACGACGCCTACGTCAGCGACTGGACGAGGGTGGTGCAGTGGGGCGGCAAGCGCGGCGGCTCGATCTTCCCGCTCGACGTCGGCGACGAGGTGCTGGTCGCCTTCGACCGGGGCGCGCTGGACCACCCGTACGTCATCGGCGGCCTCTACAACGGCCGGGACAAGCCCACCCCCGTCAAGGACGTGCCGCTGCACGACGGCGCCCGGCAGCGCGCCTCCCGGCACACCCTGTCCGACCGTGACGGCAACCGGCTGGACCTGCTGAGCCAGCGGACCGGCGGTAAGCAGGGCGTGCGGCTGACCAGCGGCGACGACAAGCTCGTCGTCAACCTCGACCGGGCTCAGACCGAGATCACCGTGGACAGCAAGGGCACCGTCACCATCAAGGGCACCCGCTCGGTGTCCATCGAGGCGGGCACCGACCTCACCCTCAGCGCGGGCCGCAAGCTCACCCTCAAGAGCGGCGGGATGCTCGACATCCGCGGCACCGGCATGGTCAACGTCAAGTCGCTGACCGGTGTGGTCTCGGTGGACGCGTTGGGCGCGCTCAGTCTGAAGGCGGGCGGCGCCGCGACCGTCAGCGCGGGCGGCACCATCCAGGTCAACGCCACCGCCAACGTGGGCATCCGTGCCGCCACGCTCCTGCTGCAGGGCGTCGTCATGGTCAACAGCAAGCCGTACCCGCTGCCGTGACGGCGGCCGAGCGGTACCGGAGAAGGAGAAGGCAGGTGGCCCTCTGATGGCCGAACAGTTCGTCGGGTCCGGCTGGGCGTTCCCCCTGCGCATCGGGCCCACCGGGGGCATCGCCCTGGTCAGCGGGGAGCGCGAGGTCGAGGAGGCGATCCGGCTGATCCTCGCCACCGCGCCGGGCGAGCGCCCCATGCGCCCGGAGTACGGCTGCGCCATCCACGACCTGGTCTTCGCCCCGGTCAACGAGGCGACGGCCGGGCGCATCCAGCACGAGGTGTACACCAGCCTGGACCGCTGGGAGCCGCGCATCGAGGTCAACGACGTCGAGGTCACCGCCGGCGCCGAACAGGGCGTGCTGTTCATCGACGTCCGCTACTCCATCCGCGGCACCAACAACCCGCGCAGTCTCGTCTTCCCGTTCTACGTCATTCCGTCCCACGACGAGCCGGACCTTCCCGGCTCCTCCGGTACGGCCTCCGAAAGCGACCGCTGATGGCTCTGCCCTCCCCCAACCTGGACGACCGCCGCTTCCAGCAGTTCGTCGACGACGCCAAGCGCTACATCCAGCAGCGCGCGCCGGAGTGGACCGACCACAACGTCTCCGACCCGGGCGTGACCCTCGTCGAGACGGTCGCCCACATGGCCGACCAGATCGTCTACCGCCTCAACCGCGTCCCCGAGAAGAACCACCTCGCCTTCCTCGACCTGGTCGGCATCCGGCTCTTCCCGCCGTCCGCCGCCCGCACCGACGTGACGTTCTGGCTGTCGGCGCCCCAGGACGAGCCGGTGCTCCTCCCGGTGGGGACGGAGGTCGCGACGGTCCGCACGGAGAGCGAGGAGGCGGTCGTCTTCGGCACGGAACGCGAACTCGTCGTCGTGCCCTGCCGGTTGGGCCGTCTCGTCGTGCAGCACCAGGGCGAGCCGGTCAGCGACCGGACCACCGACCTCGCCGAGGGCAAGGACCTGCTGTGCTTCGCCGAGGCGCCGCGCCCCGGCGACTGCATGCTGTTCGGGCTGAGCGCGGCCGTCCCGCACTGCGCGGTGGTCCTGGAGCTGGACAGCCGGGTCGACGGCGTCGGCGTCGACCCCCGCCAGCCCCCGCTGCTCTGGGAGGCCTGGACCGAGGACGGCTGGCAGGAGTGCGAGGTCGACCGCGACGGCACCGGCGGCCTCAACCGCCCCGGCGAGGTCGTCCTGCACGTCCCCGGCGGCCATGTGCTGTCCCGCTCCGGCGGCCAGGAGGCGGGCTGGCTGCGCTGCCGTGTCACCGAGCCCCTCGCCGGCCAGCCCTTCTACACCACTTCCCCGACGGTGCGCTCCGCCGAGGTCTTCACCATCGGCGGCACCGCCCCGGCCGTGCACGCCGAGACCGTCCTGGACGAGGCGCTCGGCGAGTCCACCGGGCTGCCCGGCCAGCGCCTCGCCCTCGCCCACGCCCCGGTGGTCGGCGACGACCCGCCCCTGCTGCTGCAGACCGCCGAGCACGAGGGCTGGACGGACTGGCAGGTCGTTCCGCACTTCGCCGCCTCCGGCCCCGAGGACCGCCACATCACCCTCGACGCGGCCACCGGCGAGATCGCCTTCGGTCCGTCCGTGCGCGAACCCGACGGCCGGCTGCGCCAGTACGGCGCGATCGCCCCCAAGGGCTCGGTCATCCGCGCCCGCCGCTACCGCACCGGCGGCGGCCGGGCCGGCAACGTGGCCCGGGGCTCGGTCCAGGTGCTGCGCACGTCCGTCCCGTACGTGTCGGAGGTCGTCAACCGCGAGGCGGCGCGCGGCGGGGTCGACGGCGAGACGGTGGAGGAGGCGAAACTCCGCGCGCCGATCACCCTGCGCGCCCAGGAGCGGGCGGTGACCCTGCGCGACTACGAGGAGCTGGCCCGCCGCGCCGCCCCCGAGACCGCACGCATCACCTGCCTGGAGGGCGAGCCCGACGACCACGGCTCGTACGCGGTGCGGGTCCTGGTCGTCCCGCAGGCGGTGCCCGATCCCGGCGGCCGGCTGCGCTTCGAGCAACTGGTGCCCGGCGACTCCCTGTTGGGCCGTATCACCCGCCACCTCGACGAACGCCGCCTGATCGGCACGCGGCTGGCGGTCGGCCCGCCCTTCTACCAGGGCGTGACGGTGGTGGCGACGGTGCACGCCTTCCGGGGCGTCGACACCGACCGCGTGCGCCGCCAGGCCCACGACGCGCTCTACCGTCACCTCGATCCGCTGACCGGCGGCGCGGACGGCAAGGGCTGGCCGTTCGGCCGCCCCGTGCAGTCCGGCGAGGTCTTCGCGGTGCTGCAGCGCGTCCCGGGCGTGGAACTGGTCGACCAGGTCACCCTGCACCCCGCCGACCCCCTGACGGGCAAGCGCGGCGAGGCGACCGACCGCATCGACCTGGCCGCCCCGGCGCTCGTGTTCTCCTACGACCACCGCGTCCGCGTGATCGGGGACGGCGCGTGAGGGGCTCGGTCGACGGACTCCGTTCCTCCACCCCGATCGGCGCGATGCTGCCGGCGGTCTTCGCGGACGACGACCTCGCGCAGCGCTTCGTCGAGGGCCTGGACGAGGTCATGGCCCCCATCCTCAACGCGCTGGACTGCCTCCCCGCCTACTTCGACCCGGCGCTCGCCCCGATCGACTTCACCCGCTGGCTGACCGGCTGGGTCGGCGCGGAGACCGACGGCACGGAGCCGGAGGCCAGACTGCGGGCCGCGGTCGCGGCGGCGGCGTACCTGCACCGGGTGCGCGGCACGCGTCTCGGCCTGTCGGAGGCCGTCCGGCTGGCGTTCGGCGTGGAACCGGAGATCTCGGAGAGCGGCGGGTCCGCGTGGAGCGCCCGTCCGCTCGGCCCGTTCCCCGGCGACCGTCGTCCCCACCTGCACGTCACGCTCCGCCTGCCCGACCCGGGCCAGGCGGACGAGCACCGTCTGGACGCCCTCGTGGCCGCCGCCCGCCCCGCCCACATGCCGTACTCGGTCAAGGTGACCGCAGCCGAAAGGACCCCGGAGAGATGACCACCCAGAACTGCGCGGAGTGCGGAACGCGGGCCGAGCCCGGCCAGACGTTCTGCGACGCGTGCGGGGCCGTGCTCGGCTGGACCGACCGGACCCCGGCCCACGCCGGCGCCGGAACCGGCTCCGGGAGCGGCACGGCCCCGGGCGCGGGCGCCGCCGCGGGCACGACGCCCGGCGCCGGAGCCG
>NZ_MJAJ01000104.1 GCF_001746365.1 Streptomyces sp. LUP30
ACCTCGCTGCCGTCGTCCAGCGTGTGGTTGGGTCCCTGTGCGAACTGCACGCGCAGGTCCGGCAGTTCCTCCGGTTCCGGGATCCGCCAGGGTTCGGAGCCGTTGGCCAGGTAGCCGTCGGAGAGCAGCATCACCGGCGTGCGGTAGGTCAGCGCGATCCGGGCCGCTTCCAGCGCCGCGTCGAAACAGTCCGCCGGCGTGCACGGCGCGACGACGGGCACCGGGGCCTCCCCGTTGCGGCCGTACATSGCCTGCAGCAGATCCGCCTGCTCGGTCTTGGTGGGCAGTCCCGTGGACGGGCCGCCGCGCTGGATGTCGATCACCAGCAGCGGCAGTTCGAGGGAGACCGCGAGCCCGATCGTCTCCGACTTCAGCGCCACGCCCGGGCCGGACGTGGTCGTCACGGCCAGCGAACCGCCGAACGCGGCYCCCAGTGCCGCACCGATGCCGGCGATCTCGTCCTCCGCCTGGAAGGTGCGCACGCCGAAGTTCTTGTGCCGGCTGAGCTCGTGCAGGATGTCCGAGGCCGGGGTGATCGGGTACGAGCCCAGGAACAGCGGCAGATCGGCCTGGCGGGAGGCGGCGACCAGCCCGTACGACAGCGCGAGGTTCCCGGAGATGTTGCGGTAGGTGCCCACCGGGAACGCCTTCGACGCCGGGGCCACCTCGTAGCTGACGGCGAAGTCCTCGGTCGTCTCGCCGAAGTTCCACCCGGCCCTGAACGCGGCGATGTTCGCGGCCGCGACGACGGGCTTTTTTGCGAACTTCGACCTCAGGAACCTCTCGGTGCCCTCGGTCGGCCGGTGGTACATCCACGAAAGGAGGCCGAGCGCGAACATGTTCTTGCTGCGCTCGGCCTCCTTGCGGGTGAGGTCGAATTCCTTGAGAGCCTCGACGGTCAGGGTGGTCAGCGGGACCGGATGGAGCTGGTAACCGTCGAGGGACCCGTCCTCCAGCGGCGAGGCCGCGTACCCCACCTTCTGCATCGCCCGTTTGGTGAACTCGTCCGTGTTGACGATGATCTCCGCGCCGCGCGGCACATCGGCGATGTTCGCCTTCAGCGCCGCGGGGTTCATGGCGACGAGCACATTGGGTGCGTCGCCGGGGGTGAGGATGTCGTGGTCGGCGAAGTGGAGCTGGAACGAGGAGACGCCGGGCAGGGTGCCGGCGGGCGCCCGGATCTCGGCGGGGAAGTTGGGCAGGGTCGACAGGTCGTTGCCGAACGACGCCGTCTCCGAGGTGAAGCGGTCGCCGGTGAGCTGCATACCGTCGCCCGAGTCACCCGCGAACCTGATGATCACCCGGTCGAGACGACGGACGTCCTTCGTCCCACCCGGTCTGCGCTGCTCTCCCACGACGGCCGCGTCCGCTCCGTCGGTTCCGTCGGCCTGTTCCGCTGGGCTGACCTGACTGGTCACTGAACTGGACCTCCCTCGAGACGGCTGTCCCGGAGGGCCTTCCCGAAGGCCCTCCACGGATCAGCCTACGTCGGTAAGGGTCGCCTTCCCTCGGCGTCTCGTATGACGGTTTCCCTGTCCCGAGACGGCCCGGCGCCCCCGCTGGTCATGATTTCCCGCCCCCCGGCGCCACCGCGTCAGACGCTCCGGATCCAGGCCGAGGTTCTCCGCCCGACGAGGGGCAGGGTGACACCTCGCTACGTGTTGAGGTAGGTGAGGACGGCGAGTACCCGGCGGTGATCCCCGTCACTCGGGGACAGGCCGAGCTTCAGGAAGATGTTGCTGACGTGCTTCTCCACCGCACCGTCGCTGACGACCAGCTGCCGGGCGATCGCCGAGTTCGTCCGCCCCTCGGCCATCAGCCCGAGGACCTCCCGCTCCCGCGGTGTGAGCCCGGCCAGCACGTCCTGCTTGCGGCTGCGTCCGAGGAGCTGCGCGACGACCTCCGGGTCGAGTGCGGTGCCGCCCTGGGCGACCCGCACCACGGCGTCCACGAACTCCCGCACCTCGGCCACCCGGTCCTTGAGCAGATACCCGACCCCGCGGCTGGAACCGGCCAGCAGTTCGGTGGCGTACCGCTCCTCCACGTACTGCGACAGCACCAGCACCCCGAGTCCGGGATGCGCCCTGCGCAGCTGTACGGCCGCCCGCACCCCTTCGTCCGTATGGGTGGGCGGCATCCGCACGTCCGCGACGACGACGTCGGGCAGCGCCCCCTCGTCGTCGAGCTCGGTGATGGTCTTGACCAGCGCGTCGGCGTCCCCGACCCCCGCGACCACGTCGTGCCCCCGGTCGGTCAGCAACCGGGTCAGCCCCTCCCGCAACAGCACCGAATCCTCGGCGATGACCACCCGCACCCTGTCCTCCACGATCCTCGGCCCCCCAGCCGTCCACCCCGTTGGTCGAACCAGTCAAGCATTCCAGCTTCCGGCTCGTCTGCACCCGAGAACGGGCAGGCCAACGGTCAGAACAGCAGGGACTAAGGGAGGGAAGGGCGGCAATCCGGCCATCACCCACCACCTTCGGCCACCTTCGGCCATCCTCGGTCGATGGCGGCGGTGGGGGCAGCGGCAGCGGGCGGTGGCAGTGGGGCCAGCGGGAGCAGCGGGGGCAGTGTGGACGGCGAGGGCGAGGGCGGGGGCGGGGGTGGCTCAGGTCAGGCCGCCCCGCCAGGGGAGTTCCGCGGTGATCCGGGTGGGCCCGCCCGCCGGGGAGTCCACGACCAGGATCCCGTCGACCGCGTCCAACCGCCCGGCGAGGCCGGCCAGCCCGGAGCCGCCCGAGGCGTCCGCGCCGCCCACCCCGTCGTCCATCACCTGCAGCATCAGCCGGTCGTCCGTCCGCCACACGTCCACCGAGGCGGACCGGGCCCCGCTGTGCTTGCTGACGTTCTGCAGCAGCTCCGAGACGGTGAAGTACGCGATGCCCTCGATGGCCGGCGCGGGCCGCTCCACCAGATCCACGTCCACCTTCACCGGCACGGTGCAGCGCGAGGCCACCGAGGACAGGGCCGCGTCCAGGCCCCGGTCGGTCAGGACCGCCGGATGGATTCCGCGCGCCAGATCGCGCAGCTCCTGCAACGCCGTCTTCACCTCGCCGTGCGCCTCGCCCACCATGCGCGCCGCCTCCTGCGGGTCCTCCCGCAGCTTCTCCTTCGCCAGCCCCAGATCCATCGCCAGACCGACCAGCCGGGCCTGCGCCCCGTCGTGCAGATCGCGCTCGATGCGCCGCAGGTCGGCCGCCGCCGTGTCCACCACGACGCCACGGTCGGACTCCAGCTCCACGACCCGCGCCCCCAGCGAGGACGGCCCGAGCAGCCCGTGCACCAGCAGCCGGTCCACCGTCGTCAGCGCCCGCACGATCCACGGCGACGCCAGCGTGATCAGCAGTCCCACCAGCGCCGTCACGGTGATCTCGAAGGGGTTGTCGAGGTAGACGCTGTGCTGCTCGTCGCCGTACAGCTGAATGCCGCCCTGGCCGCCGTACATCGGGATGACCCAGAACCACAGCGGGTACGTCAGCATGGTCCAGCCGAGCGACCACACCGTCACCGTGACGACGAAGGAGAACACCGCCCACGGGAACTGCAACACCGCGTACAGCATGTTCCGCCAGGAGGTTCCGCTCTTGAGGACCGCGCCCATCCAGCTCATCACGCCGCTCCGGGGCGCCCGCAACGGCTCGGGCTCGCCCACCTCCAGGCCGAGCAGCCCGCGCGCCCGGGCCCGTTCCAGCGACCCGAGCCCCCGGCACGCGGCCAGGCCCGCCGCCAGCACCGGTACGCCGAGGAACGTCACCAGCAGACCCGCCCCCAGCGACAGCATCGTGACGGCGAACGTGAACAGCGCGACGCCGATCGGCAGACCGAGCAGCACGTAGAGAAGTTCACGCCAGTGGCGCGCCGTGAGCGGCTCGCGCAGTCCGGCAGGCAACAGATGCCGGCGCTCCCCGCCCCGGCGCCCGTACGCACCCCCGGGCCGGTCGTCTGGCGCGAACCGGTCGTCCTCCCGGTACGGGTCGTCCTCCCGGTACAGGGCGTCCTGCCGGTACCGGTCGTACTGCCCGTACTGCCCGTACTGCGTGGCCATCCGCGTCGTCCGTTCTAGTCGTCCTGCTCGTCCTGCTCGTCCCGCAGCTGTCGATCCGTACCTCCCAGCCTCCTCGGCCGCGGGTGCGCGGACCATGGAGTCCGTCGGCGTCTCGGAAGGGGGGTTTTCCCTACCTCCCGCGGCCGCCGGCCCCCCGGTCGCGCCAGGGCAGCTCCGCCGTCACCGTCGTGGGACCCCCCACCGGTGAGTCCACGACGAACAGCCCGTCCACGGCGTCCAGCCGTTCCGCGAGCCCCTGCATCCCCGACCCGCCGTCCAGCGAGGCGCCGCCGCGGCCGTCGTCCCACACCTGGACGAGGAGCCGGTCGTCCGTCCGCCACACGTCCACCGAGGCCGACCGGGCCCCGCTGTGCTTGCTGACGTTCTGCAGCAGCTCCGAGACGGTGAAGTAGGCGATGCCCTCGATGGCCTGCGCCGGTCTGGACGGCAGGTCGGCTGTCACCTTCACCGGCACCGTGCAGCGCGAGGCCACCGAGGACAGGGCCGCGTCCAGGCCCCGGTCGGTCAGGACCGCCGGATGGATCCCGCGTGCCAGATCCCGCAACTCCTGCAACGCCAGCTTCACCTCGCCGTGCGCCTCCTCCACCATCGCCGCGACGACGTCGTCGGCCTGCCCCTCCAGCAGCTTCTCCTTGGCCAAGCCCAGCCCCATCGCCAGGTTGACCAACCGGGCCTGCGCCCCGTCGTGCAGGTCGCGCTCGATACGCCGCAGATCGGCGGCCGCCGTGTCCACGACGACCCCGCGGTCCGACTCCAGCTCGGCGATCCGCCGCTCCAGCTCGTCCGAGGGGGACAGCAGCCCGCGCACCATCGCCCGGTCCGCGTTCGTCAGCGCGCGCGCCAGGTACGGCAGCACCGGCCACAGCACGAAGAGGGACGGGACGACCACGGCGAACGTCAGCACCCCCCAGGGCAGCCGTATCAGGTCGTACAGCACCGTGCGCCAGGCCACCGGGTCCTTCAGCGCCAGCCACATCCGCTGAAGAGGACCGCCCGCCCGGCTGAGCGGCAGCGGGCTGGGTTCGTCGATGCGCACCGCGAGCAGCCGACGGGCCCGCCACCGCTCGAACCGGCCCATCAGCCGCGCCCCGGTCAGCCCCAGCATCAGCAACGGGAAACCGACCACGGTGACCGTCATCGCGGCCCCCGTGACGATCACCGCCATCACGTAGGTGAAACCGGCCAACGCCATCGGCAGATTCGTCAGAAGGTGCGCGATCTCCTTCCAGGTCTGCGGGTCGTAGGCGAAACGGACCGGGGGCGGACGATCATCGTCGTACCCGGCGCCTCCCGGACCGGACGTTGCCGGTCGGAGGGCGGAATGGCTGGCGGAAGCGGTCATACGGCTCAGCCTGCCGTCCCGCAGGGCAGCGCGCCATGAGGTCTGCTGCCTTCCTCGGCCGGGGGAAAACCCCCGCCTCGCGCACCGCCCCGCGTCCCGAGCCGTGACGGGCTGCTTACTGTCCCTTTATCAGGGCCTAGACTCCCGTGCGTACAGATCGTCGAACGGCCGACCGTCGTGGACACCGCAGTGGAGACCGGAGTGGAGACCACGGCGGGAACCACGGCGGAGACCGCGATGAAGACCGCGGCAGAGGCCGCTGCAGGCCGAGGTCAGGGAGCGAGGGGACGGACGTGCGGGAACCGACCGTCGATGTCGCGGCGGACGTCGCTGCGAACTACTTCCAGTCGTATTCCGTCGTCGGGCTGCTCGCCGTCGTCGGCGTCCTGTTCGTCGCCGTCGCCTTCGGCGCGGGACGCCTGCTGCGCCCGGTGGTCCCCACCCCGGAGAAGCTCCTGACGTACGAGTGCGGCGTCGACCCGGTCGGCGAGGGCTGGGCCCACACCCAGGTCCGCTACTACGTCTACGCCTTCCTGTACGTGATCTTCGCCGTCGACTCGATCTTCCTCTTCCCCTGGGCGACGGTCTTCGCGGCCCCCGGCTACGGCGCGGCCACACTTGTGGAGATGTTCGTCTTCCTCGGCTTCCTGGCCGTGGGCCTGCTGTACGCCTACAAGAAGGGCGTCCTGACATGGACGTGACGCCGGAAACCAGCCCGTCGCCGGCCGGCCCGCCGGAGCAGCCGCCTTCGGCGCCCGTGTACCTGCCCGAGCCGAAGCGACTCGGCGCCCTGGCCCGCCTCGCCCCCGAACCGATGAAGGTGGTCCTGAACTGGGGCCGCCGCTACTCGCTGTGGGTCTTCAACTTCGGCCTGGCCTGCTGCGCGATCGAGTTCATCGCCGCGTCGATGGCCCGCCACGACTTCATCCGCCTCGGCGTCATCCCCTTCGCGCCGGGCCCGCGCCAGGCGGACCTGATGGTCGTCTCCGGCACCGTCACGGACAAGATGGCCCCGGCGGTCAAGCGTCTCTACGAGCAGATGCCCGAGCCGAAGTACGTCATCTCCTTCGGCGCGTGCAGCAACTGCGGCGGCCCCTACTGGGACTCGTACTCCGTGACGAAGGGCGTCGACCAGATCATCCCGGTGGACGTGTACGTGCCGGGCTGCCCACCGCGCCCCGAGGCGCTGCTCCAGGGCATCCTCAAGCTCCAGGAGAAGATCGCACGGGAGTCGCTGGACGAGCGCTACGGCACGTCCACGTCCCGCCCGTCCCCGGCCGCCCTGCAGAGCGACCTGGTGAGCCCACCGCCCCCGACCCGGTCCACGACCGCCGAACCCACGACCTCCGAGCATGCTCCGGGCACGTCCGAGGAGGGCCGATGAGCACGGTCGGCTGGCTGCCCGCCCCCGCCGAGGAGCTCTTCGGTCCACAGGCCACGGCCGAGGAGTCGTACGACGTCCTCACCGTCGACGTCCCCTCCGCATCCTGGACCGACGCCCTGCGCGTGGCTCGCGACCGCCTGTCCTGCAGCTACTTCGACTGGCTGAGCGCGGTCGACGAACCCGGCACGGGCTTCCGCGTCTCCGCGCACGTCGTGGCCCTGTCCCCGGTCCGCCGCCTCCTCGTGCGTACGACCATCCCGCACGAGGCGCCGACGCTCGCCACCGCCGTCGACGTCTACGCCGGCGCCGCCTGGCACGAACGCGAGACGCACGAAATGTTCGGCGTCGCCTTCGAGGGACACCCCGGCCTCGACCACCTCCTCCTCCCGGAGACCTTCGAAGGACACCCCCTGCGCAAGGACTTCGTCCTGGCGGCCCGCGTCGCCAAGGCCTGGCCCGGCGCGAAGGAACCCGGCGAGTCAGAGCACGGCGGACCCAAGCGCCGCCAGATGCTCCCCCCAGGCGTCCCCGACCCCAACGAATGGGGCCCCCTGAAGGGCCAGCTCCCGCCGGCCCCGACCCGTCCGACCCGCGCCGGGGCAGGCCGCGCGGCCGGCGAGCGCCCGGCCCGCCCCGCAGCCGACCGCCCGGTCCG
>NZ_MJAJ01000105.1 GCF_001746365.1 Streptomyces sp. LUP30
GTGACCTCCTTCTCGTGCTTCGTCTTCCCCCCGTCGGGCAGCGGCCCGGCGAACGGGTCGGCGACCACCAGGTACGTGGCCGCCGCCACGGCCACGACGGCGGCCCCCAGCCCGATCCACGCCGTGCGGCCGAACCGGCGCGCGGCACGGGGGCGCTCGGTGGGCGCGACGGCCCGGGCGGGCTGCGCAGCGGGCGGGTTCGCGGCGGCCTCCAGCAGGGCCCGCACCCGGGCGGGCGTCGGACGGCGCGCCGGGTCCTTCTCCAGCAGCCCGTTGACGGCCTCGGCCAGCGGGCCCTGCGCGGCGGCGGGCGGCGCGGGGGCCGCGTGCAGGACCGACTGGAGGGTGGCCGGCGTGTTGCTGCGGCGGAACGGCGAGACGCCCTCGGTCGCCGCGTACAGCACCACGCCCAGGGACCACAGGTCGGCGGCCGGGCCCGGGCGCTGCCCGAGCACCCGCTCGGGGGCGAGGTACTCGGGCGAGCCGATGATGCCGCCGGTGTCGGTCAGCCGGGTGTCGCCCTCGATCTGGGCGATGCCGAAGTCGGTGAGAACGATCCGGTCGTGGCGGCCGAGGAGGATGTTGTCCGGCTTGACGTCCCGGTGCAGGACGCCCGCCGCGTGCGCGGCCTCCAGCGCGCCGAGCACCTCCAGGCCGACACGGGCCGCCTCACGCTCGCCGAGCGTGCCCTCCTGGAGGACGTCGCCGAGCGAGCGGCCGCGCACCAGCTCCATCACGATCCACGGCCGTCCGTCCACGACCGCGACGTCGTACACGTCGACCACGGCCGGATGGTCCAGCCGGGCCGCGGCCCGCGCCTCGCGGCGCATCCGCTCGAACGCGTTGGCGCGTTCGCGTTCAGGAAGCTGGTCGGGCACCCGGGGCTCCTTGACGGCGACCTCGCGGTCCACCGTCTCGTCCTTGGCGCGCCATACCGTGCCCATGCCGCCGTGCCCGAGCTTCGCCAGCAGCCGGTACCGCCCGGCGACCAGCCGTCCGACGCCCGGCTCGGGCACGGGCCCCGTCTCCGGCCCCGCTGTCCGCGGCTCGGGTTCCGAGGGCGCGGCCGCCTGCTGGGGCATGGCCGGCTGTGGGTTCGGCGGTTGCAGAACAAAACTCGTCGTCTCATCGGACTCGTGGCCGACGCCCCCGTTGTGGCTCATGGTCCATCCATATCGCGCCAAGCAGGCCGGTATCCACTGGTGAAGTGCAACTACCGTGTCACGAACGTGTCGACCGCGACGTCGAAGTACTCCCGCGCCTCGCGCACCTTGCCGACCGGCGCCGACACCCAGACGTCGTACAGCCGTCCGCCCTGCTCCCAGCACAGGTCGTAGGTGTGCCGTGGGCCCTCCGCCGCGCTGAAGCCGTCCCAGGTGAACTGCCAGAGGGCGGCGGGCCGTCCGCCGTGGGTCGTCTCGGTGACCTGTCCGTCGTGGTAGCCGGGGTTGGTGTCCGAGCCCTTGGCGGCCGCCCGTTCCATCACGGCGAGCGGGCCGTCCGGCGCCGCGTCGGACACCTTCACCCCGAGGCGGAAGACCTGTCCCGGGGACATGAAGAACACCCGCTCGCCCTGCGGCACACGGGTGAAGTCCTCCGGCACCGCGAGCGCGAACCCGGTCGGGTCGTCGGCCACGCGGTAGCCGGACGGGGCGGAGGGCGTGCCGGTCACCGGCCGGGAAGCGGCCGGCACCGAGGCGGGGGACGTCCCGTGCACCGCCGTCGGAGAGACGCTGGGGGTCGCCGGAGGGCTCGGCGCGCCGCTGGTGCGCGGCCGGCCCGGCGTGGAGCTCGCCGACGCCTTGGGAGCCGAACTCGTGGGCGTACGGCCCCGGTCGCCGTCCCCGTTCACCAGCAGCGCCGCCGCCGACACGCCCGCCCCCGCCATGGCGGCCACCAGCAACGCGGCCACCAGCACACCGCGTGTGGAGCGCTCCCGGGGCGAGGCGTCCGGGCGGGGCAGATCCGCCTGGGTCGGGGTGTAGCCGGACGACACCGGCGGTGGCGTGCGCCCGGTGTCCAGAAAGGCGCGCAGCAGCCGCTCCGCCTCCGCCGCGCCCAGCCGTCTCTCCGGATCGCGCTCCAGCAGCCCCCGCACGACGGGCAGCAGGGGGGCGGCCTGCGGGGGCGTGCGGATCTCGGCGAACACGACGGCGTGCAGGATGCCGCCCAACGAGTCGCGCCGGAACGGGGATTCGCCGCTCAGCACCGTGCACAGCAGAGCGCCCAGCGACCACAGGTCGGACTCCGCGCCCGTGTACGAACCGGACATCCGCTCGGGGGCGGTGTACTCGGGCGAGCCGACGAACGAACCGGTCTCGGTGAGCGTGGTGGCGCCCGCGATCTGCGCGATCCCGAAGTCGGTGAGGACGACGCGCTCGCTGTCGCGTTCCAGCAGGACGTTCGCGGGCTTGATGTCCCGGTGCAGGACGCCGGCCGTGTGCGCGGCGCGCAGCGCGCCGAGCAGGGCGACGGCGATCCGGGCCGCCTCCTTCGGTGCGAGCGGGCCCTCGGCGGCGATCCGGTCGGCGAGGGAGCCGCCGTCGATCAACTCCATGACGATGTACGGGCGTTCGCCGTCCTCGACGACGTCGTGCACGACGATGATGTGCGGATGGCTGAGCTGGGCGACCGCTCGGGCCTCGCGCAGGGTGCGGTCGCGGCGGCCGCGCGCCTCCTCCGCGGAGAGCCCGTCGTCCTGGATCAGCTCCTTCACGGCGACACGCCGTCCCAGCAGCTGGTCCGTGGCCCGCCACACGACTCCCATGCCGCCACGCCCGAGCCTCGCCTCGAGCCGGTAACGGCCCGCGATGACCCGTGTGGCGTCCCCGCCCCCCTCGGTCCCCATGAGGCCCATCATGCCGCACCGGAGGTCACGCCTCCGGGGCGCGGTCCGGCCAACTGCCGGACCGGGCCCGCGGACGCTACGAACCCGGCTCGCGCCAGCTCCGCAGCACGGACTTGAACTGCTTGGCCGTCGCCTCCCAGTCCTGCGCGGGCGACGACATGTAGATGGCGTACTCGGAGCCGTCGCGGGCGACGTACGTCTCCTCGATCGCGCGGCGCGGCCCGGGGAACTTCGTGTCCTTCGCCAGCGCGGTCCAGGTGTACTCCCACTCGGAGCCGTCGCGGTCGCGGTAGAGGTTCTTCTCCAGGGTGACCCGCTCGTAGTCGACGAGCCGCTCGAGCTGCTGTTCCAGGTCGACCTGATGGGCGTAGGGGTCGCTGAAGTCGGGGGACTTGTCGAGGGCGATGCGCACGAAGTGCTCGCCTCCGTCGGGGGTGTAGTCGACCTGCTGGAGATCGCCGTCGTCCTGGTACACCTCCCGCTTCCAGCCCTTGGGCAGGGCGAGCCCGAAGCCCAGCGGGTCGTCGATCTTCTCCGAGCCGTCGGGCGCCGTGCCCTGGTCGGTGGTGGCGCCGGTGGACGACGGGCTCGGCGAGGGGGACGACGACCCGGACCCGGTGGTCTGCTCCCGGCCCGGATCCCACTTCTGCAGCACGATCGCCGTGCCCCCGCCGACCAGCGCCGCGACGACGACCACGAGGGCCGTCGTGCGCAGCCGGCGACGGCGGCGCGGCGGCCGGCCGTCCGGGACAGCGGCGGACGCGGTGAACTGCACGGGCGGCGTGTTCGGCCCCGACAGGCCCTGGCCGGGGTGGTGCACGGGGCCCACCGCGGTCGGGTGGGTCAGGGGATGGCCGGCCGTCGGCGTCCGGGGCGGCGACGGCACGTACGAGGTGGGAGGCGTGGCGTGGGACGTCGGGTGCGCCGCGGACGGGGGCCCGGCGTGGTGCCCTCCCGTGACCCGGTCCGGCCCGCCGAACTGCGTCGGCACATAGGCCTGCGCCGCGTCGGGACGCCGTCCGTCGGCGGCCTCGGCCAGCAGGTGCTCGGCCTCTGCGGTGGTGGGACGCGCGGCCGGGTCCTTGCGCAGCAGGGCGGTGATGACGGGGCCGAGCGGCCCGGCCTGGCGCGGGTCGGCGGCCTCCTCCTCGACGACGGCCTGCAGCGTGGTCAGCGGCGAGGTGCGGCGGAACGGCGACCGTCCCTCCACCGCCGTGTACAGCGTCGCGCCCAGCGCCCACAGGTCGGAGGAGGGACCGGGGTCGTGTCCGCGCACCCGCTCGGGGGCCAGGTAGTCGACGGAGCCGACGACCTCTCCGGTGCGTGTGATGGTCGTGTCGCCCTCGATCTGGGCGATGCCGAAGTCGGTGAGCAGGACGCGGCCGTCCTCGGAGAGGAGCACGTTGCCCGGCTTGACGTCGCGGTGCAGTACCCCGGCGGAGTGCGCGGCACGCAGGGCGCGCAGCACCCACAGGCCGATCCGCGCGGCCTCCGTGGGCTCGACGCGCCCGTCCTCCTTGACGGCGTCGGCCAGCGAGCGGCCCTCGACCAGCTCCATCACGATCCACGGACGGCCGTCGTGTTCGAGCACGTCGTGAACCGTGACCACGGCGGAGTGGTTGATCCGCGCGGCCGCCCGGGCCTCCGCCCGGGTCCGCGCCAGCAGGACCGCCCGGTCGCCCTCCGCCACGTACAGCGCGGCCGTCAGCTCCTTGATGGCGACCGCCCGGTGCAGCAGCTCGTCGTGGGCACGCCACACCCGGCCCATGCCGCCGCTCCCTATGGCGTCGGCGAGCCGGTAGCGCCCCGCGAGGAGCTGGCCCTGCATCTGATTCACGTTGCCCCGCAATGCTCTTGACAGGGCCAGCGTAAAGACCGGGCCGCCCGCGCGGAACCAGGGGGGTGCCAAGGAGACAGCACTGTGACGGTTGTCGCTTCCCGCCCCGCGAAGCAACCCCGAAGCACCCGGCGGGGTCCGGGCGCTCGTCAGCCGGTGTACTGGTAGGTGGCCGACGCCTGCTCGAACAGCCGGGATACCTCGTCCCGTTCGGCCTCCGGACCCCGCACCTGAACGATGTGGTAGCGCCCGGCGATGAGGATGGCCAGGTTGCGGACGTACAGCTCACGCCCGCCCGCGCCGGTCCAGGTGAACTGCCCCTCGGCCATGGTCCGGGTGCCCACGGTCGTCGTGCGCAGCCCGGAGGCCGTCGCCCAGCTGGAGTCCCGGTAGGGCTGGAGCTCGCTCTCCTTCTCCCGCTGGTAGACCATCGGGTCACTGCCGCCGGCCGACGTGCCGTCGCGTCCCGGGACGACGATCAGCTCGAAGTTCCCGTGCGAGTAGACGACCTGGCCGCGCCCGTTCTTCGGCGCGCGGCTCCAGCCGTCGGCCACGGCGACCTGGAAGCCGGCGGCGTCCTTGCGCAGGGTGAACCCGTCGGCGGCGCCCCCGCCGGATCCGCCGGTCTGCGTCTGGGTGGCCTCCGCCGACGAGGAGGCTGAGGCGCCCGGCGTGGTCTGGTCGGGACGGGGTTCGCTGCTCGCGTCGGGCGCCTGGCCTGAGGCCGCGCCGGCTGCCCCCGTGCGCCGGGGGTCCGCGCCGGCCGCGCCGTCCTCACCGGCCTTGGGCATGAACAGCACGGCGTACGCGACGGCCGCGGCCAGCACCAGCAGGATCAGCACGAGCAGCGTCCGGCCCAGACTGCGCGGCGAGCCCTCCGTCTCCGGCCGGCCCCGCTTGTGCCGTCCGTGCGTCGCGGGCAGCCCGGCGCGCCGCCGGCGCACCAGCTCGCCCTTGCGGCGCACGATGGGCAGCCGGCGGGGGTCCACGGGCGGGGCGGCGACGACATGCGCCCCGGCCTCCGGCTCCGGCGCGGACCTCACCAGCGAGCGCAGCCAGCCCCGCAGCTCCTCGAAGCCGAGGCGCTCGGTCGGGTCCTGGCGCAGCAGCGACTCCACGACCGGCCTGAGGGGCCCGCACTCCTCTGCGAAGGCGGGCGGTTCGGCGCACACCATCTGCACCAGCTCGGCCGTCGACTCCTCCGGGTACGGCGCATGCCCCTGCACGGCCCGGAAGAGCAGCGCGCCCAGCGCCCACAGGTCGGTGGCGGGACCGATCGGGGCGGCCAACTGCCAGTTCTCGTGCACCGGACCGGCCTGCTCGGGCGCCCACCGCTCGGTGACCGGTCCGACGACGGCCATCCTCGCCTGCCGTGCCCGCTCGGCGGCGAGCGCGCTGCCGGGCCCGCGCCGGACGCCTCCGCCGGGCGCCCCGGCCGCGAGCTCGTCCCAACGGACCCCGGCCCGCTCCTCGCCCGAGCCGGTCCGGCCCTGGATCTGGCCCGGGTACTGGCCGGGCACGGGGACCGGCTGGCCGGGGACGGGCTTGAGCGAGGCGTGCGAGGTCGGGTCCGCGTCCTGCTGCGGGAATCCGGGGGCGTAGGGGGCGTGCGGTGCGGGGACGTGCGGTGCCGGGCCGGGTGCGCCCTGGGCTCCGTAGGGGTCGGCGATCCGGCCGGTGGCGCTTCCCGCGGCCCCTTGTCCGCCGTCGGCCGGGGTACGGGCGCCGGGCAGCGCCGCGCGTCCGTTCTGCTCCGCCTCCTGGGCCTCCTGCACCCGCGCCGCCGCCCGGGCCCCGGCGCGGTACGCGGCGATCGCGCCGGCCCGCGCGGCACGGATGTCCCCGCCGGTCTCCGTGGACGCCCTGCGGGCCACGGCCCCGGACGCCCCCGCGCCGACGGACGGTTCACCCGCCGCCACCGGGAACGCGCCCGTGGCCCGCGCCTCTATCGCGGCCCGCCGGGCAGCCTCGGGATCCACCGCACCGGCATCGAGCCCACCGCCGCCGGGTCCGCCCGGACCGCCCGGCCCTCTCGATCCGCCCGGACCGACAGGACCGCGAGGACCGCCCGGACCGAAGGCGCCTTGGCCGCCCGGCTGCGATCGGGGCGCCGGAGTCCCCGGCCCGACGCTGCCGGCGCGGCCGCCGGT
>NZ_MJAJ01000106.1 GCF_001746365.1 Streptomyces sp. LUP30
CCTCACCTACGCCTGGCCGACGAACGAGATCGCCGTGATGGGCGCCGAAGGCGCGGCCAACGTCATCTTCCGCCGTCAGATCGCCGAGGCCCAGGACCCCGAAGCCATGCGGGCCCGCATGGTCAAGGAGTACAAGTCCGAGCTGATGCACCCCTACTACGCGGCCGAGCGCGGCCTCGTCGACGACGTCATCGACCCCGCCGAGACCCGCGAGGTCCTCGTCAGGTCCCTGGCCATGCTCCAGTCGAAACACGCCGACCTGCCCTCCCGCAAACACGGCAATCAGCCACAGTGACGGGGCACTTGACCGCATCGACCCAAGGGAGGCACCACACCATGGAGGAGCAACCGACGAGGAGCCGGACCGTGCGCGTCCGGATCGCGCTCGACGTGATCTGCGTTCACTCCTTCCTCGGCTACACCCGCTTCACCCGTGCCGCGGACCAGCTGCGCGCCGAAGGCCACCGGCTCGAGGTGGAGTTCCTCCCCTTCGAGCTCGCGCCGGGCGCGGGCACCGAAGGGGAGCCCCTGCTCCCCGTACTGGAGCGGATGTTCGGCCCGCAGACGGTACGGCAGAGCCTCCTGTTCGCCGAGCAGGTGGCCGCGGAGGGCCTGGAGCTGCACTACGAACGCGCGGTGGCGACCGGTACCTTCGAGGCGCACCGGCTCATCGCCCGGGCCGCCCGGCAGGGCAGGGCCGAGCAGATGGTGGAGCGTCTCTTCCGCGCGCACTTCACCGACGGACTGCACATCGGCGACGGCGCCACCCTCGACCAACTCGCCGGGGAAGTCGGCGTCACGGCGGACGACTTCGGCTCGGGGGCGGCGGGAACGGGGCCGGACACGACCGCGGAGACGGAGCGCCTGCGCACCGAACTCGACCGCGTGCGCCGGCTCGGCGTCGGCGGTGTGCCGGTGTTCTTCATCGACGGCGTGCAGCCGCTGACCGGATCCCTGTCGCAGGCCGCTCTGTTGGCGGCCCTTCGCGAGGCGGCGCGGTTGGCCCCGGCCGGCTGACCGGAGTGTCCGGAACCTCAACTTTCGTATCGAGGCACGACAGATCCACGTCAAGCGCGTGGTGACGCACTGCGGGGGCTGGTTGGCTGAAGTCCACCCCCCGGTCCGCATCCGCCAGTGCGGCGATCCGTCGACATCATCCCAGCAGAGATAGGGCTCAACATGTTTTCGCGACGCAGGTTTCTCGGCTCCGCGATAGCGGTGGCCGGTGCCACCGCGGGGTTCACCGCACTGCCTTCCACCGCGGCCCGGGCCGCCGCCCAGGTCGATCCGGAGGTGATCGTCAGACCGGGCGACGCCCGGTACGCCGGCCTCGCGGGACGCGGATACAACGGCCGTTTCGCGGCCACGCCCGACGAGATCTGGCTCGTGCACTGCGCCTCCCAGGTGGAGAAGGCGGTCGACCAGGCCATCGCGAACAACCAGCGCATCACGGTGCGCAGCGGCGGTCACTGCTTCGAGAATCTGGTCGACGACCCCCAGTTCCGGGTCCTCGTCGACCTGTCGGAGATGAAGAGCGTCACCTTCGACCCGGCGATGAACGCCTTCGCCGTACAGGCCGGCGCCCGGCTGGGCGAGGTCTACAAGGCACTGTACGAGGGCTGGGGCGTCACGGTCCCGGCCGGTGTGTGCCCGGAGGTCGGCGTCGGCGGTCACGTCTCGGGCGGCGGGTACGGCCCGCTGTCCCGCCGTCACGGCCTCGTCGTGGACCACCTCCACGCCGTCGAGGTCGTCGTCGCGGACCGCGGCGGCAAGGCCCGCACGATCATCGCCACCCGCAACGCCAACGACCCCAACCGCGACCTGTGGTGGGCGCACACCGGCGGGGGCGGCGGCAGCTTCGGCATCGTGACGAGGTTCTGGTTCCGCACGCCGGGCGCCACGGGCAGCGCGTCCTCGCTCCTGCCCAAGCCGCCCGCCCGGATGCGCAAGACCATCGTGAGCTGGCCCTGGGCGCAGCTGACCGAGGCCGGCTTCACGCGTCTGGTGATGAACCACGGCGCCTGGCACGCCGCGAACAGCGCTCCGGGGTCCGTGTACTCGACGATGCACAGCTCGCTGCAGCTGCATTCGTCGATCGCGGGCACGGTGCAGCTGGAGATCCGCATGGACGCGACGCTCGCGGACACCGCCAGGCTCCACGACGACTACATCGCCGCGGTGAACGCGGGCGTCGGGGTGCAGCCGACGGTCGACGTCACGGAAGGCACGTGGCTGGAGATCGCCCTGGAGCCGACCGCCAGCTACGGCGCGTACTCGCGCCAGAAGTCCATGGGCGGCCATCTGCGCAAGCCGTTGACGGTCACTCAGGTAGGGTCGCTCTACAGCTCGTTGACCGACCCCAACCACTACGGTGTGGGCCTGGTGTACCTGGCGGCCTACGGCTGCAAGATCAACACCGTGGCATCGTCCGCGACGGCGATCCCGCAGCGGGACTCGGTCATCAAACTCTGGTACTCCAACAACTGGGCGGACCCGGCGCAGGACGAGATCGAGGTCAACTGGCTGCGTACGCTGCGCAAGAACGTTCACGCCTCGACCGGCGGCTTCCCCGCGCCCAACGCCCAGCAGGACGGCGGTTACATCAACTACCCCGACATCGACATGCGCGACCCGGCGCAGAACACGTCGGGGGTGCCGTGGTACTCGCTCTTCTGGAAGGACAACTACCCCCGGCTGCAGCGAGTCAAGAACACCTACGACCCGAAGAACGTCTTCCGGCACGCCCTGTCCCTGGACCCCGCCTGACGAACCGCTCGGGCGGCCGGTCCTCGCGCCGGAAGCGCACGCCCCGTCTCCACGACGACCGCGCCGGGTCCGGCAGGTTCCGGCCCCGGCGCGGCACGACAGCCCGGAGGGCTCCATGACCAGCAGTATCCCCGCTGCCAACCACACCGCTCCAGGACGACGAGCGCTGCCCGTGTGGCAGGTCGTGGCGGGGGCCGCGGCTCTCGCCGTGGTCGTCAATCTGATCGTCCTGTTCATCGGTGACGCCGCCGGCGCCTCGCTGGTCCTGGAACTCAACGGCAAGCCCGACGAGATCGGCGCGAGCGACGTGATCTTCATGTCGATCGCCGCGCCGGTGATCGGCGTCACGGCCACCGTGCTGCTGGCCCGCTGGAAGCCGGTGTTCTTGCGGGTGGGCCAGATCGTGGGCGGTGCGGTGGCGGCGCTCACCGCCATCGGCCCGCTGACCCAGGACACCGACGGCGGCACCGCCGCCACTCTGATCACGATGCACCTGTTCGTCGGCTTCGTCGCGGTGGCCGCCCTGGAGGCGATCCGCCGCTCTCGCGCCTGACACACGGGGATCGCCCGGCGGTCCTGCGCAAACCCGGTCGGGTTTCCGCAGGACCGCCGACGTCTTTCGGGGAGGAAGCATGACAGCAGCGGAAAGCAGCACGGTCGACGTCTCCCGGACGGTGACCGCCCACTCCTGGCGTATCACCAGCGGCTCGCCCACGGCCGAGGAGGTCGCCGCCATCGCGGTCGCGCTCTCGACCGTTCTCGCCGCGCAGGCGGCACAGGCGGCACAGGCGGCGCAGGAGGCGGACGCGGGCTCTCGGGACGGAGCCCGCTGGACTCCGTTCTCGGCCAGACGCAGGACGGCCACGTCGTGGGCCGCCGACCCTGGGCCGGGATGGCGCGGCGCGGCCTGAGCAGACCTCGCGGGCGGCCTTCGCCATCGGTTTCGTGATCCCGTCGGACAGTGCACGACGGGCTTCGTGAGAGGGGGGACCGGCCGGTCGCCATTGACCGAGCGGGCCCGAACTCACACCTCGATCAGGGTGCTTCCCGAGTCGGGTGCGCCCTGGAGCCCGAGGTGGACCCCCCTGGGGAGACTGTCACTCCCGGCGTCTGCCGGGTGACCGTCGAGAAGAATCAGACGTGCCCCAGGCGGAAACCGACACCGCGGGCGGTGATGATCCAACCGCTCGATCCCAGTTTGCTCCGCAGGCTGCTGACATGCGTGTCGATGGTGCGGCCCGGCTCCGACCGGGAATCCCTCCAGACCTGCGCCATGATCTGCTTGCGGGTGACGACGCTGCCGGGGTGCGAGGCGAGCAGATACAGCAGATCGAATTCCTTGCGCGTCACGTCGACGGGCCGGCCGTCGAGGCTGATCTGCCGGGCGCGCGGGTCGATGCCGAGCGGACCGATGGTGATGGCCTCCTCCACGGAGACCGGCTGGCGCGACGCCCGGCGCATGACGGCTTCGATGCGGGCGATCAGTTCGGCGAGACTGTAGGGCTTGGTCACGTAGTCGTCCGAACCCGCGCGGAGACTGAGCACGCGGTCGAGCTCCGAGTCACGAGCCGTGACGACGATGATCGGCACGTCGCAGACGGACCGGATGCTGCGGCACAGTTCGACCCCGTCGAGGTCGGGCAGATCCAGGTCGAGGAGCAGCAGATCCGCGCTGCGGAACCGCTGTAGCGCCTGAGCTCCGGTCGGCACGCTCTCCGCCTGGAAGCCGTGCCGGCGCAGGTTGCGGATGAGCCCTTTCGCCATGTCCGGCTCACTGTCGACGGAGAGTACGCGCAACGCCTTGCGGGTTCGCCGGCTCTCGGTCCGAGCCGGCGTACTTCGCATCGGCAGTCGGTGCGGAATACTTGTTTCTACTAACCTTATGGAATGATGCCCCATCCGTGATCTCCCCCTATATTCATCCGACAAGCAACGTCGCGCCAAGCAATAGAAGGTCCCCGTCAAGGCTACAGACCACGCGGCCATTCCGTCAAAGTTCAACAGTTGACAAACAGATGAATAAGGGAAATGGGAAACGCCGCGGAAACAATAAGTAATTGAGGAAATATCGCCCGTACGGCGACCCGCCGCGCGGCGACCGGCCCTCTCCGGCCGCTCAATCCGCCGACACTGCTCCCGGCCTGCCGTTCCGCCGCCCGAGCAAGTTCACCAGCCCCCCGTGCACAGCCGTTCCAGAGTCTCGCGATACATCGTACACGGGCACGCGTACGATGTATACATGCGCCAAGTCGCCCCGACTGAACGGCGAACCGCCTGGTCCCGGCCAAAAGAGCAGACTATCGAGCCGCTTTGTGAAGAAGCAGGGATGAATCGGCCAGCTTCTGGCTGACACGCCCGCCGAGCCGACTTGACACCATCTCAGGAAAGGGAACGTGACATGACCTCAGCACCTGTTGTGGGCGGCCGGGCATCCGGAGCAACGGAGACCCGCCGTCTGAACCGAGTGGTCATCAGGTTCGCGGGCGACTCGGGCGACGGTATGCAGCTCACCGGTGACCGGTTCACCGCTGCGACGGCGTCGTTCGGCAACGACCTGTCGACCCTGCCCGACTTCCCCGCCGAGATCCGGGCGCCCGCCGGCACCCTGCCCGGCGTCTCCTCGTTCCAGCTCCACTTCGCCGACCACGACATCCTCACCCCCGGCGACGCACCCAATGTGCTCGTCGCCATGAACCCCGCGGCGCTGAAGGCGAACATCGGCGATCTGCCGCGCGGCGCGGAGATCATCGTCGACGCGGACGAGTTCACGGAACGGGCGCTGCGGAAGGTGGGGTACAGCGCCTCCCCTCTGGAGGACGGCTCGCTGGACGGCTACCGCGTTCACCCGGTGCCGCTGACGACGCTGACGGTGGAGGCGCTGAACGACTTCGAGCTGTCCCGCAAGGAGGCCGAGCGCAGCAAGAACATGTTCGCTCTGGGGCTGCTCAGCTGGATGTACAACCGGCCCGCCGAGGGCCCGGAGAAGTTCCTGACCGCCAAGTTCGCCGGGAAGCCCGTCGTCGCGGCCGCGAACATCGCCGCGTTCAGGGCCGGGTGGAACTTCGGCGAGACGACCGAGGACTTCGCCGTCAGCTACGAGGTGGCCCCGGCGTCGAAGGCGTTCCCGGTGGGCACCTACCGCAACATCTCCGGGAACCTCGCGCTGTCGTACGGGCTGGTCGCCGCCTCCCGCCAGGCCGATCTGCCGCTGTTCCTGGGCTCGTACCCGATCACCCCGGCCTCGGACATCCTGCACGAG
>NZ_MJAJ01000107.1 GCF_001746365.1 Streptomyces sp. LUP30
GGAGGTGACGCGGGTTTTGTTGGGTGAGGGTCGGCGGGTGTTCGTGGAGATGAGTCCGCATCCGGTGCTGGGTTTTGTGGTGGCGGAGACGATGGGTGCGGTGGGTGTGGATGGTCTGGTGGTGGGGTCGTTGCGTCGTGGTGAGGGGGGCTTGGAGCGGTTTTTGCGGTCGGTGGGTGAGGTGTTCGCGGGGGGTGTGGATGTCGACTGGGAGGCTGCGTTCGATGCGCGGGGGGCACGGCGCACGCAACTGCCGACGTATCCCTTCCAACACCAGCGCTACTGGCTGACGTCGCAACGCGCCGAGGGCGACGTCTCCTCCGCCGGCCTCACCCCGTCCGCACACCCGCTCCTCGGCGCCGCCGTGGACCTGCCCGGAACCGGCGGTCTCGCCTTCACCGGCCGCTGGTCCGTACGCACCCACCCCTGGCTGGCCGACCACGCCGTGTGGGGCACCGCCCTGCTGCCCGGCACCGGCTTCGTCGACCTGGTCCTGACCGCCGGCGCCGAAGCCGACTGCGGCGCCCTCGAAGAACTCGTCATCGAGGCGCCCCTCATCCTTCCCGAGGACAGCGGCATCCAGGTCCGCGTCGAACTCGGCGCACCTGACGAGTCGGGCCGTCGCACCGTCTCCGTCCACTCCCGACCCGAGGGCGACGAACCCGACTGGACCCGCCACGCCACCGGCACCCTCGTCCCCGAGGACCCCGACTCCGCCGAGGCCGCCCTCGCGTGGCCACCGGCCGGCGCCACCCCCGTACCCGTCGACGTCGAGTCCGTGTACGCGGACCTGGCCGAACGCGGCTACGAGTACGGCCCCGCCTTCCGCGGACTGCGCGGAGTGTGGACCCGCGACGACGAGATCTTCGCCGAGGTCGCGCTGCCCGAGCAGCAGCAGGAGGACGCGGGACACTTCTCCCTGCACCCCGCCCTGCTCGACGCCTCGTTGCACGCCCCGCTGATCTACGGCACCGGTCTGCCGCGACTGCCCTTCTCCTGGAACGGCATCACCCTGTGGACCCGCGGAGCCTCCCGCCTGCGGGCGCACTTCGTCCCCGCGGGCGAGGAGACCTGGCAGGTCACCGTCACCGACCAGAACGGCGTACCGGTAGCGCGCATCGACGCCCTCGTCGGCCGCCAGGTGACGCAGGAACAGCTCGCCGGAGCCCGGCTGGCCCGCGAGACCGCCTCCTCCCGGCTGGACGACTGGGTCTACGGCCCGACCTGGATCCCGGCCGGCATCACCGACCCGGCAGCCGCGCCCACCGGCGCCTGGCTGGTCGCCGTACCCGCCGACCGCACGGACGACACCACCGTCACCGCGTGCCTCACCGCCCTCCGCGACCGGGGCGCCCACGTCGTACCGCTGCCCGTCGACGGACCGGACCGCGACACGCTCACCGGCCTCCTCACCCGCACGGTGACCGACGCGGTGACCGACGGCGCCACCCTCACCGGCGTGCTGTCCCTGCTCGCCCTCGACGAGAGCGAGCACCCCGGACTCCCCGGAGTCACCGGCGGTCTCGCGGCGACACTCGCCCTGGTCCAGGCGCTCGGCGACGCCGGCGTCGAGGCGCCGCTCTGGCTCGCCACCCAGGGCGCCGTCGCCACCTCCGACACCGACCCGGTGCACAACGCCGACCAGGCCGCCCTCTGGGGACTCGGCCAGGCCGCCGCCCTCGAACACCCGGGCCGCTGGGGCGGACTGGTCGACCTCCCCGCCGCCCTCGACCCCGGGACGGGCGCCCTGCTCGCCACGGTGCTCGGCGGCGGCAGCGGCGACGAGGACCAACTCGCCCTGCGCGACGGCACGGTCCTCGCCCGCCGACTTGAGCACACACCGCTCCACCGGCCCCAGCCGGACGGGACACCCAGGCGGACCACCGGCACCGTACTGATCACCGGCGGCACCGGAGCCCTCGGCGGGCACGTCGCCCGCCACATGGCCGCAGCCGGCGCCGGACACCTGGTCCTCGTCGGCCGCCGCGGCACCGACACACCGGGCATCGCGGAACTGACCGCCGAACTCACCGGGACCGGCGCCCGGGTCACCGTGGCCGCCGTCGACGTCACCGACCGGCAGGCCCTGGCGGACCTGCTGGCGAAGCTCGCCGCGGACGGCGACCCGGTCCGCACGGTGGTCCACGCCGCGGGCGTCAACGGCTTCGGCACCCTGCAGGAGACGACGCTCGACGACTTCGGCGCCGTCGTGTCCGCCAAGGCGGCGGGCGCGGCCCACCTCGACGCCCTGCTCGGCGACACCCCCCTCGACGCGTTCATCGTCTTCTCGTCCATCGCCGGAGTCTGGGGCAGCGGCAGCCAGAGCGCCTACTCCGCGGGCAACGCCTACCTGGACGCCCTCGCCCTGCGAAGGCGGGGCCAGGGCCGCACCGCCACCTCCATCGCCTGGGGCGCATGGGCCGGCGGCGGCATGGTCGACGCCGGCTCCGCACCGCAACTGCGCCGCCAGGGCATCGAGACCGTACGCCCCGAACTGATGCTGACCGCTCTGGAACGTGCCCTGACAGGAGGCCAGAGCGGCCTCACCGTCGCCCACATCGACTGGAAGCGATTCCACGCGGCGTTCACCGCGCCCCGGCCCTCCGCACTCCTCCAGGGCGTGTCCGAGGTCCGTCGCATCGCGGCGGCCGAAGCCCGCGCCCGGCGCGCCGACCTCGCCACGGCCGGCTCCCTGCGCGAGCGCCTGGCCGGCCTGGAGGAGAGCGCCCAGAACGGAATCCTGCTCGACCTGGTCCGCGCGGAGACCGCCGTCGTTCTCGGCCGCCAGGACGCGCACGCCATCCACCCGGACCGTGCCTTCCAGGAGCTGGGCTTCGACTCGCTCACCGCCGTCGAACTGCGCAACAAGCTGTCCGCGGCCACCGGCCTGCGCCTGCCCGCCACACTGCTCTTCGACCACCCGGCGCCGGCCGTGCTCGTCGCCCACCTGCGCGAGGCCCTCGCCCCCGAGGGCGGCCCCGCCGTCCACCGCGCGGTCGCCGAGGTCGAGAAGCTCAGGGCCGCACTCGCCTCCGTACCCGACGACCGGGCGGTCCGCGCCCAGGTCACCGCCGCCCTGCAGGTCCTGCTGGCCAAGTGGTCCCCGGACACCGCTCAGGACGAAACCGACGACGACCTCGACTCGGTCACCGACGACGAGGTCTTCGACATCATCGACAACGAGTTCAACGAGTTCACCGCTTCCTGACGCCGCCGCGCCCGCCGCGCCCGCCGCGCCCGCCGCCCGCCCGCCGTCAGAAGTCTTTCTCTAGGAGCTGACCTTCACCGTGCCCGACGACAAGAAGTACCGCGAATACCTCAACAAGGCCGTCGCCACCGCCCGTCAGGCGACCCGCCGGCTGCGCGAGGTCGAGGAGAAGGCGTGGGAACCCATCGCCATCGTCGGTATGGCCTGTCGTCTGCCGGGAGGAGTGACCTCCCCCGAGGACCTCTGGCGGCTGGTGGCCGACGGCGTCGACGGCATCACCCCCTTCCCGGCCGACCGCGGCTGGGACCTGGCGGGCATGTACGACCCGGACCCCGACGTACCGGGCAAGTCCTACGTCCGTGAGGGCGGCTTTCTCGACGACGTGGCCGGTTTCGACGCGCCGTTCTTCGGGATCTCGCCGCGCGAGGCGCTGGCGATGGACCCGCAGCAGCGGCTGCTCCTGGAGACCTCCTGGGAGGTCTTCGAACGCGCCAACATCGACCCTGCCTCCCTGCGCGGGCGCAGGATCGGCCTCTACACCGGCGTCATGCACCACGACTACGCCCCGCGCGTCCGACAGGTCCCCGAGGATCTGGAGGCGTACCTCGGGCGCGGCAGCACCGGCAGCTTCGCCTCGGGCCGCGTGTCGTACACGCTCGGCATCGAAGGCCCCTCGGTGACGGTCGACACCGCCTGCTCCTCGTCGCTGGTCGCCATCCACCTCGCCGTCCAGTCCCTGCGCACCGGCGAGTCGGAGATGGCGCTGGCCGGCGGCGCCGCCGTGATGGCCGACAGCAAGATGTTCGTCGAGTTCTCCCGCCAGCGCGGTCTCTCCCCGGACGGCCGGTGCCGCGCCTTCGCGGCCGGCGCCAACGGCACCGGCTTCTCCGAGGGCGTGGGCGTCCTGCTGCTGGAGCGGCTGTCGGACGCACGCCGCAACGGCCACGACGTCCTGGCCGTCGTCCGCGGCACCGCCGTGAACCAGGACGGCGCGTCCAACGGCCTCACCTCGCCCAACGGCCCCGCCCAGCGCGAGGTGATCCGGCAGGCGCTGGAGAACGCCCGGCTGTCCGCGGCGGACGTCGACGTGGTGGAGGCGCACGGCACCGGTACCTCCCTCGGCGACCCGATCGAGGCGCAGGCCCTTCTCGCGACCTACGGTCAGGAGCGGCCCGCCGACGGCCGCCCGCTGTGGCTGGGTTCGCTGAAGTCCAACATCGGTCACGCCCAGTCGGCGGCCGGTGTGGCGGGTGTGATCAAGATGGTGCAGGCGATGCGGCACGGTGTGCTGCCGAAGACGTTGCACGTGGACGCTCCGACGCCTGAGGTGGACTGGTCGGCGGGTGCGGTGCGGCTGCTGACGGAGGCGCGGGAGTGGCCGGAGCGCGACGAGCCGCGGCGTGCCGGTGTGTCGTCCTTCGGCCTCAGCGGCACCAACGCCCACATCGTCATCGAGTCCGCGCAGCCCGCGCCGTCCGCGGCACCGGTGTCCGAGGCGCCCGTGGCCGCGGCACCGGTGTCTGCGGCACCCGTGTCCCACGTGCCCGCGTCCGAGGTGTCCGCCTCCGAGGTGTCCGGCCCCGCGGACCCCGAAGCCGAGGCATCCGGCGCACCCGACGCACCCGCCGCGTCCACCGGATCCACACCGGCGGCCGCCGAACGGGCCGTGCCCCGGGGCGTGGTGCCGCTGGCCCTCTCAGGCAAGACCCCCGACGCCCTGCGCGCCCAAGCGCGGCAGCTCGCGGCGTTCCTGGAGGACCGGCCCGAGACCGTACTGCAGGACGTCGCCCTCTCCCTGACCTCACGCACCGCGTTCGCCCACCGGGGCGTGGTGGTCGCCGGCCACCGCGAGGAGGCACTGGAACGCCTCACCGCCCTGGCCGAGAACACCTCGGTACCGACCACTGCTCCTGGTTCTTCCGGTGTGGTGTTCGTGTTTCCGGGTCAGGGGGCGCAGTGGGTGGGGATGGCGTTGGGGTTGTTGTCGGAGTCGGTGGTGTTCGCGGAGTGGATGGGGCGGTGTGGGGAGGCGTTGGCGCCGTTTGTGGGGTGGTCGTTGGTTGATGTGTTGGGTGATGAGGAGGCGTTGGGGCGGGTTGATGTGGTGCAGCCGGTGTTGTGGGCGGTGATGGTGTCGTTGGCGGGGTTGTGGCGG
>NZ_MJAJ01000108.1 GCF_001746365.1 Streptomyces sp. LUP30
GGAGGTGACGCGGGTTTTGTTGGGTGAGGGTCGGCGGGTGTTCGTGGAGATGGAGGTGACGCGGGTTTTGTTGGGTGAGGGTCGGCGGGTGTTCGTGGAGATGAGTCCGCATCCGGTGCTGGGTTTTGTGGTGGCGGAGACGATGGGTGCGGTGGGTGTGGATGGTCTGGTGGTGGGGTCGTTGCGTCGTGGTGAGGGGGGCTTGGAGCGGTTTTTGCGGTCGGTGGGTGAGGTGTTCGCGGGGGGTGTGGATGTCGACTGGGAGGCTGCGTTCGATGCGCGGGGGGCACGGCGCACGCAGCTGCCGACGTATCCCTTCCAACACCAGCGCTACTGGCTCGATGCGAACGACGGGCCCGCTGTCGAGGCCGACCCCGTCGACGCCGCCTTCTGGGCCGCGATCGAGGCCGGCGACACCGACGCCCTCGCCGACGACCTCCAGCTCAAGGCCTCCGTACTCGACGAGGTCCTGCCGGCCCTCTCTTCCTGGCGCCGCCGCCGACAGGAGCGGTCCGTCGTCGACGGATGGCGCTACCGCCTCGGCTGGGACCGGATCGACACCACCGCCACCCTCCCCGACACCCTCTCCGGCACCTGGCTCATAGCCACCGGCACCGGCACCGGCACTGGCACCGACAGCGGCGGCGGCCCGCTCGCCGAAGCCGTCGCCACCGGTCTCACCGAGCGTGGCGTGCAGATCGTGCGCATCGACGTCGACACCGAGCACGCGGACCGGGATGCGCTGGCCGCCGCCCTGCCCGACCAGCCCCTTGCAGGGATCGTGTCGCTCCTCGCACTCGACGGCCGACCGCACCCCGCCCACCCCACCTGGTCGCGCGGCACGATCGGCACCGTGACCCTCGTCCAGGCCCTCGGCGACGCCGGTATCGAGGCGCCCCTGTGGGCGGTCACGTCCGGCGGTGTCGCCGTCGCCGACCCGGCCGAGCTGACCGACATCGCCCAGCACGTCATGTGGGGCATCGGCACCGTCCTTGCCCTGGACCACCCGCGTTCCTGGGGCGGCCTCGTCGACCTGCCCGCCGGCATCGACCGACCCGACCCGCACACCCTCGACCCGCACACCCTCGACCTGCTGTGCACCGCCCTCTCCGGAGCCGGTGACGAGGACCAGCTCGCCGTACGCGCCGACGGCCTGCACGCCCGCCGTATGCGCCGCGCCCCGCTGGACGGGGCCCCGGCCGTCACACCCTGGACCCCACGAGGCACCGTCCTCATCACCGGCGGCACGGGCGGCACAGGAGCCCATGTCGCACGCCGGCTGGCCGAGCAGGGCGCCGAACACCTGGTCCTGACCAGCCGCCGCGGCCCCGACGCCCCCGGCGCCGGTGAGCTCCGCGCCGAACTCGAATCCCACGGCGTCCGGGTCACCGTCACCGCCTGCGACATCGCCGACCGCGACGCGGTCGCCGCCCTCCTCGACGCGGTCCCCGACGAACTGCCGCTGACCGCCGTCCTGCACCTCGCCGGCGCACCCCAGACCGAATCGCCCCTGTCCGGACTCACGATCGAGCAGTTCGCCGAGATGGGCCGCGCCAAGATCGACGGCGCTCGTCACCTGGACGACCTGCTCGGCGACCGCGAACTCGACGCCTTCGTTCTCTTCTCCTCCGGCGCCACCGCCTGGGGGAGCAACGGTCTCACCTCGTACGCCGGAGCCAACGCGTACCTCGACGCACTGGCCCACCACCGTCGTGCCCGCGGACTGACCGCCACCTCCATCGCCTGGGGCGCGTGGGACGGCGGAGGCATGGTCGACGCGTCGATGGCGGGAGAGTTCGCCAAACTCGGCCTCTCCCTGATGGACCCCCATCTCGGCGTCACCGCCCTGGTGCAGGCCGTCGAACACGACGAGACCCATGTCGTCGTCGCCGGCATCGACTGGACCCGCTTCGCCCCGGCCTTCACCCTCAGCCGTCCCCGACCCCTGCTGCGCGGCCTGCCCGAGGTCACCGAACTCCTCGCCGGCACGACCGAGGACCGCCCCGGCACCGACGCCTCCGCCCTTCGCTCCGAACTCCTGCGCCTCTCCCCGGCGGAACAGGAACACCTGCTGGTGGGCCTGGTACGGACCGAAGCCGGAGCCGTCCTCGGCCACCCGGACACCGAAGGCGTCGAGGAGGACAGGGCGTTCAAGGAGATCGGATTCGACTCCGTCACCGCGGTGGAACTGCGCAACCGTCTCAACGCAGCCACCCAACTGCGCCTGCCCGCCACCCTCGTCTTCGACTACCCGAACCCGAGGGCGCTGGCCGACCACCTCCGCACACAACTCCTCGGAGACCGCGCCACCCACATCCAGCCCTCCGTCGCACCGGCACCGGCATCGGCATCGGCATCGGCGTCGTCCCCTGCGGCCGACGACCCGATCGCGATCGTCTCCATGGGCTGCCGCCTCCCCGGCGGCGTCACCTCGCCCGAGGACCTGTGGACCCTGCTCGCCGAAGGCCGCGACGCCCTCGTCGACTTCCCGACCGACCGCGGCTGGGACCTGGACGGCCTGCTCTCCGACGACCCCGACGCCCCCGGCACGACCTACGTCCGCAAGGGCGGTTTCCTGCAGCGCGTCGCCGACTTCGACGCCGGGTTCTTCGGTATCAACCCCCGCGAGGCACTGGCGATGGACCCGCAGCAGCGGCTGCTGCTGGAGACCTCCTGGGAGGTCTTCGAGCGGGCGGGCATCGACCCGACCTCGCTGCGGGGCAAGGACGTCGGTGTCTTCACCGGCATGGGAGCCCAGGACTACACCCCGCGCCTCGGCGGCGGCGCCGAGGGCACCGAGGGCTACGCCCTGACCGGCAGCGCGGGCAGTGTCGCCTCCGGCCGTGTGTCGTACGTCCTCGGCCTGGAGGGACCCGCGCTCACCATCGATACGGCGTGCTCGTCCTCACTGGTCGCCATGCACTCCGCGATGCAGGCCCTGCGCGGCGGTGAGTGCTCGCTCGCCCTGGCCGGCGGCGTGGCCGTGATGTCCAGCCCCGGTGTCTTCGTGGAGTTCTCCCGTCAGCGGGGCCTGGCGCCCGACGGACGCTGCAAGGCCTTCGCCGACGGCGCGGACGGTACCGGCTGGGCCGAGGGTGTCGGTCTGGTACTGCTGGAGCGTCTGTCGGACGCGCGGCGCAACGGTCATGAGGTGCTGGCCCTGGTGCGGGGCAGTGCGGTCAACCAGGACGGCGCGTCCAACGGACTGACCGCGCCCAACGGTCCTTCCCAGCAGCGTGTGATCCGCCAGGCGCTGGCGAACGCCGGTCTGTCGGCGTCCGACGTCGACGCGGTCGAGGCGCATGGCACGGGTACGTCTCTCGGCGACCCGATCGAGGCGCAGGCGTTGATCGCGACGTACGGTCAGGAGCGCCCTGGCGACGACCGCCCACTGCTGCTCGGCGCCCTGAAGTCGAACCTCGGTCACACGGGAGCCACTGCGGGTGTGGCGGGTGTGATCAAGATGGTGCAGGCGATGCGGCACGGTGTGCTGCCGAAGACGCTGCACGTGGACGAGCCGTCATCGGCGGTGGACTGGTCGGCGGGTGCGGTGGAACTGCTGAGGGAGGCGCGGGAGTGGCCGTCGGCACCGGACCGTCCTCGGCGTGCTGGTGTGTCGGCGTTCGGTATCAGTGGGACGAACGCGCACGTGATTCTGGAGGCCGTCCAGACGGAGTCTCCGGTGGAGCGTGCGGTGGCGCCGGACGGTGTGGCGCCGGGTGGTGTGGTGCCGTTGGTGGTGTCGGGCAGGTCGCCGGAGGCGGTTCGTGCCCAGGCGGCACGGCTGGCCGGGTTCCTGGAAGAGCAGCCCGAACTGAGTCTGACGGATGTGGCGTATTCGTTGGCTACGGGGCGTGCTCGTTTCGATCATCGTGCGGTGGTGGTGGCGGGTTCGGTGGCTGAGGCGCGTGAGCATCTCGCGTCGGTGGAGTCGCAGGCGGTGGTTCCGGGGCGTCTGGGTGTGTTGTTCACGGGTCAGGGGGCGCAGCGGGCTGGGATGGGGCGTGAGTTGTATGGGGCGTTCCCGGTGTTCGCGGAGGCGTTCAATGAGGTGTGCGCGGTTGTCGATGAGGGTCTGGGCTGTTCGCTGAAGGATCTGGTCTTCGGTGATGGGTCGGCGTTGTTGGAGGAGACGCGGTATGCGCAGCCGGCGCTGTTCGCGGTCGAGGTGGCGTTGTTCCGGCTGGTGGAGTCGTGGGGTGTGCGTCCCGACTATCTGGCGGGTCATTCGATCGGTGAGGTGGCGCGGAGGCGTTCAATGAGGTGTGCGCGGTTGTCGATGAGGGTCTGGGCTGTTCGCTGAAGGATCTGGTCTTCGGTGATGGGTCGGCGTTGTTGGAGGAGACGCGGTATGCGCAGCCGGCGCTGTTCGCGGTCGAGGTGGCGTTGTTCCGGCTGGTGGAGTCGTGGGGTGTGCGTCCCGACTATCTGGCGGGTCATTCGATCGGTGAGGTGACGGCTGCGTTTGTGGCGGGTGTGTGGTCGTTGGAGGATGCGGCGGCTCTGGTGGTGGCGCGGGGCCGGCTGATGCAGGCTCTGCCGTCGGGTGGGGTGATGTACGCGGTCGAGGCGACCGAGGACGAGGTCACGCCTCTGCTGTCGGAGGGTGTGAGTATCGCCGCGGTCAACGGCCCGTCCTCGGTGGTGCTGTCGGGTGCTGAGGACGCGGTCGCGGGGGTGGTGGCTGGTTTCGAGGGCCGGCGGACGAAGCGGTTGCGGGTGTCGCACGCTTTCCATTCGTCGTTGATGGATCCGATGCTGGAGGAGTTCCGTCGGGTCGTGGCGGGGCTGACGTTTCACGAGCCTGTTCTGCCGGTGGTGTCGAACCTGACCGGTGAGGTGGCGGAGGCGGGTCGGTTGTGTTCGCCGGAGTATTGGGTGGAGCACGTGCGCGGCACGGTCCGTTTCCATGACGGGGTTCAGGCGTTGCGGGAGTTGAAGGTTTCCACGTTCTTGGAGCTGGGTCCCGACGGTGTGCTGTCGGGGATGGTGGCTCAGGACTGCGTGCCTTCCATGCGACGGGACGTGCCTGAGGACCGTGCCTTGATGAGCAGCCTTGGCCGGCTGCATGCCCGTGGTGTGGAGGTGGACTGGGAGAAGGTGTTCGCCGGAACGGACGTCCGGCGTGTGGACCTGCCCACCTACGCCTTCCAACACCAGCGGTTCTGGCTGGCCGCCACCGCTCCGACGACTGACGTGTTGCTGGGGCACCCACTGCTCAGCGCGGTGATGGCAGTGCCGGAGACCGGGGGAGTGCTGTGTACCGGACGGTTGTCGCGCAAGGCTCAGCCATGGCTGGTCGAGGACATCGCGCCGGGCGCCGGCATGGTGCCGGGAGCGGCTCTGGTCGAACTGGCGATCCGCGCGGGCGATGAGGTCGGCGCCGGTACGGTGCGTGAACTCACGATCGCGACACCGATCGTGCTGCCTGCCACGGAAGCCCTTCGCGTCCAGGTCTCGGTGGGGGGTGCCGACGACGAGGGACACCGCACGGTGGGCGTGTACACCCGTGCGGACAACGGCGACGAGTTCTGGACCCGCCACGCTACCGGCACCCTGTCCTCCTCTGACGCGGCTCCGGTACCAGGCAGTGAAGCGGCCGCGCCGGAGGAGTACATCGAGCTTGCCCTGGACGAGGAACTCGGGGCGGATGCCGGACGCTTCGGCCTGCACCCGGTGCTTCTGGAAGCCGCGGCTCGTGCGACCGGGCACACGGGTCTGTCCGCGGAGTGGCGTGGAGTGACCTTGCATGCCACCGGTGCCGCGGCTGTCCGGATCAGGGTGACACCGGTCGAGAGCGGTTCCGACGCGTCACGCCTGGAGGTCTTCGAAGCCGGTGGCGAAGGTGCCTTGATCGCGTCGGTGGAGTCGCTTGTGTTGCGGGCGGTTCCCGAAGGGCAGCTTGGAGTGCCTGGGGGCGGTGGTGGTGATGCGTTGTTCCGGGTGGAGTGGTCGTCTCTGCCGGTGGGTGAGGACGCGGAGGCTGCGGTTGGTGTGGAGGTGTTGGAGGTGCCGTCGGCGGTGCTGGATGCCGGGGCGGTGCGTGAGGTGACGGCTGGTGTTCTGTCTGCGGTGCAGTCGTTCTTGACGTCTTCGGGTTCGGGTTCGGGTTGTCTGGTGGTGGTGACGCGGGGTGCGGTGGACGTCGGTGTCGGGGGTGGGTCTGGTGGGGTGGATCCGGTGGCGGCTGCGGTGTGGGGGTTGGTGCGTTCGGCGCAGGCGGAGGAGCCGGGCCGGGTGGTGTTGGTGGATGTGGGGGTGGGTGAATCGGCGCCTGTCGGTGGGGTGTTGGGGGGTGTGAGGGCTTCGGGC
>NZ_MJAJ01000011.1 GCF_001746365.1 Streptomyces sp. LUP30
ATCCGACGACCAGCAGCGGCACCGCGACCAGGACGGCCGGCGCGATGGCGGGCGCGGCCGCCGTCCACACCCCCAACGGCTTCTTCGCGGCGAGCGGCGGCTACGAGCACGCCGCCTCCCTGGGCCTGGCCGCCGCGGGCCTCGCCGTCGCCGGCCCCGGTCGGCTCTCCCTGGACCACGCCCTCGGCCACACGGTCGACCGCGGCTGGATGGTCCCGGCGGCGCTCGGCGCGACGGCGGCCGTCACGGCGGTGGTCGTGGGCCTGCGCAACCAGCGGCTGCGCAGGCGGGCGGAGGGCGAGCAGGAGTCCCTGTTCGACGAGTGAGCCCCGCCGCCCGCCGGGCCCCCGCGCCCGGTGCGTGACCTGGCAGGCTGTGGCGATGGACACTCCGCCCCAGCAGCCCGCCCCGCGTCCGGTTCCGCAACGCGCGCCACGTCCGGTTCCGCAGCCGCCCCCGGGACCTGGGCCGGCCCCCGTCGGGATGCCCGGTCCCGTCGGGATTCCCGGTCCCGCCGAGGTGCCCGGTCCCGCCGAGGTGCCCGGTCCCGCCGGACCACCCGACCCGACCCGACTTGCGAACCCCTCAGGGCTTCCCGGTCCTGACGGTCCGTGGGCCGGCGCCGACGTCTGGGCCACCGTCGACGCCCTGCGGGTCTGGCTGGACGACAACCGGGCGCACGGCGGCCGCGAAGGGCTGCTGCTGCGCGTGCTGAAGCTGTCCGAGGAGGTCGGCGAGGTCGCCCAGGCGGTCATCGGCGCCACCGGCCAGAACCCCCGCAAGGGCGCAGACCACACCTGGGAGGACGTCCAGGCCGAGCTGTGCGACGTGGTCGTCTCGGCGCTGGTGGCCCTGCGCACCCTGACGCCGGACGCCCCGACGGTCTTCGCGGGGCATCTGGCGCGCGTGGCGGACCGATCCCTGGGGGCCGGGCATCCGGACGGCCGCCCCGCGTGACCCGGCCGAGCGAACGGCCGGCGTGACGGACACGGGGCGGCTCCCGCGCTCACCGGCTGCCGCGGCCCGCGGCCCGCGGCCGTGCGGAACGTTCCCTCGGTTCACGGAACCGTCCGTCCGCCGTCCGCGTGGCTCTGTACGATCACCGCACGCGAAGCGGGGGCGCTGAGGCTGAGGGGGCGGGCATGGTGGACAACGCACGCAGACGCAGAACGACTTGGTCGGTGAGGGCGGCGGCGTCGGCGGCCGGGGCGGCACTGCTGGTGGGCGGTTGCGGCGCCGGGGGCGGCGAAGCGGCCGGACCGAGCCCTTCGGCGTCCGGCCGGTCCGCGACGCCGTCCACGTCCGGCTCCCCCTCCCCACCGGCGTCCACCGAGGCGTCGGGCGGGGCCACGGCGAAGGCGACGCCGTTCAAGGCGGACCCCGCCAAGCTGCCCCGGACGGGGCGACAGGCCGAGGCCCTGGTGCAGGCGGTCGCGCTGCAGCCGCAGGACTGGGGCTCGGGCTTCCGGGCCCAGCGGCCGTCCGCGAGCACCCCCGGCACCGTCGCCGTGCTCGACGCGGAGTGCCGCTGGCAGCGCCGGCCCCTCCCGAGCAGCGTCCTGGCCTCGTCGTCCCGTTACAGCGAGCTGCCGGGCACGGGCGGCGAGGGGACGCTGAAGGTGACCGCAGCGGTCACCGTGCACACCACCGTCCGGGCCGCCGACGAACAGTTGGCCACCACCCTGGAGGAGGCGCTGCGCTGCCGGGAACAGCAGGTCCGCACCGACGAGCGGATCTCCGGACTCGCGTCGGTCGCCACTCCCTACGGCCAGGGCGGCAACACCTACGCCGACGACTCGGTGCTGGAGATCGGTTCCTACCTGACCGGGAACACCCCGCAGTCGTACCGCTGGAACGTCGCCCGGCTCGGCTCGGTGACCGTGGCCGTGTCCGTGATGGGCGCCCAGGGTTACCGGGACGACGAGTTGACGAAGCGCGCGTCGTACGCCCTCACCACCATGCTCAGCCGGATCGAGTCCGAGCTCGGGGGGAAGAACTGATGGAACCGCTGCGTTCGTCCGATCCCGCGCGGATCGCGGACCACCGTCTGCTGGGCCGGCTCGGCGCCGGGGGCATGGGCGTGGTGTACCTGGCACGCACGCCGGGCGGCGCGCTGGTGGCGCTGAAGGTCCTCCTCGCCGAGTACGCCGAGGAACCGGGCTTCAAGGAGCGGTTCCGCCGCGAGGTCGAGACCGCCCGGCGGGTCGACAGTCCCTGGGCGGTGCCGCTGGTGGACGCCGACCCGGACGCCGAGGCGCCGTGGCTGGCGACCGCGTTCGTGCCCGGCCCGTCGCTGGGCGAGGCGGTGGTCGCGCACGGCCCGCTGACAGAACCCGGCGTGCGGCTCCTCGGCGCCCGGCTGGCCGAGGCGCTGGGCGAGGTGCACCGGGCCGGTCTGGTCCACCGGGACCTGAAGCCGGGCAATGTGCTGATCGCCCACGACGGCCCCCGCCTCATCGACTTCGGCATCGCCCGCGCGCCGGAGGACACCGCGCTGACCGCGACCGGGCTGGTCGTCGGCACCCCCGGCTATCTGTCGCCCGAGCAGGCCATGGGCCCCGGCGGCGACGGCATCGGACCGGCGAGCGACGTGTTCTCCCTCGGCTGCGTGCTGGCGTTCGCGGCGACCGGACGGGCGCCGTTCGGCAGGGGGGCGGTCGACGCCCTGCTGTACCGGGCCGTGCACGACCCGGCGGACCTCGACGGGATGCCGCCGCGGCTGCGCGAGGTGGTGGAAGCCTGCCTGGAGAAGGAGCCGGCCCGGCGGCCCGAAGCCGCCGAGCTGGTAAGGCGGTTGGCGGCCGGGGGCGACCCGCGGACCGCGGTGTGGGCCGACGGCGGCCCGCAGCACGCGGCGGCCTCCGGGTGGCTGCCGGAGCCGGTCGCCCGGCTGATCGCCGAGCGGTCGGCCGCCGCGCTCGCGCTGCCGGACATCGAGCACACCCAGGCCCCGTCCGACGCGCTTCCCGAGCCCGGGCCGGCGCAGCCCGGCACGGACGGGACCTCCGGCTCCGGCCGGGCAGCGCCCGGCACGGGCGAGACGTCCGGATCGGGGCGGCCGGAAGCCGACACCCAAGGGACGTCCGGCTCGGAGCGGGCTGAAGCCGACACCCAAGAGACGTCCGGCTCGGAGCGGGCTGAAGCCGACACCCACGAGACGTCCGGCTCGGGGGCGCAGACTCAGGACGCCCACCCGGCCGGCCGGCGCCGTTTCCTCCTCCTCGCGGGCGGGGCCGTCGCGCTGACGGCGGCCGGGGGCGGGGGCTGGTGGGCCGCTGCCCGGGACGACGACACGGGAGGCGACAGTCCGTCCGCCGCCGCGTCTTCACCGCGCCCTGTGCACACCGTCGCGCTGCACGGTGACCTCAGCGGGCCGCAGCGGGACACGGGCAGGGCACAGGAGCGCGGACTGCGGCTGGCCGTCGCGGAGTTCAACGCGCGCGGCGACGCCCCGTTCACCGTCAAGGTCAGGACCGTCGACGACGGCGGCGATCCCGCGGCCTCGGCCCGGCTCGCGGCGGAGCTGACGGACGACCCGGCGGTCCTCGCGGTGGTCGGCCCGACGACCGACGCCACGGCGCAGGCGGCGCTCGCGAAGTACGACTCCGGGTTGCTGCCGGTCGTAGCCGTGTCCCCCGGCGGGATCAGCCTCGTCCTCCAGGGGTTCCGCTCGTTCCTGCTCGGGCGGCTGCCCGACTCGGTGCTCGGCCTGTACCTCAGCAACTACCTTCGCGGGACCGCCCGTTCGCACAAGGTCGGCCTGATCGTCGATCGACCCGCCGGCAACTACGGGACGGATCTCGGCACCGCCCTCAGCACCCAGCTCAGCAACGCGCAACAGCCGCCGGTGCCGGAGGTGGTCAGCGCGATGCGCCGCGACTTCGGCGCCGCGGTGGACGCGGTGCTCTCCGCCCGCGCCGACTCCGTGTTCTTCGCCGGTCTGCCCGACCGGGGCGCGCTGCTCGCCTCCACGTTGCGGGAACGCGCCTTCCGGGGTGCGCGGGTGTCCGGCCCGGCGCTGCTCGACGGCCGTTTCCTGACGCAGGCCCAGGAGGCCGCCGAGGACTGGGTGATGGTGGCCCCCGTCATCGACGCGAGCGGCAAGCCCGAGGCGAGGAAGTTCGCCGCGGCCTACCGCGAGCACTGGAAGGAGGCCCCGCCCCGGTACGCGGCGGAGGCCTACGACGTGACGGGGATGCTGCTGAAGGCCCTGTCCGGGCTCCCGGCGAAGAGCAGGACCCGCAAGAACCTGCTCACGGCCGTTCAGACGGGCAAGTACCAGGGCGTCACCAAGGCGTTCGCCTTCGAGCAGACCGGCCAGATGGCCAAGACCGGTCTGATGGTCATCGACGGCACCGGTGGCTTCCTCTGGCGGGTCGAGCAGGGCGACTTCGTGTACGGCGGCCCCGCGCCGCTCACCATCTGATGGAGCCGCTGCGCTCCGGCGACCCGTCCCGGCTGGGTCGCTACCGTCTGCTGCGGCGGCTGGGCGCCGGCGGCATGGGCGTCGTCTTCCTGGCCCGTGCGCCGGGCGGGGGAATCGCCGCCGTCAAGACGGTCCGTGCCTCGTACGCCGAGGAGCCGGGCTTCCGGGCCCGGTTCCGCCGGGAGGTGGAGGTCGCCCGGCGGGTGGACAGCCCGTGGGTGGTCCCGCTGCTGGACGCGGACGCCGACGCGGAGACGCCGTGGCTGGCGACCGCGTACGTCCCGGGCCCGTCGCTCGCCGAGACGGTGGACGTCTTCGGACCGCTCGCCCCGGCCTCCGTGCGGGTGCTGGGTATGCGGCTGGCCGAGGCGCTCGACGCGGTGCACACGGCGGGTCTCGTGCACCGTGACGTGAAGCCGGGCAACGTCCTGCTGGCCCCGGACGGCCCCCGGCTCATCGACTTCGGCATCGCCCGCGCGCCCGAGGCGACCGCGCTCACCTCCAGCGGCGTGATCGTCGGCTCGCCCGGCTTCCTCTCGCCGGAGCAGGCCCGGGCACGGGGCGGGGAGATCGGCCCGGCGAGCGACGTGTTCTCGCTGGCCTGCGTGCTGGCGTTCGCCGCGACCGGTGTGCGGCCCTTCGGCGGCGGCGGGGCGGCCGGCATGCTGCTGCGCACGGTCTACGAGGAGCCGGACCCCGCCGCGATCCCGGACGAGCAGGCCACGCTGCTGAGAGCCTGTCTGCACAAGGACCCGGGCCGCCGCCCCACCCTCGCCCGTCTCCGCGCGACCCTCGAGGAGCAATCAGAGGGGGCAGAGGGGCCGGAGGGGGCACAGGGGGCTGCGGGAGGAGCCGGAGGGACAGGCGGGACCGGAAGGGCGGGAGGCGCGGGTGGCGCCGGAGGAGGGAGAGGAGGGAGAGGAGGGGGACGGGGAGGTGATCCGGCCGAGCCGACGGGCTGGCTGCCCGCGTCGGTCACCCGCCTGATCAACGACCGGTCCGCCGCCGTGCTCGCCATCGGCGCCATCGAGCCGACCCAGGTGTCCGCGCGGGCGAACCCGGCTTCCGCCGCCTCCCCCACGCCCCTGGTGTCGCCGGAAGCCGCGACGATGACGGCCGTCACGGCTTCCCCTCCCGTCACGCCCACCGTGCTCGGCCTGCGCCGCCGCAGCTTCCTGCGCCTCGGCTCCACGGCCGGGGTCCTGGCGGCGGGCGGCGGGGCGTGGTGGTGGAGCACCCGCCCCGGAACGGCGACGTCTCCGCCGTCCTCGACGGGACCGCGCCCCGAACTCGTCGTGGCGTTCCACGGCGACCTGACCGGCCCCGGCAGGGAGAACGGCAACACCCAGCTCAACGGCGCCCGGCTGGCCGTCGAACAGGTCAACGGCCGGAGCGGCCGCCCCTTCCGCGTGAAGCTGCTCCCGTACGACGACGGCGGCGCCCCGGCCCGGGCGGCCGGCCTGGCCCGGCAGCTCACGAAGAACCCGGCAGTCCTGGCGGTCCTGGGGCCCACCACCGACGCGTGCTTCCTCAGCTCCGAGGCCGCGTACAACCAGGCGGCGATGCCGGTGGTGTCGGTCTCGGTGGGCGTCGACACCCTGACCGATTCGCTCGGCCTCAACGTGTTCCACTCGCACGCGGCGCTGCACGTCAAGGACGACCTCTTCGCCGCCCCCTGCGTCCGCTATCTCAGCAACCACGCCGACGCGCGCAAGGTGTTCCTGGTGGACGACCGGGCGCAGGGCGACCTCGCCTGGACGCTGTGCGACCAGACCCAGCGCGGACTGCGCCAGGCCGGCCGGGACTCCACGCTGACCAGCGTCCCCGCCGGGAAGTTCGACCCCACGGCGCTGGCCGCGGCGGTGCTGGCCGCGGGCGCGGACGCCGTCCTGTGCACGGGTGACGCGCCACGGACCGCCGGACTGGCGTCCGCCCTGCACGCCGCCGGATTCACCGGGACCCGCATGGCGACGGAACGCGCCTTCGGCCCCGCGTTCCTCACCGGCGCCGGCGCGGCCGCGACCGGCTGGGTCTTCGCAACGTCCTTCGTCGACCCCGGGGTCCGCCCCTCCGCCCGGGCCTTCGCCGCCGCCTATCGCAGCCGGTTCGGCGCCGCTCCCGGCTGGTACGCGGCGGAGGCCTACGACGCCGTGATGTTCCTGGCGGAGGCCTGCGCACAGGACGGCACCGCGCTGAGAGAGCGCGGCGCGATCGCCCGCAGACTCCGCGAGGTCTCCCACACCGGGATCACCCGCACCGTCAGGTACGTGCAGAGCTACGGCTTCAATCACGACGCGATGTTCGACTACCAGGTCACCGACGGCAGGTTCCGCTACCTCGGGCAGTACCTGGAGGCCGCGGTCTCGTGAGAGCGAGTCCGTCGGCCCGTGACTCCGTCGACCGGCGGGGCAGCGGGCAGCGACCGGCGGGGCAGCGGGCAGCGGGGAACGACGGGGCGAATCCGGCGGTCGGCCCCTGGCGCGGCGATGTCACTCCGCGTCGGCGACGACCGATCCGACGCGCTCGGCGAGGCCCGGGTCGCGCCGGACCAGGAGGGCCGCATAGCAGACGGCCGCCAGCAGGGCCGCCAGCGCCGCGTACGGGAACCAGCTGTACGGGGCGGGCTGTCCGGGCTTGGCGAGGTAGTACAGCGGGATGAGAACGGCGAGGGCGCCGACCGCGGGCAGCACCACGTGCCGCACTATCCGGAACTCCTGCGGACGGTACCTGCGGTAGTACAGCGGCAGCGCGATGTTGGACGCGAGGTAGACCAGCAGGATCAGGATGGCGCCCAGGCTCGACGACTCGGCGAAGAACACCACCGGGTTCATCGGACCGCCGTCCTCCCCGAGCACATGCCCCGCACCCCAGCCGACGATGATCAGCAGCGCGGTCGCGGCGAAGGTGACGATCGCGTTGTTCGGCGTGCGGCGCGTGGGGTGCACATAGCCGAAGAAGGACGGCAGCAGCCCCTCGCGTCCGGCGTTGAACACCAGCCTGGCCTGCGAGTTGATGCCCGCGATCAGCACGCCGAGCGTGGAGGTCAGCCCGCCGACGTAGGCGAGGACGGCGAGTGCCCCGAGGGTGTGCTGGGCGACGTCGACGAAGGGGATCCGGGAGGCGCCGAGCCGCTGCACGTCGTAGCCGAAGCCGGTGACCGTGGCGTAGGAGAAGAGGATGTAGCTCACCGTCATGATCGCGACGGAGGAGAACACGGCGCGGCCGACGTTGCGCCGCGGGTTCTCCGTCTCCTCGGCCAGCGCGGCCGAGTTCTCCCAGCCGATGAACAGGTAGACCGCCAGCGGGAAGCCCGCCGCGAGGCCCTTGACGCCGTGGGTGAGGTGGGAGGGCAGGAACGGGGCCGCGGAGAGGTCGCCGCGGTGCTCGACGAGCGCCGCGACCGACACCACGACCAGCACGAGCATCTCGACGCCGAAGAAGTAACCGGCCCACTTGGTGGACACGCCGATCCCGCGCAGCATCAGCACCACCGACAGGCCGGTCAGCAGCACCGTCCAGATGATCCAGGGCAGATCGACGCCGGTGTAGTGGTTCAGGGTGATCTGCATGAACCCGCCGGAGATCGCGATGACGGAGGCCATCGCGATGATGTAGCCGAGTCCGGCGAGCAGAGCCGTGGTGACGGCGCTGACCGGCCCGAAGGTCTTGCCGACGAAGGTGGTGAAGCTGCCCGCCGAGGGGTGCGCCCGGGAGAACTCGGCCAGTGTGTTGCCGAACAGCGCGACCGCGGCGCCCGCCGCGACGATGGTCAGCGGGGAGGCGACGCCCGCGGTGGTGGCGAGGAACGCGAAGCCGAAGAAGAAGCTCATGGCGGGGCCGACGTTGGCCATCGTGGCGGCGGCGATGTCCGCCATGCCGAGCACGCCGCCGCGCAGCCGCTGAGGCGTGCCGCCGGCGCGACCCGACGTCGGCGAGGGTCCGACGGGTCCGTGGTGAGGCATGGCGACAGCTCCTTCGAAGAGGTCAGCGCGGTTCGGCGTGCTGGTGCGCCTTCACCGCTCGGACCGCAGGGTCCATCGCGCCGCGGGCGAGTTCGTCGAGCAGGTCGGCGTGGCAGCGGTTGCGGGCCCGCACCTGCGCGGGTGCCGGCGCGGGCCCCAGCAGGCACTGCCGGCCGAGCAGGTCGGCGGCGAACTCCCGGATCCCGGCGCCGCCGAGCGCCTGGGCGAGGTCGAGGTGGAAGCGCGTCTCCAGTTCGAGCAGCTGCGCCGGGTCGTCGGTCAGCTCCATCTCCTCGACCAGCGCCCGCAGCCCGTCGAGCGGACTGTCGAGCAGACCCCCGTGCGGGCCGCCGGGGAGTTCGCCGGGGAGTTCCCCGCCGAGTTCGCCGGCGGCGTGTGCGACGAGCCCGCACTCGAGCAGCAGGTGGAACGCGTCCAGTGCGGCCGCCTCCTCCGCGTCGTACATCACGGCGACGACGGCGTCCCAGTCCGTCGCGACGAAGGTGCCGCCCGCCCGGCCGCGACGGCGGTCGAGCAGGCCGTCCTGGCACATGGCCTCCAGCGCCCGGCGCACGGTGATCTCACTGATCCCGAGCTCCTCGGCGAGGACGCCCGCGTCCGGCAGCCGGTCACCCGGCGACACCGAGCCCAGACGCACCCGCAGGGCGATCCGGGACCGGACGAGCTCCGCTCCCGTGGGGCCCCGGCCGGCCAGCACGCGAGTGTCCCAGCCGGTGTAGGGGCCGAACTTGCCCGCTGCATTCACCACGGCGCCACCTTAACGGCCTGGCGAACGGGGTCACGGTGTGGTCCACAGAGGGCTCCCGGAAACGTGGGGGTCCGCGCAGCACGAAAAATAGAGCAAGGTGAACACTTAAACAAGTCTTGTTCTTTTGGATCGTACTGAACTAATTTCCAGACACCCCTGGTCCGCACTCCCCTCCATGGATGTCGACATGACCACAACCGTCCCCAGAACCCCTCCCTCCGAGCCCGGCAGGTCCAGCGAACCCGGCGAGTCCGGCGAGTCCGGCGGCCTGCAGGCCGGACTCAAGAACCGTCACCTGTCGATGATCGCGATCGGCGGAGTCATCGGCGCCGGCCTGTTCGTCGGCTCCGGCTCCGGCATCGCCGCCGCGGGCCCCGGCATCCTCGTCTCCTACGCGCTCGTCGGCGTCCTCGTCGTCCTCGTGATGCGCATGCTCGGCGAGATGGCCGCGGCCAACCCGACCTCCGGTTCGTTCTCCGCCTACGCCGACCGCGCGCTCGGCCGCTGGGCGGGCTTCACCATCGGCTGGCTGTACTGGTTCTTCTGGGTCGTGGTGCTCGCCGTGGAGGCGACCGCCGGGGCCAAGATCCTGGCCGGCTGGATCCCGGCGGTGCCCCAATGGGGCTGGGCCCTGATCGTCATGATCGTCCTGACAGCCACCAACCTCGCCTCGGTCAGCTCCTACGGCGAGTTCGAGTTCTGGTTCGCCGGCATCAAGGTCGTCGCCATCGCCGCGTTCATCGTGCTCGGCGGCCTCGCGATCTTCGGACTGCTCCCCGGCTCCGACCACCCGGCGAGCGGATTCTCCAACCTCACCGCGCACGGCGGCTTCCTGCCGCACGGCCCCGGCGCCATCCTCACCGGCGTCCTGATGGTCGTCTTCTCCTTCATGGGCAGCGAGATCGTCACCCTCGCGGCAGGCGAGACCGCCGACCCGCGCGCCGCCGTCACCAAGGCCACCAACAGCGTGATCTGGCGGATCGCGGTGTTCTACCTGGGCTCGATCCTGATCGTGGTGTCGCTGCTGCGCTGGGACGACCCGGCGATCCTCAAGGACGGCTCGTACGTCGCCGCCCTGAGCTCCATCGGCATCCCGCACGCGGCCCAGATCATGAACACCATCGTGCTGACCTCGGTGCTGTCCTGCCTCAACTCCGGCCTGTACACGGCCTCGCGCATGGCCTTCTCGCTCGGCCGCCGCAACGACGCCCCGGCCGCCTTCGGGAAGACCAGCGGCCGCGGCGTCCCGCGCTCGGCCATCCTCGCCTCGGTGGTCTTCGGCTTCGTCGCGGTCGCCTTCAACTACCTCTGGCCCGACACGGTCTTCCAGTTCCTGCTCAACTCCTCCGGCGCGATCGCCCTGTTCGTGTGGTTGGTGATCTGCTTCTCCCAGCTGCGGATGCGCAGGATCATCGAACGCGAGTCCCCGGAGAAGCTGGTCGTCCGCATGTGGCTCTACCCCTACCTGACCTGGGCGACCATCGCCCTGATCACCTTCGTCCTGGGCTACATGCTCACCGACACGGCCGACGGCGGCGGCCGCGACCAGGTGGTCCTGTCCACGGCGGTGGCCATCGCGGTGGTGGTCTTCGCGCTGGTCCGCCAACGCCTCACCGACAGGAACAAGGCACAGGCGACGCCCGAGCCGGCTCCCCTGTCCTGACGGTCACCGGCGACAGCCGGGAGGACCGGCGCCGGCCTCGGCGCCGGTCCTCCCGGCATCCGACCTCCGCCGAGGCGTCTCCACCTCGAAGAGGACGACGAACAGCCCGGCGTGCCGACCTCGCGCGGCCCGACGGCGAGCCCCCGCAGGAGCCCGAGGGAACGGGATTGACAGCGGGGGCGCCGGTTCGTGAGGGTGGCCTCCGCGCGAACACGAGGTGGCCTCTCCCGGTCACCGATGCCTAGGTACACCGCGTCCCGGGGCGTGTCGCCGACGACGCCCCCCGGAACCGGTTGGAGCCTGACGCATGGACGACCCGACCCAGGACCCTCGCTTCCTGCGCGACCCCTATCCCACCTACGCGGCCATGCGCTCCGCGTGCCCCGTGCAGGCCGTTCCCACCGGCTCGGGCGGACACGGCAGCTACCTGATCACCGGATACGCGGAGGCCCGGCAAGCCCTCAGCGACCCCCGGCTCTCGAAGAACACGGCCGCCTTCTTCGCCGACAAGGAGTCGCGGCGCCGCCTGCACCCCGCCGTCGCGCACACCATGCTGGCGAGCGATCCGCCCCGGCACACCCGCCTGCGCAAGCTCGTGACCAACGCCTTCACGACGGGCGCCGTCGCCGGGTTGCGACCGTTCATCGCCCGGGTGACCGACACGCTGCTGGACGAGTGGCCCGTCGACGAGCAGGTCGACTTCGTCGCCGGCCTGGCGGTGCCCCTCCCGATCATCGTGATCTGCGAACTGCTGGGGGTCCCTGAGGTCGACCGGTCCGAGGTGCGGCGCTGGTCCGCCGAGTTGTTCAGCGCCGGGAAGCCCGACGTGATCGACACCGCCTCGCACGCCTTGGCCGACTACATGACCGACCTCATCACCGCCAAACGTCTGCGGCCCGGAAACTCGCTCCTCGACCGCCTCATCGCAGCGCGCGACGGCAACGACCACCTCAGCGAGGAGGAACTGGTCTCCCTGGCCGTGCTGCTGCTCGTCGCCGGACACGAGACCACGACCAACTTCCTCGGCAACGCCGCCCTGGCGCTCCTCCGGCATCCGGCCGAGCTGGAGCGTCTGCGCAACAACCCGGAGGACATCCCTTCCTCACTGGACGAGTTGCTTCGCTTCGACTCGCCCGTCAGCACGGCAACCTTTCGCTTCACCACGGAAGCCGTCACGCTCGGGGGCACCGACCTCCCCGCCGGCGCCCCTGTGCTGGTCGCTCTTGGAGCCGCCAATCGAGACCCGAAGCGATTCCCCTCACCGGACCGGCTCGACCTGGACCGCGAAGCCGCCGGCCACCTCGGCTTCGGCCACGGCATCCACCGCTGCGTCGGCGCTCCCCTCGCCAAGACGGAGGCGGGCATCGCCCTGACCGCAGTCCTGTCCCGCTTCCCCGGGATCCGGCTCGCCGTATCGCCCGATCAACTCGAATGGCGCCGCACCCGCCTGATGCGCGGCCTGGCCGCACTGCCCGTACTGATCTAGTCAACTCTGTCCGAGGGACGCCCGAGGAGCATCTCGCCGCCTGCCGCGGCAGGCCCCCGGTGGACCGGAAAGGGCCTCCGACGCAGGTCGGAGGCCCTTTGCAGGCAAAGCCGCAGGTGGCGGCAGACGAGTCGGGCTGTACGCCGGGTTCTGTCGCCCGGCTGCCTCGCGGCGGCCGGGGAGACGGCCATCCATCTAGGGCCGGCGTTGCCGCCGGCCTCGTGCGGTCTACCCGCGGACTCGGGCGGGCAGCCCTCGAACGTCCGCGCAGAGCACGTTTTACCGTGCTCCTTTTGACCTTGCTCCGGGTGGGGTTTACCTAGCTGCCCAGGTCGCCCTGGGCACTGGTGGTCTCTTACACCACCGTTTCACCCTTACCGGGGGCCGGAGCCCTCGGCGGTCTGTTTTCTGTGGCACTGTCCCGCGGGTCACCCCGGGTGGCCGTTAGCCATCACCCTGCCCTGTGGAGCCCGGACGTTCCTCGGGAAGTCCCGTGAGGGACTCCACGCGGCCGTCCGCCCGGCTCGTCTGCCGTGTCGACCATGTTACCGGGCGGGAGTCGCGCTTCGGTCCCGCCGCCGTCGCGAGGACCGAGCCCGCGAGGATCAGGGTGAAGGCGGCCACGATCGTCGCCGTCAGGGGCTCGTCCAGGAACAGGGCGCCCGCTGCGACCGCCACGGCCGGGTTGACGTAGGTGATGACCGTGGCGCGGGTCGGGCCGGCCTCCTTGATCAGCTCCATGAAGGCGACGAAGGCGACTGCCGTGCAGATGACGCCCAGTCCCGCGAGGGCCAGCAGGACGGTGGCGGCGGGGATCGCCGCGGGGCGGGTGGCGACGGCGGCCGGTGCGTAGACCAGAGCCGCCAGTGCCAGACAGGGGGTCGTCAGGTGGAGGGAGGGGACGTTCTTGAGGTGGCGGGCGGCTATCAGGGGCGCGGTCGCGTAGCCGACGACCGTCAGCAGGACCTCGGCCAGGGAACGGGCGTCGCCGCCGGTGAGATGCGGGACGGTGAGAACCGCGACGCCGGTCAGGCCCAGAGCGAGGCCCGCGACCCGGCGGGCGCCCAGCCGCTCCGTGTCGCCGAAGAACCGGGCCAGCGCGACTCCCACGATGGGGACGCCCGCGATCAGCAGCCCGGCGGTGGAGCTCGACAGGTGCCGTTCCGCGTCGGTGAGGGTGAACCAGGGACCGATGATCTCGATGACCGCGAAGGCCAGCATGGGCTTCCAGTGCGTCCTCACGGTGGTGGTCAGGCCGCGTTGGCGCAGGGCGAAGGGGAGCAGCAGGGCCGCGCCCAGGGAGCACCGGGTGAAGACGACCACGGACGGGGAGAGGCCGTCCTGGCCGTCCACCGCCACTTTGATCAGGAGGTAGGGGATCCCCCACACCACTCCCATCAGGGAGAACAGGAACCAGCCGCGAGCAGTCATGGGAGGAGTCTCGGCCGGTTCCGGTCAGGTGTCTTGAACGCTGTTGCGGTATGCCGCCGGGGTCACGCCCAGGACGCGGCGGAACCAGCGGGTGAGGTGGGCCTGGTCCGCGAAGCCGACCCGGGAGGCGACTTCGGCGGGACGCAGACCGCACTCCAGGAGCGCCCTGGCCCGGGTCACCCGGTACTGGGCGAGCCAGGCGTACGGCGGGATCCCGGTCGTCGTGCGGAAGGCGCGCAGGAGTTGGTAGCGGGACAGGCCCAGCTCGGCGGCGAGGTCGGCCAGCGAGGGCGGGGCGAGCAGTTCGTCGGCCAGGCGGGTGCGGACGGCGTGGGTGATGTGCTCGGCGCCGGGGATCGTGTCGCACACCGGGCGGGCCGTGGAGTGGCGTCGGGCCAGGGCCGTCAGGAGCCAGGGCAGCCGCGACTCGGCCTCGAGCGGGTCGGGGCGGACGGTCAGTTCCGTGTGGGCGCGGCGCAGGGCGGCGGCGAGCTCGGGGTCGTCCAGGAGGGGCTCCCGGAAGTGCGGTATGCCGCCGACAGTGCCCTCGGTGAGCAGGCGGGGGGCCGCGTACAGGGCGCGGTAGGCGTAGCCGCCGCTGTCGTCGCCCGGGCCGCCGGTGTGGGTCTCGCCGGGGTCGAGGACGACGATGGAGCCGGGACCGGTGCGGATGTGGCCGCCGCGGTAGGCGATGATCTCCGCCCCGTCCACGCACACTCCGACGGTGAACTCCTCGTGCGTGTGCGGTGCGTAGACGTGCCGCTGGAAGCGGGCGGTGAGCAGGTCGAGCGGCGGCCCGCAGCGGCCGAGTCTGGCTCTGGTCCACAACGCCTGTTCACGGCTCATGCGCCACCCCCGGTCGTCCTCTACGCGTGTTCTGTGGGTGCAACGCGTTCGGAGGCCGGTTCCATGCCGGGTCGGGGCGCCGGTCGGCCCGGTGCGGCGTCGGCCGGGGGACGCCCGAACACCTCCTCCAGCGCGTCGAAGGCTGCCGCCATCCGCGCCCTGTGACCTTCGGCCACGTCGGCCGCGGCCTCCCCCTCGAGCAGACGGCGGGCGGACGCGACGAAGACCGAGCGGTACGCGGCAACGGCCAGGGCGGCGGCCAGGCGGGGGTCGGGGAGCTCCGGGGCCGTCTCCGTGAAGGCGTCGGCGAGGGCCTCCTCCACTTCCTCGACCCCTTCGCGGGCGCGGGCCCGCAGCGCGGGCGAGTCGAGGACGATCCGCCAGAAGTAGCGGAAGTCGTCGGCGATGCCGCCCAGCGGGTGGCCCTGGTCGAGGAGTCGCAGCGCGAGGGCCCGCAGGGCCGCGATCGGGCTCTCGCCGGGGTCGCGGCGCCGTACCGCCTCCGTGAACATCTCGACGGCCTGGGGGATGCGGTCGAGGAAGAGGTCTTCTTTGCGCGGGAAGTAGTTGAAGACGGTCATGGTGGAGACCTCCGCCGCCCGGGCGACCTCCGCGACCGTCACCTCGTCGAAGCCGTGCGCCACGAACAGGCCGGTCGCCACGTCCGAGATCCGCTGCCGTGTGGCCTGCTTCTTCCGCTCCCGAAGGGAGGGTTCCGCTTCCCTTTGCTCCACCATGAGGAAAAACTATAGCTGCCACAATTTTTTAGTGACTACAGTTAAGTGCATGACGGACACGGAGTACGACGTGGTGGTGGCCGGCGCCGGACCGGTCGGGCTGATGCTGGCGTGCGAGCTGGCCCTCGGCGGGGCCCGGACGCTGGTCGTCGAGCGGCTGACCGAGGTGGACGAGACGGTCAAGGCGGGCGCGATCAACGTCCCCACCGCGGTCGCCCTCTACCGACGCGGGCTGCTCCCGGCCCTCACGCGGGTACAGGAAGCGGCGATGAAGCGGTTCGCGGAGTTCCGGCGGGCGCAGGCCGGGGCGACGGGAGCGGGGCCAGGGGCCGAGGGGGCGGCTCCGGCCGGGGCGGGGGCGGGGGTGGCTGAAGCGCCTGCTCCCGCTGCCGCTCCCGCTCCCGCTCCCGCTCCCCGGATCGTGCCGCCGCCGCGGTTCGCCGGCCACTTCGCCGGGATCATGCTCCACGCGGACCGGTTGGACGACTCGGACCCGGCCTTCGCGGCCCTCGGCCCTGTCGACGGCGTCGGCCTGATCCCGCAGGCCGCCCTGGAGCGGCTGCTCGGCGAGCGGGCCCGGGAGCTGGGCGTGGAGGTGCGCCGGGGGGTCGAGCTGACCGGCTTCGAGGCCGACGACGACGGCGTCACCGTACGTCTCGCGCCCGGGCCGGAGGTGCGCGCGGGCTGGCTCGTCGGATGCGACGGCGGTCGCAGCACCGTACGCAAGCTCGCCGGGTTCGACTTCCCCGGCACTCCCCCGGAGATCACCGGCTACCAGGCGCTCGCCGACCTGACCGGCACCGAGGTGCTGCCGAGCGGCTGGCAGACGACCGCCGTCGGGACGTACGCGCACGGTCCGATGCCCGGCCGGATCCTCACCGTGGAGTTCGACGGGCCGCCCGCCGACCGCGAGTCGCCCGTCACCGCGGCGGAGTTGCAGGCCAGCGTGCGCCGGGTGACCGGCGTGGACGTGACGGTGGACAAGGTGCACTCACTGACCCGGTTCACCGACAACTGCCGTCAGGCGAGCACCTATCGCGCGGGCCGCGTGCTGCTCGCCGGCGACGCGGCGCACGTGCACTCGCCGTTCGGCGGACAGGGACTGAACCTCGGCATCGGGGACGCCGTGAACCTCGGCTGGAAGCTCGCGGCGACGGTGCGCGGCCAGGCTCCCCGGGGGCTGCTCGACTCCTACACCCGCGAACGGCATCCCGTCGGCGCCTGGGTGCTGGAGTGGACGCGGGCCCAGATCGCGTTGATGCGCCCCGAGTCGCACGCGCGCGCCCTGCGCGAGGTGGTGACCGCCATGACGGAGACGGTCGACGGCACGACCTACCTGGTCAAGCAGATCTCCGGCGTCTGGCAGCGCTACGACCTGCCCGGCGACCACCCGCTCGTCGGCCGCAGCGCCCCCGACCTGAAGTTCTCCGACGGCACCCGGCTCGCCGACCGTCTGCACGAGGGACGAGCCCTGCTGCTCGACCTGGCCGACGACCCCAAGCTGCGCGCCCGCACGGAGGGGTACGACGACCGGGTGGACGTCCACACGCCGACCGCCTGCGACCACGCCGGTCTCACGGCGCTGCTCGTGCGGCCGGACGGATTCGTCGCCTGGGCCGCGGACACGGAGCACGTCCCGCAGGACACCCTGGAGGCGGCCCTGGAGCGGTGGTTCGGCCCGCCCGCCGCCTGACCGTCCGGCTCAGGCAGGCGGAACGGGGGCCTCCGGCGGCACGCCGTACGCTGTGGCTGCTGAGCTCGATGTGAGGAGATGTCCCGTGCTGGTCCTGCTGCCGCCCTCCGAAGGCAAGGCGTCCTCCGGACGCGGCGCCCCGCTCAAGCCGGAGGCCCTCTCCCTGCCGGGGCTCGGCGCCGCCCGCGAGGCGGTTCTCGAAGAGCTGGTCGAGCTGTGCGCGGCCGACGAGGACAAGGCGCGCGAGGTGCTGGGGCTGAGCGAGGGACTGCGCGGCGAGGTCGCGAAGAACACGGAGCTGCGCACGGCGGGCGCGCGCCCGGCCGGGGAGATCTACACGGGCGTCCTGTACGACGCCCTCGGCCTGGCCTCCCTGGACGCGGCGGCGAAGCGGCGCGCGGCCAGGTCGCTGCTCGTCTTCTCGGGGCTGTGGGGCGCGGTGCGGGTGACGGACCGGATCCCTTCCTACCGGTGCTCCATGGGCGTGAGGCTGCCGGGCCTCGGGGCGCTGGGCGCGCACTGGCGTGCGCCGATGGCGTCCGTGCTGCCCGAAGTCGCCGGGGGCGGACTGGTGCTGGATCTGCGGTCGGCGGCGTATGCGGCGGCTTGGAAGCCGAAGGGCGAGGTCGCGGCGCGGACGGCCGGGGTGCGGGTGCTGCACGCGCCGACCCGCAAGGTCGTCAGCCACTTCAACAAGGCCACGAAGGGGCGGATCGTGCGCAGCCTGCTGACGGCGGGAATCGCGCCCAAGGGCCCGGCGGAGCTGGTGGAGGCGCTGCGGGATCTCGGCTACACGGTCGAGGAGCACGCGCCGGCCCGGGCAGGAACCGCGTGGGCACTGGACGTGCTGGTGGACGAGGTCCACTGAAGCTCGGCAGGACCCCACACACACCGGTCGGACTGCTTCGGATCCGGCTCCGGCCCGCTCCCCGTTCCCTCCCCCCTCCAGCCCTCATCGCTCCAGTCCTCCAACCTCCGGCCCTCCAACCTCCGGCCCTCCAACCTCCAGTCCTCCGGCTTGGCCGTCCTCCAGCTTGGCCGTCCTCCGGACATCCAGTCCATCAACTGTTCCAGCCGTTGCAACATATGCAACGACCTTTGCACGGGCTGCAAGGCGACGGCAGGATGAGGCGCATGACCTCATCCCTGCCCGCGTCCTCGGCTGCCTCGGTGCTGGACCTCGCGCCCGCTCCCGTGGTGCCCGTGGTGGTCGTCGAGGACGCCGCCGACGCCGTGCCGCTGGCGCGGGCGCTGGTGGCGGGCGGGCTGCCCGCGATCGAGGTGACGTTGCGGACGCCGGCCGCGCTCGACGCGATCCGGGAGATCTCCGGGGCGGTGCCGGAGGCGGTCGTGGGGGCGGGGACGGTGATCTCGCCGGAGCAGGTGACGGCGTGCGCGGCGGCGGGCGCGCGGTTCCTGGTGAGCCCCGGCTGGACGGACGTCCTGCTGACGGCGATGTGCGCCTGCGGGCTCCCCTTCCTGCCCGGGGTGTCGACCACGTCGGAGGTGGTCGCCCTGCTGGAACGGGGCGTGCGGGACATGAAGTTCTTCCCGGCGCAGGCGGCGGGCGGCACCGCCTATCTGCGCTCGCTCGCCGGACCCCTCCCGCAGGCCCGGTTCTGCCCGACGGGCGGCATCGGGCCGGACAACGCGCCGGAGTACCTCGCCCTGCCCAACGTCTGCTGTGTGGGCGGGAGTTGGATGGTCCCGCGGGAGGCGGTCAGGGCGCGTGACTGGCCCCGGATCGAGGGGCTCGCCCGGACCGCCTCCCGCCTCACCGCAGGTGGGACGTGTCGTTGAACAGGCGGACGCTGGCGTTGCCGTCCGCGAAATAGGCCACTGCCGACAGCGAGGCCGCCGAGAGCTCCATGCGGAACAGGGATTCGGGCGGGGCGCCGAGGGCGAGCCGTACGAACGTCTTGATCGGCGTCACATGGGTGACCAGCAGAACCGTGCGGCCCGCGTACGCCGCGGCCAGTCTGTCGCGGGCTGCCGCGATGCGGACGGCGGTGGCCGCGAAGCTCTCGCCGCCGCCGGTCGGCTCGGCCTCCGGGTCGGCCAGCCAGGCGTTCAGGTCGTCGGGGTAACGTTCGCGGACCTCGCCGAAGGTGAGTCCCTCCCACGCGCCGAAGTCCGTCTCGATCAGTCCGTCGTCGACGGTGACCTCCAGCCCGAGGCGGGCCGCGACCGCGCCGGCGGTCTCCCGCGTACGGGCCAGCGGGGAGGCGAGGATGTGCTGCACCGTGCCGCGCCGGGCGAGCGCGGCGGCGACCCGCTCGGCCTGCTCCCTGCCCACGTCCGAGAGGGACGGATCGGTGCCGCCGCTGCCGGAGAACCGCTTCTGCGGGGTGAGCGGCGTCTCGCCGTGCCGCAGGAGGACGAAGGTCGCGGGCGCCCCGAGGTCGGGGGCCGTGCCCCAGCCGACGGTGGGGGCGGCGACGGTCCGGGCGGCGCGCACGTCGGCGGCGGCGGAGTCCTGGGGCGGTGCGGTGGACGACGGGCGGGTCCGGGACAGCGCCTCCCGGGCCTTCGCCGCGCCCGCGACGGCGTCGCCGGGCGGTCCGGACGGCTCGGGAGCGCGCGAGGCAGCGGCGGCCGCGCCGGCGTCGAGCGCCGCCCTCGACGCCCCGGCGTCCCACTGCTCGCCCCGCTTGCCCGCGTCCATCGCCTCGTTGGCCAGCCGGTCGGCGTGCTTGTTCTGCTCGCGCGGGATCCACTCGTAGGCGACCTGCCCGGCCGGCAGCACCCGGGCCGCCTCGGCGGCGAGCGGCTTCATGTCGGGGTGCTTGATCTTCCAGCGGCCCGACATCTGCTCGACGACCAGCTTGGAGTCCATCCGCACGCGCACCTTCGCCGAGGGATCGAGCTCGCGGGCCGCCCGCAGCCCCGCCACCAGCCCGCGGTACTCGGCCACGTTGTTGGTGGCGACGCCGATGTACTCGGCGCGCTCGGCGAGCGTCTCCCCCGTCGCCGCGTCGATCACCACGCTGCCGTAGCCCGCGGGCCCCGGGTTGCCCCGTGACCCGCCGTCCGCCTCGACGATGAACTCCCGCACGGAACAAGCCTCTCAGCGGCGTGGCTACAGACCGGACTCGGACGTGCGCACCAGGATGCGGCGGCAGTTCTCGCACCGGACGACGGTGGTGGGCGCGGCCGAACGGATCTCGTTGATGTCGGTGATCGCCAGCTCCTGGCGGCAGCCCTGGCAGGTGCGCTGGAGCAGCTTCGCCGCGCCGATGCCGCCCTGCTGCTCGCGCAGCTTGTCGTAGAGCTTGAGCAGCTCGGCGGGGACGGACCCGGCGATGACCTCGCGCTCCTTCGTCACCGTGGCCGCCTCGCCGTCGAGCTCCTCGAAGGCCGCGTCCCGGCGCGCGGTGGCGTCGTCGATCTTCCCCTGCACGGAGCCGACCCGCTCGGTCAGCTGGGCGACCCGCTCCTGGGCGCTCTCGCGGCGCTCCATGACCTCCAGGACGACGTCCTCCAGGGCCCCCTGCCGCTTGGCGAGGGAGACGATCTCCTTCTGGAGGTTCTCCAGGTCCTTGGGGGAGGTGACGGCCCCGGAGTCGAGCCGCTGCTGGTCGCGGACGGCGCGCTGGCGCACCTGGTCGACGTCCTGCTCGGCCTTGGTCTGCTCGCGGGCGGTGTCGCCCTCCTCGGTCTGCGCGGCGACGAGGAGGTCGCGCAGCTGCGTGAGGTCCTTGCTCAGCGACTCGATCTCGGCGTGCTCGGGCAGGGACCTGCGCTTGTGCGCGAGCTGCTGCAGACGGACGTCGAGGGCCTGGACGTCGAGGAGTCGGATCTGGTCGGCGGGCTCGGCGTTCAGTTGGGGGCTCCCATTGAGCTAGAGGTGATGTCGGACGCCGCGTGGGCGGTCCAGGGGTCGGTGACCGTGCGGGAGACATGGACCCTGAGGTCCCATCCCCGGCGGTCGGAGATCTCGTCGAGCTGGGATGCGGCCAGCTCGCACCAGGGCCACTCGGTGGCCCAGTGCGCCGCGTCGAGCAGCGCGAGAGGACTGTGGGCGCCGGCCGCGACGAACTCCGACGCCGGGTGGTGGCGCAGGTCCGCCGTGAGGAAGGCGTCGACGCCGGCTGCGCGGACCTGCTCGAAGAGGCTGTCCCCGGAGCCGCCGCTGACGGCCACCCTCCGTACGAGCGCCTCCGGGTCCCCGGCCACCCGGATGCCCTGCGCGGTGGCGGGCAGCCGCTCGGCGGCGCGGGCGGCGAGTTCGCGGACGGTGATCGGGTGGTCGAGTTCGCAGACCCGCCCGAGACCGCGCCGCCCCTCGGCGTCGCTCGGATCCGGCACCAGGGGGCCGACGACCCGAAGGTCGAGGGCGCCGGCGAGGGCGTCGCTGACGCCGGGGTCGGCGGTGTCGGCGTTGGTGTGGGCGACGTGCAGGGCGATGTCGTTCTTGATGAGGGTGTGCACGACACGGCCCTTGAAGGTGGAGGCCGCGACGGTCGTCGTCCCCCGCAGATACAGCGGGTGGTGGGTGACGAGCAGGTCGGCGCCGAGCTTCACGGCCTCCTCGACGATCTCCTGGACGGGGTCGACCGCGAACAGAACCCGGGAGACCTCCTGCCCGGGATCGCCCACGACCGTACCGACCGCGTCCCAGGACTCGGCCCGTTCGGCGGGCCACAGGTTCTCCAGCGCGGCGATGACTTCAGACAGACGGGGCACGAGCAAAAGGCTACCCGCCCCCTCTGCACGCCAGTACCGCCCGTACCGCCCCGCTCAGGAGAACGGGCCCTCCGACGGCCGCCGACGCTCCGCACCCGGCCCGCCCGACGCTCCGCACCCCGCCTACGCTCCGCACCCCGCCCACCCCGCCTACGCGCCGGGCCCCGCCCACCCCGCCCGGCCGACGCGCCGGAAACCGGTCACGGCGGACGGCCGACGCGCCGGAAACCGGTCACGGCGGACGGCCGCAGGCGGGTTATGGGGGGGGCGGTAGGACGGCTGGGCCATGCACACGCGTTCCCCGGACCTCAGGCGAATCGCTTCTGCGCCACTCCTTCGAGGGAAGAAGGCTGCTCGTAGGTCCCACGCCCGCGCGTGCGAAAACTAGCTTCGTCGCCGGAGGTGACACCACGATGCCGATGCCGACGCCGACGCCGATGCCGATGCCGGACTGCGCGATCGAGCCCGCCGCAGCGGTCGCCGACAGCCCCGAGCCCGCACCGCACGGAGACTGTGTGATCACGGCGAACGGCGCCTACGCCGCACGCCTCGCCCGGGACGGCGACTCCTGGTTCCCTGAGCGGTGGACCCTGGACGGCCCCGAGCCCTACGCCGTGCCGCTGCCGGGCAACCAGCCGGAGGAGCCCGGCACCGAGGTGCACCCGATGGCCGACGGCCGGGTCCTCATCCGGCGCTTCGCCGACGGACGGCACGCCTTCGCCCTGCTGTACCCCACCGGCCCCGGCACGGGCGAGCTGCCGCTGGGCGCCGTCGAGTGCCCCGACGAGAGCGCCCGGCTGCGCCTGCTCCCGCCGGCCCCCTGCGGCGAACGCGCCTACGCCCTGGCCGTCGGCCGCTTCACGACGGCCGTCTGGCTGGTCGCGGGCGGCTCCTTCGGGCCCGAGCACCTAGCCGAGATCCCCGGCCGGTGCTCCGGCGGCGTCTGGCTGGACCGCACGGGCCGCATGCTCGCGCTGGACCGGGAGGTCGCCGGCCGGACCAAGACCGTCGTCGTGGACCTGGAGCGCGGGGGCGAAGTATCCCCCCTGCTGCAGATCGCCGCCGACAGCGACGACCGGCTGCTGCTCGCCGACCCCGACAGCGGCCTGCTCCTCATCGCCTCGGACGCCCCCTCCCCGGGAGAGACCCGGCTGGGCTGGGGGGTCCTCGGCAGCACGCTGCCGGTCCGCTTCCCGGAGAGCCTGCGGCTGCCCGACCTCGTGCTCACCCCCTTCGCGATCCAGCCGGGCCAGATGCTCCTGCCCGAGGCCTGCGCGGTGGCGCTCCGCATCGACGGCCCCTTCGGCGCCTGGGTCGGGGTATGGCGGCCCGCCGAACGCCGGCTGCATCAACTCGCCGCCCCGGAGGGGTGGTTGGCGGGCAGCGGACTGTGGACGCCGGACGGCGTGCTGCGTCTGCCGTACGCCACCGGGGCCGAACCCTGCGGCGTGGCGCCGCTGACCGCGCCGGTCGCGCCCCCGACCGAAGCCGGTGACGACGGCGAGCCCGGGCCCTCGGAGGAAGCCCCGGAGCCGGTGGCGCCGGCGCCCTGCGCACCCCGTCCGATCCCCCTCCAACAGGCCCCGCTGGGCGGCCTTGTAACGAAGTAGCTGCGGTTGGCGTGGCCGCCTGGATTCGCCCCTCGGTGTGCTGGATAAAATCGCCCGGCTGTAAAGAAAGATCATGTTGACGGGGTGAACTTTTCCGATGAGCGACACAAGCACGATGCGGCCGCTGTCCACCGACTCCCAGGACACGGCCGGTCACGGCCGGCACCGGGGCCCGGTCTCGTCCCACGACGGCGACTCGGCACCGCACGGCCGGCACCGCAAGCCGGCTGAGAACAGGGCCGACGACAGGGCCGAGGCGACTGTCTGACAGCGCCGCAGACACATCGAAGGGGCTCCGGCCGTCCTTGGACGGCCGGAGCCCCTTCCGCATCCCCACCCCTGCCCTTACCCTTCGCCGCGCCGCAGTCCCAGCACCTCCGCCGCCGCGAACGTCTCCCCGGCCGGCCGTTGCGCGAAGTGCGCGCCGAGGACGGCGTCCAGCTCCTCGTAGCCGAACGTGTCCTCCTTGCTGTCGAACTTCGCCCGCACACGCGGCCGTTCGACGACGGCGACCATGCCGCCGTGCACCACCAGCAGCTGCCCGTTGATCCGCGCGGCGGCCGGCGAGGCCAGATAGCCGACCAGCGGGGCGACATGCTCCGGAGCGAGCGGGTCGAGCCCGCCGCCCTCCGGCCCGGACAGCCCCGCGAAGACGTCCTCCGTCATCCTGGTGCGGGCGCGCGGGCAGATGACGTTGGCCGTCACCCCGTACTTGGCGAGCGCGAGCGCCGTCGACGTCGTCAGCCCGACGATCCCGCCCTTCGCCGCCGCGTAGTTGGGCTGTCCTGCCGATCCGGCGAGGAACGCCTCCGACGAGGTGTTCACGATCCGCCCGTACACCGGCGCCCCCGACGCCTTGGAGCGCTCACGCCAGTGCGCGGCGGCGAACCGGGTCGTGTTGAAGTGGCCCTTGAGGTGGACCCGGACGACCGCGTCCCACTCCTCCTCGGCCATCGAGAAGACCATGCGGTCGCGCAGGATGCCCGCGTTGTTGACCAGCACGTCCAGCTTGCCGAACTCGGCGATCGCCGCCTCGACCAGCAGCCGGGCCTGTTCGAAGTCGGCGACGTCCCCGGTGTGGGCGAACGCGGCGCCGCCCGCCGACCGGATCTCGCGGGCCACCTCCTCGGCGGGAGCGGCCGACGCCTCGCCCGAACCGTCGCGGCCGGGCTGGCCGAAGTCGTTGACGACGACGGCCGCGCCCAGCCGGGCCAGCTCCAGCGCCTCGGCCCGGCCGAGTCCGCGCCCGGCGCCGGTGACGATCGCCGAGAGTCCCTCCAGCGGCCGGGACACGTGCGGGGAGACACCGTTGGACGTGTGCTGAGACATGCGGCGGCCTCAGATCTCGATGCACGTACGGAGCGCGGCCCCGGTACGCATCTGGTCGAGCGCCTCGTTGATCTCGGCGAGTGGCACACGGTGCGTGATCAGGCCCGACAGGTCGATCCGGCCGGCCCGCCACAGGGCGATCGTCCGCTCGTAGGAGCGAAGGACGTCGCCGCCGCCGTACATCGACGGCAGGATCCGCTTCTCGTCGAAGAACAGCTCGAACATGTTGAGCTGGAGGTAGTCGTCCAGGGCGCCCGCGCCGACGACGACGAGGGTGCCGCCGCGCCGGGTGTTCTCGTACGCGGTCCGCGCGGTCGAGGAGCGGCCGACGACCTCGAAGACGTAGTCGAACCCTTCGCCCCCGGTGACGAGTTGCTTCGCGCCGGGCAGCTCCTCCGGCGGGACGGCCTTCGTGGCGCCGAAGTTCAGCGCGGCCTCCCGGCGCGAGGCGACCGGGTCGACGGCGACGATCTCGGCGGCGCCCTTGAGCCGCGCGCCCTGGATGGCGGAGATGCCGACGCCTCCGCAGCCGATGACGGCGACCGACGAACCGGCCTCCACGTCGGCCGTGTTGAGCGCGGCGCCCAGTCCGGTCGTCACCCCGCACCCGATGAGCGCGGCGATGTCGAAGGGGACGTCCTCGGGGATCGGGACCGCGCATCCCGCGTCGACGACGACCTCCTCGGCGAAGGTCCCGGTGCCGGCGAAGCCGAAGACGTCTCCTCCGGGGCGGCGGAAGTTGGGCGTGCCCGCGTTCATGAACCCGGCCAGGCACAGTTCGGTCTGACCGCGCTTGCAGGCGGGACACGCCCCGCAGGCCGGCAGCCAGCAGACGACCACCCGGTCGCCCGGCTTCACCCGGGTGACGCCCTCCCCCACCTCCAGGATCTCGCCCGCGCCCTCGTGACCGGGCACGAACGGCGCGGGCTGCGGCAGCACACCGCCCATCGCGGAGAGGTCCGAGTGGCACAGCCCCGTGGCCCGCACCCGGATCCTGACCCGGCCCGGGCCGAAGCCCACCGCCTCGACGTCGTCGAGGACCTCCAGCTTGTCCTGACCGATCTCGTGCAGTACGGCTGCGCGCATGGTGCGGCTCCCCTCGGGTCCCCTCGGATGCTGGGTGGTTCAGGAGGTGCTTGTGGAGGTGCTTCAGGAGGTGGCGCGGGATCTCGTGCGGGGGTGGTGACGGCGGCGCACGGTGCGGCGACGGTGGTGACGGCGGTCAGGCGTGCTCGACGACCGTGTCGGCGAGGACCGGTGCGTCGTCCCGCTGCACGGCGCTGACGGCCACCCGGACCGCCCCCTCGCCGCGCCACATGCAGATGCGCAGGGTCTCCCCCGGGAACACCACCCCGGCGAACCGTGTCGCGTAGCCGCGCACCCGGCTGACGTCCCCGTCGAGCAGCGTGTCGACGACCGCCTTGAGCGTGATGCCGTACGTGCACAGGCCGTGCAGGATGGGCCGGTCGAACCCGGCGCTCTTCGCGAACTCCGGGTCGGCGTGCAGCGGGTTGTAGTCGCCGGAGAGGCGGTAGAGGAGGGCCTGGTCCTCGCGGACGGCCCGCTCCACCTCCTTGTCGGGATCGCCGGCGGGCGGGTCGAGCCGGGCGGACGGGCCCCGGTCGCCGCCCCAGCCGCCCTCCCCGCGGACGAAGATCTGGGCGTCGTTGGTCCACAGCGGGCCGTCCGCGTCGGCGACCTCGGTGCGCATGACGAGGACGGCGGCCTTGCCCTTGTCGTACACGCCCGCGATGCGCCCGGTGGCGGTGGCCCGGCCCTCGACGGGGAGGGGGCGGTGGATCTCCAGTCGCTGGCCGCCGTGCAGGACCCGGGCGAGGTCGACCTCGACGCCGGGCATGGACAGTCCGCTGATCACGCCCGGCGAGCCGGAGCCCGCGACGGTGGCGAAGCTCGGCAGGACGTGCAGCCGGGACTCCAGCGTGTAGCGCAGTTCGTCGGGGTCGGTGGCCGGTACGCCCGCGCCGATGCCGAGGTGGTACAGCTGGACGTCCCGGCGGTCCCAGGCGATCTCACCGGTCCGGGGTTCGGCGGCGAGCGCCTTGGCTGCGTCGATGGGCATGGGGCTCCTGATCGCTCGGATCGCTCGGATCGTGTCGAGACCTCGGCACGGCCGTCCGCACCGATCGGCCGCACCGAGGTCGCCACGGGGCCGCGGAACACGTCCTCCACGGAACAGACAGCAGGTCCAGGTACAGGTGCAGGTGCAGACCTAGAACGCGTTCCCATGCGGCGACCCCCTGTATAGCCCAGCCCCCGGCACTTGTGAAGAGACCTGACGGCCGACACCTGACGGTATGTCAGAAACAGTCGCCGGTGACATTTGTACCGGCCGGGTCCGTACATCTCGGCACTGCCGCGGACGGGCCCGGGACCGTAGCGTCGAACCCGGTCGCACCGCACGGGAGCGGTGGGCACGGGAGAAGGAAACGGGGACGGGGACCATGACAAGGTCGTTCGAGGACCGGCGACGCTCACAGGCGTGCCGCTGGGCCGCATGGCGCTCGGCCTTCCGGGAGGCCCGGGAGCAGCAGCGGCACTGGAAGGCCGACAAGGAACGCCTCAAGGACCGGTACCGGGCCGCCCACGAAGCGGGACGCCGGAGCGGGGTCCCCGCGGAACGGATTCCGGACGAAGCGGGTCCGCCCGCCAGCGGCTTCACGCTGATGCCGTGGCTGCTGATGGGGATGGGCGCCATCTCCAACCTCTTCCACGGCGAGACCCCCGACCCGTGGATCGGCGGTCTCGGCCTGCTGACGTTCAACTCCCTCTACATCTACGTCGCCTTCCGCTCCTTCGCGAAGGAGGCCCGCCAGGCCACCTCCACGCGGGTGGCGCTGGCCCTGATGGGCCTGGTGACCTGCGGTCTCGCGCTCGCCTACGGCGACAGCTGGCTGCTGTTCTTCCCTCTGCTGGGCCTCGCGACGGGCGCGGCCCTGCGCGGTCCCCACCTGCGCGCCGTCGGTACCGCGGTGGCCGTGGCGGCGGGGACGGTCTCCGGCGTCCACGAAGGCTGGGACGGCCTCACGATCGCCTACGCCACCTGGATCTCGACGATGGTGACGGCCGCGATCCTGTCCCTCTCCGAGGCCGTGCGGGAGCTGCGCGCCGCCCGTGAGGAGCTGGCCCGCCGGGCCGTGGAGGAGGAGCGGCTGCGCTTCTCGCGCGATCTGCACGACCTGCTCGGCCACACCCTCTCGGTGATCGTGGTGAAGTCGGAGGCGGCCCGGCGCCTGGCCCCGCGTGACATGGACGCGGCCCTCGCCCAGGTGACGGACATCGAGGCGGTCGGCCGCCAGGCGCTGACCGAGATCCGGGAGGCGGTCACCGGCTACCGCGAGGGGAGTCTGGCCGGCGAGCTGGACCGGGCCCGCTCCGCGCTCACGGCGGCGGGCGTCGAGCCGTCGGTGACCCGGTCCGGGCCGCCGCCGGACCCGCAGAGCGCGGCCCTGCTGGGCTGGGTGGTGCGCGAGGCGGTCACCAACGTCGTCCGGCACAGCGGCGCGACCCGGTGCCTGATCACGGTGACGGCCGCTCCGGAGCGGATCCGGCTGACGGTGACGGACGACGGACACGGCCGCCAGGGCGCGGACGGCGACGAGCGCTGTGCCCCCGGCGGCGGCACCGGTCTGACCGGTCTGCGCGAACGCCTCGCGACCGCGGGCGGCGCCCTGACGGCGGGCCCGGGCCCACGCGGCGGCTTCACGGTCACGGCGGAACTGCCGGTCGAGCCGGCGGCCGAGCCGTCCGTCGAGCCGCGCGAGTCGCAGGCCCGGTCGACGCCGGAACTCCCGGCGCACCCGGACGCGACGGCGGACGGGGACGCGAGCGGGGGCGCGGGCCGGGGCGAGGAGGGCGGCCAGGACGGGGGCCGCGACGGCGACCGGGACGCGACCACGTCGTCCGCGGCGGCGGAATCCGTCGGCACGGTGCCGTCCGTCGCCGTCGGCCCTAACCTGGGGCCGTGACCGAGACTCCGGGCGGGCCCGTGAACGAGATGCCCCGCCCCCATCGCCCCGCCAAGTCGATCAGGGTGCTCCTCGCGGAGGACCAGGGGATGATGCGCGGCGCCCTGGCCCTGCTGCTGGGTCTCGAACCCGACATCGAGGTGGTCGCCCAGGTGGGCGCCGGGGACGCGATCGTGGACGCGGCCCTCCTGCACCGACCGGACATCGCGCTGCTCGACATCGAACTGCCCGGCATGAGCGGCCTGGACGCCGCCGCCGAGCTGCGCGAACAGGCCCCCGACTGCCGGGTGCTGATCCTGACCACGTTCGGCCGGCCCGGCTATCTGCGCCGGGCGATGGAGGCCGGGGCGGCGGGCTTCCTGGTCAAGGACGGTCCCGTGGAGGAGCTCGCGGCGGCGATCCGCCGGGTGCTGACCGGCGAGACGGTCGTCGACCCGGCGCTGGCCGCGGCCGCGCTGAGCGCCGGACCCAATCCGCTGACCGCCCGCGAGCGCGACGTCCTGAAGGCCTCCGTCGACGGCGCGACGGTCGCCGACATCGCCGCCAGGCTGCATCTGTCGGAATCCACGGTCCGCAACTACCTCTCCTCCGCCATCGGCAAGACGGGCACGCGCAACCGTATGGAGGCGATGCGCGAGGCCCGGCAGCAGGGCTGGCTGTAGAGCCGGCAGCAGGGCCGGCTGCAGGCAGCGGTCCCGGCCCGCGCCGCGGCACGTGCCGGCGGCGACGCCCGCGGACGTCGCCGCCGGAGCGCCTCCTACAGTTCGGCGACCGCCGTGCCCGTGCGTCGCAGCACGCGCAGCGAGCCGGTGTCCGAGACCTCCGTGAAGGCCCCGGAGGCCAGGGCGCGCAGGTAGACGCGGTAGGGGGCCTGGCCGGTGAACTCGTCGACCGGATCCGGGAAGACGTCGTGGATGACGAGGAGCCCGCCCTCGGCGACATGCGGCGCCCAGCCCTCGTAGTCGGCGCTCGCGTGCTCGTCGGTGTGGCCGCCGTCCACGAAGACGAGTCCGAGGGGCGAGTTCCAGAACGCGGCGATCTGCGGTGACCGTCCGACGAGCGCGACCACGTGTTCCTCGAGGCCCGCCCGGTGCAGGGTCCGGCGGAAGGCGGGCAGCGTGTCCATCAGGCCTGTCTCCGGATCGACAGTCTCCGGGTCGTGGTACTCCCAGCCCGGCTGCTGCTCCTCGCTCCCGCGGTGATGGTCGAGCGTGAGGGCGCTGACCCCGGCCCGGCGGGCGGCGTCCGCGAGCAGGACCGTGGAACGTCCGCAGTAGGTGCCGACCTCCAGCAGCGGCAGCCCGAGCGCGCCCGCCTCGACGGCGGCCGCGTACAGCGCGAGCCCCTCGTCCACGGGCATGAACCCTTTCGCCGCCTCGAACGCGGCCAGGATCTCGGGCTCGGGCGCCGCGGTCGTGGGGGTCGAGGTCATGGGGGTCCTTCCGGTGGTACGCGGGTGAGGGCGCCCATGCTGCCGCACCCCCCGTCGCGATCGCGACGGGGGGTGCGGAAAGCCGGGGCCCTCGGCGGCCCTCGGCGCGCTCGGGGCGCGCAGGTCAGGCGGCCGGACGGTCGGGCCCTCGGGCGCCGGGCCGTCGACCGGTCAGGCGGTCGACCCGTCAACCGGCCGGACGGTCAGGCGGTCGACCGGTCGGACGGCCAACCGGTCAGGCGGTCAGGCGATCAGGCGGCCAACCGGTCAGGCGTTGACCGTCTCGGCCGGCAGGGCGAGGTCCAGGTCGACCGGTCGTTCGTCGCCCGCGTGGGTCGCGGAGCTCGCGAGCGGCCCGTGCCCGGCGGCCTTGGCGGCGAGGACGTAGGCGCCCTCGGCCGGGACGACGAGGGCGTAGCTGCCGTCCTCCTGCGACAGGGTGGCGCCCGCCTGGCGGCCGCGGCGGTCGATCAGGGTGACCTTGGCGCGGGCGACCGGGTCGCCGCCGGCGTCCAGGACACGGCCGCGGAAGCCCCGTAGGGCCTCCTCGGCGCGCTCCAGGTTGGCGTCCTCCTCGCTGCTGGCGCGCAGCTGCGGCACGGCCGACGGGCGCTGCTGCCTGGGCAGGAAGAGGGCGAGGACGAGGCCCACCGCGACGGCGGCCGTGGCGATCAGGAAGGAGACGCGGAAGCCGTGCATGGTCGGGACGGCGACGCCACCGACGTCGTTCGCCGTGTTGGCCAGCACCATGCCGATGACGGCGCTGGACACCGATGTGCCGATGGACCGCATCAGGGTGTTGAGGCCGTTGGCCGCGCCGGTCTCGGAGGCCGGGACCGCGCCCACGATCAGCGCGGGCAGCGAGGAGTAGGCGAGGCCGATGCCCGCGCCCAGGACGACCGCGATGACGAGGCTCTGCCAGGCGGCGCTCATCAGGCCGAGGCCGGCGCCGTAGCCGATCGCGATGATCAGCATGCCCAGGATCAGGGTGAACTTGGGGCCGTACTTGGCGGACAGCCTGGCGTAGACGGGCGCGGTGATCATCATCGTCAGGCCGAGCGGCGCGACGAGCAGTCCGGCGACGACCATCGACTGGCCGAGGCCGTAGCCGGTGGCCTTGGGGAGCTGGAGCAGCTGCGGCAGGACCAGGGAGACGACGTAGAAGGAGACGCCGACCATGATCGAGGCCAGGTTGGTGAAGAGGACGGCCGGACGGGCCGTGGTGCGCAGGTCGACCAGCGGGGCCTTCACGCGCAGCTCCATCACGCCCCACAGGACGAGGACGACGGCGGCGGCGGCGAAGAGGCCGAGGGTGGTGCCGGAGGTCCAGCCCCAGTCGCTGCCCTTGGTGATCGGCAGCAGGAAGAGGACGAGGCCGATGGAGAGGCCGATCGCGCCCAGGACGTCGAAGGTGCCCTCGGCGCGCGCCGGAGACTCGGGGACGACGACGAGGGTGAGGACGATGGCGAGCACGCCGAGGCCGGCCGCACCGTAGAACAGGGCGTGCCAGTCGGCGTGCTGGGCGATCAGGGCCGCGAGCGGGAGGGCGAGACCGCCGCCGACGCCGATCGAGGAGCTCATCAGGGCCATGGCCGAGCCGAGCTTCTCGCGGGGCAGCATGTCCCGCATCAGGCCGATGCCGAGCGGGATCGCGCCCATGGCGAAGCCCTGGAGGGTACGGCCGGCGATCATGGTGAGCAGGTCGCTGGTGAGCGCGCTGACCAGGGCGCCGACGACCATCACGGCGAGGCTGGCTATCAGCATGCGGCGCTTGCCGAACAGGTCGCCGAGTCGGCCCATGATCGGGGTGGCCACGGCGCCCGACAGCAGGGTCGAGGTCAGGACCCAGGTGGCGTTGCTGGGTGCGGTGCCCAGGAGCTGCGGCAGGTCCTTGATGACCGGGACGAGCAGGGTCTGCATCACCGCGACCACGATGCCCGCGAAGGCGAGGACCGGGACCACGGCTCCGCTCGCTTCGCGGGTGGGCCGGTCGGTGGTCGTGTGCGTCATGAGGGGGTGCCTCCGGGCGGTGGTTCGGTGATTACATGGGACCTGAACCTGTATGCACGGGCAACTATTCCGATGCTTCGGCGTACTAACGATTTCTTTATCTTCTCTTGACGCAAGCGACGGCAGACCGGTGGCGGGCCCCGGTCGGAGCGCGGACCGCCGCTCAGCGGGCCGGGGTCTGGAGGATGCCGCTGAGCAGCACGTCCAGGCCCCAGGCATCCCGGTCGCCGGACGAGAACAGGGCGGGCCGCAACGCGGTGATCATGGGGTAGCGGTCGGCGGGCAGGGCCGCGTACCGGCGGTCGGCGTCCGCCACGGCATCGTCCTCGTCGCCGCCCCGGGAGACACGGGCGCTGTGTTCGGCGGCGGCCGCGGCGATGTGCAGGTGGAGCAGGTCGACGGCCCAGGCGGCGGTGACGTCGTCGAGACCTCCCTGCTTGAGCAGGGCGAGCATGCGGTCGAGGACGAGCAGGGCGTTGGCGCCGGTGGGGATCGCGCCGAGGGCGACAGCGGCCAGCCCCTCGTGCCGGCCCATGGCCTCGACGCTCGCCATGACCAGGGCGTGCAGTTGCTCCCGCCAGCCGCCCTGCCCGGTGAGCGGGACCAGCGCGAGCGCCTCGTCCAGCATCGCCGCCATCAGGTCCTCACGGTTGGCGACGTAGACGTAGAGGGAGGCCGGTCCGGTGTCGAGCTCCTTGGCCACGCGGCGCATGGTCAGGGCGTCCAGACCCTCGCGGTCGAGGACGGCCAGCGCCGTGCGCACGATCACCTCGCGACCGAGCGGGGCCTTGGCGGGCCGCGCACGCCGACTGACCGGCCCCCCGGCCACGGCGGTGCCGGACGGCCCGGGAGAGGCGGGGCCCGCCGGGTCCATGGCGTCCGCGGGGTCCACGGGGAGCTCTGGCGGCTCGGGAGGTTCGGAGGTCGCGCGGGTCACGGGGAGAGGGTAGCGGCGCACGAACAACGGTCGCCACGAACAACGGTCGCTACCGGCACCGGTCGCCACTGGCAACGGTCGCCACTGACCACGGCCGAGGGAACAGGTCCGAACGAACCTGAGCGGACGAGCAACGTCGACGCCACGGCAAGGGCCCGGGCCCTCCCCAAACCTTTTGACACGAACACCGTTCGCTCCCTAGCCTGCCGAGCAGACGACGAACACCGTTCGGCACGAACATCGTTCGCTCCACTTCCAGGGGGAACCCAGATGATCCTGATCACCGGCGGCCGAGGCGCGATCGCCACCGAGTTGCTCGCCCTGCTGCACGCGGACGGCCTGCCCCTGCGGGTCGGTTCCGCCAGACCCGCCGACCTCGCCCCGCCGCCCGGCGTCCAGACGGTCGCCCTCGACCTCACCGACCCCTCGACCTTTCCGGCCGCGCTGGCCGGCGTCACCGCCGTCTTCCTCTATGCGAGCGCCGACCGCGTCACCGACTTCGTCGACCAGGCCCGGCGGGCCGGAGTCGACCATGTCGTGGTGCTGTCCAGCTCCGGCGTCCTGGGGCTGCTCGGCCCCGAACCGAAGGACGACGCCCTGGCCGCCTCCCATCTGGCCGTGGAGCGCGCGCTGCTCGCCTCGCCGATCGAGACCACCCTCCTGCGGCCGGGCTCCTTCGCCTCCAACGCCACGGCCTGGGCATGGCCGGTCAAGGCCGGAAGGCCCGTCAGCCTGCCCTTCCCCGGCGCCCACACCGACCCCGTCCACGAGAAGGACGTGGCCGAGGCCGCCCGCGCCGCGCTCACCGACCCCCGGCTCCGCGGCGGCCGGTTCACCCTCACCGGACCCGAGTCGCTGACGTTCGCCGAGCAGATCGACCGTCTCGCCGCCGTCACCGGTCTGGCCGTCGCGTACGAGCACGTCACCCCGGAGCAGTGGAAGAGGGAGACGGCCGAGCACATCCCGGCCGCCTACGCCGACGCCCTCCTCGCGTGGTGGCGGTCCGCGGACGGCAGGCCCGTCGACCTCACCCGCACCGTGGAGGAACTCACCGGCCACCCCGCCCGCCCCTTCACCGCCTGGGCCGCCGACCACATCGCCGACTTCACGACGCCCTGACCACCGGCATCCGGGACGAGCCGCGGCTGCCCGGCACGGCAGGACCGACGACTGGTTCGTCCCGCCGGGCTCCGCCGGCGCCGAGCTCCGATCGGTGGAGGTGACGCGTCGGGGGCGGCCGTTAGGGTGGCAGGCGTGTCGTACTCAGGCCCTCACTCCGACCCCTTCGGCCCCTCCGACCCCTACCGGCCGTCCGACTCCTTCGACTCGGACCGGCCTCGGCGGTCCCGGCTGCGCCGTCCGCTGACCGTGGCGCTGGCCGCGCTCGTGCCCGGGGCGCTGCTGGGCTGGCTGGCGTACGAGGCGCTGGGCGGGGCCGGGAGCGGCGGGGACGGCGGGCCGGACGGGGCTCGGGCGGGGGCGGGCGCCGCTTCGAGCGCTCCGGGGACCGCCCCGGGCGGTGACGACCGGCCGGGCACCCTCTCCGCACCGCCGAGCCGGGCCACCGCTCCCCTCAGGGGCAAGGTCGTCGTCATCGACCCGGGGCACAACCCCGCGAACTTCCGGCACACCGCCGAGATCGACCGCCAGGTGGACATCGGCACCAACCACAAGGAGTGCGACACCACGGGAACGTCCACGAACTCCGGTTACACCGAAGCCGAGTTCACGTTGGACGTGGCCCACCGGCTGCGCACGCTGCTGCAGCGGCAGGGCGCCACGGTGAAGCTGACGCAGGACGGGGACCGGCCGTTCGGGCCGTGCGTCGACGAGCGCGCCCGCATCGGGAACACGGCGCACGCCGACGCGGTCGTCTCGATCCACGCCGACGGCTCGGCGGCCGGCAACCGCGGCTTCCATGTGATCCTGCCGGCCGCGGTGCACGCGGGCGCCGCGGACACCCGGGCCGTCGTCGGCCCGTCGAAGGACCTCGGAAAGGTGCTCGCGAGCGACTTCGCCCGTTCCACGGGCACTTCGCCGTCCAACTACGTCGGAGACGGAACCGGTCTCGTCACGCGCAGGGACCTCGGCGGTCTCAATCTGTCAACGGTTCCCAAGGTGTTCATCGAGTGCGGCAACATGCGCGATAGCAAGGACGCGGCGCTGCTGACCAGTGGCGTCTGGCGGCAGAAGGCGGCGCAGGGGATGTCTGAGGGAATCGTGAGTTTCCTGCACGGGTCCTGATCAGCGCCCGGATCCCGGCGGACAGCGCGATCGTGCGGACGATAGTGTCGTCCCTACGATGAGGGGCCACCCCCGCGCTCACACCGGGGCCTGACGGCGACCTGGTGACAGCGACGCCTCTACCGATATGTGTATGCGTGTGCCGATGACGAGACGACTGACGAAGGACCTGAAGTGAATATCCGCTCCCTCACTCGAGGCGACGGCGTGGTGATCGGAGCAGCGGTATTGCTGTTCGTCGCGTCGTTCTTCGATCTCTACTCGATCGACGGGATCCCTGACAGCTACGATCTGCCGAACCTCTGGAACAGCGGGCCCGTGCTGTTCGGCGTCGTGCTCGCGGGGATCATCGGCGCCGCTCTCGTGGTCGTCAGCCGGGGGCTGCCGCAGGCGCCCAAGGTCGTCGGACTCGAGCTCCGTCAGTTCGGCGTGGCCTTCACGGTCTTCGCCGCGTGGAGCGCGCTGGGCAACATCTTCGACCCGTCCGGCGGCTACGACAACGTCGGCGACAGCTCGAACGCCCCCGACGCCGGAGCGGGTCTGATCCTCGCCCTCATCGCCACGCTGGTGCTGGCCGGCGCCGCCGTCGCCACTCCTCTCGTCCCCGCTCTCCAGGCCGGTCTCGTCCCGGCGCCGAAGCCACAGGCTCCGCAGCCCTACGGCGCGCAGCCGCCCGCCGGTTACGGCTACCCGGGCGCGCCGCAGCCCTCGGCGTTCGGCGGCCAGCCGCAGCCGGGCCAGCCCGGTCAGCCGGGTCAGCCGGGTCAGCCGGGCGGGCAGCCCTTCGGCGGGCAGCCGGGTCCGGCGCAGCCGGCGGCCGCGGACTTCTCGCCGTTCTGGTTCGCCGTGCCCGTGCCGCGTCCGCTGTACGCGGAGGACGGCGCGCCGACGCCGATCGCCGAACTGGCTCCGGGCACCTGGTACCTGGCGGTCGAGCAGGGCGCCCAGGGCCTGGTCGCACAGACCCAGGACGGCCGGCGCGGCGTCCTGCGGGACACCTCCGGCATCCAGCGCGGCTGAGCGTCCGCCCCGACCACGTCGGACCACGGCAAGCAGGCCCCTCGCCCTTCCGGGCGGGGGGCCGTTGTCGTACAGTCGCAGCCCCCTGCAACTGACGGACCGTCAGGAGGCTGTCATGCGGCTCGGTCTCGCGCTCGGCTACTGGGGCCGCGGCCCCTCCCCGGACCAGGTGGAGCTGGCCCGGGAGGCGGAGCGGCTCGGATACGACTCGGTGTGGACGGCGGAGTCCTGGGGATCGGACGCCTTCACCCCGCTCACCTGGATCGCCGCACGGACGTCCACGATCAGGCTCGGCACGGCGGTCGCGCAGATGGCGGCCCGCTCCCCCACCACGACCGCGATGCACGCCCTCACCCTGGACCATCTGTCCGGGGGACGGATGATGCTCGGGCTCGGCCTGTCCGGCCCGCAGGTCGTCGAGGGCTGGTACGGCCGCCCCTTCCCCGGATCGCCGCTGACCGCGACCCGGGAGTACGTGGACGTGGTCCGGCAGGTGCTGCGGCGGCAGGGTCCGGTCGAGACCGACGGCCGGTTCCATCCCCTCCCCTACCGGGGCCCCGACGGGACCGGCCTGGGCAGGGCGCTGAAGTCCATCACCCATCCGCTGCGGCCGGATCTGCCGGTGCTGCTCGGCGCGGAGGGGCCGAGGAACGTGGCGCAGACCGTGCGGATCGCCGACGGCTGGCTGCCGTTGTACTGGTCGCCGAGCAGGCCCGACGCGTACGGCCCGGGGATCGAGGAACTGCCGGAGGGCTTCCGGGTGGCCCCGATGGCGCGGGTCAAGGTGTGCGACGACGTCCCCGAAGGGCTGCTGGCCGTCAAGGCCATGCTCGGCTTCTACATCGGCGGCATGGGCCACGCCACCCGCAACTTCCACGCCGACCTGATGGCGCGCATGGGCTACGAGGAGGAGGCCCGGCACATCCAGGACCTGTTCCTGGCGGGTCGTCGTGAGGAGGCCGTGCTCGCCGTGCCGGACGCCTTCGCCGACGAGATCTCCCTCGTCGGACCCCGCGAACGCATCGCGGAGCGGCTGGAGTCGTGGCGCAAGGGCCCGGTGACGGACCTGCTGGCCGTGGCCCCGGACCGGACCTCGCTACGGGTGCTGGCGGAGCTCAACTCCTGACAGGGCAAGGGCAAGGGCAAGGGCAAGAGCAAGGGCCAGGCTCTGGCCGGCCAGAGCCCTGTGCCCAACAAGCCGGAAGCGCCCGAGGTTTCATTCGGAATCGAACGGCAATCCGGATGGCATGTCTCGATATCGCAGTGGTTCCAACTCGGCAGGAACGGTCATAGCGGTCGTCGCGGACGTCATGGCCGTCATCCTCGGGCTCTGGATCCTCATGTATCTGCTGGACGCCAACCGGGGCAACGACCTCGTCCAGTTCATCCATCACACGGCCAACTGGCTCGCCGGCTGGTCCCGTGACCTCTTCACGTTCGACGAGGCATGGGCCCGCGTCGTGGCCGGTTACGGCCTGGCGGCGGTGGTGTACCTGTTCGTCGGCCACGCCATCGCGAACCGCGTCCACCGCCACTGAGCCCCGCTCGGTCCCCGCACCCCCACAGTCCCCTCACTCCCCGGAGCCCCCGCAGTCCGCTCGGTCTCCGGAGCCCCCGCAGTCCTCTCGGACCCGGGAGTCCCCGGAGTCGACCGTGCGCTCCGAGCTCTCCTCAGGCGCAGCAGTCGGCTTCCAGCCCGGAGGGCAGCTGCTCTCCGCCGAAGACGGCGCAGGTGGCCTCGTGACCGCCGAGGGCCGCGACGGCGAGCAGCAGCGATCCCGCCGTCCAAGTGGTCAGCTCGCGGGGCCAGATGGCCTCGTCCTCGAACACGAACCCGGTCCAGTACAGCCCCGACTCCGCGTCCCGGAGGTGCTGGATGGCCTGCAGGATCTCCAGCGCGCGGTCGGACTCGCCCATCGCCCACAGAGCGAGGGCGAGTTCGGCCGACTCGCCGCCCGTCACCCAGGGGTTGGGAGCCACGCAGCGCACGCCCAGCCCGGGGACGACGAACCGCTCCCAGTCCGCCTCGATGCGGGACTTGGCCTCCGCGCCGGTCAACGCGCCGCCCAGGACGGGGTAGTACCAGTCCATCGAGTAGCGGTCCTTGTCGAGGAACCGTTCCGGGTGCCGTCGTATGGCGTGCCTCAGGGCGCCCGCCGCCAACTCCCAGTCGGGCTGCGGCTCTTCGCGCTGCTCGGCGACGGCCAGCGCGCAGCGCAGCGCCTGGTGGATCGAGGAGGAGCCGGTGAGCAGCGCGTCGGCGGTCGGCGTGCCGTCGTCGTCGCGCCGCCAGCCGATCTGCCCGCCGGGCTGCTGCAGCCGCAGCACGTACTCGATCGCCGCGTGGACGGTCGGCCACATGCGGTCGAGGAAGGTGTCGTCGCCGGTGGACAGGTAGTGGTGCCAGACGCCGACGGCTATGTAGGCGACGAAGTTCGTCTCGCGCCCCCGGTCGGTGACGGCGTCGAACTCGCCGTCCTGGTAGGCCGCGAACCAGGAACCGTCGTCGTTCTGGTGGCGGGCCAGCCAGTCGTAGGCGCGCTCGGCGGCCTCGTGCTCGCCGGCCGCGTCCAGCGCCATGGCGGTCTCGGTGTGGTCCCACGGGTCGAGGTGGTGGCCGCGGAACCACGGGATCGCGCCGTCCTCCCGCTGTACGGCGAGGATGCCGGCGACGGTCGCGGCGGCCTGCTCGGCGGTGAGGACCCCGGTCAGGACGAGGTGTTCTGTCCGGGGCGTCGTCACTTGGCGGCCGCCTCGGACAGCGAGGGCAGATGGGGCTTGGTCGCGTAGGCCACGAAGCTCTTGCCGATGAGCGGGTTCAGCGCCTGCTCGGCGACCCGGGTGGCCAGCGGCTTCTTCATGATGTCCCAGACCAGCAGCTTGTGGTAGGCGCGCACCGGCAGCGCCTTGTCGTTGTCGACGCCGAACGCGCACTTCAGCCACCAGTACGGCGAGTGCAGCGCGTGGGCGTGGTGGGTGCCGTACGGCTTGAGGCCCGCCTCGCGGATCTTCTCGAGCAGTTCGTCCGCCCGGTAGATGCGGATGTGGCCGCCCTCGACCTCGTGGTAGGCGTCGGAGAGGGTCCAGCAGACCTTCTCGGGGCCGTAGCGCGGGACGGTGATCGCGATGCGGCCGCCCGGCTTCAGCACGCGCACCATCTCCGCGAGGACGCCCTTGTCGTCCGGTATGTGCTCCATGACCTCGGAGATGATGACGACGTCGAAGGACTCGTCGGGGAAGGGCAGGGCGAGGGCGTCGCCCTCCATGGCGGTCGCGGTCGCGCCCTCGGGAGCCTCCCCGGCCTCCTTCATCGCCGCGAACCACTTGGCGACCTCGCGGATCTCCTCGGCGTTCTGGTCGAGGGCCACGACCTGTGCGCCGCGCCGGTAGCACTCGAAGGCGTGCCGGCCGGCCCCGCAGCCGAGGTCCAGGACCCGGTCGCCCGGGGCGAGCGGGAACCGGGAGAAGTCGACGGTCAGCACGTGGCCCTGCTTTCGCGATCGGATGCTTCGGATACATCGGCGGCGGGAACGACGCCGGTCGCCCGGGCGTCGACGGCCTCGGGAGCTGAAGGGGCGGAAGGAACGGAAGGAACGGCGAGGGCCGCGGGGGCAGTCGGCGCCGCCGTCGCCCCGGGCGCCGCCGTCGCTTCGGGGGCCGCCGTCATTTCGGCGGCGACGGGGCGAGCCGGCGGAGCCTCGGGGGCCCGGGTGCGGCCGTCGTCGGCCATCGCCTCGCGGTAACGGGCCACGGTCCCCTCGGCGGCCCGCGCCCAGGTGAACCGCTCCAGCACCCGCTGCCGTCCGGCCGCGCCGAGCCGGGCCCGCAGTTCCGGGTCGCCGAGCAGCCGGCCCAGGCCCGCGGCGAGCGCGCCCGCGTCGCCGGGCGGCACGGCCAGGCAGGTCTCCCCGTCGCGCCCGGCGACCTCGGGGATCGCCCCGCCGGTCGTGGCGATCAGCGGGGTGCCCGTGGCCATGGCCTCGGCGGCCGGCAGGGAGAAACCCTCGTACAGCGACGGCACGCAGGCGACCTCCGCCGAGCGCACCAGGTCGACCAGTTCGGCGTCGGAGATGCCCTTCACGAACTCGACGGCCCCTTCGAGGCCGTACCGCTCGATCGACTGGGCGACCGGCCCCTCCTGCGGGCGCTTGCCGACGACGACCAGGTGGGCGTGCGGGTGCTCGGTACGCACCTTCGCCAGGGCGTCGACGAGGTGGACCAGGCCCTTGAGCGGAACGTCCGCGCTGGACGTCGTCACGATCCGGCCGGGTATCTGCGCCACGGCGGGATTCGGCGAGAACAGGTCGGTGTCGGCCCCGATGTGGACGACGTGGATGCGGTCGTCGCGGACGCCGAGATGGTCGACTATCTCCTGGCGGGAGGTCCCGGAGACGGTGAGCACGGAGGGCAGCCGGCGGGCCACGCGCTTCTGCATGGCGGTGAACGCGTACCAGCGGCGCACGGAGTACCGCCGCCGCCACCCCTCGGCGGCGTCCAGCTCCAACTGCCGGTCGACGGTGATGGGGTGATGGATGGTGGTGACCAGGGGTGCGCCGACGTCCCCCAACAGGCCGTAGCCCAGAGTCTGGTTGTCGTGCACGACGTCGAACTCACCGCGGCGGGCGCGCAGATGGCGGCGGGCGCGCAGTGAGAAGGTCAGCGGCTCGGGGAACCCGCCGGTCCACATCGTCGCCACTTCGAGGGCGTCGATCCAGTCGCGGTACTCGCCCCGACCGGGGGTGCGGAAGGGATCCGGCTGACGGTAGAGGTCGAGGCTGGGCAGCTCGGTGAGGGAGAGCCGGTCCTCGTGCCCCGGGTCGAGTACCGGGTAGGGCTGCGAACCGATGACCTCGACGCGGTGCCCGAGACGGGCGAGCTCGCGTGAGAGATGCCGAACGTAGACGCCCTGGCCCCCGCAGAACGGGTTTCCCTTATAGGTGAGGAGCGCGATCTTGAGCGGTCGCCCGCCGTCAGCGGCAACGTCATGCCGAGACCCTGCCTGACTGGCCTCAGCGGTCACCCCGGGCCCCCTTCTGCCTGCATTGTCCCGCGAGACTACGTCGGGACGCTAACCTAGAACAAGTTTCAGACTTGATCGTTCGGGAGGCTCTGAATCTACCGGCAGGTACGAGCGCTGTGAGCAGTGGATCAGGTGATTCACGCCACCACCGATCACCCGTCAGCCGTATGATCACCGCCCCTCACCGACTGTCACCACGACTGTCACGGAACGGACCGGAACGGGACCCATGTCTGCGGAAGCCAGCCCTCAGCGCCCCGCGCACTCCTCCCTCACCGAGCGGCAGGAGGCGCGCCGCCGCCGCATCCTGCACGCGAGCGCGCAGTTGGCCAGCCGGGGCGGTTTCGACGCGGTGCAGATGCGGGAGGTCGCGGAGAACTCGCAGGTCGCCCTCGGCACGCTGTACCGCTACTTCCCCTCCAAGGTGCATCTGCTGGTGGCCACCATGCAGGACCAGCTGGAGCACATGCACGGCACACTGCGGAAGAAGCCGCCGACGGGCGAACGGGCGGCGGAGCGCGTGGCCGAGACCCTGATGCGCGCGTTCCGCGCCCTGCAGCGCGAGCCGCACCTGGCCGACGCGATGGTCCGTGCGCTGACCTTCGCCGACCGCAGCGTCTCACCGGAGGTCGACCAGGTGTCCCGTCAGACGACTGCGATCATCCTGGACTCGATGGGCCTGACCGACCCCACCCCCGAGCAGCTCTCCGCGGTCCGCGTCATCGAGCACACCTGGCACTCGGCGCTCATCACCTGGCTGTCGGGCCGCGCGTCCATCGCGCAGGTGCGGATCGACATCGAGACGGTGTGCCGGCTGATCGACGTGACCGACCCCGAGGCCCGCAACGAGCCGCCGACGCGCGCATAGCGCCGCGCGACGGCACGGATCGACCGCCGGATCGCCCAAGACGCCGCTGGCGCCTCGGTCCCTCCCGCCGTGGACGTGGACGTGGACGTGCATGGAGATGTCGACGGCGACGTCCGCCTGCACATCCACGTCGTTCCCGGTCCCGACGGCGTCCCTACCTCACTCCTCGGGCGGGAACACCGGCTCGCCGTTCCCCGCCAGCGTGATCATGATCGCCTCCACCGGGCAGCTCTCCGCCGCCGCCAGCACCCGCTCGTTGGCGTCCGTGTCCGGGTCGGCCGGATGGGACTGACGTGCGGTGTCCAGCCGGAAGCCGTCCGGCGCGTGATGGACGCACTGGGCGGAACCGATGCACAGGGACCGGTCCACCTCGACGCGCCACCGGTCCCCCGCTCCTGCGCCCGGACGCTCCGGCGCGGGAGGCGCCCCCACCTCACTCACCCCTCCCAGCCCGCCGGGAGATGGATCATCTTGTGCTCCAGGTACTCGCCGAAACCCTCGGGCCCGAACTCCCGCCCCAGGCCGGAGTTCTTGTAACCGCCGAACGGTCCGAGCATGTCCAGGCTGAAGGTGTTCACGGAGTACGTCCCGGTGCGGACCTGGCGGGCGATCTCGACGCCGTGCCCGACGTCGGACGTCCACACACTGCCGCTGAGCCCGTAGTCCGAGTCGTTCGCGATCTTCACCGCCTCGGCCTCGTCACTGTAGGGCAGCAGGCAGATCACCGGGCCGAAGATCTCCTCGCGGGCGATCCGCATGGAGTTGTCGACGTCGCCGAAGAGGGTGGGCTCCACGTACCAGCCGCGCTCCAGGCCCGCCGGACGCCCGCCGCCCGTGAGGATCTTCGCGCCCTCCTCCTGCCCGATGCGGATGTAGTCGAGGTTGCGGAGCTGCTGCCGCTCGGCCACCAGCGGGCCGAGCTGGGTCGCCGGGTCCAGCGGGTCGCCGACCACGAGCGCGTCCGCCGCCGCGGCGAAGGCGTCCGCGAACTCGTCGTAGCGCGAGCGCGGGAGCAGGATCCGGGTCTGGGCGACACAGGCCTGGCCGTTGTTCATCCAGGCCGCCGAGGCGATCCCGGGGACGGCGGTGGCGAGGTCCGCGTCGGGCAGGACGAGCGCCGCCGACTTCCCGCCCAGCTCCAGGGTCACCCGGGTGAGGTTGCGGGACGCCACCTCCATGACCCGCTTGCCGGCCGCGACCGAGCCCGTGAACGAGACCTTGTCCACGCCCGGGTGCCCGACCAGGTACTCGCTCACCTCGCGGTCCGCCGGGAGGATCGACAGCACGCCCTCCGGCAGCCCGGCCTCCCGCACGATGTCCGCGAGGACGTAGGCGTCCAGGGGCGACTCCGGGGACGGCTTGAGGATCACCGTGCAGCCGGTGAGCAGCGCGGGAGCGAGCTTGGCGGCGGCGACGAACTGCGGGACGTTCCAGGGGACGACCGCCGCGACCACCCCGACCGGCTCGCGCCGCACGAGGATCCGGCCGAGCACGCCGTCGCGCCCCTCCTCGTAGGTGAAGCCCCGGGCGACGGTGATCGCCGCGTCCCACACCATCATCGCGCCGAGGGCCTGCGCGAGGACGCTCCAGGAGTACGGGGAGCCGTTCTCGGAGGAGATCACCCGGGCGAGCTCCTCGTGGCGCGCGAGGATCCCGTCCTTGATCCGGCCGACGACCTCGATCCGCTCGTCGAGCGAAAGGCGGGGCCAGGGCCCCTCGTCGAAGGCCTGCCGGGCGACGGCGACGGCCCGGTCCACGTCGGCCGGCGAGGCATGCGGCACCCGCCCGATGACCTCCTCGGTGTGCGGCGAGATCACCTCGATGACGGCATCGCCCAGCGGGTCGGTCAACTCCCCGCCGATGAAAAGCTTTCCGTGCTCCACGAGCTCAGCCATGGCCACTGCCTTCATTTTCTGACGGTGTTTCAGAAACTGATACCAGTTCTAGTTATAGTGGGCAATGGCCGTGGGACGGAGGGCAGATGACGAACGTGTTCGATCATGGCGGGGGTGTGCGGTCCCTGCGGGTGCCCATCCCTGACAACCCGCTCGGCCACACGCTCGTCTATGTCGTCGACACCGACCGCGGGCCGGTGCTCGTCGACACCGGCTGGGACGACCCCGCCTCCTGGGACGCCCTCGATGCGGGCCTCAGGGCCTGCGGCACGTCCGTCACCGCGCTGCACGGCGTCGTCATCACCCACCACCACCCCGACCACCACGGCCTGTCCGCCCAGGTGCGGGAGGCGTCCGGGGCGTGGGTGGCGATGCACGCGGCGGACGCGTCGATCGTGCGGCGGACCCGGGAGACCCGCCCCGAGCGCTGGTACACGTACATGGCCGAGAAACTGGCCGCCGCCGGAGCCCCGGACGCGCACCTCGCCCCGCTGCGCACGGCGCGCCGCCGCACCCTGCCCGGCCTCTCCCCCGCCCTCCCCGACCGTGAGATCGTCCCCGGCGAGCTCCTCGATCTGCCCGGCCGCCGACTGCGCGCGATCTGGACCCCCGGGCACACCCCCGGCCATGTCTGCCTGCACCTGGAGGAGGACCACCCGGCCGGGCTCCCGGGCCGCGGCCGGCTGTTCTCCGGTGACCATGTGCTCCCCGGCATCACCCCGCACATCGGCCTCTACGAGGACCCCGACGACGCGACGGTGACCGACCCCCTGGGCGACTACCTCGACTCCCTCGAGCGGGTCGGCCGGCTCGGGCCCGCCGAGATCCTCCCGGCCCACCAGCACGCCTTCACCGACGCCTCGTCCCGGGTAAGGGAGTTGCTCGCTCACCACGAGGAGCGCCTCACGGGGCTCATCTCACTCCTCGCCTCGCCCCTCACCCCATGGCAGCTCGCCGAACGCATGGAGTGGAACCGGCCCTGGGAGCAGATCCCCTACGGGTCGAGGAACATCGCCGTCTCCGAGGCCGAGGCGCATCTGCGGCGGCTGGTGAAGCTGGGCCGGGCGGAGGCCGTGACGGGCAGCGACCCCGTGACGTACGCGGCGGTGTGATCCCTGCCCCCTGACCCCTGGGGCTCCGCACGATCCGGTCGGTCCGATCGCGTGGTGGCGGGCCCACCTGTCGGACAGCTCCATGGACTCCAAGGACCCTATGAACCCGATCGACCCTGTGAACCCGATCGACCCGATCGACCCGATCGACCCCCTGGAGCGGCTGCTCGCCGAACGCGCCTGTGAGCGGCTCGTCGTCGACTTCGTCCACCGTCTCGACCTCGGCGAACCGCCGACCGTGGCCGAACTGTTCACCGAGGACGGCAGCTGGGCGTGGCCGGCCGGCGAGCGGCTCGTCCAGGGGCGGCCGGCGCTGCGGGAGTACTTCGGCGCGCGGCCCGCCGACCGACTGTCCCGCCGTCTCATGGCGAACATCCTGGTCACGGTGACCGCGCCGGACGCCGCCACGGCCACCTCGTACTTCTCGACGCACCGGGTCGACGGGTACGAGGGCGGCACCGTCCCCGCGGGCCCCCCGGTCCAGGTCGGCCACTACGAGGACACGTTCCGCCGGGTCGGCGGCGAGTGGCTGCTGGACCGGCGGGTGCTGTTCCTGCCCTTCGGGGGGCCCACGCCGCGCGCGGTCGAGCCGTCGGCGACCTGACCGACTCCCGCGCGGGGACGAGGAGTTACCTCTCCAGCGGGCGCATCGCGGGGGCGGCGGGCCGTCGGCGCACCGCCTCCGTCCGGCCACCGGCATGAGCAGGACCCAGGCAGGGACACGGGCAGGGACACGGGCAGGAGCCCGCCGTCGTCCGCAGGCGCCCCTCGGACGCCTGCTTACCTGCCGGTAGAGTGGCCGGGTCGTATCACGCCCGTACAGGGGGAAGCCGGTGCAATTCCGGCGCTGACCCGCAACCGTTGACAGCCGGATCACCTGGCACGGGGCCGTGACCGGCTCATGTGCGTCGGCAGGTCGGCCGTCGCACGGCACCGTCGAGGCATACGGAGCCGAGCCGCCGGGGTCGCCCCGTGCTGCCCGGCTCCCTCACAGGGAGAGGCACCCGCCGATCATGAACGTCCGCCGTAGCGCCGCGGCTCTGGCCGCCGCCACCGTCGTGCTGGGCGCCGCCGTCCCCGCGGTGGCCGCCACCGCGTCCCCCACCCCGCCCGCGGCGATACCCGCCGGGCTGTACGGGACCGGGGACCCGACCTACGACGGCGTCTGGCGCCAGTCGCTGGCCCTGCTCGCGCAGCACACCACGGGCGTCGCCCCGGCCGACGCGGCCGTGACCTGGCTGGCCGGCCAGCAGTGCGCGAACGGCTCCTTCGCCGCTTTCCGCGCCGACGCCGCCAAGCCGTGCGACGCGAAGCTGACGGTGGACACCAACAGCACGGCGGCCGCCGTCCAGACGCTGGCCGCGCTCGGCGGCCACAGCGCCGGGACGCAGAAGGCGGTCGGCTGGCTGAAGTCCGTGCAGAACACGGACGGCGGCTGGGGCTACTTCCCCGGCGGGGCCAGCGACACGAACTCGACGTCCGTCGTGGCCGGGGCGCTGGCAGCGGCCGGGCAGCAGCCGGGCGGAGTGAAGAAGGCCGGAAAGTCGCCGTACGACGCCCTCGTGAAGCTCTCCCTCCCCTGCGACCGGGCCGGCGGCGGCGCGTTCGCGTACCAGCCGGACAAGAAGGGCGGCCTCGCGGCCAACGCGGACGCGACGGCGGCGGGCGTCCTCGGCGTCCTCGGCAAGGGGTTCGTGACGACGGCCGGCAAGGCGTCGCCGGGCGACCACGCGTGCGGCGGCTCCTCCGCCGCGCTCACCCCGGACGGGCTCGCCCGCAACGGCGCGGCCTACCTCGCCGGGGCGGTCGCCCACGACGGCCATCTGAAGTCGGTCCTGCCCGGCTCCGCGGACCAGCCCGACTACGGCAACACCGCCGACGCGGTGGTCGCCCTCGCCGCCCTCGGGTGGACCGAGCAGGCCAGGAAGCCCCTGGCCTGGCTGGAGCAGAACGCCGTGGGCTGGGCGAAGCAGAACGGGCCCGCCGCCTACGCCCAGTTGGTCTTCGCGGCGCACGCCATGGGCGTCGATCCGCACGCCTTCGGCGGCACGGACCTGGTCGCACAGCTCAACGCGACGGGTCCGGCCCCGCAGAGCGCAGCGAAGGCGGCCGGCGCGACCGCCTCGGCGGACCCGAAGAAGGCGGACGACTCGGACGGCTCCGGCACGGGTTACAGCCTCTGGCTGATCATCGGCGTCTTCCTCGTGGCCGGCATCGGCATCGGCTTCCTGATCAGCGTCCGCGGCAGGAAGCAGCAGCCGTGAGGCGTCTGCCCGCCGTACGCACCCCCGCGCGCGCCCATACTCACGCCCGTGCCGATATCCGTGCCCGTGCCCGTGGCCGTGCCCGTGCCCGTGCCTCTCGTGCGTACGGGCGGGTCCGCGGCCGCGTCCAGCTCCTGGCCGCCGTACTCGCCGCCTCGGCGCTGGTGTTGACGGGCGCGGCGGGCTCGGCCCAGGCCGCCGGCTACCGCTACTGGTCCTTCTGGGACCGCGCCGGCGACCACTGGACCTACGCCACCCAGGGCCCGTCCACCGCCCGCCCCCTCGACGGCGACGTCGAGGGCTTCCGGTTCGCGGTGAGCGAGGACTCGCAGGACGCGACGCAGCCGCGCGGCGCCGCCTCCTTCGCGGCGATCTGCGCGAAGACGCCCGCGCGGGACGGCACGAAGCGGGTGGCCCTGGTCATCGACTTCGGCACGGCGGCGGACGCCCCGGGCGGCGAGACCCCGCCGTCGCCCGCGCCGCGCACGGCGTGCGCCCAGGTCGACTCCGGGGCGACGACGGCCGAGGCGCTCGCCGCGGTCGCCAAGCCGCTGCGCTACGACGCCAACGCCCTGCTGTGCGCGATCGCCGGGTATCCGGGGACCGGGTGCGGAGAGCAGGTGTCGACGGACGGGACGCGCACCCGGCAGCCGACGACGACCGCGGAGACCGGAAACAGCAACAGCAACACGAACAGCAGCACGAACGGCGGCGGGAAGGACGGGGGCCCGTCGGTGGGCCTGTTCGCGGGCGGGGCGGCGGTGGCGGTGCTGGGCGCGGCCGCGGTGTGGCAGGCGCGGCGGCGCCGGAATGGCTGACCGCCGCTCCTCGCCTCAACTGCACCCCGGCGCTTGGTGGTTGTGGGCCCTCGGCCTCGGCGCCGCCGCCACCCGCACCACCAACCCGCTCCTGCTCGGCCTGCTGCTCACCGCCTCCGCGTACGTCGTCACCGTGTGCCGCCCCGACACCCCCTGGTCCCGTTCCTACTCCGCGTTCCTCAAGCTGGCCCTCGCCGTCCTCGTCGTCCGTCTCGTCTTCGTGGTCGCGCTCGGCTCGCCGATCCCGGGCACGCATGTGCTGCTCACGCTGCCCGAAATCCCGCTGCCGCACTGGGCGCAGGGCATCCGGCTGGGCGGCCCGGTCACGGCCGAGGGCCTGCTCTTCGCTTTGTACGACGGTCTGAGGCTGGCCACCCTCCTCGTGTGCATCGGCGCAGCGAACGCCCTGGCCTCCCCGTCGCGCCTGCTGAAGGCGCTCCCGGGCGCCCTGTACGAGACGGGGGTGGCGGTGGTCGTGGCGCTCACCTTCGCCCCGAACCTCATCGCGGACGTCCACCGTCTGCGCGCCGCCCGCCGTCTGCGGGGCCGTCCGGACCGGGGCCTGCGCGGCCTGCTCCAGGTGGGCCTGCCGGTGCTGGAGGGCGCCCTGGAGCGCTCGGTCGCCCTGGCCGCCGCGATGGACGCGCGCGGTTACGGCCGTACCGCCGACGTCCCCGCCCCCGTACGCCGCACCACCGGCGCCCTCACGCTGGGCGGCCTGCTCGGCGTCTGCGCGGGAACCTACGGCCTGCTCACCACCGCCGGCGGCACCTACGGCCTTCCGGTGCTGTTCGCCGGTGTGGTCGCGGCCCTCGCCGGGCTGCGGCTGGGGGGCCGCCGTTCGGCGCGCACCCGCTACCGCCCGGACCGCTGGACCCCGCGGGCCTGTCTGACCGCCGCCTCCGGCGTCGCGGTAGCGGCCCTGCTCGTCATGGCCGCCTCCGCCGACCCGGCGGCCCTGAATCCGGGGGTGGTCCCGCTGACCGCGCCCGCCCTCCCGCTGTGGCCGGCGGCGGCCGTACTCCTCGCCCTGCTGCCCGCGTTCGTGCACAAGGAGCCGTCGTGATCCGCTTCGAGAACGTCTCCGTGACGTATGACGGCGTCGCCGAACCCACCGTCAGGGACGTCGACTTCACCGTCCCCGAGGGCGAACTCGTGCTGCTGGCGGGCCCGTCGGGGGTGGGCAAGTCGACGTTGCTCGGCACGGTGAGCGGGCTCGTGCCGCACTTCACCGGCGGCGTCCTGCGCGGCCGTGTCACGGTCGCCGGCCGCGACACCCGCACCCACAAGCCGCGTGAACTCGCCGACGTCGTGGGGACGGTGGGCCAGGACCCCCTCTCGCACTTCGTGACGGACACGGTCGAGGACGAACTCGCCTACGGCATGGAGTCGTTGGGCCTTCCGCCTACGGTGATGCGCCGCCGCGTCGAGGAGACCCTCGACCTGCTCGGCCTGGCCGCCCTGCGCGACCGTCCGCTCGCCACCCTCTCGGGCGGCCAGCAGCAGAGGGTCGCGATCGGCTCGGTCCTCACCCCGCATCCCCGGGTGCTCGTCCTGGACGAGCCGACGTCCGCGCTCGACCCGGCGGCCGCGGAGGAGGTCCTCGCCGTCCTGCTGCGGCTCGTCCACGACCTCGGCACGACGGTGCTGCTGGCCGAGCACCGCCTGGAACGCGTCCTGCAGTACGCCGACCAGGTCGCCCTGCTGCCCGCCGCCGGGGCGGCCCCGCTCCTCGGCGCGCCGGCGGACGTCATGGCCGTCTCCCCGGTGTTCCCGCCGGTGGTGGACCTGGGCCGGCTGGCGGGCTGGTCCCCGCTGCCGCTGACGGTCCGCGACGCCCGCCGCAGGGCCGTAGACCTGCGGGAACTCCTGGCCGCTCGGGAGGCCCGAGAAATACCTCCGAGGCCCGTATCCGCTCCCGCCCCGGTACCGGCAGTCGAGTCAGCCGCCCCCGCCCCCACCGCCGTCCCTCGGGCCCGCCGCCTCTTCCGCCGCTCTCTCCCCGCCCCGGCCGCACGGTCGGCCCCGGCCGCCGCCTCCCCTGCGACCCCCTCCCCCGCCGCTTGCTCTCCTCCCGCTCGCACCCTGTCCGCGCCGCCCGCCCAGGCCCGGTCGCTCGCCGTCCGCCGGGGCGGCGTCCAGGCCCTGCGCGACGTCGGCCTCACCGTCGGGCCCGGCGAGACCGTCGCCCTCATGGGCCGCAACGGCGCCGGGAAGTCGACGCTGCTCAACGCGTTCGTCGGCCTGGTCGCGCCGTCCGCCGGCACGGTGCGCGTCGGCGGCGCGGTCCCGCACCGCACCTCCCCCCGCGACCTGGTCCGGCGCGTCGGCCTGGTCCCGCAGGAGCCGCGCGACCTGCTCTACGCCGACACGGTCGCCGCCGAGTGCGCGGCGGCCGACCGGGACGCGCAGGCCGCGCCCGGCGCCTGCCGCGCCCTGGTCTCGGAGCTCCTCCCCGGCATCGCGGACGACACCCACCCCCGCGATCTGTCCGAGGGCCAGCGGCTCACGCTCGCGCTGGCGGTCGTCCTCGCCGCCCGGCCGCCGCTCCTGCTGCTCGACGAGCCCACCCGCGGCCTCGACTACGCGGCGAAGGCCCGCCTGGTCGCCGTCCTGCGCGGGCTGGCCGCCGCCGGTCACGCGATCGTGCTCGCCACTCACGACGTGGAACTGGCCGCCGAACTGGCCGACCGGGTGGTGCTGCTCGCGGAGGGCGAGGTGATCGCCGACGGTCCCACGGCGGAGGTGGTGGTCTCGTCCCCGTCCTTCGCCCCGCAGGTGACGAAGATCCTCGCGCCGCAGGAGTGGCTCACGGTCGCGCAGGTGAGGCGGGCGCTGCGATGACGACGCCCCGGCGGCGCTCCCGTCCCGTGCGGTTGGGCCCCCGTTCCCTGGCCGCGTTGGCGCTGGTCGGCGCGGTGGGCGTGATCGCGTTCGGCTGGCCCTTCCTGGCCCCGCCGAGCTCCGCCCTGAACGCGCACGCGCAGGACGCGCCGTGGCTGTTCGCGGGCCTGCTGGTGCTGCTGGTCGCGGTCGTGACGGCGACGATCTCGGAGTCCGGGCTCGGCGCGAAGGCGGTGGCGATGCTCGGCGTGCTGGCGGCGACGGGCGCGGCCCTGCGGCCGATCGGCGCCGGGACGGCGGGGATCGAGCCCATGTTCTTCCTGATGGTGCTGAGCGGCCGGGTGCTGGGCCCGGGTTTCGGCTTCGTCCTGGGCTCGGTCACGATGTTCGCGTCCGCCCTGCTCACGGGCGGGGTGGGTCCGTGGATGCCGTTCCAGATGCTGGCGATGGGCTGGTTCACGATGGGGGCGGGGCTGCTGCCGGGTCCGGAGCGGCTGCGCGGCCGGGCCGAGCTGGCGCTGCTCGCGGGGTACGGCTTCCTGGCCGCCTTCGCCTACGGCACGGCGATGAACATGGCCGGCTGGCCGTTCATGGGCGCGCTGGCCTCGGGGGTGGCCTTCGACCCGGACGGGACGGTCCCGGCGAACCTGGCGCGTTTCGTCGCGTACTGCGTGGCGACGTCGCTGGGCTGGGACCTGGGGCGGGCGCTGGTGACGATGTCGCTGACGCTCACCCTCGGCCCGGCGGTGCTCAGGGCGCTACGCCGAGCTACGCGCAGGGCGGCCTTCGAGACGGCGGTCACATTCGAGAGCCCCGGAGAGCCCCCGAGAGCCGCCCGGGAGGCCGTTGACCGGTGAACCACCCCACATGACTCACATCACCTACTATCTGACCTAGTCCGGCAATTCGGACGCCATGCCCATGCCATTAGGGCCTCTGACCTGCACGTTGAGAGGCAGGTCACACAAGTGGCACTCCCCCCGACTACGGCCACAACTAGCAAAAGGGGTCTTTGCGGACAGCGCCGGATCCTGTTTCTCTGGATGACGTCGCAGGGCGCCGAAGAGCCTCACGGCCTCGACGCCACGGCATGCAGCCACCCACCGCACCTCACGCGGCGCGGCCCACGCACCGCGTGACTCCGGCATGCAGGCGACCACAACGTCCCCGAAGGAAAAGGTTCTCCGTGTCCGTCTCCGTCATCCGTCGCATCGCTTCCCCGAAGAAGGCCCTCACCGGCATCGCCGTGGCCGCCGCCACCGCAGGCATGGCGCTGTCCGCAGCTCCCGCCCACGCCGCGACGGCCTCCTCCGCCTCCCAGGCCCAGGCGATCGCGCACAAGATGATCCCGAACGCGGCTCAGTACAACGCCTTCTCCAACATCGTCAAGCACGAGAGCGGCTGGAACGTCAGCGCCACCAACGCCTCCTCCGGCGCCTACGGCCTCGTGCAGGCCCTGCCCGGCTCGAAGATGGCCTCGGCCGGCTCCGACTGGAAGAGCAACGCCAAGACCCAGATCAAGTGGGGTCTGGACTACATGAACTCCCGCTACGGCAGCCCGGTCGCGGCCTGGAACTTCTGGCAGGCGAACGGCTGGTACTGAGCCGACCCCCAGTGAGCTCCTGAGTTCACTCCCCCAAGAACGCGCGTTCAGCGCGACGAGAGCGGCGGCCCCCGATCCCCGGGGCCGCCGCTTTCGGCGTTTCGCCGCCTCGCCGTGCTGCACTGAGCGGATGACCGGCACCGAGCACCCGACCGAGCCGCCGCGGGACCCGCAGACCGGGGGCCAGCACGACGCACGCGGCCTGCGTCTGGTCCCCGCCCTCCTCGCCCTGACCGCCATGAGCGGCCTGATCGACGCGGTGACCTATCTCGGCCTGGGGCATGTGTTCACCGCCAACATGACCGGCAACGTCGTCGTCCTCGGTTTCGCCGCCGCCGGCGCCCCGGGCTTCTCGGTCCCGCACACGGCGGCCTCGCTCGTCTGCTTCCTGCTGGGCGCCGCGACCGGCGGCCGGGCGACCCGGCACATGGGCGCGCTCTCACGCCGCGGCCTGGCCCGGATGACGCTGGGCGTCGAGGCCCTCCTGCTGGCCGCCGCGGCGGCCGTGGCGGCCGCCACCCCGGACGACGCCCCGGCCACCGTCTACACGATCATCGCCCTGACCGCCTTCGCGATGGGGCTGCGCAACGCGACGGTCCGCAAGCTGGCGGTGCGCGGCCTCACCACGACCACCGTCGTGACGATGACCCTGACCGGCCTGGCCGCCGACTCCTGGGCGGGCGACGGCACCCGCCCGCGATCCCCGCGCCGCACGGCGTCCGTGGCCGCGATGTTCACGGGCGCGGTCCTGGGCGCGGTCCTGGTGCTCCACCACGACCTGGCGGTTCCGCTGCTGCTGGCCGCCGCGACGTCGGCGGTCCTGACGTTCACGGTGTCCGGCAGGGACTGACGCCGGACACCGGATTCCCCTTCACGGCACGCCGGTCACCCCGCGTCGACCCGCAACTCCTTCACCCCATTGATCCAGGCGGACCGCAGCCGGCGCGGATCCTCGACCAGGCGCAGGTCGGGCATGGCGTCGGCGATGGCGTTGAAGATGAGGTTGATCTCCAGCACCGCCAGGGACTTGCCGAGGCAGAAGTGCGGTCCGCCCCCGCCGAAGCCGAGATGCGGGTTGGGATCCCGGGTGACGTCGAATTCGTCGGGCCGGTCGAACACCTCGGGATCGCGGTTGGCGGAGGCGTAGAAGATCCCGACCCGGTCGCCCTTCCTGATCAGCTTGCCGCCGAGCTCGGTGTCCTGGGTGGCGGTCCGCTGGAAGGCGACGACGGGCGTCGCCCACCGCACGATCTCCTCGGCGGCCGTGGCGGGCCGGTCGCGCTTGTACAGCTCCCACTGCTCGGGATGGGTGAGGAAGGCGTGCATCCCGTGCGTGGTGGCGTTGCGGGTCGTCTCGTTGCCGGCGACAGCGAGCATCAGCACGAAGAACCCGAACTCGTCGGAGTTGAGATTGCCCTCGTTCTCCGCGGCCACGAGCGTGGAGACGATGTCCTGAGCGGGGCACTTCTTCCGCTCGGCGGCCATGTCCATGGCGTACGACAGGATCTCGGCGGCGGACTGATGGCCGACCTCGGCGGTGACGGCGTACTCGGGGTCGTCGTACGCGATCATCTTGTTGGACCAGTCGAAGATCTTGGCGCGGTCGTCCTGCGGTACGCCGATCAGCTCCGCGATGGCCTGCAGAGGCAGTTCCGAGGCGACGGACGTCACGAAGTCGAAGGAGTCGCCGCCCTGCTCGCGCGCCCGCGCGACGATGGCGGTGGCCCGCGCCCGCAACCGCTCCTCGAGCCCCCGGATCGCCCTCGGCGTGAACCCCCGCTGCACGATCTGCCGCACCCGGGTGTGTTCGGGCGGATCCATGTTCAGCAGGATGAAGCGCTGGGCGTCGATCGAAGCGCGCTCGATGTGCTCGTTGAACCGGATGATCGCGGTGTTGAGGTAGGAGGAGAAGATCTCGGGGTGCGTGGACACGTATCTCACGTCCGCGTGCCGGGTCACGGCCCAGTACCCCTCGTCCTGGAAACCGGCGACATTGCCCGTCTGCGGGATCCAGCGGACCGGTTCGGCCTGTCGCAACGCGGCGAACTCCGGCAGGGGCACATGGTGTTGCAGCAGGTCCGGGTCGGTGAAGTCGAACCCGTCGGGAAGCGCTGGACAGGGCATCGGCGGCTCCAGCCGTCTGACGAGCCATCAGAAACAGAGTGCGGTGAAGGTAGTTCAGGACCCTCGAGGCTGCAAGACCCTTGCGGTGACGCACATCACGTCAGCAGACTGCATGCAGCAGAACTAGAACACGTACTAGTTCCGAAGGGATCCGCACCCATGGCCGCCGAACCCGTGATCGTGGAAGCAGTCCGCACCCCCATCGGCAAGCGCGGCGGCGCGCTCGCCAACCTGCACCCCGCCTACCTCCTGGGCGAGACCTACCGCGAACTCCTCGGCCGCACCGGCATCCCCGCCGACGCGGTCGAACAGATCGTCGGCGGCACGGTGACCCACGCCGGCGAACAGTCCATGAACCCCGCGAGGACGGCCTGGCTGACGGTGGGCCTCCCCTACGAGACGGCGGCGACGACGGTCGACTGCCAGTGCGGCTCCTCGCAGCAGGCCTCGCACATGACGGCCAACATGATCGCGGCAGGCGTGATCGACGTCGGCATCAGCTGCGGCGTCGAGGCGATGAGCCGTGTCCCCCTCGGTTCGGGCTCCAAGCACGGCCCGGGCAAACCGTTCCCGGACGAGTGGAACGTGGACCTCCCCAACCAGTTCGAGGCGGCGGAACGCATCGCCCGCAGAAGGGGGTTGGGCCGCGAGGACGTCGACGCCCTCGGCCTCCTCTCCCAGACCCGGGCGGCGACGGCCTGGTCGGAGGAGCGCTTCAAGCGCGAGACGTTCGCGGTCCAGGTCCCCACCACCGAGGACGAGCAGGCGGCCGGCCAGGGCATGTGGCGCCTGGTCGACCGCGACGAGGGCCTGCGCGACACGTCCCCGGAAGCCCTGGCGGGCCTCAAGCCCGTAATGCCGACGGCGATCCACACGGCCGGCAACTCCTCGCAGATCAGCGACGGAGCGGCGGCGATCATGTGGGCGTCGAAACGGATGGCGAAGGCCCTGAAGCTGAAGCCGAGGGCACGGATCGTGGCCCAGGCCCTGGTGGGAGCCGACCCGCACTTCCACCTGGACGGCCCGATCGACGCGACGAAGGCCGTCCTGGGCAAGGCGGGCATGTCCCTGAAGGACATCGACCTCGTCGAGATCAACGAGGCCTTCGCGTCGGTCGTGCTGAGCTGGTCCCAGGTCTTCGAGGCGGACATGACCAAGGTCAACGTCAACGGCGGCGCCATCGCCCTCGGCCACCCGGTCGGCGCGACGGGCGCCCGCCTGATCACCACGGCCCTGCACGAACTGGAGCGCACCGACAAGGAGTTCGCCCTGATCACCATGTGCGCGGGCGGCGCACTGGCGACGGGCACGATCATCCAGCGGCTGTAGCGCCACCGCCGGTCCAGGCGAGGAACGTCGAGAATGCGGCGGGCTCGATGATGAGGATCGGGCCCGCCGGGGACTTGGAGTCGCGGACGGCGACGGCAGCTCTCTGGAGCTGGGCGACCTCGACGCAGTTGCCGCCCTGGTCGCTGCTGTAGCTGGACTTACGCCAGTTGATCTCCATAGCGTTCCTCCATCAGGCGCCGGATCAGCTCCGCCGTGTCCTTCAAGGAGAGCGCGGCGGCCTGCAGATGATCGTAACGGAGCGAGCAGTACTTGACGGTGTCCGGATCGGCGCTGGGATGCGCGCTGCCGTAACCCTCGGTATAGACGATGGCCGGGTCGCTGTGGAAGCGATAGATGTCGAATGAGCCCGTCATCCCCGCGTGCGCCCCTGCCGAGAAGGGCAACACCTGAATGTTGATCCGAGGATCGTCCCGGAAAGCCAACAGGTGGGCCAGTTGTTCCCGCATGATCTCCGGGCCGCCGATCTCCTGATAGAGCGCGGCCTCACTCAGGACGACCCAGAAAAGCGGCGGCTCGGCCTTCTCGAAGATCCGCTGCCGGGCGAGCCGGACGGCGGTGCGATCATCGAGGTTCGCCTTGTCCATCGCCCCGAGCACCGCGCGAGTGTACGCCCGGGTCTGAAGGAGGCCCGGCACCATACCCATCTCGAAGGAGTAGATCTCAGTGGCCCGCGCCTGAAGCTCTGCCACCTGCCGGAACCAGGCCGGAAGTTGGCTACGAAGAACGAGCTCGACGAGCCTCGAGAACAGCCCACCAGTTCCAAGGGCGGCGTCCACCCGCTCGCTGAACTCGGGCGTGGGCACCTTGCGGGCGGTCTCGACCTGTCCCACCAGCGAGCCGGTGTAATTGAGGATGTCCCCGAACTGCCGCTGCGTGAGCCCGGCGGCCTCCCGCATGCGCCGCAGCTCGAACCCGTAGTAGTCGAGCGGGGAGGCTCCGGGGTCAAGGATGTTCACATGGGTCACGCAGGGCACCTCTCTCACGCAGCCACTCGTTGCATTCAACCTGTAGCCCAGAGTAGTTGCGCGAGGTCACCCTCGTAGTGTGAACGGATACTTCCCCTCGATCTACGCGCCCCCGGTCCCCACGCAGTACCGCATGACCCTGACGGTCGACGTGCACTCCGCCCGCCACATCCGCAGGATCGCCCGCAGGTTCCTGGCGGACTGGAACATGGAACCCCTCACGGACACGGTGGAGCTGGCCCTGACGGAGTTGATCGCCAACGTGGTACGCCACGTCCCTGACAGCCGCTGCACGGTGCTCCTCCTGAAGCAACAGACAGGCGTCAGGGCAGAGGTATCGGACACCTACGGCCAACTGCTCCCGACCCCGGCGAAGTCGAACCCGGAGTCGGAAGGCGGCCGCGGTCTGCTGCTCCTGGACGCGCTGGTCGACAAGTGGGGAGTGTCGCCGACGGCAGGGGGCGGGAAGACGGTGTGGTTCGAGTGCACCAAATCCCCCGCTCAGGGGAGCAGTCCCCTGTGACTGCGGTAGAACTCCTCACCGATCTCCCGCACGTCCGCATCGCCGCTCCTGCCGGCCTGCGCGATCAGCTCGCCGAGAGCCGGCCATGCTTCGAGGTAGGTCAGCATGTCGGCCAGCATGCGGTAGTCCTCGGCATCGCCGTCGACCAGAGCATGCAGCACGGCGTCACTGACTCGGTGCGCCGGTCGTGGACGAGTCTGTCCAGCTCGCGGGCAAGTGCTGGTCCTTCGGCTCGGGAAGACGGGTGCGGAGCAGGTCGTAGACGGCGGAGCGGCCGAGCAGTACAAGCGCCGCGACGAGGTGCCGCGAGGGTGTGCGTGTCCCTGGCCAACGTGCCCGGCGTGACCGTGGCCGGCGTCCCGGGTGCGGGCAAGACCTCGGGGGTCAACAAGTTCGTCTGCGACTTCGCGCCGTCGGCGGCCGTGCAGATCGCGACTGCGGACGGGAAAGTGTCGCGGGCATCGGAGGGCGACTACGCCGACCTGGTCAAGCGGATGTTCGCGTTCTGCGGGGACGACCTCAACGAAGCGAACGCGCTGTTCAAGCGCCTGGTGGACCTGCGCAAGCGGCGCTCTGCCACCATCCGGGACGTGCTGGGTGTGAAGAACATGTGGCACGTCGGCCCCTCTCCGGAGTGGCCGCTCACGGTCCTGATCATCGATGAGGCGCACACGTTCTTCCGCGAGTACAAGGGCAGCGACGCCACCACCAAGCGCCTGGCCGCGTTGACGGCGGAGAATGCCCGGCTGGTGGAGGACCTGGTCAAGAAGGGCCGCAGTGTCGGCGTCCTGGTGATCCTGATCAGCCAGAAGACCACCGGGGATGCCATCCCGACCTTCATCCGCGACGTGTGCCCCATCGGGCTGTCCTTCGCGCAGAAGACCGTGGAGGCCGCGGTGGCCGCGCTGGGTGAGGACATCCGCAACTGGCCCGACGCCAGTCCGGTCACCTTGCAGGACCCCGCCTACGTCGGGGTCGCGGTGATGGCGATGCAGGGCCGCCCCGGCTACACCCGCATCCGCACCCCCTGCGTCTCCGACACCGACGCCGCCCGCATCGCGGACGCCACCTCGCAGCTGACCGCCGACCCGGACCTGTGCCTGGATACCCTCCTCCGCTCGACCGACCGGACAGCAACACCCGCGCCCTCGCTCACCAGGTGAACCCGAACAGCCCACGCCAGAAAGGAGGTTGAGATGATGGCGGAGGAACGGTTCACCCGGCGCACTGTGACCGTGGTCATGGCGGTCATCGCGGCCCTGGCCTTCGTCTTCTCCTTCGGCAACGTCTGGGCACTCGCCCTGCGCCTCGGCGTCCCCCACCCGATCGCCCCGCTGATCGCGCCCATGGTGGACCTGTCGGTCGTCGGGCTCCTGGTCGCCCTGCGGTTCCTGGCCCTGCGCGGGGTACCCAAGGCGGAGTTGCGGGCCGGTACCCGGCTGCTTCACCTGTGCGGCCTGCTCACCCTCGCCCTGAACACCGCCGAACCCCTGCTGACCGGACGCTACGGCCGCGCCTGCCTGGACACCGTCGCCCCGCTCCTACTCCTCGGCTGGGGCCGCGTCGGCCCCGCCCTCCTCACCCAGTTCCACATGCACACCACCCCCGCCCCGCACCCGGAGGTAGCTGCCGCTCCTTTCTCCGAGCCGGTGCCCAACGAAGCACCCGCACCTGAATCAGCACCCACTCCCTCTGTCCCGGTCATCGCCGACTTGCCGGCCGAAGAACCGCAGCCCACCCCGGCTCCAACCACCGTCGCCAAGGCGGCCCGCTCCGTCTCCGGCCCGGCCCTGCCGTCCGCTCTGCTGGATGCGGCCCGGCGCATCGCGGACACCCACCGCGCCGAGCATGGAACCCCGATCACCGCCGCCCACCTGGGAACCCGCATGGGCATCGCCCTGCCGGTGGCCACCGCCGCTCTCGCTCAGCTCTGAGCCCCGGCTCTCACCGGCCTCATCCCCTCGCTGAACCCCATGCCCGCCCATGGGCCTGGTTCGTCATGCCCCGAGCACCAACACGCCTCTTTGCCTGGCTGGTTGCTGCTCGGGGCCGCCCACCCGAACAGAAGGGACACGCCCCGAATGGTCACCCTGGACCTGCGCCACGTGGCAAGCCCCGCCGTACGGGACCTGCTCCACCTGGTCAACCACCCCGACTTCGACCGCGCACAGCAGCAGATCGAGCACCTCGGCGGCTGCACCGAGCCCGTCCGCCTGACCGGCCATAGCGTCACCATCGACACCACGACCGGCGAGGTACTGCGCTCCTACACCTCCTCCGACGAGCCCACGGGCAGCCTGCTCACCACGTGCGGTAACCGCCGCGCCTCCCGCTGCCCGGCCTGCTCCCGCCTCTACGCCGCCGACACCTACCACCTCATCCGCGCCAGCCTCTCCGGCGGCAAGACCGTCCCGGACACCGTTCGCACCCACCCCCGCGTCTTCGTCACCCTCACCCCGCCGTCCTTCGGCCCCGTCCACAACCGCCCCACCACGCCCGACGGCGGCATCCGGCCCTGCCGCTGCCGCAAGCTCCACGAAGCCACGGACGCCCTGATCGGGACGCCCCTGAACCCGGCAACGTACGACTACGCGGGCGCGGTCCTCTTCAACGCCCACGCCGGAGCCCTGTGGGCCCGCTTCACCACCTACCTGCGCCGTGAGATCGCCGCAGGGCTCGGTATGACCCAGAAGGCCGCGCACGCGGTCCTGCGGATCTCCTTCGCCAAGGTCGCCGAGTACCAGCAGCGCGGCCTGGTCCACTTCCACGCCGTCATCCGACTCGACGGCCCCGACGGCACCCACCAGCCCCCACCCCTGTATGCCACCGTCGCCAAGCTCACCGACGCCGTACGCGCCGCAGCCGAACGGGTCCGCGTCACGGTCACCTCGGACGCGATCGGGGAACGCGCACTCGCCTGGGGAAAACAGCTCGACGTATCCGAGATCACCGCCTTCGGCACCGACAGCGAATTCACCGACCAGGCCGTGGCCGCCTACGTGGCCAAGTACGCCACCAAATCAGCCGACGCCACCGGCACCCTCGACCGCACCCTGTACTGCCGACCCTGCCAGGGACGCGGCGCCACCCTCCTGCCCCACGGAACCCCACTCCCGTGCACCGCCTGCGACGGCACCGGACAGGTCCGGCCCCTGCCCCGTCTCGCCGTCGCACGTCACGTCCGGCAGATGATCCGCACCTGCTGGGAGCTCGGCAGGCTGCCCGAGTTCGCCGACCTCAAGCTCTGGAAGTGGGCGCACATGCTCGGCTTCCGGGGCCACTTCTCCACCAAGTCCCGTCGGTACTCCGTCACGCTCGGCGCGCTGCGCGACGCCCGCCGCGCCTGGCGCACCGAACAGGCCCGCACCCACGCCGGCCTTCCCGAACCCGACCCGACGACCACGCTCGTCGTCGGGCACTGGGCCTACCTCGGCACGGGCTACAGCCCCGGCGGCACACTTCTTGCCGCCTATGTCTGGCACCGCAAGGAACTGGAACGGCAGTTCGCGGCCGAAGGCGGCTGCTGATGACCTCGTCCCCGACTGCCGTCCTCCACGCCGGGACCGGCCCGGCGCTGGAGTTGCTGACGGTCCCCCAGGTCATGGCCCGCCTCCAGCTCGGCCGCTCCGCCGTCTACGACCTGCTGCGCTCCGGACAGCTCGCCTCGATCACCCTCGGCCGCGCCCGCCGCATCCCCACGCATGCCCTCACCGACTTCATCCGCACCCGCCTGGAACAGGACGCCGCCTGATGACCACAGACCGCCCCTCTTCGTCCCACCGCTCCCGTACCCGTGCAAACGGCGACGGGACCGTCTACCAGCGCAAGGACGGACGATGGGAAGCCGCCGGATACGTGCTCGCCTCCGGCAACACCCGCAAGCGCGTCCGCGTCTACGGCACCACCCGCAAAGACGCGATGACCAAGCTCACCGAGAAGATCGCCGCCAGCAACCGCGGCCTCCCCGTCGCGACGGCCGACAGCACCGTGAGCGCCTACCTCACGTACTGGCTGGACGGCGTCGCCGTTCGCCACCTGCGGGAGAACACCCACACCCGCTACGCCGCCTCCATCCGCCTCCACCTCAACCCCGGACTCGGCGCCAAGAAGCTCGCCCGGCTCACCACCCGCGACGTCCGCACCTTCCTCGACGGACTCCGCACCACCTACCAGTGCTGCGCCCAGGAACGGGACACCGACCGGCGGTGCTGCTGCGCCATCGGCCAGTGCTGCGAGAAGCGGCTGTCACCGCTGACCGTGACGTACGTCCACGCAGTCCTCAAATCCGCCCTGGAACACGCCGTCCGCGAAGACGAACTCCCGCGCAACGTCGCCCGGAACGTCAAGACGACCACGCCCCGCCCCAGGCGTTTCCAGCCGCTCACCGCCACCGAAGCCCGGCAACTCCTCCATGCTGCCAACAGCGACCGGCTGCATGGCCTGTACGAACTCGCCCTGCGCACCGGACTCCGCAAGGGTGAACTCCTCGGCCTCCATTGGGAAGACCTCGACCTCGACGGCGGCACCGCCACCATCCACCGCTCCCTCCAGCGCACCCGCAGCCAGGGCCTGACCGTCCTGAACACCAAGACCCTCGCCTCCGAACGCCGCATCGCCCTCCCCACCGAATGCATCAACTCCCTCAAGACCCATCAGGAACGGCAGCAGGAAGAGCGTCAGGCAGCCGGAACGGGCTGGACGGACAACGGCCTCGTCTTCACCACCCCGAAGGGCAGACCACTCGACCCCACCAACCTCACCCGCCGCTTCCGCCGCCTCCTCCACCGCGCTGGGCTCCGGATAATCCGCTTCCATGACCTCCGCCACTCCACCGCCACCCTGCTCCTTGAGCAAGGCGTCGACCTCGTCGTCATCAAGGAACTCCTCGGCCACGCCCACATCGGCGTCACCGCTGGCGTCTACGCCCACGTCCGACTCCGCCTCCAACGCCAGGCCATCGACACCCTCGGCGACGTGCTCAGCCCCACCGACGACGACCCTGACGCCCCACCCACCACAGCGGCCGTCCGCTGACGTTGCCGTCAGCGTTGCCGTCAAACGACCACAGAGGCCCCGCTGGAACACTCCAGCGGGGCCTCTGCATTTCATTCTCCATCCCCTCCGAGACAGGCGACCTACTCCGGAGGAATTCGCTGAATAACTGAATTTGCAGACAATTCGGGAATCTCGGCGATCAGCCGGGAATGTGCCGCTCGCAGGAAAATGAGAATCTCTCGTACGAGTTCCTCGCGCCCCACGAAAGCCTGCACAGGACGCTTCGACGAACTCACCGCGATGAGATCACCATCCTGACGCAGGCGAATAACCTCCTCGCTTTCAGTAAACCCGAACGCGGCATCCTCGCCCAACGAGATTCGCTTCGCTGCACCAGAAAGGGACAAGGCCAGGTCGACGAGCGTCACAAATCTCTTCTTTGAGACGATCTCGGTGTCATCAATCGCCAGTTCGAAGTTCACCCCGAAGTACTTGTAGCGGAGGTCCATCTCCGTAGCGGCAGCCGGATCGCCCTGCCTGGCGGCGTCCCAGGTCTTGATCCAGGCTGAACCCGACTCCGGGAGATCGAAGGAGAGATGAATCACGTTTTTCCTCACTTGCTGTCCACCTAGTACGGAAACGCCGTCACGACTTTTCCGTCGTTAACGATTACGCGGACGCCAGTTAGCTCGCCGCCACCATTCGCCGAACCAGCCCTCCCGACAGGGGTTCCGAAATCCCACTCGTAGATCTGGCCAGGGCGCGCTGCACCTGTAACAGGATCCGGCGTATTGGGCTTAGGTGTTCCCCGATTGATTGTGTCGGCTATTCGTTGGCGAACCTGCTTCGCCTTACCGGTAAAGATTCCAGCCGCGTCGTCCACCAGCGCACCTCCGGGCCGGTGACGGTCGACGATGTGCTGCCAGTCTCCATTTTCCAGCGCCGCGGTTCCGCACAAGCCATTCGAGTTATGCACCAGGACCGGTGTCTCACCCGCCAGCACATAGTACGCGTGGACGTCCTCTACCGTGAGGTCGTGTGTGCGCTGGCGCTTCGCGTAGTGACTGAGCGCGGTGATCTGGACATGAGTCCCAGCGCTCGTACGGAGCATCTGGCCGAGCTGAAGGTCGCCGGCCGGCACCCACTTCTTCAGCTCGGGCACCCAGAACGGGTGGGTATCCGTGGCCACGATGCTGGAGTACGCACCGTCCACGGAAATGGAGATCTCGGTGAAATCCTTGTCGTTTTCCGTGGTGATTGTCTCAACAACCGGCTTCTTGATCGTTTCGCCGGTTTCCGGGTCGGTCGTGATTACTACGTCGCCGACTTCAACGTCTTCAATTGCCTTCTTCGTACCGTCAGCGAGGAGTACCCCTGTACCCGGCAGGAAGCTGTGGCATTTACCCAGTATTTTCGCGCCGACTTTTCCGAGGCCGTACCCGGCTGCACCTGAAGCAGCGCCCCAAACCGCTCCCTCAGCCATATCGCTAAGTTGTCCCGAGGTGCTGTGATCAGCGTCGTCCGACAGCATGTTCCCCACTGCCGAACTCGCCGCCCCAGCGACAGCCCCACAGCCCGCCGCGGCAGCGAAGCCGACACCCCCGGTCGCGAAACCTGCACCCGTCGCCGTGCCGAGACACAACCCGCCGACCACAACTTCGGTAGCGACTTGGGCGATAACGACCTTGTGCTCGGAGACCCAGTCTTTCGTGTCGTCCCAAGCCTTGCTCAACCCGCAGCCGGTGTACCACGAACAGCCACCTCCGCCGCCACCCCCGCCGCCTCCTCCACCACCACTGCTGCCGCCGCCGCTGCTCCCACCACCGCCGCCGGAGCTCTTCGTTTTCTTGGCCTTCACCGTCTCGTCGATGGTGCCGCCGTTGGCCGTGCAGTTTATGTAGTAGGCGCAGTTGTCGACTTTGAGGCCGGAGGGGTCGGTGCCGGTGATGGGGTTGTTGTTGGCGTAGGTGTAACCGTGGAGCTGTTGGGGGTCGCTCAGGTCCATGATCGGGTCGACGCTGAGGAAGCGGCCGACCCCTGGGTCGTATTCGCGGGCGCCGAGGTGGGTCAGGCCTGTGTCCGTGTCCTTGGTGCCGCCAACGAAGCCCTTGTCTCCCGCCCAGGGGCCGAGTTGGGCACCTCGCGCGGTGCCGAAGATGCCTGCCTTGCGGCGTGTGATCGCCTGAGCGGCGTCAGCCGTGACCTGGGTCGTGGTCGTGCCGTGGTGGTCGGCGAGCAGGAAGGTCAGTTTGCCGCCGGTACGCATGGCCACCGTCTGCGCGCCGGTGCTGTAGTAGCGGGTGCCCGTGGCCTTGCCGGACTTGTCGATGGTGAGCTCATTGCCATCGGGGAGGTAGAGCGTCGTACCCGTGGAGTCGGTGCGGGTCAGGCGCTGGCCGTCGGTGTCGTACGTGTAGTTGGTTGTCTGACCGTTGCTGGTGACGGACTTGAGGTGGTCTTCGACGTCCCAGGCCAGGTCCTGGTTGAGCGTGGTCGTAGTGCCCCGCTTGAAAGTTCGGGTCTTGGTGCCGCCGGTCTCGGTGTAGCTGTAGGACTCGGTGCGCGGATCGGTGCCGGTCTGGGTGACGCTGGGCAGGTTGTGCTTGCCCGTGTCGGGTGCGGCATAGGTACGGACCGTGTCGGCGGAGGGACCTGCGGCGGTCTGGTGCTGGGTTTCGGTCTTTCGATTGCCCACCGCGTCGTACGAGTAGCTGGTCCAGTACGGGTCCTGGCCGCCGACCACGTCACCGGAAGGAGCAGCGGCGCACGTACTACCCGTGTTTGTCCAGGCTTCGGTGATGCGCGTGAGCGCGTCGAGGGTGAAGCACTGGGTGTCGGTGGTCCGAGCGGCGTCCTGACCGTAGTTGGTGGTGATCTGTGTGATGTTGCCGGCCGGGTCGTACGTGTAGTGGGAGTCCTCGATCCTCTGCGGCGCGGTGTCACGGTCGGTGTAGGCGTCGGTCAGCGCGCCGGTGTGGTCGTCGTAGACGCTGGTGGTCTTCAGGTGCTGGGCGAACTTGCCGTATTCGAGGACGGTGTTACGCCCGTAGTGGTCGTAGGTCGTGTCCGAGATCAGCGGGTCGCTCTGCGCGCTGAGAGTCCGCAGCAGGCCGGCGCTGTCGTAGTTGATGTGAACCGATTCCTCGGGCAGGCCACCGACGGCTGGATGCTCGGTCTCCATGAGCTGGCCTGTGTTGTCGTTGTAGTAGTTCCACCACTCGTAGCTGCCGGCTGGCACGCCCAAGCCGGCGGGGACGGTGACCTTGGTTCCTGCCGGTTGGTCGAAGGCGCTGTAGTCGGTGATCTCGGTGACGTAGGCCTTGCCGTCGATATAGCGGGTAGTGGTGGCGAGCTGGCCCTTGGCGACATCGTCGTAGGTCCAGGCCGACAACATGGTGGTGCCGTTCTTGACCGCGGTGCGGCGGCCCAGATCGTCATAGTCGGTGTGCAGAGTGATATTGCGGGCGTCGGTGGTGTCGGTGACCCGATCGCCTTCGTCGTACTTGGTGTGGGTCTCCCCCTTGTCCGGGTCGACGACGTCGGTCTGGCGGCCGCGAACGTCGAAGCCATAGGTCCACTTGGCCCCCGACGGGTCGGTGACCTCGTCGAGGCGACCGAGTTTGTCGTAGTGGTAGCCAATGGACTGCGAGGCCGTGTGTTCGGCGTTCGTGTACTCCTTGAGCTGCACTGTGCGGCCCAGCGCGTCCACCACTGTCGTGGTCGCGGTGCCGCCCTTGGGCGGGATGACGGTGGTGCTGTCGCCCGTGTAGGTGGTGATGCTCCGCTTCGTCTCATCGCCGAACTTCTTGGCGATCACCGCTGTTGGCCGGCCCGCGCCGTCGAACACGGTCTCGGTGGACGAGGGGTACTGCGTGTCCTGGCCGGTCACCAGCACAGGCTCGGCGGCACCGGTGCTGAAGAACGTGCCGGAAGAGCGCCACGCTTCGCCACGGGTGTTGTAGAACGCCTCCGTCACCAGGCGCCCAGCCAGGTCCGGGGACTTGGCCTGAGTCTGGCGCTCGCGCAGCAGACCGTCATAAAAGGCGTAACTGGTCTGGTACTCGGAGAAGTGGTCGAGGAACTTCGTCGTGACGACGACGGGGCCGTCGGTGCGGACCTGATACGCGTAGGAGTAGTTCGGCGCGTCGGGGAATTCGGTGGCCGAGCGGGTCGGAAGCCAGACCTTGGCAGCTCTGCCAAGGCCGTCGTAGGCCGTCGAGGTGACGCGGCCATTGGCATCGGTCACCTCGAGTGCCTGGCCTCGCAGCGGGTCGAGCTTGGTCGCAATGGCGTGGCCGAGCGTGTTCGTCACCGTTGCGGTGGTCGGGTTCTCGCCCACGGGAGGGATATACGACGAGACGGTGACCTTGCCAAAGGCGTCCGCCGTCGCCAGCGGACGACCGTACTGGTCGTAGCAGAGTTGGTTCGTGGTCGCGCCGCAGGTGTTGGGGATGGAACTGGCGATGTCGTATCCAGTGCCGGTGCCGTTGATCCGCTCGGTCTTGGTGATCAGGCCCTTGGTGGGGGCGACACCGAACGCTGCGCCGTCGTAGGAGACACGGGAGTCATCGATGATGTCGTCGGGACGCTTGACGGTGGCGTTGCACAACGCGGCGACCGTCTCTGTGCGAGATATCGTGCTGATCAACCAGACCGATGTGTTGCGCAGGTAGGTCGTGGTGGTGCAGCTCTCGTCGCCGACGGTAGTGCCGTCCCCCGTCTTGGCGGTGTCGCCATGCTGGGAGACCTGGGTGACCATGCCGTAGGCGTCGAAGCCGCGGCTGGTTCTGGTTGTACGGGTGCCGCCAGTGACGGTTGTACGGGTCTCTTCCGACGCAGTGCCCGTGTGAAATGCCTTCAGGTCGGGCAGCTCGGCTTCACTGCGTGCCCGTGTCGCGGTCTCCGCCGAACGCCATGGGGTGTAAGAGGTGGCCGAGACAAGCGCGCCTCCGTCCCCGTTGTAGGTCGCGCTCTCTCGCACCGCGCCGGCGAACTGTTCCCGGTCGATGACCGCGACGCCGGCGGAGTCCTTCACTTCGGCACCGTCGATGCCACGGAAGTAGCGGGTCTCGGTCAGAGTCCGAGCATCCGCGCCGGCACCCTTGCGGGTCTGCACGCGCTCATAGCCGCGCGAGACCGAGTAGGTGCGGTCCTTGGGCTTGGTGAACTCGTCCGTGCTCTTGGCCCACTTGGTGCCACCGAGGTACGTGTACTCGGTGACGACGTCGGGGGACTCGACGAGGTTGTCGCCTTCGGTGACTCGCTTGACCGGGTAGATGACGAACCAGTCCTGCTTGGCCGTCTCGCCCTCGAAGGGCCACTTGACCGGATAACAGCGAGTGGTGTTCGTTCCGTCCGCCGGAGGGAGCGTGGTGGCGGTGCAGTCGGGGTCGTAGTAGTCGACGCCGATGGTGCCACCGGTCTCGGTCTTGACCTGTGACATCCGCAGCCGGACGAACGGCGCCAGGCCGTCACCCAGTTTGTCGACGCGGTTGGGCTTCTGCACGCCCGTGAAGGTGACGGCAGGCAGGATTTCGGCAGTCCCCACCTTTCCGGTGTGCTGAATGGACTTCAGCCACATCGGGGTGGATATGCCGTCTCCGGAAGCCGGGAAGTCCTGTGCCAGGGTCCAGGTGTCGACGTCCTTGTACACACCGCCGGTCAGGATCTTGGTCGTGATGGTGGAGAGGCGCTTCTGCGACCAGAACGTCGGGGAGTACTGGTCCTTGCACTCGGTGGAGCCATCCTTGCAGTACTGGTCGTACGGGACGTCCGGCCAGTGCGAGGCGTTGGTCTGGTCGAAGGTGCAGCCGCTCAGGCAGCGGGACGACACGCCGAACTGGACCTGGCCCATGGCCTTGCCCGTATAGACGGCGTCGTCGCGCAGGCCGTAGTCGATGCGGTCCAGCCAGCCGCCGCGTACGTAGGGGGTGACCGTGGCCTTGCCGGTCGTCGTCGAGACGTTGCGGCCGTAGTTGTTGGACTCCTTGGACCAGTAGTACGCCATCGCGTTGCCGCGCGGGTCGACGACGTAGTCCAGCTGCCAGCGCCAGGCCTGCTGACACCAGGCCGAGGCGAAGGAGGCGTTGTAGCAGGGCTCGGTGGAGTGGTTGCCGAAGACCGGTGCCGTCCAGGTCGAGTTGGTCACCGGGTCGTCGGCGGCGGTGCCGTGGTCGCTCCAGCCCGGAAGCCTGTTGCGGCCGAAGAAGTACTGGGTTCCGTCAGCCGAAGTGACCTTCCAGTACTCGCCCTTGCCGTCGACGCCGGTCGTGCCGTCGTCGCCGTTGACCGCGCCGGTGAGCTTCTCCACCTTCTCAGCCGAGTCGTCGGCCGGATGCCATCCCTCGGCCTTGTCGAAGACCAGGTCGATGGTCTTGCCGCCCAGGGACATGACGGCGTTGTCGTTGTACCAGCACTGGTCGCCGACCTTGGTGGTGTTGGTCGCGCCGGCCTTCTCCTTGTCGTCCTCGCAGGACTTGTAGCGGCGCTCGATGTAACCGGGCTGCCAGTCCCAGCCGTCGCCGATCCAGGAGGGCTGGTTGTTGGAGGCCGAGGTGCGGCCGTCGACCGCCTGGGAGCTGTAGCCGAGCGAGACGGCGGGCTTCAGACCGCCCGGCACCGCCGGTGCGTCGATCGGGTACGACCAGGAGAATCCACCGGTCGCGCCGCCTGCCGTCCACGAGCCGGAGGGTTGCAGAGAGGTCGCTTTGTAGTTGCCACCGGCACCGGAGGCCGCGGCGGTGGCTGCCAGTACGGTCGGGCTCGGAAACGTCCTCGCGGACGTCACGGAGGCAGCGGACAGGGGGGCGGTCGCGGTGAGCGTCCCGGCCTTCGCATCGTTGGTCGTGGCCAACGGCCTGGCGATGCGACACGCCGACTTGTCCGGTGTGGTCAGCGCACAGGCGGGCAGCTGCACCAGCCGCAGACGGGCAGCCCAGTCACCGCCGTACGCGCCCTTGAACGAGTTGTAGTCCACCTGGACCAAAGCGCTGCCCGCCGAACTCCTTGCGTCCGCAGGCGTAAGGGAGAACAGGAGACCTTCGACGCCGGCCTTGCGGGCGGTCTTCTGCTCGGCGAGCGTGACGGTCACTTTGGCCGGCAGGTGCGCAGCAGTCCGCTCGTCAGCAGGCGGACCCGTCAAGGCAACGGGGAGCGAACCGGCTCTCTTGGCCACTGACTCGGCGGTCACCGAGTTCAGCTGCACGGTTGCGGCGCCGGGCTCCGGCCAGGTGACCTTGGGCGCCTTCCAGGGGCGCGCCTGATCGGGCCGATCGTCCGTAGTACCGACAGCCATCCGCTCCACTGCCACCGTAGGCGGCTGCTTCGGCTTGGGAAGACTGACTCCCTTACCGGATGATGCAACCGCCACGCTGTTCGCAGGAAGCATTCCCAGTATGAGGGCGGCAGAAATAAGGCCGCCCCATCTACGCGCGCCGTACCGGCTCACGCCCCACCCCTCGTGAAGGCAAACAAAGCCCCCAAAAGGTAACAGGAAGATCAGCCGCAGGAAATAGATTCCCACTCGCTACGCACCGAAACAACCCGAATCCTCAACCTGTCGACGTGGCATTTGAGAGAGATGTGAGACTTCTACGAATCGATAAAGTTGCAGTTCAGGCCATGTTTGCGAGATCAAGCCACGTCACCTGATTGCCCACCTTTACACTCAATGCACATGTTCTCCATGTTTTCTGCCACCTCTCAGTGGTGCTCCGAGCGAGATAGCCGAAGGTGTCACTTATAGAGTTGCGTGAAATCAGGGCACAGGGATTGGGGATTTGTTCGTGTCCAGAGAAAATGAGGACAGGGCGCTTTTCCGAAGGCGCAGATTCCGGTTGCTGACAGGCCTCGCCGCCGTTGGCGTTCTGGTGCCGATATCACCTGCCGGTGCGGTCGAGGCCTCACCTGCGCACGCAGCAAAGACACTCACCGCGGCGTCCGATCCGGTCGCCGACGGTTCGATGACCGAGAAGGACAAGGCTCTTGCTGATGCCCAGGCCTCCGGTCAGCCCGTCGAGGTGGTGTCCGCTCGCACGGAGTCGAGCGACATCTGGGCCCAGCCGGACGGCTCGTTCTCGGTCAAGCGGTACGGCACCGCCGTGCGGGTATGGCGGAACGGTGCGTGGGTGGGGGCCGACCCCACCCTCGCGTTCGCCACCGACGGCGCCGTGGTTCCCAAGGCAGCAGCTGTGTCGGTGCGCTTCTCCGGCGGTGGCACCGGCCCCATGCTCACCGGAAACCGCGACGGACGCACACTCTCGCTGACCTGGCCCAAGGCGTTGCCCACTCCCACACTGGTCGGCAATGTGGCCACCTACGCCGAGGTGCTACCCGGTGTGGACCTTCAGCTGAAAGCCGAGGTGGAGGGCTTCTCTCAGCTGCTCGTGGTCAAGAACGCCGAAGCCGCCAAGAACCCGGAGCTGGCCCAACTCCAGTTCGCCGTCAACACGGTCGGTCTCGATGTCTCCAAGGACAGCGAGACCGGGTCTCTGGAGGCGGTCGACCCGGCCGGGCAGACCGTGTTCACCAGCCCCACCCCGATGATGTGGGACTCCAGCCAACCCACCAGTGCCCGAGCGCGGCAGTTGATGTCCGCCTTCACCACGACCGCGTCGACCACAGAGAACGCCTTCGACCCCGGGGCCGGGGCCAAGGACGCGGCCATGGAGACGTCCGTCAGCAGCGACACGCTGACCATCACGCCGAAACAGGACCTTCTGACGGGGGCTGAGACGACCTACCCCGTCTATATCGACCCGACCTGGTCCAGCAACGTCCGCACCCACTGGACGAGGGTCTACCAGGCTTACCCCAACACGTCGTTCTGGGACGCCAAGGAAGTGGTGCGCGTCGGGTACGAAGCCGAGACCGGCGGCCTGAACCGCATCTCGCGCTCCTTCTTCGAGCTCGACACCAGCGCCGCGCGGGGGGCGCAGGTCAAGTCCGCCACCTTCCGGATCCGCAACACCTGGTCCTGGTCCTGCCAGGCCCGCCGCGTCCAGCTGTTCGAGGTCGGTGACATCTCCGACAAGACCACTTGGAAGAACCAGCCCGACCCGATCGGGTCCGTACTGGACACGGTGAACGACGCCAAGGGCTGGAGCGACGACTGCCCGGCCGGCAACCTGGAGTTCAATGCCACGAACGTCGTCCGAAAAGCGGCTGCCAACGACGACGTGAGCGTCAACCTGGGCATGTACGCATCCAGCGAGACAGACACCTTCGGGTGGAAGAAGTTCGACCCCAAGACCGCCGTCCTGGAGATCGTCTACAACAACCCGCCCAAGGTCCCGACCGACCTGGGCACCTATCCCAGCACCAGTTGCACTGCGGGTGGCACCATCGGCAACACCTCGGTCAGTCTGTACGCGAAGGTCGACGATCCCGACGCGGGCAACCTGACCGCCGAGTTCCAGCTCTTCCGCTCCGGCTCCACCACTCCGTACGGAATCAGCGTGCCGGCACTGCGCGGACGCGTCGCCACCGTCGCGCTGCCCACCGACAAGACGCCCAGCGGAACCTATACCTGGAAGGTACGGGCAAAGGACCCGGACGGGGCGTACTCGGCGTACAGCAAGACCTGCACCTTCACCATCGACCGCGTTCGGCCGAGCAAGCCTCCTGTCATCACCTCCGACGGCAACAAGTACCCCAACGGGGATAGTGGCTGGCCTTCACAGACGGGGCCGGCTCGCACAACTGCTCGATTCCTGCTCGCCCCCAACGGTGTGACAGACGTGAAGGCCTACTACTGGTGGACCGACAGCGATCCCAGCCTCAACGAAGCCTCCACAGACGCCGCCTGGGCAGACTTCATCGTGCCCTCCTACGGCCCTCACCTGGTGTACGCCTACAGCGTCGACGCAGCCGGCAACCGGTCCGACACAGCCACCTACCTCTTCTACGCCACACGTTCCACGGACAAGGACCAGCCCGGTGACCTGAACGGCGACACCTTCAAGGACATCTGGAGCACCGACTCCAACGGCACCCTCCTCGCCCACGCCGGCCAGGGAGAAGGCCACTTCTACGCCGCAGCCAACGCAGGCGGGATCTTCCCGGGCCAGCAGGTCGCGCTGACCGGTGACTGGACGGAAGACGGCTACAACGACCTCGTCTCCCTCGAATACAACGCCAACAACAAGAAGAACAATCTGCGCGTCTACAACAACAACGGCAAGGGCAGCATCAATCGCGACCAGTACGTAGAACTGCGGGTCAGTTGCCCGGTGCCCAGGAGCGGAAAGTGCAAGGCCAGGCCAGGCTGGGAGGGTGACGACCACTGGTACAACGCCGTTCAGGTCACCACAGGGGGCGACCTGAACGGCGACTCCTTCCCTGACGTTCTCGTCAAGCAGGGCACCAAGCTTTGGGCGTATTACGGCGACACCGCCGGGATTCTCGACAGCGTCGCGCCCCCATCACTCGTAGGCACCATCGACTGGAGCAAGTTCACCGTGGTCGCCCCCGGCGATCTCAACGGCGACGCCGCCCCCGACCTGCTGCTCCGTGACGACTCGACCGGCGACCTCTTCCGCTCCTACGGAACGAAGATCGCGGATGACGGCAGACTCAACCTCGCCACATGGGGTGCCGACCGCACCAAAATCGCCACCGGCTTCAAGAAGGCCGACTACCCGACCCTGGGCACCTCCGGCGACCTCACCGGAGACGGCGTCCTCGATCTCTGGACCCGCAAGGCCGACAACACGATGGCCGGCTGGACCGGCAAGGCCACCAACGGTCAACTCACCGGTCTGGCGGCCGCCTTCAGCATCGACGGCATCACCGGCGGCGTCCGCCTCACACCCGGCACTCAGCTCACCTCCGGTCAGTCCATCACGTCCAACTCCGCCACTCTGACCATGAAGGGCGACGGCAACCTCACGGTCGCCTCCAAAGCCGGCTCCGTCGTCTGGCAGTCCAGGACATCGGGCAACCCAAACGCCACCGCTCGCGTGGAGGCCAACGGCAACCTCACCGTCTACAGCGCCGACGGACTGACCAAGCTGTGGACCACCGGCTTGGTCAAGGAGACCACCCCCGACCTGACCGGTGAGGGCTACGTCCTGCTCCAGGACAAGGGCAATCTGGTCGTCTACAACGCCAAGAGCCAGGCCCTGTGGTCCAACGGCTCAGGCATGCGCCACGACTACAACGGCGACGGACGCAGCGACCTGGCCTGGTGGAACGATTTCGATGCCGGATCGGACGCCACCTACAGTCTCTTGACCAACTCCGACGGCACCTTCAAGGAGCCGCTGAAGTCCTACACCGCCGCGGCCGGCGTGTACGAGGCCAAGTACATGAAGTTCGTGACCGGCGACTTCAACGGTGACGGGCGCGGTGACATCGCGGCCCTCCACCCCAAGCCGGACACCAGCCTGGAAATGCTGACCTTCCTGGGACAGAGCAACGGAGGGTTCGCCGCGCCGCTCACCTCCTGGACCGTCGCAAAGAACGTCATGCACGCCACCTACATGACCCCGGAGGCCGGCGACTACAACGGCGACGGACGGGACGACGTAGCCGTCTGGTACGCCTACCCCGACGGCACCACGAAGCTGTTCACCCTCACCGCCAACGTCCGGGGCGGCTTCAACACCCCTCTCGAGTCGTTCACGGCGTCCTCGGGCACCTGGCTGCGCAGCCGCTGCAAGTTCACCACCGGTGACTTCAACGGTGACGGACGCGACGACATCGCCGTCTTCTACGGCCAGGGTGACGACAGCATCCGCACCCACACTTTCCTCGCCACGGTCACGGGCGGCTTCGCGACTCCGACGTCCTGGTGGTACACCGCCTCGCTCGACTGGGACCAGGCCACCCCGCACGCTGGTGACTTCAACGGCGACGGACGCGACGACATCATGATCTGGTACGACTACGACGACGGCAGCGACCGTGTCTCCACCATGTTCGCCGAGTCCCTCAAGGACCAGTTCGGCTCCGCCAAGGTCACCCTGGACGGCAAGAAGAGCTGGGACATCAAGGCGACCCAGCTCGCCACCGGCGACTTCAACGGCGACGGATACGACGACCTGGCAGCCCTGCGCAAGCAGGACACCAGCATCCAGACCTGGACCTGGAACTGGTCCGGCGCGGACGCGACCTTCAAGGGCGGCGTCGCGGGCTGGACCGCTCCCACCAGCACCTACCCCTACGAGCCCATGAAGCTCGTCACTCCCTACAACTGACCCTGCCTTACCCGTACGGGGCATGCGGCAGTGCCGCGTGCCCCGTACGCTGTCCCGAATGCCCTGACCACGAAGGGTCCGCCTTGCCCCCCATACCCGCCCCCCGCCGTGACCGTCTGCCCTCGCTCACCGGGCTTCGGTTCTGGGCGGCCCTGCTCGTCGTCCTGTATCACCTGTCCCGGCAGGCGGGGACCGTGCCGGGGATCAGTGACGCCGTCTGGTACGGGCGTAGTGGGGTCACGTTCTTCTTCGTGTTGTCGGGGGTCGTGCTCGCCTGGACCTACGACGGCGCCGGTGTCGCCGTCCGGGTGTTCCTCTGGCGGCGCTTCGCGCGGATCTGGCCCATGCTCGCCGTCGGTGTCGGGGCGTCCGTCGCCGTGTGGTGGGTCCTCATGGACCAGGCTGTCTCGCTGAAGGCGATCGCCGCGACGCTGCTGCTGGTGCACGCGTGGTTCCCGCAGCCCGTCATCTTCAAGGGAGGGAACCCGGCCGCCTGGTCGCTCAGTGACGAGGGCTGGTTCTATCTGATCTTTCCCGTGCTGCTGGCGACGCTCTCGGGGCGACGGGCCAGGACGTGGGGGTGGACGGCGGCCGGGGTCGGCTGCGGCGCGCTGCTGCTGTGGGTCGGGCTGTCCGGGCTGTCGCCCGCCACCCGCACCTGGGCGCTCGACTATCTGCCGCTGACCCGTTCGCTCCAATTCGTGCTGGGCGTGGTGACAGGGCTGGCGCTCAAGCGCGGGTGGCGGCCTCCCGTGTCACTGCCGGTGTCCGTCGGACTCGTCGTCGCCTGGCACCTGGCGCTGATCCCGTGGTCGAACGCGGTGCCGGACTCGGCCTGGTACAGCCCGTACTCCGCCTCGCAGTTGCTCTCCGCACCGCTCTTCGCGGCCCTGATCGCCGCCGCCGCCCGCGCCGATCTCGACGGCCGGCGGACCGCACTGGGCGGAGCCTGGATGATCAGGCTGGGGCACTGGTCGTTCGCCTGGTACCTCCTGCACGAGATCGTGATCCGGGTGGCGGTGTTCGAGTGGGGCGAGCCCGCGCCCGGGGGCGAGACGCTCGTGTTCTGGGCGGGCGTGCTGGTCGTCAGCCAGGCCCTCGCCGCCCTCGCCTATCACTGCGTCGAGCATCCTGCCGAACGCCGGCTGCGGGGTCTGGTGGTCGCGCCTTCGAAGGACGCCGCCTCAGCGCGGCGAAGTCGGACGCTCGCCTGAGCGTCCGCGGTGACGGGCGACCGTTCTCGCGAGGGAGACGATCAGCAGGTTCACCCCGATGACCAGGGAGCCCACGGCGACGAGCGCTAGGAGGACCAGCGTGGGGTTGACCCAGGCCGGGACGAGGTCGTAGGAGGCGTTGCACTTGTTGTGCAGCGGGAAGATCTGCGACGGCTCGCGATAGTGGTCCCTGCGGTAGTCGTCGTCGTACTTCTGGCCCTTCAGGAGCGTGCAGGTCTCGGCCACGTCGAGGCCGCCGGACCACACTCCCCACAGCCAGGTGAGGAACAGCGCCCCGCCCGACAGGGTGCAGAGCGCGAGCCAGTGGACCGGCTTTCGCCCCATGAATCTCGCGCCCGCGTTCCCGCCCATCCCGTGACTCCCCCGTGCCGTGGTCCGCCCGTGCCCTGGTCGTCCCCTCCCATGGTCGCCGAGGAACGATCAGTTCGGCGCCGGATGCTTCTCCCGTGTCTTCGACGATGTCGTCGTCGTCCGCGTCGCCGCCGGTGTGGCGGATCGCGCCCTCGGGCCCATCAGGACGTACGACAACCCGAAGCCCGCGCACACCACCGCCGCGCCGCCGGCCGCGTCCAGGACCCAGTGGTTGCCGGTGGCCACGATGGCCGAGACCGTGAAGAGGGGGTGCAGCAGGCCCAGGGACTTCGTCCACCGGCTGCGCGCGACGATCGCGATGACCAGGCCGCACCACAGGGACCAGCCGAAGTGCAGGGACGGCATCGCCGCGTACTGGTTGGTCAGCGAGGTGAGCGTGCCGTAGTCCGGCTTGGAGAAGTCCTGGACGCCGTGGACGGTGTCGATGACGCCCAGGTTCGGCATCAGGCGCGGCGGGGCCAGCGGGTAGAGCCAGAACCCGACCAGCGCGAACAGGGTCGCGAAACCCAGGGACGCGCGGGCCCAGCGGTAGTCGACCGGGCGGCGCCAGTAGAGGACTCCGAGGATGGTCAGCGGGACCACGAAGTGGAGGGAGCCGTAGTAGAAGTCGAAGAAGTTCCGCAACCAGGTGACACCGACCACCCAGTGGTTGACGGTGTGTTCGATGTCGATGTGCAGAAGGCGTTCGAGGCCGAGGACGTCACGGCCGTGCGCCTCCGCCCGGGCCCGTCCGCCGGAGTTGGTGCCGCCCGTCGCCGCCAGCCGCACCTGCTGGTACGCCGCGTAGGTCACGCGCAGCAGGAGCAGCTCGAGCAGCAGGTTCGGACGGGTCGGCACGCGCTGGAGGAACGGCAGGAGCGGCACGTGCTTCCAGCGCGCGGGGACCGGTTCGGCGCACTCCGTCGGGATCGGCGTCCGGTAGTCGGGGGACGTCCGCGGCAGGAACGGGACGACGGTCGCAGCGGCGATCGCGAGGAGCAGCACCGTGTTGTCGCGCAGCGGGTGGAGGACCTCCATGTGCGGCAGCATCATCGTGGCCGGGAGGGTCGTCACCAGGATGACGGCCACCGGCCAGACGTAGCGGTCGGACGCGCGCCTGCCGACCCTGCCGACGATCGTCGGCAGGACCCACAGCAGTTGGTGCTGCCAGGTCGTGGGCGAGACGACGATCGCCGCGCAGCCGGTCAGGGCGACCGCGAGCAGCAGCTGGCCGTCCCGGGCGTAACGGACCGCGCGGTGGACGCCGATGACGGCGACGGCCGCGCCCAGCGACAGGAACAGGCCGATCTCCAGCGGGCCGGAGAGGCCCAGGCGGAGCAGGGCGCCGTGCAGGGACTGGTTGGCGAGGGCGTCGGCCTCGCCACCGAGGCCGACGCCCGCCAGGTGGTGCACCCAGTAGGTGTACGAGTCGTGCGGCATCGCCGCCCAGGCGAGCGCCGTGCCGCCGGCGAAGGTCGCGCCGGCGGCCGCCGCCGTCCGGCGACGGCCCGTGAACCACAGCAGGGCGGTGAAGAGGAGCACCGTGGGCTGGAGGGCGGCGGCCACCCCGATCAGGGCGCCGGCGGCCCGCTGGTCCCGTACGACGAAGCAGCCGAGGAGGACGAGGAGGACGGGGACGATGCTGGTCTGGCCGAGCCAGAGTGTGTTGCGCACCGGCAGCGAGAGCATCAGCAGGCTGCTCGCGACGGGCGCGGCCAGCAGCGAGGTCCGTCTGCTGACCGGCTGTGGCAGGGCCCGGGCCAGGACCACGGCGAGGGCGGCCACCAGCAGCAGGGTGCCGAAGGTCCAGCCCCAGCCGAGGGCCTGTTCCGCCGCCCGTGTGAAGGGCTTGAGGACCAGTCCGGTGAAGGGCGTGCCGGTGAAGCGGGTCGATTCGTAGAGTGAACCGTTGACGTGCAGCACGCCGTCGGGTCCTACCCAGGTCTCCAGGTCCGTCAGCCGTTCCGCGCGCGGGGTGCCGAGGACGACGGCCACCTGGCGCACGGCGAGGACCCCCGCCACGAGCCAGAGGCCGAGGCGGGCCGCTCTCAGGCGCGCTCTCGTCGTGTCGACCGCCGTCTCCCCGAAGGTCTCCGCCGCCCGCCCGCTGTGCTCCGCATTCGCCACGCCTCGTCGGCCTCCGCCTCGTTCGTGCCACGCGTTTCCTGCGCCGGGTCTGCTGAACTCGCCCGTCGATGTGGCCCGGCGCCGTCCCCTGACACAGACGCAGGCCACCCGTGCTTCACCCGACGTCCGCTCACCATTTGTCCGGAAGACGATAGTCCGTACCGAGAGGGCCCGCTTCCGCGAAGGGCGCGACCGGGTCGCGGCGCGAACGGAATCCGGCCCTGCGCCGTACGGTCGTTCACACCATGTGTGCAGTGGGGCGTACGGAGAGTGCGCGAGGCTGACCGGAGGGGACCCCGGGGGTGCGGTGGGCGGGGACGTGGCCGCGGCGAGTTGGTCGACCATCTCCGGATCGCCGAACCGAACCGTCGCCCGACGCGGCACGGGCATGATCCAGGCGGCCCGGTCCGCGTACCCGTCGACCGGCAGGCCCATCACGGTCTGCTCCCGCGCGCCGTCCCAGCGCACGACGGAGACCTCCCGGCCGACCGCGATCCGCCGCCGGCCGCCCGGGATCAGCGCCTCGGCCGAACGGCTGAATTACGCCCCCGGGGACGGTGCGGTACGGCCGCCAGGAACTCGTGCGCCGTCCATGCCGTTGACGTGACTAGTTAGCATCCCTAACTAGAGATGCCGACGGGGATGCCGAGAACGACGAGAACAGCGACAGCAACCGCAACAGCAACAAGTACGACAGGACACGAGAGGCAGAACGCATGAGCGAGTCGCAGGCGTGGGACGCCGTCGACGCCTACTTCACCGACCAACTGGCTCCGGACGACGAGATCACGGCCGCCGCGTTGCGGGAGAGCGACGCCGCCGGGCTACCGCCGATCAGCGTCACGGCGAACCAGGGCAAGCTGCTCCAACTGCTCGCCGAGATCCAGGGAGCCCGGTCGATCCTGGAGATCGGCACGCTCGGCGGGTACAGCACGATCTGGCTGGCGCGCGCGCTGCCGGCCGACGGCCGTCTGGTCTCGCTGGAGTACGACCCCCGGCACGCGGAGGTCGCCACCCGCAACATCGCCCGCGCGGGCCTCGACAAGCTGGTCGAGGTACGGGTCGGCGCGGCCCTGGAGTCGCTGCCGCTGCTGGCGGACGAGAACCCGCCACCGTTCGACCTCGTCTTCATCGACGCCGACAAGGCCAACAACGCCCCCTACCTGGAGTGGGCGCTGAAGCTCACGAGCGCGGGCAGTCTCATCGTCCTGGACAACGTCGTACGCGGCGGCCGAGTGGTCGACGCCGACGACGACGCGGCGGACGTGCTCGGTACCCGTGCCGCGATCGAGCTGATCGGCACGCACCCGAGACTGAGCGGCACCGCGATCCAGACGGTGGGGGTCAAGGGCTACGACGGTTTCGCGCTGGCACGCGTCCTGGCGTAGCCCCGTGCCCGGCCGGCCCGGCTCTCGACCCTCTTGAACTCTGAAGCCTCATGGGCTCAGGCCTCATGGGCTCAGGCCTCATGGGCGCTCAAGCCTCGTGCGCTCAAGGCTCGTGCGCTCTCAAGCCTCGTGCGCTCTCAGGCCTCGTGGTAGAAGCCCACGTTGACGCTGCGCGGCCCGGTGCGGTCGTACACGATGATCTCGCCGGAGCCCGCCAGCGGCAGGGTCCCGCCGTACACGAGGGGCTGGGTGTACTGCCCGATCACCAGCCGCACCTCGGAGGACGGCTCGTCCTGCGAGCCGCGCAGCCACGAGACCTGCCAGGCGCCGTCGGGCCCGCACAGGAACTCCAGGTGCACGCGAGAGACGAACAGCCAGTCCTCGGGGGTGGCGAGACGGCACACGGACTTGTCCCTGCCCACCCGCAGCACGGCGCCCGGGTCGCTGGGCGAGTCGGCCATGAGCATGCCGGCCGTGGCGCCCTCTTCCGTCCCGGAGACGGTGGCCATGGTCAGTTCGAGCACGTGCGCTCCCCTTGAGAATTCTTTGACATGCCTGTCGGCGTCCTGGGTCCCGAATGTGTTTGTGCAGCGGCCGCATGATAAATCGCCCGGGCACATCGCGTCCGGCACAATGGACTCATGACCGAGCGAAAGCCACCGGGCGTTCCGTTCGAATCCTGGGTCGACAAGCAGATCCGGGACGCGGAGCAGCGCGGTGAGTTCGATCAACTGCCGGGTGTGGGCAAGCCGTTGCCCGCGGACCTGGAGACGCCGTACGACGAGCTGTGGTGGATCAGGCGGAAAATGGCCCGTGAGGGTCTGTCCGTCCTGCCGCCGACGCTCGCCCTGCGCAAGGAGGCGGAGGACGCGCTCGCGGCGGCGTACGCGGCGCCCTCGGAACGCATCGTCCGGAAGATCATCACGGACGTCAACGTCAAGCTGCGCGACATGATGTTCAAGCCGCCGCCCGGGCCCCCGCTGGGCATGAAGCCGTACGACGTGGAAGCGGTCGTACGGGAGTGGCGGGAGCGCCGGGCGACGGCTGGGAGAAAGACGGCTGGGGAGACGACGGCCGGGGAGCCGACCGAGCGAACCGACCCCTGAGGTCGCCTGAGGGTCGCGTTCGGTCGGAAGGATCCACCGGAAGGACCCACCGGAGGGCCGGGCCGGCCGGAAGGCTTCAGAGGTGCAGGAGCCGCTCCGTCAGTTCGCGGTAGTCCCGCAGGGCCAGGCGGAGTTGCTCGGTGTCGACGGCGGTCGCGGCCGACGCGGCCCGGTCCTTCCCGCCCTCCGGCTGATGCCAGGATCCTCGCAGGGTGCGGCGGCGCCGGTCCACGGCGTCGGTGAGACGTGCGGCGAGTTCCTCGAGCACCTCGTCCGCCTCCGCCACGGCGTCCCGGGGCCCGTCGACGAACCCGACGACCGCGTGCCGCATCCGTGCGGAGATCCGGTCGCTCTCGTCCTCGGGGAAGAGCGACGCGCCACCGTGCTCGCCGGACGTCGACGACGATGCCGTCCTCGCAGCGTGGGCCTCGCGTTCGACGGGAGTGCCGGAAGGCGCGGAGGCGGTGGAGGAGGACGGGCCGGCCGTGGGGGCGGTGATCGGGGGGACCGGAGCCCCGGAGGTCGAAGCGCTCCCCGGCTCACGGCCCTTGGCGCCCACCGTGCCGGTGTTCGTGCCGGTGCTCGTGCCCGTGCTCGCGCCTGCGTCCGTGACCGTCTCGGGGGTGAGCGGCCTGGGCTTCGCGCCCGTCGGACCCGCCGCACCGGCGGTGCCCGCGGCGCCGACGGCGCCCGCGGAACCCGCCGTGCCTGCCGTGCCCGCCGTGGTGTCCCTGCGCGTCGCCGCGCCGGGATCGTCGGCCGTGCCGTCGCCGCGGTGATCGGTCGACGACCGGTCCTTGTCGATGGGCAGGACGCCTTCTCCGGGCAGGACGGCCCGGCCCGGCCGCGCGGCCTTGACCCGGTCGTCCGTCGGGCGGCGGTCGTCCCCGCTCGCACCCCTGTCAGGTGTCAGGTCCGACATGACGGTCAGCCCTCCTTCGTCTGGTGACGGTGGAAGCCCAGCTGCGGGCGGTGCCCGGAACGCTCCCGGGTGGCCGGCTCCTGGGCGCGATGGCGGTCGGAGCCGCGGCCGGACGAGGCGATCAGGTCGTCGAAGAGGGCGCGCGCCTCCACCAGGGCGGACCGCATGTCCTCCGTGTCGGGCGCACCGCCCTCCAGCCCGGAGGCACGTCCCTCGTCCGTCCCGTACGCGTCGGAAGCACCCGCGTGCCGTGTGCCGGAGCCTCCGCCGGAGGTCTGGACGACGCGGTGGACACGTCGGTAACCCTGGACGTGGTTCGCATGGTGGACGGAGAGCGCGGCGACCTGCTCCTCGTACTGGTCGCCGGCCGGGAAGCCGCGGGCGCCGGCCACCTCGGCGAGCAGGCGGTCAGCCTCGGCGACCGCCTCGCGCGGCGAGTCGACGAACCGCTCCTGCGCGGCCGTCCAGCGGGCCTCGAAACGCTCGCGCTCGGCGGGCTCCAGCGGCCGCTCGCGCAGTCCGCCGTGCCGCTCGACGAGAGCGTCGAGCTCACGCTCCGCGGCCTTGACGTCTCCGTCGTGGCGGGCCACGGCCCGGTCGTACTCGGGTCCGAAGCGGCGCTTCAGACCGTGTCCGCCGTGCGAGCCGCGGGCCCTCACGGCCATGACGGCCGCGACGGCGACGAGGGCCGCCACGACCACGATCAGAGCGATGATCACTCCTGTGGACATGCCTTGCCTTCCGGTGTGTCGGCCCCACGGGCCGGTTCCTCTGTCGGGTTGCCCGGACCGCACCTCATAAACGGCGGGGGCGACGGCCCGTCAGAGGCCGGCGGCCGGGGAGAGCGGGTCGCGAGCCGGCCCGGACGGCGGACCGGCCAACGGCGGACGAGGCCGGGTGCGGTGGTCCGGTGCTTCCGTGGTGCGGTTATTCGGTTGCGAGCCGGACGCGGCGTCACCGGAGAATGATCGGATGACCTGGAACGTCGCCCCGGAGCCCTTCGACTCCCCCGTCGCCGCAGCGCTCTGGCGGGCCTACTACACCGAAGTCAGCGACCGCTGGTATCTGCTCCACGAGGGACACCGGACCGACCCGGACGAGCTGGAGCGGGAGATCGCCGCCCAGAGTTGGGACGAACTCGCTCCGCCTCATGGGCAGTTGCTCGTGGGGCGGTACGACGGTGAGCCCGGCGGCTGCGCGGGCGTACGGCTGCTGTCCGCCGGGACCGCCGAACTGAAGCGGGTGTTCGTCCGGGAGGAGCTGCGTGGCAAGGGCGGCGCGGCACTCCTGGTCCGGGCCGCCGAGGAGGCCGCCCACGCGCTCGGCGCCACGCGGATGATCCTGGACACCCGCGGCGACCTGGTCGAGGCCCGTGCCCTGTACGCGCGGCTCGGCTATGCGGAGACCGACGCGCACAACGACGAACCGTATGCCGACCACTGGTTCCGCAGGGACCTCTGCTGACGGGGAGCTCAGGGAAGCCGGTGCTCAGGGAAGCCGGTGGTCTGGCAGCACCCGCCCGCTGTACGGCTGCTCCCGCTCCGAGCCGCACAGCTCGGCGTTGAGTTCCTTGACCAGCTGGACCAGGTCGGTGGGCCGGTCCGGGCCCCACCAGTCGCCGAGCAGCTCGGTCAGCGACTCCTCGCGGGCCTCGCCGAGCCGCTCGGCGACCTCGCGGCCCTCGTCGGTGAGCACCATGCCGAGTCCCTCGCGCACGGCGAGCCGCCGCTCCTCGACCTGCCGCGCCGCATTGGTGATCGCCGGCAGCGGGACGGTGCTGCGCTCGGCCAGCTCCGACGGCTCGACGCTGCCGTACCGCTTGATGCGCAGCAGCAGCCAGCTCGCGGCCGGGAGGAGGTCGTAGCCGGCCGTCGTGGTGATCTTCCGGTAGATCTCGCGGCGGCCCTCGTGGGTGCCGAGGACCGACAGCGCCCGGCACACCTCGTCGTACGAGGAGCGTTCCACGGGGTTGCTGGCGAGGGTCTCGGTCACGTCGGGAGCGGTGACCGAGCCGCGCAGCGGATCCTCCCGCAGGAACCACGCCAGGACGAAGCCCACGAGCGCGACCGGCGCCGCGTAAAGGAAGACGTCGGTGATGGACGAGGCGTACGCGTGCAGGACGGGCGGGCGCAGGTCGGACGGCAGGCCGGCGATGCCCCGCGGGTCGGACTCCAGCGTGCCGACCGAGACTCCGGGCGGGAGCCGGACGCCCCGGAAGGCGTCGGCCAGCTTGTCGCCGAGGCGGCTCGCGAAGACGGTGCCGAAGATGGCGACGCCGAAGGAGGCCCCGATGGAGCGGAAGAACGTCGCGCCCGAGGTGGCGACGCCGAGGTCCTCGTAGGCGACGGCGTTCTGCACGATCAGCACCAGCACCTGCATGACCAGGCCGAGTCCGAGGCCGAAGACGAAGAAACAGACGCTCATCTCGGCCGTGGAGCTGTGCTCGTCGAGCCGGTGCAGCAGGAGCAGGCCGACGGTGGTGACGGCGGTGCCCGCGATGGGGAACACCTTCCAGCGGCCGGTGCGGCTGACGATCTGCCCGGAGGCCGTGGACGACAGCAGCATGCCCGCCACCATGGGCAGCATGTGCACGCCGGACATGGTCGGTGAGACGCCCTGCACCACCTGCAGGAAGGTCGGCAGGTAGGTCATCGCGCCGAACATCGCGAAGCCGACGATGAAGCTGATGACGGCGGAGAGCGTGAAGGTGCGGATGCCGAACAGCTTGAGCGGGAGGACCGGTTCGGCCGCCCGCCGTTCGACGGCGACGAACGCCACGGCCAGCAGCACCCCGAGGACCGCCAGGCCGACGATCTGCGGCGAGCCCCAGTCCCAGGTGGTGCCGCCGAGGGAGGCGACCAGCACGAGACAGGTGGCGACGGAGGCGATGAGGAAGGTGCCGAGGTAGTCGATGACGTGCCTGGTCGACTTGCGGGGGATGTGGAGCACCGCAGCGATGACGACGAGCGCGACGACGCCGACGGGCAGGTTGACGTAGAACACCCAGCGCCAGCTGAGGTGTTCGGTGAACAGGCCGCCCAGGAGCGGGCCGAGGACGCTGGTGGCGCCGAACACCGCGCCGAACAGGCCCTGGTAGCGGCCGCGGTCGCGCGGCGGGACGATGTCGCCGACGATCGCCATCGACAGCACCATCAAGCCACCGCCGCCCAGCCCCTGGACGGCCCGGAAGGCGATCAACTGCGGCATGTTTTGCGCCATTCCGCACAGCGCCGAACCGATGAGGAAGATGACGATCGCGATCTGGAAAAGCCTCTTGCGCCCGTACTGGTCGCCCAGTTTGCCCCACAGCGGGGTCGCGGCCGTCGACGCCAGCATGTACGCGGTGACCACCCACGACAGGTGTTCCATACCACCGAGGTCGCTGACGATCGTCGGCAGGGCGGTCGACACGATCGTCTGGTCGAGGGCGGCGAGGAGCATGCCGAGCAGCAGGGCGCCGATCGAGACGAGGACGTTTCCGGACACGTGTTCCTGACGTGGATCCGCCGTCCTGCTGTGCGCGTCCAAGGCCATGGATGCCTCCTGGGGCTCTGGTGACCTTTTCCATCGTGATCGGTGTGACCCGTTATGGCCTCTTGTAGTGCTCCCCCGATTCTGGCGGAATCCGACATTCCGGGGGCCACGGGCGACCGCCCGTGGGGAGCATCTGCATAATCGCTGAAGTTTGAATGGGGAGGGACGAACACGTGATCGATCCGATGGGGCGGCAGGGACCGGCGGGACGGCAGGGACTGCCGTGCCCGGAGTGCGGAGCGCTCCGCGCGGCCGACAACACGCCGTCCTGCGCCTGCGCCCAGCGCGCCTCCGAGGCCCTGCGCGACACGCGCACGGCGGAGGCGGCAGCCGCGGAGGACTTCGATCCGTTGCGGATACGGCCGTACGTGGAACTGGAGGACTCGGGCCCCGGCCCCGCCTCCGGCCCTGCCGCAAGCCCCGGCCCCGGCTCCGGCCCGGAGGCGGGCGCAGGCCCCGCCTCCGGCCCGGCGGACTCCGGAAGCGCGGCGGGCGACGAGGCCGGTAGCCGAGGGGGCGGTACGGGCGGGATCCGAGGGGGCGACTCGCCCGGCGCGCGAGGGGGCGGCTCGGGCGGCGTGCGAGGGGGCGGCGCGGGCTGGAGCGGGGCCGGAGCGGCCTCCGCCGCCGACGTCACCATGCCGCTGAGGCCGGTCCCCGGCGACGCGACCGTGCCGCTGCGCACCGTGGCCCACGGCGGTCCCGCACCGGACACCACGGCGTGGCCCGCACCGCTCGGCCCGCCCGCGTCCGAGCCCGAGGCCGGCGACCTGAGCCTGTTCGAGACGGTGAACGTCGGCGCCGCACACCCCGACGGCGAGGAACCACGGGTCTCCCACCGTCGCCGCACCCTGCTGGTCGCCACGGCCGCCGCCGTGGTGGGCGTGGTGGCGGCGGCCGGGTTCGCGACCGGACTGTTCTCCTACGAGAAGCCGACGCGCGAGCGGGCCGCCCCGCAGGACGTGCGGGCCGCCGTGCCCGACACCTCCACCGAAGCGGCCTCCGGCTCGCCGTCGGCGAGCCGCTCCGCGTCCCCGTCGGCCGCCGAGGCCTCGCCGTCCCCCTCCGAGAGCGCGAGTCCGTCACCCTCCCCGTCGGCGTCGAGCGCCTCACCCTCGGCCTCCCCGTCGGCCGAGGCGCCCAGCCCCACGCCGACCGCCCGCGCGAGCGCCTCTCTGGCCCCCGGGAAGGGAGCCGAGGGCGGTCCGGCGGCCCCGGCCGACGTGGTCGCCCTGCGACGCGGCGACAAGGGCGCCGAGGTGACCGAACTCCAGCTGCGGCTGCGGCAGTTGCACCTCTACAACGGCCAGGCCGACGGCACGTTCAGCGGTGAGGTCGAGGACGCCGTGCGCAACTACCAGTGGTCCCGGGCCACGACTTCGGACGGCCTGGGCGTCTACGGCCCGGCGACCCGCACAGCACTGGAGTCCGAGACGGAGGAACCGTGACCCGCCCGGGGGCCGGCCCTCCCGGGGCCGGCAGGCGGCAGGCCGCGGGTCAGGCCGTGCGGACGTGGATGCGGACGCCGTCCGGCAAGGTTTCCACCCGCACCTGGCGCAGGTCGCGCACGAGCACGTCCGGAGCGTGCGCAGCCGCACGTGGCCCGACTCCCACGACGCGCATTCCGGCGGCGCGGCCGGCCGCGATGCCCGCCCCGGAGTCCTCGAAGACCACGCACTCCGCCGGGGCGACGCCCAGCTCGGCGGCGCCCTTGAGGAAGCCCTCGGGGTCCGGCTTGCTCGCGCCGACCGACTCCGCGGTGACCCGCACGTCGGGCAGCTCCAGCCCGGCCGCGGCCATCCGCGCCGTGGACAGCGGAACGTCCGCCGAGGTGACCAGGGCATGCGGGACCCCCCGCAGCGAGGCGAGGAACTCCGGCGCGCCGGGCACCGGCACGACGCCGTCCATGTCGGCGGTCTCCTCGGCCAGCATCCGCGCGTTGTCCGCGTGATGGAGATGCAGGGGCCGGTCGGGCAGCAGCACCGCCATCGAGGCGTGGCCCTGCCGGCCGTGGACGACCTGCATGACCTCGTCCCCGTCCAGCCCGTGCGCGTCGGCCCAGCGCCGCCAGATCCGTTCGACGACGGCGTCGGAGTTCACGAGTGTGCCGTCCATGTCGAGCAGGAGGGCGCGGGCGGTCAAGGCCGGCATCAGCAGCTCCAGGTGCGTAGAGACAAGGCGGCCCCGCCCGCCGGTCAGGGAAAACGGGCGGGAGCCACTTTGTTTTCCAACGGTACAAAACAAGGGGGGCCCGCCGCCACTCCGGCCGGGCGGGCGCGGGAAAGGTCCGGAGAGCGTTCACCGGCCGTTCAGCTCAGCCGGTGATCGCCTCCCACAGGCTCCACACGCCGAGCGCCAGCATCAGCAGCGCCGCGATCTGCGTGATCAGCTTCAGCGGCACCCGCTTCATCAGCGCCTTTCCGCCGACGATGCCCAGTCCGGCCACCGCCCACAGCGCCAGCACGGCGCCGAGGCCGACGGAGAGCGGGTCGTCGTAGCGGGCGGCGAGGTTCGCCGTCATGATCTGGGTGAGATCGCCGAACTCGGCGACCAGGATCAGCATGAAGCCCGCGCCCGCGACCTTCCAGAACGACTGGTCCTCCGGTCGCCGGATCTCCTCCTCGCCGTCGTCCTTCTTCAGCAGCAGCACGGCCGCGCCGCCCAGGAAGAGGACGCCCGTCAGAGCGTGCACGAGCTGCTGCGGCAGCAGCGTGAGCACGCTGCCGGCCGCGACGGCGAGCGCGACGTGCAGCGCGAAGGCCGCGGCGACCCCGGCGAAGACGTACGAGGCGCGGTAGCGGGTGCCGAGGACGAGGCCGGCCAGGGCGGTCTTGTCGGGCAGCTCGGCCAGGAAGACGACGCCGAAGACGACCGCCGTCACGGTGATGCTGATCAAGGTTCCTCAATCGGTCGGGGCCGCCCCACCGAGAGTCCGCGCACTGTGGACCAGACACCTCGGCACGGCAGCGCACACGTCACCCGCGCCGTGCGGCACGGGTGTGCACTGCTTGCCGAAGGTCTCGCTGGCCGGCCCGTACGACGGGTCTGCCTCCGGGCGCCGGCTCAGACGAGCTGAGCAGTATGTCGACGGTCCGGCGAAGAGCTACTCCCCTTCTGCGCTCCCCAGTGTACGAGACGGCCCGCACAACCCCTCGCGGAGATCGTTCCGCCGTACACCTTGTCGTGTCATGTGCGCGTCATTAGCTTCTTACCCGGCGCACATCTCCCCGCAATGCGCGAGCGCGAGCATTCCCCCGCTCGCACTCCCACACCCCCGCCTCCCCAACGGAGTTCGCATGTCGAAGTTCTACGCGCGTGGACGGCTGAGCGTACTGGCCGCCCTCACCGGCCTCATAGCCTCGGTCGGGCTCTTCACCTCCCCGACCGCCTCCGCCGCACTGCCCACCCCGGTCAGCGCCGCCACCGCCCGGACCTACCTGGCCTCCCTCAGCGTGAAGACCGAGAACCGCACCGGCTACAGCCGCGATCTCTTCCCCACCTGGATCACCATCAGCGGCACCTGCAACACGCGGGAGTACATCCTCAAGCGGGACGGCACGAACGTCGTGACCAACTCGGCCTGCACCGCCACCAGCGGCAGCTGGTACTCCCCCTACGACGGCGCCACCTGGACCGCCGCCTCCGACCTCGACATCGACCACCTGGTCCCGCTCGCCGAGGCCTGGGACTCCGGCGCGAGCGCGTGGACCACCGCCCAGCGGCAGGCCTTCGCCAACGACGTCACCCGCCCGCAGCTCCTCGCCGTCACGGACAACGTGAACCAGTCCAAGAGCGACCAGGACCCGGCCGAGTGGATGCCGTCCCTCACCTCGTACCGCTGCACGTACGTCCGCGCCTGGGTACAGGTGAAGTACTACTACGACCTCGCGGTCGACTCCGCCGAGAAGAGCGCGCTGACGAGCTACCTCGCCAACTGCTGACCTCCTCCGCCCGGATCCGGTGCGATCCCGACGTGATCCGACTGGATTCGACGTGATCCGACGTGATCCGACGTGATCCGACCGCAGGGATCTCCCCGCGGACCTCCGTCGTTCCGTACCGTACGGGGCGACGGAGGAGGGTGATCGCATGGCCGAACTGCGGCTGGGACCACTGCTGAGGTACGCCGACGGCTCGACGGCGACCGTCTGGGTCGAGGCGAGCCGCCCGTGCACCGCGGAGGTGCGCTGCGCCGACGGCGCCGGCGGCAGAGCCCCGACCTTCCAGGTGGCGGGCCACCACTACGCCCTGATCGAGGTCGGCGGCCTGACCCCGGGCACGGAGACGGCGTACGAGGTGTTCCTCGACGACGCCCCCGTGTGGCCGCTGCCCGACTCCCGCTTCCCGCCCTCGCGGATCCGCACCCTCGCCGACGACGGCGAGGAGGTGCGCGTCGCGTTCGGCTCGTGCCGCTGGGCCGCGCCCCCGGCCGGCGGGAAGGACCCCGTCGGCCCGGACGCCCTGGACAGCCTGGCCATCCGGCTCGCCGCCGACCCGACGGGCGAACGACCCGACGTGCTGCTGCTGTTGGGCGACCAGGTGTACGCCGACGAGGTGTCCGACGCGACCAAGGAGAAGATCGCCGCCCGCCGGGGGCTGGACGACGCGCCCGGAGCCGAGGTCGCCGACTTCGAGGAGTACACCTGGCTCTACTACGAGTCCTGGCTCGACCCCGAGGTGCGCTGGCTGCTGTCCACCGTGCCCACGTGCATGGTCTTCGACGACCACGACGTCATCGACGACTGGAACACCTCCGCCTCCTGGCTGGCCGACATGCGGGCCACGCCCTGGTGGCGCGAGCGGCTGCTGAGCGGCCTGATGTCGTACTGGGTGCATCAGCACCTCGGCAACCTCACCCCGGCCGAGCTGGCCGCCGACCCGCTCTACGCGGCCGTGCGCGAGGCCGCCGACGGCACCGACCTCCTGCGTGACTTCGCCGGGCGGGCCGACACCGACCCCGCGTCCGTGCGGTGGAGTTACCGGCGCGACTTCGGGCGGGTGCGGCTGCTGATGGTCGACAGCCGGGCCGCCCGGGTGCTCGACGAGGACGAGCGCTCGATGCTCGACCCGGGCGAGCGGGCCTGGCTGCGCGAACAGGCCCTCGACGGACCCGGCTCCTACGACCACCTTCTGATCGGCACCTCCCTGCCGTGGCTGCTGCCGCACCTGGTGCACGACGCCGAGGAGTGGGACGCGGCCCTGTGCCGGGGCGAACGCGGGGCGCGCTGGGCCCGGTTCGGGGAGAAGCTGCGACGCGGGGCGGACCTGGAGCACTGGGCGGCCTTTCCGCAGTCCTTCACGGCGCTCGCGGACCTGATCGCCGAGGTCGGCACGGGGGAGCGGGCGCCGGCGAGTGTGCTGGTGCTGTCGGGAGACGTCCATCACGCCTACGCGGCGGAGCCCCGCTGGCCCGAGGGGTCCGGCCCGGACGCGCGGGTGCTCCAGCTCACCTGCTCCCCCGTGCACAACTCCGTCCCGCCGTCGATCCGGGTGGGCTTCCGTTTCGGCTGGAGCGGGGTGGCCCGTGCGCTCGGCCGCCGGCTCCGCCGGCACGGCCACTGCCCCCGTCCGCCCGTCAGCTGGCGCAGGACGGGCGGGCCCTGGTTCGGCAACCAGCTCATGTCCCTGACGATGCGCGGCCGTTCGGCCCGGCTGCGGCTGGAGCGGGCGCGGGCGGACGGACGTCTGGCGACCGTGACGGAGTCCGACCTCACCCCGTGACGCGGGGCCGTCGTCCCCGTGGATGACTAATCGTCAAAAACCGTCACAGGCAAGGAGATTGACGCCAGGACACCAAGAGAGGGCGCGCACCGGACGGCCGCGGTGCGCGCCCTCTCAGGCGTGTATTCGGTCACACTTTCGGACACGGACACGGCGGGCGTCAGGCGTCCGACGTGCGGTGACCAGGGGAAGAGGGCCCTCGCGGGAAACGAAGTCGTGGCTAAAAGTTGAACTTGCAACGAACAATCAGGTCCACCTACCGTGAGTCGCTGATTCGGTACCGCCGCCCCCACCGACCGGTCCTCTCCCCGATCCGGACCGGCCCGATCCGAGACCGAAGGAGCACCCCCACCATGTCCGCTCGCCTCAACACCGCGCAGCCCTACGCGGTCGGCCTCTTCCGCATCGTCGTAGGCCTGCTCTTCGCCTGCCACGGCGCGGCGTCCCTGTTCGGCGTCCTCGGCGGCTCCGCCGGCAAGGGCGGCACGATCGACACCGGCACCTGGCCCGGCTGGTACGCGGCCGTGATCCAGCTCGTGTGCGGCACCCTGGTCATGCTGGGCCTGGGCACCCGGGCCGCCGCGTTCCTGGCCTCCGGCTCGATGGCGTACGCCTACTTCAACGTGCACCAGCCCCACGCCCTGTGGCCGATGCAGAACGGCGGGGAGCCCTCCGTGATGTTCTGCTGGGCCTTCCTGCTGCTGATCTTCACCGGTTCCGGCGCCCTCGGTCTCGACCGCCTCTTCGCGGGCCGTACGAGCCCGGAGCGGGAGCCGGCGGTCCGGAAGGCCCCCGTCTCCGCCTGATCCGCACAGGACGCACCGCGTGGTCCGGCCGCCCCAGCCGCGACGCACGCGGAACGGCGACCACCCGGGCCCCTGGGCGCCCGGGTGGTCGCCGTTCGGCCCGCATGCCCGGCTCCCCCGCACGTGAACGTGCTGTGCCGAACACACGCGCCCCCCGTGAATCCGCTGTCACACCCCCGGCGTACGCTGTATGGCTGTCATTGGCCGCATCTGCCGCTCCCCCGCGACACAGCGGCAAGTCGGGCCGTCACGGGGGAGACACGGGGAGTACGCGGTGTTGGAGAGTGTGGGGGCGCTGCTCGGCAGCCCATGGATCTACGCGTTGGTGGGCCTGTCGGTCCTCCTCGACGTGTTCCTGCCGGTGCTGCCCAGCGGGGTGCTCGTCATCACGGCGGCGACGGCCGCGGCGGCGGGCTCGGGCGCGGCGGCCGGCCAGGTCCCGCACCAGGTCCCGGACATCATGGTGCTGATCCTCTCCGCGACGACCGCCTCGGTGCTGGGCGACCTGGTCGCCTACCGGCTGGCCTGGCGCGGCGGCGAGCGCCTGGACCGGGCGATCTCCCGCTCCCGTCGGCTGACCACCGCGCAGGAACGTCTCGGCGACGCGCTGGCCCGGGGCGGCGGCGCGCTGGTGGTCGTGGCCCGGTTCGCCCCGGCCGGCCGTTCCGTCGTCTCCCTCATCGCGGGCGCCGCCCATCGTCGCCCCCGCGACTTCCTCCCCTGGTCCGCCCTCGCCGGTCTCTCCTGGGCGGGCTACAGCGTCGCCCTCGGGTACTTCGGCGCCCACTGGCTGGGCACCACCTGGATCGCCACGGGGGTGTCGGTGCTCGCCCTGTTCGGCGCGGGCGCGGGCGCCGCCTTCGTGGTGCGCCGCCAACCGGCGTGACGGACCGCTCGCGGCGACCGTCGCCTCGCTACGACGGCCCCGGCGGAGACACCCCCCGCTGACGCGGGCACGGGGAAGCGCCGCGGAGCCCGTGTGACGCCGCCGTGCTCCTCGGCACGCGGCGGCGGGACGCGGATCCGGGACGCGGATGCGGGCAGCCGGCGACGGGACGCCGACGGTGGGCCGTCACGCGGCCGTGGGGCGGTGGGACCCGCGTACCTCCAGCCCGTCCAGCAGTTCGGCCGTGGCCGCGGCCACGGCTTCGACCGCTCTGTCGAACACCTCCCGGTTGTGCTCGGCCGGCGCCCGGAACCCGGACACCTTGCGGACGTACTGCAGGGCTGCTGCGCGGATCTCGTCCTCCGTCGCCTCCTCGGGCAACGCGGGCGGACGCAGCGTCTTGATACTCCGGCACATACTCCGAGTCTCCCTCCTGTACGCCTCGAGCGCGTTCCCCCTCACCGCGCGACGGTGCGGGGCCCGGCCGAAGCTCATCCCTGGAACCGGCCGTGCCGACCGGACGTGCTGACCGACGTGCGGCCTGGCCGTGCGGCCTGGCGTCCTAGCCGGTCTCCTGACCGGTCCCGGAACCGGTGCGCAGATCGACGAACCAGTCGTTGGATCTGATCCGGTTCCCCTTCGGATACTCGAAGTCCGCCTGCCCGAGCAGGGTGAACCCCGCACTGCGGCACACCCCGTTGGACGCGTGATGGTCCACCCGGGGGAACGCGTGCAGGGCCCGGTGTCCGCCTGCCTGCCGGACGACTTCCACGAGCGCCCGGGCCGCCAGCGCGGCGAGGCCTCTGCCCTGGAACTCGGGCAGGATCCCCCAACCCGTCTCCCACACCGTCCCGCCCCGCCACTCGCGCTCCCAGTACCCGATCGAGCCGACGCTCTCCCCGCCGTCGGCGAGGGTGACCCGGTACATGCGACCGGCGAACGGCTCGACGTACCGCCGTTGCCGGTCGGCGAGCTTCTCCTCGCTCTCCGGTCCGCCCAGGTGCTCGGTCATCTCGGGGCTGTTGGCCCGTCGCAGCAGCCAGAAGTCGCCCTCCGACCAGGGGGTCAACCGCACCCGCTCCACGCCCGATCCGTCCATGCGCCCACCCTAGAGGCAGGGTCTGACAGCGGCGTTCGAGCGCAGTACGATCGCCGTCGAACGCACCGGGGCCGTCGCCGGGGCCATCACCCCGCCGTCGCGCGACGGGCGACGGACGACGGACGACGGACGGAGGGTGAACGGTGGAGGGACCACGAACGACCGGACCGGCCCCGGGCTCCGCGCCTCCCGTGCTCGCCTACGACGGGGACTGCGGCTTCTGCCAGTCCTGCGTCGACCGCATCCGGTCCCTGGCCGCACCGACCCTGGAAGCGGTTCCGTGGCAGTTTCTGCCCGAGGAGTCGACCGCACCGCACCGCGCGCGACTGGACCGTGAGGTTCTGCTGCTGCGCGGCGCCACGGTTCTCGCGGGCGGATCGGACGCGGTGGCCCGCTGGGTGGGCTCATCGCCGTCCGCCGGTTACCGCGCGGCGGGGGCCGTCCCGCGGCTGCCCGGCGTCCGCGGCTGCGCCCGTGCGGTCTACCGCTGGGTGTCCCGCAACCGTCACCGCCTGCCCGGCGGGACCCCCGCCTGCGCCGTGCCCCCCGCCGCCCCGAGGTGAACCCGCTCGCGCGCCCTCGCGTCCCGGCCTGCGTCCTCACGCCCGAGGCCGAGTCCGCGCTCGCCGACGGTCACGCGGTGGACCTGTACGTCGAGACCGGTTCGCTCACCAAGGTCGGCGTACGGCTGCCGGCCGAGCGCCGGCTCGGGGATCCCGCGCCGTCCTGGCAGGAGGCCGGTCCGCTGCGCCGGCACAACGGGGCCGCCCGGCACGCCCCGCTGTTCACCGGGGCGATGGAGGACGGGAGTCGGGTGCTGGTCCATCGACTCGACGCGGAATCGGACGCCACCGACCGCCTCGGCGTGGAGATCCTTGGGCGGGGTCGGGCCGGCGCCGCTCGGGCCGTCCCGCCCGCCAGTTAATCGAACAGACGTTCACACGAACACCCCGAAGGAGCTCGCTACTCAAATTCGAACAGGCGTACCATTGCCGTGTGGCTACGACCTATGACTTTCCCAGCGACCTGCGCGCCGGTCAGGAGGAGCTGCATCAGGTCCGGGCCGAGCTGTCGGCCCTGCTGAAGCGGCTTCCCTGGTCCGTCGAGCCCCTGGACGGCTTCAGCGATGCCGGGGGCTGGCGCAAGACGGAGCGCCCCGCCTCCCCCGGCTGGACGGCCGACGAACAGGCCGAGGTGGAGAAGCTCCGCCGCCGGGAGCACGAGCTGGCGGTGTTCGTGACGTGCCACCGCTTCTGGTCGGAGGTCGCCGCGGCGGACCGGGTCGAGGCCCGCATGAATCTCAAGCATGCCCACGAGGTGCCGCTCACGGACGACGACTGACGTCAGGTGCCCCGATCGGGTGAATGCCACCCGGGGCGGCAACCGCGCGGCTCCTTCCCCCTGTCACTCAGCTGCGAGTCACGTACACCCCAGGGGGCACCATGAGCCGGCAGTACCCGCAGCAGCACCCGCAGCCGCAGCAGCCCAGGAAGCGAGGCGTCGGCAAGACCGCCGGTCTCGGGTGTGCCGGCGTTCTCGTCCTCTTCGTCGTCATCGCCGTCGCCACGGGCGGCGGTGGCGGCGGCGATCCGACCGACAACAGCAAGAAGGACAAGGCCGTCGCCACCGCCGAGAAGGATGCGACGAAGGAGCCCGCCACCGAGGGGAAGTCCCCGGCCGTGGGCTCTCGGACCCAGGCCGAGGAGTTCCGGGCCTGCGTCGCCGAGAGCGGCACGCCCACCGAGAAGGCCGCGGTCAAGCACGTCACCAAGGTCACCGGCGCGGACAAGCGGAACGACATCCTCGACGCTCCGGAGGTCTTCACGGACTTCTCCGGCGGTCTGGCCGGCCCGCACCAGGGCGAGGGAAAACTGATCGCCTCCGCGTTCACCTCGTGCTACGAGTCCGACAACGGCCTGGTGACCGTCTTCGACAAGGACGGCGAGGTCCTCGCCAACGCCAACTACTGACCGCCGGGCCGTCGGTGGAGCCGGTGCGGTCGTGAACGGTGCGGGCATGACCGCGGCCCTCCGGAGGGTTCCGGAGGGCCGCGGTCGACGACGCCTCGCGTCGGGCGTCGTCCTCGGTGGGCGCGGACGGTTTCGAACCGCCGACATCCTGCTTGTAAGGCAGGCGCTCTACCCCTGAGCTACGCACCCGAGACGAGTCGACAGCCTACATCGCCCGGGGCCGTGCCCCGCAAACGCCTGTCGGGGGGGTTAACCCCACCCCACGTCCGGGAGTGTGCCGGATCGTCCGGCCGGCCCGGTCTCCCTAGGGTCGTGAGCGCATCGTCAAGCAACCCAGGGGGAGACCATCATGGCCCGCACGACCCTTTCCGCCCGCGCGGTCCTCGTCACCGCGGTCGTCGTGGCCCTCGCCGCCGGCGCCACCGCCTGCGGGGCCTCCGCGGCCGACGACAAGCACCCCGACCACCGCTCCTTCGCCCTGCAGGGCGACACCCTCACGATCGACTCCGACGACTCGGCGCTGGAGATCGTCGCGTCGGACGCCGCGACGACGGGCGCGGTCGCCGTCACCCGGTGGTTCGAGGGGTCCGTCACCGTCGGCGAGAGCCCGAAGGTGACCTGGTCGATGAAGGACGACCGGCTGACGCTGCGGATGCGCTGCTCCGGCGTGATCGCCGACTGTTCCGCCAAGCACCGCGTCGAGGTGCCCCGGGGCGTCGCCGTGAAGGTCGAGGACGACGACGGCAGCGTCCGCGCGCAGGGGTTCCGGGACGCGCTCAGCGTGCACGCCCGGGACGGCTCCGTGCACGTCACCGACTCCAGCGGGCCGCTCGACCTGCGCACCGAGGACGGTTCCGTGCACGCCGAGGTCGCCTCGCGCTCGGTGCGCACGCACACCGAGGACGGCTCGGTCCGCCTCGAGCTGAGCGCCGTGCCGGACCGGGTGGACTCGGTCAGCGAGGACGGGTCCGTGACGATCGCGCTGCCCGCGGCCGCCTACCGGGTGACCACGAAGACCGACGACGGCGGAGTGGACGTTTCCGTGCCGCGCGACGAGTCCAGCGCCCACGTGGTGAGCGCACACACCGCCGACGGCAAAGTCACGGTCAGGAACGCGAACTAACGGGCCCGTGTGTTCGTCCTTAACCGGTGGGAGAATGACACCGGGGCAGGGCGGATCACAGCACGGGAGAGGGATGTGACGGCGACACCATCGCAGCCGTATTCGCCGTCGAAGCCGCGCGCACGGGCCCGTGCCCTGTCGGACTCCCTCACCCTCGTCGCCCTTCCCCTCGTGCTCGCCCTCGCGCTGCCCGCCGCGTTCGCCGGCGGCGGCACCCGGCGCTGGTTCGGCGGCCGGGCGGAAGGGCAGCGGGCCGAGGCGCAGGCCGCGAAGGACGCGGCGGCGACCGCCTTCTACGAGCTGGACAGCGCCCAGCGCGACCTGCGGATCTCGATCGAGACGATCAGGGCCGTGGACGACACCCCGGCCGCCCGCCGCGCGGTGTCCGACTTCGAGGCCGTCGGCAGGCGCATCGACGAGGCCAGCAGCCAGTACATCGACGCCGTCGACGCGCACGATCTCGACCGCGACGACCTGGAGGCCGCGGCGGCCTCCCAGGCGCGCGCGGAGCTGACCCGCGCCAAGGACGAGCTGATGCGCGTCAAACGGGAGCTGGACCGGTTCGCCGAGGGACTGGGCCCGCTGCTCGGCAAGGCGGAGACCCAGCTGGCCCGGCTCGCGCCCGCCGTGGAACGGGCCCGGCAGGCGCTGCTGGCGGCGTCCGACGCGCTGGACGCCGTACGCGAGAGCGGGCTGCGGGCGGACGATCTCGCGGCGCGGCTGGCGGCGCTGGCGCCCGAGCTGACGAAGCTGAACGAAGGCGCGGGCCGGCACGGGGTGCCGCTCACCCTGGAGCGGGCGGAGCGGGTCTCCAGGGAGGCCGAGGCGGTCCGGGTGGAGGCCGAGCGGCTGCCGGAGCGGGCCGCCGAGACCGACCACCGGCTCGTCTCGCTGCGCACCCGCGCGCAGGCGCTGACGACCCGCTCGGAGCAGGTGGAGCCGATCCTGAGCGAGCTGCGGCGGCGTTTCTCGGCCGCGTGCTGGCAGGACCTCCAGCACGTCCCCGACGAGGCCGGGGAACACGTCCGGCAGGCCGAGGACAAGCTGAAGGAGGCGCAGGCGGCACGCGACGCCCAGCGGTGGCCGGACGCCACCTCGCTGTTGTCGACCGCGCGGGCCCTGCTGAACACCACGGACGAGGCGGTCTCGGCCGCAGGTGACAGGCTGACCAGGCTGAACGCGGTCCAGAAGGATCCGCGCGCGGAGATCGACCGGACCAGGTTCGCCATCCGGGACGCCCAGCGGCTGGCCATGGCGGGCCGCAACACGCCCGACCCGCGGCACGCGCGCCCGCTGGACGACGCGGTGGCGCGGCTGGAGCGGGCGATCGGCACGCTGGAGGGCCGGCACCCCGACTACTGGCACTTCCTGACGGAGACGGAGGCCGTCCGGCGGGCGGTCGCCGACGTGGTGGCCCGCATCCGCGGGGAACGCGGCGGCACGGGGCACTGACACCCGGGCGGGGCGCTGCGTTGCCCACCGCGCTCTACGGGCGGATATTGAGTGGGGTACGGCCTCGTCGGCATGTTCCACGCCGGCATGTCTCACCCTCCGGGAGGCGGAGATGGCGACACACGCGGTGCGCTCCGAGTCCAGGCGGCGTATCAGGTTCAACGACCATCTGCCGCTCGATCACCGGCTGAACCTGGTCTACCGGATCGGCGCCGGGCTCATGGGTCTGGGTCTGCTCGTCTTCGGGATCTTCGGGATCATCGACAAGATCGGCTTCTTCGACACCGGCGGGGACCAGGTGTGGAGCCTCAACACCAACGGCGCGCTCAGCTGGCTGTCGGTGGCCGTGGGGCTGCTGCTCTTCGTGGGCATGGTGATCGGCGGGAATTTCGCGTCCACGCTGAACATGACCCTCGGCGGGCTGTTCATCATCAGCGGATTCCTCAACATGGCCCTGCTGCAGACGGACTACAACTTCCTGGCCTTCGAGATCCAGAACTGCATGCTGAGCTTCGTGATCGGGATCCTGCTGATGGTCTTCGGGATGTACGGCAGGGTGGGCTCCGCCCTGCCGCACGACAACCCCTACTGGCGGTCCCGCCATCCCGACCTCGCGGAGGAGCAGGACCGCCGTCGGGAGCTCGGGGAGAACCGGCCTCCCGCGTCGCCCCCGTCGTCCGATCAGGTGCGGTAGGCGTAGTAGTACGCGGTCGGGTACGACGAGACGAGGCTCGCGACCGACCTGCGCAGGGTGTTGTTCGAGTGGTACGTCACGTACGGCACGCCGTTGCTCTTGGCGGTGACGATCATCGTGTGGTCCTTGGACCCGTCCCGGTCGAAGTCCATCTGGAGGACGTCGCCGACCTCCAGCTGGTAGACGTTGGCCAGCGGGGTGGTGCGCTTGGAGTTCTGCGCGAACCAGGACCACTCGTTGACGCCGACGAACGAGTCCGACTGGATGTCCGCGGTGCCGAACCACTTGGTGTAGTCGTACACGTAGCCGGGGACGTGCTTCCAGCCGCCGGCCTTCAGGGACTGGCTGACGAAGTTGGTGCAGTCGCCGCCGTCCGTGTGGCCGTTGAAGTCCGGGTAGTCCTTGTTGTAGACGTTCCAGTACTTCTCGGCGTAGGCGGCCATCGCCTTGTAGTCGTAGGCGGTGCCGGTCTTCGGGACGGCGGCCGGGTTGCGGGTGGTGGCCGCGCGCGGGGCGTTGGGCATGGTGTCGTCGTCGGCCGCGGTGGTCGCCTTGACGGACGTCGGCTTGGAGAGCGTGTTCACCGCGAGGCCACCCTGGTCGGTGTCCTTGATGGTGGTGAGCTGCCAGTTGCCCTGCTGGTCGGCCTTGAACGTCAGCTCGTGCGTGGCCTGGAACCCGGTGCTCTTCGGCGCGTTGCCGCGGGCCTGCGCGTAGGTCAGGGTCGTGGTCTCGGTGACGTCCGCCTTGGCCGTGCGGCCCGTCACGCGGGTGGCGTTCAGGGTGACGGTCGTGGTGGCCTTGCTGTACTTCTCACCGGCCTTCGCCAGCTTGTCCTTGCGCTGTCCGAGCGAGGACAGGGTGGCGTCCTCGGTGCGGGCCGTGCCGGAGGACAGCTTGACGCCGCCGGAGAAGCCGTTGGTCAGCGGCTTGTCCCGGCCGCCCTGCGCGCCGGTGACCAGCGCGTCCGTACGGTCGGTGAAGACCGCGTCGGCGAGCCGCTGGAAGGTGGCCTTGGTCCCCGCGTCGACCGTGGGGTCGTCGACGACGGCGGCGCCCGCGGACCAGTTGGGCAGCAGGGCGACTCCGGCGACGACCGAGGTCGCGGCTGCCCCGAGTATCGTGACGCGGCGGCGCGTGCCGCTCAATTTCCTTGACTTCACTGGTGTTTCCCCTCTTGCCCCGGCGGAGGGATGCCGGGAGGGCATCTTTGCACGGGGTGTGTGGCTGTTGTGAAGGGGGTTGCGGTTGAGGTTTGGTCACGTCAACGCCGCCCCCGGGGCGGGTCACTTCACGACTGTCGACCAGTCGGGATTCTGGGCCGGATCCAGGCTGCGCAGCCGCTCCAGCGTGGCGGGCGACTGGACGTCCATCCAGTCGGACAGCTCCTTGAAGGACACGCACTTGACGCCCTTCTTGGTGCACACGGTCTTGATGACCTCGTCGACGGCCTTCATGTAGATGCCGCCGTTCCACTCCTCGAAGTGGTTGCCGATGAACAGCGGGGCCCTGCTGCCGTAGTAGACCCGGTTGAAGCCCGCCATGTAGGCGTCGAGCGTCTCCTGCTCCCACTGCGGGTACTTGGCGGGGTCGCCCTCGGGCTCGCCGTCGGACTGGTTGGCCAGGAAGTTGAAGTCCATGGACAGGCCCTGGTACTTGCCGCCGTCGTACGGGAGCGCCTGGAGCGGGAAGTCCCACAGGCCGTTCTTCTTCGTGGGCCAGATCTGGAAGTCGCCCGAGGAACTGGCGTCATAGCGCCAGCCGTAGGTCTTGGCGGCCTTCAGGAGGTTCGCCTGGCCCTCCAGGCACGGCGCCCGGCCGCCGGTGACCTCTTTCTTGAAGTCGAAGGGCAGCGGGGGTATGTCCTTGTAGCCGGTGTTGGTCTTCCAGTTCTCGACGAACTTGTAGAACTGGTCGATCTCGCTCTTCCACTCGTCGACGCTCCAGAAGCCGCCGCCCTTGGCTCCGCAGAAGTGGCCGTTGAAGTGGGTGCCGATCTCGTTGCCCTCTTTCCACGCCTCGCCGAGCTGCTCCAGCGTGGTGCGGATGTGTTCGTCGGTCGGGAAGCTGATCGCGGACGACCCCACGGGGTGCTGCGGCGAGGAGTACAGACCCTTCTTGCTCTTGGGCAGCAGGTAGATGCCCGTGAGGAAGAAGGTCATGTCGGCGTTGTACTGCTCGCCGAGCTTGCGGTAGTGCTCGAAGAGACCGTCGTCGCCCTGCAGCGCGCCGTCCCAGGAGAACACCACGAACTGCGGCGGCTTCTCGCCGGGCTTGAGCGGGACCGGCTTCAACTGCCCCGCCTGCGGCCCCGTGTACGAGGTGGACCCGTCGCCGAGGACATGCGTCTTGCCGTCCCACTCCGGCTCCTTGGTGGCCCCCGCCGACGCCTTCTTGCTGTCCCCCGAGGACGCGGTCGGCTGGGTGTTGGAGGTGCGGTTGAGCACCAGGTAGCCGCCCATCAGGGACGCGACGACGAGCAGCGCGGCCAGCGTCAGGAACCCCGGGTGCGTGGCGGCGGGGCGGCGCGTTGCCACGGCCTTGCGGCGGCGGCCCGACGGTGACTTCATGTGCGGCTCATTCTCCGTGGTTCGGGGGGCGCGGGTGCCCGGTTCGGTGGTCAGCCGAGCGGGCTCATGGCACCTGACCAGATGCCGTACGGGACGCTGTCGTCGGCCGGGCCGGCGACGCCCTTCAGGGGAAGCGGTTCGAGGCTCTTGCCGAGGTCGATGCGGTAGACGACGACCGCCGTGGACACGGTCTTGGCCGTGCCGACGTACCAGGCGGCGGTGTCGTTCTGGGCGGTGCCCGCCTTTCCGGTCACCTGGCCGAGCGAGCCGGTCCGGCCGGACTGCGTCTGCGAGGCGGGCACGTCGTCCGGGTGGGCGGTGCGGAAGGAGTCCGCGAGTGCGGAGTTGACCTCCTCGGCCACCTCGGCGCCGAACGCCCGGCTCGCGGTCGGCGTCTCCAGGGCGATCTTGGTGCCGTTCTTGGTGATCAGCCGCACCGAGTAGGGCTCGGTGTGCTTGCCGCCGGCGGCGAAGGTGGAGTAGCCGCTCGCCATGCGGATCGCGCTGGGCGTGGCGCTGCCCGTGGACAGCGCGGGCACCTGGGCCCCGAAGCTGGAGGGCAGCAGCCCGGAGCGCTCGGCGGTGGAGCGCACCACGTCCAGTCCGGTGTCCATGCCGAGCTGCATGAACGGTGTGTTCACCGAGAGTGCCAGCGCGCGGTGCAGGGAGATCCGCCCGTAGGACCTGCCGCCGTCGTTCTTGGCGGCCGCCTTCTTGCCGCTGCGGTCCCAGTACGGGCCCTCGGGCGTCGTCACGGGCACCGCGTTGTCGCCGTCGTAGAGCGTCTGGCCGGTGACCGTCTCGGTGGCGCCGTCGCGGGTCTTGTGGATGCCGTGCTCCAGACCGGCCGCGTACACGAACGGCTGGAAGGCCGATCCGGCGGGGACGGTCGTGGCGTTGGACTCGTTGTAACCCTGCGTACGGTGGTCGGGGCCGCCGTAGACGGCGAGTATGCGCCCGTCGGAGGCCACGGAGGATGCGCCGAAGTGCGCGTCCTTGGCGTTCTTCGGGTCTTCCTTCAGGGCCTTCTTGCGGGCCTTGGTGACGGTGTCGGTGAGCTTGGTCTCGCGGTTCTTGTCGAACGTCGTGTAGATCTGGTAGCCGCCGAGGTCGTAGTCCTTGTCCGAGATGTTCCCGGCCTTCTTGGCGTACTGGGAGGCCAGCTCCACCAGGTAGTCGCTCTGCTCACCGGTGTCGTAGAGCGGGTTGGACTTGAGCGGCTCGGGGAACTTGGTGTACTTGGCGCGCTCGGCCTTCGACAGCTTGCCGATGTCGACCATCCGGTCCAGGGTCCAGGACCAGCGCTCGACGGCCCGGGCGCGGTTGGCCGGGGCGAGGGTGGGGTCGTACAGGCCCGCGCCCTTGAGCAGCGAGGCGAGGAAGGCGGCCTCGCTGGCGTTGAGCTCGCTGACGTCCTTGCCGTAGTAGGCCTGGGCGGCCCGCTGGATGCCGTAGGTGCCCCGGCCGAACCAGCTGGTGTTGAGATAGCCCTCGAGGATGTCGTCCTTGCTCATCTGGTTGTCGAGCTTGAGGGCGATCATCGCCTCGGTGAACTTGCGGCTGACCGTCTGGTTCTGGTTCAGGTAGACGTTCTTGACGTACTGCTGGGTGATCGTCGAGCCGCCCTGGGTGTCGCCCTGGCCGATCGTGCGGAACAGGGCGCGGCTGATGCCCTTGAAGGAGATGCCGGGGTCGCTGTAGAAGCTGGCGTTCTCGGCGGCGAGCACCGCCCAGCGCACGTCCTCGGGGATGTCCTTGAGCGGCATCGCCTGGCGCTGGACCCATCCGGTGCGGGCCATCGGCGTGCCGTCGGCCCAGAAGTACACGTTGTCCTGCTGGGTGGCGTACGAGTTGAGGTTGTCCGGGATGTCGGTGGCGGCGTAGGCCACGACCAGGAGCAGGCTGCTCAGTCCTATGGACGCGAGGACGCCGCCGAGCCACTGCCGCCAGGAGGGTATCCAGCGCCGCCAGTCGGTGCGGCCGGGGCGCGGATACAGGGGGCGCAGCTTGCGGGCGTACGGCGTGACACGAGCCACATACGGCGTCAGAGCGGCGACGAGCGGAGCCAGTCGAGGACCCAGAACGGCGCATACACGGACAAACAGGGAGAGACGGGGAGCTTTTCTTCTGTTCTTCGAAGAACGCGCTTTCCCGTCGGCGCCCTCCTCGGACGTGTCCGGAAGCGCCGGTATATCCGACACCCGCAGCTGCATGGTCTCGTCCGCCTTGAAAGAGGCAGGAACCTTCAACTGCATGGTGGCATCCGGCTCTTGGGGCTCCTCCCCCTGCCCCGCCTGGGTCACTACGCGTCTCCCTCCGCATTCCGTGTTGCTCGCGGGCAGACGTACAGACTTACGAGGGCCTGACATGGTTGCCGTTGACGCGGCCGCAATCCTCGAACCCTCTCGACCTCGGGGTTCAACACGGCGCTCTCAAATTACCAGCGCCCTTCGCAAATTCTCCACATAAGGAATCGACAGAAGTGAACAGAGGTCAAACTGCTGACGCCACCACCGAGCATAGGGCCTTAGTCTGACGGCATGCCTCGCTACGAGTACCGCTGCCGGACCTGCGGCGACACCTTCGAACTGAGCCGCCCCATGGCGCAGTCCGCCGATCCCGCCGACTGCCCCGCGGGCCACGACGACACAGTGAAGCTTCTCTCAACGGTCGCGGTGGGCGGCACGAAGTCCGCCCCCGCGCCCGGCACGGGCGGCGGAGGCGGAGGTGGGGGCGGGGGCTGTTGCGGCGGGGGCTGCTGCGGCTGACCGCGCCGGCGCTTCCGGCGCAGGCAGCCCGGCCCCGGCGGCGGCTAGCCGAGCCGCGAGGCCTTGAGGAACTCCCGCAGGATGCGCTCGCCGGCCAGCACGCCCCGCTCGGGCAGGGCGGTGATCTCCGGGGCCGTCCAGGCCGCGTCGGCCAGCTCGCCGTGCCCCGGACGCCAGCCCCGGTCCGCGGCCAGCAGCAGGTCGGCGTCGAGCAGCGAGTCGCCCGCCGCCAGCGTCAGTCCGGCGCCGGTGCGGCGGGCCACCTCGCGCACGGCGGCGCTCTTGGTCAGCGGCTTGGGCACCGCGTAGATCTTGCGGCCCTGCAACGACACCGTCCAGCCGCGGTTCTCCGCCCAGACCGCGAGCTCCTTCACCCACTCCTCGGGCAGCAGCTCGCGCTCCACGACCAGGTAGGCGAAGAGGTCCTCGGCGATCCGCTGCTTGCGCAGCCAGAGCGGGTCCGCCGTCCTCGTCAGATGGTCCTGCACCTCCGCGAGCGGGGCGCACTGGGCGCTCAGCCGCGCGAGCACGGCCGCGTGCCAGTCCTGGTCGGTCGCCCCGTCGACGAGGAGATGGCCGCCGTTGGCGCAGATCGCGTACGTCGGCGGCGGGCCCGGCAGGTTGATGCGCTGGTACTGCTTGCGCGTGCGCGTCGTCGTCGGCACGAAGACGGCCCGGTCGCCGAGGTCGGTCAGCAGCTGCGCGGACGTCTCCGTCATGAACGACAGCGGCTTCGCCTCGTGCACCTCCACGCACAGCAGCCGCGGCGCCCGGGCGTCCGGCATGGTCAGCGCCAGGGCGGCCGCCGAGTAGATGAGCGTCCGGTCGAGGTCGCTCGCCACCAGAACCGGCATCAGACCGTCACCGCCGTGCCGTCGGCGCCGGTCGCGCCGCGGGTGTACTGCGGGTGGATGAGCCCGACACAGGTGTACGGCAGGTCGCCGACCTCCTCGACGGGCACCCCTCGCTGCTCCGCGAGCAGACGTACGTGGTCCAGGTCCGCGCCCGCCCCGGCCCGCGCCAGGATCTTCCACGGCACCCGGCGCAGCAGCACCCGGGTGGTCTCGCCGACGCCCGGCTTGACCAGGTTCACGTCGTGGATGCCGTACTCCTCGCTGATCCGCTCGACCGCCGCCCACCCCTCCCAGCTGGGGGTGCGATCGCCGGCCAGCAGCTCCTTGACCGCGCCGTCGACGGCGTCGGCGACCTCCGGGAAGCGGGCGGCGACGGCGTCCAGGAAGGCCACCGAGACGTCCGTGCCGGCGAGCTCGCGGTAGAACTTCGCGCCGTGGAAGTCGTCCGGGCCCACCAGGTCGGCCCGCAGCACGGTCCGCGAGACGAGCCCCGACACGGTCGAGTTGAGGCAGGCGGACGGGATGAGGAAGTCGTCGCGGGTGCCGTAGGTGCGCACGCACGAGCCGGGGTCGGCCAGCACCGCGATCTCCGGGTCGAAGCCGGCCGCGCCGCCACGCGCCTCGAACTCCCCGATCGCCGCGGCCAGTTCCCGGGTGATCGCGCCCTTGCCGGTCCAGCCGTCCACGAAGACGACGTCACGCGGGTCGTGGTGGGCGGCCAGCCAGCGCAGCGCGTTGGCGTCGATGCCCCGGCCGCGCACGATGGACACGGCGTAGTGCGGCAGGTCGAGTCCGTGCCGGAACTGCGCCCAGCGGCGCATCAGCACGCCGACGGGCGTGCCGGCCCGGGCCAGGGAGACCAGGACGGGCCGGGGCGACCGCTCCGCGATCACGGTGTCCGTGACGACCCCCACGGCCTGCGCGATCCGCGCCGCCGAGGTCTCCAGGGCGGCGTGGAACAGTTCCTGGTACTGCTCGCTGGGCTGGTACTCGACGGGCAGCGACTCGGCGTAGTGCGCTCCGCCGCTCTGGATGGCCTCCTCCCGCTCCTCGGTCGGCGCCTCCAGCGTCACGTCGGAGAGGTCCTGGAGCAGCCAGCCGACCTCCTCGGGCGCGTACGAGGAGAAGGCGGGGCCGCGGAGGGGGTCGGGCAGCATGGCGGGTCTCTCTTCAGACAGGGCGGCTACGTACAGCGGCTCGGGGACGTACGAGGGGACGACCGCGAGGACCACGTGCGGCGTGTGCGCGGCGAGCTGGGACAGGAGGCCGTCCGGGGCGTGCAGCTCCCGGGTGTCGGCCACGGAGTCCACGACGGCGACGACGGCGTCGAAGCCTCCGCCCGCGACGTTATAGGCATAGCGCTCGCCGGGGCCGTCGTCCGGGTCGTCATGCGCCGGGAAAACGATGCGGCTGCGTATCGCGTATCCCGGGTCGTCGACCGCGAGGACGGGCGAGCGGGTGGTGGTCGAGTAGCGGACCTCGGCGGCGACGACCTGCTCCAGCTCGCGGGCGAGCCTGAGGGGGGCGTACATCAGCTCCTCGAAGCCCAGGACCAGGACGCGCCGGGCGTCCTCGGGTATCGCCTCGGCGAGACGGGCCGCCATGGCGGGGAGTGCGGCCTCCAGGCGTGCGCGGTGCCGGGGGGTGAAGCCGTGCCGGCCGCCGTCGGGAAGGCCACGGGGCCAGGACAGGCCGACACGGGTGATGTGGCCGGGGGGCCGCGTCCGGCGGGTGCGGTCGGCTTCCCGCTGCGGGTCCGCCGTGGCCGGTCGCACCTCGCGGCGGAGCCGCGCGTCGTCGGAGCCCCGCGCCCCCCGCGGGCCGGAGTTCGCGTCGGCGTCCCGGTCGTCGCCCTGCCCGCCCGCGGACGACCGGTCACCGCTCGCGGCGCCCTCGGCCTCGTACCGGGCGACCAGCTCCTGCCCCTTCTCCAGCACGCCGTCGGGGAGCCGTACCGTGCCGGAGGCGGTGGCGATCAGGTCCACCCGGGCGCCGATCTCGCGGGCGAACTCCGCCAGCCGGCCCGCGTCCGCCGCCGAGCGCATGTCGACGAGCGCCACGACGACGTACCGCCGGCGCGGATACCGCTCGTGCAGGGCCCGGATCGTGTTCAGGACCGTGTTGCCGGTGGAGAACTCGTCGTCGACCAGAACCAGCGGGCCGTCCCCGACCAGCAGCGACGGGTCCTCCGGGAGCAGCAGGTGGGAGGTGGCGTGGGAGTGGGACTCCTCGAAGCCGCCCGCCGAGACGACGCCCGCCACGGGGCGGCGGGTGGAGTGCAGGTAGGGAGCGGCGCCGAGGCCGTCGGCGACACAGTGGCCGAGGCCGGTGGCGGTCTCCGCGTAGCCCAGGACGACCGCCCGGGCGGCCTCCTCGGCGCCGAGGAGCTCGCGCACCCGGCGGCCCAGCGCGAAGCCGTGCCCGTGCACGACGGACGGAAACTGCGGGATGTGCTTGCCCAGCACGTGGGAGACCAGCAGATGGGCCCGCTTGGGGTTGCGGCGCAACGCCAGCCCCAGCAGGTCCGTCAGCGTGTCGTCGCCGACGAGCTCGACGCCGAGCCGCTGCGCGACCCAGGTCCCGGACCAGATCGCGTCGTCGTGCCCGTGGTTCACTGCGTTGTTCATGCGTCCCTTGTGGATGAGGTGGGTGTTCAGCCGGGTATGCCGGCGGCGAGCAGGTCGACGAAGCTGACGTCCTCGTGGGCGACGCCGAAGACCTCCGCGCGGAGCATGGTGCGCTCGGCCCAGGCGCGGTGCGGTTTCACCTCGTTCATCTTGTTCGTGTACTGCGACCGCAGTACACCCCCACCGCCGCGTTCCGGCCGCAGGATGTCCGCCGCGTCGCTGTACTCCTCGTGGCTGACCACGGACAGCGCGTGCACGGCCGGCACGTGCGAGGGATGGATGCAGGTCTTGCCGAGCAGACCGTTGGCGTGGTCGAGGGAGATCTCGCGCAGCAGTCCGTCCATCGCGTGCTCGATCAGTCTCTCGCGCAGCTCCACGGCCTGGCCCTCCAGGAAGGGGCTGTGCCGCAGCATCGGCTTGAACATGCGCTCGGGCACCCGGAAGTACTCCCAGACCGGCCCGGTCACCGTGAACCCGGTCCCGTCGGCGCGGCCCAGCATGTTCACGACGTCCGCGATCACGGAGGCGACGATCTGGACGTCGTAGGCGGTCATGTCGGGCGCTCTGCGCAGCCCGTACGAGGAGCAGAAGTCGGTCACGCCCAGGCGCAGCGCGAGGACCCGGCTGCGGTACTTCTCGACGGCGCGGGCGATGCCCTCCAGGGCGTCCACCCGCGTCTCGCGGTACATCAGCTCGGGTGTCTCCAGCACGGGCATGCCGAACAGCCGGCGGCCGCTCGCCGCCTCGGCGCCCGACAGGGCCTCCAGGAAGGGGATGCCCCGCTCCTCGGTGAACTTGGGGAAGACGAACCCGCTGAGCAGTTCGGCGGTGGCTCCCAGGCGCCGGACCAGGTCCGGGATCTGCTCGGGCGTGCGCACCCGGATGAACAGCAGCGGCAGCTGCGGGCCGGGCCGGGCCGCGAGGTCGGCGAACTGCCGGACGAGGTTCTCCTCACCGGCCGCGACGTCCTCGTCGCCGATGGAGTCCTCCAGGCACAACACCATCGACACGACGCCGCGCTCGGTCTGCTTGACGATGTCGTCCGCCAGCCGGGGCCGCGTGGCCGGGCTGTAGAGCGTGGCGCCCAGGGCGGCGGAGAGCAGCTTGGCCGGGGAGTCGGCGCCGAAGGCGCACGGCTCCCGGTAGAAGAGGCGATGTCGCACCTCAGGGGCGAGGTGCCCGAAATGACGCATAAATCTCCCCTGTGGTGCAAGGTAAGGCGATGGATTCGGCAAGAGGTGGCCGGTAATAGTACGTAGGGACCCATGTCCGGGGTTCCCCCCGGTCATGAATTTCAGGTAACTCCGACACGCACAGTCCCGCACGGACCCGCGGCAGTCGTGTGCGGGGCACCCGAGTACCCCGCATTGTCGTGAGCAGGCCCGAGAAGGCAGGATGACCGCATGACGCACGCGATGCTGAAGGGGTCGAACGTCCCGCTGAAAGCCACCACGGTGCGCGCCGTGCTGCGCTGGACCCCCGGGCAGGGGGTCCCGGACGTCGACGTCTCGGCGCTGCTCCTCGGCCTCGACGGTCGTGTGCGCTCCGACGAGGACTTCGTCTTCTACAACCAGCCCCGCCATCCCTCGGGGAAGGTGTGGCGGCTCGGCAAGAAGCGCGTCGCCGAGGGCCTTACCGACACCATCCAGACGGACCTCTCCGGTGTCGAGTCCGGCGTCGGCCAGATTCTGCTGGTCGCTTCGGCGGACGGTGTCACGTTCGACCGCGTACGTTCCCTCAGCATCCTGCTGTACGACGCGGCGGCCGACGGTGAGCCCCTGGCCACCTTCGACATCCGCCCCGAGACGGGCCAGGAGACGGCGCTGATCTGCGGCGAGCTGTACCGGCGCGGCGAGGGCTGGAAGTTCCGCGCCCTGGGCGAGGGCTACTCCAACGGCCTCAAGGGCCTGGCCACCGACTTCGGCATCTCGGTGGACGAGTCGGAGGAGGCCGCCGCCGACCCGGCGCCGTCCCAGGCGCAGCAGGCCCCGGGCCCGTCCCAGCCGCTGCCGCCGGAGCAGCCGGCCTCGGCGGTCCCCCAGCAGCAGCCGTCGTACGGCTACCCGGCGAGTCTGCCGACGTACGGCTACGGCTATCCGGACGGCGCCTTCCGCCTGCCGCCGCAGGGCCCGCAGTTCATCGGACGGTGAGGTTCCGGGCGGGCCGGTGCGGGCAGACCGTGCGTGCCGTGAGGGCGGCCGGGTGAGCGCCCTGCGGCGCTACCTCTCGGCCTTCGCCTTGTAGCCCCGGCCCCACTGCAGCCCCCACCCGTAGAGCCGGTCCAGCTCGGCCTGGAAGCCGTAGACGAAGCGCACCTCGCGTCGCACGATCAGCTCCCCCTTGACGTTCTCGATCATCACCACCGCGCACGAGCGGGCCTGCGGATGCCGCTCGTCGAGGCCTATCTCGATCCGCGGCCCGTTGCTCGGGTACAGCGTGACGATCGCGTGCGTGCGGTCGAAGGCCGGCGTCTGGTCGTAGATGTAGACGAAGACGAGCAGCCGCTTGATCTGCTCGCGGTGGTCGAGGTTGACGTACATCGTCTCGCCGGACGCCGAACCGAACCGGTCGTCCCCGCTCAGCTTCACGTACGGCGCCGCGTTCACGTCGCCCAGCAGACCGCCCAGCGGCTGGACGACGCCCTTCGTGCCGTCGGCCAGCTCGTACAGGCAGCCGAGGTCGAGGTCGACGTTGACCATGCTCTGGCTGTGCTCGATGACCTCCGGGGGCCGCAGCGCCTTGAAGGGGTGGCGCAGCAGGCTCTCCCGCTGCAGCCCGCCGATGTCGGACGTGCGCATCCGCCAGGCCAGGTTCACCCGCAGGTTGCCGGTCGCGGCGCCCTGTTTGGTGAGGGACACCGTGTGATGCCGTTTGGTCAGTTCGATCGCGTTGGTGGCCGCGCTGCCCGAGTCGAAGTCGGCCGCCCTGCTGCCCAGGATTCCGTCGAAGAAGCCCATTCCCGCCCCCACATCCACGTCCACGGCATTCGCCGGAACAGACTGACGGGGCGGCCGTGCGAAGGACAGTGTCCTCACCGGCCGCCCCGTTCAGAGCGTTCCTCACTCAGCGTGCGGTCACACCCCGGACGAGACCTCAGTCTTCTCGTCCGAGCCCCGGGCTTTTCCCTCTGCCGCTGCCAGCGCCTTGTTGCGGCGCACGGAGGACCAGAAGGACCAGGCGATCAGGACGACGCCGACGAGGCCGGTGATGACCTCGTTGATCTGGTACTGGATGGTGACCATGAGGATGACGGCGAGGGCGCCGATCGCGTAGTGGGCGCCGTGCTCCAGGTAGACGTAGTCGTCGAGGGTGCCCTGGCGGACGAGGTACACGGTGAGCGAGCGGACGTACATGGCGCCGACGCCGAGGCCGAGGGCCATCAGGACGATGTCGTTGGTGATGGCGAAGGCGCCGATCACGCCGTCGAAGGAGAAGGACGCGTCCAGGACCTCGAGGTAGAGGAACATGAAGAACGCGGCCTGGCCGGCGAGGACGACCGGCGAACGCTTCTTCCCGGTCCGCGCGGCCTCTTCCTCCTCCTCGTGCTCACGCTCCTCCTCTTCCTCGAGCTTGTCCTCGAAGTAGCCGGAGAGGCCGCCGACGACCATGTACGTGATCAGACCGGCGATGCCCGAGATCAGGACCGTCTGCGCCTTGTCGACGTGCGCTCCGCCGTGCTGGTGGGCGTGGGTGGCGAAGGTGAAGGACGTGATCAGCAGGACGACCAGCGCGATGCAGACCGACAGCATGTCGACCTTGCCCAGCTTGGCGAGCGGGCGCTCGATCCAGCGAAGCCACTGGATGTCCCGGTCCTCGAAGATGAAGTCCAGGAAGATCATCAGCAGGAACATGCCACCGAAGGCCGCGATCGACGGGTGCGCGTCGGTGACGAGCTGCTGGTACTTGTCCTTGTCGTTGAGCGCGAGGTCCACCGCGTCGATCGGACCGATCTTGGCGCTGATGGCGACGATGACGACGGGAAAGACCAGCCGCATGCCGAAGACGGCGATCAGCACGCCCACCGTGAGGAAGATCTTCTGCCAGAAGGCGCTCATCTTCTTCAGGATTCCGGCGTTGACCACCGCGTTGTCGAACGACAGCGAGATTTCGAGGACGCAGAGGATCGCCACGATGCCGAGCGCCTCCCACCCCCCGTAGAAGCCCGCCGCCACGAGGCCGAGCGCGGTGATCGCGAACGACCAGCCGAAGGTTTTCAGAAGCACTGGCTACCCAATCGTGTATTGGGGGTCCTCCCAGACGGTGTCTGGGCGGAGGGCCTCCCCGCGCCGTACTCGGCTTTACGAAACGTTGACTTTCAGCTGCTGAGTCTAAGGGTCGACCGTTACGTGCGGTACAGGCGGCCCCGTACCGACCGGTAGCCGGGTTGCCGAAGAGGCCGGAGCCGCTAGGAGACGTTCACCCCGAAGTCCAGGGCAATGCCCCGCAGTCCGGACGCGTACCCCTGTCCCACGGCCCTGAACTTCCACTCGCCCTGGTAGCGGTAGAGCTCGCCGAAGATCATGGCCGTCTCCGTGCTCGCGTCCTCGCTGAGGTCGTAGCGGGCGAGTTCCTGGCCGTCGGCCTGGTTGACCACGCGGATGAAGGCGTTGGCCACCTGTCCGAAGGTCTGGCCCCGCTCGTCGGCCATGTGGATGGAGACCGGGAAGACGATCTTGTCGCACTGCGGCGGCACCTTGGGAAGGTTCACCAGGAGCGACTCGTCGTCGCCTTCGCCCTCACCGGTGAGGTTGTCGCCGGTGTGCTCGACCGAGCCGTCCGGGCTCGTGAGCTGGTTGTAGAAGACGAACCACTCGTCCCCCATCACCCGGCCGTCGGTGCACAGCAGTGCGCTGGCGTCCAGGTCGAAGGGGGCTCCGGTGGTGGAGCGCGCGTCCCAGCCGAGTCCGACCATCACCTGAGTGAGGTTCGGCGCGGCCTTGGACAGGGAGACGTTGCCTCCCTTGGCGAGCGTGACGCCCATGTTGCTGGTCCTCCCCTAGGTGGTGCTCGGTGCTGCCTCTTGGTTGTCCTGCGCGTCCGGCGCCGACCGTAAACGGTGCGGCGCCGGACGGAGCTGACGTTCGGGTGACTTCGGCCCTGCGGCTCAGACGTTGACGCCGAAGTCCTGCGCGATACCGCGCAGGCCCGACGCGTAGCCCTGGCCGATGGCACGGAACTTCCACTCGGCGCCGTGCCGGTAGAGCTCGCCGAAGACCATGGCGGTCTCGGTCGACGCGTCCTCGCTCAGGTCGTAGCGGGCGATCTCGGCGCCGCCGGCCTGGTTCACGACGCGGATGAACGCGTTGCGGACCTGCCCGAAGGACTGCTGGCGGTTCTCGGCGTCGTAGATCGAGACCGGGAAGACGATCTTCTCGACGTCGGCCGGGACCGCGGCGAGGTTCACCTTGATCGCCTCGTCGTCGCCCTCGCCCTCACCGGTGGTGTTGTCACCGGTGTGCTCGACCGAGCCGTCGGGGCTCTTGAGGTTGTTGAAGAAGACGAAGTTGGCGTCGCTGCCGACCTTGCCCGAGTTGTTCAGCAGCAGCGCGCTGGCGTCCAGGTCGAAGTCCGTGCCGGTCGTGGTGCGCACGTCCCATCCCAGACCGACGATGACCGCGGTCAGGCCCGGGGCCTCCTTGGTCAGCGAAACGTTGCCGCCCTTGCTGAGGCTGACTCCCACGGGTCCTCCATTGGTGTCCTGGGGCGGGGGCCCCGTCCTGCGTTGGATATCGGATCAACGAGTCGATCCTAGTGACGGGTTCCCGGACGACGCAGGCCCCGCACCCGAAGAATCACAGGGTGTCGGGATCCGGGCGCCGGGATCCGGAAGTCCGAGAGCCACGGCCCCGCGGGATCGGAGCGGGATCAGAGGGTGTCGAGCGCCTTGACGTACGCGCCGAGGTCACGGGCGTCCGGCAGCGCGTTGACGACCGTCCAGCGCACGACGCCCTCCTTGTCGATGACGAAGGTGCCGCGCACCGCGCAGCCCTTGTCCTCGGCGAAGACGCCATAGGCGCGGGAGACCTCGCCGTGCGGCCAGAAGTCGCTGAGCAGCGGGTACTCCAGGCCCTCCTGCTCGGCGAAGACGCGCAGGGTGTGGATGGAGTCGTTGGAGACGGCGAGCACCTCGGTCTCGCGGTCGGCGAACTTCGGGAGGTTGTCGCGCACCTCGCACAGCTCGCCCGTGCACACGCCGGTGAAGGCGAAAGGGTAGAAGAGCAGGATCACGTTCTTGCTGCCCCGGAAGTCGGAGAGCTTCACGTCCCGGCCGTGGTTGTCCTTGAGCTCGAAGTCAGGGGCCTTGTCGCCGACCTGGATCGCCATCGCCTGGATGTCCCTTCGTGGGCTGTCTGGGTGAGAACAGCCTACGCAGCGATCACCGGGACCGACGGACGGGCCGGGTCACGAGGACCCGGCCCGTCCGGGCTCGATCACTTCTGGGACGTCACTCCTCGGACGTCACTTCTTGGACTTGGCGGCCTTGGGCGTCACCAGCCGGCTGCCGCTCCAGTCCTTGCCCACGCTGACGCTCTTGCTGGCCGACAGACCCGCAGTCGTCGCGGCTTCGGAGATGTCGCTCGGCTCCACGTATCCCGTACGGCCGGTCTTCGGCGTCAGGAGGAGGATCGACCCGCCTTCTTCGATGTACGTGGTGGCGTCCACCAGCGCATCCGTCAGGTCTCCGTCATCGTCGCGGAACCAGAGCACTACGGCGTCGGCGACGTCGTCGTAGTCCTCGTCCACCAGATCGCTGCCGATGACTTCCTCGATGGACTCGCGGAGCTCCTGGTCGACGTCGTCGTCGTAGCCGATCTCCTGGACCACCTGCTCGGGCTGGAAACCCAGCCTGACGGCAGGGCTGGTCCGCTCCTCCGCGTGGTCCGCGGTCGCGCTCACGGGTTGCCTCCTGATCATGATTTGGGAATATCTCAGCCACGCGCGTGCGCGAGGCATTGGCCGTAGTCCACACGGGCGGGACGGATCGCGCAAGTACCCGGCGGTTCGGACCGCCGAAACGGTGACGATCCTGGCCGTGTCGACGCAACTCCAGGCACTCGATGCGGACGAATGGTGACGCACACCACACCTATCTGCCCTGTTTGCGTATTTGAGAACCATCCAAGGGTACGAGATTCGAACGGGTGCCGGTTACCTAGGGGTAGAGATGACGTTTGCGGCCCCTAGGTACACGATGGGGGCGGTGCAGCTACTGGAGAAGCAGCTTCATACCGGTGAGATTCCCAGCAAGACAAAACAGCCCCACACAGCCCTCTGACAGGTAAGGAACAGCGTGGCTTCCGGATCCGATCGCAACCCGATCATCATTGGCGGCCTTCCTAGTCAGGTTCCTGACTTCGATCCCGAGGAAACCCAGGAGTGGCTCGACTCCCTCGACGCCGCGATCGACGAGCGCGGCCGGGAGCGGGCCCGCTATCTCATGCTGCGCCTGATCGAGCGGGCCCGCGAGAAGCGCGTGGCCGTGCCCGAGATGCGCAGCACGGACTACGTCAACACCATCCCCACCAGGGCCGAGCCGTTCTTCCCGGGCAACGAGGAGATCGAGCGCAAGATCCTCAACGCGACCCGCTGGAACGCGGCCGTGATGGTGTCCAGGGCCCAGCGCCCCGGCATCGGCGTGGGCGGTCACATCGCCACCTTCGCCTCCTCCGCGTCCCTCTACGACGTCGGCTTCAACCACTTCTTCCGCGGCAAGGACGAGGGCGACGGCGGCGACCAGGTCTTCTTCCAGGGCCATGCCTCGCCGGGCATCTACGCGCGCGCGTTCCTGCTCGACCGGCTCAGCGAGGACAATCTCGACGCGTTCCGCCAGGAGAAGTCGAAGGCGCCGCACGGGCTGTCCTCGTACCCCCATCCGCGGCTGATGCCGGACTTCTGGGAGTTCCCGACGGTGTCGATGGGCCTCGGCCCGATCGGCGCCATCTACCAGGCGCGGATGAACCGCTACATGCACGCGCGCGGGATCGCCGACACGTCGAAGTCGCATGTGTGGGCGTTCCTCGGCGACGGCGAGATGGACGAGCCGGAGTCGCTCGGCCAGCTGACCATCGCCGCCCGCGAGGGCCTGGACAACCTGACCTTCGTCGTCAACTGCAACCTGCAGCGGCTCGACGGCCCGGTGCGCGGCAACGGCAAGGTGATCCAGGAACTGGAGTCGGTCTTCCGCGGCGCCGGCTGGAACGTGATCAAGCTGATCTGGGACCGGTCGTGGGACCCGCTGCTCGCGCAGGACCGCGACGGCATCCTCGTCAACCGGATGAACACCACGCCGGACGGCCAGTTCCAGACCTACGCCACCGAGTCCGGCTCCTACATCCGTGACCACTTCTTCGGCGACGACCAGCGGCTGCGCGCGATGGTCGAGGGCATGACCGACGACCAGATCCTGCACCTGGGCCGCGGCGGTCACGACCACAAGAAGATCTACGCGGCGTTCAAGGCGGCCGTGGAGCACACCGGCCAGCCGACGGTCATCCTCGCCAAGACGGTCAAGGGCTGGACGCTGGGCCCGAACTTCGAGGGCCGCAACGCCACGCACCAGATGAAGAAGCTGACGGTCGCCGACCTCAAGGGCTTCCGCGACCGGCTGCACCTGCCGATCTCCGACAAGGAGCTGGACGGCGGCCTCCCGCCGTACTTCCACCCGGGCCGGAACTCGGAAGAGATCCAGTACATGCACGACCGCCGCAAGGGCCTCGGCGGCTATGTGCCGACCCGTGTCGTGCGCTCGAAGCCGCTCGCACTGCCGGACGACAAGACGTACGCGACCGTGAAGAAGGGTTCGGGTCAGCAGTCGATCGCCACCACCATGGCGTTTGTGCGGTTGCTCAAGGACCTCATGCGGGACAAGGAACTCGGCAAGCGGTTCGTACTGATCGCGCCGGACGAGTACCGCACCTTCGGCATGGACTCCTTCTTCCCGAGTGCGAAGATCTACAACCCGCTCGGCCAGCAGTACGAGTCGGTCGACCGTGAGCTGCTGCTCGCGTACAAGGAGTCCCCGACCGGGCAGATGCTGCACGACGGCATCTCGGAGGCCGGCTGCACGGCGTCCCTGATCGCCGCGGGCTCGGCGTACGCCACGCACGGCGAACCGCTGATCCCGGTCTACGTCTTCTACTCGATGTTCGGTTTCCAGCGCACGGGTGACCAGTTCTGGCAGATGGCGGACCAGCTGGCACGCGGATTCGTCCTCGGCGCGACCGCCGGCCGTACGACGCTGACCGGTGAGGGCCTGCAGCACGCGGACGGCCACTCGCAGCTGCTCGCCTCGACGAACCCGGGCTGCGTCGCCTACGACCCCGCCTACGGCTTCGAGATCGCGCACATCGTGCAGGACGGGCTCCGGAGGATGTACGGCAGCTCCCCCGAGCACCCGCACGGCGAGGACGTCTTCTACTACCTCACGGTCTACAACGAGCCCATCCAGCACCCGGCCGAGCCGGAGAACGTGGACGCCGAGGGCATCGTCAAGGGCATCCACCGCTTCAGCGAGGGCACGGCGGGCTCGATTCCGGCGCAGATCATCGCCTCGGGCGTGGCCGTCCCCTGGGCGGTCGAGGCGCAGAAGATCCTCGCCGAGGAGTGGAACGTCCGGGCCGACGTCTGGTCGGCCACCTCCTGGAACGAGCTGCGGCGCGAGGCCGTCGACGTCGAGCGGCACAACCTGCTGCACCCGGAGGAGGAGCAGCGGGTGCCGTACGTGACGCGCAAGCTGGCCGGGGCCGAGGGGCCGTTCGTGGCCGTCTCGGACTGGATGCGGTCGGTGCCGGACCAGATCGCCCGCTGGGTGCCGGGCACGTACCAGTCGCTGGGGGCAGACGGCTTCGGCTTCGCCGACACCCGCGGCGCGGCTCGGCGGTTCTTCCACATCGACGCCCAGTCGGTGGTCGTCGGCGTGCTCACCGAGCTGGCCAAGGAGGGCAAGATCGACCGGTCGCTGCTGAAGCAGGCCATCGACCGGTACCAGCTGCTGGACGCGTCGGCGGCGGACCCGGGGGCGGCCGGGGGCGACGCGTAGAGGTCACCCGCGGGCGAGGGGCGGTGGAGCTTCGGCTCCCCCGCCCCTTACTCGTTCTTTACTATGCGGACATGCAACGACGAACGGCGCAGGACCGGCAGGACCGGTGGGAGCAGTGGACCCAGCGGCCGTTGCTGGCCCTCACCGTGGTGTTCGCCCTCGCCTACGCGGTGCCGATCGTGGACACCTCCGCCGGCAGGCCGCTGACGGTGGCCTGCACCTCGGTGGAGTGGGCGGTGTGGGGGACGTTCGCCGCGGACTACGTGGTCCGGCTGGCGCTGACGCCCGAGCGGCGCCTGTTCGTGCGGACGCACTGGCTGGACCTGTGCGCGGTGGTGCTGCCCCTGCTGCAACCGCTGCGGCTGTTGCGGCTCGTCTCGACGCTGCTGCTGGTGGGGCGGCGGGCGCGGATGGCCTCGCAGATCCGGATGACCACCTACGTCGTCGGGGCGGTCGTCGGGCTGCTGATGTTCGGTTCGCTCGCCGTGCTGTCGGTCGAGCGGGACTCGCCGGAGGGGAACATCCGGACACTGGGTGACGCCCTGTGGTGGTCGTTCACGACGATGACGACCGTGGGATACGGGGACCACTCTCCGACCACCGGGCTGGGACGGATCATCGCCGTCGGGCTGATGCTCTCCGGGATCGCGCTGCTCGGTGTGGTGACCGCGAACATCGCGGCGTGGTTCATCGAGCGGTTCGACAAGGACGACGTCGAGGAACGCGCCCAGACGGAGGCGATCCTGGCGCTGACGGAGGAGGTGCGGGCGCTGCGGCGAGAGGTCGCGGCGCTGCAGGACGGCGCCCGTGGGACCTCGTCGCTGACCTCCCGCCGACCGTCCGGGTAGCGGGGCGGCCGGGAGGCGCGGGGAGTCGGGGCCTCGGAACGGCCCGCGGCCCGTCAGCCGGCCGTCGGAGCGGTCCGCTGCCGGCCAGTGCGTTCGCTGCCGGTCAGAGCGTTTCGCTGCCGGTCAGAGCAGCCCGTTGCCCGTTCCCGTGGCGCCCGCCAGCCAGATGATCGCGAGCAGCGTGTCGATCGCGCCGAGGACGACGGCGACCAGGGCCGGCACCGGACGGGAGCCCGCCCAGCTACGGCCCATGGCCAGCCAGCCGCAGACGATCGCCGCGGGGCCGAGGATGATCCCCAGCGCGAAGAATCCGGCGACCGCGCAGACGAGGCCGATGATTCCGAGCGTCGCGCGATCCGGCCCGGCCTGTGACCCCGTGCGGCCACTCGAACGGGGGTACCTGCGGGCGCCGTTTCCGAAACCGGCCATCGTCAACTCCCTGGATTCCGGGGCTGTTCGATGGTCGGGTACCCGCGACACGCGGACTATTCCCCGCAGTTGCCGGGCAGTCGGCGCGCTGTCCCCCTCCGGCAGCGCGCCGCAGCCCTGGCCGCCCTGCCATCCGGAGGGCTTGACTAACTGTGACCTGCGGCGCGTACCGGATGCGAGGAACCTTTAGCGTTGTCACCCTGATAGGGGACATTCCTTGAAGTTCCGTCAGGTCGGACCGGCGGGAGCGCCTCAGATGTGGCCCGTCCCGGCGCCGGCGTCCGCGTTCTCCCCGCGCTTGGTGAACAGCGCGACGACGACGGCGACGACCGCGACCCCGGACGCCACCAGGGACGCCAGGCTCATGCCGGAGATGAACGTGTCGTGGGCGACGTCGGCGATCTTCGCGGCGATCGCCTCGGGAGTGCCCTTGGCCACCGGGGCCGCGCCGACCTGAACCGCCTCCGAGGCCTGGTCCAGCTGCGCGGGGGTGAGCGCGGGCAGCCCCGCGTCCTTCCAGTTGGCCGGCAGGTCGCTGTCGACCTTGGATGCCATCACGGCGCCCAGCACGGCGGTGCCGAGGCTGCCGCCGATCTGCATGGCCGCCTGCTGGAGGCCGCCCGCCACGCCCGACAGCTCCATGGGCGCGTTGCCGACGATGACCTCGGTCGCGCCGACCATGACCGGTGCGAGGCCGAGGCCCAGCAGGGCGAACCAGACCGACATGACACCGCTGCCGGTGTCCGTCTCGAGCGTGGACATGCCGTACATGGCGATCGCGGTGGCCGCCATGCCGCCGGCCAGCGGGATGCGGGGGCCGAGCTTGGTGATCAGCGCGCCCGCGAGCGGGGAGCCGACGATCATCATGCCGGTGAGCGGGAGGAGGTGCAGGCCCGCGTCGATGGGGCTCATGCCGTGCACGTTCTGGAGGTAGAACGTCACGAAGAACAGGCCGCCGAGGAAGGCGACGGCCATCAGCACCATGAGGACCACGCCCGCCGACAGCGGGACCGAGCGGAACAGCGCCAGCGGGATCAGCGGTTCCCGGACCTTCGTCTCCCAGTAGGCGAAGGCGGCGAAGAGCACCGCGGAGCCGAGCAGGAACGCCCAGGTCGCCCCGTCGCCCCAGCCCCAGGCCGGCGCCTTGATGAGGGCCCAGACCAGGCAGAACATCGCGCTCGAGAGCAAAGCGATGCCGAGGAGGTCGAAGGAGCGCGGGGCGTTCTCGGCGCGGTGGTCGAGCAGGATCAGCACGCCCAGGACCAGGGCGAGGGCCCCGACCGGCACGTTGATGAAGAACACGGACTGCCAGTTGACGTGCTCGACGAGGACGCCGCCGAGGATCGGGCCGCCCGCGGTGGACGCGCCGATGACCATGCCCCACAGGCCGATGGCCATGTTGAGCTTCTCCGCCGGGAACGTCGCGCGCAGCAGACCGAGCGCGGCGGGCATCAGCAGGGCGCCGAACAGGCCCTGGAAGACACGGAAGACGACGACCAGCGCGATGCTGTCGGACAGGCCGATCGCGCCGGAGGCGGCGGCGAAGCCGACGACGCCTATGAGGAACGTCTGACGGTGGCCGAAGCGGTCACCGAGCTTGCCCGCGGTGATCAGGGTGACCGCGAGGGCCAGGAAGTAGGCGTTGGTGATCCACTGGACCTGGGCGAAGGTGGCGCCCAGGTCCTTGGCGATGGCCGGGTTGGCGATGGCGACGATGGTGCCGTCGAGGGCCACCATCATGACGCCGACGGCGACGGTGAGCAGGGTGAACCACGGGTGGCCGCGCAGCCCCTTGGCGGACGGTCCCTCCGACGGGTCTGCCGGCGTCCTGCCCCCCGGTCCCGTCGAGTCGATGGCGGTCTGACTAGTCATGCGTTCGAGGCTAGTGACAGCCACTGACAATTGACAAACGAGTTCACAAGTCGGTAACTGACACTTATGCACACACTGCGCGAACGCAAGAAACAGCGCACCCGGGACGCGCTGCTGCGGGCCGCCGTGGAGCTGTTCACGTCCCGGGGATACGACGGGACCACCGTCGACGAGATCACCGAGGCCGTCGGCGTCTCCCAGCGCACCTTCTTCCGCTACTTCACCGGCAAGGACGAGGTCGCGCTCGGCCTGGTGGAGATGACGGTGACCAGGTTCGTCGAGGAGGTCCGCGCCCGCCCGGCGCACGAGACGCCGCTGCAGGCGCTGCGCCGGGCCGTCGTCGACGGCTGGTACTCGATCAACGAGGTCGTCGAGTCCGTCGTCCCGGTGGAGCTGTATCTGCGCATGTACCGGGTGATCGAGGAGACGCCGGTGCTGCTCGCCGCGCATCTCAGGCGCTCGGCGGAGGTCGAGGAGGACGTGGCGCGGGTGATCGCCGAGCGCGAGGGGCTCGACGCGGACGCCGATCCGCGGCCGCGTCTGGCGGTGGCGGTGTTCGGCGGGGCGATGCGGGCGGCGGAGCGCCGGTGGTCCACGGGCGAGGACCTCGACCCGGAGGAGATCCGGCTGCTGACGGCCCGGTATCTCGACGGCCTGGGGCCCGCTCTGCTGGGCGACTGGCGCGAGCCTGGAGCGGACCACGGGGCCTGAGACCCATACAGGCCTGAAGGGGATCATGACCACTCGCACGCCGGTTGAAACGTGATCCCCATCACTTGGGTCACCCGAGACCCTCTCGTTCTCCTAGTGTGTCCTTACAGTGACTTCCTTCGACACCTCCCCTCAGCTCAACGTCTGGCGCGCCCTGGCGGCCCTGGCCGTGGTGTTCGTGATGCTGACGACCACCGGCTGGACCGCCCTGCACCAGCACCGGGGCGCCACCGCCCTGCAGCACTCGCGCGCGGCGTGGGAGCACGGCCGGGTCGACGGCCGGCGGCTGCCGGACCTCGACTCCGCCCCCGCCCGGCTCGCCCGTTTCTTCGCCGGGCTGACCGCGCCGCAGCGCACCGCGCTCGCGCACGACTACGCGCTCGCGGTGGGCAACATGAACGGCGCCCCCGCCGAGCTGCGCTACCGCGCCAACCGCGTCGCCCTGCGCCAGCAGATCCGCGTGGAGCGCAGACGCCTGCACGACAGCCGGCTCACCCCGGCAGGGCAGCTGCTCGCCGACCGGCGGATGCACCGCTACGAGGCGATGAACACCGCGGGCCGGCAGATCCTCGCCTTCGACCCGGAGGGCTCCGGCCGGGCCGCAGAGGTGTTCGGCCGGCTCGATGACGCCGAGCGGATCTCCGTGGTCGTCCCCGGCGTCGACACCGACCTGCTCACCTTCCAGCGCACCAACCGCAAGTACTCGGCGCCCGTAGGCATGGCCCAGGCCCTCTACACGGCCGAACACGCGGCGAGCCCCTCGACGCGCACGGCCGTGATCGCCTGGGCCGACTACACCTCGCCCGACGGCCTGGGCATCGACTCGGCCACCGCGATGCGCGCACGCAACGGCGCCGTCCGGCTGAACGCCCTGCTCGGCGCCCTGCCGGGCCGCGCGCCGGTGTCGCTGTTCTGCCACAGCTACGGCTCCGTGGTGTGCGGGGTCGCCGCGCGCTCCATGCCGGACCGGGTGACCGACATCGCGGTGGCCGGCAGCCCCGGGATGCGCGTGGACAAGGCGGCCCAGCTGGGCACCGACGCCCGGGTGTGGGCGATGCGGGACGCCGACGACTGGATCCAGGACGTGCCGCACCTGGAGGTCGGCGGCCTCGGGCACGGCGAGGACCCGATGGCGCGGGAGTTCGGCGCCCGCGTGCTCTCGGCACGGGAGGCCCAGGGCCACGGAGGCTACTTCGAACCGGGCACGGACAGCCTGCGCAACTTCGCCGAGATCGGCACCGGCGCATTCCGCTCGGTGGAGTGCGCCCACGACGATGACGCCTGCACGGCGGGTTTGTTCGACACGACAGAGGCTGGACGCGCGTAGAGACGCAGTAATTGCGGGGTCGCGCGGGGAGGGGACGAAGAATGGGTGTCACGCCTACGATGAGCCGCATGGGTGACGTACTGGCCGGATTTCATGCCGCCTGGGAGTTCGAGTCCGACTCCGTCCTCATCCGCTACGAACGGGGGCTTCGCACTCCCAAGCTGCTCTCGGCTCTCCGCGAGCGCCGTATACCGCTGTCGGCCGTCGCCGGGGTGACGCTGGCCCCCGGCAAGCGGGGGACGGTCGTCCTGCGCCTGGAGCCCCGAGCGGGAGCCGATCCGTTGCTGGAGGCGGCCGCCGGCCAGCTGAAGGAGGGAAGCGACCCCTACCGGCTGGTGCTGCCCGCCGAGCGCGAGACGCTCGCCGAGTACTACGCCGACGAGCTGCGGTCGCAGCTGACCGGCTCCGGACCGGCCGAACGGTTCCTGGTGGACGCGCCGGAGGCGCCGCTGTCGTTCAAGGCGTACGACGGGAAAGCCTCGTTCGACGGGCGGACGGTGCGCTTCCGGTGGTTCTGGACGGGAGCGTCGTCCGCGAAGTGGAAGGCCGGCGACCAGAGCTTCGCCGTCTCCGAACTCAGCGGCGTCGAGTGGCGCTCGCCGGAGGTGTTCGAGGGACACCTCCGGCTGATCAACGGACAGGAGGCGCCGGTCCAGCCCGACCAGGATCCGGCGACCGTCGTCTTCGGGCTCGGCTACGGGCCCGTGCACGAGTCGCTGCCGTTCGCGGCCGCGGTGCTGGCGGCGGTCCGCGGCCGCGGGGCCTCGGCGGCCGTCCCGGCCGTGACCGTGCCGCGCCGGGATCCGGCCGACATCGCCGACCGGATCCGCCACCTCGGGGAACTGCATCAGGCAGGACTGGTGACCGACGAGGAGTTCACCGTCAAGAAGGCCGAGCTGCTGGCCGAGCTCTAGTGCTGTCGGCGTCGCCCGGCCCCGGCTGCCGTACCGGCTGCCGGGGCGGGCGGGTCACTCGCGTCCGGCGGAGGCGAACCGCATGTCCGCGTACCGGTCGCCGGCCACCTTGGCCGAGATCGGCTCCAGCAGGTCCAGCTCCTCGTCGCTCAGCACGATCCCCGTCGCCGCGGTGTTCTCCTCCACCCGGCCCGGCTTGCTGGTGCCCGGGATCGGGATCACCGGCAGGCCGTGCACGGTGCTCCGCTGCTGGACCCAGGCCAGGGCGATCTGGCCGAGCGAGGCGCCGTGGGCCTCGGCCACCGTGCGGACCGGCTCCAGCAGGGCCGCGTTGGCGACCGCGTTCTCGCCGTTGAAGCGGGGCTGCTGACGGCGGAAGTCGTCGGCGGTGAGGTCCGTTCCGGCGTCGGTGAAGGAGCCGGTGAGGAAGCCCCGGCCGAGCGGGGAGTAGGGGACCAGGCTCACGCCGAGCTCGCGGGCCGCCGGCACCACCTGCGCCTCGATGTCCCGGCTGAACAGCGACCACTCCGACTGGACGGCGGCGATGGGGTGGACGCCCTGTGCCGCGCGCAGCTCGTCGGCCGTCACCTCGCTCAGGCCCAGCTGCTTGACCTTGCCCTCGCGCACCAGGTCGGCCATCACGCCGACGGTGTCCTCGATCGGCACGTTCACGTCACGCCGGTGCATGTAGTAGAGGTCGATGACGTCGACGTCCAGGCGGCGCAGGCTCGCCTCGACGGCCTCGCGGATGTAGGGCGCGTCGTTGCGGATGATCCGCCGCGAGGGGTCCTCCGGGGGTATCGCCAGGGCGAACTTGGTGGCGATCACGACCTCGTCGCGGTGCGCCTTGAAGAACGGGGAGAGGAACTTCTCGTTCTCGCCCGCGCCGTACGCGTCGGCCGTGTCGTAGAGCGTGACGCCCAGCTCCAGGGCCCGTTCCAGAGCGGCGCGGGATGCGTCGGCGTCCGTGGGACCGTACGCGAAGCTCATGCCCATGCAGCCGAGGCCCTGGACGCCGACCTCGGGTCCGTTCTCTCCGAGTCGTGCCGTCGGGATCGTGCTGTAGGTCATCGGGCGGTCCTCTCGGCTTCGTGGAGCTGGGGTTCGTGGAGCTGGGGTTCGTGGAGCTGGGGTTCGTGGAGCTGGGGTTCGTGGGGCTGGGGTTCGTGCAGGCGGCCTTCGTAGGCCTGGGCGCGGGTGGCGTCCCCGTAGAACGTGATCTTCCGGTCGAGCACGGCGAGCGTGTCCTGGAGTTCGGCGATCCGGGCCCGCACGTCGCGCCGGGTGTTCTCCAGCAGTTCGTAGCGCTCGCCGAACGTGTGGTCGCCCTCGCGGACGAGCTCGGCGTACCGCACCATGTCGGCGACCGGCATACCGGTCAGCCGCAGCTTCCCGACGAGGTCGAGCCAGTCCAGGTCGCGGTTGCTGTAACGGCGCTGGCCGGTGTGCGAGCGGTCGATGTGGGACATCAGCCCGATGCGTTCGTACCAGCGCAGGGTGTGGGCCGTCAGGCCGGTGAAGGCGACGACCTCGCTGATCGTGTAGCTGTCCTGCCCGTCGGGGCGAGGGTGCCGCGGCGGGGGCGCGGAGCAGACGTCTGCGGGGGCGGGATTCTGCTCGATGGTCACGGGCGTGGTCTGCAACACCGTCATGACCACCACGCTATGGCCTTCGAGTGCGCTCGAAGCAAGCGGATACGGTAAGAAACCGGGGGACACGGCTCGATCACGCCGGTTAGCGTGCGGGGCATGAGTGTCGTGCGCCGAGCCCTGCCCGAGGACGCCGCGGAAGTGCTGCGGCTGCGCCAGGTGATGATCGACTCGCTGTCCCCCGGCGACGGGTCCGGCGGCGGGTCCGTCGGCTGGCACGCCGAGTCGCTGCCCACACTGCGCCGGCGGCTGTCCGAGCCCGACGGCGACTTCGCCGCCTTCGTCGTCGATCACCCCGAGCGGCCGGGGACGCTGGCCGCGCTGGTCGTGGGGACGATCGAGTACCGCATCGGGCGTGCCGGCAACCCGCGCGGGACCGTCGGCTACGTCTTCTCCGTCGCCACCGATCCCGGCGCGCGCCGCCGCGGGTACGCACGCGCCTGCATGGACGCGCTGCTCGCGTGGTTCCGGGCGCGGGGCGCGGCTCAGGTGCACCTCACCGCGTCCGCGGACGCGGCGCCGCTCTACACCGCCCTGGGCTTCCGCCCCAAGCCGGACCCCTTGATGGAGCTGCTGCTGTGAGCCGCATAGGGTCGTGGGCATGTCGTTGAAGAGTCTCGCGCTGATCGAGAACTGGCCGGTTCCTTCCGCCGCCGCGGGCGTCGTGCGGGCCGACGGCACGGTGCTGGGCGCCCACGGCCCCGTCGACCGGCGCTTCCCGCTGGCCTCGGTCACCAAGCCGCTCGCCGCGTACGCCGCCCTCGTCGCGTACGAGGAGGGCGCGGTGGAGCTGGACGAGCCCGCGGGGCCGCCCGGGTCCACGGTCCGCCATCTCCTGGCGCACACCTCCGGGCTCGCCTTCGACGAGCACCGCACGACCGCGGCCCCGGGCGAGCGCCGGCTGTACTCCAACGCCGGGTTCGAGCAGCTCGGCGACCACATCGCGAAGGCGACGGACATCCCGTTCGCGGAGTACCTGCGCCAGGCGGTCCTCGAGCCGCTGGGGATGACGGCGACGTCCCTCGACGGCTCCCCCGCCAAGGACGGCGTCTCGACGGTCGGGGATCTGCTGCGGTTCGCGGCCGAGGTGCAGGCGCCCAGGCTGCTGGACCCGAGGACGGTGGCCGCGGCCATGTCCGTGCAGTACCCCGGGACGAAGGGCGTGCTGCCCGGCTACGGGCACCAGAACCCCAACGACTGGGGGCTGGGCTTCGAGATCCGCGACTCCAAGTCGCCGCACTGGACGGGCAGTTCGTCGTCGCCGCGCACGTTCGGCCACTTCGGGCAGTCCGGCACGTTCCTGTGGGTCGATCCCGACGCGGGGGCGGCCGCGGTGGCGCTGACGGACCGGGCGTTCGGGCCGTGGGCGGCCGAGGCCTGGCCGCCGTTCACGGACGCGGTGCTGGCGGAGATCCGCTGACCGCTAGCCGGTCGCATCCTGGCCGGCCGGATCGTGGCCGGTCAGCTCCCACAGCAGTACCTCCGCCGCCGTCGCCCCCACCGCCTCCAGGTCCTTCGCGTCCGTGACGCGCGCCGCGTCCCCGGCCGCCAGCTTGTCGCCGCCCAGGCGGACTTCGCCGCGCACGACGTGGACGTAGACCAGGGGGGCGTCCGGCACCGCCGTGCGCTGCCCCGCGTCCAGCCGCCGCACGTGCAGCATCGCGCCCGCCCGCGGGACGGCGTACGGGGTGGAGTCGGCGATGCCGCGGACGATCTCGTACGACGGGTCGCCGCCGGGGGCCGGCGGGGCCAGCCACATCTGGACGAAGGTCAGGGGCACGTCGGCGTCGTTGCGTTCCACGTGCCGCACGCCGTCGGCCGAGCTGAGCCGCTGCACGTCACCGGGGCGCACGCGGGTCTCGTGACCGGCGGAGTCACGGTGGGTCAGCTCGCCCTCGACGACCCAGGTCACGATCTCGGTGTGGCTGTGGGGGTGCTCGTCGAACCCGGCGCCCGGGGCGAGGCGCTCCTCGTTGCAGGCGATCAGCGGGCCGAAGCGGAGGTTTCCGGGGTCGTAGTGGGGGCCGAAGGAGAACGCGTGCCACGACTCGATGCCCGCGGCCGGGTCTCCGCCTCGGTAGCGCTCGTCGGCGCGCCGTACGTCCATCACGGCACCCACGGTAGACCCGCCCCGCCCGGCGCGCGGGCCCCGGCGCGTCGGACCCCCGGCCGACGGCGGGAACGGAGACGACCCACCGGCTCGAGCATGCGCGGCGATAAGGCAGTCTTGTCCATGTGCCCGAACCAGAAACGAGTCGCCCTCAGCCCGCGGTCGCCGTCCACTCCCACCCCGCCACGCTGAAGCGGCTGGAGAAGTCCTCCGGGAGTCTCGCCGCCCAGGCCATCGCGCGGATGGACGAGACACTGCCGTGGTACCGGGCGATGCCCCCGGAGAACCGTTCCTGGATCGGACTGGTCGCCCAGGCGGGCATCGCGGCCTTCACCGAGTGGTTCCGGCACCCCGACGCCCCGCAGGCCATCTCCACCGACGTGTTCGGCACGGCGCCGCGCGAGCTGACGCGGGCCATCACGCTGCGGCAGACCGTCGAGATGGTGCGGACCACCATCGAGGTCATGGAGTCCGCGATCGACGAGGTCGCGGCGCCCGGTGACGAGAACGTGCTGCGCGAGGCGCTCCTGGTCTACGCCCGGGAGATCGCCTTCGCCACCGCCCAGGTCTACGCCCAGGCCGCCGAGGCACGCGGCGCCTGGGACGCCCGGCTGGAGTCGCTCGTCGTGAACGCCGTGCTGAGCGGCGAGGCCGACGAGGGGGCCGTGAGCCGGGCCGCCGCGCTCGGCTGGAACTCGCCGGAACATGTGTGCGTCGTCCTGGGCACCGCCCCGGACGGCGACTCGGAGCTGACCGTGGAGGCCATCCGGCGGGCCTCGCGGCACTCGAAGCTCCAGGTGCTGACCGGAGTGCTCGGCACCCGGCTGGTGGTGATCGCCGGCGGCAGCGACAACCCGCTCGCCGTCGCCAAGTCGCTGATCGGGCCGTTCGCCGCGGGACCCGTCGTGGCGGGGCCCGTCGTGCCCGACCTGCTGGCCGCGACCCGGTCCGCACAGGCCGCCGCGGCCGGCCTCAAGGCCTGTTCCGCCTGGCAGGACGCACCCCGACCGGTGCTGGCGGACGATCTGCTGCCGGAGCGCGCCATCGCCGGTGATCCCGGTGCGCGCGAGCAGTTGGTGGAGGAGATCTACAGACCGCTGGAGGAGGCCGGGTCCGCGCTCCTGGAGACGCTCTCCGTATATCTCGAACAGGCGTCCAGTCTCGAGGGGGCCGCCCGGATGCTCTTCGTGCACCCGAACACCGTGCGCTACCGGCTTCGACGTGTGACTGACGTCACCGGTTGGTCGCCTTCGGATGTACGCTCCGCGTTCACGCTCCGGATCGCGCTGATCCTGGGGCGTCTGGTCGACGGAGATCCTCAGACCTAGCCTTTTGTCGGGGTCCCACAAAACCCCCTGCCGTTCTTCGTCCCTGTCCCCACGGGCGGCTTCGGCCGTCCCCAAGAGAGAGTGTGAGAGTGCTCGTACTCGTCGCTCCCGGCCAGGGCGCCCAGACGCCCGGCTTCCTGACTCCCTGGCTCGAACTGCCCGGCGCCGCCGCCCGCGTCGCCGCGTGGTCGGACGCCATCGGCCTGGACCTCGCCCACTACGGCACGCAGGCCGACGCGGACGAGATCCGTGACACCGCGGTGGCCCAGCCGCTGCTGGTCGCCGCCGGAATCCTGTCCGCCACGGCGCTCGGCGACGCGTCCGCCGCCGCGGTCGCGGGCCACAGCGTCGGCGAGTTCACCGCCGCCGCGCTGGCCGGCGTCCTCGACGACACCGTCGCGCTGGGCCTGGTGCGCAAGCGCGGCCTGGCCATGGCCGAGGCCGCCGCGGTCACCGAGACCGGCATGTCCGCGCTGCTCGGCGGGGACCCCGAGGTCTCCCTGGCGCATCTGGAGAAGCTGGGGCTCACCCCGGCGAACATCAACGGCGCGGGCCAGATCGTCGCCGCGGGCACGCTGGAACAGCTCGCCGCGCTGGCCGAGGACAAGCCCGAGGGCGTCCGCAAGATCGTCCCGCTGAAGGTCGCCGGCGCCTTCCACACGCGGCACATGGCGCCCGCCGTCGAGGCCCTGGCCAAGGCGGCCGCGGAGCTCGTCCCGGCCGACCCCACGGTCCGCTACGTCTCCAACAAGGACGGACAGGCCGTCGCCTCCGGGGCCGAGATCCTGGACCGGCTGGTCGGCCAGGTCGCCAACCCGGTCCGCTGGGACCTGTGCATGGAGACCTTCAAGGAGCTCGGCGTGACCGCGCTCGTCGAGGTCTCCCCCGGCGGCACCCTGGTGGGCCTCGCCAAGCGCGCCCTGCCCGGTGTGAAGACGCTGGCGCTGAAGACCCCCGACGACCTCGACGCCGCTCGCGAGCTCATCGCCGAGCACGGCGTCGTCTGAGGAGCCCTGATGGCGAAGATCAAGCCCAGCAAGGGCTCCCCGTACGCACGCATCCTCGGGGTCGGCGGTTACCGGCCCACGCGGGTCGTGCCCAACGAGGTCATCCTGGAGACGATCGACTCCTCCGACGAGTGGATCCGCTCGCGCTCCGGCATCGAGACCCGTCACTGGGCGAACGACGAGGAGACCGTCGCCGCCATGTCGGTCGAGGCGTCCGGCAAGGCGATCGCCGACGCCGGGATCACCGCCGGGCAGATCGGCGCGGTGGTCGTGTCGACCGTCTCGCACTTCAAGCAGACTCCGGCCGTGGCCACCGAGATCGCCGACAAGCTCGGCACGAACAAGGCCGCCGCGTTCGACATCTCGGCCGGTTGCGCGGGCTTCGGCTACGGGCTCACCCTCGCCAAGGGCATGGTGGTGGAGGGATCCGCCGAGTACGTGCTGGTCATCGGCGTCGAGCGGCTGTCCGACCTGACCGACCTGGAGGACCGCGCGACGGCCTTCCTGTTCGGCGACGGCGCGGGCGCGGTCGTGGTCGGCCCCTCCGAGGAGCCGGCGATCGGCCCGACGGTCTGGGGCTCCGAGGGCGACAAGTCGGAGACCATCAAGCAGACCGTGCCGTGGACGGAGTACGACTCCGCGGGCAAGTTCCCGGCGATCACGCAGGAGGGCCAGGCGGTCTTCCGCTGGGCCGTGTTCGAGATGGCGAAGGTCGCCAAGGAGGCGCTGGACGCCGCCGGCATCACCGCCGACGAACTCGACGTCTTCATCCCGCACCAGGCCAACGAGCGCATCATCGACTCGATGGTGAAGACTCTCAAACTGCCGCAGTCCGTCACGGTCGCCCGTGACGTGCGCACCACCGGCAACACGTCGGCCGCCTCGATCCCGCTCGCGATGGAGCGGCTTCTGGCGACCGGCGAGGCGAAGAGCGGCGACACCGCGCTCGTCATCGGATTCGGGGCGGGTCTCGTCTACGCCGCCACTGTCGTTACCCTCCCCTAGGCACTTCGTGCCGGATCACCCGGTCCGGTGCGGGAATCACCCACTGCCACACCCTCTGGATATCTAAGAAGGAGCGCCGAACATGGCCGCCACTCAGGAAGAGATCGTCGCCGGTCTCGCCGACATCGTCAACGAGATCGCCGGCATCCCGGTTGAGGACGTCCAGCTGGACAAGTCCTTCACCGACGACCTGGACGTCGACTCGCTGTCCATGGTCGAGGTCGTCGTCGCCGCCGAAGAGCGCTTCGACGTCAAGATCCCGGACGAGGACGTCAAGAACCTCAAGACGGTCGGCGACGCGACCGACTACATCCTCAAGAACCAGGGCTGACCCCACTCGGTCCCCTGGACCGAACTGCCCCGCCACCCGGCGGTGGCGCCGCTGAATCCTCGTAACGTTGGAGAAAGAATCCGTGATCCCGACCAATCGCACCGTGGTCGTCACCGGTATCGGCGCAACTACACCGCTGGGTGGCGACGCAGCCTCTACCTGGGAGGGTCTCGTCGCCGGCAAGTCCGGCGTCCGGGCCCTCGCCGAGGAGTGGGCGGCCGACCAGGCCGTCCGTATCGCGGCCCGTGTCGCCGTGGAGCCTCTCGAGGTCATCCCGCGGCCGCAGGCCCGCAAGCTGGACCGTTCGGCGCAGTTCGCGCTGATCGCGGCCCAGGAGGCCTGGAAGGACGCCGGCTTCTCCGGCAAGGCCGGCGAGGAGGGCAGCGAGGGCGACGTCGAGCCCGACCGCCTGGGCGCGGTCATCGCCTCCGGCATCGGCGGCGTGACCACCCTCCTCGACCAGTACGACGTCCTGAAGGACAAGGGTGTGCGCCGGGTCTCCCCGCACACCGTCCCCATGCTGATGCCCAACAGCCCCTCCGCCAACGTGGGTCTGCTCGTGGGCGCCCGCGCGGGCGTGCACACGCCGGTCTCGGCGTGCGCGTCGGGCGCGGAGGCCATCGGCTACGCCATCGAGATGATCCGCACCGGCCGTGCCGACGTGGTCGTCGCCGGCGGCACCGAGGCGGCGATCCACCCGCTGCCCATCGCCGCGTTCGGCAACATGATGGCGATGTCCAAGAACAACGAGGACCCGCAGGGCGCTTCGCGTCCCTACGACGTGGCCCGCGACGGCTTCGTCATGGGCGAGGGCGCCGGCGTGATCGTCCTGGAGTCCGCCGAGCACGCGGCCGCGCGCGGAGCACGCGTCTACGCCGAGGCCGTCGGACAGGGCATCTCGGCCGACAGCCACGACATCGTGCAGCCGGAGCCGGAGGGCCGCGGCATCTCGCACGCCCTGCAGAACCTGCTGGACAACACCGACCTGAACCCGGCCGAGATCGTGCACGTCAACGCGCACGCCACCTCGACGCCGGCCGGCGACATCGCGGAACTGAAGGCGCTGCGCAAGGTCTTCGGCGACGACGCCGACCACATGGCGGTCTCGGCGACCAAGTCGATGACCGGTCACCTGCTGGGCGGCGCGGGCGGCGTCGAGTCCGTCGCGACGGTGCTCGCGCTGTACCACCGGGTCGCTCCGCCGACCATCAACGTGGAGAACATCGACCCCGAGGCCGAGGCGAACGCGGACGTCGTCCGCGGCGAGGCGCGCAAGCTGCCCGTCGAGGGCCGTATCGCCGCCCTGAACGACTCGTTCGGGTTCGGCGGGCACAACGTGGTCCTGGCGTTCCGCTCGGTCTGAGACCTGCCCGTACGCGATCGCGTACCGGACCGAAGGGGCCCCGCCCGGGAAGGCGGGGCCCCTTCGGGCTTTCGGTCTCCGGACGCGCTCGGGCCGGTCTCAGACGACCTGGTGCAGCCAGCGCACCGGGGCGCCCTCGCCCGCGTAGCGGAAGGGCTCCAGTTCGTCGTCCCACGGCTTGCCCAGGAGCTTGGAGAGTTCACCCTCCAGCTCCGTCTCGCCGCGGCCGCTGCGCAGCAGGGCCGCCCGCAGACGGTCCTCGGGGATCAGGATGTCGCCGTGGATGCCGGTGACGGCGTGGAAGATGCCGAGGTCGGGCGTGCAGCTGTAGCGCTCGCCCTCGGCGGTGGCGCAGGGCTCGGCGGTGACCTCGAAGCGCAGCATCTGCCAGCCTCTCAGCGCCGACGCCAGCTTGGAGGCGGTGCCGGCCTCGGCCTTCCAGGAGAACTCCGAGCGCCAGGTGCCGGGCGCGGCGGGCTGCCGGATCCAGTCGAGGTTGACGCGCGTGCCGAGCACCCCGGCGACGGCCCACTCGACGTGCGGGCACAGCGCGCGCGGCGCGGAGTGCACGTACAGAACTCCACGTGTCGTCACCGGGACCTCCGGGCAGAGCGGGACAGTCTTGCAGGCTGGCAACGGCGGCGGTGGCAGGCAGCCGCGTTGATGGCGAGGCTACCGTGCGGCGGCGCAAGGAGTGTGACGTACCGTCGGTCCTGGTGCCCTGAAACCTCCGCCATTCACCCGGCAGGACGCCTGTACGGGTGGGAAGCGTTCCATCTTGTGGGTGTGATTCGCCCGGGAACTCCCGTGCGTTGTCCTAGGGGGAGCGTTGTTCGGAGAACGAGGGGAACACCAGCGGATGCGGAAGCGGAACCGGCACGCGCGGGCCGTGCTCGCGGGCACGACGGCGGCAGTCCTCGGCCTGACGGGCTGTGACGCCCTGGGCGGAGGTGACGGCTCGGGGCCGTCGGGCGCGCGGGCGCGCCACGCGAAGCCCTCCGCTTCGCCGGCCCCGCTGTGGGACACCAGCCCGTCCTCGGTCGCGGCGGTGGGCGACTCCATCACCCGTGGCTTCGACGCCTGTACGGTCCTCGCGGACTGTCCGGAGGTGTCCTGGGCGACCGGCGCCAGCGTCGACGTGAAGAGTCTCGCGGTACGGCTGCTGGGCCCGGCGAAGGCGGCCACGCACAGCTGGAATCACGCGGCGACCGGGGCGCGGATGGCGGACGTGCCGGCCCAGATGGCCCAGGCGGCCCTGGACAGACCGCAGCTGGTGACGGTGATGGCGGGGGCGAACGACGCGTGCCGCGTCTCCACGGCGGCGATGACGCCGGTGGCCGACTTCCGCACGCAGTTCGAGGACGCGCTGCGCACCCTGCGCCGGGCGTTGCCGAAGACGCAGGTGTACGTGTCGAGCGTGCCGAACCTGAAGCGGCTGTGGTCGCAGGGGCGGACGAACGCGCTGGGCAAGCAGATCTGGAAGCTGGGCATCTGCCCGTCGATGCTGGGCGACGCCGACGTGCTGGACTCGGCGGCGACCCTGCGGCGGGACACCGTGCAGAAGCGGGTGGAGGACTACAACTCGGTGTTGAAGGAGGTCTGCGCGAAGGACGTGCGGTGCCGGTTCGACGGCGGCGCGGTGTACGACTTCCGGTTCGGCACCGACCAGCTGAGCCACTGGGACTGGTTCCATCCCAGCAAGGACGGCCAGGCGCGGCTCGCGGAGCTGGCCTATCGGGGAGTCACCGGGAAGACCTCGTGACTTAGTGTTTCGCCCATGAGCGAACACTTCGGAACACTTTCCGACGGCACCCCCGTGCACCGCTGGACCCTGGAGCGGGCGGGCACGCGGGTGCGCGTTCTGTCGTACGGCGGGATCGTGCAGTCCGTCGAGGTCCCGGACCGGAACGGGCACACGGCGGACGTGGTGCTCGGGTTCGCGGATCTGGACGGTTATCTCGCCCATCCGGAGCCGTATCTCGGCGCGCTGGTGGGGCGGTACGCCAACCGGATCGCGCAGGCCCGCTTCCCGCTGGACGGGGTGACCTACGCGCTGGAGCCCAACGCCGCGCCCAACTCGCTGCACGGCGGGCCGGGCGGGTTCGACAAGCGGGTGTGGGACGTGGAGCCGGTCGAGCACGGGCTGCGGCTCAGCCGGGTCGCCGCGCACGGCGAGGAGGGCTTCCCGGGGCGGCTGGAGGTCTCGGCCACGTACACGCTGGACGCGTCGGGGTCGCTGCGGTTCGCCTATCGGGCCGTCACCGACGCGCCGACGGTGGTGAACCTGACCAACCACAGCTACTTCAACCTCGGCGGGCCCGGCAGCGGCGGTGCGGGCGACCACGAACTGCGGCTGGCCGCCTCCCGGTACACGCCGGTGGAGGCGGACGGGATCCCGACGGGCGAACTCGCGCAGGTGGCCGGCAGCCGCTTCGACTTCCGTGCGGCCCGCAAGATCGGCGTCGGCTACGACCACAACTTCGTCCTCGACAAGGGAGTCACCGACACCCCGGTCGAGGTCGCCGAGCTGCACGACCCGGCGTCCGGGCGGGTGCTGACGGTCTCGACGACCGAGCCGGGGCTGCAGCTGTACACCGCCGACCATCTGGGCGAGCCGTTCGTGCCCGGCGAGGGCGTCGCGCTGGAGACCCAGCACTTCCCGGACTCCCCGAACCGGCCGGAGTTCCCGAGCACCGTGCTGCGGCCGGGCGAGGTCTACCGGTCGCAGACGGTGTACGGCTTCTCGGTCCGCTAGCGGTCCGAGGGAGAGATGTTGCCCCGGCCCAGGGGTCAGGTCCCGGGCCGGGGCTGTTCGCGGGGCGACGGCCGCGCCGGGGCGGGCGGCCGTGCCGATCACACGTTAATCGTCGCGGTGATCCGGCGGTCGGCGATCGAGCGACCCACCTGGATTTCGTACGAACCTTTCACAAAGGACCACCGGTGGTCCGCCTCGTCCCATACCTCGAAGGCACGGGTGGGGATCTCCACGGCGACCTCGGCGCTCTCCCCCGGGCCCGCCTCCACGACGGCGAAGCCGGCCAGCCGGCGGGCGGGACGCTCGGGCGCAGGCGCCGGGTCGGTGGGCGCCAGGTAGACCTGGACGACCTCCCGGCCCGCCCGCTCGCCGCTGTTGCGGATCCGCACCCCGACCGTCGACCCCGTGACGTCGACGGACTCGTACGTCCAGTCGGTGTAGCCGAGGCCGTGGCCGAAGGGGTAGACCGGGGTGCGGTCCTCCTTCTCCCAGGCGCGGTAGCCGATGAAGACGCCCTCGCGGTAGGAGAGGGCGCCGTCGGTGGGGACGACCTCGGTGACGGGGGCGTCGGCGAGGGAGCCCCAGGTGGTGGGGAGGCGGCCGCCGGGCTCATGGGCGCCCGTGAGGACGTCGGCCAGCGCCGCACCGCCCTGCTGGCCGGGGAACCAGCTGAGCAGGACGGCCGCGACCTCCTCCCGCCAGGGCATTTCCACCGGGGAGCCGGCGTTGACGACCACGACGGTGTTCGGGTTGGCGGCGGCGACGGCGCGCACCAGGTCGTCCTGCCGGCCGGGGAGGCGGAGGTCCTCGCGGTCGTAGCCCTCGGACTCCACGCGTTCGGTGGTGGCGACCACGACGACGGCCGTGTCGGCCGCCTGCGCCGCTTCGACCGCCTCGGCGATCAGCTCGTCGGGGTCGCGCACCGGCTCCTGGTGGAGCAGCGCGAAGGCGACGGCCTTGAAGGGGGCGCCCTCGGGGAGCGCGAAGACGTGGGTGAGGGAGATCTCGACCGGTTCGCCGGCGGTCAGCTCCACCTGGGCGCGGGGCTCGGGGGATCCGAAGAACCCTTCGAAGGGGTCGCTGTCGTCGGCGGGGCGCTGGACGTCGTCGTAGTAGGTCGTCCCGGCGACGGTCAGGGTGAAGGCGCCCGTGCCCTTGGTGCCGAAGGTGTGCCGGCCGCTCTCGCGCGGAGTGAGGACGCCGGTCAGTTCGACCGTGTGGAGGGTGTCGTGAGCGACGCCCTCGGGGAGGTCCGAGCCCATCCACTGGATCTGTCCGTTGGGGGCGGAGCCGGTGCCGAGGACGGTTCCGGCGGCGTCGCGGCAGACCGCCCGGAGCGCGAACCCCTTGTCGGCGACGGCGAGTTCGGTGCTGGGATCGGCGCCGACGGCGTAGTGGAGAGCGCCCTCGGGGAGGGCGGCGGTGAGGCCGTCGAGCGGGGAGACGACGTGGGTGGGGAAGACGGTGGCGGAGCCGCCGCCCAGGATGCGGGCGTCGCGGGCGGCCGCGCCGCTGAGGGCGACGGAGCCCGGCCGGAGCGGCAGCGCATCGCCCTCGTTGCGGAGCAGGACGAAGGAGCGGCGGGCCAGTTCGCGGGCCAGGGCCTCGCCGTCGATGGGGGCGGGCGGCTCCGTGACGGCCGGTTCGACGTCCGCGAGGGCGCCGACGCGGGCCGCCAGGCGCAGGACGCGGCGGACCGCCTCGTCGACCTCGGACTCGGCGAGGCGTCCCTCGCGCACCGCGGTGGCGAGGGCCTCGCCGTAGACGGTCTGCGGGCCGGGCATGGCCACGTCGAGACCGCCCCGGAGGGCGGCGACGGTGTCGCGGGCGGCCGCCCAGTCGGAGACGTTGAAGCCGTCGAAGCCCCACTCGCCGCGCAGGACCTCGTTGACGAGGTGGTGGTGCTCGGTCATCGTCGTGCCGTTGACCGTGTTGTAGGCGGTCATGACGCCCCAGGGGCGGGCGTCGGCGACGATGGCCTCGAAGGGCGCCAGGTACAGCTCGCGCAGGGCGCGTTCGCCGACCAGGTTGTCCACGGTGAAGCGCTCGGTCTCGGCGTCGTTGGCCACGAAGTGCTTGACGGTGGTGCCGACGCCTCCGGACTGGACGCCGTTCACATAGGCCGCGCCGATCACGCCGGTGAGATACGGATCCTCGCTGTAGGCCTCGAAGTGGCGGCCGCCGAGGGGGGACCGATGCAGGTTGACCGTGGGAGCGAGCAGCACGTGGACGCCCTTGCGCCGAGCCTCCTGGGCGAGCAGGGCGCCGGCGCGGCGGGCGAGGCCGGGGTCCCAGGCGGCGGCGAGGGCGGTCGGGGAGGGCAGGGCGACGGAGGGGTCGTCGGCCGTCCAGCGCACGCCGCGCACGCCGATCGGGCCGTCGGACATCACGAGCGACCGCAGGCCGATCTCCGGCAGCGCGGGCAGTGACCAGGTGTCCTGACCGGCCAGGAGCCGGGTCTTGGCGTCCAGGCCGAGCTTGCCGAGAGCCTGCTCGACGGCCGCCTCCGTCCCCGCACCCCTCGCCGACTCCGTCACCGCGCCCGTTGCCGCCCCGGTCTCCGCCATGCGGCGCCTCCTCGTCGAGTGTCTGCACGTGCCGTGGCTCCATCGTGCAACGGCTACCTGTCGATCGGTAGGTTTCGTTACTTTGCCGTTATCCGCAAGAGGGCGTATGCCGTACCGTGACGGCATGACTGCCAGGGCCAGAAGCGAGGAGCGGCGGGCCGAGATCGTGCGGGCGGCCCTGGCGGTGATCGCCGAGCGCGGCTACCGCGGGGCGAGCATGGCGGCGGTGGCCGAACGGGTCGGACTGACCCAGCAGGGGCTGCTGCACCACTTCCCGACGAAGGACGCGCTGCTGGTCGCGGTGCTCCGGGAACGCGACCAGTGGGACGCCGTGCCGGACACCCGGTGGCGGGTCGACCTGCTCGCCTCGCTCGTCGAGTACAACGCGATGCGCCCCGGCGTCGTCCAGACCTTCTCGGCGCTCCTCGGCGAGAGCGTCACGGAAGGGCATCCCGCCCGGGAGTACTTCACCGAGCGGTACACACGGGTGCGGGCGAGCATGGCGGCCGCGCTGCGCACCGAGTACGGCGACCGGCTGCCCAACGGCCTCACCCCGGAACGCACGGCCCCGCTGCTGGTCGCGGTGATGGACGGGCTGCAGTACCAGTGGCTGCTCGACCCCGAGTCGGTGGACATGCCGGAGGCGTTCCGGGACTTCCTGCGGCTGCTGGGCGAGCCGGTCGGCTGAGGGTCACTGGTCCCACCTGAGCGCCAGCCCCTTGCTCACCGCGCACACGACGCCGAAGGCGAGCGCCCAGCCGTGCGCACCGGCCGCGTACAGCGCGCCGACTCCCGCCCCGAACCAGAGCAGTTCGAAGCCGGCCCGGCCCGCACCCCGCATCCTGAAGCGGGCCCGCGGCGAACCGCACAGCGCCCAGGCCGCGATCAGCGCGGCCGGGGCGACCGGTCCGAGCAGCCAGGGCCACGAGGTCGACGCACCCCACCAGGCGGCCGCGGCCACGGCGCCCAGCTCGATCAGGAAGAGAACGCCCAGGTTGGCTGCCTTCATGCGCGGCAGTATCACTCCACGGCGGGCAGCGCGGCCACCGCTTTCGCTCCCGATCCGTGCGGCATCGACGCATGAGGTACGCGAGGTACGGGCGGACGCTGACGTCGGCCGGGGTGAGGCTCCATGGCGGGAGCGCCTCGCGGCACGGGATACTGCCGTCGTCCCGCCCCACGCTCTCCCCCCACAGCGACGGAAGGACCCCGACTCCCGTGCACTGCATACGCGTTCGCACCGCCGTCCTCGGTCTGGCCCTGACGGCCGGGCTCTCCTCCCCCACCGCCGCGACCGCGACCGAGCCGGCGTCCGCCGCTCCCGGCGTCGAGGAACAGCGGCTGACGCAGGCCGCCGCGCAGGAGATCCTCGCCCGGTCCGGGTTCGACACGGCGGCCCCGCGGCTCGCCCGGCTGCTGGCGGCCTCGCCGTCCTACGCGCGGGCCCGGCAGGTCGTCGCCCGGGAGGGCTCGGCCCTGTGGCGGCGTGCGGTGGACCGGGTGCAGGGACGCGGGCCGGCCGGCGGAGACCTCAGCCGGGACGACGACCGGCCGCTGTACTGGGCGCGGCTCGACATGACGAGCCGACTGCGCGCCTGGAAACCCCCGTTCGCGATGACGGAGCGCCGACGAGCGGCCCTGTCGGACTCCTTGGAGCGCACTTCGCGCGGCCAGAGCGACATCCGGCTCCCCCGGCACGCCAAGGGCCTCAAGCGCGTGCTGGTGACCGGCTTCGACCCGTTCACCCTGGACCGGGACGTCCGGATCTCCAACCCCTCGGGGGCGGCCGCCCTCGCCCTGGACGGCACGGTGATCAGGACCGCGGACGGGCCCGCGCGCATCGAGACCGCCGTGTTCCCGGTGCGCTGGCGGGACTTCGCCGACGGCGCCGTGGAACGCGCGCTGCGGCCGCACCTGCCCTGCGCCGACCTGTTCGCGACCGTCAGCCAGGGTCGCGTCGGCCGCTTCGACGTGGAGCGCACCAACGGGGCCTGGCGGGGCGGCTTCCCCGACAACGAGAACATCGGCCGCACGGAGACGATCCCGGTCGCCGACCCCGACTCGCAGCCGCAGTGGACGACCACGACCCTGCCGTACGCCGCGATCACCGCGGCGGACACCGGCCGCTTCCCGGTCTACGACCACACGGACGTCACCGAGATCCCGGCAGGGGGCTCCGGTCCCGTCGTCCGGCCGGACGGGCCCACGCCGGGGTCGACGGCCCGGGCCGGAGGCGGCGGGGACTACCTGTCCAACGAGATCGCCTACCGGGCGACCCTGCTGCGCGACCGGCTGGGGCTGCACGACAGACTGCAGGGCGGCCATGTGCACACGCCGGTGCTGCAGTTCGCGGCCGGCAACGCCGACCCCGCGACCGGGACGGTCACCGATCCGCAGTTCGTGCGCAACCGGCTGGACATCGTCGCCCAGGTGCGGGCGATCCTGACGGCGGCGCTCGGGGCGACGGAGCGGGCGCGGGACTGACGCCGGGACGGCGAGCACCGGGCCGGCGGTCTCGTCGAGGCCCGTGCGGCCTCGGCCTCCCCGGCGCGGGTCTCCCTCACGGGGCGGCGTTCTCCTCCTCGGCCGCTTCGGCCGTGCCGCCTTCGGCGATCTCCTCGCCGACCAGCTCACGGGCGAGCAGGGTGGCGCCCGCGACCGCGCCGGGCATCAGGAAGACCGCGACGAAGGGCACCAGGAAGGCCAGGCCCAGGGGGGTGCCGAAGCCCCACACCAGCATCCTGCGGCCGCGCAGCAGGGCGAGCCGGGCGCGCAGGTCGACGTCGCGGCGCTGGAGGGCGACGGCGACGAGTTCCTCGGTGAGGAAGAAGCCCGTGACGAAGAAGCCGATCACCGGGACGACCGTCTGGCCGACGACCGGGATGAACCCGAGGGCGAACAGCAGCACCGCCCAGACCAGCGCGCGCAGGAGGACGCGCAGGCTGTCGCGGGCGGAGACCCACAGTTCGCGCCAGAGCGGCAGCCCCGACTCGGGGGCCGTGCCGTCGGGCGACACGTCCCGGTCGACCTTCTCGGAGAGGTTCTCGTAGAAGGGCTGGCCGATCAGCAGGGTGACGGCGGTGAAGGTGAGCACGGCGAGCAGGAGGCCGAGGGCGAACAGCACGGCGGTGAGGAAGCCGCGGAAGAGACCGAGCCAGGGGTTCGACCAGTGGTCGGCGAATGGCGTCGTCCAGCCCACGAAGTCCTCGCCCCACACCGCGAGCGCCACCAGCGCCGCCGCGTACAGGACGAGCGTCAGCAGCCCGGGAACGAGCCCGAACCCGTACTGCCTGCCGTGCCGGGCCACCCATCGCTGGCCCTTCAGGAGGTACCTGAACCCCACCCCGAGATCGCGCATGGCCGAACTCTATCGGTCGTGCACATTTCACGACTGCCGCCCCGCGTGCGCTCCTCCCGGCCGAGCGGGCGGAGCCCGTGCCGGTCCGCCGCGGGGGTCTCGTAGGCCATCCGGGGCATCGGTGACACCGAGGCCCTCCTCCCGCAGTTGAGTCGAACAGGCACACCTCGCCGTACCGATCTGCGCAAGCAACGATCCAGGCAAGTCCAGGAGGTAGACGTGCGCACATCGAGCGCCTGCCCGGCCCGGCCTGTTCTGATCACCGCCCGCGTCGCCGCCGCCGTCGTCCACCCGCGCACGGCCGGCGCCCCGGATCGCGGTTTCGTCCACACGCCGGCGACCCGGCGCAGATCGCACAGGCGTTGATCACCATGGCACACGCAAGCAGCGGGCTGGTTGAGGAGAGCGGATGACTCGTTTGGCTCGGACGACGCAGGAGATCCACGGCACGGTGGCCGATGGGTTCGAGGCGGTACGGGAGGAGTTCGCCGCGTTCGTGGCGGAAGAACAGCCCGACTACGAAGGCCAGTTGTGCGCGTCGGTGCACGGCCGGCGAGTCGTCGACCTGTGGGCGTCCGGCGACGGCGCCGGCCCCGACTCCCTCTACGGCGTGTACTCCTCGACCAAGGGCGCCGCGCACCTGGTGGTCGCGCTCCTCGTCCAGGAGGGCACGCTGGAGCTGGACCGCAAGGTCACCTACTACTGGCCGGAGTTCGCCGCCGAGGGCAAGGGCGCGCTGACCCTGCGCGAGCTGCTGGCCCACCGGGCCGGCGTGGTCGGCACGGACGGCGGGTTCTCACCGCAGGAGCTGGCCGACGACCGGCAGCTCGCCGAACGCCTCGCCGACCAGCGGCCGTTCTGGCGGCCGGGCACCGCCTTCGGCTACCACGCGCTGGTGATCGGGGCGCTCACCGGCGAGGTCGTGCGGCGGGCCACGGGGCGCACCCTCCAGGAGGTGTACGAGGAGCGGGTGCGGCTCGCCTACGGGCTGGACTTCTTCCTGGGGCTGCCGGCGCCGCACGAGCCGCGCTTTCGCAGCGCGCAGCCGATGGCCGCGACGGCCGAGCAGCGGGCGCTGCTGGAGGCACTGCCCGGCGGGCCGCACACCCTGACCGCGGTCGCCTTCAACCGTCACACCGCCGAGCCGACCGACCTGGAGCTCCTGCCGAACGACCCGCTGGTCCGGGCCAAGGGGCCGGCGTCGGTGGGCGGGGTCGCCTCGGCGCGCGGGCTGGCCGGACTGTACGCGGCGGCGATCAGCGAGGTCGACGGGAAGGCGCCGCTGCTGAAGGAGGACACGGCGGCGGAGTTCGGGCAGCTGCACTCCGTGGGCTACGACGTGGTGACGCGGTCGCACAGGTCGTACGGGCTGGGCTTCCAGGCCACCGCGGACACCTGGCACCCGTTCCTGGGCGCCGGGGCGTTCGGGCACAGCGGGGCGGGCGGCTGCCAGGCCTTCGCCGACCCGCGCAGCGGGCTTGCCTACGGCTACACGCGGCGCCGGTTCGCCTTCCCGGGCGGGGCGGCCCCGGAGAACGACAGGCTGGCGGGGGCCGTGCACCGCGCGGCTCTGGCCTGCGGCTGAGACACGGCGAAGGCCGCACCCCCCGCGGAACGTTCCAGGGGTGCGGCCTTGGGCGTGCGTGCGGCGGTCAGAGCTTGACGATCATCTTTCCGGTGTTGTCGCCGCGCAGGACCCCGAGGAACGCCTCCAGGTTGTTCTCGATGCCCTCGACGACCGTCTCGCGGTACTTGAGGTCACCGGAGCGGACCCAGGCGCCGACCTCCTGGACGAACTGCGGCTGCAGGTCGTAGTGGTCGCCGACCAGGAGGCCCTCGATGCGGCCGCGGGTCTGGATCAGGCGGGCGAGGTTCTTCGGGCCGGGGGCCGGCTCGGTGTTGTTGTAGACCGAGATCATGCCGCAGATCGCGATGCGGCCCTTCTGGTTGAGGGAGCCGATGGCCGCCTCGAGGTGGTCGCCGCCGACGTTGTCGAAGTAGACGTCGATCCCGTCGGGGGCGGCCGCGCGGAGCTGGTCTGCCACGGAGCCGTTCTTGTAGTTGAAGGCCGCGTCGAAGCCGTACTCCTCGACGAGGAGCTTGACCTTGTCGTCGGAGCCGGCCGAGCCGATGACCCGGGAGGCGCCCTTGAGCTTGGCGATCTGGCCGACCTGGCTGCCGACGGCGCCGGCCGCGCCGGACACGAACACGGCGTCGCCCTCCTTGAAGGCGGCGGTGCGCAGGAGTCCCGCGTAGGCGGTGAGGCCGGTCATGCCGAGGACGCCGAGGTAGGTGGAGAGCGGGGCGGCCTCGGGGTCCACCTTGACGGCCTGCTTGGCGTCGACGGTGGCGTACTCGCGCCAGCCGCCGAAGTGCAGGACGTGGTCGCCGACGGAGACGCCCTCGGCCTCGGACGCGACGACCTCGCCGACCGCCCCGCCCTGCATGGCCTTGCCCAGCTCGAAGGGGGCCACGTAGGACTTGGCGCTGCTCATGCGGCCCCGCATGTACGGGTCCACCGAGACGTACGCGTTACGCACCAGCACCTCACCGGGGCCGGGGCGGCGGATCTCCGCCTCGGCGAGCTCGAAGTCCTCGGGCTTCGGCCAGCCGACGGGGCGGCTGAGCAGACGCCATTCGCGGCTGGTGGTGGGGAGGGCCGAGTCAGTCATGGGAGAGGCTGCCTTTCACATGCTCGAAAATGCTTCACTACCTGAAACAACCATGCGCCTGAATATTTCAGGATGTCAAGTAAACGGGTACCCTGGATCCATGTCCGCCTCACATCCGACCTCGCAAGCGACCTCCCGGCCGACCGGTCCGGCCGGCCCCACCACGCTTCCCGACGCTCTGACCCTGGAGGTCGTCGAGCTGATCGGCGAGGTCGTGGCCCGTTTCTACGAGGACTACGAGGACGCCGCCGCCGACCACTCGCTCACCGGCGCGCAGGCCCGGCTGCTGAGCCTGCTCTCGCTGGAGCCGCTGCCGATGCGCAAGCTGGCGCAGAAGCTGAAGTGCGAGCCGTCGAACGTGACCGGCATCGTCGACCGGCTGGAGTCGCGAGGTCTGGTGGAGCGGCGCCCCGACCCGGCCGACCGCCGGGTGAAGCTGGCGGCGGCCACCGAGGAGGGGCGGCGGATCGCCCGAGGGCTGCGCGAGTCGCTGCGGTTCGCCCGCGAGCCGCTGGCGGGGCTGGCCGAGGAGGAGCGTCTGGTCCTGCGCGGACTGCTGGGGCGCATGCTCACGACCGCAAGCGACCGCGCCTAGGCGCCGGCGTCGCGAGAGGGCGCCTCAGCCGTGTGTCTCAGCCGTGCGCCTCAGTCGTCCGACTTCGAGGGCGAGCGGCCGTCGCGGTGCGAGCGGCGCGCGAGTTCGCCCGCGGCGAGGGTCGCGGCCGCGGCCGCGCGCACCCAGCGCGGGGCGTCTGCCCGCGCCGCCCGCCAGACGCAGGCGCAGCCGCCGAGGACGAGGACCAGGACACCGATCAGGAGCGGCACGATCACGCTCCACCCCCGTCTTCCGCCGTGAACTCGTACTGCAGCTCGTAGAGATGGCCGGCCTTCACCATCACCGTCACCTCGACGGGTCGGCCGTCGTCACCGGTGACGACGCGCAGGGTGCGCAGCACCGGCATGCTGCTGGTGAGGCGCAGGACCCGGTACTGGTCCTGGGTGGGCACCCGCGCGGACACGCGGTCCGTGCTGCGCCGGGGCGGGTGCCCCAGTGCGGTCAGCAGGGCGGGGGCACCGCCGCGGATCCTGCGCCCCTCGGCCAGGGGCGTGCCCCGGGCGATGTCCAGCGGGTAGTAGGCCTCCACGAGCTCGGCTGGCTCGTCGTCGACGAGGAGAATCTGGCGGCGCAGCATGGCCGCGCCGTCCGCCGGGAGGCCGAGAGCGGCTCGGACGTCGGCGGGCGGGCGGCCCTCGGTCACGTCCAGCAGCTCGGTGCGGGCGTGCGTGCCGTGCTTGGCCGCCTCGACGAGCCAGCGGTAGGGCTCCCCGGGGCCGCCCGGAGCCATCAGGGAGGCGGGCCGGACCGTGCGCTGGCGGTGTTCGCGGACGGTGACGGCGGCGCCCGCCCGGCCGACCACCAGGCGCTCGTCCTTGAGGAGCTGCAGGGCCTTCTGCACGGTCGCGCTCGACGCCTCGAAGCGCTCCTTGAGCTGGGCGGTCGTGGGCAGGTTGGCGCCGGGGGCGAGCTCTCCGCTCATGATGTCGTCGCGCAGATCGGCCGCGATGCGCTCGTGCAGGGAGCGGCGGTCGACGGCTTCCGGGTCTGCCTTGGGCACGGTCATCCGATCCTGATCTGGTAGCGCAGCCTCTGCCGTAGGGCAGGCATCACCATACGGTCGACCTGGATCGGCCGGTCGTCGCGGTCCAGGGTGAGCCGGATCAGCCGCAGGACCGGCTCGTCGGGGGCGGCGCCGAGGGCCTCGCGCTCCTCCTCGTCCGGCATCCCGGCGGTGACGTCCTCCCGGACGAGGGCGCCGACGTGACCGAGTTCGGCGAGCAGGGTGAGGGCGCCGCCGGGGATCTTGGCGGTTCCGGCGAGCCGGGTGCCGCCGGCTATGGCGACCGGGTAGTAGGTGTCGGTGAGCTCGCTGGGCTCGTCGTCGAGCAGGATCAGGCGGCGGCGCACCACGACGGGCTCGCCCTCGGGGACGCCGAACAGCTCGGCCACCTCGGCGGGCGCGGGCGTCTCGCCGGCGTGCAGGATGCGCTGGGCGCCTCGCCGCCCCCGCGCCGCGGCCTCGGCCGCCCAGGCGTCGCCCTGCCCGGCGAGCCGGGGCGTCAGATACGGCAACGACGTACTGACCCAACCGCTCCCACCCACGACGTCCTCCTGTACGGCCGACCGTTCTTTCGACCCTGCCGCCCTACACGGTAGGCGACGTGCCGCGTACGTCGACCGCCACCCTCGAGCCACCCTCAGCCACCCCGGACCACCTTGTCGCCTTTCGCGAACAACAGTAAGGTGTCGCCGCAGGACGCCCCTGAACCACGGAGGTGCCCCCCGTGCCCTTGTCACGGCAACGTCGTTTCCCCCGCTCGCGCGCCTCGGTAGGGGCCGCACGCACCTTCGTCCACCAGGCCCTCACGGACTGGGACTGCCTCGACCGGCTGGACGACATCACGCTGTGCGCGTCGGAACTCGCCACCAACGCCCTGCTGCACGGCGTGCCTCCGGGCAGGCAGTACTGCGTGACGCTCACCCTCGACGGCCCGCTGCTGCGGCTCGCCGTGCGCGACACCGGCGACCACCCCTCCCCCGCGGGCCCTCCGGCCGAGGACGCCTGCTCGGGCCGGGGTCTGTACCTGGCCCGAGAGGTGTCGGACGAGCTGGGCGTCACCGAACACGTCATCGGCAAGACCGTGTGGGTGGTGTTCAAGACGGACGGCGGTCCGTGACGCCGGGGCGGCTCAGACCTTCTTGCGGGTCGTCATGAAGCGCTGGACCAGGATGAACGTGCACAGCAGCACACCGGTGGCGATCTTCGTCCACCAGGAGCTGAGCGTGCCCTCGAACTGGATGATGCTCTTGATCAGTCCCAGCACGAGGACGCCGAACAGGGTGCCCAGGACATACCCGGACCCGCCCGTCAGCAGTGTGCCGCCGATGACGACCGCGGCGATCGCGTCGAGCTCCATGCCGGTCGCGTGCAGCGGGTCGCCGGACTGGATGTAGAGGGTGAAGAGGAGACCGGCGAGCGCCGAGCAGAACCCGCTCACCGTGTACACGGCGATCTTGGTGCCGCCCTGCGGGAGACCCATCAGCATCGCCGACTGCTCGTTGCCGCCGATCGCGTACACCCGGCGGCCGAAGCGGGTGTAGTGCAGGACGTAGAACGCCACGGCGAGGACGACGAGGGAGACGATCGCGCCGATCGACAGGAACCCCATCCCCAGCGAGGCCTGCGCCTGGGCCATGCTGCTCACCGTGGAGTCGCTGATGGAGATCGACTCCTTGCTGATGACCAGGCACAGACCGCGGAAGAGGAAGAGGCCGGCGAGGGTCACGATGAAGGGCTGGATCTCGAAGTTGTGGATCACGTAGCCCATCAGGAAGCCGCCGAAGGCGCCCACCGCCAGCGCCATGGGGACCACGACGAGCAGGGGCAGGCCCTGGCGCTCCACCAGCCAGGCCGTGAACATCGTCGTGAAGCCGATCATCGAGCCGACGGACAGGTCGATGCCGCCGGACAGGATGACGAAGGTGACGCCGACCGCGGCGACCAGCAGATAGCCGTTGTCGATGAACAGGTTCAGGAAGACCTGCGGTTCGGCGAACCCGTAGTACTGGTACCGGGCCAGGCCCCCGCCGTACATCAGCAGGAAGAGCAGGGCCGTCACCGCGACGGGCAGCCGCCGGTCGCCGAGCAGACGGGCGGCCCGGGACGGGGACGAGGACGGGGTACGGCTGTCGGAGGCCGTGGGGCTCTGGGTGGTCGCGCTCATCACGACACCTCCATCTTGGGAGCGGCCTCGGTCGCCGCGGCGGGGTCGGCCGTGGCCGCGGTCGGCTTGGCGCCGCCCTTCGACGCGAACCGGGCGGCGAACTTCGCACCGAAGACCTTGGCGCGGAACTTCGGGGACTGCAGCAGGCAGACGACGATGACGACGGCGGCCTTGAAGACCAGGTTGGTCTGGGTCGGCACGCCGATGGTGTAGATCGTGGTGGTCAGCGTCTGGATGACGAGGGCGCCCACCACCGTGCCGCCGATGGAGAACCGGCCGCCCAGCAGTGAGGTGCCGCCGATCACCACGGCGAGGATCGCGTCGAGTTCGATCCACAGGCCGGCGTTGTTGCCGTCGGCGGCCGAGGTGTTGGAGCTGATCATCAGTCCGGCGATGCCCGCGCACAGCGCGCAGAACATGTAGACCATGATCTTGATGCGCCGGGACCTGATGCCGACCAGACGGCTGGCCTCGGCGTTGCCGCCGACCGCCTCGACCAGCAGGCCGAGCGCCGTGCGCCGGGTCAGCGCGACGGTGACGGCGACCACGGCGGCCACCACGAAGATGGAGAACGGCAGGGTCAGCCAGTAGCCGCCGCCGATCAGCTTGTAGGGCTCGCTGTTGATCGTGATGATCTGGCCGTCGGTGATCAGCTGGGCCACACCGCGCCCGGCGACCATGATGATCAGGGTCGCGATGATCGGCTGGATGCCCATCCGGGCCACCAGGAAGCCGTTCCACAGCCCGCAGACCACCGCGGCCACCAGGCCGAGGCCCATCGCGAGCAACACTCCGGACAGCGCGCCCTGATCGTGCTGGTCGCTGATGTACGAGCAGGCCAGCGCGCCGGTGATGGCGACCACCGCGCCGACGGAGAGGTCGATGCCGCCGGTGGCGATGACCAGGGTCATGCCGACCGCCACCAGGATGAGGGGCGAGCCGAACAGCACGATCGAGACGAGGCTGCCGTAGAGGTGGCCGTCCGCCATCCGGATCGAGAAGAAGTCCGGGGTGAAGGGGACGTTGACGAGCAGCAGGAGGACGAGCACCGCCACCGGCCAGAACAGGTGGTGGCGGGTCAGCGCCCGCCACCGGGAAGAGGTGGTCGAAGTCGTGGTCACTGGTGCTCTCCGCTCGCGATGGTCTCCAGGATCCGGCTCGTGGTGATCTCGGGCCCGTTGGCGATCTGCGCCACCAGCCGGCGGTCGCGCAGCACCCCGATGGTGTGGCTGAGCCGGAGCACCTCCTCCAGCTCGGCCGCGATGTACAGCACGGACATGCCCTCCTCGGAGAGCGAGACGACGAGCTTCTGGATCTCCGCCTTGGCGCCGATGTCGATGCCGCGCGTCGGCTCGTCGAGGATCAGCAGCTTCGGCTGGGTGATCAGCCAGCGGGCCAGCAGCACCTTCTGCTGGTTGCCGCCGCTGAGCTGGCCCACCCTGGCCTCGGGGTTGGCCGGGCGGATGTCGAGCGCCTTGATGTACTTGGCGACGAGTTCGTCGCGCTGGGCGATGGGGATCGGCCGGGTCCAGCCGCGCGAGGCCTGCAGGGCCAGGATGATGTTCTCCCGGACCGTCAGGTCGGGCACCAGGCCCTCGCTCTTGCGGTTCTCGGAGCAGAACGCGACACCCGCGCCGATGGCGTCGTTGGGGGCGCTCATGGAGACCTGGCGGCCGCCGATCGTCACCTTGCCGGTGTCCGGCTGGTCGGCGCCGAAGAGCAGCCGGGCGAGTTCGGTGCGGCCCGATCCGAGCAGACCGGCGAGCCCGATCACCTCGCCCTTCCTGATCTCCAGGTCGAAGGGCGCGATGCCGCCGGTCCTGCCGAGGCCGTCCGCCTGGACGAGGGTCTCGCCCGCGTCGGAGCGCAGCTGGTGTTCGTGGAGCTCGTCGAGCTGGCCCATGGCCTTGCCGAGCATGAGCTGGACGAGACCGACCTGGTCGAGGTCGCTCACCATGTGCTCGCCGACCAGGGTGCCGTTGCGCAGCACGGTCATCCGGTCGCAGACCTCGTAGATCTGGTCGAGGAAGTGCGAGACGAACAGGATCGCGACGCCTTCGTCCTTCAACCGTCGCATCAGGGCGAAGAGTTGGAGCACCTCGTCCCGGTCGAGGCTGGAGGTCGGCTCGTCGAGGATCAGCACCTTGGTGCCGGGACCCTCGCCGTCGCCGGTGTTCAACGACCGCACGATGGCGACCAGTTGCTGGACGGCCAGCGGGTACGAGGACAGGGGCGCGGCGACGTCGATGTCCAGCCCGAGCCGGTCCACCAGCTCCGCCGCCTCCCGGCGCAGCCGCTTCCACTGGATGCGGCCCATGCGGGTCGGTTCACGCCCGATGAAGATGTTCTCCGCCACCGACAGGTTCGGGCAGAGGTTGACCTCCTGGTAGACCGTGCTGATGCCGGCCTGCTGGGCCTGCAGCGGGCTGGCGATCCGCACGGACCGGCCGTCCAGGGTGATCGTGCCGCCGTCCAGGGAGTAGACGCCGGTGAGCACCTTGATGAGGGTGGACTTTCCCGCCCCGTTCTCGCCCATCAGGGCGTGGATCTCGCCGGGGAAGAGCCGGAAGTCGACGTCCGACAGAGCCCGTACCCCCGGAAACTCCTTGACTATGCCCGCCATTTCCAGGACGGGCCGCGGCTCTGCCATGGCAGCGCTCCTCATGAGATTGGTTCAGGCCCGCAGGGAGCCCCGGGACCGATGGCGCTCGGTCGGCCGCGGGCTCCCTGCCGGTGGGTGCGTCGGTTCAGTACTTGCGGCTCGGGAGCGCGGCCTTGGCCTGGTCCTGCATGAAGTCGCCCTCCTTGGTCTTGATCCAGCGCTCGACCGACTCGCCGGCCTTGACCTTCTTCACGGTGTCCATCAGCTGCGGGCCGAGCAGCGGGTTGCACTCGACGATGGCGTTGATCTTGCCCTCGGACATGGCCACGAAGCCGTCCTTCACGCCGTCGATCGAGACGATCAGGATGTCCTTGCCGGGCTTCTTGCCGGCCGCCTCGATGGACTGGATGGCGCCGATGGCCATGTCGTCGTTGTGCGCGAACAGGACGTTGATGTCCGGGTTCGACTGCAGGAAGGCCGCCATGACCTGCTTGCCGCCGGCGCGGGTGAAGTCACCGGTCTGGCTGACGACGATCTTCCAGTCGTCCTTGTGGTCGGCGTCCATGACTTCCTTGAAGCCCTTGGCGCGCTCGATCGCCGGGGCGGCGCCGGTGGTGCCCTCCAGCTGGGCGATCTTCACCGGGCCCTTGTGGCCGGCCTTCTCCAGCACCTTCTCCAGGATCTTGCCGGCGCGGCGGCCCTCGTCGGTGAAGTCGGAGCCGACCAGCGTGACGTACAGGGAGTCGTCCGAGGTCTCCACCGAGCGGTCCGTGAGGACGACCGGGATCTTCGCGGCCTTGGCCTCCTTGAGAACCGCGTCCCAGCCGGTGACGACGACCGGCGAGAAGGCGATGACGTCCACCTTCTGCGCGATGTAGCTGCGGATCGCGGAGATCTGGTTCTCCTGCTTCTGCTGCGCGTCGGAGAACTTGAGGTTGTAGCCGGCCTCCTTGGCCGCGTCCTTCACCGAGGTGGTGTTGGCGCTGCGCCAGCCGCTCTCCGAACCGACCTGGGAGAAGCCCAGCGTGATCGTCTTGCTGCCGCCCGAGGAGGAGGAGCCGGAGGAGTTGTCGTCCTTCTTGGCACAGGCCGTCAGACCGCCCGCCGCCGCCACTCCGACCGCCGCGGTGAGGAAGTTCCTTCTGCTGAGCATGTTCTTCTCCTTTGAAGAGCCGGCCCTGGGACGGACCTGCTGGTACTTGACGGGACCGGCTGTACTGCGTCCAGCCTGTCGATCACTGTTCGGGATTTCGGCCACACTGCCGGAGCGGGTCGGCCGACGGGGTCGTCAGAGGGGTGTGCCGTCCGGCTGGGCGGCGTAGGGGAAGGTACTGGCCCGGACCACGAGTTGAGGTTCGATCGCCACCCGGGGAGCGGTGGCGGCCGGCCGGCCCTCGATCAGGTCCAGGAGGAGCGCGATGCCCCGCTTGCCCACCGCCGAGAAGTCCTGCCGGACGGTGGTCAGCGGCGGAGCGAAGAACTCCGCCTCCGGGATGTCGTCGAAGCCGACCACCGCGACGTCCTGGGGAGTTCGCACCCCCGCCTCGCGCAGGGCTCGCAACACCCCCAGCGCCATCTGGTCGTTGGCGACGAAGACCGCGGTCAGCCCCCGGCCCACCCAGCCGGCCAGTTCCTGGCCCGCACGGTAGCCCGACAGCGGACTCCAGTCGCCGCGCAGCAGCATGGGCGGTTCGACGCCCGCGGTTTCGAGGGTGTCCCGCCAGCCGGCGGCCCGGTCGGCCGCCTCCTGCCATTCCTCGGGCCCGGCGAGATGCCAGACCGTGCGGTGGCCGGCGGCCAGCAGATGGCCGGTGGCCAGCCGCGCCCCCAGATGCTGGTCCACGCTGACGCCGGCGATGTCCACACCCGGCCCGCCGCCCACGATCACCACGGGGAACGGGTGGCGCAGTTCGGCGAGGGCGTCCACCGCCGACCGCTGCGGAGCGATGGCGACCACTCCCTCGACCCCGCCCTCGCTGAGGTGGTCCAGGGCCTCGGAGACACTCTCCATGGTCAGTTTGCGCAGACTGACCGTCGAGACGAGGTATCCCTCGGCCCGCGCCGCCTCCTCCAGCGCGAACAACGTGCTGGCCGGCCCGTACAGGGTGGTGTCGGAGGCGACGACGCCCAGCGTCCGGGTCCGCCGGGTCGCCAGTGCCCGTGCGGAGAAGTTGCGGCGATAGCCCATCTCCTCGATCGCCCGGAGCACTCGGGCCCGTGTCGCGTCCCGCACGTTGGGGTGGTCACCCAGCACACGGGACACGGTCTGGTGGGACACGCCGGCCTGACGCGCCACGTCGGCCATGGTGGGCGGCCGAAGCCTGGTGTGTGACACGGGCGCCCCTCCTTGACTCTCGTTGCTCGGCACGGCCTGCGCTGCGGGCGGACGGTTCCGCGCCGCCGACGTCACTCCGGGATCCCGGAGAGCCCAACAGCACTGGCGGAAAAGGCGAGTCGAGGCGATGTGAGCACGACGCTCGTTCCTCCCCCGCCGACGTTGGGCGTTGACTGGTGAATGCGGAGGTCATTGTGAGCGCTAACAATTCACGGCGGTCAAGAGGGCTGCAGCCAATCGTCGTCACGGTTCCATAACGCGCTGTCGCGCTGTGGGCCATAACCCCTGGTCAGGGCCGTGAGAGCGGACTACGGCACCGACGCCCGCCGACCACCCGACGACGACCCGCGCGCCCGCCGCGGCACGGGATCCGGGCACGGGCGGAGTGAAGTCCGGCCACCGGGACGACGAGCACACCGCCCTGGACGAACCGTCCACGCGGTCGGCGCCCGCCGGACGGCGCACGCCGAAATCGCGCCCCCCGCGAGCCCCCGGCATCCCGCGCGAGCGACGATCCCCCTCCCGCAAGCGCCTCCGACGCCCGACGCCATACGAAATCCGGACAGGCGCGGGGTGAGGTCCAGCCACGAGGACGACGAGCACATCACCCTGGACAACCGTCCACGCGGGTCGGCATCCGGCGCGAGGAACGGCCTCGGCTCTAGGAGCACCACCACAGAAAGCGCGTGCACGTCTGTGACGGCGAGGGCTGCGGGGAGGCGCCCGACGCCGTCGGCCGGGGGGTCGCGGTGGAACCCGAGTCGGCCGGGTCCGAGGGAGCCCCCGCACCGGGCGTCGACCCCGAGGAACCGGGAAGGTTGCCCGACTGGGCCTGCTTGCCGGGGCTCGGCGCGACCGTCCCACCCGTCGCGGAGGCCGACGCCGACACCGACGGCGACGCGGAGGCGTCGGGGGAGGGCGAGGCCTTGCCCGCGCCGGTGTCCGTCCGGTCGTCCAGCGGCTGCGCGGACACGCTCGGCGCCGGCGTCGAACCGTCGAGCTCGGACGACTCGCCTCCGGCCGCCGCCGGGTTGGCCGGCGAGGAGAACCCCGGGGCGTCCACGCCGAGTTCGGCCAGGCTGAGCCCGCCCGCGGCCAGGGCGAAGCCGACGCCGATCAGCACCACGCGCTTACGGCGTCGACGGTGGACGGAGGCCTTGCGGTCGCGTCGGCTCGCGTCCGGTGCGGCCGGGGCCCCGCCGGGACCCCGCCGACCGCCGCGCCCCTGCTCGCGGCGGCGCGCGGCCCGGCCCTGCGGCTCATCGCCCTCGGCTTCGCCGTCGCCGTGGTCACCGAGCTGATGGCAGTCGTCGTCCTCGTCGCGAGCGTCGTGCTCCTCGCGGGCGTCGTGCTCGGCCGCCGGCTCGCCGGGACCGGGCCCCCCGTACGGTTCCGGCGCGTACGGTTCGGGCGCGTGGGGCTCCGGCGCATACGGCTGCGGCTCGTACCGTGGCGCCCGCGGGTCGTGCAGCTGCGGCTCCGGGTCGTACGCGCTCTGCGGATACGCGCGTAGCTGTCCGGCGGGTGCGCCGCATCCCGGGCAGGCGAGGGCGCCGTTGAGGTGCCGTCGGCACGGGTGGCAGTAGTCCATGACGCGGAGAGACTAAGTTCCTGGACGGCCGCGTTCCCGGGTCACCGTGTGAAAGTTGTGTGGGAAACCGGCCATAGGGCACGCCGGATCGAGTGACCTGCCCCACACGGCGGTGTCTCAGAAGTCGAAACGGTCGGCAAGACTGGCGAAACCGTTACCCGTTCGACCCATTGACACTCCGCTCGCGCCGTCTTTACTGTCTGGTCAGCATTTCGAACGTGTGACGAAATCTCGAACAGCCGAAGGGTTACTTCCGTGCGCATCACCGGAATCAGCACGCACGTCGTCGGGACGCCGTGGCGGAACCTGACCTACGTCCTGGTGCACACCGACGAGGGCATCACGGGTGTCGGAGAGACCCGCATGCTGGGCCACACCGACGCGCTGCTCGGTTACCTGAAGGAGGCAGAGGCCAACCACATTCTCGGGTCCGACCCGTTCGCTGTCGAGGACCTCGCCCGCCGGATGAAGTACGGCGACTACGGGCGCGCCGGCGAGATCGTGATGTCCGGCATCGCCGTCATCGAGATGGCCTGCTGGGACATCAAGGGCAAGGCTCTCGGCGTGCCGGTCTGGCAGCTCCTCGGCGGCAAGGTCACCGACAAGGTCAAGGCGTACGCCAACGGGTGGTACACCACCGAGCGGACGCCGGAGGCCTACCACAAGGCCGCCAAGGGCGTCATGGAGCGCGGCTACAAGGCGCTCAAGATCGACCCCTTCGGCACCGGGCACTTCGAGCTCGACCACCAGCAGTCCCTGTACGCCGTCTCGCTCATCGAGGCCGTGCGCGACGCCATCGGGCCGGACGCCGAGCTGATGCTGGAGATGCACGGCCGCTTCTCCCCCGCCACCGCCGTGCGGCTCGCCAACGAGCTCGCGCCCTTCAAGCCCGCGTGGCTGGAGGAGCCGTGCCCGCCGGAGAACCTGAAGGCCCTGGAGAAGGTCGCCGCCAAGGTCGACATCCCGGTCGCCACCGGTGAGCGCATCCACGACCGCATCGAGTTCCGCGAGCTCTTCGAGAGCCAGGCCGTCGACATCATCCAGCCGGACGTCGGCCACATCGGCGGCATCTGGGAGACGCGCAAGCTGGCCGCGACCGCGGAGACCCACTACATGCTGGTGGCCCCGCACAACGTCGGCGGCCCGGTGCTCACCGCCGCCTCCCTGCAGGTCGGCTTCACCGCCCCGAACTTCAAGATCCTCGAGCACTTCAACGACTTCGCGGACGCGGAGATCAAGAAGGTCGTCAAGGGCGCGCCCGAGGTGATCGACGGCTACTTCCACCTCTCCGACAAGCCCGGCCTCGGCGTCGAGCTGGACGTGGACGCCGCCGCCGAGTTCCCGCAGCAGCAGGCCCGCTTCGACCTCTGGGCCGAGGGCTGGGAGCAGCGCAAGCCGAAGGGCAGCAAGTGAGCACCGCTGTCGTCGTCGACGGGCCGGGCGAGCACCGGCTCGTCCCGCACGAGCCGCGGCGGCCGGAGGCCGGTGAGGCGCTGGTGCGCGTCCACGCCACCGGCATCTGCGGCAGCGACCGCGAGGTGTACCAGGGCAACCGGCCCGAGGGGTACGTCCGTTACCCGCTGACCCCCGGCCACGAGTGGTCCGGGACGGTCGAGGCGGTCGGCGCCGGGGTCCCCGCGTCGCTCGTCGGCCGCAAGGTGGTGGGCGAGGGCTTCCGCAACTGCCAGGTCTGCGACCGCTGTCACGCGGGCGAGACGACGCTGTGCACGGACGGGTACGAGGAGACCGGCTTCACCCAGCCGGGGGCCATGGCCGCCACCCTCACCCTCCCGGCCCGGCTGCTGCACGCCCTCCCGGACGACGCCGACCTCACCGCCGCCGCCCTGCTGGAGCCGGCCGCCTGCATCGCGGCCGCCGCCATCAAGGCGCGGGCGCTGCCCGGCGAGAAGGTGGCCGTCGTCGGCACCGGAACGCTGGGCATGTTCGCCGTGCAGTTCCTGAAGGCGGGCTCGCCCGCCGAGCTGCTGGTCGTGGGCACGCGCCGGGACCGCGAGGGTCTCTCCCGGCAGTTCGGCGCCTCCGGCTTCCGCACCCGGGACGAGGAACTGCCGGACGACTTCGACGTCGTCATCGAGACCGCTGGATCGGCGTCCGCCGCACGGACCGCGGCCTCGCTGCTGCGGCGGGGCGGACGGCTGGTGCTGACGGGGATCCCGGCGGCCGGCGCGGACGGGCTCGACCCGACGGACCTGGTCGTACGCCAGCTGGAGGTGCACACCGTCTTCGGCGCGCCGCCGGACGCCTGGTCGCACACCGTCCGGGTGTTCGGGGCGGGACTGCTGGATCCGCTGCCGCTGGTCACGCACGAGCTTCCGCTGGCCGAGTTCTCCGAGGCCATCGAGCTCGTGGGGTCCGGTGACCCGAAGGTGGGCAAGGTGCTGCTCAGGCCGTAGGCACCGCCGAGCCGTACGCCGGCACAGGACGACCTGACGGTCCCCGTGCCGGCGTACAACCAAACCCCGTATGACCTGAGCCGCGAACCCTGACCGAAATATCGAACACGAAGGACGGCATGTGACCACCGACGCTTCCACCCCGGCAGCCCGCCGACCCGGTGAGCAGGCGCTCACCACCCTCGGCCTGGGCGCGCCCGCCCTCGACCCCGACGACGCCTCTCCCCATGAGTTCCCGGGCGGCGGCCGCTGGCGCACCGAGGTCCCTTCGTGCGAGGGTCCCGAAGCGCTGGCGGTCATCCTGAAGGAAGCCTCGCGCCTCGACGTGCCGATCCACCGGATCAGCCAGGGCAGCGGCGTGTGGATGCTGACCGACGCCGAGATCACCGAGATGGTCGAGGCCACGGGTGAGCGCGACATCGAGCTCTGCCTGTTCACCGGCCCGCGCGGCACCTGGGACATCGGCGGCTCGACCCGTACCGACTCCAAGGGCGGCGGACTGCGTGCCCGCGGCCACGACGCCGTCGCCGGGTGCGTCGAAGACGCGGTGCGGGCAACGGAGTTGGGCGTCAAGTGCCTGCTCGTCGCCGACGAGGGGGTCCTGTGGACGCTGCACCGCGCCCGTGCGGCGGGCATCATCCCGGCCGACACGACGCTGAAGGTGTCGGCGCTCATCGGTCCCGTCAACCCGGCGGCGTACGCGGTCTACGAGCGTCTCGGCGCGGACTCGGTCAACGTGCCCAGCGACCTGACGCTCGATCACCTCACGGAGATCCGGCGGGTGTCGGGCGCTCCCATGGACATGTACATCGAGGCCCCCGACGACCTCGGCGGCTACATCCGCATGTACGAGGTCGCCGAGCTGATCCGGCGCGGTGCGCCGCTCTATCTGAAGTTCGGCCTGTCCAAGGCCCCGGGAATCTACCCGTACGGCCACCACATGCGCGATCTGGCGCTCTCCACCGCCCGCGAGCGGGTGCGCCGCGGACGGCTCGCGCTCGACCTGCTCGCGCGCCACGGAGCCGATGGCGACATGGCCCCGCTCGGCTCGCGACTGCCCGGCGAACTGCACAGGTTCGACATGACGTCATAACGTTCCGGAAACCTCGCTTCACAGAAGCCGACACAGGCGCGCAGAATCCCACACATCGCTTCTCGGTCTTTCCGGCGCTCACTCCGGAGGCGTCCTTCTCAGCGCGAGACCGATCACTGCACACACATCAAGGATGATGATCATGCGTAACCGCAGAGCTGCCCTCGCCGCCATAGCCGGAGCCGCGTCCCTCGCCCTGACCCTGACCGCCTGCGGGCAGTCCGGCGAAGGCGGCAGCAAGGAGGACAAGGGTGACGCCAAGGGCGGGACCATCGGCATCGCGATGCCGACCAAGTCCTCCGAGCGCTGGATCACCGACGGCGCCAACGTCGAGAAGGACCTGAAGGCCAAGGGCTACAAGACCAAGCTGGTCTTCGGCGAGGACGACCCCGAGCAGCAGGTCTCGCAGATCGAGAACCTGATCACCCAGGGTGTGAAGGCGCTGATCATCGCGGCCATCGACAACAAGTCGCTGAACAGCGTGCTCCAGCAGGCCGCCGACGCCAAGATCCCGGTCATCTCCTACGACCGCCTGATCCTCGGCACGAAGAACGTCGACTACTACGCGTCCTTCGACAACGAGAAGGTCGGCAAGCTCCAGGCCGGCTACCTCGCCGACAAGCTGGGTCTGGCGTCCGGGAAGGGCCCGTTCAACATCGAGCTGTTCGCCGGCTCCAACGACGACAACAACACCAAGTACTTCTTCAACGGTGCGATGAGCGTGCTCCAGCCGTACATCGACAGCAAGAAGCTCGTGGTCAAGTCCGGCCAGACCAAGATGAACCAGGTCACCACCCTGCGCTGGGACGGCGCCACCGCCCAGAAGCGCATGGAGGACATCCTCACCTCGTCGTACAAGAGCGGCCGGGTCGACGCGGTCCTCTCGCCCTACGACGGCATCTCCATCGGCATCATCGCCGCGCTGAAGTCCGACGGCTACGGCTCCGCCGCCAAGCCCCTGCCGGTCATCAGCGGCCAGGACGCCGAGCTGGCCTCCGTGAAGTCGATCATCGCAGGCCAGCAGTCCATGACCGTCTACAAGGACCTGCGCAAGCTCGCCAAGGTCGCCACGGACATGGTCGACGCGACCCTCAACGGCAAGAAGCCGGAGATCAACGACACCAAGTCGTACGACAACGGCACCAAGGTCGTTCCCGCCTACCTGCTCCAGCCGGTGAGCGTCGACAAGACGAACTACCAGAAGGAGCTCGTCGACGGCGGTTACTACACGGCGGACCAGCTCAAGTAAGCGTCGAACCTTACGGATTGGAAGGCACGACCATGGCGGGACCCGTCCTGGAAATGCGCTCGATCGTCAAGACCTTTCCCGGCGTCAAAGCGCTGTCGGACGTCACACTGACTGTCCGTCAGGGCGAGGTCCATGCCATCTGCGGTGAGAACGGCGCCGGGAAGTCCACCTTGATGAAGGTGCTCTCCGGCGTCCATCCCCACGGCAGCTACGAGGGCGACATCCTCTTCGAGGGAGAGGTCGTCCAGTTCAAGGACATCCGGGCGAGCGAGCAGCACGGCATCGTCATCATCCACCAGGAGCTGGCGCTGTCGCCGTACCTCTCCCTGGCGGAGAACATCTTCCTCGGCAACGAACACGCCAAGAGCGGGTTCATCGACTGGCGGGAGACCCTGCGGCACGCCACGGAGCTGCTGCGCCGGGTCGGTCTCGACGACCACCCGGAGACCCGCGTCGCCGACATCGGCGTGGGCAAGCAGCAGCTCGTGGAGATCGCGAAGGCGCTGTCGAAGAAGGTGAAACTGCTCATCCTGGATGAGCCGACGGCGGCCCTGAACGACGAGGACAGCGGCAAACTCCTGGATCTCATCCTGGAGTTGAAGAAGCAGGGCATCACCTCGATCATCATCTCCCACAAGCTCAACGAGATCCGCAAGGTCGCGGACTCGGTGACGATCATCCGCGACGGGCACTCGATCGAGACGCTCGACGTGAAGTCGGCGGAGACGACCGAGGACCGGATCATCAGCGGCATGGTCGGCCGCGACCTCGACCACCGTTTCCCCGAGCGCACCCCGCACGAGCCGGAGAAGGGCGCGGCTCCGGCCCTGGAGATCCGCGACTGGACCGTGCACCACCCGATCGACCAGCAGCGCAAGGTGGTCGACGACGTGTCGATCCAGGTGCGCCGCGGGGAGATCGTCGGCATCGCGGGCCTCATGGGCGCGGGCCGCACCGAGCTGGCCATGAGCGTCTTCGGGCGCAGCTACGGCCGGCACGCGGGCGGCACGGTCCTCAAGGACGGCAAGGAGATCCGTACCAAGACGGTGGCCGAGGCCATCGGGCACGGGATCGCGTACGTCACCGAGGACCGCAAGCACTACGGCCTCAACCTCATCGACACGATCAACCGCAACATCTCGCTGACGGCCCTGGACAAGGTCGCCAAGCGGGGCGTGGTCGACGAGCACGAGGAGCGGCAGGTCTCCGAGGGCTACCGCAAGTCGATGAACATCAAGGCCCCGACCGTCTTCGAGCCGGTGGGCAAGCTGTCCGGCGGCAACCAGCAGAAGGTCGTCCTCAGCAAGTGGATCTTCGCGGGTCCCGACGTGCTGATCCTGGACGAGCCCACGCGCGGTATCGACGTCGGCGCCAAGTTCGAGATCTACACGGTCATCGACCAGTTGGCCGCCCAGGGCAAGGCGGTCGTCTTCATCTCCTCCGAGCTGCCCGAACTGCTCGGCATGTGCGACCGCATCTACACGATGGCCGCCGGACGGCTCACGGGCGAGTTCCCGCGGGCCGAGGCCACGCAGGAAGTGCTGATGCGTCAGATGACGAAGGACAAAGAGGTATCGCGATGAGCACGGACGTGACGGACAAGAGCCCGGCGGCCGCGCCGCCCGGCAAGAGCGGAGGCTCAGCCACCGGCGGCGGGCTGCTGCAGCTGATCCTCGACGGGCTGCGGCGCAACATGCGCCAGTACGGCATGCTGATCGCGCTCGGCCTGCTCGTCATCCTGTTCCAGGTGTGGACCGGCGGCGACCTGCTGCTCCCGCGCAACGTCTCCAACCTGGTGCTGCAGAACAGCTACATCCTGATCCTCGCGATCGGCATGATGCTGGTGATCATCGCGGGTCACATCGACCTGTCGGTCGGATCGGTGACGGCGTTCGTGGGCGCCTTCGCGGCCGTCCTCACGGTGCAGCACGACGTGGCGTGGCCCCTCGCGCTGGTGCTGTGTCTGGTCGTCGGCGCGGTGGCCGGCGCGGTGCAGGGCTTCCTGATCGCCTATCTCGGCATACCCTCCTTCATCGTCACCCTCGCGGGCATGCTGCTCTTCCGCGGTCTGACGGAGATCCTCCTGGCGGGCCAGACCCTCGGCCCGTTCCCCGACGGTCTGCAGAAGATGGGCAACGGCTTCCTGCCCGCGGTGGGACCGAACACCAACTACCACAACATCACACTGCTGCTGGGCTTCGCCCTGCTGGCCTTCGTGGTCCTCCAGGAGGTCCGCGACCGCAAGCGCCAGCAGGAGTTCTCGCTCGACGTGGTGCCGCTGAACCTCTTCCTGCTCAAGCTCGTCGCCATCGCCGCCGCGGTCCTCACGGTCACGATGCTGCTCGCCAGCTACAAGGGCGCGCCGATCATCCTGATCATCCTGGGCGTGCTGGTCGTGGGCTACGGCTACATCATGCGCAACGCCGTCTTCGGCCGGCACATCTACGCCATCGGCGGCAACCTGCCCGCGGCGAAGCTGTCCGGCGTGAAGGACAAGAAGGTCACCTTCTTCGTCTTCCTGAACATGGGCGTGCTCGCGGCCCTCGCGGGTCTGGTGGTCGCCGCCCGGCTGAACGCGGCCTCGCCCAAGGCCGGCCTCAGCTTCGAACTCGAGGCGATCGCCTCCTCGTTCATCGGCGGTGCGTCGATGAGCGGCGGCGTCGGCACCGTGCTCGGCGCGATCATCGGTGGTCTCGTCCTCGGTGTGCTGAACAACGGCATGAACCTGCTGAGCGTCGGCACCGACTGGCAGCAGGTCATCAAGGGTCTCGCCCTGCTGATCGCGGTCGGGTTCGACGTGTGGAACAAGCGCAAGTCCGGTTCCTGAACCGGTAGCGGGCCCCGCCGGAAGGCGGGGCCCGCTCTGTTCTCAGGACCGGGCTCCGTCCCCGGGGACGGAGGGGAGCGGGAAGTGGAAGGCGGGAATGCGGTGAAGACGTTCTTCGGCAGGCTGGCCGACGGCGCCGAGGTCTCCAGCTGGTCGCTGGAGAACGGCGGGACCCGGCTGAAGGTCCTCGACTACGGCGGGATCGTGCAGTCCCTGGAGATCCCCGACCGGCACGGCCGGTACGCGAACGTCTCCCTCGGGTTCGGCTCCGTCGAGGACTACGTCGCCGGCAGCCCGTACTTCGGGGCGCTGATCGGCCGGTTCGGCAACCGCATCGCCGAGGGCCGCTTCACCCTGGACGGCGAGAGCCACCAGCTGCCCCGCAACGACGGGGACCACAGTCTGCACGGCGGCGAAGAGGGCTTCGACCGGCGCCTCTGGCAGGTCGAGCCGTTCACCGAGGGCCCGGACGTCGGTCTGCGCCTGCGGCTGACCAGCCCCGACGGCGACATGGGCTACCCGGGCACGCTCCAGGTGCGGGTGACGTACACCCTCACCTCCGGCGGCGACTGGCGCATCGACTACGAGGCCACCACCGACCGGGCCACCGTGGTCAACCTGACCAGCCACGTCTACTGGAACCTGGCCGGGGAGGGCAGCGGCTCGGTGCACGACCACGAGCTGGAGATCGCCGCCTCCCGCTACCTGCCCGTGGACGCGGGGCTCATCCCCACCGGCGAGCCGGCCGACGTCGCCGGCACCCCCTTCGACTTCCGCACGGCCAAGCCGGTCGGCCGGGACCTGCGGGTCGCCCACGAGCAGCTGCTGCACAGCAAGGGCGTCGACCACAACTACGTCCTCGACAAGGGCCTCACCGCCCGGCCCGAGCCCGCCGCCGTCCTGCGCGACCCCGCCTCCGGCCGCACGCTGACGATCGCGACCACCGAGCCGGGGCTGCAGTTCTACTCGGGCAACTTCCTCGACGGCAGCCTCGTCGGACCTGGCGGTCATACCTACCGCCAGGGCGACGCGCTCTGCCTGGAGACCCAGCACTACCCGAACTCCCCCCGTCAGCCGGATTTCCCGAGCACCGTGCTGCGGCCGGGGGAGGTCTACCGGACGACGACGGTCCACTCGTTCGGCGCCTGACCCACCGCCCTCGCCGACGGGCCTCCTTCACGGTTAAACCACAATTTCCTACCGATTCCTCAGCGGTTGAACAGCGCCGCCGACACCTCCGTATGTAAGAGCGGCCCGCGCTCCCCCGCGCGGGCCACCCCATGACGACGGGCCCGGTCGCCCCGCCGGGTCCGCCCCATACGGAGGTTCCATGGCCGACAACGTCTCCTCGTTGTTCCGCAACAGCGCGGCGCACAGCCCGTCGATGGCGGCGCTGACACGCGAGGGCGGCGAGGGAGTCGGCCCGGTGGACTTCTGCATCCCGTGCAACCCGTACTTCCCCACCCCGGCCATGATCGAGACCATGGCCGCCCGGCTGCGGGACATCATCACGTACTACCCGAGCAGCGCCGACACGATCACGGCCGAACTGTGCAACCTGCTCCAACTCCCGCCGCAGGCCGTGGCGATGGGCAACGGGTCGACCGAGCTGATCACCTGGATCGACCATCTGCTGGTCCGTGAGTCGCTCGCCGTGCCCGTCCCCACCTTCGGCCGCTGGACCGACCAGCCGATGGAGACCGGCAAGCGGGTCGACATGTTCCCGCTCCAGGAGTCCAGCGGCTTCGCCCTGGACCTCGCGCAGTACGCCGAGTTCATCCGGACCCGGGGCACCCGGGCCGCCGTCATCTGCAACCCGAACAACCCCGACGGCGGATTCCTGCCCAAGCGCGCCCTCGTGCAGTTCATGGACGCGATGGCCGACCTGGACCTGATCGTCATCGACGAGTCGTTCCTGGAGTTCGCGGACGCCGAACAGGAACCCAGCGTCGTGCAGGAGGCGATGATCCGGCCGAACGTCATCGTGCTGCGCAGCCTGGGCAAGAACTTCGGCCTGCACGGCATCCGTTTCGGCTACATGGTCGCCAACCCGTCGCTGGCCGGCCGGATCCGCTCGATGCTGCCGAAGTGGAACCTCAACGCCTTCGCCGAGTACGTGGTGTTCATGCTCAAGGAGCACGGACCCGAGTACGCGCAGAGCCTGTTGCAGGTGCGCCGGGACCGGCTCGACATGGCGAGCCAGCTTTCCGCGCTGCCGGGCCTGACCGTCTACCCCTCCCAGGGCAACTTCCTCTTCGTGCGCCTTCCCGTGGGCGCCGAGGGCACCGTGGTCCGCGACCGGATGCTCGCCGAGCACCGCATCCTGGTGCGCGAGTGCGGCAACAAGATCGGTTCGTCGAGCCGCTTCCTGAGACTCGTGGTGCGCCCCCAGGTCGACGTGCGTCGCCTGGTGTCCGGCCTGGAGCAGGTGCTCTACGGGACCAGGAGGGGAGCCGCCGTGCCCGAGCTGAGCGTCGGGACGAGCTACAGCTCGGGCACGGCGGCGGTGGACCGGCTGGTCACCAACGGGGCGGGTATGCCGGGCCTGGCCGCTCAGGCCATGGGGGCCGGAGGGCCCGGGCTGGTCGCGGCCGCCCCGGCGGCCCCGGCCGCCGTCGCCGCGGCGATGCCGGCCGCGATGCCGCAGCCCGCGCCGTCCGAGGGCGCCGGGATACCGATGCCGGCCGCGGCACAGGTCTTCCCCCAGTCCGTGCCCGCCCCCGCCCCCCCCCCCCCCCCCCCCCCCCCCCCCCCCCCCC
>NZ_MJAJ01000109.1 GCF_001746365.1 Streptomyces sp. LUP30
CGACCAACCCACCAACCCCTCCAACGCCACACCACACTCAACAAACCGCGCAGCAAACACCTCCGACACATCCAACAACTCCACCGCCATACCCACCCACTGCGCACCCTGACCCGGAAACACGAACACCGGCGACGCAGCACCACCCACCACACAACCCGACGCCACCCACTCACCCGCGACACCCACCGACCGGCACTCGAACACCGACCGCGACCGCCACAACGACCACGCCACATCCACCGGGTCGGCCGCGGTGGACTCCAGATGCTCGGTCAGCTGCCGGACCTGGGCGGCCAGCGCCGCTTCCGTGCGCGCCGAGGCGAGGAGGGGCACGACGGCCCGGTCGTGCGCCGGATTCCGCTCGACGGGCTCGGAACCGACGTCCGCGACGTCCTGTGGCGGCGCTTCGAGGACGACGTGGGCGTTGGTGCCGCTGATGCCGAACGACGACACCGCCGCCCGCCGCGGCCGGCCGTCGGTCTCCTCCCACGCACGGGTCTGCGCCAGCAACTCCACCGCACCCGCGGACCAGTCGACCAGCGGGGAAGGCTGGTCGCCCCGCAGCGACTCGGGCAGGGTGGCGTGGCGCATGGCCTGCACCATCTTGATGATCCCGGCCATGCCCGAAGCGGCCTGCGTGTGGCCGATGTTGGACTTCACCGACCCGAGCCACAACGGACGCTCGCCGTCGCGCTCCTGACCGTAGGTCGCCAGCAGCGCCTGCGCCTCGATCGGGTCACCCAGCTTCGTCCCCGTACCGTGCGCCTCCACCACGTCCACATCCGCAGCCGACAGACCCGCATCCGCCAACGCCGCACGGATCACCCGCTGCTGCGACGGACCGTTCGGAGCCGTCAACCCGTTCGACGCACCGTCCTGGTTGATCGCCGAACCCCGCACCACCGCCAGCACCTGATGCCCCGACGCCACGGCGTCCGACAACCGCTCCAGCAGCAGCACACCCACACCCTCGGACAGGGCGAATCCGTCGGCGTCGGCGGCGAAGGGCTTGCAGCGGCCGTCGGGGGCGAGGGCACGCTGGCGGCTGAAGGCGACGAAGGCCCCGGGGCCCGACATCACGGTGGCCGCGCCGGCCACCGCCAGACGGCACTCTCCGGCGCGCAGCGCGCGCACCGCCAGGTGCAGGGCGACCAGGGAGGAGGAGCAGGCCGTGTCGACGGTGACCGCCGGGCCCTCCAACCCCAGGGCGTAGGCGATGCGCCCGGACGCCACACTGGCTGCCGCTCCGGTCGCGAGGTATCCCTCGTTCTCCCCGGAGGCAGCGCGCAGCTGGGCGGCGTATTCCTGGTCGGTCAGGCCGACGTACACGCCGGTCGAGCTGCCCCGGAGCGTCTTGGGGTCGATGCCCGCGCGCTCCAGGGTCTCCCAGGTGGTCTCCAGGAGCAGTCGCTGCTGCGGGTCCATCGCCATGGCCTCACGCGGGGAGATCCCGAAGAACCCGGCGTCGAAATCGGCCGCGTCGTCGAGGAATCCGCTCTCCCGGACGTAGCTGGTGCCGAGGCGGTCGGGGTCGGGGTCGTAGAGGGCGTCGAGGTCCCAGCCGCGGTCGGTGGGCAGCGGGGAGATGACGTCCATGCCGTCGGCCACGAGACGCCACAGGTCCTCGGGCGCGCGGACGCCGCCGGGGAAGCGGCACCCCATCGACACGATCGCGATCGGTTCGTCGGCGGCCGTCGGAGCGGCCGCGCCCGCGGTGTCCGTGGCGGGCCGCGCGTCCGCGCGCCCGCCACCGAAGGCCAGGTCGTCGACGCAGGCGGCGAGCGCGGAGATGCTGGGATGGTCGAAGACGACGGTGGTGGGCAGCTTCAGGCCGGTGGCACGGTGCACACGGTCGCGCAGCGCCACAGCGGTGAGGGAGTCGAATCCGAGATCCTTGAAGGCCGCGTCGACGCTGACCGCTTCCGCGTCCTCGTGCCCCAGCGCCGCGGCCACGTGGGTGCCGATCAGGGCGCGCAGTGCGGCGGTCCGCCGCGCGGGCTCGAGATCGGCCATCCCGCGCAGGGCTGTGGAGACGCCGTCGCCCTGGGCGGCCCCGGCCGCCGTCTCCGTCGTCCCGGCACCGGAGGGAGCGAGTTCCGAGAGGAGGGCACTGCCGCGTACGGAGGTGAAGACCTCCGCGAACCGTCGCCAGTCGACGTCGGCGACCGCGACGACCGTGTCCTCGTGGTCGAGGGCCTGCTGAAGGCCGGTGATCGCGGTGGCCGGCTCGATGACGGGGACGCCGCGACGGCGCAGGTCGTTCTGGACAGACTCGGCGATCATGCCACCGCCGGCCCAGGGCCCCCAGGCCACGCTGAGCACGGGCGCACCGTCAGCCCGCCGGCGTTCGGCACGGGCGTCGAGGATCGCGTTCGCGGCGCCGTAGGCGGCGTGGTCGGCGACCCCCCAGGTGCCGGAGATCGAGGAGAAGTAGACGACGGCGTCGAGTTCGGCCGTGTCCAGCACCTCGTCGAGGTGGGCGGCGCCCAGCACCTTGCCGGACAGTGTCGCGGCGAGGTCGTCGACGTCGGTCTCCGCGATCGGGCCGAGAACGCTGACGCCGGCCGCGTGGACGACCGACCGCACCGGACTGCCGCTCTCGGCAAGGCCGTCGACCAGGTCGGCGAGCGCCTGACGGTCCGCGGTGTCACAGGCGGCGACGGTGATCCGGGTGCCGTGGTGCGCGAGTTCGTCCCGCAGACCGGCGAGGTGGGCGCCGTCGCCACGACGACCGGTCAGGACGAGGTGTTCGGCTCCACGGGTGGCCAGCCATCGGGCGACGTGGGCGCCGAGCGCGCCGGTTCCCCCGGTGACGAGGACGGTGCCGCGCGGGTGCCAGTCACGCGGCGCCCGCTTGCCGCGGGTAGCGGCCTGGACGAGCCGACGGCCGTACGTCCGGCCGTTCCGGAGGGCCACCTGGTCCTCCGCCACGCCTGCCGTGACGGCGTCCAGCAGCAGCCCCATGAGGCCGTTCGCCCCGGCCTGCGGCAGGTCGACGAGTCCGCCCCAGCGCTTGGGGTGTTCCAGGGCGGCGCTCCGGCCGATGCCCCAGACGCCGGCCTGTTCGGGCGCCGCCGGCCCGTCGTCGTCGCCGACGGCCACGGCGCCTCGGGTCACGCACCACAGAGGTGCGTCGATGCCCACGTCGCCGAGAGCCTGCAGGAGTGTGAGGGTGCCGGCGAGCCCGAGCGGTACGGCAGGCTGCCGGGGGTGCGGCCGCTCGTCGAGCGCCAGCAGCGAGAGCACCCCGGCGAAGACGTCGGCGGTGGTCAGCAGTGCCCCGAGCGCAGCACGGTCCAGCCGGGCGGCGTCGACGGCGGCGACGACGGCACGAGCTCCGCGCGCCTCCAGTTCCGCCCGCACGTCGGTGACCAGGTGGTCGCCTTCCATCGACTCGGGGACGACGATCAGCCAGGTTCCTCCGGCGGCGGTGGGGGCGGTCGCGGTCAGCGGCCGCCACTCCACGCGGTGCCGCCATCCGTCGACCACTCCCCGCTCGCGGTGTGCGGTGCGCCAGGCGGCGAGAGCCGGCACGACGCTCTCCAATCCCTCCGCCACGCCGAGAGTGCCCGCCAACTCCTCGAGGTCACCCTCCTCGACGGTCCGCCAGAACTCCTCCTCCACCGGATCCGCACCCACCGCCGGCTTCGGAGCCTCCAGCCAGTAGCGGCTGCGCTGGAACGCATACGTCGGCAACTCCACCCGACACGGCGACAACCCCGCAAACACCGGAGCCCAGTCCACCCCCACACCCCGCACCCACGCCTCACCCAACGACCGATAAAACCGCCCCAGACCCCCCTCACCCCGACGCAGCGAACCCACCACCACCGCATCCGAACCCACAGCCTCCACCGTCTCCGCCACCGGCACCGTCAACACCGGATGCGGACTCATCTCCAAAAACGCGCCGAACCCCTCCCCCACCAACCGCCGCACCACCGGCTCCAACAACACCGACTGCCGCAGATTCCGGAACCAATAACCCCCGTCCAACTCCGCACCCTCCACCCACTCACCCGTCACCGTCGACAAGAACGGCACCGACGGAACCAACGCCCTCACCGAACCCAACAACCCCGCCAACTCCCCCTCCAACACATCCACATGCACCGAATGCGACGCATAATCCACATCAATACGACGCACCCGCACCCCC
>NZ_MJAJ01000110.1 GCF_001746365.1 Streptomyces sp. LUP30
CGCGGCCTCCCGGGGCGCGGCTCCCCGCGCGCGCGGGCGGGCGACCTCGACCGCGGCCCCGGCCCCGGCCCCGGCCCCGGCCCATCCGTGTCCCTGTCCGTGTCCCCCTCCCCGTCCGTGTCCCTGTCCGTGTCCGTGTCCGCGTCCGTGTCCGTGTCCGCATGGTCAGCAGACCGCTTGCAGCGCCGGCCCGGCCGCCGTGTCCGACTCGGCCAGCACCTGCCGGGCCGTGCCGAGCACCGTGCGGAACACCGGGTCGTCGTCGAGGCCGCGGCGCCAGACGCACTGCGAGTACACGGTGAAGGGCGCCCGCCAGTCCAGACGCCGCAACTGCCCCAGACGCAGCTCCTCGGCGACCGCGACGGTGGGCAGCAGCGCCATGCCGATGCCCTCGCCCACGCTGCGCTTGACCGCGTCGACCGAGCCGAGGACGAGAATCCCGCGGGCGACGGCGCCCGCCTCGACCAGCGCCCTCTCCAGGCCCCGCTGGTATCCGCTCTCCCGGTTGGCGCAGGCCACCGTGTGGGGGGCGAGGTCGGCGGTGGAGAGGACGGGCCGGCCGGCCAGCGGGTGTTCGGGGTGCGCCACCAGGCTCAGGCCCTCCGGGCGCAGCACGCGATGGTGCACGTCGGCGGCCGCCGTGCGCGGGCCGATGAAGAACGCGCAGTCGATCTGCTCCTCCCGCACCAGCCGCACCGGGTCACCGTCCAGCGCCCGCAGCGACAGGTCGAGCTGCTGGTGCCGGAGGTGCAGGTACTCGATGAGCGGGACCAGGCGGTACGTGACGATGCACTCGGCGGCCCCGATCACCAGCGCGTCGGGGGCGTCGGCGGGGTCGCACACGGACTGCTGGGCCAGCTCGCTCAGCTGCACGATGCGGCGCGCGTAGCGGTGCAGCCGCCGTCCGGCCGGGGTGAGGCTGGCTCCGGAGGCTGTACGGAGCAGCAGCGGTGTGTCCAGCGTCTGTTCCAGGGACTTGATCCGGGCGGTCACGGTCGGCTGGGCCAGTCCGAGGATGCGGGCCGCCTGCGTGAAGCTGCGGGAGTCCGCGACCGTCAGGAACGCGCTGAGGTGCTTGATGTTCATCCGGCAGCCCCCGTCCAGCGCGCCGAGCGCGGCGAGTGCGCGGACCCGTATGCGGATCGAATCACGCCAGTCCTCCATCTGCTCCGTGTCGGGTAACTGATCTGATGCCGCGGGTACGGCGCCGCGCCGGGCCGACGACAGCCGAGCCGACGACATCAGATAACGTACAGAACGTTCGCTATGTTTTTCTAGTGCGGAAGGACAGCTACCGCATCCGGGGACCGGGGAGGGCTCAGAACTTCCCGGCCGCCGCGCCGCGCAGGACCAGCCGCCAGATCTGTTCCAGCCGGTCGGCGACGCTCCCGGCGCCGCCCATCGGCGCGCCGCCGCCCGTACGGATCTCCCACTCCGCACCGGCCAGCAGGTACACGACCAGGGCGGCGAGCGTCTGCGGACAGTGCTCCGGCCGCAGCTGACCATCCGCCCGGGCGCGGCTCAGCAGGTCGAGCACGGTCGGCAGCCAGGAGCCCGACCACTGCTCCATCACGTCCGGCTGCTCCCGGGCGACCCGCGCGGCCGCCCGGGCGGCGACGTCCCGTTCCAGCAGGGACGCGAGTGCGACGGTCAGGTCGGCCACGGCGCGCAGCCGCGAGGCGCCGGCCGGCAGCGCCCGGTTCACCACGGCGTCGACACTCGCCACGCCCTCTTCCCGCACCGCCTCGGCCAGCGCCTTCTTGGTCGGGAAATGAAAGGTCAACGCCCCCATGGAGGCGTCTGCGACCTGACACACCCGGGACAGCCGCGCCCCCTCGTAGCCGGACCTGTCCATCTCCAGCGCCGCCGCCCGGACGATCCGGGCGCGCGTCCGCAGGGCCCGCTCCTGCTGCCTCATGCATCTCCTCCTCCTGGTCACGACCGGACGGCCGGGAGCGACCCCCGGCCGTCCGTGAGGTCAATTTAGCAAAACGATCGTTCTCTATGCTTTGCTTCGGCGCAACGCCGGCACGACGTCAGGGAGAGGTCCTGCACGTGCGCCGCGAGGCGCACGCGCGCGCTACACGGCGGTCGAACCGCCGTCGACCGCCATGGCGGAACCCGTGACGAACGACGAACGGTCGCTGCACAGCCAGGCCGCGGCCTGCGCCACCTCGTCCGGCCGCGACATCCTGTGCTGAAGCGAGTCGGAGAGGAACACCTCCTCCAGCTCCGGCAGCTGCGCGATGACGCCGTCCATCATCTCGGACCGGGTGGCGCCCACGACGAGCGCGTTGACGCGGATGCCCCGCCGGCCGTAGTCGTAGGCCGCCGCCCGCGTCAGGCCGATCACCGCGTGCTTGGAGGCGACGTACGCGGCCGAGGCTCCGGTGGCCTTCAGACCCGCGACGCTGGAGGTGTTCACCACGGCCCCGCCGGCGCCGGAGTCGAGCATCGCCGGTATCTGGTGGGACAGGCAGTTCCACACCCCCCGCACATTGACGTCCATGGTCCGGTCGTACGTCTGCGCGTCCATCTCGTGCAGCGGGACTCCCGCCGTGCCGTACCCGGCGTTGTTGAAGGCCGCGTCCAGTTTGCCGAACGTGTCCACCGCCGTCCCCACGGCGCGGGCGACGTCACCCGGCACCCTCACGTCACCCGCCACGGCCGCGGCCCGCCCGCCGTCGCCGCGGATGCTCTCCACCAGCTCGGCCAGCCGCTGCGCACGGCGGGCCATCAGGACGACCGCCGCCCCCTCGTCGGCGAACAGCCGGGCGGCGGCCGCGCCGATCCCGCTCGACGCCCCGGTGATCATGGCCACCTTGCCGCTCAGCAGCTTGTGTTCGTCTCCCACGGCCACTCCCCCTCTGTCACATCTATCTCGCTTCGCCACATGCCGGGCATCCCGCACCGGCCGACCCGTCGATCCTGCCCGCGGCGACGACCGCTCAGACCGGCCACACCGTGCCGGCGGCGGCCCCGGCGTCGACCGACCGCAGCAGTTCCTCGTCCACGGCGTGCAGCGAGGCGACCTGGTACCGGACGCCGGCCTCGCGCATCAGCTGCCGCTGAAAGCTGTGCTCGAAACGGCTGGGGTGACCGATGAAGGGCATCCCCAGCGATCTGGCCGCCTCGGCGACCGTCGCGACGTCGTCGATCACGAGCACCTGGTCGTGTTTCAGACCGAAGTACTCGACGGCGATCTCGTGCAGACCCGGCCGGAACGCGTCGGTGCAGATGTAACCGGGGTCGTCGAACAGGCCGGCGTGCTCACCGAGGAACGCGTCGAAGTGGCTCTGGCCGAGACCTCCGTAGCAGACCGTGCGAAGACCCAGCCGCCGCAGCCTGCGGACCAGGGCGACCGCCCCGTCGTTCACCCGCACCGGGTGCGCGGCCACATGGCGGGCGCGCTCCTCGAAGTACGCCTCGAGCGCCTCCTCGCCGGTCATGGGCTCGCCGACCGCCTCGGCGAGCAGCCGGCCCGCGACCGAACGGGGCCGGGAGAAGATGCTCCGCTCGACCTCGGCGGTGTAGGCGCAGCCGCGGCTCACCAGGAAGTGGTGGATGACCGGGCTGAAGGAGTCGTCGAGCATGACGCCGTCGATGTTGAGCGCGCACAGGCGCAGATGTGTCAGGCCGTGAACCATGTCTTCTCCCCTGTGGATACGGATCCTTCACGCTGTCCCACCGCGCCCGCCCGCCTGCGCCGCCCGCCGGTGCCGCCCGC
>NZ_MJAJ01000111.1 GCF_001746365.1 Streptomyces sp. LUP30
CGGCTCGCCCGAAGCCCTCACACCCCCCAACACCCCACCGACAGGCGCCGATTCACCCACCCCCACATCCACCAACACCACCCGGCCCGGCTCCTCCGCCTGCGCCGAACGCACCAACCCCCACACCGCAGCCGCCACCGGATCCACCCCACCAGACCCACCCCCGACACCGACGTCCACCGCACCCCGCGTCACCACCACCAGACAACCCGAACCCGAACCCGAAGACGTCAAGAACGACTGCACCGCTGACAGAACATCGGCGGTGACCCGGCGAACATCCTCGCCACCAACAGAAGCCGACTCCACCTCCAACACCTCCACACCAACCGCAGCCTCCGCGTCCTCACCCACCGGCAGAGACGACCACTCCACCCGGAACAACGCATCACCACCACCGCCACCGGCCGCCCTCAACTGCTCCTCGGCGACCGCCCGCAACACCAGCGACTCCACCGACGCCACCGGAACACCCTCACCGTCGGCCAGGTCCAGCGACAGCGACTCCGCCCCCGTCGACCTCAACCGCACACGCAACGACGAAGCACCCGAAGCATGCAGGGACACACCACTCCACGCGAACGGCAGGAACAACCCGTCGCCGGCGGACTCGCGTGCACCGGAGAAGGCCCCGGCGTGCAGCGCGGCGTCCAGGAGCGCCGGGTGCAGACCGAAACCGGCAGCCGAGTCCGCCTCTCCCGCCGGCAACGCGACCTCGGCGAACACCTCGTCGTCCCTGCGCCACACCGCACGCAGGCCCTGAAACACCGGCCCATAGCCATACCCTCGGGCGCCCAGCTCTTCGTACAGGTGCGACACATCCACAGCCACCGCGCCCTCCGGCGGCCATACACTCAAACCCTCGCCCGCCGCAGGCACATCCTCACCAAGCAGCCCACTTGCATGGCGTACCCATGCCGAATCCACATCGGCGTCATCAGCCCGCGAGTACACCGCGATCGGCCGGACTCCGCTGCCGGTGTCCTCACCGACCGACACCTGGACACGGACCGCACCCTCGTCGGGCACCACCAGCGGAGCCTCGATCACCAGCTCCCGCAGCACCCCAGCACCGACCTCGTCACCCGCACGGACAGCGAGCTCCACCAGAGCAGCGCCTGGCAGCAGCACCACACCGGACACCGCGTGGTCCGCCAACCATGGCTGCGCTGCCAGTGACAGCCGACCGGTGGCGACGACACCACCCGTCTCGGGTACACCCACCACGATGTCGAGCAGCGGATGTCCGGCGGCCAGGGCCGGGTCTCCGCCGGAAACCGTCGGGTTCAGCCAGAACCGCTGCCGCTGGAAGGCGTAGGTGGGCAGGTCCACCCGCCGGACGTCCGTTCCGGCGAACACCTTCTCCCAGTCCACCTCGACACCACGGGCATGCAGCTGCCCGAGGGTGTTCATCAAGGCCCGGTCCTCGGGCACGTCCCGTCGCAGGGAGGGCACGCAGTCCTGGGCCACCATCGCCGACAGCACACCGTCAGGACCCAGCTCCAAAAACGTGGAGACCTTCAACTCCCGCAACGCCTGGACCCCGTCATGGAAACGGACCGTGCCGCGTACGTGCTCCACCCAGTACTCCGGCGAACACAACCGACCCGCCTCCGCCACCTCACCGGTCAGGTTCGACACCACCGGCAGCACAGGCTCGTGAAACGTCAGCCCCGCCACAACCCGACGGAACTCCTCCAGCATCGGATCCATCAACGACGAATGGAAAGCGTGCGACACCCGCAACCGCTTCATCCGCCGGCCCTCGAAACCAGCCACCACCCCCGCGNAAACGTCAGCCCCGCCACAACCCGACGGAACTCCTCCAGCATCGGATCCATCAACGACGAATGGAAAGCGTGCGACACCCGCAACCGCTTCATCCGCCGGCCCTCGAAACCAGCCACCACCCCCGCGACCGCATCCTCAACACCCGACAGCACCACCGAGGACGGACCGTTCACCGCGGCGATGCTCACACCCTCCGACAGCAGAGGCGTGACCTCGTCCTCGGTCGCCTCGACCGCGAACATCACCCCGCCTGATGGAAGGGCCTGCATGAGTCGGCCCCGCGCCACCACCAGAGCCGCCGCATCCTCCAACGACCACACACCCGCCACAAACGCAGCCGTCACCTCACCGATCGAATGCCCGGCAAGACAGTCGGGACGTACACCCCACGACTCCACCAGCCGGAACAACGCCACCTCGACGGCGAACAGCGCCGGCTGCGCATACCGCGTCTCGTCCAGCAGGTCCCCGCCCTCGAAGACCAGCTGCTTGAGCGAGCGACCGAGCTCCTTGTCCACGGCCACACACACCTCGTCGAAGGCCTCCGCGAACACCGGGAACACGGCATGCAGTTCACGCCCCATCCCGACCCGCTGAGAACCCTGACCCGTGAACAACACACCCAGACGCCCCGGAACCACCGCCTGCGGCTCCACCGACGCGAGATGCTCACGCGCCTCAGCCACCGAACCCGCCACCACCACCGCACGATGATCGAAATGGGCTCGGGTCGTCGCCAGCGAATACGCCACATCCGCCAGGCTCAGTTCGGGCTGCTCCTGCAGGAGATCGGCCAGCCGTGCCGTCTGCGCACGCACCGCCTCCGGCGACCTGCCCGACACCACCAACGGCACCACACTGTCCGGCGCCACACCATCCGCCACCACCGCACGCTCCACCGGAGCCGCAGACTCAACGCCCTCCAGAATCACGTGCGCATTCGTCCCACTGATACCGAACGCCGACACACCAGCACGCCGAGGACGGTCCGGTGCCGACGGCCACTCCCGCGACTCCGTCAGCAGTTCCACCGCGCCCGCCGACCAGTCCACCTTCGGCGACGGCTCGTCCACGTGCAGCGTCTTCGGCAGCACACCGTGCCGCATCGCCTGCACCATCTTGATCACACCCGCCACACCAGCGGTGGCCTGGGTGTGACCGAGGTTCGACTTCACCGAGCCGAGCCATAGCGGTCGGTCCGCCGGACGGCCTTGTCCATACGTCGCGATCAACGCCTGCGCCTCGATCGGATCACCCAGCGAGGTACCCGTACCGTGCGCCTCCACCGCGTCGACGTCCGTGGCGAGCAGTCCGGAGTTGGTCAGCGCCTGGCGGATGACACGTCGCTGGGAGGGACCGTTGGGCGCGGTGAGACCGTTGGACGCACCGTCTTGGTTCACCGCGCTGCCGCGCACGACCGCGAGGACGTCGTGGCCGTTGCGCCGCGCGTCCGACAGACGCTCCAGAAGCAGCAGGCCCACGCCCTCGGCCCACGACGTACCGTCCGCACCCGCCGCGAACGCCTTGCAGCGAGCGTCGGCCGCCAGGCCCCGCTGTCGCGAGAAGGCCACGAACGCACCCGGCGTGGCCATCACTGACACGCCGCCGGCCAGCGCGAGCGAACACTCACCGCTACGCAGGGCCTGGGCTGCCAGGTGGATGGCGACCAGCGCGGAGGAGCAGGCGGTGTCGATGGAGACGGCGGGGCCCTCGAAACCGAACGTGTACGAGACACGGCCGGAAGTGACGGCGCCGGCGCTGCCGGTCAGGGCATACCCCTCGGTGCTGGACTCGCCCCCCTCAAGGCTCGGGATGTAGTCCTGGGGTTTGGTACCGGCGAAGACTCCGACGTTGCGGCCTCGCAGCGAAGTCGGGTCGATGCCCGCCCGCTCGAAGACCTCCCAGGAGGTCTCCAGCAGCAGCCGCTGCTGCGGATCCATCGCCAACGCCTCACGCGGGCTGATTCCGAAGAAGGCGGCGTCGAACTCAGCGGCGTCGGTGACGAAGCCGCCTTCCCTGACGTACGACTTCCCGGGGCGCTCAGGGTCGGGGTCGAACAACCCGTTCACATCCCAGCCGCGGTCGGTCGGGAAGGCCGAGATTCCGTCGGTTCCCGCTGCGACCAGCTCCCACAGGTCCTCGGGCGAGGACACCCCTCCCGGGAGACGGCAGCCCATGGCGACGATCGCGATCGGGTCGGTCTTCTCGGACTCGACCTCGCGCAACCGCTTGCGCGCCTGGCTGAGATCCGCGAGGGCTCGCTTGAGGTAGTCGCGCAGCTTGTCGTCGTTCGTGCTCATCGAAAAGTCCTTCTGCTCAACAGGTGTGGGGGCCGGCGCAGCTGTCAGGAAGTCCCGAGTTCGTTCTCCGCGAAGCTGAAGAGTTCGTCGTCGGAGGCGGAGTCGAGGTCGAAAGCACCCTCGTCCTCCGCCGCGGCACCGGACGCCGCATACCGGGTGGCCAGGGTCTGGAGGCGCTTGGCCATCTGGGTCATGACGTCGTCCTCCAGGGACGTACTGCTCAATGCGGCCTCAAGGCGATCGAGTTCGGCGAGCACCGACATCGGCGACACACCCAGTTGTTCCAGCAGGACATCGGCGAGCGCGGCCGGCGTCGGGTAGTCGAACACCGCCGAGGCGGGAAGCTGGAGCCCCGTGGCCGCCGTGAGCCGGTTGCGCAGTTCCACACCTGTGAGTGAGTCGAAACCGAGGTCCTTGAAGGCACGGTCCGGCGCGATGGCATCCCGCCCGCGGCGGCCCAGTACGGTTGCGACGTCGGCGCTCACCAGGTCGAGAAGGGCGCGCTGCCGCTCGGACTGCGGCATCTTCGCCAGCCGGTCGGCCAATGACTCCCCCGCCATGTTGCCGAGGCCGCCGGCGGCACTGACACGGACGGTTCGGCGTGGCCTGCGGACCAGGCCCCGCAGCATGGACGGCACCTGGTCGGCGGCCGCCTGCTCAGCGAGCGTCGCGAAGTCGAACTTGACCGGTACCAAAGCCGGTTCACCAACGCGCAGGCCGGCGTCGAAGAGCGCCATACCCTCCTCGACCGACAACGCACGAATACCGCCACGGCTCAAACGAGCCTGGTCCGACTCCCCCAGCGACCCCGTCATCGCACTCGACGCACCCCACAAACCCCACGCCAGCGACACGGCGGGCAGCCCCTGCGAGCGGCGCCACTGAGCGAACGCGTCCAGGAACGCATTCGCCGCCGAGTAGTTGCCCTGCCCCGGACCACCCAGCACACCCGACGCGGAGGAGTACATGACGAAGGCGTCCAGGTCCAGGTCCCGCGTCGCCTCGTGCAACGCCAGCACCGCATCCACCTTCGGACGCAACACCGCCGCCAACCGCTGCGGCGTCAACGAAGCGATCACACCGTCATCCAGCACACCAGCCGTATGCACCACCCCCGACAAGGGAGCACCATCAGGCACCTCCCTCAACAACCCGGCCAGCGCCTCACGGTCGGCCACATCACACGCCGCCACGACCACCCGCGCACCCAACCCCTCCAACTCCGCCTTCAACGCCACCGCACCCGCA
>NZ_MJAJ01000112.1 GCF_001746365.1 Streptomyces sp. LUP30
CTCCGGCACGGTCCCGGACGAGGGCGGCCGCGTCATCCAGGAGTCCGGCGAGCACCTGCAGTCCACGTACGTCACGGGCTGGATCCGGCGCGGTCCGATCGGCCTGATCGGCCACACCAAGGGCGACGCCAACGAGACGGTGGCGAACCTGCTGGCCGACCACGCGGACGGCCGCCTGCACACGCCCCTCTCGCCGGAACCCGAGGCCGTGGACGCCTTCCTCGCCGAACGCGACGTCCGCTACACCACGTGGGAGGGCTGGTACCGGCTGGACGCCGCCGAGAAGGCACTGGGCGAGCCCCAGGGCCGCGAACGCGTGAAGATCGTCGAGCGCGAGGACATGCTGCGGGAAAGCGGCGCCTAGGAGAAGCGCACAGGCGGGGTGCCGACCCGGTCGGCACAATGCCGCCCCACCGCTTCGCCGGTCGACCGCCGTCCCCGTCCCGTCGCCGTCGCCGTCGCCGTCGCTCAGACTCTGCTGGCGGTCAGAGGCTGCAACGCGGGGATCACGGCGCGCAGATCGTCTCCCTCGACGGAGGTGGTCGCGAGTGCGCTCACCTCCGGCTGGGCGTTGAAGGCGATGGAGAGGCCGACCGAACCGAAGAGCGGGGCGTCAGTCGGGCAGGCGCCCACGGCCGCGCAATCGTGGGGCGCGACGTCGAGATCGTCGGCACGACGCTCGACGAACTCGACCTGGCCCGCGGGCGTGCACGGGAAGCCGGCCTGGCCTGTGAACCTGCCGTTTCTGGCGTCCAGGCAGCGCCCCGAGTACGAGTGAAAACCGAACCGCTCGGCGAGGTGCGCGCCGATCGGGGCCCAGGTGAGACTGGAGATGACCGGCACCAGGCCGCTGCTCCAGCACCACTGCGCGGTCTCCGCGATTCCGGGAATCAGGGGCAGGCCCGCGAGCTGGGTGTGCAGTGCGTTCTCCGGGATGCCCGCCCAGCGTGCCGCGTCGGTCGCCTGGGTTTCGTGCACGCTCGAGGCCCCGCTCAGTCCGAGGCGTTCCTCGACAAGGCGGGACAGGCTGCTTCCCCTGACCAGGATGCAGTCCACTGAGAAAAACACGGCGGCTACGGCAGACATGAGTCTCGTTGGAGTATGCCACCGTGAGCGGTCTCACAGGAGGCACATCCGCGATCAATCCTTCCGGTCTCGGCGCGGGCATGCGATCTGGTGCGGACTTCGTCATCGGGTGCCCGCTTATCGCCCTCGCATTCGGCGGGTGGGCAGGCCGGCCGTCACCAGCGAACGACGGCACGTCGTCCTCATCACGCCCCGGCCGCGCTCGTCGAACCGTCGTCCAGTGACCGCCCCGAGCACCCGAACTACCCCGCCGGCAGCCCATGTACTCGCAGAATACGGAATCCAGCACTAGGGATCTCCTGGGCCTACAGCGGCAAACATGGGGACGGCCGTCACTGCGCGGTCCCTCGCCGCCTCGCCCACCGGAGACCCGTGTTCATGAACCACGCGTCCTTCATCATCGTTCTGTCGCTGGTCCTCCTGGTCTCGGCGCTGAGCAAGCTGCGACGACAGGAGTCCATGCTCGCCGCGCTGCGCGGAGTGGGCGTGCCCGACTCGTGGCTGGCCCGGCCGGCCTCGGTCCAGAACACCTGACACCGGCTCACCTCGACCGGCGCCCCTCCCGAACAGGAATCCCGTGCTGCTCCCCGCCCTGCCCGAAGTCACCTTCACGGCTCGTCTCCGAGGCCGCATACGTCCCGACCTTCCGTTGATCGTGACGGCGGCCGAGGCGGAGGCGGCGCACTTCGACGACACCTTTCCCGTACTGATCACCGGAATGGGGAAGGTGCGGGCCACCGTGGAGCTCGCGTGGGCGCTGTCGTCGGCACGTCCCCGGGAGATCGTCAACCTCGGTACGGCCGGGTCGCTCAGCGGCTCGCTGAGCGGTGTCGTCGAGGTGTCCCGGGTCATTCAGCACGACCTGCCGGACGAGGTTCTCCACCGGCTCAGCGGGGTCGACTACGGCCGTCCGCTGACCGTACGGCCCGAACCCGGGCCCACCTTGGCCACCGGTGACTCCTTCGTCGCCGACGGCCGCACCCGCACGCTGCTCGCCGAGCGGGCCGACCTGGTCGACATGGAGGGCTACGCGATCGCCTCCGTGGCCGAGCGGTTCGGCCTGCCGGTGCGGATCGTGAAGTACGTCAGCGACCATGCCGACGAGTCCGCCGAGCGGGCCTGGCCCGAGGCGGCCGCGGTGGCCTCCGGCGTCCTGGCCGACTGGATGCGCCGGCACCTGATCTGAATCGCAGCAGCAGGCGCCGGAACCCGAACCGTCCGTTCTGTGCGGCGTCCCGTCGGGGGGCGCCGCGGTACCCCAGGAGAATCATGCCTCGTCGCCTGTTCACTTCGGAGTCTGTGACCGAGGGTCACCCCGACAAGATCGCTGACCAGATCAGCGACACCATTCTCGATGCCCTGCTGCGTGAGGACCCGACCTCCCGGGTCGCCGTCGAGACCCTGATCACGACCGGTCTGGTGCATGTGGCCGGCGAGGTCACGACCAAGGCCTACGCGCCGATCCCCCAGCTGGTGCGCGACAAGATCCTCGAGATCGGCTACGACTCCTCCAAGAAGGGCTTC
>NZ_MJAJ01000113.1 GCF_001746365.1 Streptomyces sp. LUP30
CGTGCCCGGTGACGAGCAGCATGCCACGGCCCGCACCCCCCGTGCGGGCCCTCGGCTCACCGGTGTTCCAGGAACCGCTGACAGACCAAGAACGCTCCACCCCGAGCAGCCGTACACCACTGACCACGCCTGTTGGCCGTCCCACGGAGTCAGATAGCGGTGCCCCGGCTCACGGGTGTTCAAGGTTGCCTTGCCAGGGTGTAGTCAAAGAGGGAAGGCTGGCCATCAACTAACCCCGAGCGTCGGGCCGGTGTGGGGGAACGAAGCGTCCCGCTTCGTTCCCCCACACCGGCCCGGCCCTCGGGCCTCCCTGACACGCTACTGGCCGCAAACCGAAGCAACAGGGACACCACAGCCCCGCTGACACCGGGCCTGTACCGGCTGGGACCGGTCCCAGCGGACCGGTCCCGCCCCATACCTCCGGGTATCTGGCTCGCCAAAGATCATTCAGGCGGACCGTCCACAGGGCCCGCCGTCCGCGTCACCGCCTGCCGTCCCTCTCTCAGCTCGGCCATCGCGCGCATCCACTTCTCCCCGAAGCCGACGGCCNTGCGGGCCCTCGGCTCACCGGTGTTCCAGGAACCGCTGACAGACCAAGAACGCTCCACCCCGAGCAGCCGTACACCACTGACCACGCCTGTTGGCCGTCCCACGGAGTCAGATAGCGGTGCCCCGGCTCACGGGTGTTCAAGGTTGCCTTGCCAGGGTGTAGTCAAAGAGGGAAGGCTGGCCATCAACTAACCCCGAGCGTCGGGCCTCCCTGACACGCTACTGGCCGCAAACCGAAGCAACAGGGACACCACAGCCCCGCTGACACCGGGCCTGTACCGGCTGGGACCGGTCCCAGCGGACCGGTCCCGCCCCATACCTCCGGGTATCTGGCTCGCCAAAGATCATTCAGGCGGACCGTCCACAGGGCCCGCCGTCCGCGTCACCGCCTGCCGTCCCTCTCTCAGCTCGGCCATCGCGCGCATCCACTTCTCCCCGAAGCCGACGGCCCCCGTCTCATCGCCGGGAAGTCGGAAGATGTCCGAGTCGGCCGAGAGCTGCTCCATCAGCACCTCGTACAGGCCATCGAAGAGCGGCTGGAGACAGGCCGCCATAGCCTCGGCGAACTGCCCGGGGGAGGGGCTGAAGGCGATGAGGTGGTCCAGGAGGGGAAACATGCCCCATTCGTCGATCCGCTGCCGCAGCGCGGCCAGGGCCGGTGTGTCCGGCATGAGCAGCCCGTGCATCACATACAGCCCGTAGAACCCGCGCAGGCCGACCAGCACGGTCCGTGCCCGTAGCAGCTCCTCGTCACTGGCCCGTTTCACCGGACCCACCACGTCCGCGTGCTGCTCCAACAGCCCCCAATCCATGGGCGGTCCCTCGCCGCGCTCGGCCGCACCCAGCATCTGCGCCCAGTCCTCGGCCGTCATGCCGAACATGCCGAACGCGCCGAACGCCTCGGCCAGCGCCTCGGCCCCCACTTCTTCCACTCCCAGGCCGATCGCCGCGACCACATGCACCATGCTTCTGGAGTCCGGCCCCTCGGCCTCCACCGGGACGTCCTCGCCGGCTTCAAGCGCCGCGCGCACCAGGGCGGGGTTCGCCGCCCCGCGGCGCGGGGTCATGAGCCGGCCCGCGGTCGCATACAGCGCGTCCTGGCCTTCCTCACCCGTTCCGGCCGCGCTGCGAGCGAACTTCACCAGCCGGTGCGACACCGATCTCTCCAGCACCCAGACGAGAGCCTGGCGCACCGCGCCCAGAGGGGGCTCCGGCACCTGCACCGCCTCCGGCCGTACGGGCATGCCGGCCTCGGCGAACCACTCCAGCACGGCCAGCCGACGATCTCGCCCCTGCCGAAGATGCCGCGCCAGCGCCGCGGCGCTCTCCACCACCACCGGATCGACCGCGTCCACCACTGTCCCCCGGCCACGCCCGAGCCCCCGCCGCCGATGCCGTGGCAACAATCCCGCCCGCCGCCAGCTCTCCAGCTGGCTGGCCGTCACCACCACCCCAAGCGCGGCAAGTTCGCGAATCACCCGCAGATCAGCCGGACTCGGCGCTCCTCGTGCCATACACACCATTACAACCCCGAGAAGCACATTTTTCTGCGGAACTGCGGCTCTGGCTCACTGGTTCCAGCACCACAGCCTGCGCTGCCGCGCCTTGCCCGAACGGACACCCACCATGTCGAAGAAGCACCGCGCCCCCTCCACCACCCCGCACCAGGAGCACGTGACGCCCGGCCTCGTCTCCGTAGCCCTTCTCACCGGAGCCGTCCGTCACATCGGGGCCGTCCTGATCGGCCTCGCAGTGACCTGGTGGCAGCACGACTGACATTTGCCCGAGCAAGAGGAGGAACTCAATGTCTAGGCAGCCGCCTCCAACTGACACCACCTCACCCACCCGGACACCAACATCCTGGTTCGGCAACCTTCAGCCAAGGAGGCACATACCCTGATACCGGATTCACCAAAAAATCTGTCACGAAGGAAACAGCCGACCAAGCACCCCGGCCGCAGCGTCTCACCGCCAGCTGCCCGCGAATGCGGGCCAGGTCCGGGAGCGCAGCGGACGGACCCCAGGCTCCTTCAAGGAGCGCAGCGACGAAGGAGCCGCCGGCTCGGAGCGCAAGCAGAGAGCCGGAAGGACACCAGCCCAACCTACGGATACAACCAAAGTTCTGACCGAAGGAAACAGGGCTCGGAGCGCAGCGCAGAGCCCGACTCCTCGCACCGCGAGGAGTCGGGCTCTGATACCCCGCGCGCAGCGCGGGGCTACACTCCAACCTCCGCGCGCAGCGCGGAAGTTCCCTCAGAGTCTGCGCAGCAGACTCTTACCCGCTCCGCGGG
>NZ_MJAJ01000114.1 GCF_001746365.1 Streptomyces sp. LUP30
CTGCGCCCCCTGGCGGCCCGCCCCGCAGCGGGCTCGCGCCCAGCGGGGCCCCGCACCGGCTCGCGCCCGTCGCAACGGCCGCGGCCCGTTCTGCGCCGCCGCGCGGTCCCGTATCCGGGGGCCCCGGGCCCCCTCGGTGGGATCCGGCGCTCCGGCCCTCCCCGTCCGGCTCCGGCTAGCCTCGCTGCGTCAGCACCCTGGGTCCGCTGTCCGTGATCGCCACCGTGTGTTCCGTGTGGGCCGCCCTCGAACCGTCGTTCGTGCGCAGGGTCCAGCCGTCGGGAGCGACGTGGTAGTCGTCCCCGCCGCCCGCGATCAGCATCGGCTCGATCGCGATCACCATGCCGTGGCGCAGCGCCAGGCCCCGCCCGGGCCGGCCCTCGTTCGGGATCGCCGGGTCCTCGTGCATGTGGCGGCCCACACCGTGGCCGCCGAAGTCGTCCATGATCCCGTAGCCGGCCCCTCGGCATACCGTGCCGATCGCGTGCGCGATGTCGCCGACGCGGTTGCCGACGACCGCCGCCCCGATCCCGGCCGCCAGGGCGCGCTCGGCGGTCTCGACGAGCCGGACGTCCTGCGGACGCGCCCGGCCCACGGTGAAGCTGATCGCGGAGTCGCCCACCCAGCCGTCCAGCTCGGCGCCGCAGTCGATCGAGACCAGGTCGCCGTCCCGCAGCCGGTGGCGGGTGGGGACTCCGTGCACGATCGCGTCGTTCACGGACGCGCAGATCACGGCGGGGAAGGGCGTGGGCGCGAAGGACGGCCGGTAACCGAGGAAGGGCGACGACGCCCCCGCCTCCCGCAGCACGTCGTGCGCCACCTCGTCCAGCTCCAGCAGGGAGACACCCACGTCGGCGGCCTTGCGCACGGCCGTCAGGGCTCGTGCGACGACCTGCCCCGCCTCGTACATGGCGTCGATCGATGTGTCCGTCTTCAGCTCTACCATGCCAATTATTATACCGGTATTAGAATGGGGTCATGGTGCGCACCCCCTTGACCCCCGAAGAGCACGAGCGCGGCGAGCGGCTCGGGCGACTGCTGCGCGAAGCGCGCGGCGGCCGGAGCATGACCGAGATCGCGGCGAGCGCGGGCATCTCCGCCGAGACCCTCCGCAAGATCGAGACCGGCCGGGCGCCGACCCCCGCGTTCTTCACGGTCGCGGCCCTGGCCCGCGTGCTCGGCCTGTCCATGGACGAGCTGGCGGGGCTGTGCTCGCTCGCCCCCGCCTGAAGCCCGGATCCCGCCGTCGGGCGCGCACCGCTCGTGGTCGCGCGGTGACGCGGTCGCGTCCGCTTCGAAAACTCCCCGTAGCCCCGCTGTAACACGACTGGTGTTTTCTACGAATCGGAGTGTTCCGGTCGGGGCGGGGAGTCCAGCGATGACTGTGTATCAACTCCCGGGCCGGGTGCGGGAGTTCGTGATCCACCTGAGCGGACTGCTGGCGCGCCTGGACCAGGGCGCCGGCTGGTGCGCGGTGTTCTGGCAGCGCGATCCCGACGGTATGCAGGCCTGCCTCGACGGACGTGAGGTGCCGCCCTGGGACGTGGTGGAGGCGCTCCTGCAGGACCTCGCCGCCGCACACGGCCCCGAGGCCGCCGCACAGGAGGCGGGGCGGCTCCGGCCGCTGCACGGCGACGCGCTCGCCGCCCACGACGCCCGCCCCGGCGGCCGCGACGCCCTCGGGGACCGGCTCGACGTGATGCTCCGCGAGCAGCGCTACGCCGCCGACCGGCTCGTCGACCTGGGCGGGCGGCTCGCGTCCGCGGCCACGCACGAGCAGGCCGACGCCGTCCGCCTCGACCTCGCCTGGGCCCGCGACGACCATGAACGCGCCACCGCCCGGTGCGCCGAGCTCCGCCGCCGGATGGCGGACCTGGACCGACTTCCGGCCCCCGCACCGCACCTCGTACGGCCGACCGGCCACGACGCCCGGTCCGGAGCCGACGCCCGGTCCGGAGCCGACGCCCGGTCCGGCCATGACGCCCGGTCCGGCCATGACGCCCGGTCCGGCCACGACGCCCGGTCCGGCCACGGCGACGAGCCCGCGGCCGGTTCCGGCGGTGCGCGGCGGCCCGGTCACGAGGACGCGGGGGCCGTGGCGGGGGGCGTGCGCGGTGTTTTCGACGACCATCCCGCCCCTGCCGGTGAGGCGACGGTGCGCCCCGGGGCCGGTGAGGTCGTCGTCGGCCCGGACGCTGTGCCCAAGCAGCGCAAGCGCCGTCGCGGCAGCGCCCGGTTCGCCGGCATGGCCGAGGAGGACGCGACCTCCGTCGTC
>NZ_MJAJ01000115.1 GCF_001746365.1 Streptomyces sp. LUP30
GCCCCGGGCACGCCGACGGCGCCGCCCGCGCCGGGGACGGCCGTGCCGTTCGCGCCCGGCGCCTCCGCTGCGGCGGCTCCCGCCGTCCCCGTGCCGTGCGTCGTCTGCTGCGCGGGAGCCGGCTGGGCGGAGCCGTTCATCGTGAGCGTCGGATGGTCGTCCGGGCGCGACGGCGCGGCGGACAGGTCGTATCCGCACGCGCCGCAGAAACGGTCACCCGCGTCGAGCGGCTCCGCGCAGCTCGGGCACGTCGGCAGGGCGGCCTGCCGGGGCATCTGCGACATTGACTACACCCACGTCCGGGGGCGGTAACGATTGGCGCGTTCCACCAGGTCGATCCTTTCCTCGCTGCCGGTCGCCAGCCGGGCCAGCGTGCGGTACGAGCGCTCCAGGCCGAAGCGCAGCCCTCGCTCGTCCAGTTCGCTGCCGAGCAGCGCACGGGTGGCCGGCGCGGCGTCCCGGCCACCGGAGAGTATCCAGTCGAGGGCGCAGCCGAGGACTTCGGCGGACAACTGCTCGCGCCGCGTCGGGTCGAGGCCGTACGCATCCAGCGCCTCGACCTGCGCCGCGGCGGCGACGAGGTCCTCCTGGAAGGGTACGTCGGAGGCGAGGGCCGTCCGCTGCCGGAGCCGCGCCCGCACGGCCGCGACCCGCGCCGCCGTGTAGTGGATGGACGACTCCGGCACCGACTCCAGTGTCCGGACGGCGCTGCCGCGGTCCCCGGCGGCCAGCTGGACGCGCGCCAGGCCGAACGCCGCGCTCACATAGCTCGGGTCGGTCGACCACACCAGGCGGTAGTACTCGGCGGCGTTGTCGAGCTGCCCCAGCACCTCCGCGCACAGGCCGAGCGCCAGCTTGGGCGCGGGCTCGCCCGGGAAGGCGTCGTAGATCGCGTCGAAGGCCAGCGCGGCGCCCTCGTGGTCGCCGGTGACCAGCGCGGCGACGCCCCGGTACCAGACCACCCGCCAGTCGTCGGACCGTTCGTCCTCCAGTTCGTGGAGGGAGGCGAGGGCGGCCTGGTGGTCGCCGTTCTCCAGCCAGGCGCGGATCTGCCGCAGCCGGGTCTCGACCGACGGCGCCGGCGCGGCCGCCAGGGCCGAGATCAGCTCGGCCGGCGCGGACGCCAACAGGCCCGCCAGGAAGCCCGCGTTGGGGTCGGAGGGGTCGACGTGGGGGACGGGCAGGGCGAGGGCCGCGGCGGGCGCCGGGACGGTCTTCACCAAGCCGCCGGGGACGACCGCGGGCGCCCCGGCCGTCGAGGCCGAGCCGCCGCCCGAGCCGGGAGACGCGCTGCCCGCGCCCGGCACCGGGCCGCCCGCGGGGACGACGCCGGCGCCGCCCGCGAAGGCG
>NZ_MJAJ01000116.1 GCF_001746365.1 Streptomyces sp. LUP30
GGAGTCGGCGAACCGTTCCGCGGACGCCGAGCACGAGGGGGCGGCCGCAGGCGCCGCCCACGCGCGTGCCCTGCTCCCGGAACGGTTCGCCGACTCCGGGGCCGCCGGGCTCGCCGCCGCCGCACGCCGGGCCGCCGAAGAGCTGGGCGGTCTGGAGTCCGCCCGCAGGGGGGAGCGGCGGCTGGCCGACCTCGCCGTCGAGCGGACCGACCTCGACCGGCGGGAACGCGACGACGAGGACGTCCTGACGGAGGCCGAGGCCTGGCTCACCGGCTGGGACGCCGTCCGCACGGAACTGCGGGCCCGCATCGAACACGCCCAGGAGGCAGCCACCCGCGCCGAACAGCTCGACGGCCGGCGCGAGCCCGCACGGCGGCGCCTGGAGGCCGCCCGGCGGCGCGACGGACTGACCGACGACCTGGAGGCCGCCCGGCGCACCGCCCTCGCCGCACGCGAACGCACGCAGTCGGCCCGCGAGCACTGGCTCGACGTCAAGGAACAGCGCCTGAACGGCATCGCCGCCGAACTGGCCGCCACCCTCGCCGACGGCGAACCCTGCACGGTCTGCGGCGCCACCGAGCATCCCGCGCGCGCCCGCAAGGTCGCCGGGCACGTCGACCGCGAGGCCGAGGAGCAGGCGCTCGCCGCCTACCAGCACGCCGAGGAACGTCAGGCCGAGGACGAGCGCGCTCTCGGCGTTCTGAGGGAGGCGCTCGCCGCCGCCACGGCCGAGTCGGGCGACGCCCCGACGGAGCGTCTCTCCGCCGAGGCGCTGGAGGCGGAGCAGGCCTATGCGCAGGCCCGCCGGGAGGCCTCGGCGCTGCACCCCGCGCGCGAGGAACTGCGCCAGGCCGAGCAGGAGCACGAACGCCGTACCCGAGCGCAGCGTGAGGCGGCTGTCAGGGCCGCATCACGAGTGGGCCAGCGCGAGCGCCTGGAACGCGAACGACTCACCCTGGAAGAGGAGTTGACGCGCGCCAGAGGAACGGCGGACAGCGTCTCCGCGCGCGCCGCACAGCTGGAGCGCCAGGCGGCGCTGCTCACCGAGGCGGCCGAGACCGCCCGCGCCGCCGAGGAGAGCGCCGAGCGACTCAAGGCCGCCGACGGGCGCCTGGACGAAGCCGCTTTCCGGGCAGGCTTCGACACCCCGCAGGCCGCAGCCGCCGCCCTCCTCGACGCCGCCGCCCACCGCGAGCTCCAGCGACTCCTGGACGCCTGGCAGACGGAGGAGGCCGCCGTACGGGCCGCCCTCGCCGAACCCGACACCGTGGCCGCCGCCGGGCAGCCTCCCGCCGACCTCGCGGCCGCCGAACGGGCGGCGGCGGAGGCGGCCGCACGGCT
>NZ_MJAJ01000117.1 GCF_001746365.1 Streptomyces sp. LUP30
GACGAACCGACGAACCTCTGGTGTGCCAGTTGTTCTGCCAAGGGCATGGCTGGTTGGCTACGTTCGGGAGGGATAACCGCTGAAAGCATCTAAGCGGGAAGCCTGCTTCGAGATGAGTATTCCCACCCCCTTGAGGGGTTAAGGCTCCCAGTAGACGACTGGGTTGATAGGCCGGATGTGGAAGCCCAGTAATGGGTGAAGCTGACTGGTACTAATAGGCCGAGGGCTTGTCCTCAGTTGCTCGCGTCCACTGTGTTAGTTCTGAGGCAACGACCGTTGCCGGTTAGAGCTAGAAACAAGTAAAAAGTGTGCTTGTTCGCTCGAAACCATTAGGGTTTCGGTGGCCATAGCGTGAGGGAAACGCCCGGTTACATTTCGAACCCGGAAGCTAAGCCTTACAGCGCCGATGGTACTGCAGGGGGGACCCTGTGGGAGAGTAGGACGCCGCCGAACAATCTTTGGAAAGGACCCTTGGTCCCAGCGTTCAGCTGGGGCCAAGGGTCCTTTTCGTTTTTCTGGAGCGCGCCGGGTACTCGGGTGCGCGAGAATGTTTGCTGTACCGATGACAGGAGTCACCCATGTCCACCAACTCTCCCGACGACCGACCGGAGCGCGACCAGCGGCGACGGGACAGTGGGGACCGCGGAGATCGCGCCGGCAACCGCGGAGACCGCGGAGACCGCGGCGGCTTCCGTCGGGACAACGACCGTGGTGGACCCGCTCGCCGCGACGACCGTCGTGACGAGCGCGGCCGGGACGACCGGAATCGCGACGACCGCGGCGGTCGAGGTGAGCGCGGGGGATTCCGTCGTGACGACCGTGGGGACCGTCCCGCCGTCCGTCGTGACGACGATCGTGGGGGGAGCGGCAGGCGCGACGACAACCGCGGTGGCGGTTACGGTCGTCGGGATGACAGTCGTGGCGGTGGCTTCGCTGGTCGTGAGCGTGACCGTGGTCATGATGGCGGCGGTTTCGGCCGCCGGGACGACCGTCGTGATGATCGGCGTGACGACCGTCGTGAGGGGGACCGGGGGTCCCGGCCCGCGTTCCAGCGGGACGACCGCGGCGACCGTGGGCCGCGTCGGGACGACCGCGGTGGCGACCGTCCGGGCTTCCGTCGTGACGACCGTGGCGACCGGGGCGACCGCCCTGCCTTCCGCCGCGACGACCGTCGGGACGACCGGCGCGACGACCGCCGCGACGACCG
>NZ_MJAJ01000118.1 GCF_001746365.1 Streptomyces sp. LUP30
CCCTGTTGTGGTGTGGGTGTTCAGCGCCGGTTGCGCATTGTTCTTCACCTGGGTAGGGCGCCAGCCGGGTGCGCCACTCTTCACTCGGGCGCCATGGATTGTGGTGGATCGTCTGATGCCTGATCGGCCGCGCCCCGACTACGCGAGGATCGAGCGTCTCGAGCGGGAGCTGGGCCTCACAGATGAGGAACCGCGGCGGCCGGTCAGGCGGGCCAGCCGGGCGTGCCTGGTGAAGGACTGCCGGGGCGATACGCAGACGGTGGAGACGTGGGGCGGGCAGGTCCTGTACCGCGTGCACCGGTGCGAGGGAGGGCAGTCGTGAATCTCCGACTGGACAGCATGGTCTTCGCATACGGTCCGCTGCTTGGTGAGTGGGCGGATGAGCATCAGCATCTGCTGGTGAAGGATCCGATGCGGCTGGGCTGGAAGTGCGAGGTCCCGGGCTGCGGGTTCTTCAAGCCTGCCGAGGAGTTCGACGGGATCCGGCTCGTTCCGGGCCTGGAGTGGTGGGACGAGGCGTGAGCTTGCGGGACTTCGTCACCACAGCAGCTCTCACGGTGGCCATCGGTGTGGCGGCTTTGGCCGTGTCCGGCTTGGTCGTCTGGGGTTTGTTCAGGCTGGACTGAGCGAGTGGGTGGGCGGGGGCTTGCGCGGTTCAGCGGCGTCGGACGCCCTTGCGCATCGGTAGACGGCGGTAGCGGGCCACGGGCCCGCCCTTCGTGGCGTGGGCCTTCTGGTGGGCGAAGCGGGCCCTCAGTCGCGGGTTGGCGAAGAAGTATCGCCTAACCACTGTGCCTTGGAAGCGAAGCCGCGAGGCTTCTGGCGCTTTGGCACAGTGCTCATCACCTCCTTGGGTTGGAACGGAACTCCCCTCTCCCCCAGTGTGCCCGTCTGTGACGGGTGTGTTCCGATCAAGTCCCGGGCTTGTACGGGCCGGTGACGACCGGAATCTCCGTGCGTACTCTGTGGCGCTCGATCTCTGAGGGGGGACACGATGGGTTGCCGTGACTGTCGTACGTGCACGATGCCGGGGCTGATC
>NZ_MJAJ01000012.1 GCF_001746365.1 Streptomyces sp. LUP30
ACTGGTACTAATAGGCCGAGGGCTTGTCCTCAGTTGCTCGCGTCCACTGTGTTGGTTCTGAAACCACGAACAGCCCCATGCCATGGTCACGGTGTGGTGCGGCTGACAGTTTCATAGTGTTTCGGTGGTCATAGCGTGAGGGAAACGCCCGGTTACATTCCGAACCCGGAAGCTAAGCCTTACAGCGCCGATGGTACTGCAGGGGGGACCCTGTGGGAGAGTAGGACACCGCCGAACAAATTTTACGGGAAACCCCCGCACCTATGGTGCGGGGGTTTTCTGCGTTATGCCTCGCTCTGGAAAAAAGGGGCCGTATTCCGGGGTCGTTTAGGGTTCAGGCATGCGCTACGACCTGGTGATCTTCGACAACGACGGTGTCCTCGTGGACAGCGAGCCGATCTCCAACAGGCTCCTGGCCGCCTATCTGACCGAGCTGGGGCATCCGACGTCCTACGAGGACTCGATCCGGGACTACATGGGATCCGCGATGCACCGGATCCACGATCTGGTCCAGGAGCGCACCGGACAGCGACTGCCGGCGGAGTTCGACGACGTCTTCCACCGGCGGGTGTTCGCGGCCTTCGAACGGGAGCTGGAGCCCGTGCCCGGGGCGGTGGACCTCCTCGCGAAGCTGGCCGCGGACGGTGTGCCGTACTGCGTGGCGTCCTCGGGGAGCCATGAGCGGATCCGGGTGGGGCATCGGAAGACCGGGCTGGACCGCTGGTTCGGCGAGGACCGGGTCTACAGCTCGCAGGACGTGGGGAAGGGCAAGCCGGCCCCCGATCTGTTCCTGTACGCGGCTGAGCGGATGGGAGCCTCGCCGGAGCGCTGCGTGGTCGTCGAGGACAGTCCGCTGGGGGTGCGGGCGGCTGTAGCGGCGGGAATGGACGTGTACGGGTTCACCGCGATGACGCCTGCCGAGAGGCTGGTGGGGACCACCCAACTCTTCTCGGAGCTGGGGCAGTTGGCTGACCTGCTGGTCTGACGACCGGTACCCCCGCGGCCTGACATTTGTCATGCATAGCTCCGGACGATCGTTTCTAGTGAGGGTCCCCGCCCGGCGGCGAAGCTATGGGCATGACGACGAACCAGCACAAGAAGCAGAACGCGTTCGCCCCGCTCATCGTGGACGTGGCGGTGCCGCTCGGGTCGTACTACCTGTTCAGGGACGCGTTCGGGATGAGCACGTTCGCCGCTCTCGCCTGGAGCAGCGTGGTGCCGGCCGGGCGCACCCTGTGGAGCGCGCTGAGGGAGAGGGCGGTCAACGGACTCGCCGGGCTCATCCTCGTCGTCAACGTGGTGGGCCTGGTGCTGAGCTTCGTCTCCGGCGACCCGCGGTTGATGCTGGCCAAGGACAGCGGGGTCAGCAGCACCGTCGGGATCGGGATCCTGGTGTCCGTGGTGCTGGGGCGGCCGATGATGACCGCCGGGCTGAAGCCGTTCCTGGTGAAGAGCGACACGGTCCGCGAGGCGGCCTGGGCACGGCTGGAGAGTGGGGCGGCGGCCGCGTCGGCGGACTTCCGCAGGCGCGAGCGGGCCTTCTCGCTGGTGTGGGGCGCGGTTCTGCTCGCCGAGTGCGTGGTGCGGATCGTCGGCGCGTACACCGTGCCGGTGGACACCATGGTGTGGCTGGGGTCGGTCGTCATGGTGATGGCGATCGGACTGGGCATCGTGGTCGGCGGGGCGCTGGGCGCCGGTCCGATGGAGGCGATGGTCTCCGCCGAGGCGAAGGCCGGGGAGCCGGTGGAGGCCGAGTCCGAGGTGCTGGAGGTCGCCCTCGCCCGGTGACGCCCGACAAAGCTGAGGAGAACTCATCTTTGGCTGGATCTACCCACGAGTACGCCGGGGCCCTACGCTCGCCGCCATGACAGATGTGCTGCGGCGCGGTAGGGCCTCTTTGGCGTTCAGCTTCTTCGCGCAGGGGGCCGCGTTCGCTCTGCTGGTGACCCGGATCCCGGCCATCCAAAACCGGTACGGCGTTTCGGACGCGCTGTTGCCCGTCTTCCTCGCGGCCGTGCCCGTGCTGGCCGGGGTGGGGAGCGTGACGACCGAGCAACTGGTGAAGCGGGTACCGCCCAGTCTGCTGCTGCGCTGGTCCCAGCCGGTGGTGCTGCTGGCCCTGGTGGGGGTCGGGGCCGGACGCGGGATGGTGGAGCTGGGAGTCGCCCTGGCGGTGTTCGGGCTGGCCGTGGGGGCGCTGGACGCCTCGATGAACATGCTCGGGGTGAGTCTGCAGCGAGCGTACGGGCGCAGCATCATGCTCAGTTTCCATGCCGTGTACAGCCTGGGCGGCATCGTGGGGGCCTCGCTGGCGTGGGTGGGGGCGCACTGGCATCTCGCGCTGTGGGTGTCGTATCTGCCGGTGGTGGCGGTCCTGCTGCCGGCCGCCGCGGTGGGGAGCCGTTGGTACGTCGACGGTGACGGGGGCACCGGGGCCGGGGCCGGCGGGGGCGGGGGAGAGGGAGAGGAGACGGGGAGCGGCGGCTCGGGTGTCGTCTTCAAGATGTTGCTGCCGCTGTGCCTGGTGATGACCTTCGCGTACATCGGGGACTCGACGGTCTCCAACTGGAGCGCGAAGTATCTGCAGGACGTGCTGGGGAGTTCGGAGCAGCTGGCGACCGTCCCGTTCAACGTGTACATGGTGACCACGCTGCTCGGGCGGGCCATCGGCGACTTCGGGGTGCGGAGGTTCGGGGCGGCGGCCGTGGTGCGGGTGGGGGCGCTGGTGGCTGCGGGCGGGTTCGCGGTGGTGGCGGGCGCGCCGGGGGCGTGGGTGGGGATGCTGGGGTTCACGCTCGTGGGGCTGGGGCTGTGTGTGCTGGTGCCGCAGACGTTCGCGGCGGCGGGCCGGTTGTTCCCGGGGGCCTCGGATGCGGCGATCGCTCGGCTGAACATCTTCAACTACGTCGGGTTCCTGGTCGGTTCGCCGTTGGTGGGGGCGCTGGGGGACGCGTGGAGCTATCGGGGGGCGATGGTGGTGCCGATGGTGTTGGTGCTGGTGACGTTGGTGTACGCCCGGTCGTTCGCCGCTCAACCGGACCGATACGGTGGCGGGCATGAGCGGCCGCGCACAGCTGATGTGGGACGAGGCAGTAACGGGCTATGACTTCGGGCCCGAGCATCCGATGGATCCGGTCAGGCTGGATCTGACCCGGAGGCTCGTGGGCGCCCTGGGGCTCGACCGGGCGCTGGACGTCGTCGCGGCGAAGCCCGCCGGGGAGTCGACGCTGCGGCTCGTGCACCGGGAGGACTACGTCGAGGCCGTGAAGGCGGCGTCGGCGGATCCGGGGTCGGCCGACCAGGCGTACGGGCTGGGGACGATGGACGATCCGGCATTCGCGGGGATGCACGAGGTGTCCGCTCTGATCGCCGGGCTGTCGGTGGGCGCGGCGGAGTCCGTGTGGCGTGGGGACGTGCTCCACGCGGTGAACTTCTCGGGCGGGCTGCACCACGCGATGCCGGGTGGTGCGTCGGGGTTCTGCGTCTACAACGACGCCTCACTGGCGATCGCCCGGTTGCTGGAGCTGGGTGCCGAGCGGGTCGCGTACGTGGACGTGGACGTGCATCACGGGGACGGGGTGCAGGCGGCGTTCTGGGACGATCCGCGGGTGCTGACGATCTCGTTGCATGAGCATCCTCGGACGCTGTTCCCGCAGACCGGTTGGCCGGAGGAGACGGGCGGGGACGCGGCGCAGGGGTCGGCGGTGAACGTCGCGCTGCCGGCGGGGACCGGGGACGCGGGGTGGCTGCGGGCGTTCCACTCGGTGGTGCCGGAGCTGATCGCCGATTTCCGGCCGGACGTGCTGGTGTCGCAGCACGGGGCCGACACGCATTTCGAGGATCCGCTGGCTCATCTCGCGGTGTCCCTCGACGCGCAGCGGGCTGTGCAGGTGGCCTGCCACGAGCTGGCGCACGAGTACGCCGGGGGGAAGTGGGTCGCGCTGGGCGGGGGCGGCTACGCGGTGGTGGAGGTGGTGCCGCGGTCCTGGGCGCATCTGGTGGCGGTGGCGGCGGGTACGCCGGTCGCGCCGGAGACGGTGATCCCGGAGGGATGGCGGCAGGAGGTCTTCGCTCGTACGCGGCAGTTGGGGCCGATGCGGATGACCGACGGGCGGTGGCCGGTGCGGTGGGCGGAATGGGAGGCCGGGTACGACCCGGCCGACCGGCTGGACCAGGCCGTGCTGGCCACGCGGCGGGCGGTGTTCCCCCTGCGGGGGCTGCTGGCGTAGGAGTGCTTACGCCAACCGTGCGGTGTCGGCCCTGTTCGGGCCCCTGGCCCGCCCTTCGTCCGTCAGCATCGCTCCGTGTGGAGTACCGCGGCCCTTCGGGCGCATCTGCTTGCTGCGGGGCTGGCCGGGGTGGTGGCCACCACCCGGGAGGAGAGCCTGCGGAGCTACCGGCTCTTCGTCGCTCGGGACCCGCGGGTGCTGCTCGGGCTTGATCCCGAACGGAGTTGGGGACAGCGGGAACTGCTCGCGTTGATGGCGGACAGGTGCGGGGTTTCGGCCGATCCGGAATGCGTCTCGGGGCATGATGTGATCGATCCGGAACGGACGCTGGCCGCCCTGGACGCTTTCGCGGATCGACTCGCCTCGGTAGCCCAGCGTGGCGCCCGCGTGCTCCTCGGCACCGGGCACCCGCATCGGCTGCTGGGGTTCTACGCCGCTCTCGCGGACGCTTTGTCGACGGCGGGATGTGATGTCCTCACCCCGGCGCAGGGTCACTGTGTCGACATAACGACCCGGTTCGGTCTACGCACCCACCGCCTCGCGTACGTACGGGGCGTCGCTGTCGTCCGGGAGGCCGGTGCCGAACGCGCCGGTTGTGCGACCGGTGTGCACAGCCATTCCCCGCTGCCGGTTCGGGTGGCGCTCGCGGCGGCGGCGGACGACGGCGGACGGCTCCCGGACCTCGTGATCGGCGACCACGGGTGGGTCTGCGGGGCAGGTCAGCTGGGGTTCGACGCCATCGGGCTGGCTGACACCGACGACCCCGCGCCCTTCGTCGCGGAGGCGGAGGGGACCGTCTCCGTGGTCGTTCCACTTGATGACGCCGTGCGATCCGCTTACTACAGGCCGCTGACCCGCTACGTACTCAATCGAGCGTGTCTGTCACAGTAGGCCGCTGATGGGTGCACCTCTTCCCCACTCGCATCACCCGCCCCTACATTGGGGAGTGAGCACGCAGCGACGAAGAGTCACCGGAAGGGGAAGCCGGTGGCCGTCGAGTCGAGTGCGGAAGGTTCAGGTGTGTCATGGCTGCAGCTGGCGAGAGGCCTCTGAACGAGGTTCAGTTCCTTACCGTGGCGGAAGTCGCCTCGGTGATGCGAGTGTCGAAGATGACCGTGTACCGACTGGTGCACAGCGGTCATCTGCCCGCGATCCGGGTGGGGCGGTCCTTCCGCGTCCCCGAGCAAGCGGTTCACGAGTACCTCCGCGAGAGCTATGTGGGGGTGGAAACCGCCTGACGGCCGGGCCTGTCCGCAGGGCAGGCCGCAGGGCGGAGGGGTCCGGCCGCAGGGCCGTCCCGGACCCCTCGAGCCCCTCGATTACGACCTCAGCGCTGAGGCGGGTAGGCTAGCCCCTCGTAGGTCGTATGGGCCCATGGCGCCCAGCACCGAGTGATGAGAAGTGAGCGAGGGTAGTCGTGGGCTCTGTTATCAAGAAGCGGCGCAAGCGGATGGCCAAGAAGAAGCACCGCAAGCTGCTCAAGCGCACGCGCGTTCAGCGTCGCAACAAGAAGTAAGCGAACGTACTTACTTCTTCGCGACGCGAGCCGCGTAGGCGTCGTGTGGCCCCCCACCGTGTTATCGGTGGGGGGCCACACGCATGTCCGGGCCGTGTGCGCTCGGCTGAACGCCGTGCGTATGCCTGGACGTGCATCGTGGCTGATCCCGTCGTACGACCGACGGTTCCCGTCACTCAGGGCATCGGCGGTCACCACAGCGCAATATCGACCCGCTAAGTTGGCCCGCAGACGGGGAACGCGGCAGGGTATCCAGGCGGTTCCAGGACGGAAGGAAGGCGCTGATCTTGGGAAAGGTCGTGCTCGTTACCGGAGTGGCCCGTCAACTCGGGGGTCGGTTCGTACGACGGATCCAGCGTGACCCACAGGTCGACCGGGTCGTCGCCGTGGACGCCGTGCCCCCCGAGCACCATCTGGGCGGCGCCGACTTCATCCAGGCGGACATCCGTCAGCCGACGATCGCGCGGGTGCTCGCCGAGACCGGCGCCGACACGGTCGTCCATTTGGACGTGACGGGCACCGCGTTGGGCAGCGGCAGCCGGACCACGGTCAAGGAGACCAACGTCATCGGCACCATGCAGCTGCTCGGCGCATGCCAGAAGTCGCCGAACGTGAAGCGGCTGGTCGTCAAGTCCAGCACCAACGTCTACGGGTCCGCGCCGCGTGATCCCGCCGTGTTCACCGAGACCACCTCCGCCAAGTCGCTGCCCAGTGGGGGCTTCGCCAAGGACGCCGTCGAGGTGGAGGGCTATGTGCGCGGGTTCGCCCGGCGGCGGCCCGATGTCGCCGTGTGCGTGCTGCGGTTCGCCAACATCCTCGGGCCCACCGCCGAGACGCCCCTCGCCGCGTACTTCTCGCTGCCCGTGCTGCCCACCGTGTTCGGTTACGACCCGCGGCTGCAGTTCGTGCACGAGGACGACGTCATCGAGGTGCTGAGGATCGGCTCGCACGAACCGGAGCGGGGCACGCTCAACAGCGGCACGTTCAACATCGCCGGGGACGGGGTGCTGTTGCTGTCGCAGTGCTCGCGGCGGCTCGGGCGGCCCACCGTGCCGCTGCTGCTGCCCGCCGTCACCTGGGCGGGCTCCTTGGTGCGTACGCTGGGCATGACGGACTTCTCGCCCGAGCAGATCCGGCTGCTCACCCATGGCCGGGTCGTGTCGACGGTCCAGATGCGCGAGACGCTGGGGTTCCTGCCGCGCTACACCACGGCAGGGGCGTTCGAGGACTTCGCGCGCAGCCACGGGCCCGGGCTGCTGCCGCCCGAGGCCGTCGCCGGGGCCGTCGACCGGATCGCCGCGCTGCCGCTGCCGGGCGGCGGCCACGCCCCGGCCCACCCCCCGACGCCGAGCGCCAACTGAGGAGCGCATCAACGATGGCGGACGCCAAGGTCATTCCGTTCGACGACGACCGGTCCCGGGGGAGCGCTGTGACGCGCCCGCCCCGGCGCCGGGGCGTGGGAGGCCGGCGCAAGAACGGCGAGCCCGCGCCGGTCCGGGAGATCGGCGAGGTCGGGGAGGTCCAGCCCCTGCCCACCAGGGCGGCGGGGCAGGATGATGTTCTTGTGACGGGTGAGGATCAGGGCCGCCGTGAGGACGGTGGCGGCGGTGGCCTGGAGCGGCGGATCGCGGGCGGCCTGTCCTTCCTGCGCCGGCGCCTCACGGGCGACTACGAGGTCGACGACTTCGGCTACGACGAGGAGCTGACCGACCAGGTCCTGATGTCCCTGCTGCGGCCGGTGTACGAGAAGTACTTCCGGGTCGAGGTGAAGGGCGTCGAGAACATCCCGGCCGAGGGCGGCGCGCTGATCGTCGCGAACCACTCCGGAACGCTGCCGCTGGACGGGCTGATGATGCAGGTCGCCGTCCACGACCACCACCCGGCGGGCCGGCATCTGCGGCTGCTGGCCGCCGACCTCGTCTTCGTGCTGCCGGTGGTCAACGAACTGGCCCGCAAGCTCGGTCACACCCTCGCCTGCGCCGAGGACGCCGAACGGCTGCTGGGCCAGGGCGAGCTGGTCGGGGTGATGCCGGAGGGCTTCAAGGGCATCGGGAAGCCGTTCAGCGAGCGGTACAAGCTGCAGCGGTTCGGCCGGGGCGGCTTCGTCTCCACGGCGCTGCGCCAGGGCGCTCCGATCATCCCCTGCTCGATCGTCGGGGCGGAGGAGATCTACCCGATGATCGGCAACGCCAAGACCCTGGCGCGGGTGCTCGGGTTCCCGTACTTCCCGCTGACGCCGACGTTCCCCTGGCTGGGCCCGCTGGGTGCGATCCCGCTCCCGACCAAGTGGACGATCCAGTTCGGCGAGCCGATCCCGACGGACGGCTTCCCTCCGGAGGCGGCCGAGGACCCGATGCTGATGTTCAACCTGACGGACCAGGTCCGCGAACAGATCCAACACACGCTGTACAAGCTGCTGGTGCAGCGGCGGTCGGTGTTCTTCTGAGGGCTGTTCCAGCACTTCTGGGGTGATTCTGACGCATGGCGGTGGGGGCGTTCCTCCTCAGGAGGAACGCCCCCACCGCCATGGAGCTCGTCAGTCCGCGTCCTCGCTGTCGATGCCCAGGCCCGGGAGCAGGCCGGGCAGGAGGGGCGGGAGGGTGACGTCCGGCCGGGTGCTGGGCGTGGTGGTGTTCGGGGCGGTGCTGCCGTTGTCCTTCGGGGGGTCGAGCAGGCCGCCGGTGTTGCCGCCGAGCAGGCCGTCGTCGTCTCCGGTGGCGCCGGAGGACGACTTGCCGGGGGTGCCGGGCGTGTTGCCGCCGCCGGCGGACGATTCCCTGCCCGGTCCGGCGCCGGGGGTGGTCGAGCGGCCGGTCTCCGAGGCGCCGGTGGACGCCGGGCCGGTGCCGTGGCGGGCGCCGCCGCTCGGGGCGGGCGGCTGCGGCAGCAGGGACTGCAGCGGCGCGACCTCTTCGTCTATGGCTTCGAAGACCGACGAGACCTGCTGGCTGACGTCCCCCAGCTGGACCGGCAGGCGGTCGCGCAGGGCGCCCCAGGCCTCGCGGTGCGAGCGGGTGAACGCGTCGAGAGCCTGGATGGGGCCCAGGGAGTGGGGGTCGCGTTCATACGCCTCGTGGAGGAGGCGGTGGCCTTCCGTCGCGTCGTGCTGCATGCCGTTCAGGGCGCGGCGGATCTCGCCGAGGGACTCGTGGTCGAGGTCGCCGCTGCGGCCCCGTTCCATGAGGCGGCGGGCTTCGCTGAGCCGGGTGGATGCCTGGTCGAGGTAGGTGCGACCGCGTTCGTCGTCACCGTCGGCCAGGTAGTTGAGTTTGAAGTCCTCGATGCCGCGCTTCAGCCCGTAGAGCCCGTCGCCGGGAAGGGCGTCGGAGCTGGCCGCGGCGACTCCGCCGAAGGCGCCGGCCGCGACGCCGACGCTGAGGCCGCCCGCGGTGAGGCCCTTGGCCAGACGGGAACGCGGTCGCAGTTTGCCCAGGGGACCGGCCCGGTGTGTGCCCTTCGCCCGGTGGGAGCGTTGCTCCGGCACCGAGGGTTCCGCCGCTTCGCCTCCCGCGGTGCCCGCCTGCAGCATGGCCTCCATGGCGGCGACCAACTGGGCCCGCTGGACGACCTTGACCTCGGGGTCCATTTCCGGCTTGGGCAGCTCGGCGAGACTCGTGGCAAGGGCCAGAATGCGGCCCTGCTCGGTCTGGTCCGCAGCGGCCGGCGCCGGCGGTGATCCTTCGGTCTGCTCGGCCGCCGTGCCCTGGTCGGAATGCTCCTCCAGGGCCTGGGCGAAGGCGTTCGCCCGCCGGTGTGCCGATACGTTCGCGATCACAGGCGGCACCTCCTCTCGTCATGACGGTCGACTCCCCGGGGGTCCTGGGGGTTGCACGCCCTCGGCCGGTTCCACACGATCGGGTGATCGGGGTCGGCCGGGACGTGACCACAGGGAGCCTGTATCCCGCACAACGACTGGCGCGGCACTTGGGTTACGGACGGCGGATGATGGGATCGGGAAGTCAACGGACTTTCACTGAACGTGAGTTGGGGATGGCCGACGGTAGTCTGCCGACGGGTGGGGTCAGCGGGCGTCTTCCGGCAGGAGGCGGGCGAGGGTGCGGACGGCCCGGTACTGGAGCGTCTTGATGGCACCCTCGTTCTTGCCCATCACGCGAGCGGTCTCGGCGACGGAGAGGCCCTGCAGGAACCGGAGTGTCACGCACTCCTGCTGCTGGGGGTTGAGTCGGCGCACCGCGTCCAGCAGTGCGGCGTTGGAGAGGGACTCCAGGACGGAGTCCTCGGGTGAGCGCTCGACCTCGTTGGCGTCGAGCATCTCGCCGGTGGTCACTTCCAGCCGGAAACGGCTCGACTTGAAGTGGTCGGCGACGAGGTTGCGGGCGATGGTGACGAGCCAGGCGCCGAAGTCGCGGCCCTGCCAGGTGAACGTCCCGATGCGGCGCAGGGCGCGCAGGAACGTCTCGCTGGTGAGGTCCTCGGCTGTCGCCTTGCCGCCCACTCGGTAGTAGATATAGCGGTACACGGTGTCGCTGTACTGGTCGTACAGCCGCCCGAAGGCGTCGGCCTCGCCGGCCTGTGCGCGTTCGACGAGATCCATCATCCGGGCGCTGTCGCTGTCGGCGGCCGGTCGGCGGGTGGCGGTGGTCGCGCCGGTCGAGCGTCCTCTTCTGCCGACCGCGGCGCTGCCTTCGGCCAGTGCATAGCACGGGCCCGCCGGTGTGGCGGCGGCGAAGGCGGGGACGGCGTACGCGGTGGGGACGAAGCCGCGCAACAGGTCCTGGACCGTAGCGACCGTTGCGCGCAGCGTAGCCAGGCCCGAGGTGTCAACCCCGACGTGTGGGTACACGGGACTCCCAGAGGCAGAGCTTCCATCACGTGCAGTGCGGAACCTTTCACCCGTCGTAGCGACGGGAGGGGTGCCGGATTGCGTCTGAGGAGAATAACGCTTCGTACAGGCCCTGCTACACCGAGTTGCTCAAATCATCGATTACGTCGCTTCTGTGGCCTATTGACGCTCGATCAAGTTACGCATGATGACCGATTGTTGATCGGAAGGGTTCGGGTTTCGGGTCGGTCCGGGGCGTGTTGTGGCTGTCCGCGGACAACAGGACTGCGTGTGGGGTTACGGGGGTACGACCGTTGGATTGGCCGGGTTTGCTCGTGGGTGTGGAGTGTTGTCGGGCGGCATGACGGAGCGGCCGGGCGATTGTCGTACCGCCGCGGCCGCTCAGGAGGCGCCTTCGGTGTGGTCGTGCCTGTGTGCCTGTGTGCCTGTGTCCTGCGTGGGGCCGGCCCTACCGCCGGCGCCGGTGCAGGGCGATGGCCGCCGCGGTGCCGCCCGCGACCGCTCCCACGCCCGCCGCCGCCGGGATGCCGACCTTCGCCGCCTTGCGCCCCGTGCGGTAGTCGCGCAGCCGCCAGTCGAGGGTGTGGGCGTGCTTGCGCAGCTTGGCGTCCGGGTTGATGGCGTAGGGGTGGCCGACCAGGGAGAGCATCGGAATGTCGTTGTGGGAGTCGCTGTAGGCGGCGCAGCGGGAGAGGTCCAGGTTCTCCGCGGCCGCCAGCGCGCGCACCGCCTCCGCCTTCGCGGGCCCGTGCAGCGGCTCGCCGACCAGCTTGCCGGTGTAGACGCCGTCGACCGACTCGGCGACCGTGCCCAGCGCGCCGGTGAGGCCGAGGCGGCGGGCGATCACCTGGGCGATCTCCACCGGCGCGGCCGTGACCAGCCACACCTTCTGGCCGGCGTCGAGGTGGGCCTGGGCGAGGGCGCGGGTGCCCGGCCAGATGCGCTCGGCCATGTACTCGTCGTAGATCTCCTCGCCGATCGACATCAGCTCGGAGACGCGGTGGCCCTGCACGATGGACAACGCCGAGTCGCGGGCCTCCTGCATGTGCTCGGGGTCCTCGACGCCGGCCAGTCGGAACCAGGCCTGCTGCCAGGCGAAGCGGACGAGGTCGCGGGTCTCGAAGAACTTCCGTTTGTAGAGGCCGCGGCCGAAGTGGAAGAGCGCCGCGCCCTGCATGACGGTGTTGTCGAGGTCGAAGAAGGCGGCGGCCATCGCGTCGCCGTGCACCGGGAACTGCGGTTCCCGGGGGGAAACGTCCAGGGCGTCCTGGGAGTCCAGGGCCTGGGTGGACTTGCGGGCTGCCTCCGCCGAGGCCTCGCCTGCCAACACGCTCCGCGCCGTGGCGGAGCGCCTACGGGGGGTGAGCCATCCTAGAGCGGCCATGGCGTGAGCATAGCCATCTTGTTCGGTGGTTCCGGATCCGAGAGGTTCGAAGGGTGTGAACTCTCCGCGGCTCCGCCGTGAAAGAAGGGCGACAATGGCGGCATGAGTCCCCTCTTTCGACGTAAGGCCGGCCCGGGCGGGCGGGCGGTCACGCTGATCCGCAAGTCCGGCTGCCATCTGTGCGACGACGCGGAGCGTGTCGTCGACAAGGTCTGCGGGGAACTCGGCGTGCCCTGGGAGCAGAAGGACATCGCCGACGACCGGGAACTGTACGACCGTTACTGGGAGCAGATCCCCGTCGTCCTCGTCGACGGCAGGCAGCACACCTTCTGGCGGGTGGACGAGGACCGGCTGCGCAGAGAGCTGGCCGGCTGAGGAACTGACCGAGCAGTACAAGGACACGCCGAACGTCGCTTAGGATCGATGGCGGTTCGGTCTCGGGGGCGGGATTCACGAGGAGAGTGGCGGTTTTGCCCCCTGGAATGACGCGCGTGACCCCGGTCACGTTGGCCGGGCAAATCGGACACCATCTTTGTGCACGCGTTCACAAAGACATAGCCTGCTGTCGACGGGGCGGTCTGGGAACGTACGACCGCCCACAGCCCCGCTCTACCCGCAGGAGCACCGTGGCAACTGGCCGAACTCACCGACCGGCGACCCGTAGCCGAGGGATTCCCGAGGCCACCGTCGCCCGCCTTCCGCTGTACCTTCGCGCGCTGACCGCACTGTCGGAGCGCTCGGTGCCCACGGTCTCCTCCGAGGAGCTCGCGGCCGCGGCGGGGGTCAACTCCGCCAAGCTGCGCAAGGACTTCTCCTACCTGGGTTCCTACGGGACGCGGGGCGTCGGCTACGACGTCGAGTATCTCGTCTACCAGATCTCCCGTGAGCTGGGGCTCACCCAGGACTGGCCGGTAGTGATCGTCGGCATCGGAAACCTCGGCGCGGCGCTCGCCAACTACGGCGGGTTCGCCTCGCGCGGCTTCCGCGTCGCGGCGCTCATCGACGCCGACCCGGCCATGGCCGGCAAGCAGGTCGCCGGGATCGCCGTCCAGCACAGTGACGGCCTGGAGAAGATCATCTCCGACAACGGCGTCTCCATCGGCGTCATCACCACCCCGCCGTCCGTCGCCCAGCAGGTCTGCGACCGGCTCGTGGCCGCCGGCGTCACCTCCATCCTGAACTTCGCGCCGACCGTGCTGTCCGTGCCCGACGGCGTCGACGTGCGCAAGGTCGACCTCTCCATCGAGCTGCAGATCCTCGCCTTCCACGAGCAGCGCAAGGCCGGCGAGGAGGCCGCCCTGAACGAGGCCGCCCTCGCCGCGTCGGCAGGCCGCGGCGACTCCACCGACCAGGGACCCGACGGGGACGTGCCCGCCGTGATGCCGGCATGAGCCTCCTCGTCGTCGGGCTGAGCCACCGCAGCGCCCCCGTGAGCGTGCTGGAGCGGGCGTCGCTGTCCACGGACGCCCAGTCCAAGCTGCTCCAGGACACCGTCGCCGCCGAACCGGCCGCCGAGGCCGCCGTCCTGGCCACCTGCAACCGGATCGAGCTGTACGCCGACGTGGACAAGTTCCACGCGGGCGTCGCCGAGCTGTCCACGCTGCTCGCCCAGCACAGCGGGGTCGGCCTGGAAGAGCTCACTCCCTATCTCTACGTGCACTACGAGGACCGCGCCGTCCACCACTTCTTCTCGGTGGCCTGCGGGCTCGACTCCATGGTCGTCGGCGAGGGCCAGATCCTCGGCCAGATCAAGGACTCGCTGGCGCGGGCGCAGGAGCTGCACACCGCCGGACGGCTGCTGAACGACCTCTTCCAGCAGGCCCTGCGGGTCGGCAAGCGCGCCCACTCCGAGACCGGCATCGACCGCGCCGGGCAGTCCCTGGTCACCTTCGGCCTGGAGCAGCTGGCCGCGGGCGAGGACGTGCAGGGCTGGGCGCGGGACAAGCGCGCCCTCGTGATCGGCGCGGGATCCATGTCCTCGCTGGCCGCCGCCACCCTGGCGCGCGCCGGGGTCGCCGAGGTCGTCGTCGCCAACCGCACCCTCGACCGCGCCGAGCGGCTCGCCCAGATACTGGCCGAGGCCGACGGTGGGCACGTGTCGGCCCGCGCGGTACCGATGGAGTCGGTGCCGGCCGAGCTGACACGTGCCGACGTGGCCGTCTCCTGTACCGGGGCGACAGGCCTGGTGCTGACGGCGGAGTCGGTCGCGGCGGCGGTCGAGGGCCGCACCGGCGCTCCCGCCGCCTTCGACGAGGAGGACGCGCCGACGCAGGCACGGCCGCTGCCGTCCACCTCCCTCGGCGGCGACGACAACTGTCCCCTCGACCTGGCCGCGGTACAGCAGTCCGGGGTGCAGCAGACGGGGTTCTCCGTGATCGGGGAGGCCGCCGTCGCCGGCATGGACGCGGCCACGCTGGAGCAGCACGCCGCGTGGGTCGACAACGCCACCGTCGACCGGCGACTCGCCGGCCGGCGCGGCCCCGAGGCGGACGCCGAGCTGATCGTCGCGCTCGCCGCGACCGCCGCGACCGTCGGGCGCATCCCCGAGCGGCGCAGGCCCGAGCAGGTCGCCCCGCTCGTGCGGCCGCAGCCCGTGCTCTTCCTGCTCGACCTCGCGATGCCGCGGGACGTCGACGCGGCCGCCCACCGGCTGGCCGGGGTGCGGCTGGTCGACATCGAATCGCTCTCCGAGGCCTCCGCCGACGCGCCCATGGCCGCCGACGTCGACCAGGTCCGGCGGATCGTCGCCGACGAGGTCGCGGCCTTCGGCGCGGCACAGCGGGCCGCGCACATCACGCCGACCGTGGTCGCGCTGCGTGCCATGGCCGCCGACGTCGTGGCCGGCGAGATCGCCCGGCTCGACGGGCGGCTGCCCGGCCTGGACGACAAGCACCGCGCCGAGATCACGCAGACCGTGAAGCGCGTCGTCGACAAGCTGCTGCACGCACCGACCGTGCGGGTGAAGCAGCTCGCGGCCGAACCCGGCGGCGCCGGGTACGCGGACGCGCTGCGGACTCTGTTCGACCTCGACCAGGAGACGGTGGCCGCCGTGTCCCGGGCCGAGGACAGCACCGAGAAGACATCAGAGAACCGAGGGCCGGCATGAGCGGCATGAGTACGAAGCCACTGAGACTGGGGACCAGGCGGAGCAAGCTCGCCATGGCCCAGTCCGGGCAGGTCGCGGAGGCCGTGAGCCAGGTGACCGGACGGCCCGTGGAGCTCGTCGAGATCACCACCTACGGCGACGTGTCCCGTGAGCACCTCGCGCAGATCGGAGGCACGGGCGTCTTCGTGACCGCGCTGCGCGACGCGCTGGCCAGGGGCGAGGTCGACTTCGCGGTTCACTCGCTGAAGGACCTTCCCACCACGCAGTCCGAGGACCTGGTCCTGGCCGCCATACCGGTGCGCGAGGACCCCCGCGACGTGATCGTCGCCCGGGACGCGCTGAAGTTCGCCGACCTGCCGCGCGGAGCGCGCATCGGCACGGGTTCGCCGCGCCGCATGGCGCAGCTGAACGCGTACGCGCGCAGCCACGGGCTGGACATACACGCCGTGCCGATACGCGGGAACGTCGACACCCGCATCCGGTACGTGCACGACGGCGAGCTGGACGCGGTGGTGCTGGCCGCGGCCGGCCTGAGCCGCATCGGCCGCCTCGACGAGGTCACCGACTTCCTGTCGATAGACACGGTTCTGCCCGCTCCCGGCCAGGGAGCACTCGCGATCGAATGCGCCGCGGACGACGCAGCGCTGATCGCCGCGCTCGGTGAGCTCGACGACCCGTTCACCCGGGTCGCCGTGACCGCCGAACGGTCCCTGCTCGCCGCCCTGGAGGCCGGCTGCAGCGCCCCTGTGGGCGCGCTGGCCGACCTTCCCCCGCTCTCGGCTCCGCTCGAGCGCGGGGACCCCCAGGCCGGCGGGCAGATTGTCAACGAAATGCGCCTGCGGGGCGTCGTCGGGACCACCGACGGCTCTCGCATGGTGCAGCTGTCCACCACCGGTCCCGTGCCCGAGACGCACGACGGGGCAATGGCGCTCGGTCGCGAACTCGCCGCCGAGATGCTCGCCCAGGGCGCGGCCGGTCTGATGGGGGAGCAAGCACAGTGAGCCCCACCGCCCTTCCAGCCGCTGGCCTCGAACACGGGCACGTCACCTTCCTGGGTGCCGGACCCGGGGATCCGGGACTGCTGACTCTTCGCGCCGTGGAGGCGCTGGCGCACGCGGACGTCCTCGTCGCCGAGCACGATGTGCTCGACGTCGTGCGGACGCACGCCAGGCCCGGCGTCGCCGTCGTGAACGCGGAAGCGGGTCCTTCGTCGGACCCTCTCCCGGGCACGGGCACGCCTTTCCCGACGGTCGTTGACGGCACGTCAACAACCGCTGAGGCACCCGCTGTGCGCGATGCCGCACATCTTGTCATGGAGGCCGCGCGGGGCGGCAGGCGGGTCGTCCGTGCGGTGTCCGGGGACCCCGGCCTCGACGCGTACGCGGCCGAGGAGATGCTCGCGTGCGCCGCCGCCGGCGTTCCCTTCGAGGTCGTCCCCGGTGTCGCGGCCGCCGTCGGCGTGCCCGCCTACGCCGGTGTGCCGCTGCGCGACGCGCAGGGCGCCGACGTCCGCTTCGTCGACGCGCGCACCGCCTCGGACCGCTGCTGGACCGAGGTCGGCGCGTCCGACGGGACGGTCGTGGTGTCGACGACCCTCGACTCGGTGGCCTCGGCCGCCGGAGAACTGGTCTCGGCGGGCCGCAAGCCCGACACTCCGATGACGGTCACCGTGGCCGGCACGACGACCCGGCAGCGGACCTGGTCGGCGACCCTCGGCACCATCGCGCAGACGCTGAAGCAGGCGAAGGTGCTGCCCTCGCCCGAGGGCGGCCGGCCGGTGATAGTCGTGGTCGGCGAGCGTTCCGCCCCCGCCCAGCGCGACCAGCTGGCGTGGTTCGAGTCCAAGCCGCTGTTCGGCTGGAAGGTGCTCGTGCCGCGCACGAAGGAGCAGGCGGTGTCGCTCTCCGACCAGCTGCGGTCCTACGGCGCCGTGCCGCACGAGGTGCCGACGATCGCCGTCGAGCCGCCGCGCACGCCCCAGCAGATGGAGCGCGCGGTCAAGGGCCTGGTGACGGGCCGCTACGAGTGGATCGCCTTCACGTCCGTCAACGCCGTCAAGGCGGTGCGGGAGAAGTTCGAGGAGTACGGGCTCGACGCGCGCGCCTTCGCCGGCATCAAGGTCGCGGCGGTGGGCGAGCAGACGGCGAAGGCGCTGGTCGCCTTCGGCGTGAAGCCCGACCTCGTGCCGAGCGGCGAGCAGTCGGCCGCCGGGCTGCTGGAGGACTGGCCGCCCTACGACCCCGTCTTCGACCCGATCGACCGGGTGTTCCTGCCGCGCGCCGACATCGCCACCGAGACCCTGGTCGCCGGGCTCATCGAGCTGGGCTGGGAGGTCGACGACGTCACCGCCTACCGGACGGTGCGGGCCTCGCCGCCGCCGGCCGAGACGCGGGAGGCGATCAAGGGCGGCGGCTTCGACGCCGTGCTCTTCACGTCGTCGTCGACGGTGCGCAACCTGGTCGGCATCGCCGGCAAGCCGCACAACGTGACAGTGATCGCCTGCATCGGCCCGGCGACCGCGAAGACGGCGGAGGAGCACGGGCTGCGGGTCGACGTCATGGCGCCCGAGCCGTCCGTGCTCAAGCTGGCCGAGGCGCTGGCCGACTTCGGTCTGCGCCGCCGGGCGGCCGCGCAGGAGGCCGGAGACCCGGTGACCCGGCCGAGCGAGCGGCGGCCGGGGGCACGACGGCGGCGCGCCACCTGAGCCCTGACAGCGAGAACGGAGCGGCCCGTCCCCGGGTGGGGGCGGGCCGCTCCGTTTCCGTGAGGGGTGAGGGGCCTGCGGGTCGGCGGGTCGGCGGCTAGGAGGGCCGACGGGGCGTCGGCAAAGGGGGCGCCGGGGCGGGCGTAGCGTAGGAGCCATGTCGAAGTACGGATCCTTTCCCGGTACGCGTCCTCGGCGGCTGCGCACCACCCCCGTCATGCGGCGCATGGTCGCGGAGACCCGGCTGCATCCGGCCGACTTCATCCTCCCCGCGTTCGTGCGGGAGGGCGTGAGCGAGCCGGTGCCGATCCAGGCCATGCCGGGCGTCGTCCAGCACACGCGGGACAGTCTGAAGAAGGCCGCGCTGGAGGCCGTCGAGGCCGGTATCTCCGGGATCATGCTGTTCGGCGTGCCCGAGGAGTCCAAGAAGGACGCGCTCGGGACGCCGGGGACCGACCCGGACGGGATCCTGCAGGTCGCCCTCCGGGACGTGCGCGCCGAAGTGGGCGACGACCTCCTCGTCATGTCCGACCTGTGTCTGGACGAGACCATCGATCACGGGCACTGCGGGGTGCTGGACGGGGAAGGCCGCGTCGACAACGACGCCACTCTGGAGCGGTACGCGGAGATGGCGCAGGTGCAGGCCGACGCCGGAGCCCATGTGGTGGGCCCCAGCGGGATGATGGACGGGCAGATCGGGGTCATCCGCGACGCGCTCGACCAGATCGGGCGCGAGGACGTGTCGATCCTCGCCTACACCGTCAAGTACTCCTCCGCCTTCTACGGGCCGTTCCGCGAGGCCGTCGGGTCCTCGCTCAAGGGCGACCGCAAGACCTACCAGCAGGACCCGGCCAACCTCCGTGAGTCGATGCGCGAGCTCGCGCTCGATCTGGAGGAGGGCGCGGACATGGTCATGGTCAAGCCGGCCGGCCCCTATCTCGACATCCTGGCCCGGGTCGCCGACGTCGTGGACGTGCCGGTCGTCGCGTACCAGATCTCCGGCGAGTACTCGATGGTCGAGGCCGCCGCCGAGAAGGGCTGGGTCGACCGGGACCGGGCGATCTTCGAGACGCTGACCGGCATCAAGCGGGCCGGGGCGCGGAACATCCTCACCTACTGGGCCGTCGAGGCGGCCCGGAAACTGCGGTAGCACGCGGCCCGACGCCGACGCTCACGCCGACACCGTCCCGCACGGGTGGCGACGGCCGGCCGCCCTGCTACCGCCCGTGCGCGGGCTTCGCGGCGGCGCCGGTCGGGGTACCGGCGCCCGACGGGCCCTCGTCGCGCAGGCCCTGGCCGTCGTGGCACGCGGTGAGGGCGAGTGCCGCGACGAGGGTCAGCGAGGCCCCCGCGAGCAGCCGGACGCGGCGTCGGACACCGCGGCGGGCGGGGAGAGCGGGGGGAGTGGGGCGCGTGGACATGGGGCAAGCCTGTGCCGTGGGGCCGTCCTGCTTCCACAGTCCTCGGCGAACTCGGGACGACGGGCCGATCCAAGCCCATCTGACCTGCGGAAACCGTTCCCTCGTGGGACGCGGTGTGGGACGCGGTACGGGACGGCCGCCCGGCCGGGAGCCGGCCGCCGGAGCGCCGTCCACATGCCGAAAAGGCCGGTGTAGACGCCATCCATATCTCTAGGGTGCGGTCATGACGCCCGCTTCCGCACCCCCGCCCGCAGCCGCCTCCCCGTCCGCAGGCGCACCCGCACCCGCACCCGCACCCTCACCCGCGCCTCCGCCGCTCGCCGCCCGCGCCCGGACGGTCGGCGGCTCGCCCGTGCGGGACATCCTCGCCGTCACCGCCCGTCCCGAGGTGATCAACTTCGCGGGCGGGCTGCCCGCACCCGAGCTGTTCGACCGCGAGGGAGTCGCCGCCGCGTTCCGCCACGTGCTGGAGGAGGCCCCGGCCCGGGCCCTGCAGTACTCCACCACCGAGGGCGAGCCGGATCTGCGGGAGCGGCTGGCCGCGCGGACGACGGCCCGCGGACTGCCCACCTCCGCCGACGACCTGCTCGTCACCACGGGTTCCCAGCAGGCGCTGTCCCTGCTGGCGACGGCTCTCCTCGACCCCGGGGACACCGTCCTCGTCGAGGAGCCCTGCTACCTGGCCGCCCTGCAGGTCTTCGGGCTGGCGGGAGCGAGGATCCTCTCGGTGCCCGCAGACGCGGACGGCCCGGACCCCGAGGCGCTCGCCGACCTCGTGGCCCGTGAGCGACCCAAGCTCCTGTACACCGTCCCCACCTTCCAGAACCCCACCGGCCGCACCCTCCCCGCCGAGCGCCGCGCCGCCGTCGCCTCGGTCGCCGCCCGGCACGGCCTGTGGATCGTCGAGGACGACCCCTACGGCGAACTCCGCTACGAGGGCGGACGCGTTCCCTGGATCGCCGCCCACCCCGACGCCCGTGACCGCACGGTGCTGCTCGGCTCCTTCTCCAAGGTCATGGCCCCCGGTCTCCGGCTGGGCTGGCTGCGGGCTCCCGCCCCGCTGCGACGGGCCTGCGCGATCGCCAAACAGGCCGCCGACCTGCACACGCCCACCGTCAATCAGCTCGCCGCCGCCCGCTACCTCGCCGTCCAGGACCTCGACGCGCACGTGACGCGGGTGGCGGCCGTCTACCGGGAGCGACGGGACGCCATGCTGGCCGGGCTGGAGCAGGCGCTGCCGGACGGGTCGGTGTGGAACCGGCCGGAGGGCGGCATGTTCCTCTGGGCCCGCCTCCCCGAGCGGTACGACACCACGGCCCTTCTCCCGCAGGTCGTCGCCCAGGACGTGGCGTACGTCCCCGGCGCGCCCTTCTACGCCGGCGAGCCCGACCGCCGGGCGCTGCGGCTGTGCTTCGTGACGCAGACGCCGCAGGAGATCGCGGAGGGGCTGAACAGGCTGGGGCGGGGGCTCAAGGCGTGACCGGGAGGCGATCCCGTCGATCCCGTCGATCCCGTCGGTCCCGTCAGTCCCACCAGAAGGACCAGGCGTGCTCGCCTACGAGCTGCTCGGCGTAGGCCGCCAGGTCTCCCGCGCCCTGCAGGACGTTGTCCGGGCAGAACGCGAAGTGCTCGGCGGCCACGGCCGTCGCCTCGGTGAGCGTGGCGGGCGGGGCGGCGACGGAGACCACGAGCACGTCGAAGCCGAGCCCGACGACCCGTATGCCGAAGCGGTCCTCCCAGGAGCGCAGCACCGCGCAGAGGCGGGCCGTGTCGCTCTCGTGGTTGGCCGGGCCCGTCCAGCCGACGGCGGCGGGGATGTCCGCGCTGCGCCGCGCCGGGACCAGGGCGAGGTGAGGAGCGGAGAAGCAGGAACCGCCCTCGTCGGCCAGGGAGTCGGCGACCTGTGCGGCGCGCGCGCCCGGATCGGAGGCGAGGGTGAGCGCGGCGGCCGGGCCGGGCCACTCCTCGCCCTCGGCCGCGCACTCCTCCCAGTACTGCGCGAGCACGTCCTCGGCGTCGTGGTCGCCCGGGTACGACATCGCGTCGGGCATCAACTCCCACTCGCCCGGGCCGCCTTGGGCGCCGCCCAGGTCGACGAGGACGGGGAGGAGCCCCGCCCGTGCCGAAGAGCCCCCGAGCGCACTCCAGTTGCCCGGCGCGGCCGACCGCTGCGCATGCCAGAGCAGGGGCTCGTGCCACGGCCCCTCGACGGTCGTGTCGATCAGCCGCCCGGGCGGAAGCTGCAGCCCCAGGGAGCGCCCGCTCGGGTCGGACGCGAGTTTGGGCAGCGGGTTGGGAAGAGTCGCCATGCCGGTGACTGTACGGGCAGCCACTGACAACGGGCCGCCGGACAGGGGGCGGTGGGGATCGGCGGCTCCGGCCGCCCTCCGCGCCCGCACGCGGTGCGTCAGCCAGATGCCCGCGCCGATCGCCGGAAGGACGACCGACGCCGGGACGAGCACCCCGAGCACCCCGACGACCAGGAACCCCAACAGGGCATCACCCGGCGACTCGTGCTCCACCCGGCCCTCCTCGTCGAACGTGTGCCCCGGTGGGGGACGCACGCCGGTGAGGAGTCGGTTCCGCGGACATGCGGCCGACCGGCGCACCGGCTCGTGACGCAATCGCGCCCGGGGGGCTGCCGTCCCCGGCCGTCGGACGGGCCCCGCACTACCCTTGCCGGGCGGTGCCGGCACGACCGCTGAGCCGTTGCGCCGACCTGCTCTGCCGACCGGACGAACGCCGCGGCCCGTCCGCTCCCGCGGGGGGAGAGAACGGGCCGCACGCGTCGTCGGACGCTCGGAGCCGCTCGGGCGCTCAGAGCCGCTCGGGCGTCCGGATGCCCAGCAGCGCCATGCCCCGCCGCAGCGTCCGGGCCGTGAGGTCGACCAGGAGCAGCCGGTTCTCCACGACCTCGGGCGCGTTGTCGGGCGACAGCACGTGGCACTGGTCGTAGAACGTCGTCAGGTGCGAGGCCAGCTGGTACAGGTAGGCCGCCAGCTTGTGCGGCGCGTACTCCGCCGCCGCCTCCGCCACCGTCTCGCCGAACTGATCCAGGTGCAGGCCCAACGCCCGCTCCGCCGGGGCCAGTTCCAGCTCCGGGTGGGCGACCGGACGGGCCTCGCCGGCCTTGCGCAGGATCGACTGGACACGCGCGTACGCGTACTGCAGGTAGACGGACGTGTCGCCGTTCAGCGACACCATCTGGTCCAGGTCGAACTTGTAGTCCCGGACCGCGGACGTCGACAGGTCGGCGTACTTCACCGCGCCGATGCCCACGTACCTGCCGTTCTCCTCGATCTCCTGCTCGGACAGGCCGACCTTCTCCGCCTTGTCGCGGACCACGGCCGTCGCCCGGTCCACCGCCTCGTCGAGGAGGTCGACCAGCTTGACGGTCTCGCCCTCACGCGTCTTGAACGGCTTGCCGTCCTTGCCGAGGACCGTGCCGAAGGCGAGCTGGTGCGCCTTCACCTGGTCGTTCAGCCAGCCGGCCCGCCGCGCCGTCTCGAAGACCATCTTGAAGTGCAGCGACTGCCGGGCGTCGACGACGTAGAGGAGCGTGCTCGCCTTGATGTCGAAGACACGGTCGCGGATCGCCGAGAGGTCCGTCGCCGCGTAGCCGTAACCGCCGTCGGACTTCTGCACGATCAGCGGGACCGGGTTGCCGTCCGGGCCCTTGACGTCGTCGAAGAACACGCAGAGCGCGCCCTCCGAGCGGACCGCGACGCCCGACTCCTCCAGCAGCCGGCAGGTCTCCGCCAGCATGTCGTTGTAACCCGACTCGCCGACGATGTCCGCGTCGCGGATCTCCATGTCCAGCTTCTCGAAGACGGAGAAGAAATAGATCTTCGACTCGTCGACGAACTTCTGCCAGATGGCGAGGGTGCGCGGTTCGCCCGCCTGGAGGTCGACCACCCGGCGACGGGCCCGGGTCTTGAACTCCTCGTCCGCGTCGAACAGCTTGCGGGCGTCCTTGTAGAGGCGGTCCAGGTTGGACATCGCCTCCTCGCCGCTGACCTGGGCGTCCTTGTGGTCCAGTTCGTGCGGGTGCTCGTCCAGGTACTGGATGAGCATGCCGAACTGGGTGCCCCAGTCGCCGATGTGGTGACGACGGACCACGCTCTCGCCGGTGAACTCCAGCATCCGCACCGTCGCGTCGCCGATGACCGCCGACCGCAGATGGCCGACGTGCATCTCCTTCGCCACGTTCGGCTGGGCGTAGTCGATGACCGTCGTGCCCGGCTGCGGCGACCGGGGCACGCCCAGCCGCTCCGCGTCCGCGTACCGCGCCGCAAGGTTCTCGGTGATCGCCCGGTCGGTGATCGTCACGTTCAGGAAGCCGGGGCCCGAGACCTCGATCTCCTTGATCACGTCACCGGCCACCACGTTCGCCACGACCTGCGTCGCCAGCTCCCGCGGGTTCGCCTTCGCCTTCTTGGCCAGCGCGAGGATGCCGTTGGCCTGGAAGTCGGCCCGGTCGCTTCGTCGCAGCAGCGGGTCCGCGGAGGCCTCCGGCAGGGTGGCGGAGATGGCGGACGACAGGTGCTGCTCGACGGAGTGACTGAGGGACGTGACCGAGGCCATAGGAGTGGGTGCCGTTCTCCTCGTGGGTGGGATGGGCACCACCAGTATCCCATGGGGGGTAAAGCGGTTTTCCCGGGTGCGGGGCCGTCTGGGACAATGAAGCGCACTTCAAACCCGGAAGCCTTCAGAACAAGAGGACGTGCCGATCGTGGGGCAGAGCACCGAGACCACCGACTGGGTCTCCCGTTTCGCGGACGAGGTCATCGAGGAGTCGGAGCGTCGGGCCCCCGGGAAACCGGTCGTCGTCGCCTCCGGCCTCTCCCCCTCCGGCCCCATCCACCTCGGCAACCTGCGCGAGGTGATGACGCCGCACCTCGTCGCCGACGAGATCCGCCGCCGCGGCCGCCAGGTCCGCCACCTGATCTCCTGGGACGACTACGACCGCTACCGCAAGGTCCCCCAGGGCATCGCCGGCGTCGACGAGTCCTGGGCCGAGCACATCGGCAAGCCGCTGACGTCCGTCCCGGCCCCGCGGGGCTCGGCGCACCCGAACTGGGCCGAGCACTTCAAGGCCGCGATGGTCGAGTCGCTGGCCGAGCTCGGCGTGGAGTTCGACGGCATCAGCCAGACCGCGCAGTACACCTCCGGCGTCTACCGCGAGCAGATCCTGCACGCGGTCAGGCACCGCGGCGACATCGACGCCATCCTCGACCAGTACCGCACCAAGAAGGCCCCGGCGAAGAAGCAGCAGCAGAAGCCCCTCGACGAGGCCGAGCTGGAGGCCGCCGAGGGCTCGGGCGCAGCCGCCGAGGACGACGGCTCGTCCGGCACCGCCGGCTACTTCCCGTACAAGCCCTACTGCGGCAACTGCGAGAAGGACCTCACCACGGTCACCTCGTACGTCGACGACAGCACCGAGCTGTCCTACACGTGCACCGCGTGCGGCTTCGCCGAGACCGTCCGGCTGAACGAGTTCAACCGCGGCAAGCTGGTCTGGAAGGTCGACTGGCCGATGCGCTGGGCGTACGAGGGCGTCGTCTTCGAGCCGTCCGGCGTCGACCACTCGTCCCCCGGGTCCAGCTTCCAGGTCGGCGGACAGATCGTCGGCATCTTCGGCGGCGAGCAGCCCATCGGGCCGATGTACGCCTTCGTCGGCATCAGCGGCATGGCGAAGATGTCCTCCTCCAAGGGCGGGGTGCCCACCCCCGGCGACGCGCTGAAGATCATGGAGCCGCAGATCCTGCGCTGGCTCTACGCCCGCCGCCGCCCGAACCAGTCCTTCAAGATCGCCTTCGACCAGGAGATCCAGCGGCTCTACGACGAGTGGGACAAGCTGGACGCCAAGGTCGGCGAGGGCTCGGCGCTCCCGGCCGACGTCGCCGCGCACTCCCGCGCGGTGGGCACCGCCGGCGGTGAGCTGCCGCGCACGCCGCGGCCGCTGCCGTACCGCACCCTCGCCTCCGTCGCCGACATCACCGCCGGGGAGCAGCAGCAGGCGCTGCGGATCCTCAGCGAACTCGACCCCGAGAACCCGATCGGGGCGCTGGACGAGGCCCGGCCCCGGTACGACAAGGCCGAGGCGTGGATCAACAACCACGTCCCCGCCGACCAGCGCACCATCGTGCGGGCGGAGCCGGACGCCGACCTGCTGAAGTCCCTCGACGAGGCCTCCCAGCAGTCCCTGCGGCTGCTGCTCGACGGACTCGCCGACAACTGGTCGCTGGACGGGCTGACCCACCTGGTCTACGGCGTCCCGAAGGTGCAGGCAGGGTTCTCGGCGGACGCCACGCCCAAGGAGCTGCCGCCGGAGATCAAGACCGCCCAGCGGACGTTCTTCGCGCTGCTCTACCACCTGCTCGTCGGCCGTGACACCGGCCCGCGCCTGCCCACGCTGCTGCTCGCGGTGGGACAGGACCGGGTGCGGGCCCTGCTCGGGGAGTAGGCAGGACGCACACGAAGGGGCCCGCGCACCGGTGGCCGGTGCGCGGGCCCTCGCGCGTTCCGGTCCGCGGCGGGGTCGGGTCCGCCTGGCGCGTTCCGGTTCCGCCTCCGCGTGTTCCGGTCCGTCTACGACGTCCTGACAAAGGCGTCGGACGTGGCGGTGGGTGCTGAGGCAGGCGGCGGGGCGGAGCGGGCGGCCGCGGGGTCAGCCGTCGTCAGCGAATCGGTGAATACGCGACCGGGCGGATCGCGGCGGCGAAAACGCCGTCAACTCCATCCCTCGGCACCGTAACCACACCGTCCACAGTCACTTGACACACCGTCCACGGTGTACGGGTGCGGTCCCGTCCGGGACGGACACACGGCGGGAAGCGGGCCCCCCGCACAGCCATTCCAAGGGAGACCGCACCCGCAGCGGGGCCGAGGCGATCGTCGGCAAGCAGATTGTTACTCGATCAACAACTTCTGTCAGGACCTCTAAGCGATGTGGTCGTCCTGCAGTTCCGCCGTGTGGCGGTTGGTGAAGCGGTTGACCATGCGATCGGCCTCGCGCTGCGGGAGCATCACGCCGTACGTCGCCTCGACGTCGTTCCTGAGCTGGCCCGACGTGGGGTAGCTGCCGTCTATCGACTTCTTGAAGACCAGGTAGTAGTCGTCCTCGGTCGGCTCCGGGCTGCCGCCGCCCTCGCCGAGCTCACGGCTGCGGCCCGGCACCACGGGGATGGGGAACGAACCGGTCTCCTCCGGCGACGGCTCCTGCGCCGGCGGTTCCTCCTGGTACTGGTCCGCGTACTGCTCGGCCCGCTGCTGCTCCTCGTACCACTGGGCGTACTGCTCCGAGGGGTCGTAGGTGGGGTCGTAGCCGCCCTGGTACTGCACTTCGTGCGGCGACTGGAACCACGGGTTCTGGTCGTCCTCTGGGGGCATGGACTGCTGCCCGGCCTGCGGTATCTGCTGCGCCTGCTGTGCGCTCCGCATCCCCTGGCCCTGCGGCCCTTGCTGCACCTGCCCGCCCTGCTGGGGCTCCGGCTGCTGCGGCTGTCGCGGCACGGGTCCCGCAGCCAGCTCCTGCAGCTCCTGGTGAGGCGCGAGGGCCGACCGGTCCTGTGCCTGTGCCTGCAGCGGCACGGGGGGCAGCAGGGCCGGTTCTATGCCCGCCGCCGCCAGACCCGCCGGGGCCGTCTCCGCCAGCGGGACGCCGTAGCGGGCCAGCCGCAGCGGCATCAGCGACTCCACCGGAGCCTTACGACGCCACGCCCGGCCGAAGCGGGAACGCAGCCTCGCCTGGTAGACGAGACGTTCCTGCTCCAGCTTGATCACCTGGTCGTACGAGCGCAGCTCCCACAGCTTCATCCGGCGCCAGAGCAGGAACGTGGGCAGCGGCGAGAGCAGCCAGCGCGTGATGCGCACGCCCTCCATGTGCTTGTCGGCCGTGATGTCGGCGATCCGGCCGATCGCGTGCCGGGCGGCCTCGACGGCCACCACGAACAGGATCGGGATCACCGCGTGCATGCCCGTGCCCAGCGGGTCCGGCCAGGCCGCCGCGCCGTTGAAGGCGATCGTCGCGGCCGTCAGCAGCCATGCCGTCTGCCGCAGCAACGGGAAGGGGATGCGGATCCACGTCAGCAGCAGATCCAGGGCCAGCAGGACGCAGATGCCCGCGTCGATGCCGATCGGGAACACATAGGAGAAGTTCCCGAAGCCCTTCTCGATGGCCAGCTCCCGGACGGCCGCGTACGAACCGGCGAAGCCGATACCGGCGATGATCACGGCGCCGGTCACGACCACGCCGATGAGAACGCGGTGCATCCGGGTCAGCTGTATTGGCGCGGCCACCCGTACTCCCCTCCCCTTGCGTGTTCTTGCGCGCAACAGGGTGGCACATGTGTGCGGCGCACGCTGTGCCGGACCGTCAGCTCTTCGCGGACGCGGAAGCCTTCGGAGCTGCCGCGGCCGCCTTGGACGCCGACGCCGACGGGGCCGCCGACGGGGCCGCCGACGGCGAGGCGGAAGGCTTCGCCTTCCCCGTCGACGAGGGAGACGCCGAGGGGGCCGGGTCGGAGCCCGAGTCCGAACTGCCGCCGCCGCCCGCGCCGTTGGCCGACCGCACCGCGGCCACCGCCTCCTTGGCCGCCTTCTCCGCGGCCTTCGTCAGAGTGTCCGAGGTGGGCGTCTTGTCGCCCGCCAGGCCGGCGCCGTTGTAGTCCAGCGTGACGACGACGTTCTCCACCCGCGCCACGACCGTCTGCTGCCTGAAAGCGCCTTCCGCCTTCTTCAGGTCGTACCGGACCAGCGTCGCCTCGTCGCCCGTCCCCGCGGCCGGGGTCGCCTTCGTGTCCTTCGCGCCGGCCACCGCCTGCGCGTCCTTGACCTGCTTCGCGTAGTACGTCTTCGCCTGCGACTCGCCGTCGCCCGTGGTCGCGTCCGACTCGAAACGCAGCAGCGACACGTTCAGCCAGCGGAACTGCGAGCCCTTCACGCCGTTGTTGGCCAGGCTCGACCACGAGCAGCTCGCCCGCTCGCCCGCGTCGCTCGACGTGCCCTTCTTGCCCGCGGCCTTCGGCACCAACTCGGTCAGTGTCTTCTTGGACACCGCCGCACAGGCCTCCGGCAGCGTCTTGTACGCCGCCGCCTGCACGGTCGGCGCGGCGCTCGCCGTCGAATCCGTGCCCGTGCCGCCGGTCGCGGCGGCGTCCTGCGCCTTGTCCCCGGAGCCGGAGTCCGAGCCGGAGTCCGAGGAGCAGCCCGCGGCGATCAGCATCACCGGGACGGCAACCGCCGCGGCGAGGAGGCGGTTCAGACCTCCGGCACGCCTCGCTCGCTCGTCACGCTGCTCACGCTGGTCAAACTGGCCGTCTCGCTGGGCTCGTCGCTGCATGGTTCCTTCACTCATGACGCTCGTGGTTCCTGCGGTCGGATCGGGTCCGAGGGGCCACGGTACGCGGTGAAGAAGCTGTGCGGCTCCCCTTCGAGGCCTTCGCGGACCGGGCACGAACGAGGCCGAAGTGGCCTCAGGCGGACAGGGAGTCGACCAGCTGCGCGGCCAGTTTCCGGGCCTTGTCCTGCATTTCCTCGCTGTCCGGCGTCACACCGACGGTCGTCGACTGCTCCTCGTACTCGATGGTCACGATGACGTTGGACGTGCGGAACGCCACAGTCACCGTGCGCTGCTTGGCCGTCGAACCCGAATTGCCGACCACGTCGTCGACGAACGCCTCGTCGCCCAGGTCGTCCAGCAGGCGGGGCTGCAGATCGGCCGGCGCCGCGGTGGACGAAGCCGACGCCGAAGCCGAGCCGGAGGCCGAAGGGGAGGAGGCGGGAGCGGAGGGAGAGCCCGACGCCGAGGCCGAGGGGCTCGCGCCCGTGGACGGGGCGGCGGATCCCGTGGCGGCCCCGGCCGTCGGCGACACGGCCGGCGCCGGCAGGTCGGCCGCCGTCACCTTCCTGGCGAACAGCGCCTCGGCCTGGTTGTCGTCGCTCACCGCGTTGTCGTAGGAGACGACGCGCTCGAAGTCGACGAGGAGATGGTCGGTGGCGTCCGCGGACTCCACCTTCCAACGGCAGCCCACCTTGCGGTCCGTGTCGTACGTCAGCGTCGCCTCGCCCGCGTAGGCCGTGTCGCGCTGGGTCTCGTCGGGAAGCTGTTTGACGCCGGGGAGGAGCGAGTCGAGGGTGGACCGGCTCACTACGCCGCACGCCTCCGGCAGCGTGGTGTACCGGCCGGGCTGTGCGGCGGCGGAGGCCGTGCCGGCGTCGCCCGGATTGGAGTCGTCCGTCGAACCGCCGTCGTCCGAAGCGCCGGTGCAGCCGGCCAGCAGCGCGGCGAGGAGGGCCACGACGCCGGGTACGTACGCCTTCCGCTGCACGGTCGGCTCCTCTCGACGGTCACTTCTGGATCTTCGGGCCGGTGTCCGCGCTGGTTATTCGCTTGCCGGACGGGTGCGGCCCCTGCAGACAATGTGTATCGCACGCGACACCGTGGATGCCGGTCCGTCGTCCCTTTTCATCGACCTTGGCACCGGTTTTGCGACTTGATACTTCTGTAGTGGTTCCGGGGGAATGAGGACGTTATGTCGTACGTGGAGATGCCGGGCGCGAAGGTGCCCATCCGTATGTGGGCCGACCCGGGGTCGGTCGAGGAGGGGGCGCTGCAGCAGCTGCGCAACGTCGCGACCCTGCCCTGGATCAGGGGTCTGGCGGTCATGCCGGACGTCCACTACGGCAAGGGTGCGACGGTCGGCTCGGTCATCGCGATGCAGGGAGCGGTGTGTCCCGCGGCGGTGGGGGTCGACATCGGGTGCGGGATGTCGGCGGTGAAGACGTCGCTGACCGCGAACGACCTGCCCGGCGACCTGTCCCGGCTGCGCTCGAAGATCGAGCAGGCGATCCCGGTGGGGCGGGGCATGCACGACGCCCCCGTCGAGCCGGGCGGCTTCCACGGGCTGGCCACCGGGGGGTGGGACGACTTCTGGGGGCGGTTCGACGGGATCGCCGAAGCGGTCAAATTCCGTGCAGAACGCGCCGCAAAACAGATGGGAACGCTCGGATCCGGCAATCACTTCGTCGAGGTGTGCACGGATACGACCGGTTCTGTTTGGTTGATGCTGCACTCCGGTTCCCGGAACATCGGCAAGGAACTCGCCGAGTTCCACATCGGGGTGGCGCAGAAGCTGCCGCACAACCAGGGTCTGGTCGACCGCGACCTCGCCGTCTTCGTCGCGGACACGCCGCAGATGGCGGCCTACCGCAACGACCTGTTCTGGGCGCAGGAGTACGCCAAGTACAACCGCACCCTGATGATGGCGCTTCTGAAGGACGTGGTCCGCAAGGAGTTCAGGAAGGCGAAGCCGGTCTTCGAGCAGGAGATCAGCGCGCACCACAACTACGTGGCCGAGGAGCGCTACGAGGGAATGGACCTGCTCGTCACCCGCAAGGGCGCGATCCGCGCGGGCTCCGGCGAGTACGGCATCATCCCGGGGTCGATGGGCACGGGGTCGTACATCGTCAAGGGCCTGGGCAACGAGAAGGCGTTCAACTCGGCCTCGCACGGCGCGGGTCGGCGCATGAGCCGCAGTGCCGCCAAGCGTCGTTTCTCCACGAAGGACCTGGAGGACCAGACGCGGGGCGTGGAGTGCCGCAAGGACTCCGGCGTGGTGGACGAGATTCCGGCGGCCTACAAGCCGATCGAGCAGGTCATCGACCGGCAGCGGGACCTGGTGGAGGTCGTGGCGAAGCTGAAGCAGGTCGTCTGCGTGAAGGGCTGAGGCCGCCCCGTCGGGCGGGTGTCCGACGGGCGGGCCTCCGAAAGCCGGGGGCCCGCGCGGAGTTCAGCCGAGTCGTTTCTCCAGCAGGGTCACCGCGTACGGGCTGCCCGGGCCGCCCTTCTTGGCTCGTTGCTCGCCGGCGACCGTGTAGCCCGCCGACTCGTAGTAGGCGCGCAGGCGGGGGTTGCTGGAGAGGCAGTCCAGGCGGGCGTAGGGGCGGCCGGTCGCGGCGATGCGGGACTCGGCCCGGGCCAGCATTCTGCGGCCCGTGCCGGGCGGGGCGGTGTGCGGGGTCGTCATCAGGCGGTGGATGTAGCCGGCGTCCGGCGGGCGCGGGCCCCAGGCCGCCGGGTCGTCCCACCAGAGTTCGAAGGCGCCGGTCAGCGCCCCGTCCGTGTGAGCCAGCCAGACCTCTCCCTCGCGCATCCGGTCGACGAAGTGGGCCTCGTCCTTCTCGCCGGGCAGCCACTGCTCGATGCCCCGGGCCAGCTGCCACAGGGCCGCCGTGTCGCGCAGGCGGACCAGGAGTGGTGCGTCCTCGGGAGCGGCTCTGCGGTAGACCGGCTCCGGCCAGACGGTGGGGAGGGGTTCCAGGAGCCGGGCGCGCAGGGCGGCGGCCAGGGCTTCGGCGTCGAGGCCCAGGGCGTGCGTGACATACGCCTCGACGGAGCCGTGGCGGGCGCGCAGGGCCCGCAGGAACAGGCGCATCGCCGCCTCGGGGGCGCGGCCGAAGGCCGGCCAGGCCGGGGAGCGGCCGTCGTTGCGGGCTCTCCAGTCCTCCAGCAGGGACCGGGTCGCCAGTTCGGTCAGGCTGAAGTCCTCGATGATCGTCTCGTCCGGGACGCCGAGAAGGGCGAGGACCAGGGCTGCGAGCTGACCGGTGCGGTCCTTGCCGGAGGCGCAGTGGAACACCAGGCCGCCGTCCGCCTCGGCCACCAGGCGCAGCGCCGCCGCGATCTCCTTCGTGCCGTCCTCGGCCACTTCCAGGTAGCGGGCGCAGAGGTAGGGGCCGGGCTCGACGTCCGGCGTCGCGGCGGCCTGGTCGTACGGGCGGTGCTCGATGCTGAGGTTGTGGTAGGCGAAGGAGTCGTGCGGCGGGATCCGGCCCGCGGACTCCGCCTCCCAGGGGTGGCGCAGGTCCACGACCGTGCCGATGCCCAGGGCGAGGAAGCGGTCCCAGTCGGGTGTGCCCGGTCTGAGTCTGCCGAGGGATCCCGCGCGGAACAGGAGGCGCGGGCGGATCCGGTGGCCGGTTCCGGTCGGGTATCCGCCCAGGTCGCGGAAGTTGTGCAGGGTCTCGAACGGTATGTGTCTGTCCACGGGCAGGACCTTAGGGGAGAGGGAGCGGGAACCGTCGGGCCGTTGCGCTGTCGTCAGCTGGGCGGTCGAGTCGCTTCCGCGGAAGTGCTACGACGAGCGGGCGAAGGCCGACGCCCCGTGGCGGGAGGGCGGGGGACGACACTCCCGCCGAGGTGATCGACATGCCCGACGGCTTCGGGAACCTCGCCACGAGGTGCGTCGGGCCCGGACAGCGGGGCTTGCGGCGACCCGGGCTGCGCGGGGCCCTGGGCGGGCCGTTCCTCACCGTTCCCGGTGGATCTTGGTGTTCGACGCCTGGGCGCGGGGGCGCAGGACCAGGAGGTCGACGTTGACGTGGCTGGGGCGGGTGACGGCCCAGGCGATGGTCTCGGCCACGTCGCAGGCGGTGAGGGGTTCGGCGACGCCTTCGTAGACCTTGGCCGCCCGGTCCTCGTCGCCGCCGAAGCGGGTGAGGGCGAACTCGTCGGTCTTGACCATGCCGGGGGCGATCTCGATGACGCGGACCGGGCGGCCGACGATCTCCAGGCGGAGCGTCTCGGCCAGGACGTGCGCGCCGTGCTTGGCGGCGACGTAGCCCGCGCCGCCCTCGTACGTGCCGTGACCGGCGGTGGAGGAGACGACGACGACGGTGCCGTCGCCGCTCGCGTCGAGCTTGGGCAGGAGGGCCTGGGTGACGTTGAGGGTGCCGAGGACGTTCGTCTCGTACATGGTGCGCCAGTCGGCGGGGTCGCCGGTGGCGACGGGGTCGGCGCCGAGCGCGCCGCCCGCGTTGTTGACCAGCACGCCGATCGTCTTGAAGGCCGTCGCGAACTCGTCGACCGCGGCACGGTCCGTCACGTCCAGCTGGTAGGCGGCCGCCGAGCCGCCCGTCTGCGTGATCTCCTCGGCGAGGGCCTCGATGCGGTCCTTGCGGCGGGCCGTGAGGACGACCCGGTAGCCGGCTGCGGCGAGCTGCCGGGCGGTGGCGGCGCCGATCCCGCTGCTCGCACCGGTGACGACGGCGATGCGGGAGGCGGCGGACGGTGCGGCGGTGGCCATGTGCTGCTCCTCGGACGGTGCGGGTCGGTGCCGCCAGGATAGGCGGGCCGGGCGACGGCCCGACCGGTGGTCTCGTCCTGTGGGCGCGGGTGACGGGGGCCCCTTCCTCGGAGGTCGTCCGTGCCCTGGGGGTTGTCACCTGATGGGGGGTGCTCGTGGGGCGGCGGCCGTGGGATACATCCCCTGCACGGGGCCGCGGTTTCTGATCGAGGAGTGATGGCATGCGCAGGTTGCGGGGTCTCGCGGTGTGGGGTGCCGTGCTGCTGGCGCTGGGCGCGGGGGTCTCGCCGGCGCGGGCCGCGGGGGAGGCGCCCGAGGCCGACCTGTCGTATCACGGGTCTGCCGTGCTGGCAGGGGGCCGGGTCGACGTGCGGCTGACTCCGCGCAACCACGGGCCGGGGGACGTCCCCGACTCGACCGTGCGGCTGCGGTGGTCGGCGCCGTTGGCGGCGGGGGAGCAGCGGCTCGCGCAGGGGTGTGCGCGGACGGGGCGGCAGGAGGTGGTGTGCCGGACGGGGGCGCTGGCCGCGGACGGGCTGGGGGAGCGGATCGTGTTGGGGGTGCGGCTGCGGGGGCGGCCGGCCGAGGTGACGATGGACGTGGACACGGTGTGGGGCGGCGGGGCGGTGGACCGTAACCGGTCCAACGACCGGCGGCAGGTGCTGGTGCTGGACACCGGGGACGCCTACTTCTTCTGACCGTCGTCCTGCCGGTGCGTCGTACGATGCGCGGACGGCGTCGACGGAGACGCCACGAAGGGGTGCGATGTCCGGGAACGTGCGGTCGCGGCTGCTGGACGAGCTGTCCGTGGTCTCCCGCCGGTACATGGCCGCCTACGCCCTGTTCAACCAGGCGCTCGCCGACCGTCTCGGGCTGCATCCCACGGACCTGCAGTGCCTGAACCTGCTGGTGCTGGAGCGCGAGCCGGTGACGACGGGCCGGGTCGCCGAACTGACGGGGCTGACCACCGGGTCGGCGACCCGGCTGGTGGACCGGCTGGAGAAGGCGGGCTATGTGGTCCGGGAGCGGGACGCCGCGGACCGGCGCCGGGTGCTGGTGGCGACGGTGCCGGAGCGGGCCGCGGAGTTCAAGCGGATGTGGGGGCGGCTGGGCGGCGACTGGATGCCGCTCTTCGAGGATCTCGCGGACGCCGAACTCGCGGTGATCGTCCGGCATATGCGGCGGACGGTGGAGTTCGGGGCGGAGCAGGTCGTGCGGTTGCGGGAAGGCCGGGTCTAGGGGCGGATGCAGGAGACGGAGATACGGCCGTCCGCGACGGCGGCCGAAGGGGCGCGGGGCGCCCGAGCGGGGCGCGGGTTGCCGCGGCACTGGCCGCTGCTGCTGCTGGGCGCGGCGTTGGCGCCGGGCGCGGTGCTGGTGCTCGTCGGGCGGACGCTGGAGGAGCCCGCGGTACAGGCGTGGCGGACGGTGTGTCTGGCGGTGACCGTGCAGGCGCTGCCGTTCCTGTTGCTGGGCACGGCTCTGTCGGGGGCGATCAACGCGTTCGTGCCGGCGAGCGTCTTCAGCCGGCTGCTGCCGAAGCGGGCGGCGCTGGCGGTGCCGGTGGCGGGGGTGGCGGGGGTGGTGCTGCCGGGGTGCGAGTGCGCGTCGGTGCCGGTGGCGAGCAGCCTGATCGGGCGGGGGGTGACCCCTGCCGCGGCGTTCGCGTTCCTGCTGTCCGCGCCCGCCGTGAACCCGGTGGTGCTGACGGCGACGGCGGTGGCGTTTCCCGGCAGCCCGGAGATGGTGCTGGCCCGGCTCGTGGCCTCGTTGGTGACGGCGGCGGCGATGGGCTGGCTGTGGTTGTGGCTGGGCCGGGAGGAGTGGTTGCGGCCGGTGGTGCGGCATTCCGGGCACCGGCCGGGGCACAGCCGCTGGACGGAGTTCCGGCGCGGTTTCCAGCACGACTTCCTGCATGCCGGGGGCTTTCTGGTGGTGGGGGCGATGGCGGCGGCGACCTTCAACGTGGCGGTGCCGCGGTCGGTGCTGGACGCGTTCTCCGGTTCGCCGTGGCTGTCGGTGCTGTTCCTGGCGGCGCTGGCGATCGTGCTGGCGGTGTGCAGTGAGGCGGACGCGTTCGTGGCGGCGTCGCTCAGCGGGTTCTCGCCGGTGGCGCGGCTGGCGTTCATGGTGGTGGGCCCGATGGTCGACCTGAAGCTGATCGCCTTGCAGGCGGGGACGTTCGGGCGGGCCTTCGCGGTGCGGTTCTCGGCGGCCACGGCGGTGGTCGCGGTGGTGTGCAGCGCGGTGATCGGAGGGGTGCTGCTGTGAAGCGGTTCGCGCAGGTGGGGCTGTTGCTCCTCGCGGGTCTCGGGTTGCTGCACACCTCGCTTTTCACGGACGAGTACCTGCGGTTCGTGAAGGCGGGGATGCGGCCGTTGCTGATCGCCTCGGGCGTGCTGCTGATCGGGCTGGGAGCGGCGGAGGCCTGGCCCGGCCGCCGCCTCGGCGGCGGCACGCACGCCCACGGAGACGATCACAGCGGCCCCGGAGACGATCACGATCACGGCCGTGCCGACGCGCAAGGCCAGGCCGGCGGCCACGGCGACGGCGGCCACGGCGACGGCGGCCAGAAGGCGGGGGACGGCGACGGCGAGGGGGGTCACGGCCATGGGCATGACCACTCCCGGGTGCCGCGGGTCGCCTGGCTGCTGTTCCTGCCGGTGCTGAGCCTGCTGTTCTACGCCCCGCCCGCCCTCGGCTCGTACACCGCGTCCCGGGAGCCGGCCAAGGCCGTCGCGGTGCAGGAGGACGACTTCGATCCGCTGCCGGCGACCTCGCCGCTTCCGATCACGCTCACCGAGTTCACCCAGCGCGTGCAGCAGGACCGTTCGCGGGCGATCAGGGGGCGCACGGTCCGGATGACCGGGTTCGTGACGTCCGCCGACGGGGACGGCTGGTATCTCACCCGGATCGTCATCAGCTGCTGTGCGGCGGACTCGACGACGCTGAAGGTGCGGGTGTACGGGACGACGGCGCCGAAGGCCGACACGTGGGTGACGGTCGACGGGACCTGGCATCCGGGCGGGGCGTTGGGGACGTCGTCGGCAGGGGTGGCGGTGGACGCGCGCGAGGTGACGAAGGTGGACAAGCCGTCCAACGCGTACATGGACGCCGTGCCGCTCACCTCCTAGGGAATAGGGGTGGCGGGGTCGCTGTTGGCCCGTATAGTTTAACGGTCAACAACTTTGGAGGGTGAGCGACCATGCAGTTCGGGATCTTCACGGTGGGCGATGTCACGCCGGACCCGACGACGGGCCGTACGCCGACCGAGGCCGAGCGGATCAAGGCCATGGTCGCCATCGCGCTGAAGGCCGAGGAGGTCGGCCTCGACGTCTTCGCGACCGGCGAGCACCACAACCCGCCGTTCGTGCCCTCGTCCCCGACGACGATGCTCGGGTACATCGCCGCGCAGACGCAGAAGCTGATCCTCTCCACCTCCACCACCCTCATCACCACCAACGACCCGGTGAAGATCGCGGAGGACTTCGCGATGCTCCAGCACCTGGCCGACGGGCGCGTGGACCTCATGATGGGCCGCGGCAACACCGGGCCGGTCTACCCCTGGTTCGGGCAGGACATCCGCGAGGGCATCAACCTCGCCATCGAGAACTACGCCCTGCTGCGCAGGCTGTGGCGCGAGGACGTCGTCGACTGGGAGGGGAAGTTCCGCACCGCGCTGCAGGGCTTCACCTCCACGCCCCGCCCGCTGGACGACGTGCCGCCGTTCGTCTGGCACGGCTCCATCCGCTCGCCCGAGATAGCCGAGCAGGCCGCCTACTACGGCGACGGCTTCTTCCACAACAACATCTTCTGGCCCGCCGACCACACCAAGAGGATGGTCGAGCTGTACCGGGCCAGGTACGCGCACTACGGACACGGCACGCCCGAGCAGGCCATCGTCGGCCTCGGCGGGCAGGTGTTCATGCGGAAGAACTCGCAGGACGCCGTCCGCGAGTTCCGGCCGTACTTCGACAACGCGCCGGTCTACGGGCACGGGCCGTCCCTGGAGGACTTCACCGACCAGACCCCGCTGACCGTCGGCACACCCGAGCAGGTCATCGAGAAGACGCTGAAGTTCCGCGAGTACGCGGGCGACTACCAGCGCCAGCTGTTCCTGCTCGACCACGCGGGGCTGCCGCTGAAGACCGTGCTGGAGCAGCTCGACCTGCTCGGCGAGGAGGTCGTGCCGGTGCTGCGCAAGGAGTTCGCCGTGGGACGGCCGGCCGATGTGCCGGACGCGCCCACCCACCCGTCGCTGCTCGCGCAGAAGGAAGCCAAGGAGGTCGTGGCATGAAGCTCGTCGTCGTCTCGGCGGGGCTGAGCGTCCCGTCGTCGACCCGGTTGCTGGCCGACCGGCTGGCCCAGGCGGTGCAGCGGAAGACGACCGTCGACGTCCAGGTCGTGGAACTGCGCGACCTCGCCGTCGAGATCGCCCACAACCTCACCAACGGCTTTCCCGGCGGGAAGCTGGCCGCCGCCCTGGAGGCGGTGACGGACGCGGACGGGCTGATCGTCGTGACGCCGGTGTTCTCCGCCTCCTACAGCGGTCTGTTCAAGTCGTTCTTCGACGTGCTGGACCAGGAGGCGCTGGCGGGCAAGCCGGTGCTGATCGCCGCGACCGGCGGCAGCGCGCGCCACTCGCTCGTGCTGGAGCACGCGCTGCGGCCGCTCTTCTCCTATCTGCGTGCGGTGGTCGTCCCGACCGCCGTCTACGCGGCCTCGGAGGACTGGGGTGCGCAGGGCCTGCCCGAGCGGATCGAGCGGGCGGCGGGGGAGCTGGTCTCGCTGACGGCCGGTCTGTCCGCGCCCGCACCGCCGCCCGGACCGGCGAACGCCGGCAACGCCGGCAACGCCGGCAAGACCGCCGACACCGGCAAGACCGAGTTCACCGTGGTGCCCTTCGCCGAGCAGCTGGCGGCGCTGGCCGGACGGTGAGGACCGAGCGCCGGGCGGGTGCGCACGACCCGCCCGGCAGATCGGTGAGAGCCGAGTAAGAAGGGTGATCGTAGGACCGTCCCCACCGCCCCGACCGGCAGGGACCAGGGCAGACTGGGCGGGTGCCTCCCACCGTTCTGCTCGCCGAAGACGACCGCGCCATCCGCCACGCCCTGGAGCGCGCCCTGGCCCTGGAGGGCTACCGGGTCACCGCGGTCGCCGACGGGGTCGAGGCGCTGGCGCAGGCCCACAGGAACCCGCCGGACGTGCTCGTCCTCGATGTGATGATGCCCGGGATCGACGGGCTGCAGGTCTGCCGGGTGCTGCGCGCCGAGGGCGACCGCACGCCGATCCTGATGCTGACCGCGCTGGTGGAGACCGCCGACCGGATCGCGGGACTGGACGCGGGCGCCGACGACTACGTCGTCAAGCCGTTCGACGTCGAGGAGGTCTTCGCCCGGTTGCGGGCGCTGCTGCGCCGGACCGGCGCCGAGACCGCGCCGCCCGCGCCGCCGGAGCCCCCGAGGCAGTCGCCCGAGCGGTATGTGGAGGCGGCCGGGCTGCGGATGGACCCGCAGGCGCGGCGGGTGTGGCGGGGCGCGCGGGAGCTGGAGCTGACCCGGACCGAGTTCGAGCTGCTCGAGCTGCTGGTGCGCAACGCCGGGATCGTGCTGGACCACTCCACGATCTACGACCGCATCTGGGGCTACGACTTCGGTCCCGGTTCCAAGAACCTCGCCGTCTACGTCGGTTATCTGCGCCGCAAGCTCGACCAGCCGGGAGCCCCGCAGCTGATCCACACCGTGCGCGGCGTGGGTTACGTGCTGCGGGAGGACTGAGGGCCGCGGGCGTGAGCCGTCTGCGTCGGCTGCGCCGGCTGCTGTCCCGGCCGCGGCCGAAGCTGGTGTCGCTGCGCACCACGTTCGCGGTGTCCTTCGCGGCCGTGACCGCCGCCGTCACCGTCCTCGTCGGCGTCCTGTCGTACTCGGCGGCCGCCCGGCTGGTGCGGGTCGACCAGGAGTCGGTCTTCGACGAGGTCGTGCAGGACCTGCGGGACGAGGTGCGCGACCACCGGATGGCGCCGCAGGACTTCTCCTCGGCCGCGCCCGGCCACGACATCGTGCGGCCGGCCCGCACGGACGTGCAGGTCCTCGGAGCGGACGGCTCCGTCGTGGACAGCGGCAGTCCCGGGCTGCCGGTGGTGGCCGCGGACCGCGCGGTCGCGGCCGCCTCGACGGCCGGGGGGATGACCGTCCACAAGGACGTGGACGTCGGCAGCGACGTCTACCGCATCGCGACCGTCTCCCTGGGCGGGGGCCGGGGTGCGGTGCAGGTGGCGCAGGAGTTCAGTGACACCGAGGACCTGCTGCGAGCGCTCCAGCAGCGCACCCTGGTCCTGATGATCGCCGTCGTGACGGCCGCCGGGCTGTTCGGCTGGTGGCTGGCCCGGCGCATCACCCACCGGCTGGTCATCCTGACCACCGCCGCCGAGGACGTCGCCCGCACCCGCCGCCTGGGCGTCCAGGTGCCGGTCACCGGACATGACGAGGTGGGCCGCCTCGGCCGTGCCTTCGACCGCATGTTGGGCCGGCTCGCGCAGTCGGAGGAGGACCAGCGGCGGCTCGTCCAGGACGCGGGGCACGAGCTGCGCACCCCGCTGACGTCGCTGCGGACGAACATCTCCCTGCTGCGCCGTATCGACGAACTGCCGCCGGACACCCGTGACGAACTGGTCGCGGACCTCACCCAGGAGGCCCGCGAGCTGACCGACCTGGTCAACGAGCTCGTCGATCTCGCGGCCGGCCAGTCCGACGCCGAGCCCCCGCGCAGCCTGGACCTCGCCGACGTCGCGGAGGAGGTCGCGGGTTTGGCCCGGCGCCGCACCGGGAGGCAGATCCTGATTTTGGCGAGCGGCGACACCAGCGTCCACGGGCGGCCGGGGATGCTGCAGCGCGCCGTGTCCAATCTGGTGGAGAACGCGACCAAGTTCGACCGCGACGGCCGCGCGCCCGTCGAGATCGCCGTCACCGGGCCGGCCCGGCCGGGGGTCGTCCGCGTCGAGGTCCGCGACCGCGGGCCCGGTATCGCCGAGTCCGATCTGACCCGTGTCTTCGACCGCTTCTACCGGGCCGCGGACGCCCGCTCCCTGCCGGGCTCCGGCCTCGGCCTGTCGATCGTCCGCGAGGTGGCCCTGGCTCACGGCGGAGCGCCCTTCGCCTTCCGCCGCGCGGGCGGCGGCACGGTGATCGGCTTCACCGCGGGCGGCGGCCTTCCGGACCGCCTCCAGGACGACGAACGCCCCCACGAGCACCGCAGCCGTCTGCGCCCCTGACGCACGTCCGACGCACGACTCTCCCCGTCCGACGCACGGCTCTGCTGTCGGACGGGGGCGGTGGGCTTGAGGCGTGAGGTGGTGGGAATAATACGAAATACGTGTTTACGCGGGAGAGCGAGATGAGTATGTGAGTGAGGCATCGGACGCCGTCGGTGAGCCGCTCACCGCGCGCGTCACCGTCGACGAACAGGGCATCGTGACCGGCTGGAACGAGGGAGCCGCACGGCTGCTGGGATACGCCCCGCAGGAGATCCTCGGCCGGCCGGCGGCGACGCTGCTCGCCGGGGAGTCCGGCGCGGCGGACCTTCGGCAGTCGGCGGGACTGCCCAGATGGCGGGGCACGCTCGCCCTGCGCCACCGGGACGGCCGCCGCCTGCAGATCAGGGTCGTCGCGCACCGCCGGACGGAGGGCGACGGGGTCCGCGACTGGCTCCTGGTGGGCGCCCCGTCCGACCCGCTCCGGCCGGAGGACGACGCGCTCATGCGCTGGGGCTTTCTGCAGTCGCCCTCCTGCGCGACCTCCGTGTACGACACCGACCTGCGCTTCCGCTGCTCCAACGGGGCCGCGCAGGCCGCGCTGGGCCTGAGCGAGGAGGAGCTGCGCGGGCTGCGGATGACGGACGTCCTCCCCACACCGCTGTCGCAGGAGGTCGAGCGGCGGATGCGGCAGGCCCTGGAGACCGGTGAGCCGCAGTACGTGGAGAACCACGCCCAGGCGCCCGGCGAATCCCGTGAGCACGCCTGGTCGGTCCACCTCTACCGGGTGGAGGACCCGGACGGCCGGGTGCTCGGCGTGGCCGCCACCGGGCACGACATGACGGAGCAGCACCGGGCCCGGGAGCGCCTGCAGCTGATCGCGGAGGCCAGCACCCGGATCGGCAGCACGCTCGATGTGACGCGGACGGCGCAGGAGCTGGCGGACGTGGCGGTGCCGGGCCTGGCCGACTTCCTCAGCGTGGACCTGCTGACCTCGTTCGAGCAGGGGCGGGAGGAGCCGGTGGCCGGCGGCCCGCTGCTGCTGCGGCGCGTCGCCCACCAGTCGGTGCTGCCGGGCGCCCCCGAGGCCGTCCTCGCGCTCGGCGACGTGGACGCGTACCCGGAGGGCTCGCCGCCGGTGGAGACCCTGCGCTCGGGGCGTTCCGTGCGGCGCCGGATCGACCGGGACGCGGTGCCGGAGTGGGTCTCCGGGGACCCGCTGCGCGTCGCCCGCATCCGTGACTACGGCTTCCACTCGCTGATGGCCGTGCCCCTGTCGGCGCGCGGCACCACGCTGGGCGTCGTCGTCTTCGCGCGCCACCGGCGCCCGGACCCCTTCGAGGCGGACGACCTCGTCCTCGCCGAGGAGCTGGCGGCCAGGGCGGCGGTCTGCATCGACAACGCCCGCCGCTACACCCGCGAACGTGCGACGTCGGTCGCCCTGCAGCGCAGCCTGCTGCCGCAGCGGCTGCCCGAGCAGTCCGCGGTGGAGGTGGCCTCCCGCTATCTCCCGGCCGATGTGCGGGCCGGGGTGGGCGGCGACTGGTTCGACGTCATCCCGCTGTCCGGGGCCAGGGTCGCGCTGGTCGTCGGCGACGTCGTGGGGCACGGCATCCACGCCTCGGCGTCGATGGGGCGGCTGCGCACGGCCGTCCGCACCCTCGCCGACATCGACCTGCCCCCCGACGAACTGCTCACCCACCTGGACGATCTGGTGGGCCTGCTGGCCACCGAGACCGACGCGCTGGGCGATCAGGAGGCGGCAGGGGACGTCGGGGCGACGTGTCTGTACGCCGTGTACGACCCGCTCGCCCGGCGCTGCACCCTGGCCAGGGCCGGTCATCCGCTGCCGGCGGTGGTCACCCCCGACGGCGAGGTGAAGCTGCTGGCCCTGCCGGCCGGCCCGCCGCTCGGCCTGGGCGGGCTGCCCTTCGAGTCGCTGGAGATCGACCTGCCCGAGGGCAGCCTGCTCGCCCTCTACACCGACGGGCTGATCGACTCCCGCTCCCGCGACAGCGACGTCGACGAGGGCGCCTCCCGGCTGTGCCGGGCCCTGGCCGCGCCCGCCGCCTCGCTGGACGCGGTCTGCGACACGGTCCTCGCCGACCTGCTTCCCCGGCTGCCCTCCGACGACGTGGCGCTCCTGGTCGCCCGCACCCGGGCGCTCGAAGCCTCCCGGATCGCCACCTGGGAGGTGGCGTCGGACCCCGCCGCGGTCGCCGAGGCCCGCAAGCGCGCGGTCGACCGGTTGGAGACCTGGGGGCTGACCGACGCCGCCTTCGTGACCGAGCTGATCGTCAGCGAGCTGGTCACCAACGCCATCCGGCACGGCGAACCGCCCGTGCAGCTGCGCCTCATCCGCGACCGGACGCTCATCTGCGAGGTCTCCGACGGCGGCGGCACGGCCCCCCACATGCGTCGGGCCCGCACCTACGACGAGGGCGGCCGCGGTCTCCTCCTGGTCGCGCAGCTGAGCCGGCGCTGGGGCACCCGTCCGGGGGCCAAGGGCAAGACGATCTGGGCGGAGCAGACCATCGGCGGGCCGTCCGACGGCTCGTGGCTCTGAGTCCTCCGCGACGGCCCACCCGGCGCAGTCGGCCCGTGCAGCCCGCCCGCGGGGGCGGGCTGCGGCAATGTTGTGCACTTTATTGACGGCAGTCAGATGAAGGCCTAACTTCGCGGTGTCATTCCCCCGGTCAAGGGAGACCGCGATGCCCCCGTCCCCCGTCGCATCACCGTCCACGACCACCGAACGAAACCGGCAGCTGCGCGTGGTCGCCGCCTCCGGACTGCTCGGCACCGCCGTGGAGTTCTACGACTTCCTCGTCTACGGAACCGTCGCCGCCCTCGTCTTCGGCGAGCTCTTCTTCCCCGGCGCCGACCCGGCCGTCGGCACCGTCGCCGCGTTCGGCACCTTCGCCGCCGGCTATGTCGCCCGTCCGCTCGGCGGCATCCTCTTCGGGCACTTCGGCGACCGGCTCGGCCGCAAGTCGATGCTCCTGCTCACCATGGGCCTGATGGGCGGCGCGAGCTTCCTCGTCGGACTGCTGCCCACCTACGACACGATCGGTGTGTGGGCGCCGGTGCTGCTCATCGCCCTGCGCGTCGTCCAGGGCATCGCCATCGGCGGCGAGTGGGGCGGCGCCACGCTCATGGTCGTCGAGCACGCGGGCGAACGGCGGCGCGGACTGTGGTCCAGCTTCACGCAGATGGGAGCCCCGCTCGGCTCCCTGCTCTCCACCGCCGTCGTCACGCTCGTCGTCGCCCTCCCCGACGACGAGTTCGCCGCCTGGGGCTGGCGGGTGCCGTTCCTGCTGAGCGTGGTGCTGCTCGGCGTCGGACTGTTCGTCCGCCTCAAGGTCGTCGAGAGCCCGCTGTTCGCCGAGGTGAAGCAGGACGGCGCCGAGTCGCGGCTGCCGATCCTCGACGTGCTGCGGCGCCCCCGCCCCGTCCTGCTGGCCTGCTGCGTCGGCATCGGCGCCTTCACCGCCCAGTCGCTGCTGACCGGCTACCTGATCGCGTACGCCACCGGCATCGGCTACGCCCGCCCGCAGGTGCTCACCGCGCTCACGGTCTCCGCCTCCGTCGCACTCGTCGTGCTGCCCTGCGCCTCCGCGCTCTCCGACCGGGTCGGCCGCCGCCCGGTGGTCCTCGCCGGGGCGATCGCGTCGGCCGCACTCGCCTTCCCCGTGCTCGCGCTGGTCGACTCGAAGTCGCCGGGGCTGCTGATCCTCGCCGTCGTCCTCGGGCACGGCATCGCCCAGTCCACGATGTACGGGCCGCTGGGCGCCCTGCTCACCGAGATGTTCGGCACCAAGGTCCGCTACACCGGCGCCTCGCTCGGCTACCAGGGCGCCACCCTCATCGGCGCCGGGTTCTCCCCGATGATCGCCGGGAGCCTGGTGGCCGGCAGCGGCGACAGCACCCCCGTGTCGCTGCTGCTGTGCGGCGGGGCCGTCATCACGGCGGTCACCGTCCTGTTCGTGCGCGAGACCAGCCGGGACTCCCTCGCCGACGCCGCGGACGGCTCCGACGTCCCGCACACGCAGGAGGTCTCCGCATGACGGGCGGCGCCGACGGCCGGGCTCCCCACCGGCCGGCGGCGCCCCCGCCCCCGCACACCGCCGCCCATCCGGCCGCCGACCGCCGCTGACGTGCACGACCGCCCGCCGCGCCGCCGACGGGCGGTCGTACCCTTTCCCCCGTGGAGGACGACGACATCTCGGACGACATCCCGGACGCACCGGACGGCGCCCCGCAACTGCGCCCGCAGTCGCTGATGCTCGCCTTCTTCGGCAACCACGTCCTCGAACAGGGCGACCTGTGCGTCTACTCGGGCAGCATCATCGACGTCCTCGGCCGGGTGGGCGTGGGCGAACAGGCCGTGCGGTCCACACTGACCCGCATGGTCAGCCGGGGCCTGCTGCGCCGGCAACGGGAGGGCCGCCGCATGTACTTCGGCCTGACCGAGCAGGCCACCCGCGTCCTGTGCGACGGCCGTGACCGCATCTGGCGCAAGGGCGCGGTCAACGACGACTGGGACGGCGACTGGACGCTGCTCGGCTTCTCGCTCCCCGAGTCCCGCCAGCGCGAGCGCCACGACCTGCGCTCACGGCTCGTCTGGTCCGGATTCGGCGCGCTGTACAGCGGGCTGTGGATCGCGCCGGGCCGGGTGGACGTCGCCGCCGTGGTCGCCGAACTCGGCCTGACCGACCACGTCAAGATCTTCCACGCCTCGGCCGACCCTGCCGTCGACATCGGCCTCATGGTCCGCGAGACCTGGGACCTGGAGAGCATCGCCGCCCGCTACGTCGCCTTCGACAAGCGCTGGACCGCCCACCTGAACGCCGGACCGGGCGACGACCCGATCGGCACCCGCCTGCGCCTGGTGAGCGAATGGCTCTGGACGATCCGCACGGACCCGAGGCTCCCCGCCCGCCACCTCCCTCCGGAGTGGCCGGCCCGGCCCGCCCAGGTCACCTTCCGCCGGGTGGCGGAACAGACCGCGGCCCCGGCGGAACGCCTGGCCGCCACGGCCCTGGAGACGACGCCCCTGCGCTGACCGCACCTCACCAGGAAGGGGATCAGCCGTTCTTGCGGGCCACGCCGCCGTAGATGCCGATCGGCGGGGCGCCATGGGGCGCGGGCTCGTCGGGCCGCCAGTCCGGGACGAGGACCAGGCCCGGCTCGGCCAGCGCGAGATCGCCGAAGAAGCTCAGGACGCGGGCGCGGCCGCGGGGGTTCATGGTGGCGGTGGCGTTCTTGTAGACGTTCACCGCGTCCTCGCGGGCGTCGTCGTGGATGTCGACCGTCGCGTGGGACAGCACGAGGTGGGATCCGGCCGGCAGCGCGTCCAGCAGGGTGGCGACGACGGCGTCCGGGTCCTCCTCCTCGGTCACGAAGTGCAGGACGGCCACCAGCAGCAGCGCCACCGGCTGGTCGAAGTCGATGACCCTGCGCACGTCGGGGTGGTCGAGGACGGACCGGGGGTCGCGCAGGTCGGCCAGGACGACGGAGGTCTGGTCGTCGTCGTCCAGCAGGCTCCGCGAATGGGCGCTGACGATCGGGTCGTTGTCGACGTAGGCCACGCGGGTCCCGGGGGCGACGGCGCGCGCTATCTGGTGCACGTTGGGCTCGGTCGGCAGGCCGGTGCCGATGTCGAGGATCTGCCGGACCCCGCCTTCGGCGACGACGTACCGCACGGCGCGGTGCATGAACCGCCGGTTCGCCCGGACGGCGAGCCGGACCTCCGGCGCCGCCTGGATGAACCTCTCGGCGGCTTCCTGGTCGACCTCGTAGTTGTCCTTGCCGCCGAGGAAGTAGTCGTACATCCGGGCGGGGTGGGGCTTGCTCGTGTCGATCGCCGGTGACGTGCCGGCGACGGCGCCTTCGACGCCGTCGCCGCCGCGAGGAGGTGTCATGCTGCCTGGCTCCGCCCTGGACTTCGCGTCCTGCCGCCGGATGAACCGAGATGGGTGACTGTCGGATCATCATCCTGGCATGTCCTCGTCGGCGTCCAACCACGGGCGGGGCCACGGCAGTTCCGGTCCCGTCTCAGCCCAGGAGCCGGCGCTTCTGCTCCGCGAACTCGGACTCGGTGAGCACCCCCTGTTCCTTGAGCTCCCCGAGCTGCCTGAGGTGCTCGATCCTGTCACCGAGGTCGTCGGCCTGCTGCGGCCCGGTCTGCGGCGCGGTCTGCGGCGCGGCCGGCTGCTGCTCGTAGGGCTGCGGCGGGGGCTCCCGGTAACCCTCCTGCGCCGCCCAGCGTCCCTGCTGACGGCGCGACACACGGTTGGAGACGGCGGTCGCCGTACCCGCGACGACCGCGGTGCGCGCGACTCCGCGAAGAAGACCAGGCATGGCCCATCCCCTTTCGTCCATAGGTCATTCCATTGGAACACTGTGCGCCATGTTCCGCGAATTCCCGCCCGATCTGCCGATTACGCCGACTGGTGGCACGCTGGAGTTGTGTCCACGACCGGGCGGTCGTCCCGGCGTCGAGGCCCAGCTGAAGGAGCCCGCAAAATGGCCACACAGAGCACCGGAATGCACCGGACCACCGCCCGGGGAATGGGCGAGGTGTCCGGTTGGACGGTCTTCGCCGCGATCATGATGATGTTCGGCGGTGTCCTGGCGATATTCGAGGGAATATCCGCCATCGCGAAGGACGACGTATTCGTCTCCACCCGCAATTTCACCTTCCAGTGGAGCCTGACCAGCTGGGGCTGGCTGCACCTCTCCCTCGGCATCGTGGTGGTGCTGGCGGGTATGGCCCTGTTCACCGGGGCGATGTGGGCCCGTGTCGTCGGTATCACCGTGGCAGGCCTGAACCTGATCGCCAATTTCGTCTGGCTGCCCTGGTATCCGTTCTGGGCCATCACGCTGATGGTCATCGACGGATTCGTGATCTGGGCCCTGTGCGTCGGCCCGCGAAAGGAACGTGCGATCTGATTTTCCGCCCTGCGGGCATCACGCCGTCCGGCCCCGGCCGCACCCCCCTCGGGTGCGGCCGGAACCCGTGTCGGCGGCCTGTGCACTGCATTTGTGCATCGGTCGGGAAATGGAATTCCGGCGACGGCAGAGCGACCGCGGTCGCTGCCGTCGGTCGCCATCGGTCGTCGGTTGCGCACGCGACGCGGCCGCCCGCGATCAGTCGGCCGGTCCCGCTCCGGATGCCGACAGCCGCGCGTCCCGGCAGCCTGGTGCGAAGAGGCTCCGGCCCCTCGCCGGCCTCCCACACAGACGAGGACCCGTCGCCATGATCTGTCGCAGTCGTGCCCGCCGACGGGCGGGAGGCGTCCTTCTCCTGCTTGCCGTCGCCGGTTGCAGCAACGGTTCCGCCCTCGGCACCATCCAGTACACGACCCCCGCCGGACAGGTCGTGAAGATCGAGAGCCCGGACGACGACGGATGCCACCGCCTGCCGGGCGGCGCCCGCAGCGTGCGCAACTACACCGTCGACGACATCCGGCTCTACGTCGACGAGCACTGCGAACTGACGAAGGCCGGCGACGACCAGAGCGGTCGGACCGGCGGAGAGAGCTTCTATCTCGGGACCCAGGCGTCCGTCGCGTTCACGCCCGGCCAGTCTCCGTGGCTGAGCTACTCCGTCGTCGGCGGAGGCGCCTGAGCCCGAGGTGCGGAGCCCGAAATGCGGAGCCCGAGGTGCGGTCGCCCCGGGCTCGCCGTTCAGGAACCGGCTTCGGTCGCCTCCAGAGCGGCGAGGAGCGCCTGGACGGGCAGCCGTCCGGAGGCGACCAGCTGGGCCCCGCCGCGGCGCAGGGCGGCGGCGAAGGGCGCGGCCCACCGGTTCTCGTAGACCAGCAGCGCGGCGGAGTTGCCCGGTTCGACGGCCGCCGCGGCCGCCTCCAGGTCGTCCTGGCCCAGCAGGCCGGACTGCGCGCCCTCGAAGACGGCGAGGTCGAGCCGGCCGTCGCCGGTGAGGTCGGCGATCTCCAGGGCGGTCACCGAGCCGTCCGCGGCCTTCCCGACGAACGTCAGGTCCAGGATCCGGATGATGCCGCGCTCCACCAGGTCGACCAGCAGCGGGAAGCCCTCGCCCGTCATCCGGTTGCCGGGAAACTCCACCACCACGTAGTCGACGGGGCCCATCTCGTCGATCGGCTCGCCCTGCTCGTCCGGCTCGGTCTGCGGTGTCTGCTGCGTCAGGTCGCTCTGCTCGCTCACGGCTTCACCTCTGGTGCTGGTGGCGGCCCCCTGACTGCCATTGCATCACCCGGCGGAGGCCCCCGCACCCGGTGCCCGTTCACCCGAGCGGACCGCCCGGCTCGCCGACGTGTCCCCCCGGCGGTCTCCTCGAAGGCATGACTGGCAGCGACGCGCCCCCACCCCGCCCCGAGGACCCCTACGGCGGCTCCCCGGAGGAGGCCCGGATCGCGCAACAGGTCGGTGAGCTGGAAGAACTGCGCCGCAGACTGGGCGAGTTGGAGAGCACCCGGCACCCGCACAGGCACTGGTGGCGCGCGCTGGGGTCGATCCTGCTGATCCTGGTGGCGTCCCTGCTGTCCCTGCTCGCCGTGGTCGCGGTCTGGGCGAACAGCATCGTCCGTGACACCGACCGCTACGTGGCGACCGTCGCACCGCTGGCCTCCGACCCCGACGTCCAGCGGGCCGTCACCACCCGCGTCACCGACGTGGTGCTCCGGCAGATCGACGTGGACGCGCTGGTCGACCAGTTGAGCCGGGCCGCGTCGCAGCAGGGCGTGCCGCCGAAGGCCTCGGAGCTCATCAAGAACCTGAGCGGCCCCATCGACAGCGGACTGAAGGAGCTGGTGAGCAGCACCGTGATGCGGGTCGTCTCCGGGCCCGCCTTCGAGAAGATCTGGACGAACGCCAACCGCCGCGCCCACAGTGCCGTCGACAAGGCGCTGACCGGCTCGGGCGGCGGCGCCGTTCAGGTGAAGGACGGCCAGGTCGCCATCGACGTCGCGCCCGTCGTCGCCCAGGTGAAGCAGCGGCTCGTCGACTCCGGACTCGCGGTGGCGGCGAAGATCCCCGATGTGCACACGGACTTCGTCGTGGTGCAGAGCAAGGACATCGGCAAGATCAAGTCGTATCTGAGGGTGCTGCAGATCGTCGGCAACTGGCTGCCGGTCGTCGCGGTGCTGATCGCCGCCGCGGGCGTGTTCCTGGCCACCCACCGGCGGCGGGCGCTGATCGGGGCCGCCATCGGGGTGTTCCTGGCCATGGTGCTGCTGGGCGTGGTCCTCGCCGTGTTCCGCGCGGTGTACCTCGACCATCTGCCGCCCGGGGCGAACTCCGACGCCGCGGGCGCGGTCTTCGACGCGCTGGTGCGGTTCCTGCGCTCCAGCATCCGGGCGGTCGGGGCGCTGGCCCTGGTCACAGCCCTGGGCGCGTTTCTCGTCGGACCCTCGCGCCCGGCCGTGTTCGTCCGGCACTTCTGCGCCAAGGGCATCGGCGCCGGGCGGGAGGTGGCCACTTCGGGGGGTCTGCGGCTGGGCGCGGTGGGCCGGTTCGTGCACCGCTTCAAGGGGTGGATCGGGGCGGCGATCCTGGTGGTGGCCGCGGTGGTCCTGTTCACCTGGAGCTATCCGACCATGGCCGTGGTGCTGTGGACGGCGGTGATCGTGCTGGTCGCCTTCGCCTTCCGCGAGTTCCTGGACACCGGCCCGGCGTGACACCGGCGAAGCCCCTTCCGTCCCGAAGCCCCTTCCGTCCCCTCGCCGTCAACCGGCGGACGTCAGCTGGTAGATGCTCCGGCCCACCAGGAACAGCCCCACGCCCAGCAGCAGCACGACGAGCGCGTGGTCCTGGTGCGTCTGCAGCCAGACCCGCAGCTTCCCGAGCCGGACCCGGGAGGCGTCGGGGGCGAACGCCGCGTAGACCTCCATCACCAGCAGACTGCTCGTGGCCAGCAGGCAGTAGCCGAACAGAGCCGCGAAGGAGGCGGCGTGGGAGAGGTCGGCGTCCACCACGGTCGCAGCGCCCGCGGCGACCAGCCCCCACGGCTGCAGGAGCGGTCCCAGCGCCGCGGCCTCCCACAGCGAGATCCGGTCGAGCCGTGCCATCATCCCGCCCGCGGGCCTGGGCCGGGGCCCCCTGCGATGACGGCGCACCCCGTACCAGACCAGCGCCACGCCGACGGCGAGCTTGACGGCCGTCGAGGCGGTGGAGGGCGCGGACCGGGGAGCCGGAGGCTTCCCGCCGGTCGTCAGCAGCACCGCGGCGAGGACGGCCACGAAACAGGCGAGCCAGGCGAGGACGAACGCCAGGCCCTTCCACAGGCCCCGGCGCGCCGCCAGCACCAGGACGAACGCGGTCACCGACAGCGGGAAGACGGCGATCGCCAGGGCGATGACCACCAGGTCAAGGACCATCGCCGACCCTGAGGACGCGCACGCTCATCTCCTCATCGTCACCGGCCCGTGCGGGCCCCCACAACTTCTCGCAGCGGGCGGGGCGCCGCCGTCCCGCCCGGCTCGCGGGCCTCACCCGTTCGGCCCCCGCCGTGCTCCCGCCACGGGCCGGAAGGGCCCGCTGCGGGCACGCTGGCAGCATGCAGCCCGGCGCAGGACCCCGACGGGACCGCCCGGCGCCCCCGTCGCGCCGCGAGCGGTGGCGGGCACGGGGTGCGGCGGTCGGGGCCGAAGCACGCGGTCTCCGGGCCGGGGCCGAGCGCCGGTTTCCGGTGATCACACACCTCGTGACGCATCTGATCTCGGTCAACGTGCTGGACTCCGCGACCCGCCTGGCCGCGCAGACGTTCCTCACCGCCGTACCGCTGCTGTTCGTGGTGGCGGCCGTCGCACCGCAGGCGGTGCGCGATCATCTCGCCGACTCCCTGAGCGACGCCTTCGGACTGACCGGAGACTCCAAGAGCCAGCTGGAGCAGGTCTTCAACGGGGACACGAAAGATCTGCGCCAGACCACCGGCCTCGTCGGCGGGCTGATGGTGCTGATCTCGGCCACCGCCTGCAGCCGTGCCATGCAACGTCTGTGCCAGCGCGCCTGGAGCCTGCCGAAGGCGGCGGCGCGTACGGCCGCCTGGCGCTGGATCGTGTGGCTGCCCGTCTGGCTGGTCCTGATCGTGGTGCAGGGCGTCCTGCGGGACGGCTTCGGAGTCGGGCCGTGGCTGGGCGTGCCGCTGCTGTTCGTCGCCGACACCCTGCTGTGGTGGTGGACGCAGCACCTGCTGCTGGCCGCCCGCGTGCCGTGGCGGCCACTGCTGCCGGGCGCGCTCATGACGGGAGCCGCCCTGACCGCGCTGACGTCGGCCGCGCACCTGTACGTGCCGAGGGCGCTCAACCACAGCCTCCAGAGGTACGGCTCGCTGGGCGCGGTCTTCACGCTGCTGTCCTGGCTGATCGCGCTCTGCGTGGCCGTCACCCTCTGCGTCACCGCCGGCGCGGTGATCGCCCGTGAACCCGCGGTGGCGCGGCGCCTGGGCGGACCCGGGTCGCCGGGCTCCGCCACCGGAGATACGTTGGAAGACGGACAGCGGTCGAGTCCTCGACCGCCTCGGGACGCCTGAACCCGCCGGCCGCGCACGAGTTCGCCGGCCTTCGTGAATCCGCCGGCTGCGCCTGAACCCGCCGGCTGCCGCCGCACGGCGTTCGCAGCGACGACCGCTCCGGACGCTCCTCGGCGACCACACCGAGGAGCGTCTGCCATGAGTGAGAACCACCCCAACGGCCACGAACTGCGCCACCGCACCCCGAAGGAGCGCGCCGAGCGCGGCAGGGCCGCCCGGTCCGCAGTGCCGAGGTCCGCGCACGCCGAGTTCTCGCCGCCGCCCAAGCGCACCGACCCGGTGGACGTCATCGACGCGCAGTCGGCGAAGCGGGTCCCCGAGCTCGTGCCGATCCGGTACGGGCGGATGAGCGAGTCGCCGTTCCGCTTCTACCGGGGAGCCGCCGCCATCATGGCCGCGGACCTCGCCGAGACGCCCCGCACCGGCATCCGGGTCCAGTGCTGCGGCGACGCGCACCTGCTGAACTTCCGGCTGCTGGCCTCCCCGGAACGCCGGCTGATGTTCGACATCAACGACTTCGACGAGACCCTGCCCGGCCCGTGGGAGTGGGACGTCAAGCGGCTCGCGGCGAGCCTGGTCATCGCGGGCCGCGCCAACGGCTTCAGCGCCAAGGAGCGGGCCTCCGTGGTGCGGACCGCCGTACGGTCGTACCGCGAGCGGATGCGGGAGTTCGCCGGCCTGGGCAATCTCGACGTCTGGTACACCCGCTTCGAGGCGGACGAACTGCAGAAGGCGTTCGCCCCCCACCTCGACGCCGACACCCGCGAACGCTGGGACGCGACCCGCGAGAAGGCCCGCGCGCACGACACGCTCCAGGTCTTCGACAAGCTCACCCACGTCGTCGGCGGACAGCGCAGGATCGCCGACGACCCGCCGCTCCTGGTCCGCCTCGAAAGCCTGCTGCCGAAGGCCGAGAGCGGCGCGCTGGAGACCGAGATCAGCCGCCTCGTCGAGCGGTACAGCCAGTCCCTGCAGTCAGACCGCCGCTTCCTGCTGGAGACCTACCGCGTCGCCGACGTCGCCCGCAAGGTCGTCGGCGTGGGCAGCGTCGGCACCCGCTGCTGGATCGTGCTGCTGCTCGGCAAGGACGACGAGGACCCGCTGTTCCTTCAGGCGAAGGAGGCCGACGAGTCCGTGCTGGCCCCCTATGCGGGCCCCGGCGGGTACCGCACCCAGGGCGAACGGGTCGTCGCCGGCCAGCGGCTGATGCAGGCGACCAGCGACATCTTCCTCGGCTGGGAGCGCACCACCGGCATCGACGGCCGGCGCCGCGACTTCTACGTCCGCCAGCTCAGGGACATGAAGGGCATCGCCGTGACGGAGAACATGTCGCCGAAACGGATGTCCCTGTTCGCGTGGCTCTGCGGCGCCACTCTGTCCCGCGCCCACGCCCGCTCCGGTGACCGCATCGCGATCGCCGCCTATCTCGGGGGCGGCGACGTCTTCGACCGCGCGCTCGCGACCTTCGCCGAGCTGTACGCCGACCAGAACGAGAAGGACCACCAGGCCCTCCTCGACGCCGTCAAGGCGGGACGCGTCCAGGCCCAGTCGGCGTGAGACGGCGTCGAGCGACCCGAGGGAGACCATGAGATGGACCGCTACCCGCCCATCGCCGAACACGGGCTGATCGGGGACCTCCAGACCGCCGCCCTGGTGACCTCGGAGGGGGTGATCGACTGGTTCGCGGCCCCGCGCTTCGACTCGCCCAGCGTCTTCGCGGCCCTGCTGGACCACGACGGCGGCGGCCACTTCCTGTTCGCGCCCACCCACTCCGAGGTGACGCGCCGGCAGATCTACTACCCGGACAGCGCCGTGGTGGTGACCCGGTTCCTCTCCCCGGACGGGGTCGGCGAGGTCATCGACCACATGCCCGTCATCCGCACCCGGACGCCGTCCGACCGGCACACGGTGGTGCGGGTCGTGCGGACCGTGCGCGGCACCGTGCGCTTCGCCCTGGAGTGCCGCCCGCGCTTCGACTACGCCCGCAGCGACCACACCCTCGACCTGACGAACGGAACCAACGGAACCGGCGGTAGCGGCGAGGCCGGCGGGACGGCGGCCGGCGCGGTCTTCCGGGCGCCGGGCACGACCGCGTACCTGCAGGCCACCTTCCCACTGGAACAGGACGGGAACGACGTGCGGGGCACGGTCACCCTGAACGCGGGCCAGGAGGCTGCCGCCGTGTTCACGGTCTGCGACCGCGACGGCGAGGCGCCGCCCCCGCCGACCGCCGACTCGGTCACCCGGCAGATGTGGGACGACATCGACTACTGGCAGCGCTGGGTACGCACGTCCCGCTACCGCGGGCGCTGGCCGGACATGGTGAACCGCTCGGCCATCACCCTCAAGCTGCTCACCTACGCCCCGAGCGGCGCCCCGGTCGCCGCGGCGACGATGGGGCTGCCCGAGCAGGTGGGCGGCGAACGCAACTGGGACTACCGCTACACCTGGGTGCGCGACGGCTCGCTGTCGGTGCGGGCCCTGCTGGACCTCGGCTTCGTCGAGGAGGCCGACCAGTTCGTGCACTGGCTCGGGGAGCGGCTGGCGGCCCGCGAGGGCGCCACCGGTGAACCGCTGCAGATCATGTACCGGGTCGACGGGGACCCCCATCTGACGGAGGAGACCCTCGACCACTTCGAGGGCTACCGGGGCTCCCGTCCGGTGCGCGCCGGCAACGCGGCCACCGAGCAGTTGCAGCTCGACATCTACGGCGAGGCCCTGTACGCGATGTCGGAGGGGATCGAGCAGATCGGCCAGCAGGTGGGCTACCACGGCTGGCGGGGCCTGGCCCGCCTGATGGACTGGCTCTCGGACCACTGGGACCGGCCCGACGAGGGCATCTGGGAGACCCGCGGCGGGCGCAAGGACTTCACCTACAGCCGGGTGATGTGCTGGGCCGCCTTCGACAACTGCCTCAAGCTGGTGGAGGAGTTCCGGCGGCCGGGTGACACCCAGCGCTGGATCCGGGCCCGCGACGCGATCCTCGAACAGGTCATGGAGCGCGGCTGGAGCCAGAAGGAGCAGGCGCTGGTCCAGCACTACGGCGGCGACGTCCTGGACGCCTCGCTGCTGCTCGCGCCCCGGGTGGGTTTCATCGCCCCGCGCAGCCCCGGCTGGCTGTCCACCCTGGACGCCATCGACCAGCGGCTCGTCTCGGACAGCCTGGTCTACCGCTACGACCCGGCCGCCTCACCCGACGGACTGCGCGGCTCGGAGGGCACGTTCAGCCTGTGCACCTTCCTGTACGTGGACGCCCTGGCGCGCGCAGACCGCCTTCCGCAGGCCCGCTACACCTTCGAGAAGATGCACACCTACGCCAACCATGTCGGGCTGTTCGCGGAGGAGATCGGCCCCAGCGGGGAGCAACTGGGCAACTTCCCGCAGGCCTTCACCCATCTGTCGCTCATCATGGCGGCGACGACCCTCGACGAGGCGCTCGACCGGCTCGCGGCCCGCTGAACGCCGGGATGCCCGGCCCCTGCGGCAGCAGCTGGGTCACGGCGAAGGACACCACCGCCGCGAGCACCACGAGCGCCACCGTGTCCACGTTGCCGAGCAGCAGGACGACCAGCAGCGCGCCGCTGACGGGCAGCCGAAGGGCCGCCGTCACGGACGCCGCCATCCCGGCCGCCATCGCCGGCACCAGACCGAAGCCGGGCAGCGGCGCCAGCAGGGCGCCGGCCGCCCCGCCGAGGAACAGCGCAGGGAAGACCGGACCGCCGCGCAGGCTGCCCAGGCAGAGTGAGTAGGCGAGCCCCTTGAACACCAGCACCGCCACGAGCGCGCCCACGGACCAGGCGGTCGCGTTCTGCGCCAGATCGGCCAGGGCGCTCTCCCCGGACAGCGCGGCCTCGGCGGGGGAGCGGCCGGTGGAGACGGCGTAGAGGGCGATGCAGCCGGCCGCGCCGAGCGCGCACAGCGTGGTGTTGCGCACCGTCCAGGACGTCACCCAACCGGCGGTGAACCTCCCGCCCACGAAGATCCAGTGGATCAGGAAGGCGAGCGCCGGCGCGATCAGCAGCACCCACAGGATGTCCGCCCAGTCCAGCGGCGGCGGCTTGGGCAGGCCGATGTCCAGGCTCCCCGTCCGCAGGCCCGTCCAGCGGACGAACCCGGTGAACACCAGATCTCCGACCCCGCTGGCCAGCAGCACCGGCAGCATCACCGCGAACAGCTGCGGGCCGCCGACCCCGGCCACCTCCATCAGCAGGACCGCGCCCACCAGCGGATTGCCGAAGAGCGCGGAGATGGCCGCGGCGGCGCCGGCCGCCCCGAGCAGCGCGGTGCTCGCCTCCGTCTGCGGGGCCCGCACGAAGCTCGCGAAGAGCAGCGCCAGTCCGCCGCCCAGGGCGATCAGGGGCGCCTCGGGGCCGAGCACGACGCCGAGCGGCAGACCCACGAGCGCGGCGACGAGCACGCCGGGCAGCGCCTCCTTGGTGACCCCGCCCGAGTGCAGACCGCCCGCGGGGATGTGCCCGCCCCGCCCGGGAAGCCGCGAGACCACCAGCCCTACGACCAAGCCGGCCACCAGCAGCAGGGGGAACCCCCACCACCACGGAGCCTGCTTCCAGCCCAGGTCCTTGGGCCAGTCCGTCCAGATCAGCCGCTCCAGCTGGTCGAGCGTCACGAGGAACCAGAAGGCGATCAGGGCCACCGGAACACCGATCAGACCGCAGAAGACCAGCGCCTTGAGGTATTCGGGCCGGCGCAGCATCGTTCGCAGCAGGTCGGCTTCCGGCGGCTGGCTCGGGGCGGACGCGGTGGTCGCCTCCGGCTTCGTCCCGGCGATGGGAACCTCCTCGGCTCGTCGACTCGGCAGGCGATTCCCCCGTATCCCCTCATTCGGGACGAGGCTATCCTTCCGGTCGCATCCGGGGAGGGACCGGCGCGGACCACCGCGCCGCACGCCGCTCCCTCCCCGGCCCGCGCGGGTCAGTTCTTGCCGAGCAGCTTCTTCATCTCCGCGATCTCGGCGGTCTGCGCGGTGACGACGGAGCCGGCCATGGACTTGGCCGGACCGTACGCGCCCTTGCTCTTCTCGACGGCGGCCATGTCGACGGCGCCCTGGTGGTGACGGACCATCATGGCCAGGAACATGGCGTCGAAGTCCTTGCCGGACGCCTTCGACAGCTCGTCCATGTCGGAGGCGCCCATCATGCCGGGCATCGCGCTCCCGCCCGAGTGGTCCATGCCGGGCATCGCGCTTTCGCCCGAGTGGTCCATGCCGGGCATCGACCCGGCCATGGAGTCGGACGCCGCCGGGACCTTCTCGCCCCACGAGGTCAGCCAGCCGCTCATGGTCTTGATCTCCGGGTCCTGGGCCTTCTCGATGCGCGAGGCGAGGTCCTTGACCTGAGCGGAGGCGGCCCGCCCGGCGGCGAGCTTCGCCATGTCCAGGGCCTGCCGGTGGTGGGGGATCATGCCCTGCGCGAAGGACACGTCCTGGCCGTTGTGCGCGCCGGCGGCGTCGGGGGCGCCGGCGGACGAGGACGACGCCGGCGACGAGGCCGGCGACGAGGCCGCCGAGGAGGACCCGTCGCCGCCGTCGGTCCCGCAGGCGACGAGAGTGAACGCGGCGGTGACGGAGACGGCCGCCAGGACCGTGCGGCGGGTCAGGGAACGGGTGTTGCGCATGCTGAAGCTCCTGTGGTGCTGGGTGAAAAGGGATCTGGACGTGCCGAGGCGCACCGCGTCGTCGTACCGGTGACGTGGTGCGGTGCGGTGTCTAGATCCGCAGGAGCTGGAGTTCCGCCAGCGAGGGCGGTGCGCGGGCGCCGTCGGGCGCGTCGGCCGCGCACGGGCGGAGGGAGTCGGCCGGGCCGGGGGCGGCGACCGGGTCGCGAAGGAGCGCGGGCAGTGCGGGAGTCCCGCTCACCGCGGCCGCCGCACAGGTCGGATCGGCGTGGTGGAGGTGTCCTCCGCCGCAGCCTCCGCCGTCCCCGGCGCAGTCGTCGTGCGCGCTGACCCCACGAACCGCGCCGACTTCACGAACCGCGCCGATCTCACGGGCCGCGGCCGGCGGCACGGCGGTCCGGCCGGCGGCGTGGCCGCCGGGGTGTTCACGACCGGCCCCGCCGGGGGACAGGGCGTGCATGGCCAGCAACCCGACCAGCACCGCGAACACGAGCAGCCCCCATCGCCGCCGCCGCTCGGGCGGCGCCGCGCGATGCTGCTCGGGCCTGGTCATCGAAATCACCTTAGCCGCAACCGGCGCGGCGACCTGACACGCGACGCCGGCGACGGGCGCCCGCGCCGGACCCGCCGGGACGGGTCCCCTCAGGGCCACACCAGGCAATAGGGCTGATGCCCCGCCTCGTGCAGGCGGTGGCTGAAGTCCTGCCATTCGTGCAGGAGTTGGTACACGTTGAAGGCGTCCCGGGGGCCGCCCCGGTCCGGCACCGTGGACCAGATGAACGCCGCCGCGCCGACCGCTTCCTCGCCGATGTCGCGGAGGGGGTCGACGACCGTCATGGGGAGCTTCACCACGGCGTAGTCGGGGTGGAGGACGACCAGTTCCAGCGGGGGCACCTTGTGGAGGGGGACGCCTTCGATGCCGGTCAGCACCATCGCGGCCATCGTCTCCGGCTTGATCTTGGTGAACATGCCGTTCATGCCGAGCTCGTCGCCGCCGAGTTCCTCGGGGCGCATGGAGATCGGGACGCGGGCCGCCGTGGCACCGTCGGGCGCGCCGAAGTACTTGTACGTCACCCCCACCCGACCACCGTTCCCGCTCCCCGCCCGGAGGCGGTCGACCCGCTGGTCGACTCGCCGGTCGACCCGGTCGGGCTCACTCGGTACACCTTGTGCCTGCGTCTGACGTGCTTCGTTGGCTTCCTCCGCGTCGCGCCGGTGCCTTCCCCGCCGGGCACGTCGAGGACCCAGGTCGTCAGTCCCCTCGCCCAGTCCGCCACCGCGATGCATATCTCCACCCGACTGCTTTTCTAGGACGCGTGGCCCCCGCCGCGCAACCCGATCATCGTGTCAGTGACCTCCCCCACGGCCGCTCGCCGAAACGTGCGGTGAAACACCTGTCCGCAGGATCTTCGCAGCCCCTCGACACACGGTCGGTGAGAGCTACGTCTGTCAGGCCCGTTCCGACTCAGTTTCGCAGATGGTGAAGCGGTCGGCGGCGCGTGCGGCGGAGCGGATGCGAGGCGGGCCGGAAGAAGGGACTGGCCGTCCGGTCAGTAGGAGCGGGACGCCCCGCACGGCCCCCGTGGGTCGCCGGGGGCGCTGGCCTACCCTGGGAGGTCACTGGCAACCGGAGTCCAGCAAGTCGGAAAAGGTCGGAGAAGCCGCAGGTCATGAGCGAACTGCCCTATTCATACGATGCGCCTGTCTCGCAGGCGCTGTTCGACCGTGCGTCCGTCGTCACGCCGGGCGGGGTGAACTCGCCGGTGCGCGCCTTTCGCGCCGTGGGCGGAACGCCCCGGTTCATGGTGTCCGGCGCCGGCCCGTATCTGACGGACGCCGACGGGCGGGAGTACGTCGACCTCGTCTGTTCCTGGGGGCCCATGATCCTCGGGCACTCGCACCCCGAGGTCATCGCGGCCGTGCAGGACGCCGTCTCGCGCGGCACCTCCTTCGGCACGCCCGGTGAGGGCGAGGTCGCGCTCGCCGAGGAGATCGTGGCGCGGGTGGAGCCCGTGGAGCAGGTGCGGCTGGTGTCCAGCGGCACCGAGGCGACCATGTCCGCCATCCGGCTCGCCCGAGGGTTCACCCGGCGCTCCAAGGTGATCAAGTTCGCCGGGTGCTACCACGGGCACGTCGACTCGCTGCTCGCCGCCGCCGGGTCCGGCGTCGCCACCTTCGCGCTGCCCGACACGCCCGGTGTCACGGGCGCCCAGGCCGGCGACACCATCGTCCTGCCGTACAACGACCTGGAGGCCGTCCAGGAGGCCTTCCACCGGCATCCGGGCGAGATCGCCTGCGTGATCACGGAGGCCTCGCCGGGGAACATGGGCGTCGTGCCGCCCATGCCCGGATTCAACAAGGGCCTCAAGGACGCCTGCGCCAACAACGGCGCGCTGTTCATCTCCGACGAGGTCATGACCGGGTTCCGGACCTCCCGGGCGGGATGGTTCGGGATCGACGGGGTGCGGCCCGACCTCATGACCTTCGGCAAGGTCATGGGAGGGGGCTTCCCCGCCGCCGCGTTCGGCGGGCGCGCCGACGTGATGGCGCACCTCGCGCCCGCCGGGCCCGTCTACCAGGCCGGCACGCTCTCCGGGAACCCGGTCGCCACCGCAGCCGGGCTCGCCCAGCTCCGGCTGCTCGACGACGCCGCGTACGCCAGGGTCGACGCCGTGTCCGAGCAGATCCAGGCGCTGGTCTCCGGCGCGCTGGCCAAGGAGGGCGTCGCGCACACGCTGCAGAGCGCCTCCAACATGTTCTCCGTCTTCTTCACGGACCGGCCCGTGCGGGACTACGACGACGCCCGGGCGCAGGAGTCGTTCCGCTACACGGCGTTCTTCCACGCGCTGCTGGAGAACGGCGTCTATCTGCCGCCGTCGTCCTTCGAGTCCTGGTTCGTGTCCACGGCCCACGACGACGCGGCCGTCCAGAGAATCGCCGACGCCCTCCCGGCGGCGGCCCGAGCGGCTGCGGAGGCCACCGCGGAATGAGCACCTTCGACAACAACGGCGCCGACCAGGACATCACCGTCGTCCACCTCATGCGGCACGGCGAGGTCCACAACCCCGGCGGGGTCCTCTACGGCCGTCTCGACGGATACCACCTCTCCGATCTGGGCCGGCAGATGGCCGACCGGGTCGCGGAGCACCTCTCCACCCGCGACGTCACGCACGTGGTCGCCTCCCCGCTGGAGCGGGCGCAGGAGACGGCCACCCCGATCGCCAAGGCGCACGGCCTCGACCTGGGCACGGACGCCCGGCTCATCGAGGCGGAGAACGTCTTCCAGGGCAAGACGTTCGGCGTGGGGGACGGCGCGCTGCGTCGGCCCGAGAACTGGAAGCACCTCGTCAACCCGTTCAGGCCGTCCTGGGGCGAGCCGTACGTCGACCAGGTCGTGCGGATGACGGGTGCGCTGGACGCGGCCAAGGACGCGGCCCGCGGGCACGAGGCGGTGCTCGTCAGTCACCAGCTGCCGATCTGGATCGTCCGGTCCTACGTCGAACGTCGGCGGCTGTGGCACGACCCGCGCAAGCGGCAGTGCACGCTCGCGTCGCTGACGACCTTCACGTACCGGGGCGACCGGATCGTGTCCGTCGGCTACAGCGAGCCCGCCATCGACCTGGTGCCCGCTCACCTGCGCGCCGGCGCCAAGCCGGTGAAGGGCCAGGCCCCGGGCAGCGGCAAGGCGTTCGGGGCGTAGGCGCTCGGGGGGCCTGGGCCTTCGGCGCGCAGGAGGTCGGGCGTAGGCTCCGGTCACCCAGTCATGACCGAAACCGGATGACCGAGCGGTGGCTGAAATCGACCGGCCTGTTACGGAATCCGGAAGTATTGGCGGAACCTCCTCGTTCGTCATGTCCTCTGAATGGGTGACGTGCCCACCAGAGAACGTGACGAACGGGGTTGCCATGCGCGCCATCACTCGAAGGGGAGCACTCGGACTCGGCGCCGGTGCTGCCGCCGCCGCCGGACTCGTGGGCTGCGGAAGCCTCACGGGTTCGGACGAGCCCTCCCACGACGGCGGTTCCGGCGACACCGGGAAGAACTCCTCCGGCACCCCGAAGTCGAAGCTCTCCGCCCGCCCCATCGGTGACGGCTCGACCTCCTTCACCGGCAAGCAGCCCCACCAGCCGGCCAAGCCCGTGCCGCTGGAGGCCGGCCAGGAGCCGCCGCAGTTCGTGATCTTCTCCTGGGACGGCGCGGGCGAGGTCGGCAACGGGCTCTTCCCGCGCTTCCTCGACCTCGCCAAGGAACACGGCGCGAGCATGACGTTCTTCCTGTCGGGGCTGTATCTGCTGCCCGAGTCGAAGAAGCGGCTCTACGACCCCCCGAACAACCCGCGCGGCGCCTCCGACATCGGCTACCTCTCCGACGACCACGTGAAGGCGACGCTCACCAACGTCCGCCGGGCCTGGCTCGAAGGGCACGAGATAGGCACCCACTTCAACGGGCACTTCTGCGGTGAGGGTCACGGCTCGGTCGGCAAGTGGACGCCCGCGCAGTGGCGCAGCGAGATAGACCAGGCGAAGAAGTTCGTGAAGGAGTGGCGGACCAACACCGGCTGGACCGACCTGCCCTCGCTGCCCTTCGACTACGACAAGGAACTCGTGGGCGCCCGTACGCCCTGTCTGCTCGGCCAGGACAACCTGCTGCCCACCGCCCGCGCCCTCGGCTGGCGCTACGACGCCTCCTCGCCCGGCGGCAACCAGGTCTGGCCCACCAAGAAGCAGGGCATCTGGGACCTGCCGCTGCAGGCCATACCGTTCCCCGGCCACAGCTTCCAGGTGCTGTCCATGGACTACAACATCCTCGCCAACCAGTCGATCAACTCGACCAAGGCGCCCGCCCACAACTACCCGGGCTGGCGGAAGCAGGCCTCCCAGGCGTACATACAGGGATTCAAGCGGGCATACGAGACGAACCGCGCCCCCTTCTTCATAGGCAACCACTTCGAGCAGTGGAACGGCGGCATCTACATGGACGCCGTCGAGGAAGCCTTCAAGCACATCGCGCGCGAGAAGGAGAAGGGCGCGGACGTGCGGCTCGTCTCCTTCCGGCAGTTCGTGGACTGGATCGACGTCCAGAAGCCGGAGATCCTCGACAAGCTGCGCACCCTCCAGGTCGGGCAGAAGCCGGCCGGCGGCTGGAAGACGTTCCTGGCCGCAAGCTCCGCCACCGCGGGCAGCAGCGCGGGCGCCACCGCCGGCACCGCCGGCTCCAGCGCCTCACCGAGCGCCGCCTGAAATGCGGTTTTCCCCCCGCAAGGGGGGCGGGCAAGATCCCCAGAACGGGCATGCGAAACTTTTCACATGAGTGCCGCCAGCCGCGCCCTTCCGCGCTCGCCTGCCCGGGTCCGTCCGCGCCGTGCCGTCCTGACCACGGCAGCCGGCGGGGCCGTCGCCGCACTGCTGCTCTCCGCCTGCACCTCCGGAGGCGCCTCCGGAGGCGGCGGTGACACCAACTTCGTGATGGGCAAGGACGGCATCTCCACCGTCGCGCAGGGCAAGCGGGACGCGGTCCCCGACCTGTCCGGCAGGACCGTCGCCGGCGGACAGCTCGACCTCAAGAGCTACCAGGGCAAGGTCGTCGTCCTCAACGTGTGGGGATCCTGGTGTTCCCCGTGCCGGGCCGAGGCGCCGAACTTCGAGAAGGTCTCCACCGACCTCAAGGGCCAGGGCGTGCAGTTCGTCGGCATCAACACCCTCGACACCAGCAACAAGAACGCCCTCGCCTTCGAGAAGCAGCAGGGCATCACGTACCCCAGCCTGTCCGACCCGAAGGGCAAGCTGCTGCTGCGGTTCAAGAAGGGCACGCTCAGCCTCCAGGCCATCCCGTCCACGCTGGTCATAGACCGCAAGGGCAAGATCGCCGCCCGCTCGCTGGCCGCGCTCAGCGAGGACAAGCTGCGCAAGATGATCGCTCCCGTCCTCGCGGAGAAGTGACGTGAGCGCTCTCACCACGCTCGCCGCCACGGGCTACAACGACACCGTGCTCAACGGCGCGTTGCTGGTCGCGCTCCCCATCGCCCTGCTCGGCGGGCTCGTCTCCTTCTTCTCGCCGTGCGTCCTGCCGCTCGTCCCCGGCTACCTCTCGTACGTCACCGGCGTCGCCGGCACCGATCTGGCCGAGGCCCGCCGCGGACGGATGGTCGCCGGCGCCTCGCTCTTCGTCCTCGGCTTCACCTTCGTGTTCGTCTCCAGCGGGGCCCTGTTCGGCTACTTCGGCGACACGCTCCGGGCGAACCAGGACGTCCTGTCCAAGGTGCTGGGCGTCCTCATGATCGCCATGGGCGCCTTCTTCATGGGCCTGATGCCCTGGATGACCCAGCGCGAGTTCCGCATCCACAAGAGGCCCGTGACCGGACTCGTCGGCGCCCCGCTGCTGGGCGCCCTGTTCGGCATCGGCTGGGTGCCGTGCATCGGCCCCACCCTCGCCTCCGTGCTGGCCCTCTCCTCCCAGCAGGGCAGCGCCGGGCGCGGCGCCCTGCTGACCGTCGCCTACTGCGTCGGCCTCGGGGTGCCGTTCGTGCTCGCCGCCGTCGCCTTCCGCAAGGCCCTCGGCGCCTTCGGCTGGGTCAAGCGGCACTATGTCTGGGTGATGAGGATCGGCGGCACCATGATGATCCTGACCGGTGTCCTGCTGCTGACCGGCGCGTGGGATCGTCTCGTGCAGGACGTGCAGTCCTGGTCCGCCGGTTTCGATGTGGGGATCTGATCCATGAGCAAGACCACGCCCAGCGTGCCGACCGAGGCCGCCGCCTCCGACGAGCAGGAACTCGGCGCGGCCGGATCCCAGCTGTCGACGGCCCCCACCGACACCCTCGCCAACACCCCCGGCCTGGGCGTGATCGGCTGGACCCGCTGGTTCTGGCGGCAGCTCACCTCCATGCGGGTCGCGCTGCTGCTCCTGCTGCTGCTGGCGCTCGGCGCGATCCCCGGCTCGCTCATCCCGCAGTCCGGCACCGACGAGACCAAGGTCGCCGACTTCCGCGACGCCCACAGGACGCTCGCGCCGGTCTACGACAAGCTCGGCCTCTTCCACGTCTACAGCTCGGTGTGGTTCTCCGCGGTCTACATCCTGCTGTTCGTCTCCCTCATCGGCTGCATCGTGCCCCGCACCTGGCAGTTCGTCGGCCAGCTGCGCAGCCGTCCGCCGCGCGCGCCGGGGCGTCTGACCCGGCTGCCCGCCTACACCACCTGGCGCACCGAGGCCGAGCCCGAGCAGGTCCGTGAGGCCGCGCTCGCCCTGCTGAAGAAGCGCCGCTTCCGCTCCCACATCGCCGGGGACGCCGTCGCCGCCGAGAAGGGCTACGCCCGCGAGGTCGGCAACCTCGCCTTCCACATCGCGCTGATCGTGATGCTGGTCGCCTTCGCCTGGGGCCAGCTCTTCAAGGCCGAGGGCAACAAGCTGGTCGTCGAGGGCGACGGGTTCTCCAACACCCTCACCCAGTACAACGACTTCAAGTCCGGCAGCCTCTTCAGCACCGACGACCTGAACCCGTTCAGCTTCACCCTGGACAAGTTCACCGGCACGTACGAGACCTCGGGCCCCAACACGGGCACCCCGCGCACCTACCAGGCAGCCCTCACCTACAGCGTGGGCGCCTACGGCAAGGACGAGAAGGCCGTCGTCAAGGTCAACCACCCGCTGGTGATCGCCGACTCGAAGGTCTACCTCACCGCTCACGGCTACGCGCCCGTCATCACCGTCCGCGACGGCAAGGGCCAGGTCGTCTACAGCGACGCCGTGCCGCTGCTGCCGCTCGACTCCAACGTCACCTCCACCGGCGTCGTCAAGGTCCTCGACGGCTACCGCGACGCCAAGGGCGTCAGCGAGCAGCTCGGCATCTCGGCGTTCTTCCTGCCGACCTACACCAAGGGCATGGAGACGGCGTCGACGTTCCCGGCGCTCGGCAACCCGGTGCTCAACCTGACGCCGTACCACGGAGATCTCGGTGTCAACGCGGGCATCCCGCAGAGCGTGTACCAGCTCGACAAGACCCATCTGAAGGGGTTCAAGGACGCCAAGGGCGCGCAGCTGCGGGACAACCTCAAGCCCGGCGAGACCATGACCCTGCCCGACGGGGCCGGCACGGTCACCTACGAGGGCACCAAGCAGTGGGCGAACTTCCAGGTCACCCAGCAGCCCGCGAGCGGCTGGGCGCTCACCGGCGCCATCACCGCCATCTTCGGCCTGGCCGGCTCCCTGTTCATCCAGCGCCGCCGGGTCTGGGTGCGCGCGGTGAAGGGCGCCGACGGCGTGACCGTCGTCGAGATGGCCGGTCTCGGCCGCAGCGAGTCCGCCAAGGTGCCCGAGGAGCTCGGCGACCTCGCCGGGATCCTGTACGACCAGGCCACCGGGGCGTCCGACCCCGGTCCCTCGGATTCCCCCGAACCCCAAGCCGTACCTGCCGAAGGGGCTGAGAAATGACTCTCGCCGCCGCAACCGAGCTGGCCACCGCCACCAACGAGCATCTCGCGAGCATCAGCAACACGCTGGTGTACTCCTCGATGGCCGTCTACACCCTGGCCTTCTTCGCGTACATCGCCGAATGGCTCTTCGGCAGCCGTAGCAAGGTCGGCCGCACCGCCGCCGCGCTCACCGAGGCGAAGGCCGGCGGCAGGGGCGCGGGCCCGGCCGTCACCGTCAAGCAGAACGGCGGGACGGCCGTCCTGGAGCGCCCGCAGGTCGTCGTGCGCTCCACCGCCGGGGCGCGTGACGTGCCCGACGGTCCGGGCGCGCACGGCGGCGACGAGCAGGGCGACATGTACGGCCGGATCGCCATCTCGCTCACGGTGCTCGCGTTCCTGGTCGAGCTGGCCGGCGTGGTCGCCCGCGCGGCCTCGGTGCAGCGCGCGCCGTGGGGCAACATGTACGAGTTCAACATCACCTTCTCCACGGTGGCCGTCGGCGTGTACCTCGGGCTGCTGGCGCTGCGCAAGAACGTGCGCTGGCTGGGCCTGTTCCTGATCACCACGGTCCTGCTGGACCTCGGCCTCGCGGTGACGGTCCTGTACACGGCGAGCGACCAGCTCGTCCCCGCCCTCCACTCGTACTGGCTGTACATCCACGTCTCCACCGCGATCTTCTGCGGCGCGGTGTTCTACGTCGGCGCGGTCGCCACGATCCTGTACCTGTTCAAGGACGCCTACGAGAACAAGCTCGCGACCGGCGGCAAGCCGGGCAGGTTCGCCAACTCGGTCCTGGACCGGCTGCCCGCCTCCGCTTCCCTCGACAAGTTCGCCTACCGCGTCAACGCGGCCGTCTTCCCGCTGTGGACGTTCACGATCATCGCGGGCGCGATCTGGGCGGGCGACGCGTGGGGCCGCTACTGGGGCTGGGACCCCAAGGAGACCTGGTCGTTCATCACCTGGGTCGCCTACGCCTGCTACCTGCACGCCCGCGCCACCGCCGGCTGGAAGGGCCGCAAGGCCGCCTACCTGGCCCTGATCGCCTTCGGCTGCTGGCTGTTCAACTACTACGGCGTCAACATCTTCGTCACGGGCAAGCACTCGTACGCGGGCGTCTGACCCGGACACCGCCGCGCACACCGAAGGCCGGTTCCCCGGACCAGTGACCTGGACCACGGGAACCGGCCTTCGCCGTGCGGACAGGCGGGAGGGCGTGGACACCGATCCGAGTACTCCGAACGCTCGCCTCCGAACCCCTCCGCTCCTCCGTCTCCTGGAGTCCCCGCGATGACCGGCCGCCGGCTGCGTACCGTCGATCTCGCTCGGGTCGCGGGGTTGTCCACGCAGCAGATCCGCAACTACGAGGAGGCGGGCGTGCTGCCCGCGGCGGGGCGTACGGAGTCCGGGTACCGGGTCTTCGGGGAGGCGCACCGGGAGGCGTTGCTGGCGTACCGGGCGCTGGTGCGGGGGTACGGGCCGGTCACGGCGGCGCGGATCATGCGGACCGTGCACGCGGGGGACGTCCCGGCCGCGCTCGCCCTCGTCGACGAGGCCCATGCCGGGCTGCACGAGGAGCGCACCGCCCTGCGGGCCACCGGGGAGGCCATGGAGGAACTGGCCCGTCAGGTTCCCGAGGCCGACGCGACGCGTGCCGCCGGCGGACTGCGGATCGGGGACGTGGCCCGGCTGCTCGGCGTGCGGGCCTCGGCGTTGCGGGTGTGGGAGACGGCCGGACTGATCGCCCCGCCGCGCGAGCGCGGGACGCGGTACCGGGTGTACGGGCCGGCCGACGTGCGGGACGCGCGGATCGTGCACAGTCTGCGCCGCGGTCACTATCTGTTCGCCCAGATCCGGCCGGTGCTCGCCGAGTTGCGCCGCGAGGGCGGCAGCGAGGCGGAGCTGCGGTCCGCGCTGGCGGCGCGCGCGCAGACGCTGACGGCCCGCACCCGCGCGATGCTCGCGGGAGCGGGCCGTCTGCACGCCTACCTTGACGTCGTCAGCGCAGCCGGGACGACGACAGGATCGACAGCAGATGGGCCGGGACCATCAGCCAGGTGATGACGGCGATCGCGGCCAGCGCCCAGCGGGTCGGGTCCACGGAGCCGGTGGCCGCGTCGGCGAACGCCACGACGAGGAGGACCAGGGACGCCTCGATGCCGTTGGTCACCCGGTGGATCTTGAACGCGGCGGCGAGCCGGCGCACCGACGCGACGCCCTGTGAGCGCGGCGCGGCCGCCTCGTCGTCGGCGACGGCGAGTCCACGCCGGGCCCGGGCCACGTCCACCAGGTCGGTCGACGCCTTCAGCAGCACGACGCCCAGCGCGGTCGCGAGCCCGAGGGACACCCAGCCGTTGAACCCCGCCCAGCCGCCGAGCCCGGACTCGGCGGCGCGGAAGCCGAAGCCGGTCATCAGCGCCGCGTCGGCGAGGTACGCGCCGAGCCGGTCGACGTAGATGCCGGACGCGCTGTTCTGGCCCTTCCAGCGGGCGACCTCGCCGTCCACGCAGTCGAAGAGCAGGAAGAGCTGCATGAGGAGGGCGGCCAGCACGGCTCCGGCCAGACCCGGGATCAGCAGCGCGGCCCCGGACAGCACTCCGCAGACCACCATCGTCCAGGTCAGCTGGTCCGGGGTGACCCGGGTGCGCACCAACTGGCGGGTGAACCGGAGGGAGATCCGCCGCATGTACAGCCGGCCCGCCCAGTGTTCGCCGTTGCGGCTCGCCAGCTTGGCCTGCGGCTGGCAGACCTCCCGCAGCTCCTCCAGTACCGGAGCAGCAACCATGAACGTTCCTCCCACGAGCCCACGATGATCGGGCCAGGCTACCGACCGCTCAAGTGGCCGCCGCGGCGGGGCGGTCAGGGCCGGACCCACGGGGAGCGCGACCCGATCGGGTGGTCCGCATTGCCCCGTGCCGCCCGCCGCACCAGCATGAGGTCATGGACCTTCTGGATCGGGCGACGGCACGGACCTGGCTGGCCACCGCGGTCGCCGAGGCACGGGCCGGTCTCGCCGAGGGCGGCATCCCGATCGGCGCGGCCCTGTACGGCGCGGACGGCACGCTCCTGGGCCGCGGCCACAACCGGCGCGTCCAGGACGGCGATCCCTCCACGCACGCGGAGACGGCCGCGTTCCGCGCGGCGGGCCGGCAGCGCTCGTACCGGGGTACGACGATGGTCACGACGCTCTCCCCGTGCTGGTACTGCTCGGGCCTGGTGCGCCAGTTCGGCATCTCCCGGGTGGTCGTGGGGGAGGCGGCCACCTTCCACGGCGGCCACGACTGGCTGGCCGAGCACGGAGTGGAGATCGTGCTGCTGGAAGACGCCGAGTGCGTCGCGATGATGCGCGAGTTCATCGGGCGGCACCCCGCACTCTGGAACGAGGACATCGGCGTCTGACCCCAGCGCCGTCCGGCCGTCGGCACCGAACCGCCGCGGTCACCCGCCTGCTTGACGGAGCGTCAGAGATCAGGCAGTGGCCGCGGGAACCGAATCGACCGTTTCCCGACGCCTTTTGCCAAAGCCATGAAAACCAGGTGTGTGTTCTCGGCTTTATCTGTGTACGTTCTGTGCCGGGGGAGCGAACATCACGGCCGCACGTCTGCCGCCGACTTCCGGACGGTCATCAGCCCGCGGCGCGGCACTGCTTCCCTCGGCGCGTCCGTCGCGAACCGATTCCGATGTCTCTCCTCACCCCGGAGGCCGTGTGGCCCGCCGTACCCCCGCCCGTCTCGTCGCCGCGCTCGCGGTCCTCGCCGGGACCGCCGGTTTCCTCCCGACCGCCGCCCCGGCGGCCGCGGACGGGAGCGCCGGCGCCCCTCTCACGGCGGAGAAGGTGCTCCAGTCCGACCGCTACGTCCCCCGCCGGGACCTCGTCCACTCCGCCGGTCCGAGCGGCTATCTGCATGCCCAGGAGGGCCGTTCCGGCTTGCTGTGGACGTCGTACGGCACCGGTACGACGACCGAGCTGGGATCCCTCTCGCAGGCCGCGATCCCCGGGTTCCTCGGATCGTCGTCCGACATCGTGACCGAGGTCGTCTCGCGTACCGCGAAGGTCATCCTCAGGGACATGGCCTCCGGCGCCGCCACGGACGTCGCGATCACCCACGGCACGTACTGGGCCACCTACGGAGCCCATGTGCTGACCCAGGCGCGCGACGCCGCCGGAAACCGTTCGCTGTGGCTGTACGGCGCGGGCGCACCGGCCGACGGCGCCCGCGTCGACGGCTGGCCGACCGGTGTCACCGCCAACTTCGCCGTCCTGGGCGGCGACAGCGGCGCCGCCGTCGTCGGCTACGCCCTCGGCGCCACCCGTCACCTGGCGCTGGTCGACCTGGCCGGGGCGAAGGTCACCGCCGACGTGACGGTGGCCGCCGCGCCGACCACGGTCGCCCTGAGCGCCGACCGGCTGGTCTGGTACGCGTACGGCGCCACGGCGCACGTCCTGGACCGGGCTGACCTCACCGCCCCCGAGACGACGATCACGCTGCCCGGCACCGAGGGCGCCCCGCAGCTGGGCATCGCCGGCCGCTGGCTGGTGGTCGCCCGTTCCGTCCCGTCGCCGCCCCGCAACCTCGTCGACACGTCCGGTGAGCCGCTGAGCGCCGTCCCCCTCACGGGCGGCGACGCGGTCACCCTGCTCCGGCACGCGGGCGCCGCGCTCACGCCGACCCCGGACGGCGGCCTGCTGGCCGTGGGCGGCGCGGACTCAGGCCACTGGGCGGTGCGCAAGGTCACCGACACGGGCGCGGGCACGCCCACCCTGACGGAGGTGGCCGCCGTGCCGCCGGCCGCCGCGCGAATCGACCATCTCTCCCTGCAGAACGGCACCCTGGCCACCGACGAGGCCGACAGCAGCTTCCTGGGCGCCTTGTACACCCGCCCGGTCTCCGCCGACGGAACACCGGGCGCCCCGGTCCGGCGGACCTGGACCTACCAGCAGGCCGGCCCGTACTCCACCGGCGACGGCCGCGCGGTGGAATTCGTCGCCGACGCCAACCCCGACGTCGGTTCCTCTGTGGCCTCCATCGACCGCTCCGACCCGGCGGGCGGCTTCTACCTCCCCTCGGCCTCCGGCAGCATCCTGGACGTCACCGGCCGCTACGCGGTCGTCAACGGCACCTCCCCCGCCCGGCAGTACGTGGGCGACCTCGGCGTCTACACCGACCTCCGGCCCATCGTCACGCGGGCCGTCACGGCCGCCTCGGTGTGGGGCACCGAGCTGTGGACACCTGGCGTCGGCGCAGGCACGGTCACCGCCAAGGACCTCAAGACCGGCAGGGCGACCGCCACCGTGAGCACCGGCGCGCCCTGCGTCCCCCAGGAGCTCCAGGTCGTGGGCCGCTGGATCTACTGGTCGTGCGGCAACACGGCCGCGGCCGGCGTCTGGGACCGCACGGCGAAGCGGAACATCCCCGTCCCGTCCGGTGAGGCGCTGCTCGGCGACGGCTACCTGGTACGCCACGACTCCTCGGCCGGAGCGCTCCTGCTCACCGCCTTCGCCGACGGCACGGCCGCCACCCATGAGATCGGCGACCTCCCGGCGGGCGACGCCGTCCTGCGCGGGGTGACCTGGACGGTGGACAAGTTCGGCGGGCCCGCGGCCTACGTCGACGCCGCCCGCCGCATTCATCTGGTGCCCAGCGGGGCTGCCACCCAGCCGCTCGACGTCATCGAGTCCGACGCGACCGACGATTCCGCGCAGACCACTGCGGCCACCGCCCCGTGGTGGCAGTGGCGCGGGCTGCTGTCCAAGCCCGCCGCCTCCTGGACCGCCACCCTCACCGCCAAGGCAACGGGCCAGGTGGTCCGTACGTACACCGGCGGCGAGACCGAGGGCACGCTCACCGCGCGATGGGACGTACGGGACGCCGTCGGCGCGCTCGTGCCCAACGGCACGTACACCTTCAGGCTGACCGCCTCGCCGGCCGACGGCTCCGGTCCGCCGCTGACCGTGTCGCGCACGGTGACGGTCTCCACCGGCGCCGCCGTGCGGCACGACTTCACCAGCAGCGGCTCACTGGCGCCCGACGGCATCGGCGACGCCCTGACCCTCTCGACGTCCGGAACGATCGCATACCGGCCCGGCAACGGGGCGGGCGGCTTCAACGCGGCGATATCCGCCCCGGGTTGGCCGTCCACGGCGACCCTCGTCCCCTTCGGCGACCTGAACGGCGACTGCCGGGGCGACATCCTCGTCCGGTTCGCCACCGGCGAGCTGCGCGCGTACCGGACCCAGCGTGGCCAGGCATTCACCCCCGGCGCCCCGCACACCTCGCTGGGCGCCGGCTGGGGCCAGTACGACGTGCTGACCTCGCCCGGCGACCTCTCGGGTGACGGCCTGGCGGACCTGATCGCCCGCAAGTCGTCGACCGGTGAGGTGTTCCTCTACAAGGGGACGAGCACGGGGAATCTCTCCGCACGCGTCCGCGTCGCGGCGAACTGGTCGGCGTACAAGAAGATCGTGGGCGTCGGCGACCTCGACGGCGACGGCCGCGGCGACCTCCTCGCCCAGGACAGGGCCAATACTCTGTGGCGCTACTCCGGCAACGGCGCCGGCGGATTCACCTCCCCGGTGAGGGCGGCCACCCGCTGGGGGGCGTCGTTCGACGTCGTGGCCGGTGTCGGCGACCTCACGGGCGACGGCAGGGCCGACGTCATCGCCCGTGACACCTCGGGCAACGTGTGGCGCTTCACCGGCGGCGGGAGGGGGCCGCTCGGCGTCGGCGTGAAGATCGCCACCGGGTGGGGGGCTTACAAGGGCGTCTTCTGACGGCGCCGCGGCATGGCGCACCGCCGCATGACGCACCTCGGGACGACGCCGGAGGCCTGGTCGGCCTCCGGCGTCCGCTGCCCGCCGGGACGGCCCGGCCTCACGTCACGACGTCAGGTGCCGGGTGAAGAACCGGGCCGCCGCCTCGCCCGCGTACTGCGGAACGCCGGTGTGGCCGCCCATGTTGGCGTTCAGCGTCTTCTCCTTGGAGCCGAAGGCGTCGAACAGGTCCAGGGCGGCCTGCCGGTCGTTGCCCTCGTCGTCCCACTGCAGCAGGACGTGCAGCGGGACGGTGACCCGCCGGGCCTCCTCGAACATGGCCCGCGGCACGTAACTCCCGGCGAACAGAGCGGCGGCCGTGATGCGCGGCTCTACGACCGCCAGCCGTACGCCGATGGAGATCACTCCTCCCGAGAACCCGACCGGGCCGTCGATCCCGGGCAGTGACAGGAGGGCGTCCAGGGCGGCCTGCCATTCCGGGACCGCCTTGTCGACCAGCGGCAGGACGAGCCGGTCGACGATGTCGTCGGAGACCGGCTCGCCCGCCTCCAGCGCCCGGCGCATGTCCGCGCGGGCCTGCTCGACGGCGGGGAGACGGGGCCGGTCCCCGCTGCCGGGGAGTTCGACGGTGGCCGAGGCGAAGCCCTCCGCCGCGGAGTGCCGGGCCCGGGCCGCCAGTCGCGGGCGCATCCTGTCCAGCCCGCCGGGGTGGCCGAGCAGGATCAGAGGCACCGGCGCGGATGCCGGTGCGGACGCGGATACCGGTGCGGACGGGGGCGTCCAGAGGATGCCGGGGATGTCGCCGAGGGTGAAATCGCGCTCGAGGACGCCGTCGTCGAGACGCTGTTCAGACGTGAAATGCATGGTCGTGCCTTTCGGGAGGGCTCTGGAACGGCGCTCCCGGACGACCTATCGCCCGACCGTGACCCCGGAGGAGAGCACCCATGTCGTTGCTGTGTTCACGGGTACCACCTCCTCGTTCTCTCGCACGGCCTCCGGAAAGGTAGCAGCGGCCGCCGTGGTCCGCCACGGGTTTTCGCGCGGGCTCCGCCGGGTGGCCCGATCACCGTGAGCTGAGCACCGCGTAATCGGCGACGGAACGGCGGTAGCGTGCGTGCCCGGTCTCCCGGGTGTGCCCGTGCTGCCACTCCTCCGCCTCGGCCGGGCGCTGCCGTGCCCCGGACCCGGCCCGGCACTCGGTGCACGACGTCTCGTACTCCGCCCCGGCCGAGACGTCCGGCACGAGCGCGTACTCGCGCAGCCCCAACAGGGGTGCGTGGTAACGGCGTTGGTGGCGGCGCAGCAGGACGTCCGCGTCGGTCTCGGCGCTGCCGTCGTGCCGGGCGCGGGCGTCGTCGCGCAGGGCGGCCAGATCGGCGCAGGCCGCGCAGTCCCGGACGGGGGCGGGGGAGAGGGGCTCCGACGCACCCTGGAACGAGCGGGAGTTGGCGGCGCGGACGGCCGCGCTGAGGCGTTCGCCGGGGGTGGCCGCACGCAGCGACTCCGGGCGGACCTCCCACTCCCGGCCCCCGCCGAGCGGACGCAGCAGTGCGTAGGGGCCCGCCGTGCCCTGGTACTCGTCGACGGTGTCCGAGGCGGGGTCGTAGACGACCGTTCCCGTTTCGAACCGACTCTCGATGCTCTCGCTGCTTTCGGTCATGCCCCGTCCGTGCCCTCTCCGTACCGACTTCGTGACTCTGGGTGTGTCGAGCGTCGCGTGCGGGCACGGTGCGTATCAATGTCCGGCGCGTGCCAACGGACGTCTGTCACGGAGGGGGAGCACAAGTGACGACCAACGCCGCCCTGTTCGGCGAGCTGTTGCGCCACTTCCGGGAGGGTGCCCTGCTGACGCAGGACGGGCTGGCGAAAGCGATCCCGTGCGACCGGTCGCTCGTGGCGAGAGTGGAGGCGGGGACGCGTGTCCCGCAGGAGCCCTTCGCGAAGAAATGCGACGAAGCGCTCGGCACGGGAGGGGCGTTGGGTCGGCTGTGGGGGCGCGTCGACTGGTATGCCCAGGTGGAGCATCCGGACTGGTTCAAGCGGCGGGCCGAGATGGACGCGGAGGCGGTGTCCCTACAGGAGTATCAGGAACGTGTCATGCCAGGACTGCTGCAAACCGAGGACTATGCGCGGGCGCTGTTCTCCCGCGTGCTGAGCGCCGCGGAGGCAGAGGAGCGCGTCCGGGCCCGACTCAGCAGGCAGCGGCGCTTTCTGGCCGACGGTGGACCGCTCTATGTCGCTGTCCTGGACGAGAGCTGCCTGAGCACTGTCATCGGCGGGGCGAAGGTCATGCGTGATCAGTGCGCGCATCTTCTCAAGGTCGGGCAGCTCTCCAACGTCCGGGTCCAGGTGGCCCCTTCGAAAGAGCCGGGCCTCATCCGCCCCAACACATCCATGTCGCTCATCAAGCTGTCGGACGGGCACGAGTGGGTGTACTCGGAATCCCTGGACCAGGGCCATTTCAACGACGATCCAGCCGCCTATGCCCGCCATAACCGGACCTATCATGTGCTCAGGGCCGACGCGCCGTCAGCCGCCGAGTCCGCCGCTCTGATCAGCGACGCGATGGAAGGGTATGAGCACTATGAACTGGCACGAGCTCAGTGCGACGACCTGGATCAAGAGCAGCTACAGCGGCGACAACGGCGGCAACTGCCTCGAAGTCGCCCCCGGGTTCGATTCCGTCGTCCCCGTCCGTGACAGCAAGAACCCCGATGCCGGGGTCGTCGCCGTGAGCCGGGTGGCCTGGGCGGCCTTCGTGGCGGGTGTGTCGGCGTGAGCGGCCAACGGCTCGGCGCGGCGACCTGGATCAAGAGCAGCTACAGCGGCGAGAACGGCGGCAACTGCATCGAAGTCGCCCCCGGTTTCCCCGCCGTCGTCCCCGTCCGTGACAGCAAGGTGGCCGACGGCCCGGTGATCGTCGTCGCGCGGAGCGCCTGGGCCGCGTTCGTGGACGCCGTCAGCCTTCCGTAGGGTCCTCGCCGGCCTCGCGGCGCTTGAGCTCGTCCTCGCGGCGGCGCAGGTCGGCCTCCCAGTCCTTGAGGAGCTTCTCCTCGTTCCTGGCCGTCTCGTCCTTCAGGGACTTCAGGAACTCGGGGTTGTCGTCCGGCGCCACCCACTCGGCGCGCCGGCCGCGGGGCGACTCGGCCGCCGTGCCGCCGCCCGCGGGCGCGTGGCGGGCCCTGCCGGCCACCAGCCAGGCGACCGGGCCGACGAGCACCTCGCCGAAGAGCAGGATGACGATGACCCAGACCACCTTCGGCAGCCCGCGCACCTCCTCCTCGGGGGTGTTCAGACAGTCGATGAAGGCGTAGATCCACAGTGCCAGGACCAGCAGGAACGGCAGATACCTGAGCATGGTGGCGGGTTCTCCCAGAACGCGGTGAGGGGGCGGGGGCGGCCCCGGTGACGGGGTCAGGGTAGCGGGTGGCCGATACTGGGACACATGGCTTACGACGATCTTCGTTCCCTGCTCAGGGCACTGGAACGCGAAGGCGACCTCAAGCGCGTCAAGGCCGAGGTCGATCCGTATCTGGAGGTCGGGGAGATCGTCGACCGGGTCCAGAAGTCCGGGGGCCCCGCGCTGCTCTTCGAGAACGTGAAGGGCTCCAGCATGCCCCTCGCGATGAACGTCTTCGGCACCGACCGGCGGCTTCTGAAGGCCCTCGGGCTGAAGTCGTACGCCGAGATCAGCGACAAGATCGGCGGGTTGCTGCGGCCGGAGCTGCCGCAGGGCTTCGTCGGCGTGCGCGAGGCGTTCGGCAAGCTCGGCGCGATGACGCACGTCCCGCCGAAGAAGGTGAAGGCCCAGGACGCCCCCGTCCAGGAGGTCGTCCTGCACGGCGACGACGTCGACCTCGACGCCCTGCCCGCCCTCTTCACCTGGCCGCAGGACGGCGGCTCCTTCTTCAATCTGGGCCTCACCCACACCAAGGACCCCGAGAGCGGCGTCCGCAACCTCGGCCTGTACCGCCTCCAGCGCCACGACAAGCGCACGATCGGCATGCACTGGCAGATCCACAAGGACAGCCGCAACCACTACCAGGTGGCCGCGCGCAAGGGCGAGAAGCTTCCCGTGGCGATCGCCTTCGGCTGTCCGCCCGCCGTGACCTACGCCTCCACCGCCCCGCTGCCCGGCGACATCGACGAGTACCTGTTCGCCGGGTTCCTCGCGGGCAAGCGGATCGAGATGGTCGACTGCAAGACGGTGCCGCTGCAGGTGCCGGCGCAGGCGGAGGTCGTGATCGAGGGCTGGCTGGAGCCGGGCGAGATGCTCCCGGAGGGCCCCTTCGGCGACCACACCGGCTTCTACACCCCGCAGGAGCCGTTCCCGGCCCTGACGATCGACTGCGTGACGATGCGGAAGCGGCCGCTGCTCCAGTCGATCGTGGTCGGGCGCCCGCCGACGGAGGACGGCCCCCTGGGGCGGGCCACGGAGCGGTTCTTCCTGCCGCTGCTGAAGATCATCGTCCCGGACATCGTGGACTACCACCTGCCCGAGGCCGGCGGCTTCCACAACTGCGCGATCGTCTCGATCGACAAGAAGTACCCCAAGCACGCGCAGAAGGTCATGCACGCGGTCTGGGGGGCGCACATGATGTCGCTGACCAAGCTGATCGTGGTCGTCGACGCCGACTGCGACGTCCACGACCTGCACGAGGTCGCCTGGCGGGCGCTCGGCAACACCGACTACGCCCGCGACCTGTCGATCGTCGAAGGTCCCGTCGACCACCTGGACCACGCCTCCTACCAGCAGTTCTGGGGAGGCAAGGCGGGCATCGACGCCACGCGGAAGTGGCCCGAGGAGGGGTACACGCGGGACGGCGGCTGGCCGGAGATGGTCCTGCCCGACCCGGAGACGGCGGCGAAGGTCGACCGCCGCTGGAAGGAGTACGGACTGTGAGCTCCGCTTCCGCAGCGCTCCCGCAGCAACCGGGACGCACCAAGGCCTTCCTGCGTCTGGTGATGATCGAGCACTCGGTGTTCGCGCTGCCCTTCGCCTACATCGCCGCCCTCACGGCGATGTTCGAGCTGGACGGGAACGTCCACTGGGGCAGACTGCTGCTGGTCACCGTCTGCATGGTGGGCCTGCGCACCTTCGCCATGGCGGTCAACCGGATCATCGACCGCGAGATCGACGCCCGCAACCCGCGCACCGCGCAGCGCGAGCTGGTGACGGGCGCGATGTCGGTGCGGCACGCCTGGACCGGCGCGCTGATCGCCGTCGCCGTGTTCCTCGGCTCGGCGGCGCTGCTCAACCCGCTGTGCCTGGCCCTGGCCCCGGTCGCGGTGATCCCGATGGTGGTCTACCCCTACGGCAAGCGGTTCACGAACTTCCCGCAGGCCATCCTGGGCCTGGCCCAGGCGATGGGCCCGATCGGCGGCTGGCTGGCGATCACCGGCGAGTGGTCCTGGGACGCGGTGATCCTGGGTCTGGCGGTGGGCGTCTGGATCGGCGGCTTCGACCTGATCTACGCCTGCCAGGACGTCGAGACCGACCGCGAGACCGGCGTCCTGTCGGTCCCGGCCCGCTTCGGCGTCCCGGCGGCCATCCGGGGCGCGCGCGTCTGCCACGCCGTGACGACCGCGCTGCTCGTCTGGTACGCGCTGGCCACCGACGCCGGCGCGTTCTTCTGGCTGGGGCTGCTGATCGTCGGGGGCGCGTTCGTGTACGAGCACTCCATCGTGCGCCCGCACGACCTGTCCCGCCTGAACAGGGCGTTCTTCTCGACGAACGGGTTCATCGGCATCAGCCTGTTCGTCTGCGCGCTCGTCGACCTGCTGGTGCGGGGGCTCACGGTGTAGTCCGGTCCTGAAGACCCCCGTGCCCCCCGGTACGCTCAAGGTGTGAACGCAGGAGAAACGCAGCGCGTGCCTTGGATCGTGGGGGTGTCCGGGGCGTCCGGGACGCCCTATGCCGCCGCCGTGCTGCGGGCGCTCCTCGCCGGGGGCGACAGCGTCGACCTGGTCGTCAGCCGGGCCTCGCGGCTCACGCTGCTCGACGAGACGGGGATCTCCTTCCGGGACGCGCACTGGCGGGACGACCTGCGGGAATGGCTCGCGCGCGGGGCCGACGGCAAGCCGGGCGCGTTCGACGTCGACGTCAGCGGCGACCGGGTGCGGCACTGGGCCGCGGGGGATCTCGCCGCCGGTCCGTCCTCGGGCTCGTACCCCGTGCGGGGCATGCTGATCGTGCCCGCCTCGACCGCCTGTGTCGCCGGGGTCGCCCTCGGACTGTCGAAGGACCTGCTCCAGCGGGCCGCGAGCGTCACGCTCAAGGAACGGCGGCCGCTGGTCGTGGCCGTCCGCGAGACCCCGCTCAACGGCCAGACCCTGCGTCACCTGGTCGCGCTGGACGACGCCGGCGCGAGCGTCGTGCCCGCCTCCCCCGCCTTCTACGCGGGAGCCACCCACATCCAGGACCTGGTCGACTTCGTCGCCGGGCGCGTGCTCGACGCGGCGGGGGTCGCGCACGGGCTCTACCGCCGCTGGGACGGCGAGCTGGGCGGCGCTTCCGGAACCCGGGCGACCTGATCGCCGTCTGAGCACGTCGCAGTACCTGATCTCTTCACGAACTCTGACCGGAAGGCTTCGATTCGCATGGACGCGGTGGACAGGCAGCTCATCCAGGCCCTGAGGGAGAACGGCCGGGCCTCCTACGCGGAGCTGGGACGCCTCGTCGGTCTGTCGGGACCCAGCGTCACCGACCGCATCAACCGGCTGGAGGCGGCCGGGGTCATCACCGGCTACCGCGCCACGGTGAACGCCGCCCAGCTCGGCCTCGGCGTCATCGCCCTCATCGGCATCTCCCTCTCCGACGCGGCCGACCACGAGGACGTGGCGGCCCGGCTGAAGGACCTGAGCGAGATCGAGGACTGCTGGTTCATCGCCGGCGACGACTCGTTCATGCTCAAGGTGCGGGCGACGGACGTCGACGGTCTGGAGAAGATCATCCGTCGGCTCAGCGGGACCAAGGGCGTCTCCAGGACCCGTACCACCATCGTGCTCTCCACCAAGTGGGAGAACCGCGTCGGGGAGCTGCCGGAAGAGGTGTAGCGGCGGGGACGTACGGTTGGTCGGGTCGGCACGGAAGCCGGCGGCAGGCCGACGGGAAGCCGTCGGCGGTCGTGGGCACGTGCCAGGTATGCGTCGGTAGTTCGGTAGGTCGTCGGTGAAAGGTGTGGGCATGGACGTCGGGCTCAAGCGCGAGCTGGAGGAGAAGGTCAGGGCCGGTGAGCGGCTGACCCGTGAGGACGGCGTCGCGCTGTACGAGTCGGACGACCTGGCCTGGCTGGGCGGGCTCGCGCACGAGGTGCGCACCCGCAAGAACGGCGACGTCGTGCACTTCAACGTCAACCGTCACCTCAACATGACGAACGTGTGCACCGCGTCCTGCGCGTACTGCTCCTTCCAGCGCAAGCCGGGCGAGAAGGACGCGTACACGATGCGCATCGAGGAGGCGGTGAAGCTCGCCAAGGCGATGGAGGGCGAGAACCTCACCGAGCTGCACATCGTCAACGGCCTGCACCCGAACCTGCCGTGGCGCTACTACCCGCGCTCGCTCCGCGAGCTCAAGGCGGCCCTGCCGAACGTCTCGCTCAAGGCGTTCACGGCGACGGAGATCCACCACTTCGAGACGATCAGCGGGCTCACGGCCTCCGAGATCCTGGACGAGCTGATCGACGCGGGTCTGGAGTCGCTGACCGGCGGCGGCGCGGAGATCTTCGACTGGGAGGTCCGCCAGCACATCGTGGACCACCGCACCCACTGGGAGGACTGGTCGCGGATCCACCGCCTGGCGCACGAGAAGGGGCTCAAGACCCCGTCGACCATGCTGTACGGCCACATCGAGGAGCCCCGCCACCGCGTCGACCACGTCCTGCGGCTGCGCGAGCTGCAGGACGAGACGAACGGCTTCCAGGTCTTCATCCCGCTGCGCTACCAGCACGACTTCGTGGACATGAAGGACGGCAAGGTCCGCAACCGGCTCCAGGCGCGCACGCAGATGGCGACCGGCGCGGAGGCCCTCAAGACCTTCGCCGTCTCGCGTCTGCTGTTCGACAACGTCCCGCACGTGAAGGTCTTCTGGGTGATGCACGGCGTGCAGACCGCGCAGCTGGCCCTGCAGCACGGCGCGGACGACATGGACGGCTCGGTCGTCGAGTACAAGATCACGCACGACGCCGACAACTACGGCACGCCGAACAAGCTCACCCGCGAGGACCTGCTGGACCTGATCCGGGACGCCGGGTTCCGGCCCGTCGAGCGCAACACGCGGTACGAGATCATCCGCGAGTACGACGGGCCGGACCCGGCCCGCCGGGAGTCGCCGCAGCCCATGCGGGTGTGAGGGCGACGGAGGACTTGTCAGGGCAACGACCGGCTTGTAAGGGATAGGGTGGCCCTGTGTCCCTTACTTTCACTCTCGATCCCGCCGTCGGGCCCGCCCTGCGCGACGGCATCCTCGATCTGTGGACGGACGTCTCCAACGCGGGCGGAGCCGTCGGCTTCGTGGGCCGGGTGGACCGCGAGACGGTCCGCCCGGAGCTCCTCAAGCACCTCGCGGCGATGGCGGAGGGCCGCCACCGGCTGCTCGTCGGGCAGGACGCGGCCGGCGAGGTGGCCGCGACGGCGTTCTTCTCCTTCAACGCCCACCGGCTGCAGAAGCACTGGGTCTGGCTCTACACGGTGATGGTGCACCCCCGGCTCCAGGGACGGGGCTACGGCCGCGACCTGCTGGCGGCAGCCGCCGACGCGGCCCGCGGCTTCGACGGCATCGAAGCCGTCCGCCTCTCCTGCCGCGGCGGACTGGGCCTGGAGGACTTCTACGGCTCCTGCGGCTACAAGGAGGTCGGCCGGATCCCGGAGGCCATCCGGGTCGCCCCGGGCGACGACCGCGACGACGTCATCATGCTGCTTCCTCTGCGCTGAGGCCCGCGGGGGCGGCTGAGGGACCGGCGGCCCGGCGTGCTTCACTGGATGACGGCCCCTTTTGGAATCGGAAGAGTGGATTGACATGCTCCGCTACACACTGATGCGCCTCGGTGTCTTCGCCGGCTGCTTCGTGGTCGTCTGGGGTCTCGTCTACTCGGGCGTGGTCCCGCGCGGCCTCGGCGACTCCAACATCATGTGGGTCCTGCTGCTCTCGCTGGTGATCTCCGCGCCGATCAGCTTCGTGGTGCTGCGCAAGGAACGCGACCGCGCCTCGGTGCACGTCGTGCAGCGGGTGGACCGCATGAAGGCCAACCTGGAGGCCAACCGGTCCCAGGAGGACGCCACGGCCGACGAGACCGCCGGCCCCCAGGGCCGGACGCAGACCTCCTGACCTCCCGCGGGGACCTCCCGGAGGCGGCCCGTCCCGTCGCACGGGGCAGGGTTCGCCCCGCCCTGGCTACGCTGTGCGCATGGGTGCCGTGAAGACCAAACGGATGCCGCGTGCGGTCCGTGAGCAGCAGATGCTGGACGCCGCCGTGGAGACCTTCGGTCGCCGGGGGTACATGGCCGCGTCGATGGACGAGATCGCCGAACTCGCAGGCGTGTCCAAGCCGTTGGTGTACCTGTACCTGAACTCCAAGGAAGACCTCTTCACCGCCTGCATCCGGCGCGAGGCCAAGGCGCTCGTCGAGGCCGTCCGGGCCGGCGTCCGCACGGACCTGCCCGCCGACCGTCAACTCTGGGAAGGGCTGCGGGCGTTCTTCGCGCACACCGCGCAACACCCGCACGCCTGGTCCGTCCTGCACCTCCAGGCCCGCACCCACGGCGAGCCCTTCGCCGCCGAGGTCGCGGGGATGCGCGAGGAGATCGTCGCGTTCGTCACCCAGCTCATCGTGGTCGCGGCCCGGGAGGCCCACCGTGACCCCGACCTCCCCGAACGCGAGGTCGCCGGACTCGCCGAGGCCCTGGTGGGCGCCGCCGAATCCCTCGCGGCCTGGGCCAACGCCACCGCGGGCGTCACCTCCCGCCAGGCGGCCGCGACGCTGATGAACTTCGCCTGGTCGGGACTCGGCGACCTGATGGACGGCCGCCCCTGGACCCCACCGGGGGACTGAGCGCGACCGCCGCCCAGGGCCGGAGCGCGGGCGGGATCCCTAGGCGGGGCGCGACCCCTCGGCGTCGCCGAGCGGGTCCACTCGGCCGCTCACATGGATCCGTCCCGCCTCTCCCGTTCCGCGCAGCTCGAAGCGGCTGCCGTCCGCCGCGAAGACGACCGTGCCCGGCAGCAGCACCGGGGCCCGGAAGTCCGCGCGGACCCGCACCGCCGGGGGCACTCCGTGGGCGGCGAGACAGCGGGCCACGGTCCACATGCCGTGGGCGATGGCCCGGGGGAAGCCGAAGAGGCGGGCGGTGAGCGCGTGCAGGTGGATCGGGTTGCGGTCGCCGGACGCCGCGCCGTATCGCCGCCCGACGTCGGCGGCGAGCCGCCACTCGTCGAGCACGGGAAGCAGACCGGGCTCGGCCCGCCCGCGGGCGGGGGCCGCCTCACCGGAAGCGGGCACGACCCGATGCGCGGCGGGGGCGGCCGGATCCGTGGTGGGCGCGGTCCGGCCGGCGGCGGGCGTCGGCAGGCCGGGCGGGGGCGTGGCCTGGTCCGCCATGGGGGTGGGGTGGGCCGCGGCCGGCTCGGCCCCGGTGCGGTGGCGGGCCAGGTAGGTGCTCGTCGACGTCCACACGGGTTCGTCCTCGACGTCCGGCCCGTCGCTCGTGCCGTGAGCCGGAGTTGCCCTCAGCTCCGTCACGACGACCGCCTCCGTCCCCTTGCGGTGCGGTGTCAGCCGGTCGACGTACACGGTGAGTTCGTAGGTTCCGGTGGCGGCGAGCGCCGTGCGGCGGGTGATCTCGATCGACGTGTGGACGAGACCGAGCAGCGGGAGGGGGAAGTCCCGGCCGCTCATGATGCGCATGGCCAGCGGGAAGCCCAGGACGTGGGGATAGGTGAGCGGCAGCGCGTCCTCGCCGGTGGGGAAGGCGCAGACCCGCTCGTAGGCGGCGAGCCGGGCCAGGTCCACGCGCAGTCCGGGCAGGACGAGGCGGTCACCGGCACCGGAGAACACCGCACCCGGCCGGGGCCGCTTGAACGGGGAGCACAGCGCGCCGAGGGCGAGCCGTGGGCCGAGGGACGGGGATCCGGACAGCGTGATCACTACGCCGGTCACTAGGCCCCCAGCAGGCTCTGGCCGCACACCCGCACGACCTGCCCGTTGACCGCGCCGGACGCGGGGTGCGCGAGCCACGCGGTCGTCTCGGCGACGTCGACGGGCAGTCCGCCCTGCGCGAGGGAGTTCATCCGGCGGCCCGCCTCACGGATGAACAGCGGCACCGCGGCCGTCATCTTCGTCTCGATGAAGCCCGGGGCCACCGCGTTCACCGTGACCCCGTGCTCGGCGAGCGCGCGCGGCGCGAGGGAGCGGACCAGTCCGGCGATCCCCGCCTTGCTCGCGCCGTAGTTCGTCTGTCCGGCGTTGCCGGCGAGTCCGGCGATGGAGGCCGTCGCCACGATCCGCCCGCCGCGGCGCAGGGCCCCCTTGGCGAACAGCGCGTCCGTCGTGCGCAGCACGCTCGCCAGGTTGACGTCCAGCACCGAACTCCAGCGCTCGGCGGGCATGTTGACCAGCCGTCGGTCCCGGGTGATCCCGGCGTTGTGGATCAGCACGTCGAGTCCGTCGGGGAGTTCGGCGGCGATCCGCTCGCCCGCGTCGGCGGCGGTGATGTCGAGGGCGATCGCGGCGCCGCCCAGTTGCCCGGCCAGCCGCCGGGCGTCGTCCTGGGCCTGCGGCACGTCCAGGACGACGACATGGGCCCCGTCGCGGGCCAGTGTCCGGGCGACCGCCTCGCCGATGCCGCGCGCGCCGCCGGTGACGAGCGCGGTGCGGCCGGCGAGGGGGAGCGACGGGTCGGCGGGGGTGTCGGACCCGGCGGCCGTCGCAGCGATCACCTGACCGCTGACGTACGCGGACTTGGGGGACAGGAGGAAGCGCAGGGTGGACTCGGCGGCGACCGCGTCGGTCAGCCTGAGCAGGTTGACCGTCCTGCCACGTCCGATCTCCTTGCCGAGGGAGCGCACGAACCCCTCCAGGGCCTGCTGCGCGGCTGCCCGGTGATGGTCGGCCCCGGCGTCCAGGGGCGAGCCGAGCACCACGATCCGTCCGCTCGCCGCGACCGACCGCACGACCGGGTGCAGGGCCGCGTGGACCTCGGCGAGCGTGTCGACGTCCTGGACGCCGGTGGCGTCGAGGACGACGGCCGCGACGGGGGCGTCACCAGGGCCCCCGGCAGGGCCCCCGGCGGGGGCGGCCAGGGGGAGTCCGGTGCGGGCGAGGACCGGCGCGAGGTCGCTGACCTCGGTCTCACCGGCCGTAAGGTGAAGCAAGTCGCCGGGGAGACAGGGGTGTTCGCTCGACCAGCGACTGAGCGCCGCCGGTTGCGGAAGGCCGAGCCGCCGGGTGAGGAGCCGGCCGGGGGCGGTGGCGGTGAAGCTCAGATAGCGGTCGGCCATGTTCGTCTCGTCTCCCACGGGCTTGACGCACAGGATAAATTACTTACTCCGGAGTAAGGTTACCGGGGGTAAGTCTAGGTCAAGAGTGAGGAGAAGGTCGAGATGAGTACCTCGGAGCCGTCGAAGGTGACCTACCTGAGAGGGGCCCGCAAGAGCCCCCTGGAGCCCCCGCGCGCCCGTCGCGTGGCGATCGTCGGAGGCTCCCGCATCCCCTTCGCCCGCTCCGACGGCCCCTACGCCACCGCCTCCAACCAGGACATGCTGACGGCGGCCGTGAACGGGCTCGTGAACCGGTACGCGCTCGACGTGCCCGGCGTCGTGGGCGAGTTCGTCGCCGGGGCCGTCCTCAAGCACAGCCGGGACTTCAACCTGGCCCGCGAGACCGTCCTCGGCTCCAGGCTCGACGCCCGCACCCCCGCCTACGACGTCCAGCAGGCCTGCGGCACCGGCCTGCAGGCCGTGATAGCCGCCGCCAACAAGATCGCCCTCGGCCAGACCGAGTCCGCGATCGCGGGCGGCGCGGACACCGCGAGCGACGCCCCCCTCGGCGTCAACGACCGGCTGCGCCGCATCCTTCTGGAGGCCCGCCGGGCGAAGTCCACCGGAGACCGCCTCAAGGCGCTCGCCCGGATCCGCCCCGCCCATCTGGTCCCCGAGATCCCCCGCAACGCCGAACCGCGCACCGGCCTGTCCATGGGCGAGCACGCGGCGGTCACCGCCCGCGCCTGGGGCGTCGGACGCCAGGACCAGGACGAACTGGCGGCCACCAGCCACCAGCGGCTCGCCGCCGCGTACGACCGGGGCTTCTTCGGCGACCTGGTGGTCCCCTTCCGCGACCTGACCCGCGACCAGAACCTGCGCCCCGGCTCGACCGTCGAGCAACTGGCGCGGCTGAAGCCGGTGTTCGGGACGGACGGCCCCGAGCCCACCATGACGGCGGGCAACTCCACCCCCCTGACGGACGGTTCGGCGGTCGTCCTGCTCGCCTCGGAGGAGTGGGCCGAAGCGCGCGGCCTGGAGCCGCTCGCCTACCTGACCGCCTACGAGACGGCGGCCGTGGACTTCGTGCGCGGCGATGCGGCCGGAGGCGAGGACGGCCTGCTGATGGCCCCCGCGTACGCGGTCCCGCGCATGCTGGAGCGGGCCGGCCTGGGCATCGAGGACTTCGACCTGATCGAGGTGCACGAGGCGTTCGCCTCCCAGGTGCTGGCCACCCTCGCGGCCTGGGAGAAGCAGGGCCTGGCCCCGGTCGACCGGGACAAGCTCAACGTGACCGGCTCCTCCCTCGCCACCGGCCATCCCTTCGCGGCCACCGGCGCCCGCATCACGGCGACGCTCGCCAAGCTCCTCGCCGAACAGGGCGGCCCGGCACGCGGGCTGATCTCGATCTGCGCGGCGGGCGGACAGGGCGTCACCGCGATCCTGGAACGAACGTGAGCGCCCCTCACATAACCCCCGAGGTTGCACAGCCCCGACCCCGGAACATCCCGGAACACGCACACGCCCCACACCTGAGAGCCGTACGATCCCCTACCTAACCGGCGGTAACCCTCGTCTTAGCGGGCATCCCGGTTGAACGCGTCGGTGCGCCAAGCACGTACGTCATGCAGCAAGCAGTTTCGTCGCTGCACGCCCAGGGAGCCGCCCGTGTCCACCCCGTCCTCAGCCGCCGGCTCGGCCTACGCCGACCACGACGCTCCCCCCACCCTCGTGGAACCCGAGACGCGCCGACTGGACGGCGCGGTGCGGGAGGCGTCCGTCCCGGCCCTGGCGCGCCCGGTGGCCTACGGCTCGCTCGCCGACCTGCCCTACGACAACGCGGCCGCCGTCCCCGACGCGGTGGTCCTCAGCCGCAAGGGACCCGACGGCGACTGGACGGACATCACGGCGGAACACTTCGCCGCCCAGGTCCACGCGGTGGCCAAGGGACTGATAGCGGAGGGGCTGGTCCCCGGCGACCGGCTCGCCATCATGGCCCGCACCACCTACGAGTGGACGCTGCTCGACTTCGCGGCCTGGGCGGCCGGCCTGGTCACCGTCCCCATCTATCCGACGTCCTCGACCTTCCAGACCCGCTGGATCCTCCAGGACTCGGGCGCGGTCGTGCTGGTCACCGAGACGGCCGGTCAGGCGGCCGCCCTGGGCCCCGAACTCGACCGGCTGCCCGACCTGCACCACCTGTGGGTCATGGACAAGGGGCATGTGGACCGGCTGATCGAGGCGGGCGAGCGGGTCCCGGACGCCGAGGTCGAGATCCGCCGGGGCATGCTCGTCCCCGACACGCTCGCCACCCTCATCTACACCTCCGGCACCACGGGCCGCCCCAAGGGCTGCGCGCTCACCCACGGCAACTTCTTCGCCGAGGTCGACAACGCGATCGAACTCCTCTACCCGGTCTTCAAGTCGAAGGACGACGAGCTCTCCGTCCTGCTCTTCCTCCCCATGTCCCATGTCTTCGGCCGGATGGTCGCGATCGCCTGCATCCGGGCCCGCGTCCGGCTCGGCCACGCCCCGAGCATCAAGTCCGAGGACCTCCTGCCGGATCTGGCGGCCTTCAGACCCACCTGTCTGCTGGCCATCCCGTACATGCTGGAGAAGGTCTTCAACACGGCCCGCGCGAAGGCGGAGGCGAGCGGCCGGGTGTCGTCCTTCGACCGCGCGGTCGGCGTGGCCCGCCGCTACGGCGAGGCGGTCGAGGCGCACAAGACGGGGGCCGGCTCCGGCCCGGCGGCCACCCTGCGCGCGGCCCGCACCTTCTACGACCCGCTCGTCTACCGCCGCATCCGCAACGCGATGGGCGGGCGCGTGCGCCACGCCATCTGCGGCGGCTCCCCGCTGGGCCGCCGCCTCTCCTCGTTCTACCTCGGCGCGGGCATCGAGATCTACGAGGGCTACGGCCTCACCGAGACGACGGGCGCGACCACGGTGACGCCGCCGATGAAACCCCGTCTGGGCACGGTGGGCTGGCCGCTGCCCGGCACCAGGATCCGCATCGCGGCGGACGGCGAGATCCTCGTCGCCGGGGATCACGTCCTGCGCGGCTACTGGGACCCGTCGGCCGGCGGGGTCGTGCCCGCGGCCCCCGACGGCTGGCTGGCCACCGGCGACCTCGGCGAGCTGGACGACGAGGGCTATCTGACGATCACCGGCCGCAAGAAGGAAATGATCATCACGGCCGGCGGCAAGAGCGTCGCCCCCGCGCCCCTGGAGAACTGGCTGCGCTCGCACCCCCTGATCTCCCAGGCCATGGTCCTCGGCGACGGCCGCCCCTATGTCACCGCCCTGCTCACCCTCGACCCCGACGGCCTCACCCACTGGCGTCAGATGCACGGCAAGCACCCGGTCCCCGCGGAGCTGCTCATCGACGACGAGGATCTCAACGCCGTGCTCCAGCGCGCGGTCGACGAGGCCAACAAACTGGTCTCCCGGCCCGAGTCGATCCGCCGCTTCACGCTCCTGGCGACCGACTTCTCGGAGTACGCCGGTCACCTCACGCCCTCGATGAAACTGCGACGCGAGGCGATCATGCGCGACTTCGCGGACCAGGTGGAGGGCCTGTACCCGGGGTAAAGGGCTGGCGGGGCGCGGCCGGGCCCGGGAAGCATGCAGGCCGTGAACGCCATCGAGTTCTTCCACTATCCCCGGGACGGCGGCCCGTCCCTGGCCTGGGGCGTCCGCGTCGACGGCGTCGACCTGCGCGCCCGCACGGCCTGGGCGACGCGCGAGCTGTGGCGTCCGGAACTGGAGGACCAGTTCGAGGACCAGGAGCGCGAGTCGGCCGAGCTGATCTGGCGTCAGCACGAGGGCCTGGGGGTCCTCGACTTCGCCGAGCCCCCCTTCCTGCGCACGGCGGGCCGGATCCCCCTTCTCGGCTGCCTCTGCGGCATCTGGCAGTGTTGGCCCCTGACGGCGCGCGTCGAGACGACTCCCGTGACGGTCGCCTGGTCCGCCTTCCGCCAGCCCGAGCGCGAGGAGTGGGGCGAGCTGCCGCTCGGTCCGTTCGCCTTCGGGCGGCCGGCGTACGAGGCGGCCCTCGGGTCACCGACCGCCCTCACGGTGGACCCTCTGGGCCCCGCACCCGCCGGGCTCGGGGTGTGAGGGGTGTGAGGGGGGAGGACGGGAGCAGCTGAAGGGGTGGAAGGGGCGTGCGGGCGGGAGGGGGGCGCTGGACCGGGCTGCGGTGGGGCGAGCGGGAGCCGGCGGGCTTGAGCTGGACCGGCGGGACGGGCGGGAGCGGGCGGGACAGGCGGGAGCGGGCGGGACAGGCGGGAGCGGGCGGGGCCGGGGGAGAAGTTCCGGCCGTCGCGTGGCCCTTGACTTCACAAGACCCTCGCGCGACATTCCGGTCTCCGCACCCGAATCCATCCATTCGTTCCCAGCGGGCTGGAGCGGCCATGACCACGAGCGCGGATCCTGTGAGACACGCCGGCCCTCCGTCCCGGCGGGCGGTGCTCGGCGCCTCGGCCGGCGCGGGGCTGGCGCTGACCGCCGTCGGCCGGCCGGCGACCGCCGCCGACCTCCCCGACCTCGGCGCCTACGACGTCGTCGTCATCGGCTCCGGCGCCGCCGGGATGACGGCGGCGCTGACGGCGGCCAGGCATGGCCTCAGCTGTGTGGTGGTGGAGAAGGCGCCGACGTTCGGCGGGTCCGCCGCCCGCTCGGGGGCCGGGATCTGGATCCCGAACAACCCCGTCATCCTGTCCGCCGGGGTCCCGGACACACCCGCCAAGGCGGCCGCCTATCTGGCGGCCGTGGTCGGCGCGGACGTCCCCGCGGACCGGCAGGCCGCCTTTCTCGCTCACGGGCCCGCCATGCTCTCCTTCGTCATGGCCAACAGCCCGCTGCGCTTCCGCTGGATGGAGGGGTACAGCGACTACTACCCGGAGCTTCCGGGCGGTCTGCCCGGTGGCCGCTCGGTCGAGCCCGACCAGCTGGACGGCAACCTCCTCGGAGCCGAACTGGCCCGCCTCAACCCGCCGTACATGGCGGTGCCCGCGGGCATGGTCGTGTTCAGCGCGGACTACAAATGGCTCGCGCTGGCCGCCGTGAACGTCAAAGGGGCCGCCGTCGCCGCCGAATGTCTGGCGCGGGGGACCAGGGCGGCCCTGCTCGGGCAGAAGCCGCTCACCATGGGGCAGTCCCTGGCCGCGGGCCTGCGCGCCGGTCTGCTCGCCGCGGGGACGCCGGTGTGGCTGAACACCCCGCTCACCGATCTGCACATCGAGGGCGCCACGGTGACGGGGGCCGTCGTCACCCGCGACGGCACGCCGGGGCTCGTGCGGGCCCGGCGCGGTGTCGTCGTGGCCTCCGGAGGGTTCGAGCACAATGCGGCGATGCGGGCCCAGTACCAGCGGCAGCCGATCGGCACCGCGTGGACGGTCGGGGCGAAGGAGAACACGGGGGACGGGATCCGCGCCGGCCAGCGCGCCGGCGGGGCGGTGGCGCTGATGGACGACGCCTGGTGGGGGCCCGCGATCCCGCTCCCCGGCGAACCCTACTTCTGTCTCGCCGAACGCACCCTTCCCGGCAGCCTGCTGGTCAACCGGGCCGGCTCCCGCTTCGTCAACGAGGCCGGCCCCTACAGCGACGTGGTGCACACGATGTACGACCTCGACCCCACCGACCCCGACATCCCGGCGTGGCTGGTCGTCGACCAGAACTACCGGGACCGGTACCTCTTCAAGGACGTCGCTCCGACCCTCCCGTTCCCCGCCGACTGGTACTCCTCGGGAGCGGTGCGCAAGGCCTGGAACCTCGACGCGCTCGCCGCGTCCATCGGCGTCCCGGCCGCCGCGTTGCGCTCCACGGTCGACCGCTTCAACGCCCTCGCCCTCAAGGGCCGGGACACCGACTTCCGGCGGGGCGACAGCGCCTACGACCACTACTACACGGACCCCTCCGTCCTCCCCGACTCCTGCCTCGCGCCTCTCTGGCTGCCTCCGTACTACGCCTTCCGGATCGTCCCCGGCGACCTCGGCACGAAGGGCGGCCTGCGCACGGACGCCCGCGCGCGGGTGCTGCGGGCGGACGGATCGGTCGTCCGGGGCCTGTACGCCGCCGGGAACGCCGGTGCGGCCGTCATGGGGCACAGCTACGCGGGCGCGGGCTCGACGATCGGACCCGCGATGACCTTCGGCCACATCGCGGCCCTCGACCTCGCCGGGGCCCTCTGAGCGCGCTGTCCGGACACCGCCGGACAGCAGCAGAACGAGGGCCTGGATCTGGATGCAGCCGCGGGCACGCGAAGAGGGGAGCGTCGCCGCCCCCCTCTCGCGTCTCCCGCCCGGCGGCCGTCTACGGGCGGTGTCAGAGCCCCATGGACTTGGCGACGATGGTGCGCATGATCTCGCTGGTGGGTGGCCGGGAGGGCCAGGTGCGCGGGTGTGGGGCGCCCCGACCGGCCGGCCGCGACGCGCCGCTTCGTGGTCGACCGACTGGAGTTCGCCGCGCATACCACCGACGCCCTGGTGGCCGCTGCACGGGCTCGCGAGGTGACCGTCAACAGCCTCGTCGCAGGGCTGGTCCTGACCGCGGTCCGCACTCAACTCGCACCGGAGGAAGGGCCGTTGGCGATGACCTGCGGTCACGGAGTCGATCTGCGGACCCGGTTGACACCCGAACTGCCCCTGAGCACCGTGCTCAACTGCATCACCGGCCTGCAGACCACGCTGACCGTCGGCCACGACGACCGTCCGGAGAGCGTGGGCCGGGAGGTGGCCGACCAGGTTGCCGGCGCGCTGGCCCGGCGGGACCCCGAGCGCTTCCTGCTGGCCGCGCTCAGGGCCGGCGCCCAGGGGATCGCGGTGCCCGTCCCGGTCGTCAGCTACGGGATCTCCAACGTCGGCCGGATCCCCGCGCACCCCGTTCCCGAGGACCTGGAACTGCTCCGCTTCGGCGGGACGGCCAACGCGCCGGGCATGCCCCCCAAGATCGGTGTCGCCAGCTTCGGTGGCCGGCTGCTCGTCCAGAACGAGTACGACAGCTGGACCTACGCCCCCGAGCAGATGCGGCGGCTGCGCGAGACGCTGCACGCTTCGCTGACGGATCTGGCCCGCTGACGGCGGCCGGGCCGCCCGCCCCGGCGGCGCTCGCTCTGGTGAGCCAGCCCTGACGCGAGCCCCACGACTGTCCTGCGCTACCGCAGGACGCGACGTCTAGGGCGTCGGGGCGAGCGGCCTGCGGGCGATGAGGAAGGCCTGGGGGACCCGCTCGGCGAGGTCGGCGTCCGGCTCGCGCACCGTGCGCGACAGCATCGCGAAACCGGCCCCCGCCAGCAGCTTCTCCATCTGTTCCGGGCGGCGGCGCTCGAAGTCGAGGGTGACCGGGCGGCCCCAGGGGCGGTCGTGGCGGCGGGGCTCGTCGCCCACCTGGAAGGCCAGCAGGAGGTGCCCGCCCGGGGCGAGGACGCGGTGGAGCTCGGTGAAGAGGGCGGGCAGTTCGTCCACAGGGGTGTGGATGGTGGAGTAGAAGGACACGACCCCGGCGAGGGCGCCGTCGGGGAGGTCCAGTTTCAGCATCGACCCCTGCTCGAAGCGGATCCCCGGGTTCTCGCGCCGGGCGATCGCCAGCATCGACTCCGACAGGTCGAGCCCGGACACGTCGAGGCCGAGCGAGGCGAGGCGTCCGGTGGTCCGGCCGGGACCGCACCCCAGGTCGGCCACCCGGCCACCGGTCCCGACGAGTTCCGCGTACACGGCGAGGACGGCCCGCTCCAGCGGCCTGGAGGTGAGCTCGTCGCGGAAGTGGTCGGCGTAGTCCTCGGCGATGGCGTCGTAGAAGGTGCGGGTGGCGGCGACGAAGGCGGGGGTGGAGGCGGGGGCGGGGGCAGGGACGGGCACTCCGGAGGCGGACGCTGTGATGTCGGTCATGGGCAGGGAGCCTAGGAGCCGGCACTGACAACGGCAGGAGGCGTAAAGGCAGGAGCCCCGTGCCGAAAGGCACAGGGCTCCTTGGGTACTGCTCTCAGAGACTTGCGATCTCAGGGTGTGAAGATCAGACGGGGGTGACGTTCTCCGCCTGAGGACCCTTCGGGCCCTGCGTCACGTCGAAGGAGACCTGCTGGTTCTCCTCGAGCGAACGGAAACCCTGCGCGTTGATCGCGGAGTAGTGGACGAAGACGTCGGGGCCGCCGCCTTCCTGGGCGATGAAGCCAAAGCCCTTTTCGGCGTTGAACCACTTCACGGTTCCGGTAGCCATAAGCCCTCCTTGGGCCCAAAGGGTTGCCCTGCTCCAGAACCCTGCAAGCGTGAAAGCAAGTGCCGCACAACTGCATACGTCTGAAAACGACGAGAGCCCGCGGTTACATGCTCCGCAGGCTCTGTACTGCAAGGGAAACCAAACTGCAACTTGCGGCGAGCCTAGCATGCAGGCACCCGAAAGCAATAGAGGTCAAGATCACGTCACCCGGACGTTTGAAGATCCCGGAAAGGGGTTGACTCGGGGGGCGAAGTCCCGACAGTACCCGAAGGGGTCTAGCCTCGCGATGTGGACAATTCTCGCACCCGGCCGCGCGTCGGCCACATCCAGTTCCTCAACTGCCTGCCCCTCTACTGGGGGCTCGCGAGAACCGGCACCCTCCTCGACTTCGAGCTCACCAAGGACACCCCGGAGAAGCTCAGCGAGCGGCTGGTGCGCGGCGAGCTCGACATCGGGCCCGTCACCCTCGTCGAGTTCCTCAAGAACGCCGACGACCTGGTCGCCTTCCCCGACATCGCCGTCGGCTGCGACGGCCCGGTGATGTCCTGTGTGATCGTCAGCCAGGTCCCGCTGGAGGAGCTGGACGGCGCACGGGTCGCCCTCGGCTCCACCTCCCGCACCTCGGTGCGTCTGGCCCAGCTCCTGCTGGCCGACCGATATGGCGTCCAGCCCGACTACTACACCTGCCCGCCCGACCTCAGCCTGATGATGCAGGAGGCCGAGGCCGCCGTCCTCATCGGCGACGCGGCGCTGCGGGCCAACCTGCTCGACGGACCGCGGTTCGGTCTGGAGGTCCACGACCTCGGCGCGCTCTGGAAGGAGTGGACGGGCCTGCCCTTCGTCTTCGCCGTGTGGGCGGCCCGGCGCGAGTACCTGGAGCGCGAGCCCGTCATCACCCGCCAGGTCCACCAGGCCTTCCTCGACTCCCGCAACCTCTCCCTGGACGAGGTCGGCAAGGTCGCGGAGCAGGCGGCCCGCTGGGAGGAGTTCGACGAGCAGGTCCTGGAGCAGTACTTCACCACCCTGGACTTCCGGTTCGGCCCGGCCCAACTGGCCGCAGTGACCGAGTTCGCCCGCCGCGTCGGACCCACGACGGGTTTCCCGGCCGACGTCAAGGTGGAACTGCTCCAGCCCCGTTCTGCGTAGTCTGCTGCACAGCCCGCGGGCACCGAATCCGGCCACGGGCCGCGGCCCGCGGTCGACGGGGCCCGCGGGCCCTCACGGGGGAGGGGTGGACGCCCATGCAGCCGCTCGGAGACGACGAACCCACGACCGTGGGGCCCTACCGGCTGCTCGGCCGGCTCGGCTCCGGCGGGATGGGCCGCGTCTATCTAGGCCGCAGCGTCGGCGGCCGCACGGTCGCCGTCAAGATCGTGCACCCGCACCTCGCGCTGGACGAGGAGTTCCGCGCCCGCTTCCGGCGTGAGGTCGAGGCCGCACGACGGGTCGGCGGCGCATGGACCGCGCCCGTCCTGGACGCCGACCCGGAGGCCGCGGTGCCCTGGGTCGCCACCGGCTACGTGGCCGGGCCCTCGCTCGCCGCGGCGGTCGCCTCCGGCGGCGGGCCGCTGCCCGAACACTCCGTGCGCGTGCTGGGCGCCGGCCTGGCGGAGGCGTTGGCGACCGTGCACGCCCTGGGCCTGGTGCACCGGGACGTGAAGCCGTCCAACGTGCTGCTGACCGTCGACGGCCCGCTGCTCATCGACTTCGGCATCGCCCGTGCGATCGACGGCACGGCCTCGCTCACCTCGACCGGCGTCTCGGTCGGCTCGCCCGGCTACATGGCCCCCGAGCAGATCCTCGGCCGGGGCGCGTCCGGCGCCGCCGACGTCTTCTCCCTCGGCGCGGTCCTGGCGTTCGCGGCCACCGGAAAGCCCCCGTTCCCGGGCGACTCCTCGGCCGCCCTCCTCTACCGGGTCGTCCACGAGGCGCCGGAGCTGGGGAGTCCGCAGGACGCTCTGCGGGGCGAACTGAGGGCCGTGGTCGAGGCATGTCTCGCCAAGGACCCGACCGCTCGGCCGGCGCCTGCCGACATGTCCGCGCGCCTCGCACCCGAGGGCGCGAGCCGGCTGGTGGCCTCCGGCTGGCTGCCGGGCCCCCTGGTGGCACAGGTGAGCCGCAGCGCCGTCCAGCTCCTCAACCTGGAGGGAACGGGGGCGGGAGCTGAACCGGGGACCGGCACGGGGCCGGGGGCGGCGACGGGGGCGGCGGCGACGACGGGTTCGGGCCACGGTACGGACGCGGGCCCGGAGGTGAGGGCGGGCTCCGGGGGGAGCCCGTCGGTGTCCGGCCCGGTGGAGTTCAGCAGTCCGGCGGTGAGGTCGGGCGAACCGTCGGGGGCCGGAGGCGGGTTCGCGGGGTCCCGGGGCGGGTCCTCGGCGTCCCTGGGGGAGTTCGGGCCGCCGCCGGTGATGGACCGGGCGCCCGCCGCTCCGGCTGACGCTGCGGGTGCCGTGCCCGCGCCGCGGGACGCCGAGCCGACGGTGGACGGAGCCGGGCGCCCCGGACGGCTGTCCGTCACCGTGGCGGCCACCGCCACGCCGGGCGAGGGCGGCCGCGGACGACGCCTGAGCTGCAGTGTCGCGCTCGCGGTCGCGGGAGCGCTGGCGGTGGTGACGGTCGGCTCGGTGTTCCTGTTCGACCTGCTTCCCAGCGACGGGGACCACGGCTCCGCCTCCGGCAGCGACGCCCACTCCTCGCCGCCTGCGGCCGCCGAGACCCCGGCCCCCAGCGACGGCGGGACGCCGACCGCGCTCCCGGCCCGCTATGTCGGCACCTGGGAGGGCCAGGGCACCGGCCTCGGCGGCTCCCTCCCGATGGGCACGTTCCGGGTGACCGTCCAACGGGCCGACGTCGGGCAGAAGTTGGGAGAGCTGCGGCAGACGGACGTGCTCGGTGGCGTCTGCCTCGACGTGCTGACGCTGAAGCAGGTGACGAAGAAGGACGTCGTCGCCACGTCGGTCGGCGCGAAGAGCAACCACGGCGGCTGCAACCCCACGGCCCACACGATCCGGCTCACCCCGACCGGCGACGACCTGACCTACGCCTCGGACAGCGCGGCCGAGGGCAATCCGGTCGCGCGCATGTCCCGGGTCGACTAGGAGTCGAGTCGGCGTCGACCTGGGAGTCGAGTCGGCGTCGACCGGGGCAGGCCCCCCGGGCGACTTCCGGGGCGACTTCCGGGGCGACTTCCGGGTGGACCCCGTGGCCGTGCCCCCGGCGGATCCCTACGATCGCTGACGATGAGCACACCTCCCGACGACCTGACGCTGGCCGCCGTCGCCGCGCTGTGGGGCGCCGTGGCCGGGGCACTGCTGCCTCGGGCGGCCTACCGGTTCTCCACGCCGTGGGAGGAGGCCGACGGCGCCTGGCGGACGGACTGCCCGGCCGGCCACCCGATCCGGGGATGGCTCGGACGGGCCCGATGCGCCCGATGCGCCGGACGCGCCGTACGCGACGGTCCTCCCGGCTCGGCGGGACCGGCCGGTCCTGCCAGTCCTCCCGGCTCGGCGGGACCGGAAGGACTGGCGGGACCGGCCGGAGCGGCCGGAGCGGCCGGAGCGGCCGGAGCGGCCGGAGCGGCTGGAGCGGATGAGCCGGATCTCGCGGAGGAGTACGCCCCCGGCGGCGTCCTGCTGCCCGTCCTCACCGCCGTCGTCTGCGCGGCGCTCGCCCTCGCCACCGGCGTCCGGCCCGAACTGGCCGTGTGGCTGGTGCTCGCGCCGGCCGGGGTGCTGCTCGGCGTCGTCGACCTGCGGGTGCGCCGGCTGCCCGATCCGCTCACCCTCCCGCTCGCGGCCGCCGCCCTGGTCCTGCTGGGTCCCGCCGCGCTGCTGCCCGAGCACGCCGGCGACTGGACGACGGCCCTGCTGGGCGCGCTCGCCCTCGGCGCCGGTTACCTCGTCCTGCACCTGATCAACCCCGGAGGCATGGCCTTCGGCGACGTGAAGCTGGCGCTCGGGGCCGGCGCCGTCCTCGGCTGGTACGGCTGGCCCACGGTCATGCTGGGCACGTTCGCGGCGTTCCTGACGGGGGCGTTGTGCGGGGGCGTGCTGGTCGTCGTGAGGCGGACGGGACGCAAGACGCTGATCGCGTTCGGACCGTTCCTGCTCGTCGGGACGCTCGTGGGGCTGCTGGTCGGCGCGTACGCGGCCTGAGGCCCGGGCGTCGAAACGTCTGGCGTAGGCTGGCTCGGGTCCGTCCACAACCCTTGACGAAAGGGACGCTCCCGGTGACCGAGAAGGCCGACCTTCAGTCCGTCCTCGACCGTGCCGCCGCCGGTGGGCGGATCACTCCGGAGGAGGCGCTCGACCTCTACCGCGACGCGCCCCTGCACGCGCTCGGCGCCGCCGCCGACGCCGTACGCCGCCGCCTGTACGCGGGAACCGAGCACATCGCGACGTACATCATCGAGCGGAACATCAACTACACGAACGTGTGCGTCACGGCGTGCAAGTTCTGCGCCTTCTACGCGGCTCCCAAGGACACCGCCAAGGGCTGGACGCGCGACCTCGACGACATCCTGCGCCGCTGCGCCGAGACCGTCGAGCTCGGCGGCACCCAGATCATGTTCCAGGGCGGGCACCACCCGGACTACGGCGTCGAGTACTACGAGAAGCACTTCGCGGCCATCAAGGAGGCGTTCCCGCAGCTGGTGATCCACTCGCTGGGCGCGTCCGAGGTCGAGCACATGGCGCGGATCTCGGAGGTGACGGTCGAGGAGGCCATCACCCGTATCCACGCCGCCGGCCTGGACTCCTTCGCCGGCGCCGGCGCCGAGCTGCTCCCCGCACGTCCGCGCAAGGCCATCGCCCCGCTCAAGGAGTCCGGCGAGCGCTGGCTGGAGATCATGGAGATCGCGCACGGGCTGGGCGTCGAGTCGACGTCCACGATGCTGATGGGCACCGGCGAGACCAACGCCGAGCGCATCGAGCACCTGCGGATGATCCGTGACGTGCAGGACCGCACGGGCGGCTTCCGTGCCTTCATCCCGTACACGTACCAGCCCGAGAACAACCATCTGAAGGGCCGCACCCAGGCGACCCTCTTCGAGTACCTGCGGATGATCGCGATCGCTCGGCTGTTCCTCGACAACGTCCGTCACATCCAGGGGTCCTGGCTGACCACGGGCAAGGAGGTCGGCCAGCTCTCCCTGCACTACGGCGCGGACGACCTCGGCTCGATCATGCTGGAGGAGAACGTCGTCTCGTCGGCCGGCGCCAAGCACCGCTCCAACCGCATGGAGATCATCGACCTGATCCGCAAGGCGGGCCGCGTGCCGGCGCAGCGCGCGACGACGTACGAGCACCTCGTCGTCCACGACGACCCGGCGAACGACCCGGTCGACGAGCGGGTCATGTCCCATATCTCGTCGACGGCGATCGCGGGCGGCACGGCGCACCCCGAGCTGAAGCTCCTCACGTCCAACTAGGCTTCGCATGCTGACCGTTCACGCCGATTCCCGGGGCCGGGCGCTCGCCGTCAAGGGCGCCTGGATCGCCGACGCCGGATCGCCGGAGGAACTCCTCGCCGCCCACCCGGGCGCGCGGGTGCGGACGTGGCCCGGCATCCTGACGCCCGGTCTGATCAACCTGCACGGCAACGAGCTGCTGGAGGAGGCGTACCACCCGGATCCGCGGGAGGCCGACGAACTGGGCGTCGAGCCGCTGACCGGGGACGCGTTGGCGGCGCTCGCCATGGACGACGCCCGCTGGGGCGCGAGCGCCCGGCGCGGGGTTCAGCGCATGCTGGCGCACGGCACGGTCCGGGCGGCCTGCGAGGAACTGCGCAACCGTGCCGTGCGGGACGCCGTGCACCGCACCGGCCTGGCGGTCCTGGGCCGGATCGGCCGGCCCGGCGGGTCGCCCTCGCTCGACCCGTACGCCGCCGGGCTGCCGGTGGAGTTCGCGTCCCCGCGCGAGCGGCACAGCGCGGCCCGGTTCGCCGTGTTCGACGTACGGGACGAGGCCGAGCTCGCGGAGCGCGGCGCGGGCACGTGCGTCGCCACGGTGGTGGACGGCCGCCTCGTGTACCGACGCCGGTAACGCTTTTCCCGAGGCGGGCCTCCCTCTGCGGCCCACCGGTCGGCTACTTCGAGAACGCCTTCGCGAACGCGCCCGAACTCTGCTTCACCCCACTGCAGTTCGTCAGGGCGTCGTCCTTCGCCGAGTCGGCCGCCGAGCACTGCTGGTCCCGGAACGTCGACCACATGGAGACCCAGGAGATCCCCTTCTCCACGGCGAACGCCCGCACCTGCGCCGCGTCCGCGAGGGAGAACGTCTCGCCGTCGACGTCGTTGGTCCCGATCATCGACGTGAGCGCCATGCCCTTCCACGCCTCGGCGTCCGTCGTGCCGAAGACCTTCCTCAACTGCGCCTGGGCCGCCGTCGCCGAGGTGATCGCGTATCCGCCCATGTCACCGGCGTACGACTCGCCGTAGTTCATCGTCATGAGGTTGACGGTGGAGACCTGGACGTCGTACTTGTTCGCGGACGCCAGCAGCGCCAGTCCGTCGGAGTCCAGCCCGGAGGGCATCACCGGAAGAGTGAAGGAGACCTCCAGGCCGGGGCGTTCCTTCTGCAGCGCGGCGATCGCCCGGGAGCGCAGGGCCACCGAGCCGGAGTCGGTCAGCTCGTCGCCCTCGACGTCGAAGTCGGCCTGGCTGGAGCCGGCCGCGTCGAGCGCCTCGCCGTACGCCTGTGTCAGTTCGGAGACGCTGTCGCACGAGGCCGCGAGCTCCGTGCCGGAGGATCCGCCGAAGGAGACGCGCGCCGTCGCGCCGGACTTGGTCAGCGCGGAGACGCGGGACTTCACGGCCGGGTCGCCGATGACGTTCGTGCCGTTCCACGTCGGTGTGCAGGCGCTGCCGCCCGTGATGACGAAGGCCAGGTTGTACGCCGTGGGCGAGCCGGCCGAGTCGTTGTCCGAGGCTTCCACCGCGCTCACGTACGGCGCGTAGGAGGGGCCGGAGGCGTCGGCGTCCGACGGCGCGGCGCCGTCCCGTGGAGAGGTACTGCCGGCACTGCCGCCGGTCCGTCCGGTGGCCGGGGGCGCAGCGTCCGATGCGCTGCCGGATTCCGTGGAGCATCCCGTGACGGCCAAGGCGAACAGGCAGGTCACCCCGGCCGTCGGCATCAGGAAACCCCTCATTGCGTATGCACCCGCTCTCGTGACTTCTGTTCCAGGCCGGAAACAATGCGTGCTTCCGAAAAGGGAATGTCTCACATGGGGGCGGATCGCGCGGTAACAGTGGGCACACAGTCGGTTCATGGACGCAAGCGTGCAAAAGGTGATATCCACCTGCCCAAAAGGGACGATCAAGCGTCCCGTGGCGGGCGGGGTCGCGCAGGATTTCCATGAATCTCTCAGGCAAAGGACAGGTTCACGCGTTTCTCATCGGCCTCTCACAAGCAGTGCAGAGTTTGCGCCACATAAAGGCTCCCTAATATCCGGGGAATGCAATCCGAGCCTGCCATCGAAAGCCGTGCCGCCGCTCGCGGCAGCCGTCGCGGCCGCAAACGTGACGACGGCTCCGCCGAGGGGCCTGTGTTCGTTGACAACTCCGGACGCAGGTCGAAGCTGCTGCGCCGGGTCGGTCTCCTGCTGGGCGTCGGCTGTCTCGCGTACGCGGCCGTCCTCGGCGCCGCGTTCATGGGCTGGGGCACCTCGCTGACCCCGTCCTCGCTGCTGCCTTTCGGCAACGGGGGCCCGCGCGACGCCCAGAACTCCGGCCCCGGCGGAATCCAGCCGCAGGGCCGTGCCGGCACCCCGCCCGCCCGGCCCACCGGGGCCCCGCCCGCGGGCGTCGCCACCGGCGAGGCACCCAGCCAGGCCCCGACCGCGACCGCGCCTGCGACGGCGACCGCCGCCACGGCCGCCAACTGACCGGAGCACAGCCACTTCCATGACGACCACCACCTCCCGCGGCCGCCGCCGCGCCCCGACCCGCATCGAGCGGGCGGCCGGCAGGGCCGCGGCGCTGCAGAAACCGCGCGTCATCCTCGCCCTGCTGCTTCTGCTCGCGCTCACCAGCGTGATGCTCCTCGACGGCTATCTGCGCGCCGAGGTCGGCGGCGACCAGCGCGTGCGCACCGGGGCCGCCTCCGGCGAGGTCCCCGACGATGTCCTCGACGGCGGCCCCATCCTGACCTTCCGCAGCGGCCGGGCCACCACCGTCTCGGTGCCGGACAAGACGATCGCGCTGACCTTCGACGACGGCCCGAACCCGACCTGGACCCCTCAAGTGCTGCGGATCCTCCGGGAGTACGACGTGCCCGCCACGTTCTTCCTGGTCGGCTCGATGGTCTCGCGCTATCCGGGCATCGTCGAGGACATGGTCCAGCAGGGCGACGAGGTGGGCATCCACACCTTCACCCACGTCGACCTCTCCTACCAGTCGCCCGCCCGGGTCCGGCGCGAGATGACGCAGACCCAGCTGGCCCTGGCCGGCGCGGCCGGCATCACCACGACGCTGTTCCGGGCCCCGTACTCCTCCGAGACCGACGCCATCGACGACTACAGCTGGCCGGTCTACAAGGAGCTCGGCGAGGACGGCTACACCAGCGTCTTCGTCGACACCGACAGCGACGACTGGAAGCGGCCGGGCGTCTCGAAGATCGTCAAGTGGGCCACGCCGAAGGCCGGCAAGGGCGCGTCGGTGCTCTTCCACGACGCCGGCGGCGAGCGCTCGCAGACGATCGAGGCGCTGCCGAAGTACATCGAGAAGATGAAGGCCGAGGGCTACACCTTCACCACCATCAGCGGAGTGCTGCAGAAGCAGAACGCGGCGGCTCGCGGCACGACGGCGGCATCCGGCACTACAGGGACGACCGGCGGCACGACGGGGACGACTGGCGGCTCGCCGGGGACGCCGGGGGAGCAGCCCGGTGGACTGCCCGACGGGACGGGCGGGACGGGCGGGACGGGCGACCGTCTGCAGGCCGCCCACCGGGAGGCCACCGGCGTGACCCTCTACGAGGGCAAGGCCCTCATCGCCGCCGTCACCCTCGCCGAGTGGACCGTGCCGACGCTGTCCGTGGGACTGATGGTCGTCGGCGTGGCCGTCCTCGGCCGCTTCGGGATGATGCTGCTCCTGGCGCGCCGCCACCACAGACGGCGCAACAGGCGCCGCTTCAGCTGGGGACCGACGATCACCCGGCCGGTGAGCGTGATCGTCCCGGCGTACAACGAGAAGGAGTGCATCGCCAACACCCTGAAGTCGCTGGCGAAGAGCACCCACCCGATCGAGGTCATCGTCGTGGACGATGGCTCGACCGACGACACCTCCGAGATCGCCCGCGCGGCGGCGACGTCCCTCGGCATGACGAACGTCCGCGTCATCCGCCAGGAGAACGCCGGCAAGCCCGCCGCCCTCAACAACGGCGTCCGCAGCGCGAGCCACGACATCGTCGTGATGATGGACGGCGACACGGTCTTCGAGCCGGAGGCCGTGCACCATCTGGTGCAGCCCTTCGCGAACCCGCAGGTCGGCGCGGTCGCCGGCAACGCGAAGGTCGGCAACCGCGACACGATCATCGGCGCCTGGCAGCACATCGAGTACGTGATGGGCTTCAACCTCGACCGCCGCATGTACGACCTGCTGCGCTGCATGCCGACCATCCCCGGCGCGATCGGGGCGTTCCGCCGCGACGCCGTTCTGGAGGTCGGCGGCATGAGCGACGACACCCTCGCCGAGGACACCGACATCACCATCGCCATGCACCGCGCGGGCCGGCAGGTCGTCTATCAGGAGCACGCCAGGGCCTGGACGGAGGCTCCGGGCTCGCTGAAGCAGCTGTGGTCCCAGCGCTACCGCTGGTCCTACGGCACCATGCAGGCGCTGTGGAAGCACCGCGGGTCCCTGACGGACAAGGGGCCCTCGGGCCGCTTCGGCCGGGTGGGCATGCCGCTCGTGGTGCTCTTCCAGATCGTCACGCCGGTCTTCGCCCCGCTCATCGACGTCTTCACCGTCTACTCGATGATCTTCATCGACTTCCGGGCGGCCCTGCTGGCCTGGCTGGCGGTCCTCGGCATCCAACTGGGCTGCGCCGCCTACGCGTTCCGCCTGGACCGCGAGAAGTACCGCTACCTGCTGATGATGCCGCTGCAGCAGCTGGCCTACCGCCAGATGATGTACCTCGTCCTCATCCACTCCTGCATCACCGCCCTCACCGGGGGCCGTCTGCGCTGGCAGAAGCTGAAGCGCACGGGCGAGGTCGGCACCCCGGCAGGGGTGAGCCGATGAGCTGGGACCAGCAGGGCCACGGCGATCAGTACCGTCAGCAGCCGCAGCACCCCTACGGGTACGAGGGGTACGGGCAACCCCAGCAGTACGGGCAGCCCCCGTACGGGCAATCCCCGTACGGGCAACCCCAGCAGTACGGCGGGCTCCAGCAGTATCCGCAGGAGCCGTATCCGCAGGAGCAGGCGGAGCCCAGGGAGTACGGGCAGGCCGTCGCCGTCGAGGAAACGGCGCCTCCGCCCACGACGGAGGCCGCGCCACCGGTCGGGCCCGCCGCTCCCCAGCGTGACCGCTACTTCGACACCCTTCGCGCCCTCGCCCTGATCAGGGTCGTCGCCTATCACACCTTCGGCTGGGCCTGGGCGGGCATGGTCTTCCCCTCCATGGGGATCATGTTCGGCCTGGCCGGCACCCTGATGGCGAAATCCCTGGAGCGGCCGGCCGTGAAGGTGGTCAGGAGCCGCCTGCGCCGGCTCCTGCCGCCGTTCTGGTTCTGGGGCGTCTTCGTCGTCCTGGCGATGCTGGTGCACGACTGGATGCCGGGCTGGGAGATCGTCTACTGGGTCGTGCCGCTGGGCGACCCGCCGGGCAACGCCTGGGGCGAGCAGGCCTGGGAGATCCTCTGGTACCTGCGGACGTACCTCTGGTTCGTCCTGCTCTCGCCGCTGCTGCTGCGGCTCTTCCGGCTCGCGCCGGCCGTCCTCCTGGCACTCTCCCTCACGCCGATCCTGGTGCTGACCTTCGTGTGGGCGGGCCCGGACAACCGCGTCGGCACCGCGCTGTGGGACCTGTCGACGTACCTCTTCTGCTGGATGCTCGGTTTCGCGCACCATGACGGCGTCCTGCAGCGGATGAAGCCGGCCCTGGTCGTCTTCGCGTCCCTGGCGGCGATCGGGTTCGGCGGCTGGTACGCCTTCACGCACCAGGCCGGGTCCGGCACCTACGACCTGGACGAGAACCCGCTCGCGCAGGCCTTCTGGTCCGCCGGCTTCGTCATGCCGCTGATGTGGGCCAAGGCGTACTTCGGCATCGACTTCGCCTGGCTCACGCGGTTCAGGCGGACGAACCGGATCGTGACCGTCTTCAACGCGCGGGCGGTGACGATCTACCTCTGGCACGAGATCGCCCTGATCCTGGCCGTGCCGCTGATCGACCGGTTCTGGGACGTCCCCGCGTTCGAGACGTACCTGCCGTTGGACAGCCAGTGGTTCCTGTTCGGCGTGGGCTGGCTGCTGATCGGCGTCTTCGTGCTGCTGTGCGGATGGGTCGAGGACCTCGCGGCGCGGAAGAAGCCGAGGCTCCTGCCGTGAGCCGGCGGGGGCCGGGCTGCCACAATGGGCGGGTGACCCGCGCTTCCCTGAACAAGCAGCCCAACGAAGTCGCCTCGATGTTCGACCGCGTGGCGGAACGGTACGACGTGACCAACGACGTGCTGTCCCTCGGCCAGGACCGCAGGTGGCGCAAGGAGGTCGCCAAGGCGGTCGACGCCCGGCCCGCGCAGAAGGTCCTTGACCTCGCCGCCGGCACGGCCACCTCGTCGCTCCCCTTCGCGCAGACCGGCGCCTACGTCGTCCCCTGCGACTTCTCGCTCGGCATGCTCCAGGTCGGGAAAAGGAAGCACACCTGGCTGCCGTTCACGGCCGGGGACGCGACGAGACTGCCGTTCAAGGACGACACCTTCGACGCCGTCACCATCTCCTTCGGCCTGCGCAACGTGCAGGACTTCGACTCGGCGCTGCGTGAGATGCACCGGGTGACCAGGCCCGGCGGCCGGGTCGTCATCTGCGAGTTCTCGCACCCCACCTGGGCGCCCTTCCGGACCGTCTACACCGAGTACCTGATGCGGGCCCTGCCGCCGGTCGCCCGCGCGGTCTCCTCCAATCCCGACGCCTATGTCTACCTGGCCGAGTCGATCCGCGCCTGGCCCGACCAGCCCGCCCTCGCCGAGCATCTGCGCAAGGCCGGTTGGTCGAACGTCGCCTGGCGCAACCTGACAGGCGGCGTGGTCACCCTGCACCGAGGCTTCAAGGAGGCCTGATCGGTACGGCCTGATCGGTTCGGCCCGATCGGGCCGGGACTGATCGGTTCGGGACTGATCGGTTCGGTCCGTGCGGTCCGGGCCGTGCGGACCGGTCCGCACGGTTCGGGGCCGACCGGTCCCGTGTCAGCGGACGATCGTCTCGAAAGGGTCGTGGGACCGGTCCAGTTCGCGCTGGAGCCCGCCCCCTCCTGGTCTCGGCACGCGCGGCTCGCGCACGCCCGCGCCGCCGCCGCCCTCCCCGTCGGAGAAGTCGAACCACACCGTGACCACGGCGCCGCGCGGAACCTCGACGCCCGGCGGCGGATACTGCCGTACGACGTGGTCGACGACCGCGTTGCGAAAGTCGGGCCGGTCCGGTGCGGCCAGCAGCACGCCCTGCGCAGCGGCCGCCTCGCGCGCGTCCATGGCCATCAGGCCGACCAGCCTGGGCACACGCACGTCGGGTGTTTTGGGTGGAATGAGCACAGATGTCACCCCCAGCGGTACTGGCAGGGTAACCGCCCGGGGGGCCGTCCGGAAGCGTCAGGTGTCGTTCTGTAGCCGACGGCCACGCAGGGTCACAAGACGAGCCGGTAGCAGCGCCCCTCCCGGTCCGGCTCCGGGGTGGTGAAGACCTCCGCGAGCCGCATCCCCAGCCGCTGTGTGACGGCGATGGACCGCTCGTTGCGCGCGTCGACCATCGCCACCACTCCCGGGGCCCCGGCGGCCCGCACCCGCTCCAGGGTCATCTGCGCCGCCGCCGTCACATAGCCGTGCCCCCAGTGCTGCCGCCCGAGCCGCCATCCGATCTCGATCTCGCCCCGGGGCCCCCACTCCCAGGGCCACGGCTGGGCTCCGGTGAAGCCGAGCACCCGGTCGTCGCGGTCCAGCATCGTCCACAGACAGAAGCCGCGTTCGGCGTCGTGCCGGCGCTGGCGGGCGGTGAGCTCCTCGTAGACCGACAGTTCCGCGGATCTGCCCCCCTGGAACTCCATCACGTCCGGGTCGTCGAAGACCCGGTGCCAGGCGACCGCGTCCTCGTCCGTCGGAACGCGCAGCCGTACCAGGGGCAGAGCTCGGTTCACGGGGCAGCCCTTCAGCCAGGTGATCACTTCTGCTGAATAGACTGCCCATGTCCAGTGCCGGTCGGCACGCAGATTCCGAACTTGGGGAGATCCCGCCGTGACCGCCGTGAACGAGCCCCACGCCGAGCCCTTCTCCGAGACCACCGCCGATGTGATCGTCGTCGGCGCGGGACCGGCCGGCTCCACGACCGCCTACTACCTCGCCAAGGCCGGACTCGACGTACTCCTCCTCGAGAAGACCGAGTTCCCGCGCGAGAAGGTCTGCGGCGACGGCCTCACCCCGCGCGCCACGAAGCAGCTCGTGGCCATGGGCATCGACATCTCCGAGGAAGCCGGCTGGCTGCGCAACAAGGGCCTGAGGATCATCGGCGGCGGGGTGCGGTTGCAGCTCGACTGGCCCGATCTCGCCTCCTTCCCCGACTACGGCCTCGTCCGCAAGCGCGACGACTTCGACGAGCAGCTCGCCCGGCAGGCCCAGAAGGCCGGCGCCCGCCTCTACGAGCGCTGCAACGTCGGCGCGCCGATCCTCGACGAACGCACCGGCCGTATCACCGGTGTGCACGCCAAGCTGGGGGAGGAGAAGCGCGAAGTCACCTTCCGCGCCCCGCTCGTGGTGGCCGCCGACGGCAACTCCACCCGCCTCTCCCTCGCGATGGGCCTGCACCGCCGTGAGGACCGCCCGATGGGCGTCGCGGTCCGCACCTACTTCACCTCTCCGCGCCACGAGGACGACTATCTGGAGTCCTGGCTGGAGCTGTGGGACCGCCGGGGCCCGGGTGAGGACCGGCTGCTGCCCGGTTACGGCTGGATCTTCGGCATGGGCGACGGAACGTCCAACGTCGGCCTGGGCGTGCTGAACACCTCCGACTCCTTCAAGGAACTCGACTGGCGCGAGGTCCTCAAGGCCTGGTGCGCGTCCATGCCGGAGGACTGGGGGTACACCCCCGAAAACATGACCGGCCCGATCCGCGGCGCGGCCCTGCCGATGGCCTTCAACCGCAAGCCGCACTACACCAAGGGGCTGCTGCTGGTCGGCGACGCCGGCGGCCTGGTGAACCCCTTCAACGGCGAGGGCATCGCGTACGCCATGGAATCCGGCCAGATCGCCGCCGACGTCATCGTTCAGGCCCATGCCCGGGCCACCCCCGGCCAGCGCGAACTCGCCCTGCAGCGCTACCCGCAGATCCTCGCGGACACCTACGGCGGCTACTACACGCTGGGGCGGGCGTTCGTGAAGCTCATCGGCAACCCGAAGGTCATGAAGATCGCGGCACAGCGCGGTCTGACCCATCCGCTGCTGATGAAGTTCACCCTGAAGATGCTCGCCAACCTGACGGACCCCACGGGCGGCGACGCGATGGACCGCATCATCAACGGCCTGAGCAAGGTGGCCCCCAAGGCCTGACCTCCCACCGGGACGGTGCGGATCCGTCGCTCGGCGGCCCGGCGTGCGAAGACCTTCGTCCCGTCGGCCCGCCCCCTGCCCACGCACTGACGATGTATCCGACATGTCGGACACTCTCGTGATGTGCCGGTCACCCAGGCGATGCACCGATGGAGGGGGGAATGTCCGGATGAATGCCCCCGGTGCGGCGGCGACTTGGCGCGTCGGAACTCGTGCGCGCGACGGAGCGCCACCTCCGACTCGTGGCCACGTCCGACTCGGGGCCCTCATCCGACTCGCGGCCCCCATCCGGCTCGGGGCTCCCGCCCGGTTCAGGGCGGCTCGCCCCCGCTCGGCCACCTCCCTGGCCGTGCGGGCCCGTTCAGGCGCGCTGAGGGCCCGCTGAGGGCCGTGCCGGGCCGCGCCGGGGGCAACCCGAAGGGCCGCTGCCCCCGAGCGGCTGCGGCCCTTGCGTGTGTGCGGCGCCCTCACGGGCGCGCCGAGTGGGTGTCAGAGCACCCGGACCGCGCCGGTCGGCGGGTCGTAGGACAGCGGCTTCTCCGCCACACCGGTGGAGGGGTTCTGCGCGCCGACGAACATGCCGTCGCCGACGTACACCGCCACGTGGTACGCGCTGCCCGCGCTGCCCCAGTACAGGATGTCGCCCGGCTGCAGGTTGTCCAGGGAGACCTGGGTGCCGGCGGTCGACTGGTCCTGCGAGACGCGCGGCAGGTCGATGCCCACCTGCTTGAAGGCGGTCTGCATCAGCCCCGAGCAGTCCCACGAGTTGGGGCCGGTGCCACCGGAGACGTAGGCGTCGCCGATCTGTGCCTTCACGAAGGCGATGACAGCCGCGGCCGAACCGGTCGCGTGGGAGCTGCTCGTGCTGGTGAAGGTGTTGCTGCTCGCCGAGGCGGACAGCGTGGTCCGGTCGGCGGAGCGCGTGGCGCGCTCGGCGGCGGCCCTGCGGGCGGCCTCGGCCTTCTGCTTGGCCTCGGCCTTGGCGTGCGCGAGGTCCTTGTTGGCCTCCTTGGCGGCTGCCGCGGCGGCCGCGTCACGCTCGGCGTGCAGCTGGTAGTTCGCCGCGGCCTGCTGTGTGGCCTGGGCGGACTGTGCGACCTGGGCGGCCAGGTCACCGGTGAGCACGGGCAGTTCGAGCGTCTGCGTCACCGGCTCGGCGGCGTTGGCCGTGCCTGCTGCTGCGGCGACGGCCAGCGTGCCGAGGACACCACTGGCGACTCCGGCCCGCATCGCGATCGTCGACGCGCTGCGGCGGGGTTTCCGGTGGCTGCGTATGTGAGCGGTGTGGGACATGGGTACAACCGGTATCAGGGGCTCCTCCATACCTACAAGAAACGTGTGCTGCGCCACAGTTGTTCAACGGGTGCCGCAAATTCGTGTTCTGCCGTTCTTTATTGACGCCGTAACGGACATTGCGGACGCGGGTGATCAAGCCTGTGATCATGGGCTTTCGTCGTTACGCCCGGATTGCCCGCCGCCTACCATCGGTCACGACCGTTGGCCAAGCCCGCTTCTTAAGCGGCCCTCACGGGTGTGGCGGAGGTCACGGAACGGTTACCGGAGCGGAGGCGTCCCGCGCATGCGGTGCCATTCGTTCCGCTCGTGAACGCGTGCACGCGTCCACACCGTGAGTCGGGGCTCCCTCTGATGTGTGAACGCGGGTCACTACCAGGACGCCGCGTCCAGCTCCAATTTGCATGCAAGGGAACCCTCTTGATATTGAGACGCCCCCTGTCGCCTGCGATGACGAGCGAAAATGTCACTTCTTGTGATCACTCTGACGCTTCGCGTATGAAGATCACTGCTGATACGACTTCATGATCCTTCGTCAGGTGGTGGAGATCACAAAGCTTGTGTAATACCCCGTGTCGCAGATCACAGAGCGGCGGGCATAGGATGCGAGGCAGTTGGGCTTGTGACCTGCTTCACATGTTCGCGATCTTCGTCAGGACGGGCGGAGTGGGCGGCGCGGTGGGGCGGCATCGAGTCCGACGCCATCGCCAGCAGTCAGTGCCGACTGAGAGGAGCGAGGAGCGGTGAACGCTTATGCGCCCATCCTCGTACTGGGAGCCCTCGGAGCAGGCTTTGCGATCTTCTCCGTGGTCATGGCCACGCTGATCGGGCCGAAGCGCTACAACCGCGCCAAGCTCGAGGCCTATGAGTGCGGAATCGAGCCGACCCCCACGCCGGCCGGCGGCGGGCGCTTCCCGATCAAGTACTACCTGACGGCGATGCTCTTCATCGTCTTCGACATCGAGATCGTCTTCCTCTACCCCTGGGCCGTCACCTTCGACGCCCTGGGTGTCTTCGGGCTCGTGGAGATGCTGCTCTTCGTGCTCACCGTCTTCGTGGCGTACGCGTACGTATGGCGGCGCGGCGGCCTGGAATGGGACTGAGGGGCCTTTAAGTCATGGGACTCGAAGAAAAACTGCCGAGCGGCTTCCTGCTGACCACCGTCGAGCAGGCCGCGGGCTGGGTGCGCAAGGCGTCCGTCTTCCCCGCCACCTTCGGCCTCGCCTGCTGCGCCATCGAGATGATGACCACCGGCGCGGGCCGCTACGACCTGGCCCGCTTCGGCATGGAGGTCTTCCGCGGTTCGCCCCGCCAGGCGGACCTGATGATCGTGGCAGGCCGGGTGAGCCAGAAGATGGCGCCGGTGCTGCGGCAGGTCTACGACCAGATGCCGAACCCCAAGTGGGTCATCTCCATGGGCGTGTGCGCCTCCTCCGGCGGCATGTTCAACAACTACGCGATCGTCCAGGGCGTCGATCACATCGTCCCCGTCGACATCTATCTCCCGGGCTGCCCGCCGCGCCCCGAGATGCTGATGGACGCGATCCTCAAGCTCCACCAGAAGATCCAGAACACCAAGCTGGGCGTGAACGCCGAGGAGGCGGCCCGCGAGGCGGAGGAAGCGGCGCTCAAGGCCCTGCCCATGATCGAGATGAAGGGGCTGCTGCGGTGAGCGACGCGAACGGCACCCACGGCGCGAACGGCTCCTCGAACGGGGTGAACCCCGAGAAGGACCTCTCCGCCTCCAACCTCCCCGGCCAGCGCGGCCAGGGCGGGGAGGAGGTCCGCGTCCAGCGCGGCATGTTCGGCGCCGACAACGGCGGAGACACCTCCGGCTACGGCGGCCTGGTCCGCTCGGTCCGGCTTCCCGGCGCCACGAACCGCCCCTACGGCGGCTGGTTCGACGAGGTCGCCGACGAACTCGAGGGCGCGCTGGAGGAGCAGGGCCTGCTCCCGGAGAACGCGATCGAGAAGACGGTCGTCGACCGCGGCGAGCTCACGTTCCACGTCGAGCGCGAGCACCTGCTGCGCGTCGCCCGCACCCTGCGCGACGACCCGGCCCTGCGCTTCGAACTCTGCACCGGCGTCTCCGGCGTGCACTACCCCAACGACAAGGGGCGCGAGCTGCACGCCGTCTACCACCTGCGCTCGATCACCCACAACCGGCTGATCCGCCTGGAGGTCAGCGCCCCGGACGCCGAGCCGCACGTCCCGTCCCTGGTCTCCGTGTACCCCACGAACGACTGGCACGAGCGCGAGACCTACGACTTCTTCGGAATCGTCTTCGACGGTCACCCGGCCCTGACGCGGATCATGATGCCCGACGACTGGCCGGGCCATCCGCAGCGCAAGGACTACCCCCTCGGCGGCATCCCCGTCGAGTACAAGGGCGCCCAGATCCCGGCTCCGGACCAGCGGAGGTCGTACTCATGAGCACTCCCAACCCGTCGCCCGGCCACCACCCCTCATCGAGTCCCTCCGGGACCACCTCCTCGATGGCGTCCGCCCGTGAGACCACCGAGGGCACGGTATACACGGTCACCGGTGGCGACTGGGACGAGGTCGTGCAGTCCGCGGCCCGCGCCGACGACGAGCGCATCGTCGTCAACATGGGCCCCCAGCACCCCTCCACCCACGGAGTGCTCCGCCTCATCCTGGAGATCGAGGGCGAGACGGTCACCGAGGCCCGCTGCGGCATCGGCTACCTCCACACCGGCATCGAGAAGAACCTCGAGTACCGCACGTGGACCCAGGGCACCACGTTCGTGACGCGCATGGACTACCTGACGTCCTTCTTCAACGAGACCGCCTACTGTCTCGCCGTCGAGAAGCTCCTGGGCGTCGAGGACCAGATCACCGAGCGCGCCAAGATCATCCGGGTGCTCCTGATGGAGCTGAACCGGCTGTCGTCCCACCTGGTGTGCATCGCCACCGGCGGCATGGAGCTCGGCGCCACCACGATCATGATCTACGGATTCCGTGATCGTGAAATGATTCTCGACATCTACGAGCTCATCACGGGCCTGCGGATGAACCACGCGTACATCCGCCCCGGCGGACTCGCCCAGGACCTGCCGCCCGGCGCGGTGGACCAGATCCGCGAGTTCGTGAAGAAGATGAAGAAGAACCTCCCCGAGTACGACAAGCTCGCCACCGGGAACCCCATCTTCAAGGCCCGTATGCAGGACGTCGGCTATCTCGACCTGGCCGGCTGCATGGCCCTCGGCGCCACCGGCCCGATCCTGCGCTCCACCGGCCTGCCTCACGACCTGCGCAAGACACAGCCCTACTGCGACTACGAGACGTACGAATTCGACGTCCCGACCGCGGACTCCTGCGACTCCTACGGCCGCTTCCTCATCCGCCTGGAGGAGATGCGGCAGTCGCTGCGGATCGTGGAGCAGTGCCTGGACCGGCTCCAGCCCGGCCCGGTCATGGTCGCCGACCGGAAGATCGCCTGGCCCGCTCAGCTCGCCCTGGGCCCCGACGGTCTCGGCAACTCCCTCGACCACATCAAGAAGATCATGGGCACCTCCATGGAGGCCCTGATCCACCACTTCAAGCTGGTCACCGAGGGCTTCCGCGTGCCGCCGGGACAGGCGTACGCGGCGGTCGAGTCGCCCAAGGGCGAACTGGGGGTGCACGCCGTCTCCGACGGAGGCACCCGCCCCTACCGGGTCCACTTCCGGGACCCGTCCTTCACCAACCTGCAGGCCATGGCGGCGATGTGCGAGGGCGGCCAGGTCGCCGACGTCATCGTCGCCGTCGCGTCCATCGACCCCGTGATGGGAGGCGTCGACCGGTGACCACCTCTTCTTCCGAGCGGGGCGTCAGCCTGGGCATGCCCGAGCTGCCCGCACCCGCCTACCCGGACGACGTCCGAGCCCGACTGGAGGCGGACGCGCGCGAGATCATCGCCCGCTACCCCGATTCCCGGTCCGCGCTCCTGCCGTTGCTGCACCTCGTGCAGTCGGAGGAGGGGCACGTCACGCGCACCGGGATGCGGTTCTGCGCGGACGTGCTGGACCTGACGACGGCCGAGGTCACGGCGGTCGCCACCTTCTACACCATGTACCGCCGCCGCCCCAGCGGCGACTACCAGGTAGGGGTGTGCACCAACACGCTGTGCGCGGTGATGGGCGGGGACGCGATCTTCGAGGGGCTCCAGGAGTACCTGGGTGTCGGCAACGGTGAGACCACCGACGACGGGAAGATCACTCTGGAGCACATCGAGTGCAACGCGGCCTGCGACTTCGCGCCGGTCGTGATGGTCAACTGGGAGTTCTTCGACAACCAGACCGTGCAGAGCGCGAAGCGCCTGGTCGACGACCTGCGGACCGGAGGCACCGTCTCACCCACGCGAGGTGCGCCGCTGTGCACGTTCAAGGAGACGGCCCGGATCCTGGCGGGCTTCCCCGACGAGCGGGAGGGTGCCGTCGAGGCGAGCGGCGGAGCGGGACCGGCGTCGCTGGTGGGTCTTCGCCTGGCAAGGGGAGAGACCGCACCCGCGCGCGTGGTCCATCCACGCGACGGCGGGCCGCACGACCAGCCGCAGGGCAAGGCCCCGAGCGACGCGACACCGCACGACCCGTCGCCCGGCGAGCACCTGAGTTCGCATGACGCGCCGCAGGACACGTCGGCCTCCGACCCGGCCCACCCGGCAGGGCCTACCGCCGAGGAGGGGGAGTGATGACCTTGGCACCCGAGCTGAAAGGCAGCAGCCCCGAGAAGCTGCTCGCACCCGTGTTGTCGGCCTTCTGGGACGAGGACAAGTCCTGGAGCCTCGACGTCTACCGGAGGCACGAAGGGTACGAGGGCCTTCGCAAGGCGCTCGCCATGTCGCCGGACGACCTGATCGCCTACGTCAAGGACTCCGGTCTGCGAGGGCGGGGCGGCGCGGGATTCCCCACCGGAATGAAATGGCAGTTCATTCCCCAGGGGGATGGAAAGCCGCACTATCTAGTTGTCAACGCCGACGAATCGGAGCCCGGGACCTGCAAGGACATCCCGCTCCTCTTCGCGAACCCGCACAGCCTCATCGAGGGCATGGTGATCGCGTGTTATGCCATCAGGTCGTCTCATGCCTTCATCTATCTACGGGGTGAAGTCGTCCCTGTTCTGCGGCGGCTGCACGAGGCCGTGCGCGAGGCCCGTGCGGCGGGCTACCTCGGCGAGAACATCCTGGGCAGTGGACTCGACCTCGAAATCACCGTGCACGCCGGCGCCGGCGCGTACATCTGCGGTGAGGAGACCGCACTGCTCGACTCGCTCGAAGGCCGCCGTGGTCAACCGCGGCTTCGTCCCCCCTTTCCTGCGGTCGCGGGCCTCTATGCGTGCCCGACTGTGGTGAATAACGTCGAGTCGATCGCGTCAGTTCCCGCGATCCTGAAAAACGGCAAGGAATGGTTCAGGTCGATGGGAAGCGAGAAGTCCCCGGGCTTCACGCTCTACTCCCTCAGCGGCCATGTCGCCAGCCCCGGCCAGTACGAGGCGCCGCTCGGCATCACGCTGCGCCAGCTCCTGGAGATGAGCGGCGGAATGCGACCCGGGCACCGGCTCAAGTTCTGGACGCCGGGCGGGTCCTCGACGCCGATGTTCACCGACGAGCACCTCGACGTCCCTCTTGACTACGAAGGAGTGGGCGCCGCGGGTTCCATGCTCGGCACGAAAGCCCTGCAGTGCTTCGACGAGACGACGTGCGTCGTGCGGGCCGTGACCCGCTGGACCGAGTTCTACGCCCACGAGTCCTGCGGCAAGTGCACCCCGTGCCGCGAAGGCACCTACTGGCTCGTGCAGTTGCTGCGGGACATCGAAGCCGGCAAGGGGGTCCTCTCCGACCTCGACAAGCTCAACGACATCGCCGACAACATCAACGGCAAGTCCTTCTGCGCCCTCGGCGACGGCGCCGCCTCGCCGATCTTCTCCTCGCTGAAGTACTTCCGCGAGGAGTACGAGGAGCACATCACGGGCCGGGGCTGCCCCTTCGACCCGGCCAAGTCGACGGTCTGGGCGGACAAGCACACGGAGGTGAACGCATGACGGTGACCACCAGCGCTCCCTCCGGAGGCGGCGAGGCGGCGGTCCCGCCGGAAGATCTCGTCACGCTGAGCATCGACGGCGCCGAGATCAGCGTGCCCAAGGGCACTCTGGTCATCCGGGCCGCCGAGCAGCTCGGCATCGAGATCCCCCGCTTCTGCGACCATCCCCTCCTCGATCCGGCCGGCGCCTGCCGGCAGTGCATCGTCGAGGTCGAGGGCCAGCGCAAGCCCATGGCATCCTGCACCATCACCTGCACCGACGGCATGGTGGTGAAGACCCACCTCACCTCGCCCGCGGCCGAGAAGGCGCAGCACGGCGTGATGGAGCTGCTCCTCATCAACCACCCGCTGGACTGTCCGGTCTGCGACAAGGGCGGCGAGTGCCCCCTGCAGAACCAGGCCATGTCGCACGGTCAGGCCGAGTCCCGGTTCGAGGGCCGCAAGCGTACGTACGAAAAGCCCGTCCCGATCTCCACGCAGGTGCTGCTCGACCGCGAGCGGTGCGTGCTGTGCGCCCGCTGCACCAGGTTCTCCAACCAGGTGGCGGGCGACCCGATGATCGAGCTGATCGAGCGGGGCGCGCTCCAGCAGGTCGGCACCGGCGAGGGCGACCCCTTCGAGTCGTACTTCTCCGGCAACACCATCCAGATCTGCCCGGTCGGCGCGCTGACCTCGGCGGCCTACCGGTTCCGCTCCCGGCCCTTCGACCTGGTCTCCTCGCCGTCGGTCTGCGAGCACTGCTCCGGCGGCTGCGCCACACGCACCGACCACCGGCGCGGCAAGGTCATGCGGCGCCTGGCCGCCAACGACCCCGAGGTCAACGAGGAGTGGATCTGCGACAAGGGGCGGTTCGCCTTCCGGTACGCGCAACAGCGGGACCGGCTGGAGACGCCACGGGTGCGCAACGCCGAGGGAGACCTCGTGCCGGCTTCCTGGCCGGAGGCGTTGCAGATCGCGGCCCAGGGGTTGCTGGCCTCGCGCGGCAGGACCGGCGTCCTGACCGGCGGTCGGCTCACCATCGAGGACGCCTACGCGTACAGCAAGTTCGCGCGCGTGGCGCTCGACACCAACGACGTCGACTTCCGCGCGCGGGTGCACAGCAGTGAGGAGGCCGACTTCCTGGCCGCCCACGTCGCCGGCCGCGGTCGTGACCTCGACGGCGGGGGCGTCACGTACACCCTCCTGGAGAAGGCGCCGACGGTTCTGCTGGCGGGGTTCGAGTCGGAGGAGGAGGCGCCCGGCGTCTTCCTGCGGTTGCGCAAGGCCTGGCGCAAGCACGGGCAGCGGGTGTTCTCGCTGGGCACCCACGCCACCCGGGGCCTCGAGAAGGCGGGCGGCACGCTGCTGCCGGCGGCTCCGGGCACCGAGACGGAGTGGCTGGACGCGCTCGCGAGCGGTGTCGGCCTGCAGGACGCGGGCGGCACGGCCGCCGAGGCGCTGCGGGCCCCGGGCGCGGTGATCGTCGTCGGAGAGCGGCTCGCCGGGGTTGCCGGTGCCCTCACCGCCGCGGTGCGGGCCGCCGCGGCGACGGGCGCCCGGCTGGTGTGGATTCCGCGCCGGGCGGGGGAGCGGGGCGCGATCGAGGCGGGCGCACTGCCCTCCCTCCTGCCGGGCGGCCGTCCGGCCACCGACCCCCGCGCGCGGGACGAGGTCGCCGCGGCCTGGGGCCTGGCCGAACTCCCGCACCGTTACGGCCGTGACACCGGGCAGATCATCGAGGCCGCGGTGTCCGGCGAACTCCAGGCGCTGCTCGTCGCCGGCGTCGAGGTCGCGGACCTGCCCGACCCGGCACGCGCGCGTGCGGCGCTGGCCGAGGCCGGCTTCGTGGTGTCGCTGGAGCTGAGGCCCGGCGAGGTCACCGAGCACGCCGACGTCGTGCTGCCGGTGGCCGCGGTCGCCGAGAAGGCCGGCGCGTTCCTCAACTGGGAGGGCAGGGTGCGCTTCTTCGAGGCCGCGCTGAAGCCCGACCAGATGACCCGCCGTGGGGCGCCGGCCGACGCGCGTGTGCTGCAGATGCTCGCGGACGCCATGGACGTCCATCTCGGACTGCCGGATCTGCGCACCGCGCGCGCGGAGCTCGACCGGCTCGGAGCCTGGGACGGCCCGCGGGCCGCCGCCCCCGTGGAGACGGCCGCTCAGCTGCCGCGACCCGCGGCCGGGGAGGCGGTGCTCGCAGGGCACCGCCTGCTGCTCGACCAGGGCGTCCTGCAGCAGGGTGACGAGGCGCTCGCCGGGACCCGGCACGCCGCACGCGCGCGTGTGTCGGCCGCCACGGCCGCCGAGGCGGGCGTCAAGGACGGCGACCTGCTCGCCGTCACCGGTCCCGCCGGGGTGGTCGAACTGCCGCTGCAGATCACCGAGATGCCCGACCGGGTCGTCTGGCTGCCGCTGAACTCCATCGGCAGGGGTGTCGCATCCGATGCCGGGGCCACGCCCGGTTCCCTCGTCCGCATCGGCCCGGCGACGCTCGCCGCCGACGCCCCCAAGGAGGTGGAGGCATGAGCCCGTACCTCGCCGCTGAAGACCTCTCGATGTTCGGCCGCGACCCCTGGTGGCTGGTCGTCGTCAAGGCGGTGTTCTGCTTCGCCTTCCTGATGATCACCGTGCTGTTCTCCATCGTGTGGGAACGCAAGGTCGTCGCCTGGATGCAGTTGCGCATCGGCCCCAACCGGCACGGCCCCTGGGGCATGCTGCAGTCGCTCGCCGACGGCATCAAGCTGATGCTGAAGGAAGACCTGATCGTCAAACGCGCGGACAAGGTGGTGTACGTCCTCGCGCCGATCGTCGCGGCCATCCCGGCCTTCATGGCGATCGCCGTGATCCCCTTCGGGCCGGCCGGCAACGAGATCTCGATCTTCGGCCGGCGCACCACGATGCAGCTCACCGACCTGCCGATCGCGATGCTCTACATCCTCGCGGTCGCCTCGGTCGGCATCTACGGCATCGTCCTGGCGGGGTGGAGCTCCGGCTCCACGTACCCGCTGCTGGGCGGTCTGCGGTCGTGCGCGCAGATGATCTCCTACGAGATCGCCATGGGCGCCGCGTTCGCCTCGGTGTTCCTCTACTCGGGGTCGATGTCGACGTCGACGATCGTCGAGCAGCAGCACGACCGCTGGTACATCCTCCTGTTGCCGGTCTCCTTCATCCTGTACATCGTCACGATGGTCGGCGAGACCAACCGCGCTCCGTTCGACATGCCGGAGTCCGAGGGCGACCTGGTCGGCGGCTTCAACACCGAGTACTCGTCGATCAAGTTCGCGATGTTCATGCTCGCCGAGTACGTGAACATGGTGACGGTCTCCGCCGTGTCGACCACGCTCTTCCTCGGCGGCTGGCGGGCTCCCTGGCCGATCAGCGCCTTCTGGGAGGGCGCGAACCACGGCTGGTGGCCGATGCTCTGGTTCGTCGTCAAGGTGCAGCTGCTGTTGTTCTTCTTCATCTGGCTGCGCGGCACGCTTCCCCGCGTCCGCTACGACCAGCTGATGAAGCTCGGCTGGAAGGTCCTGATCCCCGTCTCGGTGACGTGGCTGATGCTCGTCGCGACCGTGCGGACGCTGCGCAACGAGAACTACGACTTCGCCGACATCTTCCTCTACGTCGGCGGCGGCGTCCTGGTCCTGCTGTTGCTCTCCTTCGTCGTGGACATGTTCCGCAACGGCGGGAAGAGCGCGCAGGAGCCGGCCGAGCCGGTCGGCTTCGACCCCATGGCGGGCGGGTTCCCCGTCCCGCCGCTGCCGGGACAGGAGCTCCCCCCGGTGCCCAGGCGCAGTCCGCGCCGGGAGCGGGAGCTCATTGTCAGTGGCGGGGTGGACACTGTGAGTGACGGATCGCGACAGGGAAAGGAGGCGTCCGATGGCTGAGGAGCCCAAGGAGGCCGGGCAGACGACGCCTGGTTTCCAGAACCCGGTGGCCGGCTTCGGCGTGACCTTCAAGGCCATGTTCAAGAAGCGGCTGACCGAGCAGTACCCGGAGCAGGAGAAGACCACGGCTCCCCGGTTCCACGGGCGGCACCAGCTCAACCGCCATCCGGACGGTCTGGAGAAGTGCGTCGGCTGTGAGCTGTGCGCCTGGGCCTGCCCCGCCGACGCCATCTACGTGGAGGGCGCCGACAACACCGACGAGGAGCGTTACTCGCCGGGTGAGCGGTACGGGCGCGTCTATCAGATCAACTACGCCCGGTGCATTCTGTGCGGCCTGTGCATCGAGGCTTGTCCCACGCGCGCGTTGACGATGACGAACGAGTTCGAACTCGCCGACTCCAGCCGCGCCAACCTGATCTACACCAAGGAGCAACTGCTCGCGGGCCTGGACGACGGCATGGTGGACTCCCCCCACGCCATCTACCCCGGCACGGACGAACAGGACTACTACCGGGGCCTGGTGACGGAGGCCGCGCCCGGCACGGAGCGCCAGGTGGCCGTCTCCAAGGGCGAGGTCCCGCAGGAAGCCGACTCCACCTTCGGTCCGGACGAGCCGGCCTCGGAGGAGGTGATCCGCCGATGAGCGCGCAGCTCGCCGCCTATTCCACCTCCACCGGTGAGGCCTTCCAGTTCTGGGTGCTCGGCACCGTCGCCGTCGTCGGCGCCCTGTGCACCGTCTTCATGAAGAAGGCCGTGCACAGCGCGCTCTGTCTCGCCGGCACCATGATCATTCTGGCGATCTTGTATCTCGCCAACGGCGCCTACTTCCTGGGCATCGTGCAGATCGTCGTCTACACCGGCGCGATCATGATGCTGTTCCTGTTCGTGGTGATGCTGGTCGGCGTCACCGCGGCGGACTCCCTGAAGGAGACCATCAAGGGACAGCGCTGGCTGGCCCTCCTCAGCGGTCTGGGGTTCGGCGTCCTGCTGATCGCCGGCATCGGCCACGCCTCTCTGACGGAGTTCACCGGCCTGACCGAGGCGAACGCGCACGGCAATGTGGAGGGCCTCGCCACCCTCATCTTCACCAAGTACGTCTTCGCCTTCGAGATCACCGGCGCCCTGCTCATCACGGCCGCCGTCGGCGCCATGGTGCTCACCCACCGCGAGCGCACCGAGCGCGCCCTGACCCAGCGCGAGCTGTCCGAGCGGCGGGTGCGCGAGGGCAAGCATGTGCCTCCGCTGCCGGCGCCGGGCGTGTACGCGCGGCACAACGCCGTGGACGTCCAGGGCCTGCTGCCCGACGGCACGCCCTCTGAGCTCACGGTCAGCAGGACACTGCGCGAGCGCGGTCAGATCCGTGACGTGTCCGCCGAGGCGCTCAACGACCTCAAGGCCCTGGAACAGCGCGCGGAGGAGCGCCTGGAGCGGGCCGCGATCGAGCCGCCGCACCTGAAGCGGACGGAGGAGGCGTCGAAGTGAATCCCGTCAACTACCTCTATCTCGCGGCCCTGTTGTTCACGATCGGTGCGACGGGTGTGCTGATCAGGCGCAACGCGATCGTCGTCTTCATGTGCATCGAGCTCATGCTCAACGCCTGCAACCTCGCGTTCGTCACCTTCTCCCGGATGCACGGCAATCTCGACGGCCAGATCATCGCGTTCTTCACGATGGTCGTCGCCGCCGCGGAGGTCGTGGTCGGACTCGCGATCATCGTGTCGCTGTTCCGTTCCCGCCACTCGGCCTCGGTCGACGACGCCAGCCTGATGAAGCTGTAAGGGGTCGGAAGAAACGTGGAGAACCTGATTGCGCTGCTGATCGCGGCGCCCCTGCTCGGAGCGGCCGTCCTGCTGGTCGGCGGCCGTCGGCTCGACGCCGTCGGCCAGTGGATCGGCACGCTCCTGTCGACCGTGTCCTTCGTGCTCGGTCTCGTCCTGTTCAGCGACCTGCTGGGCAGGAGCGCCGAGGACCGGACGCTGACGCAGCACCTGTTCAGCTGGATCCCGGTCGAGGGATTCCAGGCGGACGTCGGCTTCCGCCTCGACCAGTTGTCGATGACGTTCGTGCTGCTGATCACGGGCGTCGGCTCGCTGATCCACCTGTACTCGGTCGGGTACATGGAGCACGACGAGCGGCGCCGCCGCTTCTTCGGCTATCTGAACCTGTTCCTCGCGGCGATGCTGTTGCTCGTCCTCGCCGACAACTACCTTCTGCTGTACGTCGGCTGGGAGGGCGTGGGTCTCGCGTCCTACCTGCTCATCGGCTTCTGGCAGCACAAGCCCAGCGCCGTGACCGCCGCGAAGAAGGCCTTCCTGGTCAACCGCGTGGGCGACATGGGCCTGTCCATCGCCATCATGCTGATGTTCACCACCTTCGGCACGTTCGCCTTCGGCCCGCTGCTCGGAGCGGAGGGACAGCCCGGCATCGCCGGTGACGCCTCGGAGGGCAAGCTCACGGCCATCGCCCTGATGCTGCTGCTCGCCGCCTGCGGCAAGTCCGCCCAGGTACCCCTGCAGTCCTGGCTCGGGGACGCCATGGAGGGCCCGACTCCGGTCTCGGCCCTCATCCACGCCGCCACGATGGTGACCGCGGGCGTGTACCTGATCGTCCGGTCCGCCGCGATCTTCAACGGGGCTCCCGACGCGCAACTGGTCGTCACCGTCGTCGGTGCGGTCACCCTCCTGTTCGGTGCGATCGTCGGTTGCGCGAAGGACGACATCAAGAAGGCGCTGGCCGGCTCGACCATGTCGCAGATCGGCTACATGGTGCTGGCCGCGGGCCTCGGCCCCATCGGCTACGTCTTCGCGATCATGCACCTGGTGACGCACGGCTTCTTCAAGGCCGGTCTGTTCCTCGGCGCCGGTTCGGTCATGCACGGCATGAACGACGAGGTCGACATGCGCAAGTACGGCGGCCTGCGGAAGTACATGCCCGTCACCTTCGTCACCTTCGGCCTCGGCTACCTCGCCATCATCGGCTTCCCCGGGCTGTCCGGCTTCTTCTCCAAGGACAAGATCATCGAGGCGGCGTTCGCCAAGGGCGGCGCCGAGGGCTGGATCCTCGGCGGCTGCGCCCTGCTCGGCGCGGCCATCACCGCGTACTACATGACGCGCGTGATGCTGATGACGTTCTTCGGCGAGGAGCGTTGGAAGAACCAGCCCACCCGCTCGCCCGAGGCGCCCAGCGCGGAGCCCGCGGCCGAGCACCAGGGCGAGCACACGGAACCCCACCCGCACGAGTCGCCCAAGGTCATGACAATCCCGATGATCGTGCTGGCGTTCGGGTCGGTCTTCGCGGGCGGGTTCTTCAGCATCGGCGACCGCTTCCTGCACTGGCTGGAGCCCGTCACCGGGCACAGCGAGGGCGACTCGCCGCTCAGCGTGGCGACGGTCACGGGAGCGACCATGGTCTGCCTGGTCATCGGCGTCGGCATCGCCTACGCCCAGTACGGCCGCCGTCCCGTCCCCGCCGTCGCCCCGCGCGGGTCGCTGCTCACCCGGGCCGCCCGGCGGGACCTGCTCCAGGACGACTTCAACCACGTCGTCCTGGTGCGCGGCGGCGAGCACCTCACGCGCTCCCTGGTCTACGTCGACCACACCCTGGTCGACGGCGTCGTCAACGGCACGGCGGCCTCGGTCGGCGGCCTCTCCGGGCGGCTGCGCCGGCTGCAGAACGGCTTCGCGCGGTCGTACGCGGTCTCGATGTTCGGCGGTGCGGCGCTCCTCGTCGCCGCGACCCTGCTGATGAGGGCGGTCTGATACCGATGTCCTTTCCTCTGCTGACAGCGACGGCTGCGCTCCCCGCGATCGGGGCGGTCGCCACGGCCGCCGTCCCGGCCGCCCGGCGCAACGCCGCCAAAGCCCTGGCCCTGGTGTTCTCCCTCGCGACGCTGGCCCTGGCGATCGTCGTCCTGGTCCGCTTCGACCCGGGCGGCAGCCGCTACCAGCTCACCGAATCCCACTCCTGGATCAAGGACTTCGGGGTCAGGTACGAGCTGGGCGTGGACGGCATCGGGGTCGCGCTCGTCGCCCTGACGGCGCTGCTGATCCCGTTCGTCATCCTCGCGGGCTGGCACGACGCCGACCCGCTGGAGACGGGCAACAAGCGCTGGCGGCCGACACAGGGCTTCTTCGCCCTGATCCTGGCCGTCGAGGCGATGGTGATCCTCTCCTTCGAGGCCACCGACGTCTTCCTCTTCTACATCTTCTTCGAAGCCATGCTCATCCCGATGTACTTCCTCATCGGCGGCTTCGGGGACCGGGCCCACGAGCACGGCGAGGAGGTGGCGTCCACGCAACGGTCGTACGCGGCCGTGAAGTTCCTCCTGTACAACCTGGTCGGCGGTCTGATCATGCTGGCCGCGGTGATCGGCCTGTACGTGGTCGCGGGGAACTTCTCGCTCACGGAGATCGCCCAGGCCCGCGCCGACGGCACGCTCCACATGGCGACGAGCACGGAACGCTGGCTGTTCCTCGGGTTCTTCTTCGCCTTCGCGGTGAAGGCGCCGCTGTGGCCGCTGCACACCTGGCTGCCCAACGCCATGGGCGAGGCCACCACCCCGGTCGCCGTCCTCATCACGGCGGTCGTCGACAAGGTGGGCACCTTCGCGATGCTCCGCTTCTGCCTCCAGCTCTTCCCGGAGGCCAGCAAGTGGGCGACGCCCGTCATCCTCGTCCTCGCGGTGATCAGCATCGTCTACGGTGCGCTGCTGGCCGTCGGTCAGCGGGACATCAAGCGGCTGGTGGCGTACGCGTCGATCTCGCACTTCGGGTTCATCATCCTGGGCATCTTCGCGATGACCAGTCAGGGCCAGTCGGGCGCGACGCTGTACATGGTCAACCACGGCATCTCGACGGCCGCGCTGATGCTGGTCGCCGGATTCCTGATCTCGCGGCGCGGCTCGCGGCTCATCGCCGACTACGGGGGAGTGCAGAAGGTCGCCCCGGTGCTCGCCGGCACCTTCCTGATCGGTGGCCTGGCGACGCTGTCGCTGCCGGGACTCGCGCCCTTCGTGAGCGAGTTCCTCGTCCTGGTCGGCACGTTCGCGCGCTACCCGGCGATCGGCATCGTCGCCACCCTCGGCATCGTGCTCGCCGCTCTCTACACGCTCGTGCTCTACCAGCGGACGATGACCGGCCCGGTGAAGCCCGAGGTCTCCGCGATGCCTGACCTGCGCGCGCGGGAGCTCGTGGTCGTCACCCCGCTGATCGTGCTGTTGATCTTCCTGGGCGTCTACCCGAAGCCCGTCACCGACATCGTGAACCCGGCGGTCAAGCAGACGCTGTCCGACGTACACAAGAAGGACCCCAAGCCCGAGGTGGAGGCGGCCAAGTGAGCGCATCAGCCGTCCACAGCCTGTGGACAACGGCGGCAACTGCGGCCGACCCGATCACGAAGATCGACACGCCGAAGATCGAATACGGGCAGCTGTCGCCCACCCTGATCGTCGTGGGCGCGGCGATCGTCGGGGTGCTGGTCGAGGCGTTCGTGCCGCGCAAGTACCGCTACTACGCCCAACTCATCCTGTCCGCCGCCGCGTTGATCGTCGCGTTCGTCGCGGTGGTCGCGCTGGCGACGCACGGCTACGGCACCACGAAGGCGCGCATCGCGGCCATGGGCGCGATCGCCGTCGACGGACCGGCCCTCTTCCTCCAGGGCACGATTCTGCTCGCCGCCCTGGTCGGCCTGTTCACCTTCGCCGAACGGCACCTCGACCCCGAGGCGCACGGAGCCCGGGTCGACTCCTTCGCCGCCCAGGCGGCCTCCGTGCCCGGCAGCGAGAGCGAACAGGCCGCGGTCAAGGCCGGGTTCACCACGACCGAGGTCTTCCCGCTGCTGCTGTTCGCGGTCGCGGGGATGCTGGTCTTCCCATCGGCCAACGACCTGCTGACGCTCTTCATCGCCCTGGAAGTCTTCTCGCTGCCCCTGTACCTCCTGTGCGCGCTGGCCCGCCGCAAGCGGCTCATGTCGCAGGAGGCCGCGGTCAAGTACTTCCTCCTCGGCGCGTTCGCCTCCGCGTTCACCCTCTTCGGCATCGCCCTGCTGTACGGCTACGCGGGCTCCGTGTCGTACGGGACCATCGCGCAGGTCGTCGACGGCTCCGTCCAGAACGTGAACCCGGCGCTCGCCGACACCATGGGCAACGACGCGCTGCTCCTCGTCGGCGCCGCGATGATCGTCATGGGCCTGCTGTTCAAGGTGGGCGCGGTGCCGTTCCACATGTGGACCCCCGACGTCTACCAGGGGGCGCCCACCCCGGTCACCGGCTTCATGGCCGCGGCGACCAAGGTGGCCGCCTTCGGCGCTCTGCTGCGCCTCCTCTACGTGGTCCTGCCCGGGCTGCGCTGGGACTGGCGGCCGGTCATGTGGGGCGTCGCGATCATCACGATGCTGGGCGGCGCGATCGTCGCGATCACGCAGACGGACATCAAGCGGCTGCTGGCGTACTCGTCCATCGCGCACGCCGGATTCATCCTCGCCGGCGTCATCGCGACCACCCCGGACGGCGTCTCGTCGGTCCTCTTCTACCTGGCGGCGTACTCGTTCGTGACGATCGGCGCGTTCGCCGTGGTCACCCTCGTGCGCGACGCCGGCGGAGAGGCGACCCACCTGTCCAAGTGGGCGGGGCTCGGGCGCAGGTCGCCCCTGGTGGCGGCCGTGTTCGCGGTCTTCCTGCTGGCCTTCGCCGGCATCCCGCTGACCTCCGGGTTCGCCGGGAAGTTCGCCGTCTTCAAGGCGGCGGCGGAGGGCGGCGCGGCCCCGCTGGTCGTGGTCGGCGTGATCTCCTCGGCGATCGCCGCCTTCTTCTACATCCGGGTCATCGTGCTGATGTTCTTCAGCGAGCCGAGGCCCGACGGTCCGACCGTCGCCGTTCCCTCGGCGCTGACGGTGATGGCGATCGGCGTGGGAGTGGCGGTCACGCTGGTGCTCGGCGTGGCGCCGCAGTACTTCCTGGACCTGGCGAACCAGGCGGGAGTGTTCGTGCGCTGAACCGCGACGCTGCGACCTGCGGCCGGTTCGCACGGTGGGCCCGGTTCCCGGAAGGGGAGCCGGGCCCACCCGCGTCCACCGGCTCCGGCCCGGCGGTCGGATTCCCGGCCGCCACGCAGCGTCACCGGAAAGAGCCTGTGGATAACTCCGGCGCTGTCAGTCCGGACCCCTATCGTGGAGGCAGTGGTCGAGGGACGACGTACGGGGGACCAGTCGATGGGCGGGACGGGCGGGATCAGCGAGATGACAGGTATCACCGGGACACCGGAGCGGACCGACAGCGAGGCACTGGCCACGCTGCACCGGGTCTTCGGATACGACGCCTTCCGCGGCGAGCAGGAAGCGGTCATCGAACACGTGGTGGCCGGCGGGGACGCGGTCGTCCTCATGCCCACCGGCGGCGGCAAGTCGCTGTGCTACCAGATCCCCGCCCTGGTCAGACCCGGCACGGGCATCGTCGTCTCCCCGCTGATCGCGCTGATGCAGGACCAGGTGGACGCGCTGCGGGCGCTCGGCGTCAACGCCGGGTTCATGAACTCCACGCAGGACTTCGACGAGCGGCGTGTGGTCGAGGCCGAGTTCCTCGCGGGAGAGCTGGACCTGCTCTACCTGGCGCCGGAGCGCCTGCGGCTGCAGTCCACCCTCGACCTGCTCTCCCGCGGCAAGATCGCGGTGTTCGCGATCGACGAGGCGCACTGTGTGTCCCAGTGGGGCCACGACTTCCGCCCCGACTACCTCGCCCTCTCCCTGCTCGGTGAGCGCTGGCCGGACGTCCCGCGGATCGCCCTCACCGCGACGGCCACCCGTGCCACGCACCAGGAGATCACCCAGCGGCTGAACATGCCGGCGGCCCGGCACTTCGTGGCGAGCTTCGACCGGCCCAACATCCAGTACCGGATCGTGCCGAAGGCCGATCCCAAGAAGCAGCTCCTGAGCTTTCTGCGCGAGGAGCACGCGGGCGACGCGGGCATCGTCTACTGCCTCTCGCGCAACTCCGTGGACAAGACGGCCGAGTTCCTCTCCCGCAACGGCGTCGAGGCCGTGCCCTACCACGCGGGTCTGGACGCGGGCACCCGCGCGGCACACCAGTCCCGGTTCCTCCGGGAGGAGGGCCTGGTCGTCTGCGCGACCATCGCGTTCGGCATGGGCATCGACAAGCCGGACGTCCGCTTCGTCGCCCACCTCGACCTGCCCAAGTCGATCGAGGGCTACTACCAGGAGACGGGGCGTGGCGGACGCGACGGCCTGCCCTCCACCGCGTGGATGGCCTACGGCCTCAACGACGTCATCCAGCAGCGCAAGCTGATCCAGACCGGTGAGGGCGACGAGGCCTTCCGCCGGCGGGCCGGCGCCCACCTGGAGGCGATGCTCGCGCTGTGCGAGACCGTCCAGTGCCGCCGCGGACAGCTCCTCGCCTACTTCGGTCAGGAACCCGACGCGGCGGGCTGCGGCAACTGCGACACCTGCCTCACCCCGCCGGAGACCTGGGACGGCACCGTCGCGGCCCAGAAAGTGCTGTCGACCATCGTGCGACTGCAGCGGGAGCGCGGTCAGAAGTTCGGCGCGGTGCAGATCGTCGACATCCTGATGGGCAAGCGCACGGCGAAGGTGATCCAGTTCGACCACGACCAGCTGTCGGTGTTCGGCATCGGCGAGGAGCTCGGCGAGGGCGAGTGGCGCGGAGTCGTGCGGCAGTTGCTGGCCCAGGGGCTGCTCGCGGTCGAGGGGGAGTACGGCACCCTGGTGCTGACGGAGGCCAGCGGGGCCGTGCTGCGCCGGGAGCGGGACGTCCCGCTGCGCAAGGAGCCGAAGAAGCCGGTGACGTCGAAGGCGTCGGGCTCCTCCTCGTCCGGCCGCGGCAAGGGCAAGGCCGTCGTGGCCGAGCTGCCCGAGACGTTGCTGCCCGCCTTCGAGGCGCTGCGCGCCTGGCGCGCCGAGCAGGCCCGTGAGCAGGGCGTTCCGGCGTACGTCATCTTCCACGACGCGACGCTGCGGGAGATCGCCACGGCGTGGCCGACGTCGGTGGACCAGCTCGGCGGCGTCAGCGGCGTCGGCGAGAAGAAGCTGGTGACGTACGGGGAAGGCGTCATCGCGGTCCTGGCCTCGCTGGGCGGCCCACCGGACACGGCCGCCGCACCCACCGCCGCGGACGCCGGTCCCGAAGCCGACGCCCGCGCCCACGCGGATCCGGGCGATCCGGACCTCTGGCCCGAGATGGACGCGGAGCCGGAGCCCGAGGACTGGATATAGCCGACCGGTCTCACAGGGCCCGCGTCGCGTAGGCCCTGACGTCCGCGTCGGTGTCCGTCGTGGCCGTGGCGAGGGCCGCCCGGGCGGCTTCCGAGCCACGGTGCCGGGTCAGGGCAAGGACGGAGGCCTTGCGGACGTCGGCGTTCGGGTCGGCCAGGGCCTTGGCCAGGACGGGGACGGCCGTGTCGGCGTGGGCCACGGACAGCGCGGTGGCGGCGCCGGCCCGCACCTGCCAGGCCGGGTCGGACAGCGCGGTCACGGCCCGGGCGGCGAGCGGCGCCGGGCAGCCGGTGGCGCCCAACGCGCCGTAGGCGGCGGCCCGCACGAGGGCATCCGGGTCGCCGACGAGAGCGACCAGCGCCGTGTGCACGGCGTCGGGCTCGGCAGCGCCGCCCGCGTCGGCGCCCACCACGGTATGGGGCCCGGTGGCGGGAGCGCGGTCGTCGCCCTGGGCGGAGCCGGTCGACGGACCTTCGTCGGGACCGTCGTTCAGGGCGCTGTCCGGGCCGTCGTCCGGGGTGTTGTCCCGGCTGTCGTCCGGGGTGTCGCCGAGGCGGCCGGCGGCCACGGTGGCCAGGGACTTGGCGATCGTGACGCGGACCTCACGGGACGGGTCGAGGGTGGCCGCCCGGGCCAGCTCGTCGGCGGCGTCGACGGAGACCAGGGCGCGGACGGCCTCGATGCGGACGGCGATGTCGGCGTCGGTGAGGGCGCCGGCGAACAGGACGGCGTCACCGAGGCGCAGGGCGCGCAGCACGTCCAGGGCCGCGGCGCGGACCACGGGGTCGGACTCGGCCAGCGCGGCGGCGAGCCCGTCCCGCAGGGCGGGTTCGGGCGGCAGGGTCTCGACGAGCTCCCGAAGCGAGGCCGCGGCGGTGGCCCGTACCTCCGCCGCGGTGTCGCGCAGCGCGGCGGCGAGCGCGGGGCCGGTGCCCGACGGCACCGTCTCGGTGAGGACGGCGACCGCCTCACGCCGGACGGCGGGCGTCGGGTCGGTCAAGTAGGAGAGCAGTGCGTCGAGTTCGGGCTCCTCCTCGGCGAGGGCCACGAGTTCGAGGAGACGGGAGGAGGACCGGAGGGAGGAGGACGGCTCGGGGTCGGGCCCGGACGGCGAAGCCGCCGAGGCGCCGCCCGCCCCCGGGACAGCCGCGCCGGAGAGCGCTTCGACGCCGGCGGCGACGGGCGCCACGTCCCGTGATCCGGCCGTGGCCACGTCCTCGGGGTGGACCTCGCCGATATGCCGTGAGGGACCGCCGACGGGGCTGAACTCGTCGACCGGAACCAGATAGGGAGCCACGGGTCTGGCCGTGAACTCCATCGCACCGGAGGGGGACTTGTGCAGGTCGAGGTGGTGGAACCAGGAGTCGTCGTCGCGACGGGGGTGGTCGAGACGGTCGTGGTAGAGGCCCCAGCGGGACTCGGTGCGGGCCAGGGAGGCGCGCGCGGCCATCTCCGCGCAGTCGCGGATGAAGGTGACCTCGGCGCAGCGCATCAGCTCGTGCGGGGTGCGGGCGCCCATCTCGGCGATGTCGTCCCGCATCCGTTCGAAGGACTCCAGGGCCAGCGACAGCCGGGCGCCCGACTTCGGCGGGGCCACGTAGTCGTTCACGAAGCGACGCAGCTTGTATTCGACCTGGGGCTGCGGCGGGCCGTCGGGGTTGCGCAGCGGGCGGTAGATCAGCTCGTGCGCCTCGCGCAGCTGGTCGGCGGGCAGTTCACCGTCGTACGCCGTGTACCGAGCCGCGTCCGCGCCCGCGAGGTCGCCGAAGACGAACGCGCCGATCATGTAGTTGTGCGGGACACAGGCCAGGTCGCCGGCCGCGTACAGACGGGGGACGGTCGTGCGGGCGTGCTCGTCCACCCGCACGCCCGAGGCCGAGTGGCCGCCGCACAGGCCGATCTCCGAGATGTGCATCTCGATGTCGTGGGTGCGGTAGTCGTGGCCGCGACCGGAGTGGAAGGTGCCCCGGGTCGGCCGTTCGGTGGAGTGCAGGATCGACTCCAGGGAGCTGAGCGACTCCTCGGGCAGGTGGCTCAGCTTCAGGTAGACGGGCCCGCGGTCGCTCGCGACCTCCGCCGCGAACTCGGCCATCATCTGCCCCGACCAGTAGTCGGAGTCGACGAAGCGCTCGCCGTGCCGGTTGACCTGGTAGCCGCCGAAGGGATTGGCGACATAGGCGCAGGCGGGGCCGTTGTAGTCCTTGATCAACGGGTTGATCTGGAAGCACTCGATGCCGGTCAGCTCGGCGCCCGCGTGATAGGCCATGGCGTAGCCGTCGCCGGCGTTGGTGGGGTTCTCGTACGTGCCGTACAGGTAGCCGGAGGCGGGCAGCCCGAGGCGGCCGCAGGCGCCGGTCGCGAGGACGATCCCGCCCGCGCGGACGGTGACGAACCGCCCGGTGCGGGTGTTGAAGCCGACCGCGCCGATGGCGCGCCCGTCCTCGGGCGAGGTCAGCACCCGCACCGGCATCACCCGGTTCTCGATGCGGATCCGCTCCCGCATCTCGCGCCGCCGCAACTGCCGGTACAGGACCTTCTTGACGTCCTTGCCCTCCGGCATGGGCAGCACGTAGGAGCCGGAGCGGTGGACCTGGCGGACCGCGTAGTCGCCGTGCTCGTCCTTCTCGAACTTCACGCCGTACGACTCCAGCCGCTGCACCATGGCGAAGCCGCGGGTGGCGGTCTGGCGGACGGTGGCCTGGTCGACGATGCCGTCGTTGGCGCGGGTGATCTCGGCGACGTAGTCGTCGGGCTCGGCACGGCCGGGGACGACCGCGTTGTTGACGCCGTCCATGCCCATCGCGAGCGCCCCGGAGTGGCGCACGTGGGCCTTTTCCAGGAGCAGCACGTCGGCGCCGCGCTCGGCGGCGGTCAGGGCCGCCATGGTGCCGGCGGTGCCGCCGCCGATGACGAGGACGTCGCAGGTCAGCTCCTCGGCGTCGCCGAGCGCGGGGATCTGCACAGGGGTGTCCACCGGGGTGCCTTTCAGGTGCTCAGTGAGGTCAGGACGGCCCGCCGCAGGGCCACGCGCGCGGGGTCGTCGTGGGCGGCGCGGTCGCGTGGGCGCGGCACGTCCCGTACGGCGACGAGGCGGCCCTCACCGAGGAGCGCCACGCGGTCGCCGAGGAAGAGGGCCTCGTCCACGTCGTGGGTGACGAAGACGACGGTCGCGCCGGTGCCGCGCAGCACTTCCACCAGCAGGTCCTGCATGCCGGCGCGGGTCTGGGCGTCGAGGGCGCCGAACGGTTCGTCCATGAGGACGGCGCGCGGGCCCGCGGCGAGGGCCCGGGCCAGTTGTGCGCGCTGGCGCTGGCCGCCCGAGACGCGGTGCGGCAACTGCCGCGCGCGGTCGGCGAGTCCGACGCGCTCGAGCCAGTCCGCGGCCTGCTTCCTGCGGTCCGTGCGCGGCGTGCCCTGGATGGCGAGGGGGAGTTCGACGTTGGCCAGCAGGGTGCGCCAGGGGAGGAGCGCGTCCTCCTGGAAGACGAGCGCGCGGTCCGCGGCAGGGCCCCCGATCGGCCGGCCGTCCTGCTCCACGGAACCCGCCAGCGCGGGCAGCAGCCCGGCCAGGGTGCGCAGCAGCGTCGACTTGCCGCAGCCGGAGGGGCCGACGACGGTGAGGATCTGGCCGGGCGGGACGTCGAGGTCGACGCCGGCCAGTGCGGCGGCGTCGGGGCGGCCGAGGGTGGCGGCCCGCAGGGTGAGCCGGGTGCCGCGCACGGCGGCCCCGGCGTCCTGGCCCGCGGCTCGGCCGGTGGTACGGCCGGTGGTTCGGCCGGTGGTCGGTCCGACGGATGTGCCGCTGGGCGTTCCGGACGTCTCACGGGTCTCAGACGAGGTGCTCATCGCGCGCCTCCTCGGGGTCGGTTCCGGTGGGGACGGCGGCGGGGGCCGCCGGCGCCGGAGCGGCCGGCTGCGGGCGGGGCGTCCGGGGCCGGCCGGAGGGGACGTACGACGTGCGGGGCAGCCAGCGGGTCAGCCGTCGGCCCAGGAGTTCCACGGCCGTGGAGGTGGCCCAGCCGAGCACGCCGATCGTGACCATGCCGACGAACACGCCCGGGTAGTCGACGACCGTGTAGTCCTGCCAGGTGCGGTAGCCGACGCCGTACTGGCCGGAGATCATCTCGGCGGAGATCACACAGATCCACGAGACGCCGAGGCCGACCGAGAGACCTCCGAAGATGCCGGGCAGCGCGCCCGGCAGCACCACCGAGCCGAGGATCCGCCACCGGCCGCCGCCCATGGTGCGCACCGCCTCCTCCCAGCCGGGGGCCAGCGCGCGGACCGCGTGCCGGGTGGAGACCATGACGGGGAAGAAGGCGGCGGTGAAGGTGATGAAGACGATGCCCTGCTCGTTGGAGGGGAAGAGCAGGATCGCGACGGGGACCAGGGCGATCGCGGGGATGGGGCGGACGACTTCGAGGATCGGCCCGAGCAGGTCCTCCGCGAGCCGCGAGCGTGCCACGAGCACGCCCGTGGCGACGCCCACGACGGCGGCGAGGAGGAAGCCGGTGAGGATGCGGGTGAGGCTGTCGGTGAGGTCGGTCCAGTAGTCGTCGCCGGCCAGGCGGTCGGCGAAGGTGCGGGCCACGTCCGCGACCGTGGGGAACTGCGAGAAACGCAGCCACAGGTCGACGTTCAGGCTGGTCAGCAGCTGCCACAGACCGAGGGCGGCCGCCACCGACGCCGCCCGCAGCGCATACCGGCTCACGACGCACGCCCCAGGGCGTCGGCGTATGTGACGACCCGGGAGCCGCCGTGGGCGTCGGCGTAGGCCTGCGCGGTCGCCGGGGCGACGAACGGCAGGAGCGTCGTGCCGTCGGCCACCCAGACGGCCTTGTCGGCGAACCACAGCGTGCCGGTGGTGGCGTCGGGGACGTAGGCGGCGCGGATGCCGTCCTTGTGCAGGGCGACGTAGGCCAGCAGCGCGGCCGGAGTCGCGAAGGAGCGGGTCTGCGTGGCGCCCTTGGGCCACACCTCGCTCGCGGCGGGCGCCGGTGCGGCGGCGAGCTCGCGGGCGTAGGACGGGCCGAGCGCCTTCTTCAGGTAGCCGTCGTCGACGAAGGAGTCCACGTCGACGTCTCCGGTCAGTTTCGCCGCCTTCAGGATCGACACGTCCTCCTTGAGCGCGGAGACGAGCCGGGGCTTGACGGCCGTGTCGAAGGTGGAGATGCCGTGCGCGCCGTTGTAGAGGTAGACGACCTCGGCGGGCAGGCCGGTGGCCCTGGCGACGCTCTCGGCGGCCGCCACGGGGTGCTCGTTCAGGTAGTCCGTGGCCTGCGCCTGGGCCTTCAGGAACGCCTCCAGCACCGTCGGGCGGTTCTTCGCGAAGTCCTCGCGGGCGGTCACGCCGTGGAAGGTGGGCAGGTCGAGCTGGGCGCCGTCGTAGAGGGCCTTCGCCTTGCCCTGGTAGGTCAGCAGACCGGGCCAGGCGACGAACTGCGAGAGGGCGTCGGCGCTGCCCGCGGAGAGCGCCGACGCGCCGACGGCGGGCTGCTGGTTGAGCTTCTCGATGCCCTTGTCGGGGTCGATGCCGGCACGCTGCAGGGCGCGGACCAGGGTGCCGTCGGCGGCGGAGCCCACGCTCGTGGAGACCTTCCGGCCCTTGAGGTCGTCGAGCGAGGCGAGCTTCGAGTCGGGCGCCGTGACGATGGTGTTGAGGCCGCCGCGCAGGTTGTAGCCGGTGACCGACACCAGGTGGGTGGGCTTGCCGAGTTGCCGGCCGCGGGCCGCGTTGATGAGGAGCGGGAAGTCGCCCATCGAGCCGATGTCGATCTTCCCCGCGGTCATCTGGGCGGTGATGGGGGCGCCGGTGGCGTAGTCCTGCCAGTCCACCTTGTAGGTCCTGCCGTCGCCGAGGGCGTTCAGCTGCTTCTCGAAGTAGCCGAGGGAGCGCAGGAGGGTGCCTGCGGTGACCGTGTTGATGGTCTTGGACTGGTAGCCGACGGTGACGGTGACCGTGGAGCCGCTACCTGCCTGGGCGCTGCCGCATCCGGCGAGGGGAAGCAGAAGGAGGGCGGCGGACGCGGCGGCTGTTCGGGGTTTCATCGGGGTTCGGGCCTTTCACCGGAGCAGGTAGGGCATGTTGACCGTGACGGCTCCGGTGGGACAGCGGGCCGCGCACGGGCCGCAGTACCAGCACTCGTCGACGTGCATGTAGGCCTTGCCGTTGCTCTCGTCGATGGCGAGGGAGTCCAGCGGGCACATGTCCACGCACAGGGTGCAGCCGTCGATGCACTTCGACTCGTCGATGGTCACGGGCACGTCGGCCCGCTGGGGCGCCAGGGTCATGGCTGTCTCCAGAGAAGTCCCGGGAAAGGGTTCAGAGCGAGCGGTGGAGCAGACCGCCCATCGAGATGCGGTCACCGCGGAAGCGGATGAACTCCAGGTCCACCGGGCGGCCGTCGGCGAGGTGGGTGAGGCGTTCGAGCATCAGGAGGGCCGCGCCGCGCGGCGCCTCCAGGACGGCGGCGGAGTGGGCGTCCGCGGTCACGGCCTCCAGGGTGATCTCGGCGTGGCCGAGACGCTGCCCGGTGAGGGCCTCCAGGAGCCGGAAGACATCGGTGTTCTCCAGGTCGGCGCCGAGCAGGTCGGCGCCGAGGTCGAGCGGGATGTAGGTGAGGTCGAGGGAGAGGGGGACGCCGCCCAGCCGGCGCAGGCGTTCGATGTAGAGGACGTCGGCGCCGGGCTGGACGTGGAGGCGGTCGGCGACCGGGGCGGGCGCGGCGACGGGGCCCATCGTGCGGACCTCGTTGGTCACCTGTCCGTGCTCGTGCAGGGTCTCCGCGAGGCCCATCAGGCGGTCCAGACCGTGCGGGTACTTCTGCGCCACGACGACCGTGCCGACGCCGGGCAGACGTTCCACCAGGCCCTCCGCGCGCAGCAGGTCGAGTGCCTGCCGGACGGTGTTGCGGGAGGCGCGGTAGTCGCCGGCGAGCGTCGACTCGTGGGGGAGCGTGCCCGCCGGGAAGCCGCCGGTGAGCAGCTGGCGGCGCAGGATGTCGGCGAGCTGACGGGCCTGGTCCGCGCGCAGCCGACGGCGCGCACGGTGGGCGGCGACGGTGGTCGCGCCCTGGCCGGCGTGCTCTCGGATGCGGTCGCTGGATGGCATGGTTCGAACCATAGCGAGAAGGTAGGGAAAGCAGTGTTGCCAGAGTGTTGCGCCACCTGTGGGGACGTCAGATAGCCGGCTGACCTGCTAAAACGTGTGGTCGACGAGCAAGATCTGCCAGCTCAGGACAGCGCGGCCAGGCCGGGGACGAACGTGATCAGCAGGGGCAGCAGGGGCACCATCGCGGCCGCCGTGGTCGTCAGCGCGCGCTGTCTGCGCAGCAGGCGTGGCGGCGGCTGGAGAAGGCGGTCGACGCGCTCTCCGAGGAGACGGCGGCTGGAGGCGCAGGAGAGCACGCCCCGGTGCTGGTTCAGCTCGATGAGGGCCAGCGCCGTCGTCAGATGACCGCAGCGGCGCGACGCCGTGTCGTCGGCGGCGAGTTCGACCAGGCGGTGGGTCTGGTCGCAGAAGTGGGCGAAGAGCGGGATGCGGGGGAAGCCGGTGGCCAGGGCGGTGGACAGATGGAGCAGCCAGTCGTGGTGGGCGCGGGCGTGGCCGCGCTCATGGGTGAGGACGGCGTCCAGCTGGTGGGAGGTGAGGCGGTGCAGGGCGCCGGTCGTGACGATCAACTGGGCCGGGCTGCCGGGCATCCACCAGGCGTCGGGGTACTCGTCCTCCAGGACGAGGAGCGGGCCGCGGGCCGACGGCAGGCCGGCCGGGAGGTCGGGGGCGCGTTCCCGCAGCAGCGCCCTGGCCCGGCCGCGACGCCGGCGCGCCTCGAACAGCTCGCGGGCCAGCATCGCGGTGGTCCAGGCGGCCCCGCAGGCCAGCAGCAGGGTCAGCGCCGCCGACCACAGCGGTGCGGCCGACAGGTCGTACGCCTCGGTGACCGAGGGCGGCGCGGGCGCGAAAACCCGCGCGCGGACGGTGTGGAAGACAGCCGCGGCGCCCAGCACCAGGGCGGTCAGGCAGCACAGCAGGACCGTGGCGACCAGGCACTGCCACACCCACAGTCCCACCACCGGCTCCCGCTCGGGCCAGGCGGACCGGGTGAGAGCACGCGGGACCGGCACAGCGGCCGTCAGGGCGACGACGCTCAGCAGGAGCAGGCAGAGAGTCATGCCGCGGGCTCCGGATCCTGGTCGGGAAGGGGCGTGCCGGTCGCGCGCGGGTCGTACCGCCCACTCGCGTGCGCGCGGTTCCGCCACGGGCGGCGGGCTCGGCCCGAGGACCGTGCCCCTCGCCAGTATGACGGCGGTTACCCCTGGAGTCAGCCCACGACGACGCTCCGATTCAGCCCCGGCGGGGCCCCGGGTGCCGCCCGATCGCCGCGGCTGCCCGGCCCCCCCCGGTGCTGCCCCGACACCCGTGTCGTCCGGTGGCCTGTGCCGTCGGGCTGCCGGGCCGCCGGTGTCGTCCGGTCGCCTGTGCCGTCGAGCCGTCGAGCCGTCGAGCCGTCGAGCCGTCGAGCCGTCGGGCCGTCGGGCCGTCGAGCCGCCTGGCACGCTGGGCGCGCGGGCGGCGGCTGGTCTTCGGAGCCGTCGCCCGACGCCCGACCCGGGGGCAGGGGGCACCCATCCCGGGGAGCACCCTCCCTGTCGCCGTACTCGGGGAGCACCCTGCCTGTCGCCGTACTCGGGGAGCACCTTCCTGTCGCCGTGGCACGGGGAGCGTTCGCCCTGTCGACCGACCACCGGGGGAGCGCTCGCCGGGGGCGCGGCCGGCGATCACGCGCCCGGTCGCCTCACTCGGGGATCACCCGCCCGCTCACCTCGCCCAGGCCCACCGGCACGCCGTCGGGGCCGGGGGCCCAGGCCGAAAGGGTCACCACGTCGCCGTCCTCGAGGAACGTCCGCTTGCCGTCGGGGAGTTCCAGCGGGTCGCGGCCGTTCCAGGTCAGCTCCAGCAGGGATCCGCGCTGGTCCGGCTCGGGGCCGCTCACCGTGCCCGAGCCGTACAGATCGCCGGTGCGCAGGGACGCGCCGTTGACGGTGAGGTGGGCGAGTTGCTGGGCGGCCGTCCAGTACATGGTGGCGAAGGGCGGCTCGGAGACCGTGTGACCGTTGAGGGCGACGGAGATCCGCAGGTCGTAGCCGGCAGGCTCGGCGGCCGTGTCGTCCAGGTAGGGGAGGAGGGCATGCGTGCGGGCCGGGGGCGCCACCCGCGCGTCGTCCAGCGCCTCCAGCGGAGTGATCCACGCCGAGACCGAGGTGGCGAACGACTTGGCGAGGAACGGCCCGAGGGGGACGTACTCCCACGCCTGGAGGTCACGGGCCGACCAGTCGTTGAGCAGGCACAGGCCGAACACATGCTCCCGGAAGTCGCTCATCGCGACCGTGCTGCCCTGCGGCGAGGGCACGCCGACCACGAAACCGACCTCGGCCTCGATGTCGAGCCGCACGGACGGGCCGAAGACGGGCGCCGGGTCGGCGGGCGCCTTGCGCTGCCCCGAGGGCCGCACCACGTCCGTGCCGGAGACGACGACCGTGCCGGACCGTCCGTGGTAACCGATCGGCAGATGCTTCCAGTTGGGCAGCAGGGTGTCGGCCGTGTCCGGGCGGAAGATCGCGCCGACGTTCCGGGCGTGGTGCTCGGAGGAGTAGAAGTCGACGTAGTCGGCGACCTCGAAGGGGAGGTGCAGCGTCACCGCGGAGAGGGGCCGGAAGAGCGGTTCGACGGTGGCCCGGTGCGACGGGCTCGTCACCCACTCCGTCAGCTCGCGACGCACCTGCGTCCAGACCGTACGGCCCGCCGCCAGCAGCGGGTTGAGGGTCGGCGCCGCGAGCAGCCCGGCGTGGGACGAGCCGAGCGCGCGAGCCGCGGCGCCCGCGTCGAGGACGTGGTCGCCCAGCCGGACGCCGACGGTCCGCTCCGCGGAGCCCGGCAGCGAGAAGACGCCGTACGGCAGGTTGTGCGGACCGAAGGGATCGCCCTCGGCAAGGTCGAAGGGGGGCATCGGGTACTGCCTCTCTTTCGTGCGCTCTGTGGTGCTCGCCAGATGTGCTCGCCAGGTGTGCTCGCCGGACGCCGGACGGATGCCGCACGGGTGCGCCGAGCCGGGCCACACGTTACGTCCGACCTGGGGAAAGCGACACGGTGGCGGGCCGTCGAGGCGGCCCGGACGGACGCGCTGTGCGCAGGGCCGCTCCCCGGGAGGGGCGGATTCGGCCGGTGTCCCGGTGCCGGCACCGCGCCCTCGGCACACGACCGTCACCCGCGCGCGGGGCCGGACCAGGGCCACGGTGTCGGCGAACTCCGGTTCCATGGAGGGGTTTCATGGAGGGGTTTCGCGAAGGTGCCGAAGTGGCGGGCAGTGCGCGTCACTTCGGTATATAGAGGTGCATGATGGGACCGAACGACACAGACCATTTCAACCGGTCCCTATCCGGCGGTGTGCCAGAAAGCCGCTCTTTGAGCCAGTCGTCAACCACCGTCAGTCAGCTGCCGAAGGGGAGTTGGCAGAACCGGACAGGACCTGGCCGCTGTTCGGTTCGCGTCGAACCCCAGGGGTACGCGGTCCGTATTCTCTGATCATGGCCGCACCCATTGCATATGCCGCGCGCACCGCGTACTCCCTCATCGCCACCGACCTGGACGGAACGCTGCTCCGCGGCGACGACACCTTCTCCGACCGGTCGCTCGACGCGCTCGCGCGGGTGGCGGCCGCCGGCGCACGCCACCTGGTGGTGACGGGACGCCCCGCGCCCCGCGTGCGGCCGCTGCTCGACCGCCTGCACAGCAGGGGGCTCGCGGTGTGCGGACAGGGCGCGCAGTTGTACGACGCCGGCGCGGACCGTCTGCTGTGGTCGGTCACCCTGGACCGGGAGCTGGCCGAGACCGCGCTCGGCAAGATCGAGGCGGAGGTCGGACAGCTGTACGCGGCCGTCGACCAGGACGGCGTCGACGGGCTGACGCTCATCGAGCCGGGTTACCGGATGCCGCACCCCACGCTGCCCGCCCTGCGCGTCGGTCGGCGCGACGACCTGTGGTGCGAGCCGATCAGCAAGGTGCTGTTGCGCCACCCCTTCCTGTCCGACGACGAGTTGGCGGCGACGGCCCGCTCGGTGGTCGGCTCGCTCGCCACCGTCACCATGTCGGGGCCGGGCACGGTGGAGCTCCAGCCGTGCGGGATCACCAAGGCGACGGGACTGGCGCTGGCCGCCGAACACCTGGGTCTGCGGCCCGAGGACACCGTCGCCTTCGGGGACATGCCCAACGACATCCCGATGTTCGACTGGGCGGCGCGCGGTGTCGCGATGGCCAACGCGCACCCGGAGCTCAAGGCGGTGGCCGACGAGGTCACGACGTCGAACGAGGACGACGGCGTGGCCGTCGTCCTCGAAAGACTGTTTCCGTGAGCCCGGCCCTGCGCGCACAGCGCCCGACGCGTTCCGCACGCGTCGGGCGCTGTGCGCGGGCCGGCCGTCAGTAAGCGCTGAACACGTTGTCGATGGAGCCGTAGCGGGCGGCCGCGTAGTTGCAGGCTGCGGTGATGTTCGCTACCGGGTCGTACGAGTCCCAGGACGTGCCGTCGACGTGGTAGGCGCGGAAGGTGGGGTCGATGACCTGCAGCAGCCCCTTGGACGGGATGCCCGCGGCCGCGTTGGAGTCCCAGAGGTTGATGGCGTAGGGGTTGCCGGAGGACTCGCGGATGACGTTGCGGTAGATGCCGTTGTACGTCCCCGGGATGCCGTGCTGCGCCATGACGTGGAGCGAGGCGCGGATCCAGCCGTCGAGGTTGTTGGAGTACCCCAGGCTGGTGGCGGTGGCGACGGTCGGGGTCGCCGCGGAGGCGGTCGTGGCGCCGATCAGCGGGAGCGCCAGCACGGCGACTCCGGTGCCGGCGACGGCGAGCTTGCGGGCGAGGCGGGCGGTGCGGGTGCGGCGGTGAGCTGCAGCGGGCATGACGAATTTCCTCTCCAGCGCCTGCGAGGTGAGCTGTCGGGTTCGGGCGGGGAGCTGCCCGGTCGCGTCCTGACGGTCGCGACTTCACCCCGAGCCGCAGCGGGCTGTCCGAAACATCCGTGAAAATCCGGGACGTCAGGAACATCCGTTGCGGCGACTTACCTGGTTCCCCCGCTCCTGCCGTGCGTTCTCGGTGGGTGTCATGGGCGGCGGCAGGATTAGGCGTCCGCCTGACAGGCCGGGAACGTATGCGAGAGCACATGTCCGAAACAAGTACCGGATTCACAGATAACCTCTATTGACCTTGGTCTGTGACCTATGGGGCGCTTGATCCTTTGTGGGTGCAAAGCGTCAACTTGCTTGAGGGGTGGGGAGAATCGGTGAAGGGCGGGTGGGTGGCGGCCGGTCCGGCCGCGTGAGCCAACTCACCTGCGTTCACAAGGGCGGCGAAACGGGCATTAAGCCCAACTCATAGTCAAAGGAGCACGGATGAGCTGTCGTCCGCGCCGCGGCCTCGCGTCGACCGTTCGGGGTGCGTCATGTGCGGCCTCCGTGCGCTCGTCGCGCCGCCCGGGAAGGCCGCCGCTCCCGGAGGTGCGTGATAGTCGTCACGCCGGGCGCGAGGTGGGTGGAGGTGAGCGTGAAGGGGTGCCGTGAGGGCGTGCTGCGGAGGGCGGGGAGGAATGTGCAGGGATGGGTGGGTTCGCGTCGTCCGGGGTGGGGTGCGGGGTGGGGTTCGGGCCGTCCGGGGTGGAGGTGCGCGTGGGCGGCGGCCGGATGCGTCGGCGTGTCGGGTCCGCCCGTGAAGGGTCGCGCCCGGGGGCCGAGTCCGTGGGGAACGCCGCGTCTCGCGGACCGTCCGTTCCGGTGCCGGCCGCAGCCGGGGGCTCGGGGCGCCGCGGCCGGCGGGGCGGGAGCATGAAACGCTACCCCCGGGTAAACCGAAGGATGTCCGACCATATGAGCTGATCAGGAACTTGGCGGGTGGAATCCGCTGCCGCCCGACCTGACGGACACGCCTCCCGGGCGAGTCCATTCGAGCCCGGGGACGTGGGGGCTATCGGTGATCGAAACGTGACCGGATACGCTGACTTGAGTGAAGGCAGCGACCTATCGACAAACCGCGTAATCGCCAGTAGACACCAGCAGACAGGAGACCCCTCGTGACCGTCGTCGGGCCGTTCGGGCTGAGCGTGCGGGACCAGGCTCTGGAAGCCGATGTCCAGGCCGGATTGGCGGCTGTCGAGGAAGGGTTGCTCGAGGCCACCAAGAGCGAGGTCCCCTTCATCACGGAGGCCGCCCAGCACCTCGTGCGGGCGGGCGGGAAGCGGTTCCGGCCGCTGCTCGTGGTGCTCGCGTCGCAGTTCGGGGACAAGTACGCGCCGGGCGTCGTGCCGTCGGCCGTGGTGGTGGAGCTGACCCACCTGGCCACCCTGTACCACGACGACGTGATGGACGAGGCCGCCGTGCGGCGCGGGGTGCCCAGCGCGAACGCCCGCTGGGGGAACTCCGTCGCCGTCCTCACGGGTGACTTCCTCTTCGCCCGCGCCTCCCACATCCTGGCCGACCTCGGTCCGGAGGCGGTGCGGGTGCAGGCGGAGGCGTTCGAGCGGCTGGTCACCGGCCAGATCCTGGAGACCGCCGGTCCGACGGACGGGCGGGATCCGGTCGAGCACTACCTCGACGTGCTCGGCGGCAAGACGGGCTCGCTGGTGGCCGTGGCCTGCCGGTTCGGGGCGATGATGTCGGGCGCGGACGAGACGGTGGTCGACGTCCTGACCCAGTACGGCGAGCGGCTGGGCGTCGCGTTCCAGCTGGCGGACGACGTCCTGGACATCGCGTCCGACTCGCGCGAGTCGGGCAAGACGCCCGGCACGGATCTGCGCGAGGGCGTTCCCACGCTGCCGGTGCTGCGGCTGCGGGAGCGGGCGGCGCGGCTGGCGCTCCCCGAGGACGTCGCCCTGTGCGAGCTGCTGGACTCCGACCTGAGCGACGACGCCCGGCTCGACGAGGCCCTGAAGGCGCTCCGGGCCCATCCGGCGCTGGAGCAGGCCCGCCGGGACACCGTGCGGTACGCCAAGGACGCGCGCGCCGCGCTCGCGCCGTTGCGGGAGTGCGACGCGAAGGCCGCCCTGATGGAGCTCTGCGACGCGGTGGTCCACCGGGCGGGCTGACCCCGCCCGGGTCGGCCCCACCGGGCGGCCCCACCGGTCGTCCGTCCGGTCGGCCCCACCGGTCGCCCGTCCGGGCGGCCCCACCGGTCGCCCGTCCGGGCGGTCCCACACTGGTCGACCTCACCGTGCGAACCCGGGCGCCGGCCCGCCCGGCCCTGTGGCCCGCCCGGCCCTGTGGCCTGCCCGGCCCGGTGGCCGCCCGACCTGCCTTCCGGGGCCCCGCCGCGTCCCCCGTTCGTGTTCCCCCATCTCCCAACTCCGTGTCCCCCTGGGCCTCGGAGGCGTCGTCTCCCTCCCTACCCCTACGGGTAGGCCCTGTCGCGTCGGGGTCGTGTCATACCGCAGGCGTATGTGGAGTTGAGCCCTCGGGTTGACGCTTACGGCCGGCTGATTTGGTCAGATGGGGACTACGGAAAAACACCACTCCTCACCGATTCGGGTGAGAATGGCGGCTTGGGGCGGGGAACGCAGCGCGAGATGACCAGCCGCCGCCGACGACGGAGGTAAGGCACACATGGCACCGAAGGAATCCGACGACACCATGACCGGCGGGGAGGCGACCGGCGGGGAGGCCGACGACCTGCGCCTCCGACGCCGCAAGGCCGCACGGTACGTCGTTCCGGTCACCGTGATCGGTGTCGCGGCGGCGACGATCGGGCTCGTCCCGGCACTCGCCGACTCCGGCGACCCCGACCTGCCGAAGATCACTGCGCAGCAGCTCCTCGACAAGATCGCCGCCTCGGACGTCGAGCAGCTGTCCGGAACGGTGAAGATCACCACCGACCTCGGGCTGCCCGACCTCGGCGGGCTGGAGAGCGGGCTCCTCTCGGGCGCCGCAAAGGGCGATGACGGTTCGTCCGCCGATCCCTCGGCCAAGCTCACCGAGCTCGCCTCCGGCACGCACACCCTGCGCGTCGCCGCCGACGGCCCGGACCGGCAGAAGGTCTCGCTGCTGGAGCACGCCGCCGAGTACAGCGTCATCCACAACGGCAAGAACGTGTGGGGGTACGACAGCGCGTCCGACGAGGTCTACCACTCCACCGTCGACGAGAGCGCCGGCAAGGCCGAGACGCCGGTCCCGGCCACGCCCAAGGACCTCACCGAGGACGCCCTCAAGGCGGTCGACGACACGACCTCCGTGACCGTCGACGGCACCGTTCAGGTCGCGGGCCGTGACGCCTACAAGCTGCTCGTCAAGCCGAAGCAGTCCGGTTCCACGGTCGGTGCGATCAGCGTGGCCGTGGACGCCGAGACGGGCCTGCCGCTGAAGTTCACGCTGACCCCGGCGAGCGGCGGCTCCGCCGTCGTCGACGCCGGCTTCACCAAGATCAGCTTCGCTCGGCCCGCCGCGTCCACGTTCGACTTCACCGCCCCCAAGGGCGCGAAGGTCACCGAGGGCGACGCGGCCGACAAGGGCGACCACGGCGACAAGGGTGCCAAGGGCGACAGGGGGGCCGAGCCGGCTCCCGGGCACGATGGCTTCGACGGTTTCGGCGGGGGCATCGGCGGCGCGGCCGGTCCCGAGGGCCTGAAGGTCCTCGGCGAGGGCTGGACGTCCGTCGCCACGTTCGACACCGGCGGCAAGGGCGTGCCCTCGGGCTCCGGAGCCGGCGGCGACCTCGGCGGCTTCCTGGGCTCCCTCGGCGACAAGGTGAGCGGCGACTTCGGTTCCGGAACCGTCTTCTCCACCCGCCTGGTCAACGCGCTGATCACGGACGACGGCAAGGTCTACGCCGGCGCGGTCACCAAGGACGCGCTGGTGAAGGCGGCGAACACCGGGAAGTGACGACCGGGCCGGGGATCCGGCATCCGGGAGTGGCCGAGAGCAGGCCCGGGATGCCGAGGCCGGCCGAACAGGACGAAGTCGGTGAGGGAGGCCGAGGGTGACGGAGTCGGGGGAGTCGGCGGGGGAGTCCGCGGTGCAGTCCGCGGACGACGGCGCCGTCATCCGCACCCGCGCCCTCACCAAGCGCTACCGCGGCGGCCAGCTCGCCGTCGACGGCCTCGACCTGACCGTCCCGGCGGGCAGCGTCTTCGGCTTCCTCGGTCCCAACGGCTCCGGCAAGACCACCACCATCCGCATGCTGATGGGGCTCATCGAGCCCACGGCAGGCTCGGCCCGCGTCCTGGGACACCCCATGCCGCGGGCCGCGCGCGCCGTGCTGCCGCACGTCGGGGCGCTCATCGAGGGCCCCGCCCTGTACGGCTTCCTCTCCGGCCGCGACAACCTGCTCCGCTACGACGCCGCCGACCCGACCGCCGACCCGCGCACCCGGCGGGCGAGGGTCACGGCCGCGCTCGGACGGGTGGGGCTGACGGCCGCCGCCGGCAAGAAAGCGAAGGCGTACTCGCTCGGGATGAAGCAGCGGCTGGGCCTCGCCGCCGCCCTGCTCCAGCCCCGCCGCCTGCTCGTCCTCGACGAGCCGACCAACGGACTGGACCCGCAGGGCATGCGGGAGATCCGCTCGCTGGTCCGGGAGCTGGCCGCGGAGGGCACGACCGTCTTCCTCTCCTCGCATCTGCTCGACGAGATCGAGCAGGTGTGCACGCACGCGGCCGTGATGGCACAGGGCAGGCTGATCGTCCAGGGCCCGGTGGCGGACCTCGCGGCGGGCGCCCGAGGGCGGCTCGTCGTGACGACCCCGGATCCCGTCGAGGCGGCCCGGGTGCTGAAGGAACAGGGACTGGTCGATGTCGTCCTGGCGGAGGACCGGGCCAGTGCGGAGGCGCCGCCCGCGGACCGCGATCTCGCCGACGTGAACAGCGCGTTGGTGGCGGCGGGCGTGCGCGTGCGCGGCTTCATCGTCGAACGCGCCTCCCTGGAGGATGCGTTCGTGGCTCTCACGGGGGAGGGGTTCGATGTCGCGGGCTGAAGCCGGGACGGCGGACGACCGGAACCCGGCCTCGGCGTCGACCGGGACCGCAGGGGCCGCAGGGGCCGCTGTCCCCGGCGGGGCGGCCCGGGTCGGCGAGTCACTCCACCCCTCCGAGCCCTCCGAGTTCTCCGAGTCCTCCGGGCCTTCCGATCCTTCCGGGCGCTCTCGGTCCTCCCAGCGCTCCAGGCCCCCTTGGGTCTGGGCCCGGACCTTCGGGATCCTGCGCAGCGAACTGCTGATCACGTTCCGCCGCTGGCGCACTCTCGCTCTGCTGGGTGTGCTGGCGGCCGTGCCGATCCTGGTCGGGATCGCCGTGAAGATCGAGACGAGCGACGACTCGTCCGCGGGGCGTGGCGGAGGCGGCGGCGCGGGGCCCGCGTTCATCTCCCAGGTCACCAACAACGGCCTCTTCCTGGTCTTCACCGCGTTGGCCGTGACCCTGCCGTTCTTCCTGCCGATGGCCATCGGCGTCATCGCGGGCGACGCGATCGCCGGTGAGGCGAACGCCGGCACCCTGCGCTACCTCCTGGTCGCCCCGGCCGGCCGCACCCGCCTGCTGCTGGCCAAGTTCGCGACGGTCATGACCTTCTGCCTGGCGGCCACGCTCGTGGTCGCGCTCTCGGCGCTCACGGTGGGGGCGTTGCTCTTCCCGCTGGGCGACCTGACGACGATCTCCGGCACCCGGATCGACTTCGCGGACGGACTGCTCCGGGCACTGCTGATCGCCCTGGTCGTAGCCGTGTCGCTGACCGGCGTCGCCGCTCTCGGACTGTTCGTCTCCACGCTCACGAGCAGTGGTATCGCGGCGATGGCGACGACCGTCGGCCTGCTGATCACGGTCCAGATCCTCGACCAGATCCCCCAGCTCCACGCCGTGCAGCCGTACTTCTTCTCGCACTACTGGCTGTCCTTCGCCGACCTCATGCGCGAGCCGGTCTACTGGGACGACCTGCAGAAGAACCTCGGCCTGCAGGCCCTCTACGCGGCCGTCTTCGGCTCGGCGGCCTGGGCGCGCTTCACGACGAAGGACGTCACGGCGTAGCGGCCTGTGGGCCGTCGGAGCCTGTACGGGCGGATCCGCCGGTCACGCCGACCCGTCGGCAGGCTGATCCGGCGGCAGGCTGATCCGTCGTCATGCGGCTTCGTCGGTCAGGCTGATTCGTGCGGAAAACGGGCAGGCAGTGCCTCTCGGGCGAAGAAGGTCTTCGCGTTCGTCAGGGCCTCCGTGTCCGACAGGACGTCTCCGGGCTTGCTGCCGTTGCCGAGGAGCACTCCGCCGAAGCGCATCCCCAGGTAGGCCGCGGAGTTGCGGAGCGTGCCGACGAGCGGGTCGGCGACCTGGGGCCGGTCGTCCGCGAGCACGGTGACGCCCCAGAGGGTGCGCCCGGCCATGCTCGCCTTGAAGTCGAGGCCGGGGGTGCGCAGCCAGCCCGCCCAGTGGTCCATGTAGCGCTTGGTCTGGGTGGACACCGAGTACCAGTACAACGGGGACGCGATCACGATGTCGGTCGCGGCGAGGGTGGAGTCGAGCAGGAGCGCCGCGTTGCCCTCCGTGGGGCGGACACGGTCGCTGTCGTGCCGCAGGTCCACGAATTCGGGCAGCGGGTGCTCGGCCAGGCTGATCCACCGTTGCTCGACGCCGGGGGGCAGCTGCTCGGCGGCCTCGCGGGCCAGTGTCTCGGTGTTGCCGCCCGAACGGCTGCTGCCCAGGACGAACAGGAAACTGCGGTGCGTCATGATGCGATCCCCCAAGTAGTGAGCGTGCGAAGGTAGTCTGCCTCTGCATTATATGTGTGCGCAAGTACTTGTGTCTGAGGGTGGGCGCGCCCGGGCCCGGGGCTTCGGTCACCGGTGGCCCGGGTCAGCTCGTCCCGGTGGCCCGGATCAGCTCGTCCCGGCGGCTCGGGCGGTCGTCAGCAGCGTCATCTCCCCGTCCCGCGGCGCGACGATCTGCAGCCCCACCGGACAGCCGTCCGCGCCGAGCCCTGCCGGGACACTGATCGCCGGGTGCCCGCTCAGGTTGAACGCCCAGGTGAGCGCCGTCGAGAAGCGATCGCCCGGACCCTGGTGGCCGTGCGCCGCGTTCGGGGTCGTGGGCGTCAGCAGCAGATCGGCGCGGGCGAAGAACCCGGCCAGCAGACGGTCGTTCACCTCCCGGACCCGCTCCGCCTCACGGAGGTCCGCACCCGGAGTGCGCAGTGCCGACCAGGCCCGGGCCGGATCCTCCAGCCGCAGGGGCGCGGAGGACGGCGGCAGCAGCCTGACGGCCCCGGCGTCGGCGAGGCGCCGGGCGGCCGCACGGGCGAGGGCGAGCGGCTCGGGATCGGGGTCGGCGAAACCGAGATCGGGGGAGAAGACGGCGGTCGGCGGCCCCGGGGGATTCCCCTCCGGGCGCTCGCCCGCAGGGGCCATGGCCTGCCAGTACGCTTCGGCGTCCACCGCGTGCCGTACCAGCACTCCGGGCGCGGCCAGCCCTCCACGGTCGGAAGTCGTGGGCTGCCCCGGCTGCCCCGGCGGGCTCGGAGGCGTCGGCCGCCGTGCGTTCGTGACCTTCAGGCCGAGTACACCGCACCAGGCAGCCGGGATGCGCACCGACCCCGCGCCGTCGCTGCCGGTCGCCATGGGGACGAGACCGGCGGCCACCGCTGCCGCCGAGCCGGCCGAGGAGCCGCCCGGTGTGCGGTCGGCGCGCCAGGGGTTGATGGTACGGCCGTGGGCGCCGAGGCCCCAGGTCTGCCAGGGAGTGCCTGGTCCGGGTACCGAGGTCGCCCCTACGGGTACGCATCCGGCGGCGGTCAACGGCTCCGCCGCACGCAGCCCGTGACGCCCTTTCACGCCGATCGGCACTCCGGCCAGCGGCAGCCGAACGCCCGCGGCGACCCGCAGGTCGACCTCACGCGCCCACCTCCGCGCGCGCTCCTCCCACACCTCGGTGAAGGCGCACAGAAAGGGGTCGACCCGGGCGATCCGCGCGACCGTCTCATCGACGACGTCCACGGCCCGCAGCCGGCCGGCACGCACGTTCGCGGCGATTTCCACCCCGCTCCGGCCCGGGCCCCAGGCCCCGCCTTCGCTCCTGCCTCCGGCCCGGCCCGTGCTCCCGGCCGTCAGCGCGGCCTCGCGTCTGCCGCTCCGGTGAGCCGGGCCAGCGGGGCCGTCTCCCGCGGCAGGCTTCCGCTCAGGTCGCCGAGACGCCAGTCGGTCACCCACGGGACCCGGTACACGTCGATGACGGACTCGATCGCCCGCACCCGCTGCGCGAGCGGCCTGGGCAGCCGGCCGGGTGCGTCCGCCACGAGCACGACCGAGTCCAGGTCGAGCCCCGCCGGGGCCGCGCCGCGCCGGAAGACCTCCAGGGTCCGCAGGACGGACTCCAGCCCGGCCGCATGGGTGCGGGCGACCAGCAGCACGGACGGCGGATCACCGGCGCCGGGCCACTCGCGGCCGCTGTCGTGGCCGCCGTAGACCGCCGCGAGCGTGGAACTGCCGGCTCCGCCGTGCGTGGCCACCCACGAGAAGCGCCGGGGCGTCGCGACGGAGGCGTACGGTGTCGACGCCGGACCCGGACTCGTACCCGGACCCGGGCCTGGATCCGGTACGGTGACCGGTCCGCGGATCCAGATCTCCGGCCCGCGCAGCCCGTCCGTCGTCCCCATCCCGGTGTCCCTCCCAGTCGTCGTCGTCCCTCCGGGAAGCCCCTGATCCTGGCGGTCCCCGGAAGGTCCCCGGCAGAGGGACGTGGGTTCCTGGAACGAGGCTGTGACGTCGCGGTGACGTGAGGACCGGGAGGGCTCGGAGAGACTCAACAGTACGTGTACACGTACACGAAACTGGACGACCGGATCGTGACGACGCATCCGAGTGAGGAACCGATGTCTCGACTCAGCCGTGAGAAGAAGCGGGACCAGCAGCCCGCCGGCGGTACGGCCGCCGTGGTGGCGACGCTCGACGTCCATGTCCGCGGGGGTGGGACGGCGACCATAGGCGGTGTACCCGTCGTCGCGGCCGAGGGCGAGGAGATCCAGCGCGCCGTTCTGGGCCATCTCCACCGCATCGCCCTCGCCACCGGACACCCGGTCCTCGCCGCGGTCCGCGACGAACGCATCGGTTACGTCGTCCCCCTGCGCGTGGAACCCGACGGCTCCAGCCATTTCACCGCGGAACCCCTGCGAACGCCGACCGCGCCCCCGGCGCCCGCCCCGATGGCGCCTCCGGCCCCCGCCCCGACCGCGCCTCCCGCCCCGGCTGTGGGGGAGTCGGCCTCGGACCGGTCGAGCGTCCACTCGGCCGCCGCGGTCTCCGACGAGCAGCAGCAGCCGTCCCTTTCGGCATCGTCTTCATTGTCCTCTCAGCCGCGTGACGACAGGCCCACGCACTCCCTGCGCCAGGTGTCCGAGCCGGTGCGGGACGCGGCCCCGACCTTCGCGCTGCGCGCGGTGCCCGAGCCGGAACCGGCGCCCGAGCCGCAGCCGGAACCGAACGTCCAGGACGACGTCCCGTCGCTCGGCACGGTCACCGCCCCGACCGGCGTGTTCGGTCCGCCTCCGGCGATGGACGACCAGCCCCGTCCCGACACGGCCCCCGGCGCCACCCCGACTCCGACCCCTCTCCCGCCGCCCGTCTCCGCCCCGACCCCGCTCCCGCTGCCCGTGCCCGGCGCCGCACCCGTCTCGGCCTCCGCCTCCGCCTCCCTCTCCACCTCGGCCGCCACCCTCGCGGCCGCTCCCCGGCCCGCTTCCACGCCGTTTCTCCCCGACGGGCTCGTCGCCGAGCCCGACCCGGACTTCAAGCCCACGCCCGCCCGCGGCTTCGACGCCGTCGCCGAGGCGGTGCTGGGGGACGATCCCCGTACCCTGCACGGCGTCGGCGCCGTCCCCGCCCTCTTCGGGGAGCCGATGGCGCAGATCAACGAGGCTGTCCGGGCAGGCCGGACGGACGTCGCGGCCGGGCTCGCGGAGCGCACCGTCGTGGAGGCGTCCGGGACGCTGGGGCCGGAACACCCCGAAGTGCTCCGGCTGCGCGAACTCATGGCGTACATCGCCTATCTGGGAGGCGACCCGCTGCGGGCCTTCCACGTCTCCCTCGACCTGGCGCGCATCGGCCGCCGGGCCGGGGACGCGGAGGCCGCGTACGGCAACGTCCAGAGCGCGGCGACGGCCTGGCGTGCCGTGCGCGACCCCATGCAGGGGCTGAACCTGGGGACCGAACTCCTCGGCCTGTGGACGGAGCTCGTCGCCGAGGAGGGTCCCGCGGCCGACGACGTCGAGGAACTGGAGTCGGCCCGCGCGCGCATGCTCCGGCTGGCCGAACGCGCCCGCAAAGCGGGCGCGTAGCGGCCGGCCTGCGCAGGGGTCAGGAGGACAGCGCCCAGAGCGCGTAGGCGACGGCGTCCGCGTTGCGGTTCAGGGCGGTGTCGTTGATGTTGGCGGAGGTGTCGCAGGAGGAGTGGTAGCAGCGGTCGAAGGCCTGACCGGCCGTGCCGCCCCACTTGGCCGCCTGCGCCGCCGTCTTGACGTAGTCGGCGCCGCTGAACAGGCCGCCGACAGGGATGCCCGCGTTCTTGAAGGGGGCGTGGTCGGAACGGCCGTCGCCCTCGGTCTCTATCTCCGTCGACACGCCGAGGCCGGTGAAGTAGTCCTTGAAGGTCTTCTCGATCGTCGGGTCGTCGTCGTAGACGAAGTAGCCGGGGTTCGGCGAGCCGATCATGTCGAAGTTGAGGTAGCCGCCGATGCGGGCGCGGTTCGCGGAGGAGAGGTTGTTGACGTAGTAGCGCGATCCGACCATGCCCAGCTCCTCCGCTCCCCACCAGGCGAACCGCAGGTGCTTGGCCGGGTGGTAGCCGGCCCGGGACACGGCGAGAGCCGTCTCCAGCACGGCCGCCGAACCGGAGCCGTTGTCGTTGATGCCCGCCCCGGCCGTGACGCTGTCGAGGTGGGAGCCGGCCATGACGACGTGGTCGGCGTCGCCGCCGGGCCAGTCGGCGACCAGGTTGTAGCCGGTGCGGCCGGACGATGTGAACTGCTGGACGGCGGTGGTGAAGCCGGCGGCGTCCAGCTTGGCCTTCACGTAGTCGAGCGAGGCCTTGTAACCGGTGCGGCCGTGAGCGCGGTTGCCGCCGTTGGCGGTGGCGATGGACTGCAACTGGGCAAGATGCGCCTTGACGTTGGCCAGGGGGATGTCGGGAGCGGCGGCGAGCGCGGCGGACTCGGGCGCGGGGGCCGCCCCCGCTATGGATCCACCAGTCAGGAGCATGACAAGCGAAATGCTGCCGACGAGCGCCGTGCGCCGCGAAAAGGGGAGCTTCATGTGGGGGGCTCCGGATTCCTCGGGAATCACCGGGTCACAGTGATTCCACAGTGAGTGGGGTTCCAGGATGGTGAACTCGCCACTGACTTCACGTCAAGAGCGGCAACCGGACACGGGATCCGTCCACGGGCTTCACTCACGGGCTTCACTCACGGGATCTGCCGACGGGGTTCACCCCACGGCGTTCACCCAAGGGATCCACCCACAGGGTGCACCCACCGGACGCACCCACCGGACGCACCCACCGGACAGGGTGAAGCCCCCGTCTAGTGCACGCAGAACTCGTTCCCCTCCGGGTCCGCCATCACCGTCCACGCTCCGGACGGCTCCTTCACCTCCTGCAGCACGCTCGCGCCCAGCCCCCGCAACCGCTCGACCTCGTCGGCCCGCCGTTCCGCGCCGGGATGCAGATCGATGTGCAGCCGGTTCTTCACCGTCTTGGCCTCCGGCACCCGCTGGAATAGCAGCCGCCGTCCCTGACCGGTCCCGCTGTCGGGGTCGTAGGGGTCGTCGGGGTGGCGTACGGCGATCAGGTCCCGGAAGGCGGGACGGCCGTGGAACTCCAGCGTCGCCGCGCCGGGCAGCGCGCCCAGCTCCAGCAGCCGCTCGATCAGCGCGCTGTTGTCCTCGGTCTCGTAGTGCAGCGCGGACGCCCAGAAATCGGCTTGTGCGTGCGGGTCGGCGGCATCGACGACGAGCTTCCAGTGCACGGGCGCGGGCGCGGCCCCGGATCCTGAGGTTGAGTCGGTCATGCAGCCACTAGTAGCAGCCCTGTGCCGCCGCTGCCTCCGGTATGCCGTCATCCGACCGGGCCGCCGTCACGTCAACCACCCGGGCCGCCACGACGTCATCCGGGTGGTTGACGTGATCGGTAGAACCGCCGGTCAGGGCTTGGGCAGGGGAGGGGCCGTCGCCTCCGGAGTGGGAGCCGCCGGAGCGGATACCGTCGGAGCGGAGGCCTCGGGCGCCGGAATTCGGGGCGCGCCGGACGCGGCGGAGGCCACCTCTTCGGCGCGGATCCGGGCCAGCTCGGCGGCCAGGGTCCGGGACGTCCGGCGCGAGGTGCGCAGTGCGTCACCGGTGAGCAGCGCCAGCGCCAGCCACACCAGGGCGAACCCGGCCCACCGCTCGGGCGGCATGGCCTCGCCGAAGTACAGGACGCCGAGCAGGAACTGGAAGACCGGTGCCAGGTACTGCAGCAGGCCCAGCGTGGACAGCGGCACGCGGATCGCCGCCGCGCCGAAGCAGACGAGGGGGAGTGCGGTGACGATGCCCGTCGAGGCGAGCAGGGCCGCGTGTCCGGGACCCTCGGTCGTGAAGGTGGCGTCGCCGTGGGCGGACAGCCACAGCAGATAGCCGAGGGCGGGCAGGAACTGGACAGCGGTCTCGGCGGCCAGCGACTCGACCCCGCCGAGGTTGACCTTCTTCTTCACCAGCCCGTAGGTGGCGAAGGAGAACGCCAGACAGAGGGAGATCCACGGAGGCCGGCCGAAGCCGACGGTCAGGACCAGCACCGCCGCCAGGCCGACGCCGACCGCCGTCCACTGCACGGGCCGCAGCCGCTCCTTCAGGAGCAGTACCCCCATGGCTATCGTGACCAGCGGATTGATGAAGTACCCGAGCGAGGCCTCGACCACGTGTCCGCTGTTCACGGCCCAGATGTAGACGCCCCAGTTCACGGTGATGACGGCCGCGGCGACCACCACGAGCGCCAGTCGGCGCGGCTGGCGCAGCAGCTCGCCGGCCCACGCCCAGCGCCGTACGAACAACAGCGCGGCCGCGACGAAGGCGAGGGACCAGACCATGCGGTGGGCGAGGATCTCCGTCGCCCCGGCCGGCTTGAGCAGCGGCCAGAAGAGGGGCACCAGTCCCCACATCCCGTATGCCGCGAAGCCGTTCAGCAGGCCTGTACGGCCCTCACTCCTCGACGTCCCGGCCACGGGCACCTCCTTCTCACGTCATGCATGCGAGGACGAAGGTAACGCCGGGCGCCCCCGTCTGTCATGCCCGTATCGCCATACGGTCATGACAGCGGGGGCGTCCGATGGGCGCGCTGCCGAGCGGGGGAGTGTCAGGCCTTGAGCGCGGCCGTGATCGCCTCCGCCAGCGGGGTGGTGGGCCGGCCGGCCAGCCGGGAGAGGTCGCCGCCGGTGACGACCAGCTCGCCCTTCTCGATGGACGCGTCCACGCCGGCCAGGATCGCGGCGAGCGGTCCGGGCAGCCCGGCGCCGGCCAGGATGCCGGTGAGCACCTCGGTGGACACGGCGTTGTAGACGATCTCCCTGCCGGTCTGCCGGCTCAGTTCCGCGGCGTACTCGGCGAAGCTCCACGCCTCGTCGCCGCCCAGCTCGTACGTCTTGTTCTCGTGGCCCTCGCCGGTCAGCACGGCGACCGCCGCGGCCGCGTAGTCGGCGCGGGAGGCGGAGGAGACGCGGCCCTCCCCGGCGGCCGCGACGACGGCGTCGTGCTCCAGCACCGGGGCGAGGTTCTCGGTGTAGTTCTCGTGGTACCAGCCGTTGCGCAGCAGCGTGTACGGCAGGCCGGAGGCGAGCAGGGCCTGCTCGGTGGTGCGGTGGTCGTCGGCGAGAGCCGCGCTCAGCGCGCCCGGTGCGCTCGTGTAGGCCAGAAGCGCGACCCCGGCCGCCTTCGCGGCGTCGATCACGACCTGGTGCTGGGCGGGGCGGCCCTTGTCGAACTCGTTGCCCGAGATCAGCAGCACCTTGTCGCCGGCGGCGAAGACGCTGTCGAAGGTCTCGGGGGCGTTGTAGTCGGCGACGGCGAGCTTCACGCCGCGCGCGGCGAGGTCGGCGGCCTTGGCCTCGTCCCGTACGACGGCCGTGATCCGGTCCGCGGGGACCTTGTCCAGCAGCTGCTCGACGACGTGGCGGCCGAGGTGTCCGGTGGCTCCGGTGACGACGATGCTCATGGCTCAGGAACTCCTAGTGGGGGTCGGCGGGTCTGTCACCGACCTTAGGAGGTGCACTAACTAAGCGAAAGTACCCACTTTGAAGTAAGGTACTGGCATGACGGTAAGCAAGCAGGTCAGCAAGGTGGGTCCCGTCGAGGCCGAGGGCATGTGCCCCTACCGGCTCGTCCTCGAACACCTCACCAGCCGCTGGGGCGTCCTGGTGCTGATCGAGCTGCTCGACCGCTCGCACCGGTTCAGCGAACTGCGCCGGGCGGTCGGCCAGGTGGGCCGGCCCGTCAGCGAGAAGATGCTCACGCAGACCCTCCAGAACCTCGAACGCGACGGACTGGTGAACCGGGACGCCAAGCCCGTCATCCCGCCCCGCGTCGACTACTCCCTCACCGAGCTGGGCCGCGAGGCCGCCGAGCAGGTACGCGCGCTGGCCGGGTGGACGCACGCCCGGATGCCGGACGTCGAGAAGGCCCGTCAGGCCTACGACGAGGCCCGGGAACTGCGCTCCCGGGCCTCGTGAACCGCTGCGCCCCTCAGCCGACGACGGTCCAGGTGTCCCCGCCCGCCAGCAGTGCGGCCAGGTCGCCTTTGCCGTGCTGTTCGACGGCGGTGTCGAGCTGGTCGGCCATCAGGGTGTCGTAGACGGGTCGTTCGACGGAGCGCAGGACGCCGATCGGGGTGTGGTGCAGGGTGTCGGGGTCGGCGAGGCGGGACAGGGCGAACGCGGTGGTGGGCGACGCGGCGTGCGCGTCGTGCACCAGGACGTCCGTCTCGTTCTGCGGGGTCACCGTGACGACCCGCAGATCGCCGGTCTGCCGGTCGCGCACGACCCCCCGCGCCCCGTCCGTGCCGAATCGGATGGGCTGTCCGTGTTCCAGGCGGATCACGGCGTCCTGGGCCGACTGCCGGTCCTTGAGCGCCTCGAACGCGCCGTCGTTGAAGATGTTGCAGTTCTGGTAGATCTCCACCAGTGCGGTGCCCGGATGGGCGGCGGCCTGGCGCAGGACGTCGGTGAGGTGCTTGCGGTCCGAGTCCACGGTGCGGGCCACGAACGACGCCTCGGCGCCCAGGGCCAGCGACACCGGGTTGAAGGGGGCGTCCAGGGAGCCCATCGGCGTGGATTTGGTGATCTTGCCGACTTCGGAGGTGGGGGAGTACTGGCCTTTGGTGAGGCCGTAGATGCGGTTGTTGAACAGCAGGATCTTGAGGTTGACGTTGCGGCGCAGGGCGTGGATGAGGTGGTTGCCGCCGATGGACAGGGCGTCGCCGTCTCCGGTGACCACCCACACGCTCAGGTCGCGGCGGGAGGCGGCCAGTCCGGTCGCGATGGCCGGGGCGCGTCCGTGGATGGAGTGCATCCCGTAGGGGTTCATGTAGTAGGGGAAGCGTGAGGAGCAGCCGATGCCGGAGACGAAGACGATGTTCTCCTTGGCCAGCCCGAGTTCCGGCNCCCATCGGCGTGGATTTGGTGATCTTGCCGACTTCGGAGGTGGGGGAGTACTGGCCTTTGGTGAGGCCGTAGATGCGGTTGTTGAACAGCAGGATCTTGAGGTTGACGTTGCGGCGCAGGGCGTGGATGAGGTGGTTGCCGCCGATGGACAGGGCGTCGCCGTCTCCGGTGACCACCCACACGCTCAGGTCGCGGCGGGAGGCGGCCAGTCCGGTCGCGATGGCCGGGGCGCGTCCGTGGATGGAGTGCATCCCGTAGGTGTTCATGTAGTAGGGGAAGCGTGAGGAGCAGCCGATGCCGGAGACGAAGACGATGTTCTCCTTGGCCAGCCCGAGTTCCGGCATGAAGCCCTGGACGGCCGCCAGGATCGCGTAGTCGCCGCAGCCGGGGCACCAGCGCACTTCCTGATCGGACTTGAAGTCCTTCATGGACTGCCTGGCCTCGGCCTTGGGGACGAGCGAGAGCGCCTCGATCGTGCCCGTGCCGTCCGCTGAGGTCTCAGCCATCGATGGCCTCCTTGAGCGCCGTGGCGAGCTGTTCCGCCTTGAACGGCATGCCGTTGACCTGGTTGTAGGAGTGCGCGTCGACCAGGTACYTCGCACGCAGCAGCATCGCGAGCTGGCCGAGGTTCATCTCGGGCACGACGACTTTGTCGTACCGCTCGAGGACCGTGCCGAGGTTGTGCGGGAAGGGGTTCAGRTGCCGCAGGTGGGCCTGTGCGATCGCCTCGCCGGCGGTCCGCAGCCGCCGCACCGCCGCGGTGATCGGGCCGTAGGTGGAGCCCCAGCCCAGTACCAGRGTGCTCGCTGCGTGCGGATCGTCCACCTCGAGGTCGGCGACGTCGATGCCGTCGATCTTGGCCTGCCGGGTGCGGACCATGAAGTCGTGGTTGGCGGGSGAGTACGAGATGTTCCCCGTGCCGTCCTCCTTCTCGATCCCGCCGATGCGGTGCTCCAGACCGGGCGTGCCCGGGAGCGCCCACGGCCGTGCCAGGGTCTGCGGGTCGCGTTTGTACGGCCAGAACACCTCGCTGCCGTCGTCCAGCGTGTGGTTGGGTCCCTGTGCGAACTGCACGCGCAGGTCCGGCAGTTCCTCCGGTTCCGGGATCCGCCAGGGTTCGGAGCCGTTGGCCAGGTAGCCGTCGGAGAGCAGCATCACCGGCGTGCGGTAGGTCAGCGCGATCCGGGCCGCTTCCAGCGCCGCGTCGAAACAGTCCGCCGGCGTGCACGGCGCGACGACGGGCACCGGGGCCTCCCCGTTGCGGCCGTACATSGCCTGCAGCAGATCCGCCTGCTCGGTCTTGGTGGGCAGTCCCGTGGACGGGCCGCCGCGCTGGATGTCGATCACCAGCAGCGGCAGTTCGAGGGAGACCGCGAGCCCGATCGTCTCCGACTTCAGCGCCACGCCCGGGCCGGACGTGGTCGTCACGGCCAGCGAACCGCCGAACGCGGCYCCCAGTGCCGCACCGATGCCGGCGATCTCGTCCTCCGCCTGGAAGGTGCGCACGCCGAAGTTCTTGTGCCGGCTGAGCTCGTGCAGGATGTCCGAGGCCGGGGTGATCGGGTACGAGCCCAGGAACAGCGGCAGATCGGCCTGGCGGGAGGCGGCGACCAGCCCGTACGACAGCGCGAGGTTCCCGGAGATGTTGCGGTAGGTGCCCACCGGGAACGCCTTCGACGCCGGGGCCACCTCGTAGCTGACGGCGAAGTCCTCGGTCGTCTCGCCGAAGTTCCACCCGGCCCTGAACGCGGCGATGTTCGCGGCCGCGACGACGGGCTT
>NZ_MJAJ01000119.1 GCF_001746365.1 Streptomyces sp. LUP30
CGCATCGGCGCGGGTTCGGGGCGCGTGGGCAATTCCGCGCCGGGCCGTCCCGCGAACCACTCCCAGAGTTGGCGGGTGATGTTGCTGCGGTCGCTTCCGACGGCGTGGGTGGCCGCGTCGAAGTCGGCCACCAGTTCGTCGGGGATGCCACGCACGACGCGCTGCTTGTGGCGGTGGCGGTGCTGCTTGCGTCGTTCTTCGTCGGTGGCCATGGGCCAATCATGCGGGGTGGCTTGCCACCGGTCAAGCCGTCTGCCATAGTGGTGGCAAGCCACCAAAGAGCAGGGAGACCACGATGAGCGTCACGACTCGCGAGCAGGGCACGACCAAGGTTGCGGAGATGGCGGCCAAGCTCAGCGACGAGGCTCTCTGCCTCGCCTGGATGGGCACCGAGAACAAGCCCGTGACTCAGGAACTCGCCATCGTGCGCGGCTGGATGATGGACGAGCTCCACACCCGCCTCGGTGACGACCTGTTCGACGAGTGGCTGGCGGGCGACGAGAACGGCGACACCCTCAACCCGCTCGCCTTCCTGGCCCTCGCGAGCAAGTGACCACTCGATACTGTGACGCCCCGGCTGAGGAAAGCAGCCGGGGCGCCGCCCGTACCGTATCGAAGTAGGAGGCGACCATGACGATGAAGCCGCACCCCTCGGAACAGGAAGCCGCCGCAACTCTGGCCCGCGAGTGCACCGACCACGCGGCGGTCATTCTCTGGTGCGCCGACCGAGTGCGATCCGTGGACGACAGCGAGACGGCCCAGGATGCGGCGGACCACCTGCACGGCCTGTCCACCCGGGCGCAGGTCGACTCCTCCCCCGTGACGGACCGGGCCGCCATCATCCGCTGGTGCGCGCAGCAGATCCACTCCATGGGCGGTGACGCTGACGTGGAGCGGGCCGCCGAGTACCTGGACGACCTTGCGACCGAGGCGCTTTGGGTCCAGCACGACGAGGCCGTCTCTGTCCGGCAGGAGGGAGAACAGCGGAGCTGCGGCTACACGAAGCGGCACCCCTCGCACACGTTCATGC
>NZ_MJAJ01000120.1 GCF_001746365.1 Streptomyces sp. LUP30
CCGGGCACCCGGAGGCGCTCGCGGTGCGGCTCGGCACGGCCGACCGGCCCGCGCCGGACGGCTCAGGTCTGCTGCCCGCCGTCCCGGTGACGGCCGGTCTGCGCGAGGTCGGTGCGCTCGGGCTGGCCGGGCCGCGGCCGCGGCTGTCCGGGCTGGCGCGTGCGGTGCTGGCCCAGCTCGCCGCGCTGCACTCCCCCGAGACGCTGGAAGTCGTCCTGATCAGCACGGACCGCGGGCGGTCCGAGGAGGAGCGCACCGCCGAGTGGTCCTGGCTCGGCTGGCTGCCCCATCTGCGCCCGGCGCACGGCCAGGACTGCCGTCTCCTCCTCGCCTACGACCGCGACCAGGCCACGGCCCGCGCGGACGAACTGCTGCGCCGGCTGGAGGACCACCTCTCGGACAGCACGGCGGGCAGCACCCAGGCGCCCCCGCTGACCGGCGCCGCCCGCCGGCCCTCCTGGGCCGTGGCGGACGACTCGGCCGACGGCGGTTTCCCGGGCCCGTTCACGGTGGTCGTCGTGGACGGCGATCCGGGCGGCGCGGACCTGCGCGAGGCGGTGGCGCGGCTTGCGGTGGCCGGCCCGCGCGCCGGCATCCATGTCGTCTGTCTGGCGGAGACGCCTGCCGCCTCCCCCTCCTCACCGGTGACGGAGACCTACGAGGCGGCCTGCGCGGTGGCGCCCACGTTCCGCGCGTGCGGGGCGGTCGCCCTGCTCAGCGGGGACGTGGCGACAGCGCTGCGGCTGCTGCGGGTCGCGCCGGCCGGGGCGCCCACGGAGCGGCCCGGCCCGGTGGGCCCCGGCACGGTCGGCGCGGTGGACGCGGTCTCCCCAGCCTGGGCCGAGCGCTTCGCACGGGCCCTCGCGCCGCTGCGCCCGGACGGCGTGGGCGGCGGCGGTGAGCGGCACCCGCGGGTGTCGGCGCCGCTGC
>NZ_MJAJ01000121.1 GCF_001746365.1 Streptomyces sp. LUP30
GCGGACGGCGGCGGGGCGGGCCCGGGCGCCACGGCCGCGGACCTCCCGCTGGGCGCGAACGGCCGTGCCGGCTCCTCCGGCCCGGCGGGACCGACCGCTCACGCCTACGGCACGGTCGACTGGAGCGGCGCGTCGACGCCCCCGGGCGTGGCTCCGCCTCCGCGGCGGCGCGGTTCCGGGGACACGCCCCTCGCCCCCCCGGTGGTCCCGGGCCAGGGCGCGGCGCCGCGCATCGAGAACCGCCGCGGCGACGGGGCGCGCACACCCGAGCCGGCCCGCCCCGGTGGGCCGTCCGCGGCGGGCGACGCCCTGCGGGCGACCCACGGGGGCCGCGCCGGGCTCGGCTCCTTCACGAGCGGCCACGGCGACGTCCGCGGACCGCACGGCACGCTCGACGACACCGCCGCCCACGCCCGTCCCTCCCTCGCCGGCGGCTCCCACGACGGCAGCTCCCATGACGGCGGCTCCCACGGCGGCGGCGATGCCGGGGACGCCGGCGAGCACGGCGTGGACGACGATCTCCGCGGTTCCGGCCGCCGCAAGGGCACCCCGCTGCGCGGCACCGACGTGCCCCCGGGGATGCGCAAACGCGGGGGCGGCCTCTCCGCGTGGGCGCGGCGGCTGGCCGGCGGTCGCGGCGCCACGGCGGACCAGACGGACACCGGGGCCGACGAGGAGCCGGTCGCCGGAGCCGAGACGCGGCCGCACGCCGCGCCGGCGGCCGCCCCCGAGACCTGGCCGGACCCGGCGGCGCTGCTGCTGACGGCGCTGGGCCCGGGCCCCCGGCTGTGGGAGCGCGCCCCCGGGCACCCGGAGGCGC
>NZ_MJAJ01000122.1 GCF_001746365.1 Streptomyces sp. LUP30
TTCCGATCTGCCTCGGCAGCATGGCGGACGAGGTGCCCGCTCATAGCTGTTCAGCACCTCGTCCGCCGTGCTGCCGAGGCCGTACACGTCGTCGTGCGCGGCGATCCACTCCCGCAGGTCCGTCCAGCGGCTCTCGAACGCCGCCGACTGACCGAGATTGTTGCGATACCAGATCTGCGCGGGGTCCGGGTCCACGGCGGCGTCGAACACCATCCGCCGCACGTGCGAGGGGAACAGCGTGGCGTACAGCGCCCCGAAGTAGGTGCCGTACGACGCCCCCATGAACGTCAGCCGGTCCTCGCCCAGCGCCGCCCGCAGCACGTCCAGGTCACGGGCGTTGTTGAGCGAGTTGTAGTGCCGCAGGGCACTGCCCGCGCCCTTCGCGCAGCCACGCGCGTACGCCTTCGCCTGCGCGATGCGCTCCTTCTTGTACGACTCCGAGGGGTGCGCCGGGGCGGGGGAGGGGCCCTTGAAGAAGCGCTTGGGGTCCTGGCAGGACAGGGGCGCCGACCGGCCGACGCCGCGCGGGTCGTAGCCGACGAGGTCGTACGCGGCGGCGATGGGCTTCCACTCCGGCAGCAGCCCGACCAGCGGAAAGTACCGGCCGGAGCCGCCGGGACCGCCCGGATCGAAGACCAGCGCGCCCTGCCGGGGCACCCGCCGCTTGCTGTTGTGCGGATCCCGGTGGGTGGCCGGCGCCCGGCTGACGCT
>NZ_MJAJ01000123.1 GCF_001746365.1 Streptomyces sp. LUP30
GAGGTCGCGGAGGGCATCTCCTATGGCTCTGCGTCGGTTGCGTTGGTGTCGAATGTGTCGGGGCGGCTCGCTGGGGAGGGCGAGTTGGGGTCGGCGGAGTATTGGGTGCGGCATGTGCGTGAGGCGGTGCGGTTCGCCGACGGGATCGGTGTGCTGGCCGGCGAGGGTGTGACGCGGTTCCTGGAGATCGGCCCCGACGGCACCCTCACCGCACTCGCCCGTGCCGTTGCCGAAGAAGGCGGCGACGAAGCCCTTTTCGTCGCGACACTCCGTAAGGCCCGGGACGAGTCCCGGGCCACGGTGGCGGCGATGGCGGCCCTGCGGGCGATGGCGAAGTTCCACGTCGACGGCGCGGACATCGACTGGCCGGCCGTGTTGGGTGGCGGCACGGGAGGCGAACCCGTCGACCTGCCGACGTACCCGTTCCAGCGGCAGCGCTATTGGCTCACCCCGAGCCAACCGCCGCCCGGCGGCCCGTCGGGTCCGACGCGAGCTTCCGTTGTGGTCGACGCGGAGTTCTGGGCTTCCGTGGCGAGCGAGGACGTGCCGACCCTCGCGGCGGTGGCGGCACGGGAGGCGAACCCGTCGACCTGCCGACGTACCCGTTCCAGCGGCAGCGCTATTGGCTCACCCCGAGCCAACCGCCGCCCGGCGGCCCGTCGGGTCCGACGCGAGCTTCCGTTGTG
>NZ_MJAJ01000124.1 GCF_001746365.1 Streptomyces sp. LUP30
CGGGTGACAGCCCATGACGACTGCCGGGTTTCCCCATTCGGAAACCCCCGGATCAAAGCCTGGTTGACGACTCCCCGGGGACTATCGTGGCCTCCCACGTCCTTCATCGGTTCCTGGTGCCAAGGCATCCACCGTGCGCCCTTAAAAACTTGGCCACAGATGCTCGCGTCCACTGTGCAGTTCTCAAACAACGACCAGCCACCCATCACCCCCAACCCTTACGGCTGGAGTTCACTGGGGCCGGCATCATGAAGACAGACCTTGCGGCCGTGCCCTCAGACACCCAACAGCGTGCCCGACACCCTCGCCACTCGTGATCAGCTTTCCACGCTCCGAAGAGCAGTACTTGCAGCCCGAGATGACTGAGAATGCCGAATAATCAACGTTCCACCCATGAGCAACCAGCAYCGGACGTTCGCCGATGAACTGGCCTCTGACCTCACCCCGTAGGGATCGGTGAGAAGTGCTCCTTAGAAAGGAGGTGATCCAGCCGCACCTTCCGGTACGGCTACCTTGTTACGACTTCGTCCCAATCGCCAGTCCCACCTTCGACAGCTCCCTCCCACAAGGGGTTGGGCCACCGGCTTCGGGTGTTACCGACTTTCGTGACGTGACGGGCGGTGTGTACAAGGCCCGGGAACGTATTCACCGCAGCAA
>NZ_MJAJ01000125.1 GCF_001746365.1 Streptomyces sp. LUP30
CCCCGCGTTCCCTCCACACTGCCTATGTGTTCAGCAGCGGGTGACAGCCCATGACGACTGCCGGGTTTCCCCATTCGGAAACCCCCGGATCAAAGCCTGGTTGACGACTCCCCGGGGACTATCGTGGCCTCCCACGTCCTTCATCGGTTCCTGGTGCCAAGGCATCCACCGTGCGCCCTTAAAAACTTGGCCACAGATGCTCGCGTCCACTGTGCAGTTCTCAAACAACGACCAGCCACCCATCACCCCGGATCCTTACGATCCGAGTTCACTGGGGCCGGCATCAGAAGGACGAGCAAACGCTCGCACCCTCAGACACCCAACAGCGTGCCCGACACCCCTGCCACTCGTGATCAGCTTTCCACGCTCCGAAGAGCAGTACTTGCAGCCCGAGATGACTGAGAATGCCGAATAATCAACGTTCCACCCATGAGCAACCAGCATCGGACGTTCGCCGATGAACTGGCCTCTGGACAACCTTGCGGCTGCCTAGAAGTGCTCCTTAGAAAGGAGGTGATCCAGCCGCACCTTCCGGTACGGCTACCTTGTTACGACTTCGTCCCAATCGCCAGTCCCACCTTCGACAGCTCCCTCCCACAAGGGGTTGGGCCACCGGCTTCGGGTGTTACCGACTTTCGTGACGTGACGGGCGGTGT
>NZ_MJAJ01000126.1 GCF_001746365.1 Streptomyces sp. LUP30
CGCCCGTCACGTCACGAAAGTCGGTAACACCCGAAGCCGGTGGCCCAACCCCTTGTGGGAGGGAGCTGTCGAAGGTGGGACTGGCGATTGGGACGAAGTCGTAACAAGGTAGCCGTACCGGAAGGTGCGGCTGGATCACCTCCTTTCTAAGGAGCACTTCTCACCGATCCCTACGGGGTGAGGTCAGAGGCCAGTTCATCGGCGAACGTCCGGTGCTGGTTGCTCATGGGTGGAACGTTGATTATTCGGTCCGGTTCACGGGTCGGAGGCTTGCGAGTACTGCTCTTCGGGGCGTGGAAAGCATGATCTCCGGGCGGGACCGGGTCGGGCACGCTGTTGGGTGTCTGAGGGCACGGCCGCAAGGTCTGTCTTCATGATGCCGGCCTCAGTGAACTCCAGCCGTAAGGGTTGGGGGTGATGGGTGGCTGGTCGTTGTTTGAGAACTGCACAGTGGACGCGAGCATCTGTGGCCAAGTTTTTAAGGGCGCACGGTGGATGCCTTGGCACCAGGAACCGATGAAGGACGTGGGAGGCCACGATAGTCCCCGGGGAGTCGTCAACCAGGCTTTGATCCGGGGGTTTCCGAATGGGGAAACCCGGCAGTCGTCATGGGCTGTCACCCGCTGCTGAACACA
>NZ_MJAJ01000127.1 GCF_001746365.1 Streptomyces sp. LUP30
ATCACGATCAGCGGCATCAGCGGGGTGATGACCTGCAGGGCCAGCGTCAGCAGGGACACCGTCAGCTGGGCCAGGGGCGGCAGCAGCGGCATCATGGCCAGCAGGATCTGCGGGAACAGCGGCGCGAGTTGGCCGATGAACTGGCCCAGGCTCTGCACGGCCGGGACCAGGGATCCGATCACCGGGGCCAGGCCCTGCGCCAGCGAGGCAACGACCGGCACCAACTGTGCCCCCAGGGCTGAGACCACGGGGGCGAGGGCGGTGACGATCGCCCCGATCAGGTTGCCGAGGGGCTGCAGGAGCGGCATCAGGCCGGTGACCAGACCGACCAGGATGCCGCCGACGTTGAGGAGGACGGGCAGCAGCGCGTCGATGACCGGCATGAGGGCTTTGCCGAGCGCGCCCAGAACCTGCGCAATGACGGGCCCGAACTTCTCGGCGAGTTCCTTGACGATGGGGGCGAGCACGGCCAGCAGCGGCAGCACTGCCTGGATGACCGACCCGAGGGTGCCCGCGATGAGCGTCGCGACTGCGTTGAGGGCTTTGAAGATCTGGGTGAGGGCTGCCTGGACTTCGGGGAGTTCGATGATGCGGCGGATCTCCGCGAGGGCGGCGCCGATCGTCCCGAAGAA
>NZ_MJAJ01000128.1 GCF_001746365.1 Streptomyces sp. LUP30
TGGAGCGACGGCAAGGCGGAGACCGATGGGGAGGGACTGATCCACCGTCGGGCGCATGAGAAGGCTGGGTGGAAGTCCTACCGGCCGAACGAGTACCGGCAGGAAGACCGGTGCCCGGACTGCAAGGTCGCCACGATCCCAGGCACGTACTGATGCCCGAGCAGAACCAGCCGACCGTGTGCAGCGGATGCCGTCAGGAAGTGTGCCCCGTATGCGGGGCTTGCCCCTGCCTTCCGGAGGCGGACTGGTTGTGTCGTCGCGCGGAGCACTGGCGACCGGAGAATCGCTCCTGACGAAGAATCTGACGGTCTGTGAGGCGCGACAAGATCACCGGTCGTGCAGCGGGGGAACGGTTGACGGCAGCGAGGCCAGACTGTCGGCATGGACTCTATGCAGGATGCCGAGTTGATCCTCGTCGCCCACCAGCGTCGCGACATCAGCAGCTGCCTGTGCGGCTGGGCCGAACTGGGCAAGTCCCACGCTAGGCACCAAGTCGCCATGCTCCGTGAGGCCGGGCTGCTGCGCGACGAGCCGGAGGCGGCATGGGGGCAACGTGCCACATAGCTCCGGTTAATGTTCCTTCTGAAGAGGGATCATTCTGAGGCAGGAGAG
>NZ_MJAJ01000013.1 GCF_001746365.1 Streptomyces sp. LUP30
CCCCGGGGGGCGGCACCCCGCTGCCGCCCGAAGCCGCCGTCGGACAGCCGCGCGCCGCGCAGCCGTTGCCCGCCGAGGCCGCGGCCACGCCTGCCATGGACCCCAACTCCACTCAGGGGCGGGCGATCAGCGTGCGGACCCTGGGCCAGGGCGTGCCGTTCACCCGGCAGGCCGCGCAGGTGCAGCAGGCACACCAGTCTTTCCAGGCTCAGCAAGTACTTCAGGCGTCGTCCCCGTCGGCTTCGGCCACCCCCGCTCCGCACTCCCCCGGCGGATCCGGGCGGCGACGCAAGCTCGGAACGCCGCCCGATCCGGCGGCCCGCCCGGAGCAGGCGGCCCGCCCGGAGCAGGCGGCCCGGCCGGAGCAGGCGGCCCGGCCGCACCCGTCGGCCGAGCAGCCCCTTCCACCCCAGGCCGGGCAGACTCCTGCGGGCCCGGCGGCTCCGCAGGCTGCCGCGGCGGCCGGCCCCGCCCCCATGGCGTCGCCGCAGGCGCACCCCTCGCTCGCGGGGCAGGCGCGGCTCGCGCCCGGCGGCTCGGGCACCGAGGGCGCCGGACGGTCGTATGCCATAGGAGCACCGGACGAGAACGCCGCCGAGGGGCCCGAGCCGCTGGACGGTCCCGGTGGGGCCGTCGAGGTGGCGGATCCGCCGCGACCGCAGCCACTGGACGACGAGCTGCCGCCGGAGCCGCTGGACAACCCGCGTCGGCTGCTGGTGTGGCCCGCGCCGGACGTGCACACGCAGCAGGCGCTCAGCGACCGCGGCTACCGTCCGGTGATCGTGCACTCGCGCGAGGAGGTCGACGCCCAGATCGCCGCGTTCCCGGCCGCGCTGTTCGTGGACCCGCTGACCGGGCCGATCACCCGCACCGCGCTGCAGTCGCTGCGCGCGGCCGCCGTCGCCGCCGAGGTCCCGGTGCTGGTCACGGCCGGGCTCGGGCAGGCCACGCGCGAGGCGGCCTACGGCGCCGACCCCGCCGTCCTGCTGAAGGCGCTCGCACCGCGTGACAGCGAGCAGCATCCGCCGCGGGTGCTGCTCATCGAGGAGCACGCCGAGATCGCCCTCGCGCTGACCTCGACGCTGGAGCGGCGCGGGATGCAGGTGGCCCGGGCGGCCAGCGACGCGGACGCGGTCACCCTCGCCGGGCAGCTGCGGCCGAACCTGGTGGTGATGGACCTGATGCAGGTGCATCGGCGGCAGTCCGGGATCCTGGACTGGCTGCGGGCCAACGGGCAGCTCAACCGCACCCCGCTGGTCGTCTACACGGCGGCCGTGGACCAGGCGGACCTGCCGCGGCTCGCGTCGGGGGAGACGGTCCTCTTCCTCGCCGAGCGGTCGACGAGCCCCGAGGTGCAGGGCAGGATCGTGGACCTGCTGGCCCGGATCGGCACCAACTAGCCGCCCGGGGTCTCCGCGGGGCGAAGGCCGTCCGTGCCCGCCCGCCCCCGGAGTCGTCGCGGGGCGAAGGCCGTCCGTGCCCGCCCGCCCCCGGAGTCGTCGCGGGGCGAAGGCCGTCCGTGCCTTCCTTCCGCGCCGCGGGCCCCGGGCCGCCCGGAGTCTCCGGCGGGCGGGGGCCGTCCGCGGGCGTTCCCCTGCCCAGCCGCTCAGTTGGCGATGATCCTGCGGGCCGCCTCCTTGATGGAGGTGCGCAGGCGGTCGCGGTCGGTGTCCTCGCCGCCCGCCAGGATGCGGCTCATCTGGGGGACGACGGTGGTCCAGTTGGCGATCGCGATCAGCAGGAAGAGCAGGTCGCGTGCCGGGATCGCGTCGGTGATCACGCCCCGGTCCTGGCCGTCCTGCATCGCACCGACCTTGAGCGCGTAGTGCTGCCGGCGTTCCGCCTCGTCGGGCAGCTCGGCGGTGCCGTACTCGATGCCCTCCCAGTAGAGCAGGCGCAGCAGCTCGGGGTGGGCGGCGTGGTAGTCCATCAGCCGGTCGAGCCAGCCCTCGATGTCGTCCGGGTCGACGGGGACGGCCGCCGCGAGGCTGACCATGCTGTGGCCGAGGACCAGGGAGAACAGCTGGGACTTGTTGCCGAAGTAGGCGTAGATCAGCTGCTTGTTCGCCTTGGCCTCGGCGGCGATGCGGTCGATGCGCGCGCCCGCGATGCCGTGACGGGCGAACTCCGCGACGGCGGCGTCGAAGATCCGGGCTCGGGTGGCCTCGGGATCCCTGGTGGTTGCCATGGGGCCATCGTAGCGAGACACGTAACCAACTAGTTGGTTGACAGGGAATCGACGTCCGCCTCAGACTGTTGCCCTGTCGTTCCAACCAACTGGTTGGTTGCCTGAGCCGCCTCGAAGGAGCGTCTCCGTCATGTCGTCCGCAGACACCCGCACACCGGCCGCCGCCACGAACCGGCGGATGCCGGCTTCGAATTCGGCTCCGGTTCCGGCTCCGGCCACGGGCCGGGGCCGGGGCCGGGGCCGGGACCTCCTCCTGGTCCTCATCGCCCTGTGCACCGCTGCCACGGCCGCCAACATCTACGTCGCGGCCCCGTTGCTCCCGCTCATCGCCCACGACTTCGGTTCGACGCCCTCGGCGGTGGCCTGGATCGCCTCGGTCGCCCAGTTCGGCTACGCGGCCGGTCTGCTGTTCTTCGCCCCGCTCGGTGACCGTGTGAACCGGCGCCGACTGGTCGCCGTCCTCTCCCTGGTCACGGCCGTGGCGCTGATCGCCGGTGCGGCGGCCACCGGAGCCGCGACCCTCGCGGCGGCCGTGCTCGTCGCCTCCGCCGCCACGGTGGTCCCGCAGCTCCTCGTTCCGCTGGTCGCGGCACGGGCCCCGGCCGACCGGCGCGCCCGGCACGTGGCCGCCGTCATCGCCGGACTGTTCACCGGCATCGTCGCGGCCCGCGTGCTCGGCGGACTCGCCGGGCAGGCCTTCGGCTGGCGGACGGTGTTCGTCGGCGCGGCCGTCCTCACCACGGCCCTGGGGCTGCTGACCGCGGCCGCGCTCCCGGCCGAAGACAGGCCTACCCGGGAGGGTCACCTCTTCGCCGGTCTGACCGCGATGCCGGGTCTGGTGCGGCGCTCGCCCGACCTGTGGCGTGCCTGCGTGCGGCAGGCCGGCATGTACGGCGCCTGGAGCGCCCTGTGGACCTCGCTCGCGCTGCTGCTGACGGGCGGCGCGCACGGTCTGTCGACGGCGACCGCCGGTCTCTTCGGCCTCTTCGGGCTGTCCGCCAGCGTCGTCGCGCCGCTGGCCGGCGGTCTGGTCGACCGCTTCGGCGCGGCGAGGACGGTGCGTGGCGCGTATCTGCTCGCGGCCGTCTCGGTCCCGCTGTTCTGGCTGGGCGGGCACGTCATGGCGGCGCTGTTCGTGGCGGCGATCGTGATCCACGCGGCTCTCGTCGCGTCCCACGTCGCCAACCAGACCCTGGCCCTGACGACCACCTCCGCGCCGGCGACCGCCAACAGCGCTTATGTGGTCGCGGGTTTCGCGGGCGGCGCCACCGCCTCGGCCCTGGCCGCCCTCGCTTTCGCCCGTTTCGGCTGGGGCGGGGTCGTCGCGGTGGCGGGCGCGTGGCTGGTCCTGGGCTGGAGCACGACGGCCGGACGCTCCCGGCCCACCGAGCAGAGGGCGAGGTGAGAGCCGCCGAGCGGTCCACCGGACCGCAGCCGCCGCGCACCGGACCGCAGCCGCCGCGCACCGGACGGACGCCGTCGTACACCGGACGGCCCCCGCGCCCTGCTCCGCCCCTGACCTGATCAGGGCGGGGCGGTGGAGATCAAAGGCAGGGCGGGGCGGTGGAGGGCAGGGGCGGTCAGACGGTCCGGCGTGCCGACGAATGCGGTGCTCAGAGGCGGGTGATGTCCAGTTCGCCGTCGGCGTACCGCCTGCGCAGCACCTTCTTGTCGAACTTGCCGACGCTCGTCTTCGGGACGGCCTCGACGATCGTCCAGCGCTCGGGGAGCTGCCACCTGGCGATCCCGCCCTCGGCGGCGAGGAAAGCGCGCAGGGACGCGAAGTCGGCGGTGGAGCCCTCCTTGAGGACGACCGTGGCCAGCGGGCGCTCGCCCCACTTCTCGTCCGGGACGGCGACGACCGCTGCCTCCATGACGTCGGGGTGGGCCATCAGCGCGTTCTCCAGCTCGACCGACGAGATCCACTCGCCGCCGGACTTGATGACGTCCTTCGCGCGGTCGGTGAGCGTGAGGAAGCCGTCGGGGGAGATGGTGCCGACGTCGCCCGTCTTCAGCCACCCGTCCTCGCTGAACTTGTCGGCGGGGCGCAGGGGTTCGGCGTCGGGGCCGTTGTAGTAGGCGCCCGCGATCCACATGCCGCGCACCTCCAGCTCGCCGGCGGACTCCCCGTCCCAGGGCAGGCGTTCGCCGCCGCTGCCGGTGAGGCGGGCCTCGACGCCGGCCGGGAAGCGGCCCTGGGTGATGCGGTAGGCGAACTCCTCGTCGGTGCCGATCGCGTGGGCCGGCGGACGGGCGACCGTGCCGAGCGGGGAGGTCTCCGTCATGCCCCAGGCGTGGCACACGTGCATGCCCAGCGCGTCGAAGGCGGTCATCAGGGAGGGCGGACAGGCCGCGCCGCCGATGGTGACCTGGGTGAGGGTGGAGACGTCCCGCGGCTTGGCGGTGAGCTCGGCGAGCAGGCCCTGCCAGATGGTGGGGACGGCCGCCGCGTGAGTCGGCCGTTCGCTCTCGATCATCTCGGCGAGCGGCGCGGGCTGCAGGAACCGGTCCGGCATCAGCATGTTGACACCGGTCATGAAGGTGGCGTGCGGCAGGCCCCAGGCGTTGACGTGGAACTGCGGGACGACGACGAGCGAGGTGTCCTGGTCGGTGAGCCCCATCGACTGGGTCATGTTCACCTGCATCGAGTGCAGGTAGATCGACCGGTGGCTGTAGACCACGCCCTTGGGGTCGCCCGTGGTGCCCGAGGTGTAGCACATGGCGGCCGCCGAGCGTTCGTCCAGCTCGGGCCAGTCGTACGTCACGGGCCGCCCCGCGAGGAGGTCCTCGTACTCGTGCACGCGCGCGTGAGCGCCGTCGAGGAGGGAGCGGTCCCCGGGGCCGGCCACCACGACGTGCTCGACCGTCCGCAGGTGCGGGAGCAGCGGTGCGAGCAGGGGCAGCAGGGATCCGTTGACCACGACGACCTTGTCAGCGGCATGGTTGACGATCCACGTGAGCTGTTCCGCCGGCAGGCGCAGGTTGAGGGTGTGCAGCACGGCGCCCATGGAGGGGATCGCGAAGTAGGCCTCGACGTGCTCGGCGTTGTTCCACATGAGGGTGGCGACCCGGTCGTCGCCGCTCACTCCGAGTTCGTCGCGCAGGGCGTGCGCCAGCTGGGCCGCACGGTCGCCGATCTCGGCGAAGGAGCGGCGCTGCGGCTCGCCCTCGCCCGTCCAGGTGGTCACCTGCGACGTCCCGTGGATCTTCGCTCCGTGAGTCAGGATCCTGGAGATGAGCAGCGGTACGTCCTGCATGGTGCTCAGCACGGGGTCCTCCCAGAGCGGCGTCATCGCCTACGCGGTGGTGATTGTTGCGCTGATTCTGCGCACATACCACGCGGTATGTCACTAGCTGACGATGATCGATCACGTCACGACAAAACCCAGGTCAGCACACCAGGTCGGCGCGCTATCGAACAAGTCCCAGCTCAGGGTCCTCACGGAGCTTGCCCAGGGCCCGCGACACCGCCGACTTCACCGTGCCCACGGAGACGTCGAGCACTTCGGCCGTCTGCGCCTCGCTGAGATCCTCGTAGTACCTGAGGACGACCATCGCCCGCTGCCGCGCGGGCAGCTTCATGATCGCCCGCCACATGGCGTCGTGCAGCGCCTGGCGCTCGGCCGGATCGTCACTGCCGCCGACCGGATCCGGCTCCGGCAGCTCGTCGCACATGAACTCGTCGACCTTGCGCTTGCGCCACTGCGACGTGCGCGTGTTCAGCAGCGCCCGGCGGACGTAGCCGTCCAGCGCCCGGTGGTCCTCGATCCGCTCCCACGCGACGTACGTCTTCGCGAGCGCGGACTGCAACAGATCCTCCGCGTCGCACGGGTTCGCGGTCAGCGACCTGGCGGTGCGCAGCAGCACCGGCTGCCGGGCCCTGACGTACGACGCGAACGACGGGTACGGTGCAGGCCGCGTCATACCGTTCGAAGCGCTGGTGCACACGGGTGTGGTCATGGCTCCACGCTAGGTTCGGCCCCCGGCCGCGCGGATCGCCCGCAGGTCCCTAAGCCGAGTCCGTCTCAGGTTGTAGGGGTGGTGCAAGCTCCACCTCCTGAAGGTGGACGAGAAGCCCCCCACTCCTGCGGGATGACCCTGGTACCGCGGGATGATCCGTGGTGCTGCGGAGCGCCCCCTTGAAACCAGCTGAAGTCAGCAGGACGACCCCGGACGGACGCCAGAGCGGCAGGAAGGCGCCGCAGCCGGACAGAGGCACACCGTCGGGACGGTGACGAGGGCGCAGGAGGCAGGAGGCAGGACGCAGGAGGCAGGACGCAGCGGACGGGGATGCACGCCGTCGCGAAAGTGACGCCGGACGCAGTCGGACGGATGCCCTCGGACCCTCATCCGTCCGACGTGAGGACCAGGCCCGATGTGGGCACTCCGGTCCCCGCCGTCACCAGGACCCGGGCGGCCCCCGGCAGCTGGTTCACCGAGGTGCCGCGCAGCTGTCGTACCGCCTCTGCGATGCCGTTCATCCCGTGGAGGTACGCCTCTCCGAGCTGACCGCCGTGGGTGTTGAGTGGCAGCCTGCCCTCCGCCACGAAGGCCGCCCCCTCGCCCGGAGCACAGAAGCCGAACTCCTCCAGCTGCATCAGCACGAACGGCGTGAAGTGGTCGTACAGGATGCCCACGTCGATGTCGGCCGGCGCCAGCCCGGAACCGCGCCACAGCCGGCGGGCGACCACGGACGTCTCCGGCAGCCCCGTCAGGTCGTCCCGGTAGAAGCTGGTCATCTGCTCCTGGGCCCGTCCCGCGCCCTGCGCCGCCGCCGCGACCACGGCGGGCGGCCGCGGCAGGTCGCGGGCCCGCTCCAGCGAGGTGACGACCAGCGCCTGACCGCCGTCCGTCTCCTGACAGCAGTCCAGCAGCCTGAGCGGCTCGGCGATCCAGCGCGAGGCCGCGTGGTCGGCGAGGGTGATCGGGCGGCCGTGGAAGTACGCCGCCGGATTGGTCGCCGCATGCCGCCGGGCGGTGACGGCGACGGGCCCGAAGGCCTCCTCCGCACTGAGCCCGTAGGCATACAGGTACCGCTGCGCCGCCATAGCCACCCATGAAGCGGGCGTGAGCAGACCGAACGGCAGCGACCAGCCGAGCGCCGCGCCCTCCGCAGACGGCTCCCGGTGGCGCACCCCCGACCCGAAACGGCGCCCGGAGCGCTCGTTGAAGGCGCGGTAGCAGACGACGACCTCGGCCACGCCCGTCGCCACGGCGAGGGCCGCCTGCTGCACCGTCGCGCAGGCCGCCCCGCCGCCGTAGTGGACCCGGGAGAAGAAGGACAGCTCGCCCATGCCGCAGGCCTGGGCCACGGTGATCTCCGGGCTGGTGTCCATCGTGAAGGTCACCAGCCCGTCCACGTCGGCGGGCGTGAGGCCCGCGTCGGCCAGGGCGGCCCGCACCGCCTCCGCCGCCAGCCGCAGCTCGCTGCGCCCCGAGTCCTTGGAGAACTCCGTGGCCCCGATGCCGACGATCGCGGCCCGGCCGCCGAGGGAGTCCCGGCCGCCGAAGGAGCCCCGGTCGCCGACGGACTCCCGTGTGCGCCCGCTCACGCGCCGGCCTCCTCGGGGAGGGTGAGCGTGACCGTCCCCGTGACATGCCGGCCCACGCCGTTGTCCCCGGTGACCCGCACCACGGCGGTGTCGCCGTCGACCTCCTCGATCCGGCCTCTCAACACCATGCTGTCCCCCGGGTAGTTGGGCGCGCCCAGCCGGATGGCGACCTTGCGGAGGACCGCCGTGGGGCCGAAGCAGTCGGTGAGGTAGCGGCCGACCAGGCCGTTGGTGGTGAGGATGTTCATGAAGATGTCGGGGGACCCCTTGCGCCGGGCCAGCTCGGGATCGTGGTGCACGTCCTGGTAGTCGCGCGAGGCGAGGGCACCGGCGACGATCAGGGTCCGGGTGACGGCGATCTCCAGCGGCGGCAGCTCGTCGCCGGCCTTCACGCGGCCCCCTCCCGCGCGCGGAACACGGGCAGCGTCAGATCATCGTCGTAGACCCGGAAATCCAGCGTCACCGGCATCCCGATGCGCACCTTGTCGTAGGGCACGTCGACCACGTCGCTGATCACGCGGACGCCCTCCGCGAGTTCGATCAGCCCCACCGCGTAGGGCGGGGAGAACGCCGGGAAGGCCGGATGGTGCATCACGACGTACGAGAAGACCGTGCCGTCGCCGTCCGCGTCGACGGTGTCCCACTCCGCCGAACCGCAGGCGTTGCAGCCGGGCAGCCAGGGGAATCGCAGGGTGTCGCAGGCGGCGCAGCGCTGGATGAGGAAGCGGTGGTCGCGGACTCCCGCCCAGAAACCGGCGTTGTCGCGGTTGACGACAGGACGCGGCCGACGCTCCGGCCGCTTCACCTCCGTCGCCTCTGCCACCTCCATCGCCCCTGGCGCCTCTGTCGCCCCTGGCGCCTCCGACTTCTTCTCCGTCGCCTTCGCCGTCGCACCCGACTTCGTCGCCGTCGTTGCGGTCCCGGGTTCCGGCTGCCGTGCGGCGGGCGCGTACTTGAGGATGCGGAAGCGGTGGGTGCCGACGAGCGTCCCGCCCACACGGATCTCGGTTCGCGTCGTCACGAAGTGGCCGGCGCCCAGCTTGGTCGTCTTGCGCCGCGAGACCGACTCGATCACCGTGTCGAAGGCGACCTCGTCCCCGGGGTGCAGCGGGCGCACGTACTCCTGCTCGCAGTCGGTGGCGACGACCGCGGTGCAGCCCGCCCCGTCGAGGAGGGCCAGCAGTTCGTCGTAGGCCTGCGTCCGTCCCGCATGGCCGCTCAGACCCCCCATGATCCACGCCTGGAGCATGGTGGGCGGGGCGATCGCGCCGGGACCGGCGTACGCCGGGTTGGCGTCGCCCATCGCCTCGCACCAGTGCCGGATCATGGGCGCGTTGACGGGGTCCCGGCCCACGCCCGAGACCGCGGCGGGGCGCCCCTCGTAGGCCTTGAGCCGCAGGTGGAGATGGTCGTCGTCCACGGCCGCACTCCTTCCAGACGATTTCTGACTGTCCGTCAGATAGCTTCGCCTGTCAAGGTCGTCGTCACACGGGAAACGCCTGCGCGGCGACGCCGAAGCACCGCCGCGCAGACGCACCCCCCAGCCCCTCCCGACCCCCACCCCCACCCCCACCCGGACAGTTGACCGACCGCCCCGGCACTGCGACGAGGTCGAGAGACCAGAGTTGCCCACCGAATACCTGACGAACCATCCCCAAGGTCCTGATTCGCACTCAAGCGTGAGAGTCAGTCGATAAACCCTCATCTCGATCTTTACTGTCCCTGACATCGCAAAGTCCGGCAGATCGGTCATCGGCCTCCCGCGCCCCACAAGAGGCGAAGCGTTACGGCGCTTTTCCGCCAGGCCCGGCCGACCTCGGGCGCGTCGTCGCCACCCCTCTTCCCTTTATCGAACACACGTACGACACTGATTTCATGGCCACCACCGACCGGTACCCCCGGCAGGCCGCCACCCTGGCCCTCGCCCACGCGCTGTCGGCCGCCGAACGCGGCCTGGCCGTCATCCCCCTGTCCCGGACGAAGCTCCCGGCCCTGCGCTCACCCCACCGCGACTCCCCCGCACCGGCCGGGCCACCGTGCCACGGCGAGTGCGGCCGCTTCGGCCACGGCGTCTACGACGCCTCGACCGACCCGGTCCGCATCCGCGAGCTGTTCGCCGCCGCGCCCTGGGCCACCGGCTACGGCATCGCCTGCGGCCTGCCCCCGCACCACCTCATCGGCGTCGACCTGGACACCAAGTCGGACACGGACTCCGCGGCCGCCCTGCGCGCCCTCGCCCTGCACCACCGGTTCACCATCCCTCCGACGATCATCGTCCTCACCCCGTCCGGCGGGCGGCACCTGTGGCTCACCGGGCCGCCGGAGGCCGTCGTCCCCAACTCGGCCGGCCGCCTGGCCCCCGGCATCGACATCCGGGGTGCAGGCGGATACCTGGTCGGCCCCGGCTCCCGCACCGCCCACGGCGCCTACGCCACCGCCCCCGGCACCGCCCACCTCACCCCCGCGCCCTGCCCGCGGTCCCTGCTCCGCCTGCTGCTGCCGCCACCGCGCCCGCCTCGCCCCAGCGGCGCAGGCCCGACGGCGGGCGGGGCGACAGCGGGCGGCGCGCACGGCCGCGGCCTGGTCCAGTTCGTCCTGGCCGCCCATGAAGGCCAGCGCAACACGCGGCTGTTCTGGGCGGCCTGCCGAGCGTACGAGGACGGCATCGGCCCGGAGCTGACCGCGGACCTGATCACCGCCGCCGTACGAACGGGCCTGACGTCGAGGGAGGCTCGGGGCACGATCACATCGGCGGCACGCATGACCACGCACCGCCTGACCCGCGACACCCCTGGCACCCCGCGCACCCCGGGCACGCCGAGCACCCCAGGCATCCCTGGCACCCCGGGCTGATGTGCGGCGGGCTCCGATGCCGGCAGAGCCGGTGTCAGTGCGAGTGCGGCGCCCTTCGACGGCGCAGTGCGAGCACGGTGCCGCCGCCGACGAGCACCAGCGCTGCGGCGACGCCCGCGACCATCGGCGCACTGCCGTTCGCCCCGGTCTCGGCAAGGGCGGTGCCACCGCCCGCGGGTGACGGGGCGCTGCCGCTGCCGCTGCCGCCCTGCACCGCAGTCGCCGAGGCACCGGGCTCCGTGGAGGTCGACGGAGAGGAAGACGGCACGGAGGCCGAGGACGCCGACGAGGGAGAGGACGACGGCGACGGCCGGCCGGACGGCGCGGCGGACGCCGAGGGCGAAGGGGTGCCGGTCGCACAGGTCTCGTCCTGGACGACGACCAGGGGCTCGATGTCGTCGTCGACCTGGTCGCCTGCCTTGATGTGAACCTGGAACGTTTCGCCGGCGTACCAGTCCAGGGGAGTGAGATCGACGGTCACGCCCCGCGCCGTCGGGTGCTCGATCTTCTTGGTGTCGACGAGGCGCAGGTTGTTGATCGGCTGGTTCAGCTGGAGGAACAGGGAGACGGTGGCCGGCGTGCCGGAGGCGTCCTTGTCGGTGACGCGTATGACGCCCTTGCCGTGCGCGTCGCAGACGGCGGCGGCGGTGAAGTCGCCGATGCTGCACGCGAGTGCCGTGTGGGCGGCGCCGACGGCGAGGGCTGCCGAAGCCGCGAGGGTGCCTATGACGCGGGCCGCCGAGGCGGCGCGGGATGAACGAGACACACTTGTCCTTGAGTTCGGTCAGGAGGCGACGGGGCAGGTCCCGGGAAGGCCGGACGACGACACCGCCGCACGAACCCCCGGAGCCCCTTGAGGTTCTCCGTCAAAGACACATCGCCGCAGACCAAGGCGGGTTGAACAACCGGCAATGATCACGCGTGCCCCTCCCCAAGGAACGGTCATGCCCCCACCGCTCGCCACGGGCCGGGAAATCAGCCAACTGCTCTCGACGTCCGACGAGTTCGCCATCACCGTCGTCCGACGGCGTCTCTCGACCACGCGGAACGACCACGAGGATCCGCGCCCACCTCGATCCGCGCACCGCGGGCTACCTTCACCAGATGAACATCAAGGAGCCGGTGAGCTGCGCGTTCTGTATGGAGACCACCGATGTCGGCCCCTCCGGTGATGGCGTCACACTGCAGATCACGCGGGCCGGGGAACAGAGCACACAGTTCGTCCGGGCCCACCTGCGCTGCCTGGACGAGCGACTTCACGAACAAGTCACCCGAGGCCCATGGCTCGACGACTAGGCGCCGTCCGGCCGGTCATGTTCGAACCGGACAGCTGGTGCCACCACTATCCGTCGAAGCTGGGTGGTGCAGGCGGGCGGCCTGGCTGTCGGTCCTCTCCGGGATCGTGTGCCGAACCGCACCACATTGATGGCCCGGACAGGCCCTGGAAGCCTGCCCCGCTCGTGCCCCTCCCGTGGCCCGATCGAGCAGTGAACCTCGGAGAACATCGGGCGATCACGGTGAACGGGTACGGAAGCGGCCCCCGACCAGTTGCCTGGTCAGGGGCCGTTCACCTGCGGTGGGTGTGGGATTTGAACCCACGGTGACTCGCGCCACGACGGTTTTCAAGACCGTTCCCTTAGGCCGCTCGGGCAACCCACCCGCGCCCCGGCCCACCTGGGACGAAGCGGGTACAGACTACCGGGCGCGAGCTCGAAGCGGCGAGCATGGTCCACGCGGGGTCCACAGGCTCTCGTCTCGGGCGCCGGCCCTCCCCAAGAGCATGAGCAGCACCCCACTTCGGTATTGCGCCGGCAAGCAGCCAGTTGCTGGGGCACCCACACCCCTCCCCCTCTCGAACACGAGTTCCCGATCCGTGGGATTGGGCGGGCCGTTACGCGGGGCTCCGTCTTCCCGTCGGCTCATGCTCGGCGGCCGCGATCAATGACCTCTGTGCGCCGTCGCCGCCGTCAGGACCTTCTCGAGTCTCGGGCGGAGAGTTCTTCGGCCAGTTCCATACAACGCAGGCGGGCCGGGGAGAAGTCATAGGGCATCTTGCCGGTGGCTTCGAACACGCTCATGGAGTCGGCCTCCCGCCTGCCAGAGCTGAGGTCGGCCTCGCCCTCGCCGTCATCGGCAGTGGCAGTGGCAGTGGCAGGGTGCAAAGTGTCCCAGGCGTCGAAGAGGTCGTCGTCGCCCTCACCCAGGCCGGACTCCTCGATGACGGCCTGCAGGGCACTTTCGAAGGCGTGCCGCTCGACGGCCACTTGAGCCACCCGTGGATCGTCGACGGCGACACTGTCGTCGAGTGCCTCCTCGGCGTCATCGATGCGGTCGGAATCCTCCCGCAGAGTGGGATGCGTGGCCAGGACGACGAAGCGGGTGGCCTGGACGGCCGCGCCGAGCGCGCCGAAGATCCGCTCAGTCACCAGCAGACTGTCCAGATCCGTCTGACGCAGGGAGCCCTCGGGCAGGCTCTTGAGGCGTTCGGTGACGAAGTCGGAGAGCAGGCCCATCCGGCTGCCTTCGGTGCGCATCCGCTGCACGGCGGTCCGTTGCCGCCGCAATTCCGTCTCCTGTTCGGCGAGGGTTTCCTCCAACCGCTCCAGGATGCCCGCGATACCTTCTCCGCTGTCCGCACCGGAGGAAGCCGTGCCGGTGGTAAAGGCGTCACGGATGTCGTCCAGGGCGATCCCGGCATCGGTCATCTTGCGAATCCACAGCAGGCGGATCATGTCCTCGTACCCGTAGCGGCGGCGGTCATCGCCGCCCCGCTCAGGCTCGGGGAGCAGCCCGATCTCGTGGTAATGGCGAATCGCCCGTGGCGTAGTGCCGGCGAAGGCCGCCGCGTCACCGATCTTGACCTGGCGGGGCGGCATGAAAGACGAATGCATGAGCAGGGACCTTTCCTCAAGGCATCGGGACGTAGCCCACCGGACCACATGCCGCTACGGAAGGTGCAACCCCATACACACCGCTCCGCCCGATGCCAAGAAATGCGCCCTTCCACAGGAACGATCGCTTCCTGCTGTGGCATCCGCACGACGGCAGGCTGAGGGTTCACAGCCACTGATGAACCGCCGCGACCTGAGCCGTCGCCTGGAACCGAACCGCAAGTCTGTCGAACCGGGTCGCCACGGCCCGGTGCTGCTTGGGACGGTTGATCCCGCGCACGGTCTGAAGCCCTCGGAGCAACGACCTGGCGGCCCGGCCGGCACTTCGCCAGCATCCCGAACAGGTGATCGGCAACCCTCGATGCCCCCGGCGTTTGGCGGGGAGTATCAACCCCGCGTCAGTGAAGTTGAGTTGGCCATGTCACGGGACCGTTACAGCGTCGTCCTGGATCAAGGACCGACGCATCCGCTCGGATCCTGCGCCCCTGATAATGATCAAGAACGTGCCGAGGGACGCCCACACCTCAGCCCCAACCAGTCGATCACGCAGGGGAACTGACACTTGATCCGCAACCGCCGCAAGGCCTTCCTTGTCTCCGCCGCGCTCCTGGGCGGCACCCTGCTGATGACGGCGTGCAACCAGAGCGACGACGCCGGCAGTTCCTCCGGCAAGGCCGACGCCTCTGCGGCGGCGAGCAAGTCTGGTGCCACAGGCGTCAGCGGTGCCTCCGCGTCCCCCTCCGGTTCCGGGAACACGTCCGGCGGCAGCACGTCCGGTTCCGGGAACACGTCCGGCGGTGGCAGCGCGTCCGGTTCCGGGAAGACGTCCGGCGGTGGCAGCACGTCCGGTTCCGGCGAGACCGTCGTGGAGGGCCTCAACAAGGGCAAGGGCGTCAGCGGCACCTGGTACGGCAGCGTGCGGTACGTGGCGCCCGGCAAGTACCTGGTCGACGGTCCTGCGGCCCACGGCTCCGGCGGTGAGCAGCAGGAGTTCTTCCTCGCCGAGGACACCGTGATCCTGGGTGGCGGCCAGATCTGCGGCACCGCCGGCTCGAAGGTGGACGCCCCCTGCGAGGAGGCCGACCTGGAGAAGGCCGCCAAGAAGGGTGTGGAGGCCGAGGTCGTGGTCAAGAACGGCATGGCCACTCAGATCACCGACGGTGCGCTCCGCTGATCCGATAGCTCGCAACGAGCAGAGGCGGTCTCCCGGAAGCCACACTTCCGGCAGGCCGCCTCACTCATTGCCGCGTCTCGGCGCTTCCGGCCTCACGTACGCAGAGGCCGCCGACTCCCCTTCGCGCGGTCCTCGGCAACGGTCCGTGCCTCAGACCGCTTCGAGACCGTTCCCTTGGACCGCTCGGGCAACCCATCCCGTGCCGTCCGTGATCGACGGCGCGGGGGCGAGAGTGACGGGTGAGCACGCGCGCGTGGGGGCGGTGGTTGCTGCGCCCGGGGAGGTACGCGCGCGTGGGTTCAGCTGTCGCCCTTGCGGGAGCCGAGGGTGAGGTCCACCGTGTGGGTCTTGCCGCTGCGCTCGTAGGTGATCGTGACCTTGTCGCCGGGCTGGTGGGTCCAGATCTCGCCGATGAGGGTCGGGCCGCTGTCGATCACCATGTCGTCGAGCTTGGTGATGACGTCGCCGGGCTTGAGGCCCGCCCGGTCCGCCGGGCCGCCGGACTCGACGGCCGAGGCGCCGCCCTCCGCCGTGTCGGTGATCTTCGCGCCGCCCGAGCCCTCCTGCAGCGAGACCGACGCGCCGATCTTGGCGTAGACGGGCTCGCCGGTCTTGATCAGCTGCTGGGCGACGTACTTGGCCTGGTTGATCGGGATGGCGAAGCCGAGGCCGATGGAGCCGGACTGGGTGGTACCGCCCAGTCCGCCGCCGCCGGTGGACTGGATCGCGGAGTTGATGCCGATGACGTTGCCCGAGGCGTCCAGCAGCGGGCCGCCGGAGTTGCCCGGGTTGATCGAGGCGTCGGTCTGCAGGGCGCTCATGTACGAGGAGGAGCTGCCCGAGCCGTCGCTGGAGGCCACCGGGCGGTTCTTCGCGCTGATGATGCCCGTGGTGACGGTGTTGGACAGGCCGAAGGGGGCGCCGATCGCGATCGTCGAGTCGCCGACCGCCACCTTGTCGGAGTTGCCGAGGGCGAGCGGCTTCAGGTCCGAGGGGGCGTTCTTCAGCTTGATGACGGCGACGTCGTAACCCTTGGCGTGGCCGACGACCTCGGCGTTGTACTTCTTGCCGTCCGGGAAGGTCGCCGTCAGCTTGCCGCCGTCGACCGCCTCCGCCACCACGTGGTTGTTGGTGACGATGTGGCCCTGGGTGTCGAAGACGAAACCGGTGCCGGTGCCGCCCTCACCGCTGCTGGACTCGGCCTCGATGGTGACCGTGCTGGGCAGGGCCCTGGCGGCCACGCCCGCGACCGTGCCGGGATCGCGCTTGACGGCGCCGCCGTCGGTGGAGGCCGAGACGGTGGTGGAGCCGCTGTTGTCGTCGTTCCTGGCCAGGGTGTAGCCGAGGCCGCCACCCAGACCTCCTGCGACCAGCGCGGCGACCAGGACCGCGGCGACGAGCCCGCCGCGGCCGCGGCCCGACTTGGGCGCGGGCTCCTGGTAGGAGGCTCCCCAGACGGTCCCGCTGCCTCCGCCGGCGCCCGCTCCGTCGGCGCCGTACGCGTGCGTGCCGGCACCGGCGTCGGCGTACAGGGGGGTCGCCGGGGGCGGGTTCTGCCAGTCGTTGCCGGGAGCTGCCGGGGATCCCTGACCCTGGGGAGCCGCGGACTCATGCCCGGTGGAGGCGTGGGGGACGGCCGGCGGCGGCCAGTCGCCGTCGACCGGAGCGGACGGGGCGGGCGCCGTCCGGGGCGTGCCGGGCGGAGGCCAGCCGCTCTCGGGTGCGCCGGTCGCACCGGCCACTCCCGCCGGGACGGCGCCCGGCGCCTGCGGGGGCGCCGCCGGGAGCGGGGTGGTGGGCGCGCCGGACTCCGGCGCGGGCGCCTGCGAGGCGGCCGAGGGAGACTCCACCGGCACGGGGGGTGCGGACGGGGCCGGGGGTACCTGAGTGCCCTCGCTCTTGCCCTCGTTCTCGGTGCTCACAGCTCTTCTCCTCGATCCACGGCTGTTTTCGGCGGTCGCACTGGGTGGCACTGGGTCATGCTCGTCGGCGCTCGACGCGCTCCGTCGCACGCTTCGTCCACTACCCGGCGCGCTGAAGCTGTTGCATGTCCTTTTGTACGTCTCAGCTTTTCCCACGGGCCGTCAGAGCACCATAAGCGGTGCCTGTGGGTCCACGGTCTTTCTTTATAAGGGTCAATACGCACAATAAGCGCGCATCTTCGAAACATCTCAGAGGGTTCTCAGACGACGGGCCGTCGGTGGCACGATGACGCGGTGACCCACGCACGGCAGCACCACATTCAAGTCGTCGCCCACCGAGGCGCCTCCGAGGAAGCCCCCGAGCACACCCTGGCCGCGTACAAGAAGGCGATCGAGGACGGTGCGGACGCCCTCGAATGCGATGTGCGGCTGACCGCAGACGGTCATCTCGTCTGCGTGCACGACCGCCGCGTCAACCGTACGTCCAACGGACGCGGCGCGGTCTCCGCCCTGGAGCTCGCCGACCTCGCGGCACTGGACTTCGGCTCCTGGAAGACGAAGGAGGCGCACGAGGCCTGGCACGCGCGCGAGGAGGACCCAGACTGGGAGGTCCGGCCCGAGGACCGCGAGGAGACGTCGGTGCTGACCCTGGAGCGGCTGCTGGAGCTCGTCTCCGACGCGGGACGGCGGGTCGAGCTGGCCATCGAGACCAAGCATCCGACCCGCTGGGCCGGACAGGTGGAGGAGCGGCTGCTGACGCTGCTCAAGCGGTTCGGCCTGGACGCGCCGGGCTCGCCGGCCGAGTCACCGGTGCGGATCATGAGCTTCTCGGCGCGCTCGCTGCATCGCGTGCATGCCGCCGCACCCACGATCCCCGCTGTCTACCTGATGCAGTTCGTCTCGCCCCGGCTGCGCGACGGGCGGCTGCCCGCGGGGGTCGGGATCGCCGGCCCCTCGATCCGGATCGTGCGCAATCACCCGGCCTACATCGAGCGCCTGAAGCGGGCCGGCCACCAGGTGCACGTGTGGACCGTGAACGAACCTCAGGACGTCGATCTCTGCGTCGGGCTGGGCGTCGACGCCATCATCACCAACCGCCCGCGCGCGACGCTGCGACGCCTGGGCCGCTGAACCCGGCCCCCCGTCCCCGCTCGGGACGGGCTTCACCGAGCCGCCTGAAACGCCCCCGCAGAGCCCCCGTTGCCCCCTGGAGTTCACACAAGTCCCAGAAGCCCCATCCACACCTCTTGACCCACAGGTTCACCTACAGCATTCTCCGTTCTCAGCCATACCGTCCAGATTCAGCCACTCACTGACGAGCCCCTCACAGGGAGTGCTCCGGCGCGTTCGGTCCGTGTTCGGTCGTTCCGAATGCGTCCCCGGACCTGCATTGGCCGGTTTCCGGTACAGGCCAATGGGGCATCCACACCGTGGCGTGGGGCGAAGGAGGTCTCGGGGGTGGCGTTGGTGGTGGCACAGGAGGTGCCCGCGTCGTCGAGCATGGCCGTACCCCATGGTCCTGCGGGCGTGGGGAACGCGAGACACCGCATGCGTGATCAACTGCGCAGGGGCGGGGTGTCGGAATCGGTCATCGACGACGCCGTACTGATCCTTTCCGAACTTTTGAGCAACGCCTGCAAGCACGGCAGACCACTGGGCGACGCCCTGGCCGGGGACGGCGACGTCCGGGCCGCCTGGCGTGTCGATCCGGGAGGCCGGCTGGTGGTCGAGGTGACCGACGGCGGCGGTCCGACCCGCCCCGCCCCGGCGACCCCGTCCGTCACCGCGCACGGCGGCCGTGGGCTCAACATCATCACGGCGCTGGCCGACGACTGGGGCGTCCGCGACGACGCTCTCGGCGAGGTCACGGTGTGGGTCGTCGTGCACGCGGACGTGTACGACCCCGACGCGGGCTGCCGACGCGACGACTTCGCGTCCCGGGTCGCGGCGCCCACGGTCGCGTCGATGCCCGGTCTGGAGTTCGCGGACGCGTTCGACGACCTGGACTAGAGGCATGGACTAGCGGCATGGGCCGAAGACCCGGACCGGGGAACTGGATCAGGGGCCTGGACCAGGGGCCTGGACCAGGGGCCTGGACCACAACCGAGGATCGGGCGAGGTCGGCCGGGCACCGGTCGGGGGATGCCCGGACGCCGTGCCTCCCCCGGGCGGCACGTCGTCCCCGTCCCGTGCGCCGTCCGTGGTCCACACGCCGCGTCGTCCACGGGCCGTCCAGCGTCCACAAGCCATGCGTCGTCCACGGACCGTCCGCTGTCCACAAGCCGTGCGTTGTCCACAGGTTCCCGTGACGGAGCGTGCGAACGGCTAGGCTCCCGCCGTACCAGACGAGCCGTACCCGGGAGACACCCAGTGGCCAAGAAGCGACCCCAGACGAAGGCCAAGCGGCCGCAGCCCACCGACGCGGACATCCCGGTCGTCGGCGCGCGGGAGCCCTGCCCCTGCGGCAGTGGCCGCCGCTACAAGGCCTGCCACGGCCGGGCCGCCGCGCACGCCGCGACCGAGCTGGTGCAGCGCCCCTTCGAGGGGCTGCCGGGCGAGGGCGACTGGGTGGCACTGCGCGAGCTGGTGCCGGCCGCCACGGTGGAGCTGACGCTCAAGGACGGTCTGCCCGAGGGCGTCCCGTCGGTCACGCTCGCCACGGTGCTGCCGATGGCCTGGCCCGCCCTGCGCCGCGACGACGGCTCGGTGCTGCTCGGCCTGCAGAACGACACACCCTCCGGGGACATCAGCCGAGACCTGGCCGACACCCTGCGGCGCGCTCTGGACGCGGATCCGGGGACCCCGGTCCAGGCGCGCCGGGCCCCGGCCGACGGTCCGCGGATGCAGGACCTGCTCGACCCCGAAGGCACGTTCGCGCCAGTCGTGCACAGCGGCTTCGAGTTCTGGGTGCCGGACCCGGAGAACGCCGCGCCGGAGGTGGCCGCCTCCCTGGAGCGGGCGAACGCCGCGGCCATCCCGACGGTCAAGCTGGCGGGCGTGGACTGCGCGTACTGGTGCGAGACGCCGGAGAAGAACCATCTGCGCTGGGTCATGCCGTATCCGGAGGAGCAGCTTCTGGACGCTCTCGCGCGGCTGCACGCCGCGGGGCGCGCCGGCCTCGGGGAGGGCACACGCCTGGTGGGCTCCTTCCGGGCGCACGGTCTGACGGTGCCGGTGTGGGACCTGCCGAGCGCGGTCACCGCGGACGACGTGGAGAAGCCGGCCGCCGAGTTCGCCGAGCGGCTCGCCGCGGCCCTGGCCTCGGACGCACCGCTCACGGCGGACGAGCGTCGTGCGCGCGGCGGCCTCACCAACCGACAGGTGACGCTCAGCTGACGCACGGGGCCGCAACCGGGCCGTGCTGAACGCCCGTTCAGCGCGCCGGTGCGGACGGCCGGGGTGAGCCCGCTCACAACTGCCGTCCGCACAAGGCGAGTCGACGCCAGAAGAGGCCACTCGCGGGTGTCCGGAAAGCCGATGAAAACAAGAGATCGAATTTGCGTAGGGCCGATCTCTTGTTACCGTTCGAGTAGCCCGGTTGCTGGTGCATCCCCCGTCGCCAGCAACCGGGTTTTTCCGTACGCGAATCCGTTCACTCGGAGACAGCGACCTTCAACTGCCCGTGTCCGTCCGGGAGTTGCTGCCGGACCGCAGGAGCAGCGGACCGCCCTCGGATGCTCGGGCGAATTCCGCGACAGCCGTGTAGGCCGGCAGGTTTCCCCGGCTCCGCTCATGGGGCGTCTCGCAGGACTCCGGGTCGTCCTCGGCGCCCACCGCGCAGTTCGTCTGCACCGTGCGGCCCGCGGGCCCCATGAGGCTCAGAAAGGCGTCCAGGGCGCGTCCGGTGGCGTTGCGGTAGTAGGTGCGCGCCCAGGTGTCCTCCCCCTGGGACAGCACGCAGGTCTGCGCCTCCACGCCGTCGGGGGAGGTGAGCTCGGGACCGCACCGCGCGGCGGTGGCCAGGCCCAGCCCGAGCAGCAGCGGGGACCGGGAAGGCGCGACGAAGGGTGCTTTGGGGTCGGTGCGCTCCTCGGCGCGCCGACCGCGACGTTCCGCGGCCTGCGGGCCGGTCGCCTCGGCGGCGCGCGGGTCGCCGATGCCGAGCGCACGCGTGTCGGTCGTGTCGGCCGCGCGCCCCTCGTCGCCGACCGGCCCCGCGGACGCCATGGCCAAGGGCAGTGCGATCGCGCCTGCCACGGCGCCCCCGAGGGCGAGGAGACGAAGGTTCATGTAGCGGAAGATAGAGGGCGAACCCCGGCGTCCAGCCCGGTGCGCGCCCGACACCCCTACAACTCGGGGGCGCTCACACCCGTACGAGTGAGGGCGTCGACGACGGCGTCCACCACGGCCTCGACGTCGGGCACCCAGGGCGAGGCCGAGCCGGGCAGTGGCGCGCGCTCCCACCGGATGTCACCGCGGCCGGTCTCCGACGGCGGCAGCGCGATGTATCCGCCTTCGCCGTGGAAGCGCAGCGAGCCGGGGACGAAGTCCTTGGCGTAGAGCAGCTCGCCGAGCTGCTCCATCGAGTACGGCCGCACCAGGAAGAACCAGCGGGTGGGAGAGGCCACCACCGGGCCGAGGCGCATGCCCTGCTGGTCGAGCGCCACGAGCGCGCGCGAGGCGGCGAGGGCCGGGAGGCTGACCGCGCAGGGCGCCGTGCCCCCGGTGGCCAGGATGATCGGTGACGTCGGCCGGTTGCCCCACCACCAGCGCACCATGCGGGCGTCGGTGGTGGCCGCGAGGAGGCCGGGATCGAAGGGGTGGGCGCCGGGGACCGTGCACTCCGGGTCGGGGCACGTGCAGCGGGACGTGCTCCGCTGGTCCGCCGTCGCCCCCGGGAGGACGGGCCACTGCCACCGCGTCGCGAACGTCAGGGCCGCGTCGAGCAACTCGGGGCCTCCGTCGTTGCGCCGGGACAGGAGCCTGCGTCGCTTTCCGAGGATCTCGCGCATGAGCGCTCGTTCCTTTCCGTTGCACCGCTGGCAACACCGTGGGTCTCATCACACCATGTGTCGATCACTTCACTGTGCGTACCTTGTGGCGCATCACACCCCTGTCCTGGACAAGGGGGACCCCTCAGGGTCGAGGTGGCGGCTGCTTCCGCGGCCACTCCGTCCGACTTGCGTCCCTCTCATGCCTGGGCGTGGCGTGGGGTGGCGAAGTCTGGCGTTTAGCGTCGCGCGTATTTCTCTCCGCCTCCGCCACGGGAGGATGGGGCACGGTCGTCGATGACTATGACGCCCGGTCCGGTCACCAGGTTCCGGGAGACTCCCTACGAGCTCCCGCCGACCCCGGCCCTTACCGAGTACGTACCCATCGCGACCGCTGTGACGCTCCGTCGAGCAAACCCAGTCGACCGCAATCACCCGTTACCCGAGGCAGTTTTAAGCCAACTTTGCATTTTCGCAAGGGAGCCGGAAGAACCGTGCGTGATTCTCCCAAAGACCCCGCGGACACCAGTAATCCCAGCAGGACAATGCTGGACATCCCCTCACGAGTGCGTGTACATGTGGAGACACCGCTAGCGGCGCAGAATGACATGGGGGTTTGCGATGCTTTTGAGCAATACGCTCCGGTCCGAGAGCCGGACGCCATGAACGCCCCTCACCCTCCGAAAGTGGCTGGAATCGATTCAACGGTTCCCTCGCCCGCACACACTGTCCCGCCCGCGCCCGCCGCCACGGGCCCCACGACGGTCCCGGCGCCCCCTTCCACCCCCTCGATCCCCGCCGGTCCCGGGGCCGTCCTGACGGACCGGCTCGCCGGCTGGGTCTCGGACCTCACCACTCTCCACGAACTCACCGAACGCCTGGCCCGCACCGACGTGCTGGCGGACGCCATGACGGAGTTTCTGCACGCCGGAGCCGCCCTCGTGGGCGCCCGCCGCGGTCTCGTGGTCCTGGAGCCCGCCGACCGGCTCGGCCCCGACACCACGATCGGCCTGGGCCTCGGCCGCGCCGACCTCGGCCACATCGAGACCGTGCCGCGCAGCGTCCTGTCCTACGGCCGGATCCTCGACGGACTGCCCGGCGGCGAGGGGGAGATCGCCGAGCCCGACCTGCTCGCCGGGGACGGCCTGGACCCCCGCCACCGCGAGGTGGCCGCCCGCCTCGGCTACGCCGCCAGCTACGCGCTGCCGTTGAGGGCGGACGGCGCGCCGGGCCGCCTCGGCGCGGCCGTGTGGCTCTACGACGAGCCCGCCGAGCCCGGCGAACGCCAGCGCCATCTGGCCGGCCTGTACGTCCGGTACGCGGCCGAGCATCTGGCCCGGCTGGTGGAGCTCGAACGCACACGCGTGTGCATGAGGACGATGGCCGAGGAACTGCTGCCGTCCCGGCTGCCGAGGGTGCCCGGCGTCCAGCTCGCCGCCCGGCACCGCACCGGCCCGCGCGCGGGCGGCGACTGGTACGACGCGCTGCCGCTGCCGGACGCCGCGCTGGGGCTGGCCGTCGGCTCCGTCACCGGGTCCGGGCCGAGCGCCGTCGCCGCGATGGGCCGGCTGCGCGCGTCCCTGCGGGCGTACGCCGTGATGGAGGGCGAGGACCCCGTCGCCGTCCTGTCCGACCTGGAACTGCTGCTGCGGCTGACCGAACCCGCACGGTCCGCCACCGCCCTGTTCGCCTACTGCGAGCCCGCCCTGCGCAAGATCACCCTGGCCGGCGCGGGACACTGCCCGCCGCTGCTGGTCGGAGAACGGCGCACGGAGTTCGTGGAGACCTCCGTCTCCGCGCCGCTGGGCATGCTGGCCTGCTGGGAGGCGCCCAGCGTGGAGCTGGAGGCGGAGCCGGGCGAGACGGTCCTGCTCTACACCGACGGTCTGCTGCACCGCACCGGCGAGCCCGTCGACCGCGCCTTCGCCCGGCTGCACGCGGCCGCCGCCGGGGTGCCGAGACAGCTGCGCCACGACCCGGGCGCGATCGCCGACCACGTGCTGCGCACGGTCCTGCCGGAGGGGCTGGCCGAACAGGACAGCGACGAGGACGTGGTGCTGCTGGCGGCCCGCTTCGAGTAGCCCGGCGACGACAGCGGGTGACCGCCCCGGCAACAGGTCCTTCGCCCCTGGGCCCCCTTACGTACGACCGTACGATGGAGGGGGTCCAGTGCCGTATCTAGGAGGATGACCGTGGCCGACGAGCTCACCCCGGAGACCCCGGAAGAGTCGGAAGAGCCCATCAAGCAGCGGAAGAACGGCCTGTACCCGGGCGTGTCCGACGAGCTGGCCGAGAGCATGAGGTCGGGTTGGGCCGACACGGAGCTGCGCGACCTCGAGCCGATCGCCCAGGCCGCCGAGACCGCCGCCCGCCGTGCCGCGCTCTCCGCGCGGTTCCCGGGCGAGCGTCTGGTGATCCCCGCGGGCAACCTGAAGACGCGCTCCAACGACACGGAGTACGCCTTCCGCGCCTCCGTCGAGTACGCGTACCTGACCGGCAACCAGACCGAGGACGGCGTGCTCGTGCTGGAGCCCGTCGCCGACGGCCACCAGGCCACGATCTACCTCCTGCCCCGCTCCGACCGCGAGAACGGCGAGTTCTGGCTGTCCGGCCAGGGCGAGCTGTGGGTGGGCCGTCGGCATTCGCTCGACGAGGCGGAGCAGCTGTACGGCATCCCGGCCTCCGACGTGCGCGAACTGGCGGACCGGCTGCGCGAGGCCACCGGGCCCGTACGGGTCGTGCGCGGCCACGACGCGGGCATCGAGGCGGCCCTGACCGACAAGGTCACCGCCGAGCGCGACGCGGAGCTGCGCGTCTTCCTCTCCGAGGCCCGTCTGGTCAAGGACGGGTTCGAGATCGGTGAGCTGCAGAAGGCCGTGGACTCGACCGTGCGCGGCTTCGAGGACGTCGTGAAGGTCCTCGACCGGGCCGAGGCGACGAGCGAGCGCTACATCGAGGGCACGTTCTTCCTCCGCGCGCGGGTGGAGGGCAACGACGTCGGCTACGGCACCATCGCCGCCGCGGGCCCGCACGCCTGCACGCTGCACTGGGTGCGCAACGACGGGCCGGTGCGCTCGGGCGACCTGCTCCTGCTGGACGCGGGCGTCGAGACCCACACGTACTACACGGCCGACGTCACGCGCACGCTGCCGATCGACGGCCGCTTCACCGAGATCCAGAAGAAGATCTACGACGCCGTGTACGAGGCCCAGGACGCCGGGATCGCCGCGGTGCAGCCGGGCGCCAAGTACCGCGACTTCCACGACGCGGCACAGCGCGTGCTGGCCGAGCGGCTCGTCGGGTGGGGCCTGGTCGAGGGTCCGGTGGAGCGGGTCCTGGAGCTCGGGCTCCAGCGCCGCTGGACGCTGCACGGCACCGGGCACATGCTCGGCATGGACGTCCACGACTGCGCCGCCGCGCGCGTGGAGTCGTACGTCGACGGCACGCTGGAGCCGGGCATGGTGCTGACGGTCGAGCCCGGACTGTACTTCCAGGCCGACGACCTCACCGTGCCCGAGGAGTACCGGGGCATCGGCGTCCGGATCGAGGACGACATCCTCGTCACCGAGGACGGCAACCGGAACCTCAGCGCCGCGCTGCCCCGGCAGTCGGACGAGGTCGAGAGCTGGATGGCTTCGCTCAAGGGCTGACGGGTCGGCGGGTCGACGGGCTGACGTCGGCGACGGCCGGCCGCGCGAGGAGCGGCCGGCCGTCGGACGACCTGCGGTCGTGGGGCCCGCGGTCGTGGGGGCCTGCCCGCCGTGCGGGCTGTGTGGCGTGCGGGCTGCGGGTTGTGCGGGCTGCTCGCGCGGTGGCCCGCCGGGGGGGGGTGGTTGTGGACCTGTATGTGGAAGCGGACTCCGCCGAAGGGCGGCGTGCCGGGCTCGAACGCGCCCTGCGGGACGCCGTGCGCGACGGGCGGCTCCCGCCCGGGACACGGCTGCCCGCCACGCGACGGCTCGCGGGCGAGCTCGGGATGTCGCGGACCACGGTCAAGGCCGCCTACGACCAGCTCGTCGCCGAGGGCTACCTCACCGCCCGGCAGGGGTCCGGCACACAGGTCGCGCCGCTGCCCCCCGTCGCCGCCGAACCGCCGGAGGCCGCCGCACGCGCGCGTGCGCCGCGCCACGACCTGCGGCCCGGCAGCCCCGACGTCGGGACGTTCCCGGCCGCGGCATGGCTGCGCGCGCTGCGCCGCGCCCTCGCGACGGCGCCCTCACCGGCGTACGACTACGGCGACCCGCGCGGCCGCATCGAGCTGCGCACCGCGCTGTCGGGGTATCTGGGACGGGCGCGGGGCGTCGTCGCGCCGCCGGAGCGGATCGTCGTCACCTCCGGGTACGTGCAGGGCCTCGCGCTCCTCACGCGCGTGCTGGGCGACGCCCCGATCGCCATGGAGGACCCCGGTCTGCCCTTCCACCGCGAGGTCGTACGGCACAACGGCGGAACCGTGACGGCCGCGCCGGTCGACGAACGCGGGGTGCGGGTCGGGGAGCTGGGCGACGCGGGGACGGTCGTCGTCACGCCGGCCCACCAGTACCCGACGGGCGTGACCTTGCACCCGGCCCGGCGGCGGGCGCTGACGGAGTGGGCACGCGCGCGTGACGGGATCATCGTCGAGGACGACTACGACGGGGAGTTCCGCTACGACCGGCAGCCGGTCGGCTCGCTGCAGGGCATGGCGCCGGGGCAGGTCGTCTATCTGGGCACCGCCTCCAAGACGCTCGGGCCGGCGCTGCGGCTCGGCTGGATGGTGCTGCCTGCGCACCTGGTCGACGCGGTGGCCGACGCCAAGCTGCACAGCGACCACCACACCGAGTCCATCGGGCAGTTGGCGCTCACCGAACTGATCGTCGCTCACACCTACGACCGTCATGTGCGCGCGTGCCGGCTGCGCTACCGGCGCCGCCGTGACCTGCTGCTCGACCGGCTGGGCGCGCGCCGGGGTGTGCGCGGGATCGCAGCCGGGCTGCACGCGCTGGTGGACGTGGGCGACGAGGAGGAGGTGCTGGCGCGGGCCGCCGCGGAGGGGCTCGCGGTGGGCCGCCTCGGCGACCACTGGCACGACCGCGGCCGGGAGGGCGCGGGGGAACGGCCGCAGGGGCTGGTCGTCGGCTACGGCACGCCCAGAGAGCGGGCGTACCCCGAGGCGCTGGAAGTGCTGGCGAAGGTGCTCGAAGGGAACTGAGCCGGAGCACCGGGAACGCGATCGACCGGGGGCGGCCGGGAACCGTCGTCGGGCCGAACGTCCATGCGTCGTGGGTGCGTGCGCCGTGGGTCCGGGGGTCCGGGGGTCCGAGGGTCCGTGGGTCCGAGGGTCCGTGGGTCCGTGGGTCCGTGATTGGGCCACTGAACAGTCCTCGAAGTGGTTCTGCCCACCGGTCCAACACGCCTCTAGCGTCGTTCCCATGACGACGAAGACTCCCCCGCAGCGGGCCGCGACGCGGCGGACGGCCCCCCAGCGGCTGCTCGCGCTCGCGCAGTTGAGCAACTCGGTGGGGGACGGCGCCTACTACACGACGTCGGCCCTGTACTTCACCCAGGTGATCGGTCTCGCTCCCGCGCGCGTGGGGCTCGGGCTGACCCTCGGGTGGGCGGTGGGCTCGCTGGCGGGAGTGCCGCTGGGACGGCTGGCCGACCGGCGCGGGGCGCGCGGGACGGCGGTGCTGCTGGCGCTGGCGACCGCGCTCACGGTGGCGTCCTTCACCCTGGTGCGCGACTTCGTGCCGTTCGTCCTCGTCGCGTGCGCGTACGCGGCCGCGCAGTCGGGGCTCGCGGCGGCCCGCCAGGCGCTGCTGGCCGGCCTGGCGCCCGCCGGGGAGCGGACGGGACTGCTGGCGCGGCTCCAGGCGACCCTGAACGCCGGTCTGGCGGTCGGCGCGGGACTCGGCGGGCTCGCGCTGCACGCCGGGACGCGGGAGGCGTACCTCGCGGTGTTCGTGGTCGACGCGGTGAGCTTCGTGGTGTGTGCGCTGCTGCTCGCCGGACTGCCCCGGGTCGCTCCCGGTACGGCGCGCCCGGGCGGGAGCGCCCTGGGCGTGCTGCGCGACCGGCCCTACGCGCTCGTGGCGCTCCTCAACACGGTGCTGCTGCTGAGGATGGCGCTGCTCAGTCTCGTGCTGCCGCTGTGGATCACCGAGCGCACCGGTGCGCCCGCCTGGCTGGTGTCCGCGCTGTTCGTGCTCAACACCGCCGCGGTGACGGTGTTCCAGGTACGGATGGCGCGGGGTGTGAGCGGGCTGGAGAGCGCCACGCGCGCGGTGCGGCGCGCGGGGTGGGTGATGTGCGCCGCGTGCGCGGTGTTCGCCCTGTCCGCCGGGGCCTCGCCGTGGGTGGCGGCCGGCGTGCTGGTGCTGGGGTCGGTACTGCAGGCAGCGGCCGAGATGGGGCAGTCGGCGGGTTCGTGGCAGCTTTCCTTCGACCTCGCTCCTGCCGACCGCGTCGGCGAGTACCAGGGGCTGTTCGGCACGGGCGTCACGGTGGCCCGCACCCTCGGCCCCCTGGTCCTGACCTGGCTCCTGGTCGAGTGGGGCACTCCGGGCTGGCTGCTGCTGGGCGCGGCGATGGTGGCGGCGTCGTACGCGATGGGACCCGCGGCGCGCCGGGCGGCCGCCGGGCGGACGACGCCGGAACCGCAGCAGCCGGCCCCGCAGCAGCCGGCCCCGACGACGGCCTGACACGCCGGGCTATGGCATCGCGGTGATTTCCTTGCCGTGCAGGTGACCTGACGGCCGGTCACACAGCGATCAGCGGGGCGTCCTTGCGCCACTTGAGGATCTTGTCGAAGCTCACCACGGCTCCGACGCGACCCGGTTTGTTGCCGATGTGGACGTGGTCGGCGAGCTCCTGGATGAGGAAGAGGCCCCGGCCGTGCTCGGCTTCGGCGCTCATGCGCACCGGTGCGGGCGCGGGACGTTCGGCCGTGAACCCGGGGCCCGAGTCGGCGACCTCGATCCGGCACTTCTCGCCGTCGAGGTAGGCGGTGACGCGGTACGCCTCCGAACAGCCGCCGTGCGCGGTGTCGCCGCCGTGCTCGACGGCGTTGGCGCAGGCCTCGCTCAGGGCCACGGAGAGGTCGTAACTGACGTCGGGATCGACGCCCGCCGTCTCCATGGTGCCGAGCAGCAGGCGTCGGGCGAGCGGAACGCTCGCAGCCTCGCGCCGCAGATGGAGTGACCACCAGATGCTCATGCTCCAGCCTCCTGGCTGCGGCTCGACATACCGATACGTATTGCCGCACCGAGCCGTATGTAAGCGCGATTTCCCCGTGATGCCGCCCATATGGGGGATGCACGCAAGCCAGGAATCGGTGTATGCGGGACTCGCCAGCATCAGTAGTACCAGTCATACCAGAAGGTGATCTTCCGCATCGTGGGGACCTTATGGACCTGCCGTGTGGCCGCGGTAAGGCCAGTGCGATGATGAGCCCGCCATGACTGCCCCCCACAGCGAACGCTCCGGTCGCGATCTACGGCTGCTGCGAGCCGCGGTGTTCGCCGCGGTCTGCGTCGTGCTGGCCGCGGCCGGGCACTCGACGGCCTCCTGCGTCGTCGTCCCGCTGTGGACGCTGGGCGCCGGGTTCCTGGGCGTCCTCGTGGTCGTGGCGCCGCTCGCCGGGCGCGAGCGCTCGCTGCCCGGCATCGCGGCCCTGCTCGCGGTCGGGCAGAGCGCGCTGCACACCCTCTTCGGACTCGGCCAGCACACCGTCACCGCGTCCGCCACGCTCTCCGCCGACGCCTCCGCCCGGCTGTCCGGGGCGGACGCCACGCTCGTCGCCCGGGCGGCCCGGCTGGTGTGCGGGGCCACGGCGGCCGCACTCAGCCCGGCCGAGGCCCAGAAGATCCTGGTGAACGCCCGGCTCTACCCCGTCGGAACCGGCGGCGGCGGTGACAGCACGACGGCCATGGGCGGCATGTCCGGGATGGGCTCGATGCGCAATCCGGCGGACGCCCTGTCCGCGGCCGGCTCGCCGTTCCCCCTGCTGCCCTCCCTGCCGATGCTGCTGGGCCACGTTCTGGCGGCCGTCGCCGCGGGCTGGGTGCTGCGACGCGGCGACACGGCCCTGCTGCGGCTGCTCGCCCTGTCGGCCCACGGAGTCGCCGAGGGCGCGCTCGTACGGTCCCTGCGCGGGGCGCTCGCGCTGGTGCGCGCCCTGCTCGCGGGGCTGCCGGCCGCGCCCGGAACGGGCCCGCGCGTCCCGTGCGCCCCGCTGCTCACTCCGGCCGCTCCGCGCATCACCACACTCCAGCACTCGGTGATCAGGCGAGGACCGCCGCACGTCTGCGCTCTCGTCCTCGCTGCCTGACGCGACACGACCAGCACTCCACCACGACCGGGGAGAGCGGCCGCCGTCGTGCGGCACGCGCGCGTGCGCACAACCGTGCACACGCTCCTCAGCCACAGACTCACTCAGAGTGGAGCGCTCTCTGTCATGAAGGCCTCTCGTATCGCCGCTCGTGTCGCCGCCGCCGCTGCCGTCTCCGGAGCCGGCGTCCTGGCGCTGTCCTCGCCCGCCCTCGCCCACGTCAGCGTCGCCGCCGAGGGCGCCGCGGCCAAGGGCGGCTACGCGGTCGTCGACTTCAAGGTCCCCAACGAGCGGGACAACGCCTCGACCGCCAAGCTCGAGGTCGCCTTCCCGACCGACCACCCGCTGGCCTCCGCGATGCCGGAGCCGATCCAGGGCTGGAAGATCGACGTCACCAAGGCGAAGCTCGCCAAGCCCATCGAGGTGCACGGCAAGCAGATCTCCGAGGCGGTTTCCAAGATCACCTGGACCGCCACCGGCGGGGGCGTCAAGCCCGGCTTCTTCCAGAAGTTCCCGGTGTCCGTCGGCGCGCTGCCCGAGGACGCCGACGAACTGGTCTTCAAGGCGATCCAGACGTACTCCGACAAGGAGGTCGTCCGCTGGATCGAGGTCCAGGAGGACGGCGCCGAGGAGCCCGAGAACCCGGCCCCCGTGCTCGCCCTGACCGCCGCCTCCAAGGACGGCCACCACGGCGCCGGCGCCGAGGACGCCTCCGACAAGTCCGACGACGCCAAGGCGACCGCGACCGAGGCGGCCTCCGACTCCGACGGCACCGACACCACCGCCCGGGTCCTCGGCGTGGTCGGCATCGTCGTCGGCGCCGCGGGCGTCGCGTACGGCGTGCTCGCCGGCCGCCGCCGTACCACCACCACCGCCACCGCCACCGAGGCCTGACCCACGCCCGCGTCGGACGGCCGCCGCCGCCCGACATCGGCTCCCGACGGTGCGCACCGGGGTGCACGGCCTTCCGTACACCCCGTCCGTACAGCTGCTCCGGGCCCCCGGTGCGCACCGGATTTCACACATCTGGGACGTTTCTCTATGCGCAAGAAGACGTACGCCGTGGCCGCGCTGTTCGCGGCCGCCACCCTCACCCTCTCCGCCTGCGGCAGCAGCGACAGCGGCAGCCCCGTGGCCTCCGTCTCCCAGGAAGCCGGGCAGCGGCCCGTCACCGTGCTCGACCAGCCCTTCACCAAGCCCGCCCTGGTGCTCACCGACACCCAGGGCAAGCCGTACGACCTCCGCAAGGAGACGGCCGGCCGACCGACGCTGATCTACTTCGGCTACACCAACTGCCCGGATGTCTGCCCGCTGACGATGAACAACATCGCCGTCGCCAAGAAGCAGCTGCCCAAGGCCGAGCAGGACGCGCTGCGCGTCGTGTTCGTCACCACCGACCCGGACCGCGACACCCCGGCGGCGCTCGGCGCATGGCTCAAGGGCATCGACCCCGAGGTCGTCGGCCTGACCGGGAAGTTCGCCACCGTCCAGGCCGCCGCCTACCGCCTCGGCATCACCGTGGAGGCACCGCACAAGGACAAGAACGGCAAGATCGTCTCCACCCACGGCACCCAGGTCGTCGCCTTCTCCCCGAAGACGAACGCGGGCTACCTGCTGTACGGCGAGGACGCCACGGTCGACGACTACACCAAGGACCTTCCCAAGATCGTCAAGGGGGAGAACCCGTGAGGTCGACACGGACCGCGCGACTTCTCGCCGCACCGACGGCCGTGGTCACGAGCGCCCTGCTGCTGGCGGGCTGCGGGTCGGACGCGGACGGCACCGCGGAACTGTCCGTTCAGGCCGCCTACATCCCGCAACCCGTCTCCGACACCATGGCCGCCGGCTTCCTCACCGTCGTCAACAAGGGCGACGCGAAGGACGAGCTGACCTCCGTCACCAGCTCGACCGCGGGCCATGTGACCCTGCACAGGACCGTCGGGTCGTCGATGGAGCAGGTCAGCTCCCTCGACGTGCCCGCACACGGTCAACTCGTGTTCAAGAGCGGCGGGAACCACCTGATGTTCGAGATGCTGAAGAGCAAGCCGGTACAGGGCGAGACCGTGACCGTCCAACTGCACTTCGCCGCCTCCGACCCCCTCAAGGTCGAGATGCCGGTGAAGTCCGCCACGTACAGCCCCAAGACCGGCCACTGAGGGAGGGACCACCTTGACGCAGACCATCGCCCCCCGCGTCCGGATGCTCGTGCTGCTGTTCCTGGCGGTCGCCGGAGCGCTCCTGGCCGGCGCCGCACCCGCGTCCGCGCACGCCGCACTGACCGGCAGCGACCCCGCGCAGGGGGTGGTGGTCGACAAGGCGCCCACACAGGTGTCGCTGACCTTCTCCGAGACCGTCTCGATGAACGACGACTCCGTTCGCGTCCTGGATCCCCAGGGGGCCCGGGTCGACAGCGGCAAACCGTCCGAGGTCAGCGGCTCCACCTACGCCGTCCAGCTGCACTCCGGGCTGCCCGACGGCACGTACACCGTGACCTACCAGGTCGTCTCCGCCGACAGCCACCCCGTCGCCGGCGCCTACACCTTCTCCATCGGCTCCCCCTCCAAGACCACCGTGTCCGTGTCCGACCAGGTGGCCGGCGGCGGAGTCGTCGGCTGGCTGTACGGCTTCGGCCGCTACATGTCGTACGCCGGGTTCATCGTGATGGTCGGCGGGGCCGTCTTCGTGCTGGCCTGCTGGCCGCGCGGCACCGGGGTACGCGCCATGCAGCGGCTCGTCCTCTCCGGCTGGCTCGCGATGACCGCCGCCACCCTGTTCCTGCTGCTGCTGCGCGGCTCCTACGCCGGCTCGGGCAAGCTCGGAGACGTCTTCGACCTCGACCTCCTCGGGCAGGTCCTGCAGACCAAGACCGGCGCGGCCCTCGTCTCCCGGCTGCTGCTGCTCGCCGCCGCCGCGCTGTTCATCGCCGTGCTCTTCGGCGCCTACGACAAGCGGGAGGACGAGGAGAAGCGGGACCTGACCTTCGGGCTCGCGATCGGCGGAACCGTCGTGTCCGCCGGGCTCGCGGCGAGCTGGGCCATGGCCGAGCACGCCTCGACCGGGTTGCAGCCGGGCATCGCGATGCCCGTCGACGTGCTGCACCTGCTGGCCGTCGCCACCTGGCTCGGCGGACTCGCCGCGCTCCTCGTCGCGCTGTACCGGGCGCCCGCCGACCGCCCCGTCGAGGGCGCCGCCGTCCGCCGGTTCTCCCAGGTCGCCTTCGGCAGCGTCCTCGCCCTGGTCGCCACCGGCGTCTACCAGTCGTGGCGTCAGCTCGGCTCCTGGTCCGCCTTCACCGACACCCGCTACGGACAGCTGCTCCTCGTCAAGATCGGGCTCGTCTCGCTGCTCGTGGGCATCGCCTGGATCTCCCGGCGGTGGACCTCGCGCCTGGCGGACACGACGACCAAGACGGCGGCCGGGACGACGGCCGCACCCGCGGTCTCGACGGCTGCCTCGACGGCTGCCGCTGCCGCCGCACGGACGTCCACGGCCGAGAAGTCCGTGGTCACGGCAGGCAAGCGGTCGGTTGACGCCAGTACCGCTCTCGCCGACGCCGGCGGGAGCGGTACCGGCGACGGCGACGGCGACGGCGACGGCGACGGCGACGGCAACGGCAACGGCAACGGCGACTCCAAAGACTCCAAGGCCGTCTCCGGAAGCGACAAGCGGGCCGCCCAGCTCGCCCGGCAGCGGGCCGCCGTCGACGCCACGCGCGAGAAGAGGCTGCGGGACTCCGACGCCGACCGCTTCGGTCTGCGGCGTTCGGTGCTCGCGGAGGCCGGTGTCGCCGTGGTGCTGCTCGCCGTGACCACCGTCCTGACGTCGACCGAGCCCGGCCGCACGGAGCAGGAGGCCGCCAGGGCCACCGCTTCCTCGTCGTCCGCCTCGTCCTCGTCGGACTCCGCCTCCGGCGCTCTGACGCTGGACATGTCCTTCGACACCGGCGGCACGGACGGCAAGGGTGTGGTCAGCGTCGACCTCGACCCCGCACGCGCCGGCGCCAACGAGATGCACGTCTACGTGACCCGACCCAACGGCCGCGCCTTCGACGTGCCCGAGGTCAAGGTCGCGTTCACCCTCGAGTCCAAGGACATCGGGCCGCTGCCCGTCGCTCCCGACCACATCACCACCGGCCACTGGGCGGCGAGCTCGGTGCAGATCCCCATGGCCGGCGAATGGAAGGTCGCCGTGACCGTGCGCACCTCCGACATCGACCAGGTGACCGTGTCCAAGAACGCTCAGATCGGCTGACCGCACCATGCCCGACCAGTCCCTCCCCGACGCCCGTACACCCGAGGCCCCCCAGCCCGGCGCGCGCACCGGCAAGGCCGGCACGCCCAAGGCCGGTGCCGCCGAGGCCCGCACGAACAAGGCCGGCACGAACAAGGCCCGCACGAACAAGGCCGGCACGAGCAGGGCCGGCGCAGCCAAGGCCGCCCATGCGTCCGTCGACGCGGGCGTCCAGTCGGACTCCGTCTCCGCCTCCCCGCCTCCTCCCGTCTCCGGGTCCCCCTCCGTCTCCGGCGAGGGGCTGACTCGGCGCAAGCTGCTCGGCACCGCCGGAGCGACCGGGCTCGTCCTCGGCGCCGCGGGCGCGGCAGCCGGATACGCCGCCGCCCCCGCGCAGGCCACCCCGCTCTCCTCGATCGGGTCCGGGCAGGCGATGTTCCACGTGAAACATCAGCCGGGGATCACCCAGGGCCTCCAGGCCCGTGGTCATCTCGTCGCCTTCGATCTCACCGCGGGAGCGGGCCGCAAGGAGGCCGCCGCGCTGCTGCGCCGCTGGTCGGACACGGCCCGGCGGCTGATGGCGGGCGAGGCCGCCGCGCACGACGACACCGATGTGGCCCGGGACGCCGGCCCCTCCTCCCTGACGATCACCTTCGGCTTCGGCAACAGCTTCTTCGCCCGCACCGGTCTGGAGAAGCAGCGTCCGGTCGCCCTCGACCCGCTCCCGGACTTCTCCTCCGACCACCTCGACAAGGCCCGGAGCAACGGTGACCTGTGGGTGCAGATCGGTGCGGACGACGCCCTGGTCGCCTTCCACGCCCTGCGCGCGATCCAGAAGGACGCGGGCAGCGCCGCGAAGGTCCGCTGGCAGATGAACGGCTTCAACCGAACGCCGGGGGCCACCGCCCACCCCATGACGGCCCGCAACCTGATGGGGCAGATGGACGGCACCCGGAATCCCAGAACGACCGACTCCGACTTCGACGAGCGCATCTTCGTCCCGGCCTCCGGCACCAAGGACCCGGCGTGGATGGCCAACGGCTCCTACGCCGTCGTACGCCGTATCCGCATGCTCCTCGACGACTGGGAAAAACTGTCCCTCAAGGCGCAGGAGCAGGTCATCGGACGTCGCAAGGCGGACGGCGCGGCCCTGTCCGGAGGGACCGAGACGACCGAGATGGACCTGGAGAAGACCGACGCGAACGGCGATCTGGTCGTCCCGATCAACGCGCACGCCCGCATCACGCGCCCCGACCAGAACGGCGGCGCGGCCATCCTTCGGCGGCCCTTCTCCTACCACGACGGCATCGACCCGGACGGCACTCCCGATGCTGGCCTGCTGTTCGTCTGCTGGCAGGCGGACCCCCTGCGCGGCTTCGTCACGGTGCAACGCAAGCTGGACCGGGGCGACGCGCTGTCCCAGTACATCCGCCACGAGTCGAGCGGCCTGTTCGCGGTACCCGGCGGGGCCGCGGAGGGGGAGTACGTGGGGCAGCGGCTGCTGGAGGCGTGAGGCGGCGGCTGACGGCCGCTGCTACCGCGGCTGCTGCTACTGCTGGTGCTGTTCCTGGTGCTCGTGCTGCTCCCGGTGCTGGCGACGGGCGAGCGGGGCTGCGGGGCTGCGGGACAGACGAAGTTACGGTCCGCGGCGCGGATTCATTCCTGCGAGGGGCACCTCGTGAGACGCGTGGGCCCGGATACGCAAGGGCCATTAGGGTGAGGTCATGCCAGCGAGCTATGCGTATCTCGGCCCCGAGGGCACCTTCACGGAGGTTGCCCTGCGCACGCTTCCGGAGGCGGCCACCCGGCAGCTGATGCCGTACGTGTCGGTGCAGTCCGCGCTCGACGCGGTCCGCTCCGGCGAGGCCGAGGCGGCGTTCGTGCCCATCGAGAACTCGGTCGAGGGCGGGATCACCACGACGCTGGACGAGCTGGTCGCCGGCGCGCCTCTGATGATCTACCGCGAGGTCCTGCTGTCGATCACGTTCGCGCTGCTGGTCCGGCCCGGCACCGAGCTGGCGGACATCAAGACGGTCTCCGCCCACCCGGCCGCGCAGCCCCAGGTGCGCAACTGGCTGAAGGGGAACCTTCCGGACGCCCTCTGGGAGTCGGCCGCCTCCAACGCGGACGCCGCCCGGCTGGTCCAGGAAGGCCGCTACGACGCCGCCTTCGCCGGTGAGTTCGCCGCCGCCCGCTACGGGCTGACCGCCCTGGAGACCGGGATCCACGACGCCGAGAACGCGCAGACCCGGTTCGTGCTGGTGGGCCGGCCGGCCCGGCCCGCCGCACCGACCGGCGCGGACAAGACGTCCGTCGTGCTGTGGCAGCGCGACGACCATCCCGGCGGCCTGCGTGACCTGCTGGGCGAGTTCGCCACCCGGGGCGTCAACCTCATGCTGCTGCAGTCCCGTCCGACGGGCGCCGGCATCGGCAACTACTGCTTCTGCATCGACGCCGAGGGGCACATCTCCGACCGCCGGATGGCCGAAGCCCTCATGGGACTAAAACGGATCTGCCGTGAGGTGCGTTTCCTCGGCTCGTACCCGCGTGCGGAGGTCGACGCGGCGGACGTCGAAGCGCCGTTGCCCGGGACGTCGGACGGGGAGTTCATGGCGGCTGCGGACTGGGTGGCGCGCTGCCAGGACGGCCGTTTCTAGCCTGCCCTACCCGTCCGCCATCGGTCCTACCTGCATATCTTCGTTATCCACAGAAGTTATCCACAGGGCAGCTTCTCGACCTGGGGACAAGTCGACAACGAAGCACCATTCAGTCGACAAATCGGTCCTCGTGCCCTCGGGGCGGCTCGCCACCCGCCCGTCACCCCTCGTCCACCTGTTTCCTTCGATCAACCCTTGAGGGCGACCCATTTCCACCCGAAAGTGGACTCGCACCGGGTTTGGGCAGGGAATTCTCCAGCGCGCGAAGAGGCATTGGAATGATCCATTCCGATGTCCACAGACCTTTCGCACACCCTGTGGATAACTCACACAGGGTGTGGATTCCTGTGGACAACTCCGCCCCCAAATCCCGTGCGGTGCAAGGAAGTCGAGTCAACGCGACGCCTGCCACATGCTCCGTCCCAGGGAGTGAGACACTCTTTATTGACACACTCGGCAATTACCCCATAACGCACCGTAAGTAGCGATTCGGAACGAACAGCGGAGGACGTCGGAACACTCGACGTGCGACGCGGGAATCTGAGTCGTGAGCCGCAACCCCGCACGGGTAGCCTTGGCCGCGTGATTGACCTTCGCCTGCTCCGTGAGGACCCCGACCGTGCGCGCGCCTCCCAGCGCGCCCGTGGAGAGGACGTCGCGCTCGTCGACTCCCTCCTCTCCGCCGACGAGCGGCGCAGGTCGTCCGGCGTCCGCTTCGACGAGCTGCGCGCCGAACAGCGGTCGCTCGGCAAGCTCATCCCCAAGGCCTCCGCCGATGAGAAGGCCGAACTGCTGAAGAAGGCGAGCCAGCTCGCCGCCGACGTCAAGGCCGCCGACGCCGAGCGCGACGCGGCTGTCACCGAGACGCAGGATCTGCTCCAGCGGCTCGGGAACCTCGTGCACCCCGACGTGCCCGTGGGCGGCGAGGAGGACTTCGTCACCCTCGAGACGCACGGCACGATCCGCGACTTCGGCGCCGAGGGCTTCGAGCCCAAGGACCACCTGGAGCTCGGCCAGATCCTCGGCGCCATCGACGTCGAGCGCGGCGCGAAGGTCTCCGGCTCCCGCTTCTACTTCCTCACCGGCGTCGGCGCGCTGCTGGAGCTGGCCCTGGTCAACGCGGCGATCGCGCAGGCCACGGCTGCCGGCTTCACCCCGATGCTGACCCCGGCGCTGGTGCGTCCGCAGTCCATGGCGGGCACCGGCTTCCTCGGCCAGGCGGCCCAGGACGTCTACCACCTCGACAAGGACGACCTGTACCTGGTCGGCACCTCCGAGGTCCCGCTCGCCGCGTACCACATGGACGAGATCATCGACGCGGACAAGCTGCCGCTGCGTTACGCGGGCTTCTCGCCCTGCTTCCGCCGCGAGGCCGGCTCGCACGGCAAGGACACCAAGGGCATCTTCCGCGTCCACCAGTTCGACAAGGTCGAGATGTTCTCGTACGTCCTGCCCGAGGACTCGCAGGCCGAGCACCAGCGCCTGCTGGCGTGGGAGAAGCAGTGGCTGTCCGCGCTGGAGCTGCCGTTCCGCGTCATCGACGTCGCCTCCGGTGACCTCGGCTCCTCGGCCGCCCGCAAGTTCGACTGCGAGGCCTGGATCCCCACCCAGGGCAAGTACCGCGAGCTGACGTCGACCTCGGACTGCACCGAGTTCCAGTCCCGCCGGCTGTCGATCCGCGTCCGCGAGGGCAAGCAGGTCCGCCCGCTGGCCACGCTGAACGGCACGCTGTGCGCCGTCCCGCGCACGATCGTCGCCATCCTGGAGAACCACCAGCAGGCCGACGGTTCCGTGTACGTACCCGAGGTGCTGCGCCCGTACCTCGGCGGCCGGGAGGTCCTGGAGCCGGTCGCCAGGTGAGCACCGTGTCTGCCGCCGGGGAGTTCCCCTACCGCCTGATCGCGACCGACCTCGACGGAACGCTGCTGCGCTCCGACGAGTCGGTCTCCCGCCGCACCCGTGACGCCCTCGCCGCGGCCACCGCGGCGGGCGCCGCGCACATCGTCGTGACGGGACGTGGGGTCCCGTGGACCCGGCACATCCTGGACGACCTCGGCTACGACGGCCTCGCGGTCTGCGGGCAGGGCGCCCAGGTCTACGACGCCGGTTCGCACCGCCTGCTGACCTCGGTCACCCTCGACCGCCAGCTCGCCGGCGTGGCACTGGCCAAGATCGAGTCGGAGGTCGGCCCGCTGCACCTGGCGGCCAGCCGTGACGGGCTCGACGGGGACGTGCTGGTGGGGCCCGGCTACGCGGTCACCGGGACGCTCCCGGCGACGCCGTTCACGGACGCGTCCGACCTCTGGTCGGCGCCGCTGAACAAGATCTACATACAGCACCCCGAGCTGTCGGACGATGCGCTGGCCGAGGCCGCACGGCAGGCCGCGGGCGGCTTCGTCACGGTCGCGATGGCCGGCGCGGGAATCGTGGAACTGCTTCCCCTGGGCCTGTCCAAGGCCACCGGCCTCTCCCTGGCCGCCCGCCGCCTGGGCCTGAAGGCCGCGGAGACCATCGCCTTCGGCGACATGCCCAACGACATCCCCATGTTCGCCTGGGCCGCCCACGGCGTGGCCATGGCCAACGCCCACCAGGAACTGCGGGCGGTCGCCGACGAGGTGACGTCCTCCAACGAGGACGACGGGATCGCCGAGGTCCTGGAACGCTTCCTGAGCTAGGGCGCGCGGGCCGGCCCGCGCGCCGGCCCGGGCCGGACATCCGGCTCACGGCGTCCGACTCACGGTGTCCGACTCATGGCGTCCGGTCATCGAACCGCGCGAACCACGGCCGTCGGTGTGGCTCGGGTCGCCTCGAGGCGACCCGAGCCACCCGCACCTCCGGCCGAGTCCCCGTGACAGCGTCTCGCTCGGCGAGTCGATGTCCGGCCACTCGGCCGATTCTCCGGGTGGGCGGCCCACGCGAGAGCGACATCGCGTGCTCGAAGCGGCCGCCCCGGGCAGCTCCCCTGTGAGGAGCGGGTTCGACGGAGGCGTAACTACTCCGGAACCCGCCACAGGCCGCCCTGAAGGGAGTTCGACGGACTGCCGTGCATGGGCATCGCCGAACTCCTCACCCAGTCTGTGTCGCCGGACGACTTCCGGCCGACCCGCGCCGTGCGGGTACGACCACTGTGCCCGGGAGGGCGAGTGGGACGCCACCGAATAAAACGCCCGTGCGACGGCCGGGGCCGAACCCGGAGACTACCGGCGGCGCCACCTGCGTCGACGCGCCTTGCTGAAGAACCAGCCCGCCGGCGGCTCGTCGGAGCGCCAGGGCTGTGGCTCGGGCGCCTCCGCACGCCACCGCGCGGCCAGCATCCGAGCACGGGCGGACGGCTCGGACGCCTCGGCGGCCCGTATGAAGTCCTCGTCCAGGACGAGGTCGTCCCAGAGGCCGTCCTCGGAACGCTCCCGGCCGCCGTTCATCGTGTCGTCGTCCGCCATCCCCGTCCTCCCCGCCGTACCCGTCCTCCGGACGCCGCGTGCTGCGTGCTGCGTGCTGCGTGCTGCGTGCTGCGTGCTGCGTGCTGCGTGCTGCGCCCAGTCTGCCGAGGAGCGGGTGAAGCCGCCGTCAAGAGCGGCCGCCCCGCGCCCCGGCAGGGCCGCTCACTCCTCGCCGGCGAGCGTCAGCGACCGCAGCTTCTGTCCCGCGTACCAGGTGGCCAGGACGGTCACCACGACCAGCAGCACCGTCGCCGTGGTCAGTCCGACGTCCGAGGTGACGAGGTCCCCGCCCGCCACCTTGTGCGCGACCGCCAGCGACCACTGCTGGACGCTGAGCGTGCGCGCGCCCGGCACCAGGGAGCCGAACAGGGCTTCCCAGACGAGCGCGTAGACGAGCCCGAACACCACCGCGTGCCGCGAGACGGTGCCGAGGAGCAGGAAGACGGCGGCGTACGCGATGGACGAGACCAGCGCGGCCACGGTGTAGGCGACGGCGATCTGCTGGCCGTTGCCGTTGAGGATGAACCCGGCGATCAGCGTCGGGAGAGCCGAGAAGACCATCGTCACCGCCACCGCCACGATCAGCTTGGTGAAGATGATCGTCGGCCGCTTCAACGGCTTGGACAGCAGATACACCACGGAGCCGTCGTCGATCTCGGGTCCGATCGCGCCGGTGCCCGCGATCACGCCGACGATCGGGACCATGGTGGCCAGCGCGAGGCCACCGAGCAGGTCGGACGCCGTCTGGTCGTCGGCCCCGGTGAGGCCGCGCACGACCACGGAGATCGCGATCAGCAGCAGGGGCAGAGCGCCGAGGATGAGAGCCCGGCGACGGCCGAGCAGGGCCCGGTAGGTGAGTCGGGCGACTGTGGGGTCGTACATCTTGGGCCTCCTACGCCGCGACGAGATACGAGAAGACGGACTCGAGGGACTCGTCGGACGGCGAGACCGTGAGCAGCCGGATGCCGTGGTCCCTGGCGACCCTCGGCAACAGGGCCGTGAAACGGCCGAAGTCGACGGCCTGGACGCGCAGTGCGCCCTCGGCGAGGTCGACCTCGATGCCGGCGGTCGACGGGTCGGCGATCAGCGCGGCCGCGAGGGCGCGGTCGTCACTGGAGCGCACCAGATAGCGGTGCGGACGGTCGGTCATCAGTCGGCGGATCTTGCGGAAGTCGCCGCTGGCCGCGTGCCGGCCGGCGACGACGACCTCGATGTGCCAGGCGAGCTGCTCGACCTCTTCGAGGATGTGCGACGAGAACAGCACCGTGCGGCCCTCGTCGCCCATGCGCCGCAGCAGGTCCATGAGCTGCATGCGCTGGCGCGGGTCCATGCCGTTGAAGGGCTCGTCGAGCAACAGCAGCGACGGGTCGTGGACGAGGGCGCTGGCCATCTTGACGCGCTGGCGCATGCCCTTGGAGTACGTCTGGATCTTGCGGTCCTGTGCGTACTCCATCTCGACGGTGGCCAGCGCCTTCTGGGCGGCCTTCGCCCCCAGTCCGTGCAACTCGGCGTTGGCGACGACGAATTCGCGGCCGGTGAGGAAGTCGTACATGGCCTCGCGCTCGGGAACGATGCCGATGTGCTTGTAGATCGCCTCGTTGCGCCAGACCGGCTGTCCGTCGAGGGTGACCGCGCCGGTGGAGGGGGCCAGGAAGCCGCCCATCATGTTGATGAGGGTGGACTTCCCGGCGCCGTTGGGGCCGAGCAGGCCGGTGACGCCGGGACCGATGGTCATGGTGATGTCGTTGACGGCGACCACGTTGCCGAACCAGCGGGAGACGTGGTCGATGCTGAGCGTGGTCACAGGCCCACCTTCCGGTAGCGGCGGATCAGGAGGCCGTAGCCTGCGGCGATCAGGCCGAGGAGGACGAGGACGTAGACGACGCCCTGTCCGTCGGAGGGGCCGACTCCGCCCGGGAAGGCGGAGGAGGCGCCCAGGAACGCCGACTGCACGCCGTCGATCAGCGTGACGGGGGAGAACAGGCCGATCCAGGGGATGGAGCCGGTGCTGTTCTGCGCCTCGGCGATGGCCTGGAGCGTGGAGACCGCGCCGTAGGAGATCGTCAGCACGGCGATGACGGCGGCGATGCCGAATCCCCGGCGCGGGGTCACCGAGGCGATGACCAGGCCGATCCCGGCGAAGAGCAGTGAGAGGAGTGCCACGGAGACGAGCCCCTGACCGAATCCCTTGGTCTGGTCGGCGAAGTCGAGCTTGGCCAGCAGGGCGCCCACGTAGAGCACCAGCAGCGGGGCCGCGGTGAGCACGAAGAGCGCGGAGGCCAGGGCGGCGAACTTGGCGCGTACGTAGTCCGCTGTCTCGATGGGCCGCGAGAAGTACAGCGGCACGGTCTTGAAGCGCAGGTCGCGCGAGACGGACTGGGGCGCCTGCGAGGCGACGTACAGGCTGATCACGGCCTGCATGATGATCGCGTAACGCGTGTAGTCGACGGGCAGTTCCTTGGCCTTCGTGGCGACCGCGACGGCGACCATGATGGCGGCGGGCACGCACATCACCACGAAGAGCAGCATGGGCAGCACCTTGGACTTCACCGAACGGCCGAGGCCGTAGGCGCCGCGCAGGGACTGCGAGTAGAGGGAGCGGCGGGCGTAGGCGCGGCCCAGCCGGGGGCCGTCGTAGCTGCGGTAGCCGATGTTGTGGATGCGGGTCTGGTCTCCCGCGGCGGCGGTGACCGGGTGCTCAACTGCCATGGCCGACGGCCTCCTTCCGCTGCTGGTCGTTTTCGGCGTCGCTGTCGGTGAAGACCTCGGAGATGTGGTGTCTGCGCTGTTCCATGCGGACCAGGCCGAGGCCCAGGTCGGCGACCGCGTCCCGGACGACGTCGTACGTCTCCTCGCCCTGCGCGGTGAGCAGCAGGACGTGGCCGGCGCCGGGCAGGGCGCTGTTCGCGTCGAGGACCTCGACCCCCCGCGCGCGGAGCGCCTCGCGCACCGCGTGGGTGCCGTCGGGATGCGCGTCGGTGTCGGTGACCTCGATCGCGAGGGTGGTGGTGGTCTGCGTGAAGTCGGTGGTGGAGCTGGAGCGCAGGAGCTTGCCGCCGTCGACGATCACGACGTGGTCGCAGGTGCGCTCCAGTTCGCCCAGCAGGTGGGAGGTGACCAGGACCGAGATGCCGAAGTCGGTGTGGATGCGGCGGATCAGGCCGAGCATCTCGTCGCGGCCGACCGGGTCGAGGCCGTTGGTCGGCTCGTCCAGGAAGACCAGCTGAGGGTCGTGGACGAGGGCCTGGGCGAGCTTCACCCGCTGCTTCATGCCGGTCGAGTAGCCGCCGATGGGCCGGTAGCGCTCCTCGTACAGGCCGACGTGGCGCAGGGTGTCCGCGGTGCGCTCGCGCGCGGCGGTGGGCGGCAGGCCGGACATCCGGGCCATGTGCACGACGAACTCGGTGGCCGAGACGTCGGGCGGCAGGCAGTCGTGCTCCGGCATGTAGCCAACGCGTTCGCGAATTTCGGCGCCCTTGCTCGCGACGTCGAGGCCGAGCACCTCGGCTCGGCCCTCGGTCGCGGGCGACAGACCCAGCAGGATCTTGATCAATGTGGACTTGCCGGCCCCGTTGGCTCCGACGAGCCCGGTCACACCGGGTCCGACGTCCACGGAGAGCCGGTCAAGAGCGGTCACCCGGGGGAACCGCTTGCTCAGGCTTTCGGTCGCGATCACAGTCACGTCCTCAAAAGTAGTGACGCACACCACGAAAATCATCAGACCTCAGAGCCGTCTTCGCCTCAGCCCTCAGATGTACGGGCACGTAGGGGATGCCATGCCTGAGAGCTACGGGGCCGAGGATGCCGCGGACGTGGCGTCCAGCGGCCCGACACCGCCTATTGACGCAGCCTCTAACAACTGTCACATTCGGTGATGTCAAGTTACGGGCGCGTAGCGCAGTCGACGTGACCGCAAGGCGTTCGGGACCGGCGGGACGGGGTGGCATGACGACGACAGCGGGGACATCCGGCGCATCGGCGGCCGCGACAGTGACGGCTACGGCTACGGCTACGGCTCGCGAGCTCTCCGCCGAGCTGCGGGGATTCCGGCAGGTGCAGCAGCTCGCGTATGCGGCCGCACAGGCCGTCGCCGCCGCACTGCGACCGGGAGTGACGGAGCGCGAGGCGGCGCGGATGCTGCGGGAGTGGTGCGGCGAGCAGGGTGTGCGCGACTGGTTCCACCTGCCGTTCGCCTGGTTCGGGGACCGCACGGCGTTCACCGGTTTCCGGATCCCCCTGCAGTTCTTCCCGACGGACCGCCGGCTGGAGCCGGGGATGCCGTTCATCCTCGACCTGGCGCCGGTGTACGAGGGATACACGGCGGACGTCGGCTACTCGGGAGCGCTCGGTGGGCACCCGGTGCAGGAGAGGCTGCTGGCCGATCTGGAAGCACACCGGGAGCTGATCCTGCGCGAGGTGCGCGAACGGCGGTCACTGCGCGAGATCTACGCCGACGTCGACCGCCTCATGGTCCGCCAGGGATACGCGAACCGGCACCGCGCCTACCCGTTCGGCGTGATCGCGCACAAGGTGGACCGCGTGCGGGAGCGCCGGTTCTCGCCCCGGGTGTTCGGGTTCGGCGCGCAGTCGCTCAAGGGGCTGGTCTCCGACGCGCTGCACGGCCACCGCGAGGGCTGGTCCCCTCTCTGGTCGCCGTACCGGTTCTCCGACCATCCGCCGCAGCCGGGGCTGTGGGCGGTCGAACCGCATCTCGGGTTCCGGGGTACGGGCGCGAAGTTCGAGGAGATCCTCGTGGTCACCGACTCGGACGACCCACGCGAGAGCGCCTTCTGACTGGACGACGATCTGCCGCACGTACGGCGTTGGGCGGAAGGAAAAACGGAGCGGATGCCGAAGCACGAGGTGGAGGGCAAGTGACGTTGCCGCAGGGCGCGCGTGAGCGCCGGGTGCGAACCGGTGGGATCGATCTGTGCGTGGTCGAGCTGGGCGATCCGGGTCGGCCGACGGTCGTCCTGGTGCACGGCTACCCGGACAGCAAGGAAGTGTGGTGCGAGGTCGCGACGCGACTGGCCGACCGCCACCAGCTGCACGTGGTGCTGTACGACGTCCGCGGCCACGGCCGTTCCGGCACGCCGAAGCCGCTGCGGGGCGGGTTCACCCTGGAGAAGCTGACGGACGACTTCCTGGCGGTGGCGGACGCGGTCAGCCCGGACCGCCCGGTGCACCTGGTGGGGCACGACTGGGGCTCGGTGCAGGCGTGGGAGTTCGTCACCGTGCGGCGCACCGAGGGCCGGATCGCGTCCTTCACGTCCATGTCCGGCCCGTCCCTCGACCATTTCGGCCACTGGATCGACAAGCGACTGAAGCGGCCGACTCCGCGCCGGGTCGGCCAGCTCCTCGGGCAGGGCGCGAAATCCTGGTACGTGTACCTGCTGCACACCCCCGCCCTGCCCGAACTCGCCTGGCGGGGCCCGCTCGGCAAGCGCTGGCCTGGCATTCTGCGACGGCTCGAGAAGGTCCCCGCGGGCGCGTACCCGACGCCGTCGCTGCCGTCGGACGCGGCCCACGGGGCGTGGCTGTACCGGGACAACGTGCGCAGCCGGCTGCGCAGCCCCCGGCCCGACGCGTACGCGCACGCGCCCGTGCAGCTCATCACGCCCCTGGAGGACAGATTCCTCTCCGAGCGGCTGTACGACGAGCTGGAGGAGTGGGTCCCGAGGCTGACCCGGCGCACCCTCGCGGCCGGGCACTGGGTCCCGCGCACCCGACCCGACCAGGTCGCCTCCTGGATCGACGACTTCGTCACCTCGGTCGAGCAGGAGCGGGCGGGCGAGGCGACGGGCCAGGGCCGGGGTCAGGACCGGGAGCAGGACCGCGGGTCGGTGCGCACGGCTGCCGCCGGCCGGTACGCCGAGCGCTTCGGCGGCCGGCTGGTGCTCGTCACCGGCGCGGGCAGCGGCATCGGGCGGGCCACGGCGTTCGCGTTCGCCGAGGCCGGCGCGCGGGTGATCGCCGTCGACCGGGACGCGGAGGCCGCGGCGCGGACGGCCGAGCTGTCCCGGCTGATCGGCGCGCCCGGGGCCTGGGCTGAGACGGTGGACGTCTCCGACGAGCAGGCGATGGAGAAACTCGCGGCCAAGGTCCAGACCGAACACGGCGTGCTGGACGTGCTGGTGAACAACGCGGGCATCGGGTTGTCGGGCTCCTTCTTCGACACGACGTCCGACGACTGGCGCAGAGTCCTGGACGTCAACCTGTGGGGCGTCATCCACGGGTGCCGACTGTTCGGCCGGCAGATGGCCGAGCGCGGCCAGGGCGGCCACATCGTCAACACGGCGTCGGCGGCCGCCTATCAGCCCTCCAAGGCGCTGCCCGCCTACAGCACCTCCAAGGCGGCGGTCCTGATGCTGAGCGAGTGCCTGCGCGCGGAACTGGCGGGCCGGGGAATCGGCGTCTCGGCGATATGTCCCGGCCTGGTGAAGACGAACATCACCGACACGGCGACCTTCGTGGGGGTGGACGCCGAGGAGGAACGGCGTCGCCAGAAGCGCTCCACGCACGCGTACGGGCTGCGCAACTACCCGCCGGAGAAGGTCGCGGACGCGATCCTGCGGGCGGTCCTGCTCGACGAGGCGGTGGTCCGGGTCACTCCTGAGGCGAAGGTCTCCTACGCCCTGTCACGGTTCCTGCCAAGGGCGTTGAGGGCGCTGGCGCGGGTGGGACCGCCGCTGTGAGCCGTAGGACCGGCCGGCAGCCCCTGCGCCCGCCTGACGCAGGCGCAGGCCGGGGTGCCCGCTCGTGTTCAGGCGCGGGTACGGGTGCGGGTGCCGGGGCGGGTACGGGGGCCGGGGCGGGTACGGGTGCGGTCGGTTCGACGAGGGTTCGGTGACGGCGAGTTGACCGCCATCGCGTCGCCCCGGCCGCCGTACCGCATCGAGACCCTCGCGCACCTCTCCGGCGCGACCGTCCGCACCATCCGCGCCTACCAGGACCGCGGTCTCCTGCCCCGTCCGGAACGCAAGGGGCGGGCCAACCACTACTCGGACGCCCACCTCGCCCGTCTCCACCAGATCGCCGCCCTCCTCGACCGCGGCTACACCCTCGCCTCCATCAAGGAGCTCCTCGACGCCCATGACACCGGCCGCGGCCTGGGCGGTGTCCTCGGCCTGGTCGCGGAGGTGGACGGGCCGTGGACGGACGAGGAGCCCGCGCGGGTCTCGCGCGCCGAACTGACCGCCCGCTTCGGCGGCGTCCCCGACGACACCGCGATCGCCGACGCGGTGGCCCTCGGCGTGCTGGAGCCCGCGCCCGGCGACGACGGCGCCTTCCTCGTGCCGAGCCCCCAAGAGCTGGCGGTGGCCGTCGAGTTGCATGCGGCCGGGGTTCCTCTCGGCGCGATCACCGCGCATCTGCGGGAGTTGAGGTCCCAGGTCGAGCACATCGCTTCCCGTTTCCTGGAGTTCACCGCCGAGCACGTCTTCGACCGCTACCTCGACGGCGCGCACCGTCCGACCGACGCCGACGCGGCCGAGGCGGCTTCGCTCGTACGACGGCTCCGTCCACTCGCCCGGCAGACCGTGGACGCCGAACTGGCGCGGGCCATGCGGCTGTTCGCGACCCTCCACCTGCGTCGGCACCTCGGCTCCGACGATCCCACGCCCGCCACCACGGGGACGCGTTCGGTGGCGATTCCCGCCGAGACAATGCAGGCCGTGGAAAGGCTGGTCGGTGTGGAGCACGCCGCCATGTTCCTCACGCTGGCCGCTGAACGCGAGGTGCGGGCAAGGATGTTGGACGGACTGTCCTCAAGCCACGGGAGCGCGGCCGACCTTGACGAACGCCGTTGAAACACCGGTTGGTTGTCCACAGAAACGCCAATTGGCCTGTGGATAACAGTAGTTGCCTGTGGATCAAACCTCAGCTGCAAAACAATGTGCGTGATCCGCGTCTCTCCCGCCATGCTGAGCGGATGAACGAGAAGGACCATGCCGAGAGACGCACCGTGAAGGTGTCGAAGTACCTCTCGAAGCACCTGCGGCACCAGCCCGAACGCATCGGCCTCACGCTCGACGCGGCCGGCTGGGTCGAGATCGACGAACTGATCGCGGCGTGCGCCGCGCACGGCTTCCGCTTCACCCGCGACGAACTGGACCACGTCGTCGCCGCCAACGACAAGAAGCGCTTCGCGATCGAGGGCACACGGATCCGCGCCAGCCAGGGCCACAGCGTGGACATCGACCTGGGACTGCCCCCGGCCTCCCCTCCGCCGTACCTCTACCACGGAACCGTGGGCCGCCACCTGGACGCGATCCGGGCCGAGGGGCTGCGCTCCATGAACCGGCACGACGTGCACCTTTCCGCCGACCGGGAGACCGCGACCCGGGTCGGCGCACGCCGAGGCCGCCCCGTGGTGCTCTCCGTGGACGCCGGGGCCATGCACCGGGACGGCCATGTCTTCCAGGTCAGCGCCAACGGGGTGTGGTTGACGAAGGCCGTGCCGCCGCAGTACCTGCGGTTTCCCGAACGCCACTGAGGTACCGGCCCGAATCGACGGATGGAGGTCTGTTCGGGATGATCACACCATGACTCACCTGCCCTCCACCGAGGCGGCCGTCACCGCCCTTCGCGCCATCGCCGCCGAGTACGCGCGCGAGATCGAGGTGACTCACGACATCGGGGCCGACCAGACCTCCCGGCGCACCTCCGCCGGCGTGGGCGTCGCCGCCGACCCGGACGGGTCACTGCCGCACGAGGCCTATGCCGAACTCGGTGGGCGCCCCAGCGTGAGCGTGCGGCTGTACCCCGACGACGACGCCCTGATCACCGTCGACGGCGTCGAGTGTCCGGACGTCGACCGCGACGACGTGCCCGCCTTCCTGCGCTCCCTCTACGACGGCCACGCGTGGGTGAAGGTGCGCCGCTTTCCTCCCGGCTACTTCCTGATGGTGCCGCTGCCGCGTGACCGCGTGCACAAGGAGTACATCCTGGGCAGGCTCAGCCCGTGGCTGAGCCGCAACGCCCGGTGACTGTTTCACGTGAAACCGGGCGTCCGCATACGCTCGACGACATGAGTCTGCGCCTGAGCACCGTGATCCTCCCTTACCGCCGCTGGCACGAGGGGGGCCGTTCCGCATGGACGCGGGCCGAGGAGCTCGGCTTCCACACCGCGTACACCTACGACCACCTGTCCTGGCGAAGCTTCCGGGACGGCCCCTGGTTCGGTGCGATCCCCACCCTGACCGCCGCGGCGGGCGCCACCGAGCGACTGCGCCTGGGCACGCTGGTGACCTCGCCGAACTTCCGGCACCCCGTGACCCTCGCCAAGGAGCTGATCTCCCTGGACGACATCTCGGGCGGCCGGGTGACTCTGGGCATCGGCGCCGGCGGCACCGGCTTCGACGCCACGGCCCTCGGCCAGGAACCGTGGACACCGCGCGAGCGGGCCGACCGGCTCGGCGAGTTCGTGCCGCTGCTCGACCGGCTGCTCACCGAGGACTCGGTGTCCTACGAGGGCGACCACTATTCGGCGCACGAGGCCCGCAACATTCCCGGCTGCCTCCAGCGCCCCCGGCTGCCGTTCGCGATCGCCGCGACCGGACCGCGCGGGCTCCGGCTCGCCGCCCGGTACGGACAGGCCTGGGTGACCACGGGCGACCCCAAGCTGTACGAGAACGGCACGCCCGAGCAGTCGGTCAGGGCCCTCCGCGACCAGGCCGAGAAGCTCGCCGACGCCTGCGCCGCACGCGGGCGGGAGGCGGCGGAGATGGACAAGGTCCTGCTCACCGGCTTCACCCCGGACCGAGGCCGGCCGCTGGAGTCCCTGGACGCCTTCGTCGACTTCGCGGGCCGGCACCAGGAGCTCGGCTTCACCGAGATCGTGGTCCACTGGCCCATCCCGGACTCCGACTTCGCGGCCGACGAGAAGGTCTTCGAGCGGATCGCCATGGAGGCCTCGGCGCAGCTGCGCTGACCCCGGCGTCCGGACCCGGCCGCGCCCCGCCCCGGCCTCCCGTGGGCGGGCTCTCGCACGGCCGTGCGGGCCGATGCGCGAGAATGACCCGGTGACCTCAGCGACTCGACAGCCCGTGACCCCGGCCGCAGCCCTCCCGCCGCGGCTGATCGCCACCGATCTCGACGGCACTCTGCTGCGCGACGACAAGTCGGTGTCCGACCGCACGGTCGCCGCGCTCGCCGCCGCCGAGGAGGCGGGCATCGAGGTCTTCTTCGTCACCGGCCGCCCCGCCCGCTGGATGGACGTCGTCAGCGACCACGTGCACGGGCACGGTCTCGCGATCTGCGGCAACGGCGCCGCCGTGGTCGACCTGCACGGCGGCCCGGGCGCTCACCGGTTCGTGAAGGTGCGCGAGCTGGCGCGGGAGAACGCGCTGGACGCCGTACGGCTGCTGCGGGAGGCGGCGCCGGGGACCATGTACGCCATCGAGCAGACCTACGGCTTCTACCAGGAGCCGGAGTACCCGAAGATGCACATGGAGATTCCCGATCACCTCGCGCCGGCCGAGCGGCTGCTGGCGCCGGACGCCCCCGGGGCCGACGAGCCGGTGCTGAAGATCCTCGCGTTCCACCCCACGATCGACCCCGACGCCTTCCTCACCCTGGCCCGGCTGGCCATCGGCGACCGCGCCAACGTCACCCGCTCCAGCCCCAGCGCCCTGCTGGAGATCAGCGGCCCCGACGTCTCCAAGGCCAGCACGCTCGCCCTGTGCTGTGCGGAGCGCGGCATCTCCCACGAGGAGGTCGTCGCGTTCGGTGACATGCCGAACGACGTCGAGATGCTCACCTGGGCCGGCCGGTCGTACGCGATGGGCAACGCCCACCCGGACGTGCTCGCCGCCGCCTCCGGCCGGACGGCCGCCAACAACGAGGACGGGGTCGCCGTCGTCATCGAACAGCTGCTCACCGAGCGGGCGTAGCGCTCACGACGCGTCGGACGCGCCGCGAGGCGTCGTGATCCTCGCGCCGCTGATCCTGCTCCGCGGAGCTGGTCAGCACCGTGCGCCGCTGATCAGCTCCGCGGCCTCCTCCCGTTCGGCCATCCTCCGCAACGGGCCCTCCACGAGGGCCAGCTCCGCGAACGGCCCCCGCTGCACCACCCGTCCCTCGTCCAGCACGATCACCTCGTCGACCGCGTCGAGTCCGGCCAGCCGGTGGGTGATGAGCAGCGTCGTCCGGCCCTCGGTCGCGGCCAGCAGGTCCCGGGTCAGCGCGTCGGCGGTCGGCAGGTCCAGATGTTCGGCCGGCTCGTCGAGGACCAGGACGGGGAAGTCGGCGAGCAGTGCCCGGGCGAGGGCGAGCCGCTGGCGCTGCCCGCCGGAGAGCCTGGCCCCGTGCTCGCCGACGAGCGTGTCCAGACCGTGGGGCAGACCGTCGGCCCACTCCAGCAGGCGGGCTCGTGCCAGCGCGTCCCGCAGGTCCTCCTCGCTCGCCGTCTTCCTGGCGAGCAGCAGGTTCTCGCGCACCGAGCTGTCGAAGAGATGCGCGTCCTGTGCGCACAGCCCGACGAGCGCGCGTACGTCGTCGCCGTCCAGGGACCGGGCGTCCACCCCGGCCAGCGTGTAGGAGCCCGCGTCCTCGTCCAGGAACCGCAGCAGCACCTGCGCGAGCGTGGTCTTCCCTGATCCGGAAGGCCCCACGACCGCGATCCGGCGGCCTCGGGTCAAGGTCAGGCCGACTCCGGTGAGCGCGTCACGCTCCTGCCCGGCGTACCGGGCGGACAGGCCCTCGACGACGAGGGGGAAAGGCGTCGCGGGGGCCTGACCGGGCCGCTCCGGCTCCCTTACCGGCTCGGGGGAGTCCAGCACCTCGAAGACCCGCTCCGCGCTCCTACGAACCCGCTGGCGGTACTGCACGGCCAGGGGCAGCCCCAGGACGGCCTCGAAGGCGGCCAGCGGGGTCAGGACGACCACCGCCATGGTCACGCCTCCCAGCCGCCCGGCGGCCACCGCCTGTGCGCCCACGAGGGCCGCCGCCGCGACGGTCAGGCCGGAGACGAGGGCGGTCAGCCCGTCACCGAGCGCGGTGGCAGTCGCCGCACGCGAGGCGATCCGGGTGAGCACGCCGTCGGCCGCGCGCACCTCGGCCGTGCGGGCAGGGAGGGCGCCCGCGACGGTCAGTTCGGCGGTGCCGGTGAGCAGATCCGCCGTGCGGGTGGCGAGCACTCCCCGGGCGGGGGCGAGCCGGTGCTCCGCCCGGCGCGCCACGGCGCCGGTGATCAGCGGGACGCCCGCTCCGGCTGTCAGCAGCCCCGCGGCGAGCACCGCCCCGGCCTCGGGCAACAGCCACGCCGTGAAGGCGACCGAACCGGCCGATACGACGACGGCCGCGCCGGCGGGCAGCAGCCAGCGCAGCCAGTAGTCCTGCAGGGCGTCCACGTCGGCGACCAGCCGGGTCAGCAGATCGCCCCGGCGGGTCGTGCGCAGCCCGGCGGGCGCCAGCCGCTCCAGCCGCCGGTAGACGGCGACCCTGGTGTCGGCCAGCATCCGCAGCACGGCGTCATGGGAGACGAGCCGCTCCGCGTAGCGGAAAACGGCCCGCCCGATGCCGAAGGCGCGGGTCGCCGTCACGGCCACCATCAGGTAAAGGACCGGCGGCTGCTGCGCGGCCCGCGAGATGAGCCACCCGGAGGTGGCCATGAGGCCCACGGCGCTGCCGAGCGCCAGGCTGCCCAGCAGCAGCGCAAGGCCGAGTCGGCCACGGCGGGCGCCTGCCACGGCGCGGACCCGGGCCAGGACACCGCCTCCGGGTGCTGGGGCGTCCATCCCGGCGTCACGCCCGGCCGCCGACGACGACGCCGCCGTCGTCGCTTCCTGCCGGGCGGGGGCGTCCTTGGGGGCGGCCGTCACGGGCCCGCCCGTCTCGGTCCCGGCGAGCCGTACCACCCGATCCGCCACCGCCAGCAGCGCCGGCCGGTGCACGACGAGCAGCACCGTCCGTCCGGCCGCGAGCCGGCTCACGGCCGTCACGACCTCCGCCTCGGTCTCCCCGTCGAGTGCGGCCGTCGGTTCGTCCAGCAGCAGGACGGGACGGTCCGCGAGGAATGCGCGGGCAAGGGCGAGCCGCTGCCGCTGCCCGGCGGACAGCCCGCTCCCGTCCTCACCGAGCACGGTGGCGGTCCCGGCGGGCAGCGCGTCGACGAACTCCAGCGCGCCCGCGTCCGCCAGCGCCCTGCGCAGGGCCGTGTCGTCGGCCCCGGGACGTGCCAGCCGTACGTTCTCGGCGATCGTCCCCGCGAACAGGTGCGGGCGCTGCGGCACCCACGCGATCTGCGAACGCCACTGCTCCAGGTCGGCCGCCGCGAGGTCGACTCCCCCGGCCAGCACCCGCCCCTCGGTCGGCCGCACGAACCCCAGCAGGGTGTGCACCAGCGTCGACTTGCCCGCGCCGCTCGGCCCGACCAGCGCCACCGTCTCACCGGGCTCGACGGTGAAGCTCACGTCCGAGACGGCGTCGCCGGAGCGTCCCGGATAACGGACGGTCACCCCCTCGAAAGCCACCCCACCCCCGGCCACCGCGACCGTTCCGGGCGTCGGAAGCGGGGTCTCCAACACCTCGAAGATCTGCTCCGCGGCCGCCAGTCCCTCGGCGGCCGCGTGGTACTGCGCGCCGACCTGCCGAAGTGGGAGATACGCCTCCGGCGCCAGCACGAGGATCACCAGACCGATGTAGAGATCCATCTCACCGTGGACGAGTCGCATGCCGATCGTCACGGCGACGAGGGCCACCGAGAGCGTCGACAGCAACTCCAGCGCGAACGACGAGATGAACGCGATGCGCAGCGTCCGCATGGTCGCCTGGCGGTACTCCCCGGTGATGCGCCGGATCGAGTCGGCCTGTGCCTTGGCCCGCCCGAACACCTTCAGCGTGGGCAGCCCCGCGACGACGTCCAGGAAGTGCCCGGACAGCCTGGACAGCAACCGCCACTGACGGTCCATCCGTGACTGGGTCGCCCAGCCGATCAGCATCATGAAGACCGGGATCAACGGCAGGGTCCCGACGATGATCGCGGCGGACACCCAGTCCTCCGTCACGATCCGGGCGAGCACCGCCACCGGCACGACCACAGCCAGGCCCAGCTGGGGCAGATAGCGCGAGAAGTAGTCGTCGAGGGCGTCCACGCCCCGGGTGACGAGGGCCACCAGCGAACCAGTGCGCTGTCCGCTGAGCCAGCCGGGCCCCAGGGCGGCAGTCCGCTCCAGAAGTCGCCCCCGCAGCTCCGACTTCACGGCTGCGCTCGCGCGATGTGCGGCGAGTTCAGTGAGCCAGGCGACCAGCGCACGACCGACCGCAACGGCCGCCAAGAGCAGCAGGGGGGTGCCCAGTTCGGCGACAGACATGCCGTGCTGGAACGCGCCGACCACCGCCTCGGCGATGAGCATGGCCTGCGCGATGACCAGCGCCGCCCCGACGGCGCCAAGACCGACGACCGCCACCAGGAAGACGCGTGTGGCGCCGGCGTACCGCAGCAGACGCGGGTCGATCGGTTTCACGTGAAACACCCTCTTCTCAAGAGCATGTTTCCTGTGAAACACGCTCTCTCCTCATGGGGTGTGTTTCACGTGAAACACACCCCAACAGGGACTCAGTGAGCGGACTCGGCGATGTGCTGCGTACCGATCCGCTTACGGAACACCCAGTACGTCCAGCCCTGGTAGAGCATCACCAACGGTGTGGCGACCCCCGCGCACCAGGTCATGATCTTCAAGGTGTAGGGGCTCGACGAGGCGTTGGTCACCGTCAGGCTCCAGTCCGCGTTCAGCGTGGACGGCATGACGTTCGGGAAGAGCGTCAGGAAGAGCATCGCCACGGCGGATACGATGGTGACTCCGGAGAAGGCGAACGACCAGCCCTCGCGCCCCGCCTGGTTCGCCACGAGGGCCGCGACCAGCGCGGTCACCGCGACGACCAGCGCGACCATGCTCTTGGCGTCACCGCTGTCGATCTGCGTCCAGAGCAGGAAGACCAGCGCGACCACGGCCGTCACGATGCCCACCTTCAGCGCCAGCTTCCGTGCCCGCTCGCGGATGTCGCCGACGGTCTTGAGCGCCGTGAACACCGCGCCGTGGAAGGTGAACAGGGTCAGCGTCACCAGGCCGCCGAGCAGCGCGTACGGGTTGAGCAGGTCCCAGACGTCGCCCACGTACTCGAAGTTCCGGTCGATCTTCACGCCCCCCACGATGTTGCCGAAGGCGACGCCCCACAGGAACGCGGGCAGCAGCGAGGTCCAGAAGATCGCGGTCTCCCAGTTGCGCTGCCAGTCCTCCTCGGGCCGCTTCGCCCGGTACTCGAAGGCGACGCCACGCACGATCAGACAGACAAGGATGAGCAGCAGGGGCAGGTAGAAGCCGGAGAAGAGCGTGGCGTACCACTCGGGGAAGGCCGCGAAGGTCGCGCCGCCCGCGGTGAGCAGCCATACCTCGTTGCCGTCCCAGACCGGCCCGATGGTGTTGATGAGCACCCGCCGCTCGGGCCGGTCGCGGGCCAGGAGCTTGGTGAGGATGCCGACCCCGAAGTCGAAGCCCTCCAGAAAGAAGTAGCCGGTCCACAGGACGGCGATGAGGACGAACCAGACGTCGTGAAGTTCCATGACTGTGCAGCTCCCTCGGCCTAGTAGGAGAAGGCCATCGGCTTGTCGGCGTCACGGGAGTCGCCGCCGATCTTCGTGGGCGGAGTGAGGTCGGCCTCGGTGAGCTCGGGCGGGCCGGCCTTCACGTACTTGACCAGCAGCTTGACCTCCACGACGGCGAGGACGGCGTACAGCGCCGTGAAGACGATCATCGAGGTGAGCACCTCGCCCTGGGAGACCCCGGGGGAGACCGCGTGACGGGTCTGCAGGACGCCGTAGACGACCCAGGGCTGGCGGCCCATCTCCGTGAAGATCCAGCCCCAGGAGTTGGCGATCAGCGGGAAGCCCAGGGTCCAGATCGCCGCGAGCCAATAGAGCCTGGTGAGCTTCGGTCCCAGCGCCTTCTTCCGGAAGAGCACCACATGCGGCACCTCGTCCTCGCCGACCCTCAGGTGCTGCGGCAGCAGGAACTTCTTCCGGGTGAGCCAGAGCCCGGCCAGGCCGAGCGCGAAGGACGTCATGCCGAAGCCGATCATCCAGCGGAAGCCCCAGTAGGCGACCGGGATGTTGGGCCGGTAGTCGCCGGGCCCGAACTTCTCCTGTTCGGCCTTGTTCACGTCGTTGATGCCGGGGACGTACGAGCTGAAGTCGTCGTTCGCGAGGAAGGACAGCAGTCCCGGGATCTCGATGGCGACCTTGTTGTGCCCCTCCTCGACGTCGCCGTAGGCGAAGACCGAGAAGGGCGCGGGCGCCTCGCCGTCCCACAGGGCTTCGGCCGCGGCCATCTTCATCGGCTGCTGCTTGAACATGACCTTGCCGAGCACGTCACCGCTGACAGCGGTGAGCAGGCCGGCGATGACCACGGTGACCAGCCCCAGCCGCAGCGAGGTCTTCATCACGGGGATGTGCTTCTTGCGGTACAGGTGGAAGGCGGCGATGCCGACCATGAAGGCTCCGCCGGTCAGGAAGGCCGCGGACATGGTGTGGAAGACCTGGCTGAGCGCGGTGTTCTGGGTCAGCACGGCCCAGAAGTCGGTGAGCTCGGCCCGGCCCTTCTCCTTGTTGATCCGGTAGCCGACCGGGTGCTGCATCCACGAGTTGGCCGCGAGGATGAAGTAGGCCGACAGGATCGTCCCGATCGAGACCATCCAGATGCAGGCCAGGTGGATCTTCTTCGGCAACTTGTCCCAGCCGAAGATCCACAGACCGATGAAGGTGGACTCGAAGAAGAAGGCGATCAGGGCCTCGAAGGCCAGCGGCGCGCCGAACACGTCGCCGACGAAGCGCGAGTAGTCGGACCAGTTCATGCCGAACTGGAACTCCTGCACGATGCCGGTGACGACGCCCATCGCGATGTTGATCAGGAAGAGCTTGCCCCAGAACTTCGTCGCCCTCAGGTACTTCTCGTTCTCCGTCCGCACCCAGGCGGTCTGCAACCCGGCGGTGAGGGCCGCGAGGGAGATCGTCAGGGGAACGAAGAGGAAGTGGTAGACGGTGGTGATGCCGAACTGCCAGCGCGCCAGTGTCTCCGGCGCCAGAGCCAGGTCCACGTCGTCACTCCTAACCTCACGCTCGTGGATCACGCTTGTGAAAGCGTTCACATTCACAAGCTAGTATGCCGCAAGGATTTTCGACATGCCAAAGGGGGTCCCCTTACCGGCGGGAACCCCCTTGAGGACAGGCCCTGACCAGCAGAAACCCAGAGGTCAGCGCATCACAGGTCCTTGCGGAACCCCTCCGCAGCCTTCAGGAAGATGTCGTTGGCCTCGTTCTCCCCGATCGTCACCCGCACGCCCTCGCCCGGGAACGGCCGCACCACGACGCCGGCCTGCTCGCATGCCCCCGCGAAGGGGACCGTGTGCTCGCCCAGCCGCAGCCACACGAAGTTCGCCTGCGTCTCGGGCACCGTCCAGCCCTGTGCGCGCAGCCCCTCGACCACGCGCAGCCGCTCGCACACCAGGGAGCCGACGCGGCCGAGCAGCGCGTCCTCGGCGCGCAACGAGGCGATCGCGGCCTCCTGCGCCAGCTGGCTCACCCCGAACGGCACCGCCGTCTTGCGCAGCGCCTCCGCCACCGGCTCGTGGGCGATGGCGAAACCGACGCGCAGGCCGGCGAGACCGTACGCCTTGGAGAAGGTGCGCAGGACGCACACGTTGGGCCGGTTCCGGTACAGCTCGACGCCGTCGGGCACCTCGGGGTCACGGATGAACTCCCGGTAGGCCTCGTCGAGCACGACCAGCACATCGCCCGGAACACGGTCGAGGAACCGTTCCAGCTCGGCCCGCTTCACCACCGTGCCCGTGGGGTTGTTGGGGTTGCAGACGAAGATCAACCGGGTCCGGTCGGTGATCGCGTCGGCCATCGCGTCCAGATCGTGCACGTCACCCGGCGTCAGCGGCACCTGCACAGCCGTCGCGCCGCTGATCTGCGTGATGATCGGATAGGCCTCGAAGGACCGCCAGGCGTACATCACCTCGTCGCCGGGGCCCGCGGTCGCCTGGACGAGCTGCTGGGCGACGCCGACGGAACCGGTTCCCGTGGCCAGGTGGGAGGCGGGGACCCCGAAGCGCTCGGCCAGCTCGCTCACCAGACCCGTGCAGGCGAGGTCGGGGTAGCGGTTGAAGGAGGCGGCCGCGGCCGTCACGGACTCCATCACGCCCGGCAGCGGCGGATAGGGGTTCTCGTTGGAGGACAGCTTGTAGGCCACGGGGCCACCGACCATGGCCGGCCTGCCCGGCTTGTAGGTGGGGACCCCCTCCAGCTCGGCGCGCAGCTTGGGGCTCGTCTCGCTCACCGCAGTCCTCCTCATGACCACCACCGGCTTCAATACTGCTCACCTTATGAGGATTCGGCCCGAGTGCGTACAGGTCGTCGACCAGAGACCGCCGCTCGGAACACAGGGACCTCTGTGACTTCTGGGGACGAAGGCACCCGAAGGCGTGCTCGTCGGGGGGCGCGCTGCACATATATCTACGCGCCGGTGGCTCACTCCGTGGCGCGCATCCCTCGTGCAGGTGAGTTGAGACCTCTTCGAAACATCCGCGCCTTGGCAGGCTCATCCGTGTAGACACGTCGCGTCCTGGCATGAGAGCGAACAATTAGCTTTGTTTCCAAGGCACTTGACCCCGAAAAGCCTTGCAGAAACGTGCCTGTCAACGCGTGCATATGCGTCCGCCCTACCCCACCTGATGAGCCCTACTATCGGCTCGCCATGACAGCAGCAGGGAAGCACCAGGTGAGCCGCGCGGAAACCTCACGCCGAGGCAACCGGCCGGGCCGGGCGGGCATCAGGGACGTGGCCGCCGCCGCCGGAGTCTCCATCACGACCGTCTCCGACGCCCTCAACGGCAAGGGCAGGCTCCCGGACGCCACCCGACGCCATGTCCGCGAGGTCGCCGACCGACTGGGCTACCGCCCCTCCGCGGCCGCCCGAACCCTTCGTACCGGCAAGTCAGGGCTCATCGGCCTGACCGTGACCACGTACGGGGATGAACCTTTCACCTTCACCGAGTTCGCGTACTTCGCGGAGATGGCGCGCGCCGCGACCTCGGCCGCGCTCGCCCGCGGCTACGCACTCGTCATCCTCCCGGCGACCTCGCGCCACGACGTGTGGTCGAACGTCGCCCTGGACGGCACGGTCGTCATCGACCCCTCCGACCAGGATCCGGTGGTCAGCGAGCTGGTCCGGCAGGGCTTACCGGTCGTCTCCGACGGCCGCCCGGCCGGCACGCTCCCGGTCACCGCCTGGGTGGACAACGACCACGAGACCGCCGTCCTCGACATCCTCGACCATCTGGCCGACGCCGGCGCCCGCCGCATCGGCCTGCTCACCGGCACCACGACCGACACGTACACACACCTGTCGACCAGCGCGTATCTGCGCTGGTGCGAGCGGGTGGGCCAGGACCCCGTCTACGAGGCCTACCCCGCGCACGACCCCTGCGCCGGCGCCGTCGCCGCCGACCGGCTGCTGGCGCGCCCCGACCGCCCCGATGCCGTCTACGGCCTGTTCGACCCCAACGGCACGGACCTGCTGGCCGCCGCACGCCGGTACGGACTGCGGGTCCCGGAGGACCTGCTGATCGTCTGCTGCAGCGAGTCCATGGTGTACGCCAACACCGAGCCGCCCGTGACGACCCTCTCGCTGAAACCGCGCCGCATCGGAACAGCTGTCGTCCAGCTCCTCATCGACGCGATCGAGGGGGTCGAGGGAGACGGACCGGTCGAGCAGGTGATACCGACCGAACTGTTCGTGCGGACCTCGTCCCAGCGACGCCCCCCTCGCACGACGGTCAGCCCACCGAGGGCCCCGGAGGGGAAGTAGCCCGCGCCGCGCGAACGCGCCGCGCTGCCCGTCCCACGCCCGTTCTTCCGGGAATGGGACGGGCAGCGGCTTTTCCGGTTCGGCGGCGCTTGTCGGCACTCGCCGGCGCTCGGAGGTGCTTGGCGGCGCTTGTCGGTACTCGACAGTGCTTGTCGGCGTTCGTCAACGCAGGTGAGCGGGAGGCACGTATGGGGGTTTTCCATGCGAGCCCTCCCGCCGCCACCGACCGCGTGGGTCAGCCGCTCGGACGGTGGGGAACGCACTCGTCCGCCCCTGGCGGCGGCGACCTCGGCGTTCCTTTCCCCGCAAAGGGCCCGGGAACGTTTCTGCGCGGCCGCCGACAGCCGGACTCCCGCCCGTGAGAAGCGTCTCCCTGCGCGTCCCCGGAAGCCCCCGTCCCGGGCGAAACCGGCGCCCGCCCCGGCCCGCGGAGCCGATCGTGAGGGTGGCGCGCGGGTGTGGGCACGGTGCGCGCCGGGTGAGTTCGAGTTGCCGAAGCCCGGTCCAATCGGGGCGAAAGCCGCGATGAACTGGAGCCTTGCTCCGATTCACCACCCCTGGGTCGTCACACGGCACGATCCGCATTCCTATGATGGGCGCACGGCACCGCGGGCCGCTGCGACCAAGCAGCCCGCAGGGTGCAGATGCGGCGCGATGGTGGAGGGGTCTGATGACTCAGGGGGCCGGTCAGGGACCCGAGGTGGAGCGAACGGCGACGTTGCGCGACTTCCGGGTGCCCGCGTACGTCAACGAGACCGGTCCGTACGACCACGGCACACAGCCCGGTGACACGGCGCCGCCCCTCGAGGAGCCCTTGGAGCACCCCGAGGGCTACACGCCCACCCAGCGCGACCTGCCCGTCATCAACCGCCGCGGCGACACCCTCCAGGTGGCCGTGGACCCGGCGACCGTGCAGGCTCCGCTGCCCGCGACCGGCCCGGGCCCGCTCTTCGTCGTCGGCGACGTGCACGGCTACCTCGACGAACTGGTGGCCGCCCTGCAGGAGAAGGGCCTGATCGACGACGCCGGCAACTGGTGCGCGGGCACCGCCCGGCTGTGGTTCCTCGGCGACTTCACCGACCGCGGGCCGGACGGCATCGGCGTCATCGACCTCGTCATGCGGCTGTCCGCCGAAGCCGCCGCGGCCGGCGGCTACTGCAAGGCCCTCATGGGCAACCACGAACTGCTGCTCCTCGGCGCCAAGCGCTTCGGCGACACCCCCGTCAACTCCGGCGCGGGCACCGCCACCTTCCAGGCCGCCTGGCTGCTCAACGGCGGCCAGAAGTACGACATGGACCGTCTCCAGGATCACCACCTGCAGTGGATGGCCCGGCTCGACGCCGTCGAGGAGGTCGACGGTCACCTGCTCGTCCACTCCGACACCACCGCCTACCTCGACTACGGCGACTCGATCGAGGCGGTCAACGACACCGTCCGCGAGACGATCACGCGCAACGACGCGGACGAGGTGTGGGACCTGTTCCGCAAGTTCACCAAGCGCTTCTCCTTCCGCGACGAGGGGGGTGCCGACGCCGTCCGCTCCCTGCTCGATACGTACGGCGGCACCCGCATCGTTCACGGCCACAGCCCGATTCCCTACCTGCTGGGCGAAGTCGGCTCCGAGGAGGACGAGGACAACGACGGCCCGCACGTCGCGGGCCCGCACGTCTACGCGGACGGGCTGGCCATCGCGATGGACGGCGGTGTGACGATGGCCGGAAAACTGCTGGTCCAGCAACTCCCCCTGGAGATCTGAGCGTTCGGGGGCCCTCCCAGGACCTTCTCCTAGGGGTTTCCCGGGGGTTCTCCCGGGAGTCCCCCGCGGGTTCCAAAGCCGTCCCGGCGTCTCCGATGCCTTCCCGGGGGCCCGGCGCAGCGCGTCTCGTGACCATCGACGACACCGCAGGCCGAGGGCCAATTTCGGCAAACCCCCTGTCACCGCATGCCGTCGCCGCTCTACCATCGGGCTTATCCGTAGCAGGCTCCCCTCCGTTTCTGCCCGACGGCTCGTTGGCATGCGAGCCCCAAGCCCTACGGAGCATCGGGGGATGCACATGAACAGCGTTCCGCAGCACCTGCACAGCGAGGACCGCCAAGAGTACGAGCGGATCCTCGACGAGGCGCTGCGCTCCGCACCACACCACCCGGACCTCGCCGCCGTGGGACAGCGGCTCAACTCCGAACAACTGCGCACCATGGCACTCAACGCCTCCGCGCTCATCACGGTGGCCGCGGCAGCCGAATACCAGCACTACGTGAAGGTCCGCGAGGAACTGCGCCACCCCGCGCCGTCCACCGCGACAGCCGCGCCCGAGTCCGGAGCCGCCGAACCGGACGTCGCCACGATGGGACTCGCCACCACCATGGGCGACCCGGCCCAGGCCGCCGAAGCCGCCGGCGCGGGCGCCGTCGCCGCCGTCCTCACCCCCGTGCTCGCCGGGACCGCAGCGGTCATCTTCCTGCTCGTCGGCTACATCCTCAGAGCACTCGCCCCCGAACAGGCGTTCGCCCGGACCATGGTCGCCGCCGGTTGGGCGTTCGGGGCCGTGGCCGCCGCCGCGATCCTCGTCGCCACCGTCGCTCTGCTGCTCACCGCCCTGCGCAACCGGCCCTCCCTGGAGGCCGAACCGTACGGCGAACAGAGCGAGGAGGTCACCCGGGCCAGAGAAGCCTGGCGCGAAGCCCTCCTGGAACGCGGCATCCTGCCGTTTCTCCGGGAAGCCCTCGCCGACCCCGGCACGGCGACCGCCCTGCACACCGAACCAGCCCCTCCGGCTCCCACCGGCCGGCTCCCGAAGATCGGCTACGGCCGCCCGGGCTTCAGCAGCCCCGACGACGGGCGCTCGACCGGACCTCGGCCGAGCTTCAGCAGCCCGGACTACACCAGCCCCGATTTCGGCGGCCCGGAACACCACCCGGAATAGGCGTCGTTTCGTCACAGGGCGGAGGACAGGAGCCACATCGGGTCCGGGCCGAATCGGGTCCGGGCCGAATCGGGTCTGGGCCGGATCGGGTCTGGGCCGAATCGGGTCCGGGCCGAATCAGGTCCGGGCCGAATCGGGTCCGGGCCGAATCAGGCCTGGGCCGAATCAGGTCCGGGCCGAATCAGGCCTGGGCCGAATCGGGCCCGGGCCCTGGGGACCGGGGCGATCAGCCTGCGCCGGCCTCCAGCGACGCCCGGCTGGGGTCGGGCAGTCGGGCTTCTGACGTCCCACCGCGCCCTGGGTCCCAGCGGAGGCTCTGGCGGTACGGAGGGCACGCACTGGACGCACGGACTGGAGGCCGGGGACGCACCGGCACCCGTCAGAGGATGCCGGCCCGGCTCGCCGCCTTGATCCAGTCGGGGAACTCGGACAGGAGCCGGTCGTAGAGCTCCTGATCCGGGACGGTACTGATGTCGTCCACCGCGAAGAAGCCCACGTTGTCGACGCGCCTCCCGGGCAGCGTGTCGAACCGCTCCAGCACCCCGTAGTTGGACCGTCCGAGCCCCACGAACTGCCAGAAGATGGGCTCCTCGACCGCCGCCCTCAGTTCCCGCTCGATCGCCGCGTCGCGGTACACCCCTCCGTCGGAGAAGAACAGGACCAAGGTCGGAGCGTTCGCCGGATTTTCCCGTACATAGGCTCTGACCTGGGCGATCGCCTTCTGCTCCTCGTTCTGGATGCCGACCGCGCGCATGTCGACCTGCCCAGGCTCCAACCCCTTACGAGGCTTCTTGGAGCGGCGGAACAGACTCATCTCGCCCACCCGCACGTGCAGCCGCAGCCACTCGGGGAGCTCGCCCAGACGCAGGTCCGGTAGACGAGCCGTCTCACTGGCGAACGTCCAGGCCTGCATCTCGCCGTCGTCGTCGAGTTGTGCCGCCACCGCTGCCATCCGCTCCACGACGTCCGCCATCACGCCTTTGGAGTACAGGAACGACATGGACCCGGAGGCGTCGAGAACGAGCAGGATCCGCGCGCTGATCCCGGTCGCTCCGCGCTTGCTCAGGCTGACGGCGACCTGCTCCTTCCGCAGCGACAGCCGTTTGCGCATGTCGACCGGGAGCCGCTCCTCGCCCTTCGTCAGGCGGGGCCCGGAAGGCCGACCGGACGGAGCCGATTCCGGTGGACCGGCGGAAGGCGCGACCGGGATGACAGCCGGAGGCGATTCCGGACGGCTGACCGGCGGTGCGCCTGCATGGGCGGGCCTCGACGGTCCACCAGGCTCAGCGCGCGGAACAGGTGGAACAGGCGGGAGGGTCGCCACGGGCGCCTCCTCCGGTTCCTCGTCGACCGTGATCCCGAAATCGGTGGCCAGCCCTGCCAGTCCGGAGGCGTAGCCCTGACCGACCGCCCTGAACTTCCAGCGCCCCTCGCGCAGGTACAACTCGCCCCCGATGAAGGCCGTCTCCGTGTCGGCTTGCATGTCGAAGCGAGCGATCTCGGACCGGCCGCCCGTGCCGAACAGCCGCAGCGTCAGTCCCGTCACCTGCCCGAAGGCACCACCGTCGGCGGATGCGCACAGCACCACCCGGGTGATCGCCTTCTCCAGCGAACGGAGGTCCACGTGGACGGCGTCGGTCACCACTCCGGCGTCGCGGTGCTTGCCGACGTGTCTCACGGCGCCGGATGCGTGAAGGGGCTGGTTGTAGAAGACGAAATCCCCGTCGTTCCGAACCCGTCCGCCATCGGCCAACAGCAGTGCCGAGACGTCGATGTCCGGTCCGCCGGCACCCTCGGCCCAACTGAGTTCGACCCGGACATCCGGTGAGTCGACCGGCAGATTGGCGCCCTTGCTCATGGATCGCGCTGTCATGGAGGCAAGTCTGCCGAGTCGACGTCCGACTTCAACCGAACGAACAGGGACGTCTTCTCCCGGACCGCCGCCCGCCCTGATGGCCCTTCTGACCACCCGCCTGTCCAATCTGCAGACCCTCTGCCGGCCCTCCTGCCGGACTTCACGTCGGCCCGTCGGCCGGCCTTCCACCGGTCCCCCACCGGTCCCTCCATCGGTCCCCCCGTCAGTTCCCCATCGGCGCCGCCTGGGCGTCGAGCCCGTACCGGCGGCACCCATGGGGAACGGCTGTTCAGTCGGCCAGCGGCAGGTACACCCGGTTCCCGCTCGCGGCAAACTCCTTCGATTTCTCCAGCATCCCCTGGGCGATCTCGTCCGCCGTGGCGCCCTCGGCCGCCCCGCCGCCGAACCGCTCGGTGATGCTCTGGCTGATCTTCATCGAGCAGAACTTCGGGCCGCACATCGAGCAGAAGTGGGCCGTTTTCGCCGGCTCGGCCGGCAGCGTCTCGTCATGGAACTCCCGTGCCGTGTCCGGGTCGAGAGCGAGGTTGAACTGGTCTTCCCAGCGGAACTCGAAGCGCGCGTCCGACAGCGCGTCGTCCCATTCCTGCGCACCGGCGTGCCCCTTGGCGAGGTCGGCTGCGTGGGCGGCGATCTTGTAGGTGATGACGCCGGTCTTCACATCGTCACGGTTGGGCAGCCCCAGGTGTTCCTTGGGCGTGACGTAGCAGAGCATGGCCGTGCCCCACCAGGCGATCATCGCGGCGCCGATACCGGACGTGATGTGGTCGTATGCCGGCGCGACGTCCGTCGTCAGCGGGCCGAGCGTATAGAACGGAGCTTCATCACAGATCTCCTGCTGAAGGTCGATGTTCTCCTTGATCTTGTGCATCGGGACGTGCCCCGGGCCTTCGATCATGGTCTGTACATTGAAACGCTTGGCGATCGTGTTGAGTTCCCCGAGTGTCCTCAACTCCGCGAACTGCGCGGCGTCGTTGGCGTCCGCGATCGAGCCCGGCCGCAGACCGTCGCCGAGCGAGTAGGTGACGTCATAGGCGGCGAGGATCTCGCAGAGTTCCTCGAAGTTCTCGTACAGGAAAGACTCCTTGTGGTGCGCCAGGCACCAGGCCGCCATGATCGAACCGCCGCGCGACACGATGCCCGTCTTGCGGTTGGCGGTGAGCGGCACGTATGCAAGACGGACGCCGGCGTGGACCGTCATGTAGTCGACGCCCTGTTCGGCCTGCTCGACGACCGTGTCCTTGTAGATCTCCCAGGTCAGCTCCTCGGCACGGCCGTCCACCTTTTCCAGCGCCTGATACAGCGGCACGGTGCCGATGGGCACGGGGGAGTTGCGGAGCACCCACTCGCGGGTGGTGTGGATGTTGCGTCCGGTGGACAGGTCCATGACCGTGTCGGCACCCCACCGGGTCGCCCAGGTCATCTTCTCGACCTCCTCCTCGATGGAGGACGTCACAGCCGAGTTGCCGATGTTGGCGTTGACCTTCACCAGGAAACGCTTGCCGATGATCATCGGCTCGATCTCCGGGTGATTGACGTTGGCCGGCAGCACGGCCCGACCGGCCGCGATCTCCTCGCGGACCACCTCGGGAGAAACGTTCTCTCGGATGGCGACGAACTCCATCTCGGGTGTGATCTCTCCCTGCCGCGCATACGCGAGCTGGGTGACCGCCTTACCGTCCCGGCTGCGGCGCGGCAGCCGGGGCCGACCGGGGAAGACGGCGTCGAGGTTGCGCAGACCGCCGCGCGGCGCGGTGTGCTTGATGCCGTCGTCCTCGGGGCGGACCGGACGGCCCGCGTACTCCTCGGTGTCCCCACGCGCGATGATCCAGCTCTCACGCAGCGGCGACAGGCCCCTGCGGACGTCGGTCTCGACAAGCGGATCGGTGTACGGGCCGGAGGTGTCGTACAGGGCGACCGACTGCCCATTGGTGAGGTGCACCTGTCGGACCGGCACGCGGAGATCGGGGCGAGTGCCCTCGACGTACCCCTTGTGCCAGCCGATGGACTTCCCGGTCTCCGCGTCGTTCCCGTCGACTGCGTTCACGTCGATCGCGTTCCCGTCGACCACGTTCTCGCTGGTCGCGTTCTGCATGGAGGCAGGCGTGCGTGCGTCCTTGTTGGTCATGAGACCTACTCCCTACGCCGGCATTACCCGGTAACAGGTTCGGCGGTCGACGCAGCGGCTACCGCCTGCCGACGTTTCATGTGAAACATCACTCGACATGAGAGACGTTCCACGTGAAACATCGCGAAGACGGAGGTCAGCGTCCTCTCAGCCCGGTGCTCCGAGCTCCCGCGTGTGCAAAAGTGCCTCCACGCTAGCGTCAACTCGGGCGCGGTGAACAGAGGGCCCCTGCCGTTCTTGCGATGATCGGTCGGTGACCACGACACCCCCGCCCCCGCTCCCGCCCGAGCCGCCCCGTCGGCCGGGTGTCGGAAACGGCCCCGTCAACAGCCCCGGTGGCGTCTCCGGGAGTGGTCCAGGAGACGCTCGCGACTTCGGCGGCGGTGGTCACGTGCACGGGCGTCCTCACCATCCCGGGCAAGCCCAGGAACCAGGCTCCGGACAGGAGCCGGGGTATGCAGGGGGACTGGGAGGCCTGGCGCGCGGTGGCACGCCCAGCGGTCAGGGGCCCGGCCAGGGCCCAGGCCGGGGCACGGGCCCTGGCCCCGGTCAGGGACGCGGGCAGGGACGTGGGGACGGTTACGGGTACGGCTACGCCAGCAGCAGGGGCAACAGCGACTTCCAAGAGACCCAGCAGGGGCACGGGCACGGGCACGGATATGGTCCTGGCCCCGGAACCGGCCCCCACCCCGGCTCAGGTCCTGTCCCCGGCCCCGGCCCCGGCCCTCAGGGCGGCCACAGGATGGGTTCCGGCGGCCATGGACCGGGCTCAGGAGACGGGTATGGGACCGGGGCCGGTGGCGAACATGAGACCGGCCACGTCGGTGGACACCAGCCCGGCCACGGCAAGGCGCACGGTCACGGCGAGGAACACGGCCACGGCGACGTGCATCAGGCCGGCCAGGGCGAGGGACAGAGACGCGGTCATGACGAGGGGCACGGGCATTCTCACGGTCACAGCCACAGTCATGGTCCGGCCGCCCCTGTCTCCCGGCACCTGCGCAAGGTCATCGCCGCCATCCTCATCCCATTCGGCGTCGCGGTCCTGGTCGGGCTCGTGGTGCTGTGGCCAGGCGGCGCCCCGGCGCACGAACGCACCGGGGTCGGCTTCGACCGGCAGACCCAGCAGGCCACGGTCGCCAAAGTCGTGAGCGTGAGCTGTGCTTCGGTGAACGCCTCGGGCCAGACTCCGACGGGCGACACCTCCACGGCAGCGGGCTCCTCGGCGCAGCAACAGGCGAAGGGCACGTGCAAGAGGGCCACGATCCGGGTGGACACCGGTGACGACAAGGGCCGTACGTTCACCGAGATCATCCAGCCGGACCAGAGCCGGCAACTGGACCAGGGCGAGAAGGTCGTGGTCGCCTACGAGCCCTCCGCACCGAAGGATCTGCAGTACTCGGTCGCCGATGTGAACCGCCGCATCCCCATGTCCGTCCTGGCCGGCATCTTCGCGGTCGCCGTCGTGGTCGTCGGGCGACTTCGGGGCGTGATGGCGCTGGTCGCACTGGCCATCAGTTTCCTGGTGCTGAACTTCTTCGTGCTGCCCGCGATCCTGCAGGGCTCGAACCCGCTGGTCGTCGCGGTGGTGGGGTCCAGCGCCATCATGCTGATCGCGCTCTACCTGTGTCATGGTCTGTCGGCCCGCACCTCCGTCGCGGTGCTCGGCACGCTCGTCTCACTGCTGCTCATCGGCATCCTCGGCTCGGTCTTCATCGACTGGGCGGTGTTGACCGGCAACACGGACGACAACACGGGCCTGATCCACGGCCTGTACCCGTCGATCGACATGAGCGGCCTGCTGCTCGCCGGCATCATCATCGGCTCGCTCGGCGTCCTCGACGACGTGACGGTCACCCAGACGTCAGCGGTCTGGGAGCTGCACGAGGCCAACCCGTCGATGGGCCGGCGAGGGCTCTACCGGGCCGGTATCCGAATCGGCCGTGACCACATCGCCTCGGTGGTCAACACGCTTGTCCTCGCCTACGCCGGCGCCGCCCTGCCGCTGTTGCTGCTCTTCTCGATCGCCCAGAGCAGCGTGGGCGCCGTCGCCAACAGTGAGTTGGTGGCGGAGGAGATCGTGCGCACGCTGGTGGGCTCGATCGGTCTGGTGGCCTCCGTGCCGGTCACGACGCTCCTGGCCGCCCTCGTGGTCTCCGCCGACCGTCCCGGAACCGGCTCGGCGGCGGTGCCGGTTCCGGCTGCGACTCCGGCGGCTGCGGCTGTGGCTGCGGTGGGCTTGACGGGGTCGGCGGCTTCGGCGGGAGCGACGTCGGATCCCGCTCCGGCCCGGGGTGGCCGGGGCAGGCGCCGCAAGCGCTGACCTGTCCGCACCGCGCCCGGCCCCCAGTGGGAGCCGGGCGCACGCCCAACCGTTCTGCTCCGTCGAGCGGTCCAGCGGGCCGATGGACGGATGGGCAGATGAACCGATGAAGAAGCGTCCCTGCGTATCCGCACCCCGTGACGAAGCGTTCCGCCACCGCTCGCTGCCGCCCCGTCAGCCCGCGCTCTGCTCCTCCGCGAGGATGCGGTCGAGTGCCTCGTCGAGATGCGCGTCGAAGTCGGCGAGCGCACCCTCCTGGCCCAGAGGCACCAGCTTGTCGGTGCGATCGAGGAACGCCACCAAAGGGGCCGCAGATGAGCGGAACACGGCCTGGTCCCCACAGACCTGAAGCCGGATCAGGACCTCTCCGAGCACGTCCGGTTCGACGGGCGAGACGCGGACGTCGCCCTCACCGCACGGCCTGCCCACTCCATCGATGAGCAACTCTCGACCGAAGGCCCAGGTCACCGGGGCGTCACCGGGCAAGTGGAAGGTGAGTCGCACCGCGTAGGGATCGCACGACTCGTAAACCAGCTCCACCGGGATGCGGAACGAGAGCTCCTCGGAGACGAGGAAGCTCATCATGACCTCTGCCTGTACTGCCTGCACGGACTCGCGCATCGCCTAACCCCGTCATTTGCCGTCGATTGGCCGGGAATGAACCTTCTGACACTGCAGGCATCTTGCTGAACGTACACAACAGATCACAAGGAGTGAGTTTTCAGATACTGATAGAGATCGCGAGGGACCCCAGCAGTCGTCCGACCTCGTACTGCAGTTGCCGGGCCGCGGCATGCAGCCGGTCGGCGTGGTGGGCTGGCAGCGACATCGCCATCGTCGCCGCCGTGGTGCCCACGGTGATCGGAATGGCGGCGCATACAGTGCCCAGTGCGTACTCCTGTCGTTCGACGACCGGTTCCATGCGCGGCATCCGCTCCAGGCGCCGCAACAGAGTGTGGTTGTCACGCACGGTGTACGGGGTGATCGACCGCGCCGGGTAGCGTCCCAGGTGATCCCGTCGGGCGTCCTCATCCAGTTGGGAGAGCAGGCACTGGCCGATGGCGTGTGCGTGTCCCGTCTCGCGGAAGTCGGCCCATTCCTCCACCGCCGGGTTGCCCGGGGTGTCGGAGACGCACATGATCTCGATCTCGCCGTCCCGGTACTGCGCGTAGTACACGGGGACACCGATCGAATCGCGCCACTGGGCAAGAGTGTCGGCGACAGTGCTGCGACGTTTCTGCGCCGCTCCGCTGCTGCCGAGGCGTTCGGCGGCCTCACCGAGGAAGAACAGCCCCTTGTCCCGGCGCAGGTAGCCCTCGTGCACGAGGGTGCGCAACAGGTGATAGGCCGTGGGCAGGGCGAGACCGGTCTCGCGGGCCAGCTGCTTCGCCGGGGCTCCGAACTCGTGCTCGGCGACGGTTTCCAGCAGTCGCATGGCGCGCTGCACGGAGCCGATCAGGGTGGTCGCCGGGTGCGGTTGCTCAGGGACGGCCGGGTTCGGCGGCCGCTGGAGCGGTGGTGCAAGGGAACGTGGCGGGGTGGGGGGTGCGTATGGTTCTGCGGTTGCGGTGTCGACCGTGGGCAAGGGGGGCACTCCCGAAGCGCGAGGGGGCGGTCCGTGCGGGGGAACACGGGAGGGGGCGTACGCCGCTCGCGGGGCGTCGTCCCCGCGTCGAGTTCCGGACTTTAACCGTCTGCCACCGCTTGCAGACGGGCTGCGGGAAAACTTCCCCCGGGCGAGGGAACCGGTGATTCCTGTTACCGATCACCGGTCTTCGGCGCCGCCCACCGACCGCCGCTCGTCACCACTCGCTGCGCGACGACGAACTCGACGTGAACTTCCGTACGACGTAGACCAGTCCACCGACCAGCGCCACGAAGACCAGCAGCTTGAAGAGCAGGCCGATCACGAAGCCGACGACGCTGGCTATCAGCCCGCCGAACACGACCAGCGCGATGACCGGCACCGCGACCCACTTCACCCACCACGGCAGTCCAGCGAAGATCTCTTGCATCGCCCTCGTCCTCATCCTCTTCGATCGACTTCCGGCGCTCCTGTCGCGCCGGATCATTTCGATGTCCTGCGTCGATGCTAGGTCGGAAGAGGGTCCTGACGGGGGCCTCGCACCCCTTGTCCTCCCCTGATCGAACCCTTAGGGAACCCCGAGGGCGCGGGTCCGCAACCAGGCGGAGAAGCTCAGCTCTCGGGTGGCGAGAACACCACCAGGACCCGAAGATCCTCGCTGATGTGATGGAACTTGTGGGCCACTCCGGCCGGGACGTACACCACGCTCCCGCGGGCCACCTGTGTGGTCTCCAGGCCGACGGTGATCGAGGCCCGTCCACTCGCCACGAAGTACACCTCGTCCTGGTTGTGCGGGTTCTGTGGATCATGGGTGCCGGCGTCGAGCGCGTACAGGCCGACCGACATGTTCCGCTCACGCAGAAACTGCAGGTAAGCACCGTCGTTGGCGGCTCGTTCCGCCTCCAGTTCATCCAACCGAAATGCCTTCATCGACCTTGTCCGCTCTCGTCCGGTGCTCGTTGGCGATCTCTCTGCCACGATCAGACACATGAAGAATTTCGTAGTCAAGACGATCGCCAACGCAGGCGCCCTGGCGGTCGCTGTCTGGCTGCTCGACAAGATCACTCTGACCGGTGACAGCACGGGCAAGAAGATCGGCACCCTCCTCGTCGTCGCACTGCTCTTCGGCCTGGTGAACTTCCTGGTCAAGCCCCTCGTCAAGGTGCTGACCTTCCCCCTGTTCATCCTCACGCTCGGCCTGATCACACTGGTGGTCAACGCCCTTATGCTGCTGCTCACTTCTTGGCTGGCCGACAAGCTCGACGTGAGTTTCCATGTGGAGGGCTTCTGGACCGCCGTCCTCGGGGGCCTGATCATCTCCGTCGTCTCCTGGGCGCTCAACATAGTGCTGCCGGACGAGGACTGAGCCCGCGATGACCTACCGTGTCTGTTTCGTCTGCACCGGCAACATCTGCCGCTCGCCGATCGCCGAGTCGGTCTTTCGCGCGCGGGTGGAGGGCGCCGGTCTCGACGGGCTCGTCGAGGTCGACAGCGCGGGCACGGGCGACTGGCACGAGGGCGAGAACGCCGACCCGCGTGCTCGGTCCGTCCTGGAGGAGCACGGCTATGTGCTCGACCACACGGCCCGGCGCTTCGAGTCGTCCTGGTTCGCCCGCCTCGACCTGGTGATCGCCCTCGACTCCGGTCATCTCAAGGCGCTGCGCCGTCTCGCACCCACTGCGGAGGACGCGGCGAAGGTACGTCTGCTGCGTTCCTACGCGCCCGCGGCGGATGACGACCTCGACGTCCCCGACCCTTACTACGGGGGCCGCGACGGCTTCGAGGAGTGCCTTGAGATGGTGGAGGAGGCGAGCGCCGGTCTGCTCGCCGCCGTGCGTGAGGACGTGGAAGGACAGATGGCATGAGCGGTACCGCTACGAACGAGGGGATCTCCCCGGATTCCGGCGACGGCACGCGTGCGGTGCGTGCCGGACTGCCCGAGCCCGTGAAGTACGAGCCCACCCTTCCCGGCCCGGTGTTCGCGGCGCACTTCCACCTGCCGGGAGAGCCCACGGGCCCCTACACCTACGGCCGGGACGAGAATCCGACCTGGACGCATCTGGAGCACGCCATCGGCGAGCTGGAGGCACCGGGGCAGGACGGTGTCGAGACACTCGTCTTCGCCTCCGGCATGGCCGCGATCTCGTCGGTGCTCTTCTCGCAGCTGCGCGCCGGGGACGCGGTCGTGCTGCCCGGCGACGGCTACCAGGCGCTGCCACTGGCCCGCGCCCAGCTGGAGGCGTACGGCATCGAGGTGCGCACCGCGCCGACCGCTTCGGACGCCCAGATCGAGGTGCTCGACGGCGCGAAGCTGCTGTTGATCGAGTCCCCCTCGAACCCGGGGCTCGACGTGTGCGACATCCGCAAGCTCGCCGAGGCGGCACACGCGCGTGGCGCGCTGGTGGCCGTGGACAACACGCTCGCCACTCCGCTCGGGCAACGGCCGCTGGCGCTCGGCGCCGACTTCTCGGTGGCCAGTGGCACCAAGCAGCTCACCGGTCACGGTGACATCCTCCTCGGCTACGTCACCGGGCGAACCGGCGAACCGATGACGTCCGTACGGCGTTGGCGCAAGATCGTCGGGGCGATCCCCGGGCCCATGGAAGCCTGGCTCGCACATCGCTCGATCGCCACCCTTCAGATGCGCGTCGACCGGCAGAACGCGACGGCCCTGGCTGTCGCCGAGGCGCTGCGGGGGAGGCCCGAGGTGAGTGGTCTGCGGTATCCGGGACTGCCCGACGACCCCTCCCACAAGGTCGCCTCGCTGCAGATGCGGCGTTACGGGTGCGTGGTGTCCTTCACGCTCGCCACCCGCGTGCGGGCCGAGCGGTTCCTGGATGCTCTGCGACTCGTGGACGAGGCGACGAGCTTCGGCGGGGTGCGCTCCACCGCGGAACGGCGCGGACGCTGGGGCGGGGACGCCGTGCCGGAGGGATTCGTTCGGCTGTCCGTCGGCGCCGAGGATCCCGAGGACCTCGTGGCGGACGTGCTGCGTGCGCTGGAGGAATCGGAGCGATGACCGGCTCACGGACGTCCGGCCCGGATCCCCGTCGTGCGCAACGGACGGTCCGAGCCTCCCCCCTCGTGGCTCGGACCGTCCGCGGTTCTGCGCGCGAAGAACCGCGCCCACAAGGCTAGTTGACTCTGTGTCAGTGTCCAATCACGGTAGCGACAGGGACCTATCGACTTATTTATAGTTGGGCTTTGTCCGAAAGCCCGACGGAAGGCGGGAGGAGGAGAGCGCTCCATGGATCTGGCCTTGCTGCGCACCTTTGTGACCGTGCACCGGGCCGGCTCCTTCACCCGCGCCGCCGCGTTGCTGGGCCTGTCCCAGCCGGCCGTCACCTCCCAGATACGCACGCTGGAGCGCCAGCTGGGCCGCCCCCTGTTCCTGCGGCAGGCCCGCGGTGTCACACCGACGAGCATCGGGAACGAACTCGCCCACAAAGCCGCTCCTCATCTCGACGCCCTCGTGGAGATCGCCGAAACCGGCCTCGAGGACGAGTCCGTCGTGCGGACGTTGCACCTCGCCGGTCCTCCTGAGTTCACCGCCGAGCGAGCCCTTCCGGCGCTCACCGAGCTGTCCGGCGACAACGGTCAGGGGTTCGCCCTGCGCGCCTCTTTCGGTAACGCCGAGGAGGTTCTGGAGGGCCTGGCCTCAGGCCACCATGACCTGGCCATCAGCACGGTCCGACCCCGTGGGGCGCTGCTCACGGCCACACCCCTGTGCGACGAGGAGCACGTGCTGGTCGCGGGTTCTCCATGGGCCGAGCAGATCGACACCAGGAGGCTGCACCGCAAAGACGCGTCCGCGCTGGAGCATCTCCCCGTCGTCGAGGTGCACGAGTCGCTGCCCCTGGTCTCTCGCTACTGGGCCTCCGTCTTCGACTCCAGCCCCACCGCCTCAGGCACCGTCATCGTTCCCGATCTCCGGGCGGTCCTCGCCTGCGCCGCCGCGGGAGCGGGTTTGGCGGTCCTGCCGCGGTACCTGTGCGCCGCAGCTCTCGCGCGCGGCGAGGTCGTCGCGGTGTACGAGCCGGCGGTACCGCCACTGCGGACGTATGTCCTGGCAGTGCGCACCGGGACCCTGGCGATGCCGCATGTCGCGCGAGCGCACGACTGGCTGCTGGGCGCGGCCGCGGCGTGGTGCTGACCCTGCAGACGTGGAAGTCACGGGGTGAGCTCGACCAGTGACCTTTCGCGATGTTTCACGTGGAACCAGCGGGGCCACATTTCTCCCATGACCGTCCGACCCGTGGTCAAGCGCACCGCACGAGCCGTTCTCCTGGACGGCGACAACCTGATCCTGATCAAGCGCACCAAGCCTGGTGTCGATCCTTACTGGGTGACGCCCGGTGGCGGGGTCGAGCCGGACGACGCGACGGTCGTGGACGCACTGCACCGGGAGGTGTACGAAGAGCTCGGTGCCAAGATCACGGATGTGGTGCCCTGCTTCGTCGACACCGTCGAGCACATCGGCGCGGACGGCGGTGCGACCGGCGTGAAAGTGCAGCACTTCTTCGTCTGCCGTCTGGAGTCCATGGACCCGGCGCTGCGGCACGGCCCCGAGGTCGAGGAACCCGCCGGCGAGTACGAGATCGTGCGTGTGCCGTTCACCCGGGTCGGCATCGCCTCCGTCCACCTCGTACCGCTGTCCCTGCGGCACTATCTGGACGGCAACATCGAAGGCGTCCGGGCCATGCACGCCCCCGACCTCGGCTGAGGACCCGGGCCTGGCCCGGGCGCGTCCGGGACCCCCTCGTCACCTTCCGGTGCGGACGAGCTCCTCGACCGCGTCATGGCGTATGCGCTCCCGAGGGACACCCGCCTCGCGCAGGGCGTCCACTCCACGGCGGATCATGCCGGGCGGACCGGCGACATAGGCGTCACAGTCGCTCCAAGGCCCGAAGGTGCGCAGGGCGTCGGGGAGCTGCAGCATGCCGTTCCGGTCGACCACGGGACGCACCTCCAGCCAGGGGTGGGACCGCTGGAGCCTGAGCATCGTGTCGATGTCATACAGGTCGTGCTCGCTGCGGGCGCCGTAAAACACCTCGACCGTGCGTCGTGTGCCCCGTTCCGCGACGTCCTCGACCAGTGCCTTGATGGGGGCAATTCCGGTGCCACCGCCCAGACAGAGCAGCCCGCTGTCCCTGGTGTGATCCACCGTCATAGAACCGGTCGGCGGCCCGAGCCGGATGACGTCACCGGGCCGGGCTCGGTGCACGAGGGCGTTGGACACCCAGCCCGCGGGGACGGCCTTCACGTGGAACGTCAGCAGACCGTCGGAGCGGGGCGGGGAGGCGAAGGAATAGTGCCTCCAGATCCGCGGCCACCAGGGTGTCTCCAGGCTGGTGTACTGTCCGGCGCGGAAGGCGTAGGGCTGGCCGGGGCGCACGGTGAGGATCGCGACGTTCTCTGTCCTGAGCTCGTGCGAGACGACCTCCGCGTACCACCAGGCAGGCGCACGCAGCTCGTCGGCGGCCGCCGCGTCGATCATGACCTGGGAAAGCGTCGTGTAGGTCCGGACCCAGGCCGCCTCCGTCACACCGTCCCACACGGCGCCCGCGTACCTGCTCAGCGCGCCGATGAGGCACTCGCCGACAACCGGGTAGTGCTCGGCCCGGGTGCCGTACCTGCGGTGTCCGCGGCCCAGGTTCTGCAGGTACTCGACCAGCACCGGTGCGTCGTCGATGTGCTCAGCAGCGGTCAGCAGAACCTTCAGGAGCCGGTCGCGCTGGACGTCCATCGCGGGCGGGAAGAGCGCACGCAGACCGGGTTGACGGACGAAGAGCATGGCGTAGAAGTACGAGGTGACCTCATCGGCGACCGGGACCACCTCGGCCATGGTGCGGCGGATGAGGACGGCGTCCGGGGAGGCTTCCCTAACGGGCGCGGACCGCTGAACGGGTCCGAGATCACCGGCCGAGACAACGGGCTGCAGCCCACCCTCCACGGCCGCCGTCGGCTGCTTCTGTGGAGCGAACCATCCGCCCTCGCCGCCGGACGTGCCGTCGTCGGCCGACCTGGTGGCCGGAACGTCCATGATGTGCCTCGCCTCGAACGTCTTCTGGGTAGGTCTGCGCACTCCCTGGAGAGACGACGACTGCTCCCCCCGCGTCCCGCGCGCCTCGTCCCTGAAGCGAACCGGCTTCGACCCTACCGGCCGCCGTCCGCCGTGCGAGCACCCCACTGCAGCCCCTGCGCACACAGCGATGCCGAGCAGTGGGCCCCTCAATGATTTGGCAGATCAGGCCAGTTCAGGGAGGACGGCTTCGTCGTGCGCGACGCTGGTCGCACCCAATCGTGCCGGGCCACTCCGAGCTTCCCGCGTCTTCGTCGCCGTTTCACGTGAAACGCTGCTCGTCTCCGAACCTCTGTTTCACGTGAAACGCTGCCTGGCTGTCGGCGCACTGCGCAGTAGCCGTGGCATGGCCAAAAGCACGCCGGTCGAGAGGAATCAGGTGGACGCCGACCGTTCGGTTCGGACAGCCTGACCTGCGTGCCGACTCCATCTCTCGCCGCTCTGCCCATCCGCCGTCTGACGCACCGCGACCTCACCGCCTGCGCCGACTTGTCCGAAGATCGGGGGTGGCCTCGCGAGGAGCACAAATGGGGCTTCCTCCTTTCCGCCGGGAGGGGTTACGGCATCGACGACCCCGCCGGAGGCCTCGTCGCCGCATGTGTCGTCACCGAGTACGGCCCGCACGGCCACCCTCGTCTCGGCGCCATCGGCATGGTGCTGGTCGCCGAGCGGTACGCCCGGCAAGGTGTCGGTCGGCGACTGATGCGGCATGTCGTGGCTCTGATGGACACCACACCCCTCACCCTGCACGCCACCCCGAACGGCCGTCCGCTCTACGAGGAGCTGGGGTTCAAGTCCACAGGCCGGGCGGAAATGGTGTGCGGGCACTTCACGGCACCGCAGCCGGTCTCAGGCGTGGTCACCCGTGCGGCCACGGCAGAGGACCTCACCTCGATCCTCCGACTCGACGAAGAGGTGTTCGGCGCCGATCGCACGCATGTGATCGCCCGCCTGCCCGCCTTCGCCGATAACTTGCGGGTCGCGGAGGACGACGGCCGGATCATCGGCTACGCAGCCGCATGGCCCAACATGCAGACTCAGGTCGTGGGCCCCTTGATCGCCCGGGATACGGAGACCGCGAAGGCGCTTCTCACCTCGCTCGCCGCCGTCACGGACCGGCCGCTGCGCACCGATATCGACGTGCGGCACGAGGAACTGCTGGACTGGGTGAAGGCGCACGGCCTGGAATCCGTGGCTTTCAACTCCGTGATGACCTACGGAATCGCGGAACTGCCGGGCGACTGGCGTCGCCGCTTCGCTCCGCTGACCGTGGCGGCCGGCTGACGATGCGCGGGCGCACGTAAAACGCCGGCTCCCCTGGCGTGGGAAGCCGGCGCTCATCATGGGTGGCTGTCTTCGTCAGGCGAACGCCCTCACCGCCGCCATGGCGAAGGCGTGGTCCTGTTCCGGGGCGCCGCCGCCCACCCCGATCGCCCCGATCAGCCGACCGTCGCGATGGACCGGCACACCGCCCGCGATGAACAGCAACGGCCGGTCGAGCGCGGTGGGCAGTGTGTGGAAGAGGCCGCCGGGCTGCACGGCGTCCACGAAGTCGGCGGTGGCGGCATTCAGCTGTAGCGCCGTGTACGCCTTGCGGGTGCTCGTCTCTCCGGAGATCAGTACCGCTCGGTCGTCCCTCCGAAAGGCCAGCAGATGGCCGCCCGCGTCCAGGACGGTCACGCTGACCGTCGTCCCGGCGGCCTCGGCCGCGGTGTGGGCCGAGGCCACGAGGGCTTCGGCGTCGTGGATCGTCAGGGGCGTGGCAGTGGTGGTGCTCATGACGTGGGTGCTCCTTGGGGTGCTGTGCTGCTGTCGGAGGCGTGCGGAAGGGCCGGCACGGGTGGCCCGGGAGGTCCTGGCCCGGGCGAACCGTGACGGGCAGGCTCAGTGCTGAACGGCCTTCTGCCGCTCGGCGGCAGTGCTGCCGGTGATGGCGTGCCCGGATCCGCCACGGGCGCTGTCACGGCGCTCCAGCGCTGCCGAGACGACGGCGAGCGCTAGGGCACCCGCCGCGAGGGCGGCGCCGACCCAGTTCGGCGCGGTGTAACCCAGCCCCGCCGCGATGACGAGGCCGCCGAGCCAGGCGGACAGTGCGTTGCCCAGGTTGAAGGCGCCGATGTTCACCGCGGACGCCAGTGCGGGGGCGCCGTGCGCCTGGTCCAGGACGCGCTTCTGCAACGGCGGGACGGTCGCGAAGCCCAGGGCGCCGATCAGAGCGATCGTGACGGCCGCCAGGACCTTGTCGTGGGCGGTGAGCGTGAAGAGCGCCAGGACGACGGCCAGGGCCCCCAGGGAGACGTACAGCATGGGCATCAACGCCCGGTCGGCGTACCTCCCGCCGATCAGGTTGCCGCCGACCATGCCGAGACCGAAGAGGACCAGCAGCCAGGTGACGGATCCGTCGGCGAAGCCGGCGACGTGGGTCATCATCGGCGCGATGTAGGTGATGGCCGCGAAGACCCCGCCGAATCCGAGAACGGTCATCGCCATGGCGAGCAGAACCTGGGTGTTCTTGAAGGCGGCCAGCTCGTGCCGCAGGCGCACGCCCTCCGTCCGCGGCATCTCGGGCACCAGCCTGGCGATACCGACCAGCCCGACGACACCGAGCGCGGCGACGATGGCGAAGGTGACCCTCCAACCGACGTTCTGCCCGACGAGAGTGCCCAGGGGGACGCCGACCACATTCGCGACGGTGAGCCCCGTGAACATCATCGCGATGGCCCCGGCCTTTTTGTCGGGAGCGACCAGGTCGGCCGCGACGACCGAACCGATGCCGAAGAACGCGCCGTGGGCGAGAGAGGCGACCACCCGGCCGATCAGCATCACGGCGAAGACGGGGGCGACCGCCGAGAGCAGGTTGCCCGCGATGAACAGGCCCATCAACAGCATCAGCATCCGCTTACGGGAGATCCTGGTGCCGAGGACCGTCATGACCGGGGCTCCGAACAGGACCCCGAGCGCGTAGCCGGTCACGAGGTAGCCGGCCGTGGGGATGGAGACCCCGAAGTCGTCTGCGATCTCGGGCAGCAAGCCCATGATCACGAACTCCGTCGTCCCGATTCCGAAGGCCCCGATCGCGAGAGCCAGAAGCGCGAGAGGCATAGGGTGACACCTTCCCAAGTGATTGCAGGAGCGCTTTGCACGCTTCCACAATAGTTGCACACGCGGGTAATCTTCAAACACTGGCAATTGCAAGGGTGCTCTATCCTGGGGGTCAGCCGTTCCGGGACGGAGGAGAAGAACGCCATGACTGCGACGGACCCCGCACTCACCGCCCTCGCCCAGGGCTGGTGCGCCCTCTCGCTGCTGCACGGGAGGATCGAGGCCCACATCGAGCGGGCACTGCAGGCGCGCCATGACCTGAGCGTGCGCGAGTACTCCCTGCTCGATGTCCTCAGCCGGCAGCACGAAGGTGACGGCGGGCATCTGCAGATGAAGCAGGTGGCCGACGCAGTCGTCCTCAGCCAGAGCGCCACCACCCGGCTGGTGACCCGACTCGAGGACCGCGGGCTGCTCGAGCGCTACCTGTGCCCCACCGACCGACGCGGCATCTACACCAATGTCACCGAGGCCGGCCTGAAGCTGCTCGGCGAAGCCCGGCCGACCAACGACGCCGCCCTGCGCGAAGCCCTCGACGAAGCCGCCGGGAACCCGGAACTGGCCCCACTCGTACGGGTCGTGGAATCACTCAAGGCACCTGTGACCCTGCCTGCATAAAGTGGCCGTCATGGGAGATCTTGATATCCGGGCCGCCGTCGCCGAGGACATCCCCGCGATCGTCGCCATGCTCGCGGACGACGCTCTGGGCGCACAGCGCGAGTCACCGGACGACCTCGGCCCCTACCTGGCCGCACTGGAACGGCTCACCGCCGACCCGAACCAGCGCCTGGTCGTGGCCGTCCGTGAGGGACGCGTGGTCGGCACCCTCCAGCTGACGATCATCCCGGGCCTGTCCCGGCGGGGCTCGACCAGGTCCATCATCGAGGGCGTCCGCGTGCACGCCGACGAGCGCGGCAGCGGCCTGGGCACACGGTTCATCGAGTGGGCGATCGAGGAATCGCGTCAGGAGAACTGCCAGTTGGTGCAACTGACCTCCGACAACACGCGCACGGACGCCCATCGCTTCTACGAACGACTCGGGTTCGTGGCCTCACACGTGGGTTTCAAGCTGCAGCTCTGAAGGCCCCGCTCCCGGAGAAGCAGATTGCGCACTGCGGGGAGGTCCTGTTTCACGTGAAACAGGACCTCCCCGCTCTGTGCGTCTAGCCGATCCCCCGCCATCCCGCGGGGTCGACGCCGCCGGGCACGGAGTCGCCTTCCTCGTACGGCTGCCGCGTGAACACGAACGACCCCAGGTCGAGGTGGTCCACACTCCCGTCCGTCCGCCGTACCGCCTGCAGGATCTCTCCGGCGTAGTAACCCTCCAGCCCGGTCCAGGTGCCGTCCCCGTTCGGCCGGAACCGGGACCGCCGGCCGCCGCCCGACAAGGGCCCCAGGGAGAGAAGCCCGTCGGTCGTCACCCGCAGGGCGACAGGACTGGTTCCCCAGTACCACTGACCTGCAAGCTCCAGGACGCAAGCCTCGACCTCCGACAGCGGACGCCACGGCTCGGGGATCCGCGGCTCGGCCTCGGCGACGATGCGCACGAGATCGGCCGCCACCTGCGACGTCAGCGGGCCCGACGTGCAGTTCGCGAGCACGACCGCGGCCACGTCGTCCGCGACGCCGACGGTGAGCGTGGCCAGGAAGCCCGGGACCGAGCCGGAATGGCCCACGAGCAGCCGTCCGTCCCTGTGCTGGACCTGCAGTCCCAGTCCGTACGACGCGCCGTCAGCCAGGTCCGCCGGTCCGGCCGGCGCCGCGGGCGTCGCCATCTCGCGCAGCGTCTCAACGCTCAGCACCCGGTCGTCGCCCCGCGCCAGAAAGGCGGCGAACCGTGCGAGGTCGCCGGTGGTGGACCAGAGCTGCCCCGCCGGCGCCATCCGCCCGAAGTCCTCGGCGGGCTCGGGCAGCATGACGTCGGCCCACGGATGCACCGCCCAGCCGCCCGCGGCCGGAGCCTGAGGGTGCACACTCGTGCGACGAAGCCCCAGGGGTTCGAGAACTTCGCGGCGCAGCACTTCCTCCCAGGGCGCGCGGCGAAGCCGTTCCACAAGGGCTCCCAGGACGGTGTAGCCGGGGTTCGAGTAGTGGAAGCGGCGGCCGGCCGGATGCGGGGCGGCTCGGTCCCCGAGGACGTCGGCGAGTTCCGGCCGCAGTGAACCCGGGGTCCGTTCCCACCATGGGCCAGGTGCCTCGGCCGCCAGTCCGCCGGTGTGGGCGAGCAGTTCGGCGATCGTGACATCGCCGGCGGTTGTACCGGGCAGGTGCTTCTCCAACGGATCGCCGAGGTCGAGCACTCCCTCGTCCCGCAATCGCAGCACGAGGACGGCGGTGAAGGTCTTGGTGATCGAGCCGATCCGGTACTGCACGTTCTCGTCCGGGCCGTGCCCCTCGACCGAGGTCCGCGCCCCGTGCCACACGGCTCGCCCGTCCCTCACGACGGCGGCGACGAGCGACGGCGCCCGCCCTTCGGCCTGGGCCACGGCGATCCGGTGGAGCAGCGCACGCCGGGTGCCGGGCAGCAGCTCTTCCTGAGGTGTCGTCATGGGGCCAGTCCACCCGGCCCCACGACCGACGTCGAGTCCATTTCACCGCACGTCCGGGGCCGCTCCCATCGCGCGAGCTGCGACATCTCCACGCGGCGGTCATGAGGAAATGCCACGGGTCTGGGTCTGATCACGGGCTACGTGGCAGGGCGAGGTCGAGATCAGGCAGCTTGCCCGTGGCCGCCGAGCGCACCACGCTGAGCCTTGAGCACGAGGACCACCGGCGAGCCCAGACCGCGCACCGATGAGTTTCCCGCGCCACGCTGGTCTCCACGCCGGACACCCACGGACGGAAGGCCGAGCCATGCGGAAGCTGATCTACGGCATGAACCTGACCCTGGACGGCTACATCGCCGCGGCCGGCGACGACATCGGCTGGAGCGGACCACCGAGCGACGAGCTGTTCCAATGGTGGCTCGACCACGAGCGGGCGAGTGGCCTGTCGCTGTATGGGCGCAAGCTCTGGGAGACGATGAGCTCCTACTGGCCGACCGGCGACCAGCAGCCCAACGCCACCGCGGCGGAGATCGAGTTCGCACGGAACTGGCGGGACACGCCGAAGGTGGTGTTCTCCTCGACGATCGACAAGGTCGGCTGGAACGCCCGCCTGGTCACCGGCGACGCGATCGCCGAGATCACCCGGCTCAAGGCCGAGGAGGGCGGTCCCATGACCATCGGCGGCGCCACGCTCGCCGCGGCGGCCATGCGCGCAGGGCTGATCGACGAGTATGTGATCGCCGCCCATCCGGTTCTGGTGGGCGGCGGCACGCCGTTCTTCACCGCGCTGGACAGCTGGGTGAACCTGAACCTGGTGGAGACGCGGACACTTACCGGCGGCGTGGTCCTGACCAGGTACGAGACGAGGCGCTGAGCAGCAGCGTCCAGGCTCTGGTCCCGCAACTGGGAGATCAGGTCTGCGCCATGTCCACGAAGCGCGAGTAGTGGCCCTGGAAGGCGACCGTGATGGTGGCCGTGGGGCCGTTACGGTGCTTGCCCACGATGATGTCCGCCTCGCCCGCGCGCGGGGACTCCTTCTCGTAGGCGTCCTCGCGGTGCAGCAGGATGACCATGTCGGCGTCCTGCTCGATGGAGCCGGACTCACGCAGGTCGGACACCATCGGCTTCTTGTCCGTGCGCTGCTCGGGACCACGGTTGAGCTGCGAGAGCGCGATCACGGGCACCTCGAGCTCCTTGGCCAGCAGCTTGAGGTTACGGGACATGTCCGAGACCTCCTGCTGGCGGCTCTCGGAGCGCTTGGAGCCGCCGGCCTGCATCAGCTGGAGATAGTCGATGATCACGAGCTTGATGTCGTTGCGTTGTTTCAGTCGGCGGCACTTCGCGCGGATCTCCATCATCGACAGGTTCGGGGAGTCGTCGATGTAGAGCGGCGCGGAGGACACCTCGGGCATCCGGCGAGCCAGACGGGTCCAGTCCTCGTCCGTCATCGTGCCGGACCGCATGTGGTGCAGGGCGACCCGGGCCTCCGCGGACAGCAGACGCATCGCGATCTCGTTGCGGCCCATTTCGAGGGAGAAGATGACGCTCGGCAAGTTGTGTTTGATCGACGCCGCACGCGCGAAGTCCAGCGCCAGGGTCGACTTACCCATGGCGGGACGGGCCGCGATGACGATCATCTGGCCCGGGTGCAGCCCGTTGGTGAGCGAGTCGAGGTCGGTGAAACCGGTGGGCACGCCCGTCATCTCGCCGCTGCGTGAGCCGATCGCCTCGATCTCGTCGAGGGCGCCCTCCATGATGTCGCCGAGCGGGAGATAGTCCTCGCTGGTGCGCTGCTCGGTGACCGCGTAGATCTCCGCCTGGGCGCGGTTGACGATCTCGTCGACGTCGTCGTCGCCCGCGTATCCCATCTGAGTGATGCGGGTGCCGGCCTCCACCAGGCGTCGCAGGACCGCGCGCTCGTGGACGATCTCCGCGTAGTACTCGGCGTTGGCCGCGGTCGGCACCGTCTGGACGAGGGTGTGCAGATAGGACGCGCCCCCGATCTTGTTGATCTCGCCGCGCTTGGTGAGCTCGGCGGCGATCGTGATCGGGTCCGCCGGTTCGCCCTTGGCATAGACGTCGAGGATCGCCTGGTAGATCGTCTCGTGCGCGGGCTTGTAGAAGTCGTGGCCTTTGAGCACCTCGACCACGTCGGCGATGGCGTCCTTGGACAGAAGCATGCCGCCGAGGACGGACTGTTCGGCGTCGAGGTCCTGGGGCGGCACCCGCTCGAAGGCGGTCCCCCCGCCCTCCCACTCGCCGGAGTCGCGCCCGCGATCATGCTGATCGTCCCGGCCGCGGCCTCCGTCGCCGCGTCGGCGGGAAGCGGGGAGACGATCACTGGGGCCACTGTCGGCCCACGGGTCGTCCAAGGGCTCGGAAATGCTCACCGAGCCACCTCCTCCCGTCCGCCGAGCGGACCTCGCCGTGCCTCTTTTCTACGGCACGACACTGACAATTGAGAGGCCCAACTCCGTTTGTGGCGCGTCGTTTTTGTGCGGGTTTCTTCGGCCGACAGACGGAGCGGGCGCCGGACCACGGTAGGCCCGCGGGCACCTTCAGCCAATCTGGTTATCCACAGGCCATGTGGACGACGGCCCCGATGCTGTGGACAACTCCGCAAAACCTGTGCACGACCCGGTGGACAGTGCTGTGAACAAGCCCTCTCCTTTTCTTTTCGGTAGCCGCTGACCTGCGGTTTCCTCATCCACTGGCTGTGCAGAAGAAAAAGTTGCCCCATCGGGCCAAGATCTCTTCGAACGAAGCGCGAGCGCGTGTGCTGCCCACACGCACGTAAGGGTCACAAGACGATTGCATCTCTTACCTGTGGACGATTAGATTGGTGCTCATGACACAGGCTCCCGCGCCCGCCAGGGCCGCCCGGCGACAGCACGATCGAGAGATCGTCGCACTGGCCGTTCCAGCCTTCGGCGCGCTCGTCGCCGAGCCACTGTTCGTCATGGCCGACAGCGCCATCGTGGGGCACCTGGGCACCGCCCAACTGGCCGGCCTCGGCGTCGCCTCCGCCCTCCTCACGACAGCCGTCAGCGTCTTCGTCTTCCTTGCGTACGCCACCACTGCAGCAGTCGCACGCCGCGTGGGAGCCGGCGATCTTCCGGCGGCGATCCGGCAGGGTATGGACGGCATCTGGCTGGCGCTGCTGCTGGGCGCCGGCGTGATCGCGGCCGTCCTGCCCACCGCCCCAGCCCTCGTGGAATTCTTCGGCGTCTCGGACACCGCGGCTCCCTACGCGACCACCTATCTGCGTATCTCGGCACTCGGCATCCCCGCCATGCTCGTCGTGCTGGCAGCGACCGGTGTCCTGCGCGGCCTCCAGGACACGAGAACACCGCTCTACGTCGCCGTCGCGGGCTTCGTCGCCAACGCGGGCCTGAACGTCGCCCTCGTCTACGGCGCCGGCCTGGGCATCGCCGGCTCCGCCTGGGGCACCGTCATCGCCCAGTGGGGCATGGCTGCGGTCTACCTCCTGGTGGTGGTACGAGGAGCCCGCCGTCACGGTGCGTCCCTGCGACCCGACACCGCGGGCATCAAGGCCTCCGCCCGAGCAGGTGGCCCCCTTCTGGTGCGCACGCTCTCGCTGCGAGCGATCCTGCTGATCGCCACCGCTGTGGCCGCCGGACTCGGCGATGCCGACATCGCAGCGCACCAGATCGCCCTGGCCCTGTGGAGTCTGCTCGCGTTCGCCCTGGACGCCATCGCCATCGCCGGGCAGGCCATCATCGGGCGCTATCTCGGCGCCGAGGACGCTCCAGGCGCCCGCGACGTCTGCCGACGGATGGTCGAGTGGGGAATCGCTGCAGGGATCCTTCTCGGCTTGCTGGTGGTGGTCGCCCGACCGCTGTTCCTGCCGTTGTTCACCAGCGATCCGGCGGTGAAAGCCTCAGCGCTGCCCGCTCTGCTCGTGGTGGCGCTCTCCCAGCCCGTGTGCGGCATCGTCTTCGTGCTGGACGGTGTGCTGATGGGAGCGGGAGACGGGCCGTATCTGGCCTGGGCGATGGTGCTCACCCTGGCCGTCTTCGCTCCGGCGGCCCTGCTGGTGCCGGTGCTCGGCGGCGGCCTCACCGCACTGTGGGGGGCGATGACACTGATGATGGTCGTGCGGATGCTGACCCTCTGGCTGCGTGCGCGCTCCGGCCGATGGCTCGTCACCGGCGCGGCCCGCTGACCGTTCCACGTGAAACGGACGACCGCCTCAGGCCTCGCCTGGCGTTTCACGTGAAACACGGCAAGCGGAAGGGGCCGCACCCGGTGGGTGCGGCCCCTTCTCGGCTCTTCGAGCCGAACGCAGCGATCAGGCCGCGACAACCTCGATGCTGACCTTGGCGGCAACCTCGGGGTGCAGACGCACGGACGTCTCGTGGGCGCCCAGGGTCTTGATCGGCGAACCGAGCTCGATGCGGCGCTTGTCGACCTCGGGGCCACCGGAAGCCTTGATCGCCGAAGCGACGTCGGCCGGGGTGACAGAACCGAAGAGACGACCGGCGTCGCCGGAGCGGACGGCCAGACGGACCTTGACGCCCTCGAGCTGAGCCTTCACAGCGTTGGCCTGCTCGATGGTCTGGATCTCGTGGATCTTGCGAGCGCGACGGATCTGCTCGACGTCCTTCTCGCCACCCTTGGTCCAACGGATCGCGAAGTTCCGCGGGATCAGGTAGTTGCGAGCGTAGCCGTCCTTGACGTCGACGACGTCGCCTGCGGCACCGAGGCCGGAGACCTCGTGGGTGAGGATGATCTTCATTTGTCGGTCACCCTTCCCTTATCGCGCCTGGGCGGTGTAGGGCAGCAGCGCCATCTCACGGCTGTTCTTGACGGCCGTGGCGACGTCACGCTGGTGCTGCGTGCAGTTGCCGGTCACGCGGCGGGCACGGATCTTGCCGCGGTCGGAAATGAACTTCCGCAGCATGTTCGTGTCCTTGTAGTCCACGTACGTGACCTTGTCCTTGCAGAATGCGCAGACCTTCTTCTTAGGCTTGCGCACAGGCGGCTTCGCCATGGTGTTTCTCCTGTGTGATCAAGAAGTTGGGATTCGACCCCGCCTTCGACCCGAACAGACCCGGACGACCGGGCCCATGGGCCTAGAAGGGGGGTTCGTCCGAGTAGCCGCCGCCGCTGCCGGTGCTGCCGCCGGAGTTTCCACCCCAGCCGCCGCCACCGCTGCTCGCCTGGTTGCCACCGGCGGGAGCGCTGGTCGCCCACGGGTCGTCGGCGGGAGCGCCGCCGCCCTGCTGACCGCCGCCGGAGTTTCCACCCCAGCCGCCGCCGGCCTGGCCGCCACCGCCGCCGCCGTAACCACCCTGGCCGCCCTGGCCACCGCGGCCGGAGGCCTTGGTGACCTTGGCCGTGGCACTGCGAAGGCTGGCGCCGACTTCCTCGACGTCCAGCTCGTAGACCGTGCGCTTGACGCCCTCACGGTCCTCGTAGGACCGCTGCTTCAGCCGGCCCTGCACGATGACGCGCATGCCTCGCTGGAGCGACTCCGCGACGTTCTCCGCCGCCTGACGCCAGACCGAGCAGGTCAGGAACAGGCTCTCGCCGTCCTTCCACTCGTTCGTCTGGCGGTCGAAGGTGCGGGGAGTGGACGCGACACGGAACTTCGCGACCGCCGCACCGGAGGGGGTGAAGCGCAGCTCGGGGTCGTCGACAAGATTGCCGACAACCGTGATGACGGTCTCGCCTGCCATGGGGGAACCTCTCGGCGGGTTTGCTGCTGGCTGCTAGTGCTGCTACTCAGAATCCCGAGATCAGCTGAGCTCGTGAGCTCAGTGGGTCTCGGGACGGAGGACCTTGGTCCGGAGGACCGACTCGTTCAGGTTCATCTGGCGGTCGAGCTCCTTGACGACCGCAGGCTCGGCCTGCAGGTCGATGACCGAGTAGATGCCCTCGGGCTTCTTCTTGATCTCGTACGAGAGACGACGACGGCCCCAGGTGTCGACCTTCTCCACCTTTCCGTTGCCCTCACGGACGACGGAGAGGAAGTTCTCGATCAGCGGGGAGACAGCGCGCTCCTCGAGATCGGGGTCGAGGATGACCATCACTTCGTAGTGACGCATGTGGAACCCACCTCCTTTGGACTCAGCGGCCACGGTCGATCCGTGGCAGGAGGGTTGTGATGCGTACGCAACGGTATCGGCCGCCACTGACAATCGGGGGTCGACGAGCGACTTCCCCGGTCTGAGCTGGGTTGACCCCTGGCTCTGGCTGGGCAGACACCGGTGCAGAGGGTACAGACTACCTGCACACACGCTTCCGGTTGAAATCCGGCGTGGTTGCCCGTCAGTCTGTACACGTCGGGTGTGTATGGCGCTACGATGCGCCGCCTTCCGCAGGAGGTGCCCCATGGCACAGGCATTGCGACCGAACACCGCCGGTTCTCTCTTCGCCACCGACGGCAAACCCCATCCCCTCCAGGACACCCTGCTCGCAGTGACGCTGGTGCTGGGTCTGACGGCCTTCATCACGTCGTTCTTCCACAGCCTTCATCTGCTGAGCTCCTGGACCGGTCTGGTGGGAATCCTGACCGGCGCCTACGGACAGTGGGTCTCCGAGACCACGCGTGAGCGCTTCGGCCTGATCCTCGGTCTCGGTGCCGCGGGCGTCGGCTTCTTCATCGGCATGGCGCACGGCGGTCTCTTCGGCGGAGTCTGGTGACCCCACCGGTGCCGACCCCGGCACCGGGACCACCGTCCTCACCGAAGGACACGTAGGACGCCTACGAACCCACACGGAACGCCCCGGCCGCACGCGGGCCGGGGCGCAGGTGGAGTACGCCCAGTGAGGCAGCTCGCACGGCGCAGTAGGCTTCGGCGCGAGAGCCGGAGCCCCTACCCATGGGGACACCCCAGCCCGAGGAGCGCCCCGAATGAGCCTGACCCTGAGGACGATCAGCCGCGAGCAGCATCTGGCGTACATCCAGAGCCTGCCGTCGGCGAGCCACATGCAGGTTCCGGCCTGGGCCGACGTCAAGGCCGAGTGGCGTTCGGAGAACCTCGGCTGGTTCGACGAACGAACCGGTGAACTGGTCGGCGCGGGTCTGGTCCTCTACCGCCAACTGCCCAAGATCAAGCGCTACCTGGCCTATCTGCCCGAGGGCCCGGTCATCAACTGGTACGCGCCGAACCTGACCGACTGGCTGGAACCGATGCTGGCTCACCTCAAGCAGCAGGGCGCCTTCTCGGTGAAGATGGGCCCGCCGGTGATCATCCGTCGCTGGGAGGCCACGTCCATCAAGGCGGGCATCCAGAACCCGGACGTGAAGCGACTGCGCGACATCGAGGCCGACTTCATCGAACCGCGCGCCTTCGAGGTGGCCGACAAGCTGCGCCGCATGGGCTGGCAGCAGGGCGAGGACGGTGGCGCCGGCTTCGGGGACGTCCAGCCGCGTTACGTCTACCAGGTGCCGTTGGCGAACCGCTCCCTCGAAGAGGTCCACAAGAACTTCAACCAGTTGTGGCGACGCAACATCAAGAAGGCCGAGAAGGCCGGCGTCGAGGTCGTCCAGGGCGGCTACCACGACCTCGAGGAATGGCAGCGGCTGTACGAGATCACGGCTGTCCGCGACCACTTCCGGCCGCGACCCCTGTCGTACTTCCAGCGGATGTGGACGGCCCTCAACACCGAGGACCCCAACCGGATGCGGCTGTACTTCGCCCGCCACAACGGCGTGAACCTTTCGGCGGCCACGATGCTGATCGTCGGCGGTCACGTCTGGTACTCCTACGGGGCCTCCGACAACATCGGCCGGGAGTTCCGTCCCTCGAACGCGATGCAGTGGCGCATGCTGCGTGACGCCTACGCCCTGGGCGCCACGGTCTACGACCTGCGCGGCATCTCCGACTCGCTGGACGAGACCGACCACCTCTTCGGCCTGATCCAGTTCAAGGTCGGCACGGGCGGTCAGGCCGCGGAGTACCTCGGCGAGTGGGACTTCCCGCTGAACAAGCTGCTCCACAAGGCGCTCGACATCTACATGTCGCGCCGCTGACGTCACGTTCAGTGATTCCATACCTCTGACGCACCTCCCCCACACGGCAGCCACGAGAAAGGTCCCGGGTCCGGCCATGGCGCTCACGCTCTACGTCGACACCGCGCGCTGGCGGGCGCACCACAAGCACGTGCAGGAGCAGTTCCCGGGGCTCGTACCGGTCTGCAAGGGCAACGGCTACGGCTTCGGGCACGACCGGCTGGCGGAGGAGGCCACCCGGCTGGGCTCGGACGTCCTCGCCGTCGGCACGACGTACGAGGCCGCGCGCATCAAGGACTTCTTCGGCGGGGACCTGCTGGTGCTGACGCCCTACCGGCGCGGCGAGGAGCCCGTGCCACTGCCCGACCGGGTCGTGCGCTCGGTGTCGTCGGTGGACGGCGTGTACGGCCTCGTGGGCGCGCGGGTGGTCATCGAGGTGATGTCTTCGATGAAGCGGCACGGCATCAGCGAGCAGGATCTGCCGCAGTTGCACTCCGCCATCGAGAACGTGCGCCTGGAGGGCTTCGCCATCCATCTGCCGCTGGACCGCACCGACGGTTCCGACGCCGTCGAGGAGGTCATCGGCTGGATGGACCGGTTGCGCGCGGCCCGGCTGCCGCTGCACACGATGTTCGTCAGCCACCTCAAGGCCGACGAACTCGCCCGGTTGCAGCAGCAGTTCCCGCAGACCCGCTTCCGTGCGCGCATCGGCACGCGGCTGTGGCTGGGGGACCACGACGCCACCGAGTACCGCGGCGCGGTCCTGGACGTCACCAAGGTCGCCAAGGGCGATCGGTTCGGTTACCGGCAGCAGAAGGCGGCCTCGGACGGCTTCCTGGTGGTCGTGGCGGGCGGCACGTCGCACGGGGTGGGCCTGGAGGCCCCCAAGGCCCTGCACGGCGTCATGCCGCGCGCCAAGGGCGTCGCCCGGGCCGGCCTCGCCACCGTGAACCGGAATCTTTCGCCGTTCGTGTGGGGCGGAAAGCAGCGCTGGTTCGCCGAGCCCCCGCACATGCAGGTCTCCATCCTGTTCGTGCCCTCGGACGCGCCGGAGCCGCACGTCGGCGATGAGCTGGTCGCCCATCTGCGCCACACCACCACACAGTTCGACCGGATCGTGGATCGCTGAGCGTCCTGAGGACGCCCGGGCAGCGCTCAGGAGACAGTGAGAGGGCCGTACGCGGATTCCGCGTACGGCCCTCTCACTGTCCCGTGCCGGGCCGGCGCCGGACGGCAGACTGTTCGCTCACGGCGAACGGTCGACGACGTCCTGCTTGCCCCACTCCACCTGCGGCCCGTCGAAGTGGGAGGCGTGCCGCGGCGGATGCGCCGCAGCGCCGAGGACGAAGACGTCCTCGGCGCCGTCGAGCACACCGCCCGACGGGTCGTCCTCGCCTGCCCGTCGCACCACGTCCCGCTCCGGCATGAGGATGTCGCGGACGACCACACCGCACAGGTAGAGCGTGCCGACCAGGTGCACGCCGATGGCCCAGTGGTATCCGTCGGTCGGCAGCCCCTTGTGGGCCTCTCCGCTCATCGTGTACGCGAGGTACATCCAGATGCCGAGGAAGTAGGCGACCTCGCACGCCTGCCAGATCAGGAAGTCCCGCCACTTCGGCCGGGCGAGCACCGCCAGCGGTACCAGCCACAGGACGTACTGCGGCGAGTAGACCTTGTTGGTGACGATGAAGGCCGCCACGATCAGGAAGGCCAGCTGGGCGAAGCGGGGGCGGCGAGGGGCGGTCAGCGCCAGTATCGCGATGCCCACGGCGCACAGCGCGACGAGGAGCATAGCGAGGATGTTGACGCTGTGCGTGGTGAGCGGGTCTCTGGAGTTCTGGGCCAGGATCAACCAGAAGGAGCCGAAGTCCACGCCTCGCTCCTGGCTGAACCGGTAGAACTTCGACCAGCCCTCGAAAGCCAAGTACATGACCGGCAGGTTCACCACCAGCCAGGAGAAGGTCGCACCGCCCAGCGCCTTGCCGAAGTCCCGCCACTTGCCCGCGCGCCAGCACAGCACGAACAGGGGGCCGAGAAGGAAGACGGGATAGAGCTTGGCGGCCGTCGCAAGCCCCAGCAGGACCCCGAAAGCCAGCGACCGACCCCGGGACCACATGAGCATCGCCGCGGCCGTCAGGGCGACCGCCAGGAGGTCCCAGTTGATGGTCGCGGTCAACGCGAAAGCAGGGGCCAGGGCGACCAGCAGACCGTCCCAGGGGCGCCGGGCGTGCGTCCGGGTCACGCAGACGGCGATGACGGCCGCGCACGCCATCAGCATCCCGGCGTTGACGATCCAGTACCACTGCTCCTGATCCTGGATGCTGCCTCCGCCCGGCGTCAGCCAGCTGGCCACCTCCATGAACACACCGGTGAGCACCGGGTACTCCAGGTAGTCCATGTCGCCGGGGAGCTTGTCGAAGTACGGCACCAGACCGTCGGCGAAACCACGCCCCTGATAAAGGTGCGGGATGTCCGAATAGCAGGCATGCGTGTACTGGGTGGTGGCTCCGAAGAACCAGCCGCCGGTGTAGCAGGGCGCCTTCTGGATCAGTCCGAGGGCGAACATTCCGATCGCCACGAGCGCGACGATCCGTACGGGAGTCCACCAGGACGTCCCCAGCAGGGCCCGTCGGCCGAGGGGGCCGCCGATCAGCTCACTGCCGGCCGCGGCCACCGGGTCGTCGCTGGTCGGCTTTACCGGATCCGGCTCATGCACGCGCGCCGGCGAGGATTCTGCACTGGACATGGGCGCCATCCTGCCGCACCGAGCTAGGAAAACGCCGAGGACCGCCCCACCTGGTCCGGTGGAGCGGCCCTCGTTTCACGTGAAACATCCGCATGTTTCACGTGAAACACGCAAGCTGGGCGGCAGCACGGTCACCCGCCCGGGCCTCCGAAGAAGCCCCCGTTGGTGTTGCCTCTGTTGTCGCCTTGAGTCTCGGAAGGGCTCGGTGACGGGCTCGTCTCACCCGTGCCGCCATTGCCGTTTCCGTTGCCGTTGCTCGTCCCGCCATCATTCGGGCAACCGAAGAACTTGTTGCACGTCTCAGTCGCGGACGGCGACGGCTCGACCGCAGACTTGCTCGGCGACGGGGACGGCGACGTCTCCTCCTCCTCGGTCTCGGTGGCCGACGGAGTCGGGGTCGGCGACGGTTCCGCGTTGACGACCTCACCGATGGGCTGCGGCTCCGGGAAGCCCTTCGCCGGTGTGCCCTCCAGCGCCTCGAGCATGTAGTCGTGCCAGATCTGCGCCGGGAACGAGGCACCGTGGATCTTCTTCTGGCCACCCGTTCCGAACATCTTCAGGAACGTACGGTCCTTCTTCGACTCGTCGTCGTCGTACCGGAACATGGTGACCGCCGTCGACAGCTGCGGGGTGTAGCCCACGAACCAGGCCGACTTGTTGCCGTCGGTGGTGCCGGTCTTGCCCGCCACCTCACGGCCCGGCAGCTGCGCATTGGTACCGGTGCCCTTGTCGACCACGGTCTTCAGGACGTCCGTCACGTTGTCGGCGACCTTGGCCGTGAACGCCTGGTTCGTCTGCGTCTCGTGCGTGAAGATCTGGCCCTTCTCGCTCGTGACCTTCTCCACGGAGTACGGGTCGCGCTGCTTGCCGCTCGCGGCGAAGGTGGCGTACGCGCCGGCCATCCGGATCGCGCTCGGGTCGGAGATGCCGATCGAGAACGACGGGAAGCCGCTGTTGGTCAGACTGGACGCCTTCAGGCCCGCACTGACGGCGGAGTCCTTGACCTTGTCCAGACCCACGTCCATGCCGAGCTGCACGAACGCGGAGTTCACGGACTCACGCATCGCCTCACGCAGGTCGATCTTGAAGTCGGGCGCGTCGCCCACAGAGACGTTGCCGTCGTTGGTCTGGAGCCACTCCTCGCCCTTCTCGTTCTTCCAGATCGAATGGTCGTAGTTCCTGATCTTGAGCTTGTTCTGTCCGCTGAACAGGCTCTTGGGCGAGACGATGGTGCGCTCGTCCTGCGCCTGCGAGGAGCCCAGGTCCGGATCGCGCACGCCCCAGGTCATCGCGGCGGCCAGCACGAAGGGCTTGAAGGTCGAACCGACCTGGGCACCGGTCTGGTCCGCGTTGTCGGTGAAGTGCTTGGTGGCGTCCTCACCACCGTAGATGGCCCGGATGGCACCGGTATCAGGCTCCACGGACGCTCCGCCGAACTGGACGTGCGTGTCCGTGTCCGGCCGCTGCGCCGGCTTGATGTTAACGTCCTGGACCTTCTTGACCGACGCCTGCAGCTCGTTGACCTTTTTCTTGTCGAAGGTCGTGTAGATCGAGAAGCCGCCCTGTTGCAGCGCGTCCTGGGTGACTCCGGTCTCCTTGCTGTGGGTCACGAGGTAACCGTTGGCGAGGTCGACGAGGTAGCCGACCTGGCCCTTCAGGTCGGTGTTCGACCGGGGGTTCTGCCACTTGGGGAGCTTGGTGTACTTCGCTCGGACCGAGGCGTCGAGGTGGCCGTACTCGACCATCTTGTCGAGGGTGTCCTGCATCTGGCGCAGGGCCCTCGCGCTGTTGGCCGCGGGCGTGGCGCCGACCGAGTCGACGGACGTCGCGCCGGCCGGGTCGTAGTACGTGGCGCCCTTCAGCATGGCGGCGAGGAAGGCGCACTCACCCGGGTCGAGCTTGATCGCGTCCTTGTTGAAGTAGGCGCGTGCCGCGGCCTGGATCCCGTAGGCGTTGCGCCCGTAGTACGCGGAGTTCAGGTAACCGGCCATGATCTGGTCCTTGTCGACCTCCGCGCCCACCTTTATGGACACGAAGATCTCCTTGAACTTCCGGGAGATCGTCTGCGACTGGTCGTTCAGCATGGCGTTCTTGACGTACTGCTGGGTGATCGTCGATCCGCCCTGCGTCTGTCCGCCCCGGGCCATGTTGAACACGGCGCGGGCGATGCCCTTGGGGTCGATGCCGCTGTCGTCGTAGAAGGTCTTGTTCTCCTGCGAGATCACCGCCCAGCGCATCTCCTCCGGGATCTGCGAGAGGTCGACGTTCTGCCGGTTCGTCTCACCACCGGTGGCAACCATCTGGCTGCCGTCCTTCCAGTAGTAGACGTTGTTCTGCGCCGTGGCCGTCTTGGCGATGTCCGGGATGCCCACCATGGCGTACCCGATGCCCGCCACGGCGACCAGACTGCCGACGAAGCCGACGAACAGACCGACGACGAGCTTCCACGAGGGCATCCAGCGCTGCCAGCCGTACTTGTCGGCGCGCGGGTAGTCGATCAGGCGCTTCCGGTCGGGTGCCGAGCGTCCTCTGCCCCGTCCGGGACCGGTCTGATCGCCGCGACGCGCCGCGGGGTCGACTCCTCTGCGCCGGCCGCCGCCCGGGTTTCTCTGGGACGTGCGTCGGGCGTCGGCGCGGCTGCCGGTCGGCTCCTCGCTACCGGACCCGTGGCCCAACCCGTAGTCGGCAGGAGATCCGGTGGCGCCTCGCGGTGCCGCGCGGCGGCCGGAGGACGCACCGGACTGGCCGCGTCGGGCCGCGGCACGTCCGCCTCCCTGCGGCTGCGGCGGTTTGCGACGGTGCTCGCTCATCGAACGATTACTCCTCGGGCAGGCGCATCCGTGCGCGCCTGGAAAAGGCGGCTGGTTTCCTGTCCCCCCGAAGTACGGATGCGGTCGCTTGCGCATTCACCCGTACTGCACCGAGGACCTCGACGCCCCCCGGCGTCTCATGGGTCCCGGTGGTGTGCATGGCGCACAGACTACGCACCGCCAAAACCCGCCTAGCCCCCAAGTTCACCCCAAATCAGGCAACTCGCCTACAACGAATCAGTGATGTGATCCCGTTCACCATCCCCCCTCTTGTCGCATCCGGAAGGCCGTTCTATCGTCTAGATGTATCGAGTCGATACATCAGCGCGGCATAAGCCGAGAGGAGGCAACCATGAGCCGGCGTTCCGGGATCCTTGAGTTCGCCGTCCTCGGCCTGCTGCGCGAGTCCCCCATGCACGGCTATGAGCTGCGCAAACGACTCAATACGTCGTTGGGCGTGTTCCGTGCGTTCAGCTACGGCACGCTCTACCCCTGCCTCAAGACGCTGGTCGCCAACGGCTGGTTGATCGAAGAGCCGGGGAGCACCCCTGAGGACGCCCTGGCAGCTCCACTCGCAGGGCGACGCGCCAAGATCGTCTATCGGTTGACGGCGGAGGGGAAGGAGCACTTCGAGGAGCTCCTGTCCCAGACGGGACCCGACGCGTACGAGGACGAGACCTTCGCCGCTCGTTTCGCCTTCTTCGGCCAGACGTCGCGCGATGTCCGCATGCGCGTCCTGGAGGGCCGTCGCAGCCGGCTGGAGGAGCGCCTCGAGAAGATGCGTGCCTCCCTGGTCCGGACCCGGGAGCGCCTCGACGATTACACGCTTGAGCTCCAGCGCCACGGAATGGAGTCCGTGGAGCGCGAAGTGCGCTGGCTGAACGAGCTCATCGAAAGCGAGCGGGCCGGACGGGACCTCAAGGGTTCACCGTCCGGGGGGCCCGCTCAGCAGCACAACACATCTGGATCGACGGGCGTCCTGCCCCGCCCCGGGGACACCTCCGGGACGGATTCGCCCGACGAAACCGCCACGTGAGCGCCCATTCAGGGCCTCACTCGTACACACAGGGAGCAACCGGAATGGGTTCGGTTCGCGTAGCCATCGTCGGCGTGGGCAACTGCGCGGCGTCGCTGGTGCAGGGCGTCGAGTACTACAAGGACGCCGACCCGGCGACCAAGGTCCCGGGCCTGATGCACGTGCAGTTCGGGGACTACCACGTCGGTGACGTCGAGTTCGTCGCCGCCTTCGACGTCGACGCGAAGAAGGTCGGCCTCGACCTCTCGGACGCCATCGGTGCCAGTGAGAACAACACCATCAAGATCTGCGACGTCCCGAACAAGGGCGTCACGGTCCAGCGCGGCCACACCCTCGACGGTCTCGGCAAGTACTACCGCGAGACCATCGAGGAATCCGCCGAGACGCCGGTCGACGTGGTCCAGATCCTGAAGGACAAGCAGGTCGACGTTCTCGTCTGCTACCTGCCCGTCGGTTCCGAGGACGCGGCGAAGTTCTACGCCCAGGCCGCCATCGACGCCAAGGTCGCCTTCGTCAACGCCCTCCCGGTCTTCATCGCCGGCACCAAGGAGTGGGCGGACAAGTTCACCGAGGCGGGCGTCCCGATCGTCGGCGACGACATCAAGTCCCAGGTCGGCGCCACCATCACGCACCGCGTGATGGCGAAGCTGTTCGAAGACCGCGGTGTCCGTCTCGAGCGCACCATGCAGCTCAACGTCGGCGGCAACATGGACTTCAAGAACATGCTGGAGCGCGACCGCCTCGAGTCCAAGAAGATCTCGAAGACGCAGGCCGTCACCTCGCAGATCCCCGACCGCGACATGGGCGAGAAGAACGTCCACATCGGTCCCTCGGACTACGTGGCCTGGCTGGACGACCGCAAGTGGGCGTACGTCCGCCTCGAGGGCCGCGCCTTCGGTGACGTCCCGCTGAACCTGGAGTACAAGCTCGAGGTCTGGGACTCCCCGAACTCCGCGGGTGTCATCATCGACGCCCTGCGCGCCGCGAAGATCGCCAAGGACCGCGGCATCGGCGGCCCCATCCTGTCGGCGTCGAGCTACTTCATGAAGTCCCCGCCGGTGCAGTACTTCGACGACGAGGCGTACGACAACGTCGAGAAGTTCATCCGCGGCGAGGTCGAGCGCTAACCCGACCCCGTACGGAAAATTCGCTCCTGCCAGGGCTGAGAAGGGTCCCCGGGTCCACTGACTCGGGGACCCTCCCCGTATGTGAGGCTGTGCCCATGGCCGCCCGTGATCTGCGCGTTCTGCTGCGCCTGAGGAACTTCCGGCGCCTGCTCGCCGTACGGCTGCTCTCTCAGTGCGCGGACGGCGTCTACCAGGTCGCGCTCGCCACCTACGTCGTGTTCTCACCGGAGAAGCAGACCTCGGCCGCAGCGATCGCCTCGGCCATGGCGGTCCTGCTGCTGCCCTACTCGTTGGTCGGGCCCTTCGCGGGCGTCCTGCTGGACCGCTGGCGCCGACGGCAGGTGCTCCTGCACGGCAATCTGCTGCGGGCCCTGCTGGCTTCGGTGACGGCTCTCCTGACCATCAGCCAGGTACCCGACCAGCTCTTCTACGCCTCAGCGCTCTGCGTCACCGCCGTCAACCGTTTCGTCCTCGCCGGGCTGTCGGCGGCTCTGCCGCGCGTGGTCGACGGCGAGCGGCTGGTCATGGCCAACTCCCTTTCGCCGACGGCCGGAACGCTGGCCGCGGTCGCGGGCGGTGGTCTCGCCTTCGTCGTCCGGCTGGGAGTCGCGGACACCGACGCTGCAGTGGTTCTGCTGGCATGCGCGCTGTACCTGTGTGCCGCCCTGGTGTCCCTGTCGATGGCGGTGGATCTGCTCGGCCCCGACGAAGGCCTCGGCCGGCCCCGGCTGGCAGCCGCTCTCAGAGGCACCGCCCACGGCCTTTCGGCCGGCGTACGTCACCTCGCCGAACCCCCGCGCAGAAAGGCCGCCTGGGCGCTCGGCTCGATCACACTGATGCGGTTCTGCTACGGCGCCCTGACCGTCATGGTGTTGATGCTGTGCCGGTACGCCTGGTCGTCCGACCCGGCCGACGGACTCGCCCTCCTGGGACTGGCGGTGGGCGTCTCCGGCGCCGGCTTCTTCGTCGCCGCGGTGGTGACCCCCTGGGCGGCGGGCCGGCTCGGCCCGATCCGCTGGATCGCCGTTTGTGCCGCGGTCGCCGCGGTCCTGGAGCTCGTCCTGATGCTTCCGTTCGCCCAGCTCACCACGTTCGTCGCCGCGTTCGTGCTGGGGTTGGTCACCCAGGGCGCGAAGATCTCCACCGACACGGTCATCCAGTCCTGTGTGGAGGACGGCTTCCGCGGCCGGATCTTCTCCCTCTACGACGTCCTGTTCAACGTCGCTTTCGTCGGAGCCGCAGCTGTCGCCGCCCTGATGCTGCCCCCTGACGGTCGCTCACCGGGACTGGTGGTCACGGTCGCCGTTATCTACGGAGCGGTTGCTGGCGCTATAGCCCGCTTTGCACGCCGGTGAGTGTCACATCAATGACACAGACCTCTTCCCGGCTACAAGGTTGTCAGTGGGGCCCGGTAACTTACGTGCGTCTTACTTCGCGAGTGATTTCGCGCCACGTCCAAGTTTTCTAGGGGGACTCCCAGTGTCGACTCCGCCGCCCCACGGCCAGAACCCGTTCGCGCAGCCGGGCCAGCAGCCCTACGGCCAGCCCGAGGGGCAGGCTCCGTACCCGCCGCAGGGCGGCTACCCCCAGCAGCCCGGCTACCCCCAGCAGCCCGGTCAGCCCGGCTACCCCGCCGCCCCGTACGGCGCGGTCCCCCCGGAGCAGCCCCGCCGCAAGGTCAGCTTCAAGCTGATCAAGAACATCGTCATCGTGCTCGTCGTCGCCGGTGTGGCCATCGGCGGCTACATAGCGAGCCGAGACGACGCCAAGACGGCGGCTGTCGGCGACTGCATGCACCGCGGCAACAGCGACGACAACAACCCCGACCTCGAGGTCGTCAAGTGCGACTCCTCGCAGGCGCAGTACGTCGTGCTGGCGAAGGTCAAGGGCACGTACACACAGCTCACGGCCGACAGCAAGTGCGCGGAGCAAGCCAAGGACTTCCAGTACTCGTACACCGAGAGCGGTGACGGCAGTAACTTCCTGCTCTGCCTGAAGGACCACAAGAAGTAAGACGGCTGCGAAGGGGCGGTGTTTCACGTGAAACACCGCCCCTTCGCATGTCCGTCCGCCGCAACGACGGGGTCATGTTTCACGTGAAACATGACCCCGTTTCACGTGCCTCAGCCCTGCTGAACCCACCACTCCTTGAGGGCCGCCACAGCAGCGTCGTACTCCATCGGGCCGTTCTCCAGCCGCAGTTCCAGCAGGTGCTTGTACGCCTTGCCGATGGCGGGGCCGGGGCCGACGCCCAAAATCTCCATGATCTGGTTGCCGTCCAGGTCGGGTCGGATCGCGTCCAGTTCCTCCCGCTCCTTCAGCTGGGAGATGCGCTCCTCCAGCCCGTCGTACGCCCGGGAGAGCGTGGCCGCCTTGCGCTTGTTGCGTGTCGTGCAGTCCGAACGTGTCAGCTTGTGAAGCCGTTCGAGCAGGGGCCCCGCGTCCCGTACATAACGACGCACCGCGGAGTCCGTCCACTCGCCCATGCCGTACCCATGGAAGCGCAGGTGGAGTTCGACCAGGCGGGAGACGTCCTTCACCAACTCGTTGGAGTACTTCAGAGCCGTCATCCGCTTCTTCGTCATCTTCGCGCCCACCACCTCGTGGTGGTGGAACGAGACGCGGCCGTCCTTCTCGAAGCGACGGGTGCGCGGCTTACCGATGTCGTGCAGCAGCGCAGCGAGCCGCAGGACGAGGTCGGGCCCGTCCTCCTCCAGCGCCATGGCCTGCTCGAGAACGATCAGGGTGTGCTCGTAGACGTCCTTGTGCCGGTGGTGCTCGTCACTCTCCAGTCGCAACGCGGGCAGCTCGGGCAGCACACGATCGGCGATGCCGGTGTCGACCAGCAGCGAGAGTCCCTTGCGCGGGTGCGCGGAAAGGATCAGCTTGTTCAGCTCGTCCCGCACCCGCTCGGCCGAGACGATGTCGATGCGGTCGGACATCTCCTTCATGGCCGTGACGACGTCGCTGGCGACCTCGAAGTCGAGCTGGGCGGCGAAACGGGCGGCACGCATCATGCGCAGCGGGTCGTCCGAGAAGGACTCCTCCGGGGTGCCCGGTGTGCGCAGCACCCGTGCCGCGAGGTCGTCGAGGCCGCCGTGCGGGTCGATGAACTCCTTCTCCGGAAGCGCCACGGCCATGGCGTTCACCGTGAAGTCCCGTCGCACGAGGTCCTGCTCGATGGAGTCGCCGTACGACACCTCGGGCTTGCGCGAAGTGCGGTCGTACGCCTCCGAGCGGTAGGTGGTGACCTCGATCTGGAAGCATCGGTCGACGTCTCCGACGCGGGCTTCCTTCTGGACGCCGACGGTGCCGAAGGCGATCCCGACCTCCCACACGGAGTCCGCCCACGGTCGCACGATCTTCAGGACGTCCTCGGGCCGGGCGTCCGTGGTGAAGTCCAGGTCATTGCCGAGCCGACCGAGCAGCGCGTCCCGGACCGAGCCGCCGACCAGGGCGAGGGAGAAGCCCGCCTCCTGGAAGCGGCGTGCGAGGTCGTCGGCGACAGGGGCGACCCGCAGCAGTTCACTCACCGCGCGGTGCTGCACCTGACTCAGGACACTGAGATTGTCTTCGTTGGCGTTCGGCACAACAAAAGAGGGTACGTGGCCGCGCGGGCCGGGGCCGCCCGGTTTAGCGACGGTAGGACAGGTCAGCCGATAGGGAGGCAAGAAGGGCCCTCGACCGCCTTATCGCCGCTTCTTCTTATATCGACGCATAGCGGACGAGCCGACCGCCTTCCACGATCTTGTGGAGCAGTCCGCGGCACTTCCCCTCAGCGCGCATCGTTACGATGCCTGGACGCACATTCCGACGACCACTGACGACGACGAGGGACGGGCGAACGCGTGGCCGAGGCGGCAGACTTCCCGGGGATGACTCCCTCACCTGCCCGCCGGTGGCTGCGGCGCACCGGCGTACTGCTCGCCGGTGTGCCCCTGCTGGCCGGTCTTCTCCAGCTGCCCTCCGCCTCCGCGCAGGCGGCCGGCCAGGGCGGCGTCAAGGAGACCTCCGACGCGGGCACGGTGGCCGTGGCCGTCGACTCGCTCAGCCCCAGCGCCCCCACGGACGGGGACACCCTGACCGTCTCGGGCACGGTCACCAACAACGGCAGGCAGGCCGTCACGGGCGCCCACGTGGACCTGCGGGTCGGTGACGCGCTCGCCACCCGCTCGGCGATCGAGAGAGCCGCCAAACAGGCGGATGCCCTCCCCGCGGACGACGGCGTCCCGGTCGGCGGCAAGTACACCGCCAGGTTCGCCAAGCTCACGCCCGGTGTGGCCCAGCACTTCAGCATCTCCGTCCCGGTCGACAAGCTCGACCTCGGCAAGAACGGGGTCTATCCGCTCGGAGTCGCGCTGTCCGGCCAGACGTCCGCGCAGCAGTGGGACCAGGTCCTGGGCGTGCAGCGGACCTTCCTCCCGTGGCAGGCCGACGAGGCGGACACCCGCACGCCGACGACCGTGCTGTGGCCGCTGATGTCCACCGTCCACATGACGGCGGAGACGGGCTCGAACGCGCAGCAGACGCCGGTCTTCCTCAACGAGGACCTGGCCAAGGAGATCGCCCCCGGCGGCCGCCTGGACCAGATGCTGACCCTGGGCAAACAGCTCGACGTCACCTGGGTGATCGACCCGGACCTGCTGGCGTCCGTCGACGCCATGACCGGCAGCTACCGCGTCCGGGGCGACGGCGACACCACGACGGCCGGCACCCAGCAGGCGGTCGCCAAGCAGTGGCTCGACGAGCTGCAGACCGCGGTCACGGGCAAGGAGGTCGTCGCGCTGSCCTTCGCCGACCCCGACCTGGCCTCGCTCGCGCACAACGGCACCGGTGTCGCCGGCTCCCTGAGCCAGCTCAAGGAAGCCACCGACGTAGCCGCCACCACGGTGGAGACGGTGCTCCACGTGACCCCGGACACGGACTTCGCCTGGCCGGTGGAGGGCGCCGTCGACCCGTCGATCGTCAAGGTCGCCACCTCCGCGGGCGCCGACAAGGTCATCGCGCGCAGCGACAGCCTCGCCGAGACCGGCGACCTCTCGTACACGCCGTCCGCGGCTCGCCCCATCGGCGGCGGCACCACCGCGGTGGTCGCGGACTCGCTGCTGTCCATGATGTTCGAGGGCGATCTCACGCGGGCCTCCGCGTCCACGCTCGCCGTGCAGCAGTTCCTCGCACAGAGCCTCGAGCTGAATCTGCAGACGGACAAGCAGCGCAGCATCGTCGTCGCCCCACAGCGCATCCCGACCGCGAGCCAGGCCCGGGCGCTCGCGGAGGCCGTCACACAGCTTCAGGGTGGCACCTGGTCGCAGCCCCAGCAGCTCGCGGCGGCGGCCAAGGCCAAGCCCGACCCTGCCGCCAGCACGAAGGTGCCGTCCAGGTCGGCGTACCCGGCCTCGCTCCGTAAGCGGGAGCTGCCCCGGTCGGCCTTCGAGGAGACCGCGGACACCCAGGACAAGCTCGACAACTTCAAGGTGATCCTCGCCAACGAGGCGAGGGTCGTGACCCCCTTCGGGCGGGCCATAAACCGTGAGATGTCCACGTCCTGGCGAGGGCACGGCGCCGCGGCGAGCGCGTTCCGCCAGAGCGTGCGGACATACCTGGACACACTGACGGGACAGGTCAAGCTGATCGACAAGTCGGAGACCAAACTCTCCGGACGCAGCGCCACTATCCCGGTGACCGTGCAGAACAACCTGGTGCAGGGCGTCGGCCACCTGGTCCTGCGGCTCACCTCGACGAACCAGACGCGTCTGGAGATCTCCGGCGAGCCCTACGCCGAGCAGCAGATCACGGTCTCCGGCGGCCATACGACGACGGTGAAGTTCAGCACATCCGCCAAGGTCAACGGTCAGACGACAGTGATCGCCCAGCTGTACACCGAGGACGGGCAGGAGTACGGGGCGCCCGTGACCTTCGACGTGAAGGTCACCGAGATCACGGCGACGGTGATGCTGGTCATCGGCGGTGGCGTCCTGCTCCTGGTGCTGGCCGGCTTCCGCATGTACACCCAGCGCAAGCGGGCGGCCGCCCGCCAGGCCGAGGAAGCCGAGGAAGCCGACGAGGATGGCCCCGACGAGGGCGACCGGCCCGCGGACGACCCGCAGAGCCCTGCGGGGCCCCCGGACCATCACAGTGAAGAGTCCGGCGCATCAGCCGGGGCAGACGACCCGGAGCAGCCGAGTGACGAGAGTCAGGACACCGAAGCGGCAAGCGCAGACCCGTCCGGCACGGGTGAGAGAGTGGACCGTTGAGGATGTCGTGGCCGGTGGGCCCGGGACGATGAGGTGGGGTAAGCCATGAACGCGCCGTACGACGGTGACCGCGGCCGGGCCGCGGGCGGCTCGGGGCGCCCCGAGGGCCCGCCGCCCGAGCAGGGCCAGGTGCCGCCGCAGCACCCCGCGGACATGTACCTCCAGGACGCCTACGACCAGGACCCGTACCGGTCCCAGGACCTCACCGCGCAGGATCCGGTCGCCGAGGCGCTCTACGACCGTGCCGCGCACCCTCCGCCGCCCCCTGGCGCCCATGAGCCGCAGCAGCCTCTGTACGGCCCGCCCCCGCAGTCCCCGTACGCGCCCGATCCCCATGTGTGGGCCCAGACCCCGGCGCCCGAGCCGGAGGGCCCCACGCAGTACCTCCCGTACGGCGACGACCCTCGAACCACCCAGTTCGTGGGCGTGGACGACCTGGTCACGCACTCCGGGGAGCAGCAGCACCAGCCGGACGCCTTCGCCCACCTCTTCCGGGACCAGCAGCAGAGCGGCTACCAGCAGCAGGCCGGCTATCAGCAACAGAGCGACGCCCGGCCGGCGGCGGAGCCCCCCGCCGTGCCCGGGCCGGCCCAGCCTCCGGGCGGACAGGCAGCAGCACAGCCGTACCAGGCTCCGGTGGCCGCGACGCCCGCGGTCGACCAGACCATGAACCTCACCGCGACTCCCGACCCGACGCCGGCCCCGGCCACCGTGGACACCGCCTCCGCCCCCAAGAAGGGCGGTCGCGCGTCCGGACTGCTGAAGTCCAGCGCCGTCATGGCCGCGGGCACGCTGGTCTCCCGCCTCACCGGCTTCGTCCGCTCCGCGCTGATCGTCTCCGCCCTGGGCGTCGGCCTGCTCGGCGACACCTTCCAGGTCGCCTATCAGCTACCGACGATGATCTACATCCTGACCGTCGGCGGCGGACTCAACTCCGTCTTCGTACCGCAGCTCGTGCGCGCCATGAAGGAGGACGAGGACGGCGGCGAGGCCTTCGCCAACCGGCTGCTCACCCTGGTCATGGTGGCACTCGGCCTGCTCACGGTCGCCGCGATCGCCGCGGCCCCCGTCCTGATCCGCCTGCTGTCCGACTCGGTCGCCAGCGATCCCGCGGCCAACCAGGTCGGCATCACCTTCGTCCGCTACTTCCTGCCCTCGATCTTCTTCATGGGCGTCCACGTGGTGATGGGTCAGGTCCTCAACGCGCGCGGCAAGTTCGGCGCGATGATGTGGACGCCCGTCCTCAACAACATCGTCATCATCGTGACGCTGGGCATGTTCATCTGGGTCTACGGCACGTCCGCCGACTCCGGAATGAAGGTCACGACCATCCCGCCCCAGGGCGAGCGGCTCCTCGGCGTCGGGGTCCTGCTCGGTCTGGTCGTGCAGGCTCTCGCGATGATCCCGTACCTGCGCGAGACCGGGTTCCGGCTCCGGCTGCGCTTCGACTGGAGGGGTCACGGTCTCGGCAAGGCGGCGACGCTGGCCAAGTGGACCGTCCTGTTCGTCCTCGCCAACCAGGCCGGCGCGCTCGTCGTGACCCAGCTGTCCACGTCGGCCGGCAAGGCATCGCCGGTCGACGGGACGGGCTTCGCCGCCTACGCCAACGCCCAACTGATCTGGGGTCTGCCGCAGGCCATCATCACCGTCTCCCTGATGGCCGCCCTGCTGCCCCGCATCTCGCGCTCGGCCGCCGAGAGCGACACCGGCGCGGTCCGCGACGACATCTCGCAGGGCCTGCGCACCACGGCCGTGGCGATCGTGCCGATCGCCTTCGGCTTCCTCGCCCTCGGCATCCCGATGTGCACGCTGATCTTCGGTTCCTCGGGCACCAGCGAGGCCACGAACATGGGCTTCATGCTGATGGCCTTCGGCCTCGGCCTGATCCCCTACTCCGTGCAGTACGTCGTCCTGCGCGCCTTCTACGCCTACGAAGACACCCGCACCCCCTTCTACAACACCGTCATCGTGGCCACGGTCAACGCGACCGCCTCGGCGGTCTGCTACTTCGTTCTGCCCGCCCGCTGGGCGGTGGTCGGCATGGCGGCCTCCTACGGTCTGGCGTACACGATCGGCGTCGGCGTCGCCTGGAACCGGCTGCGCAAGCGGCTCGACGGCGACCTCGACGGCTCCCACGTCCTGCGGACCTACGCCCGTCTGTGCATCGCCTCCGTGCCCGCCGCACTGATCGGCGGCGCGGCCTGCTACGGCATCGGGCACAGCCTGGGCCAGGGCGTCCTCGGTTCGTTCGCCGCACTGCTGGCCGGCGGGGCGCTTCTGCTCGGCGTCTTCTTCGTCGCCGCCCGAAGAATGCGCATCGAGGAGCTCAACTCACTGGTCGGCATGGTCCGCGGCCGTCTGGGGCGCTAGAGACCGCCGGACGGATCAGGTCCGGGGAAAGGAGCGCCGCCTGTTGAACGAAGGTGAGCGAGGGGCAGTCGCACAACCATCGTTCGCCGCCGCGTGTCGTGCATAGCGGCGGACTGTGGGCACAATTGGGTTCGGCGTCGGCCGGCGCGCACGAGGTCGCACGGCGCGCACTGAATGGGGAGGCAGGAACGACGGTGGCAGAACGGAGCACAGCGGCCGTCGACGTGGCAGACACCAGCGGTGATGAACCGCTGACCGCACAAGCGGACCAGTCCACGGCCGACGGGGCGGTCAAGAACCGGGAGCAGGACACGGACAGCGACGAGGCACAGGGGAGTGGCGGGGCGGAACGTCCCGGGAAGGCCTCACCGCCGGAACTGCACAGCGGCCACAAGCTCGCCAGACGCTACCGCCTCGAAGAGTGCGTCACCCGTCTGGACGGTTTCAGCAGTTGGCGTGCCGTCGACGAGAAACTCCGTCGTGCCGTGGGCGTCCATGTCCTGCCCGCGGACCACGCCCGGGCCCGTTCGGTGCTGGCCGCCGCGCGCTCCTCGGCGCTGCTCGGAGATCCCCGCTTCGTCCAGGTACTGGACGCCGTCGAGGAGAACGACCTCGTCTACGTCGTCCACGAGTGGCTGCCCGACGCCACCGAGCTGACCACGTTGCTCGCGGCCGGCCCACTGGAGCCGCACGACGCCTATCAGATGGCCAGTCAGATCGCCTCCGCGATGGCCGCGGCCCACCGGGAGGGCCTGGCGCATCTGCGGCTCAACCCCAACGCCGTGCTGCGCACCTCCTCGGGACAGTGGCGCATCCGCGGCCTCGCCGTGAATGCCGCCCTGCGCGGCATCAGTACCGAGACCCCGCAGCGCACCGACACCGAGGCGATCGGCGCACTGCTGTACGCGGCGCTCACCCAGCGCTGGCCGTACGAGAACGACGCCTACGGCCTGTCCGGGCTGCCGAAGGACGTCGGACTGATCGCCCCCGACCAGGTGCGCGCGGGCGTCCATCGGGGTCTGTCGGAGCTGTCCATGCGCGCGCTGGTCAACGACGGCGCGACCGCCTCCCGTCACGAGGCCGCCTGCACCACGCCGGAAGAGCTGGTGAAGGCGATCGGTGAGATGCCGCGCATCCGGCCGCCGGAGCCCGCGTTCACCGCACCCCCGGAGTATCAGCGCACGACGTACCAGCAGGGCACCTATGGCCGACCGGCGACGCATCCCGGTGTCACCCAGCAGGTCACGGTCCCGCCGCCCCCGTTGCAGAGCCGTACCGGAAAGGCACTGAAGTGGGCGGTCTCCGCCCTCCTCATCGCCGCCCTCGGTCTGGGCAGCTGGCAGCTCGCGGACGCCCTGATGGACCGGGGCAACTCCGACGACACGAACCGGACTCAGACGACGGACGAGGGCGACAAGAACAACGCCGCCCCCAAGCCGGTCAAACCGCTGAAGATCCAGGACGCGGCCGAGTACGTGGTGAGCGGCGACGCCCAGCACCCCGGAGACGTCGGTGAGACCTACGACCGCGACAGCTCGACCTACTGGCGGACGTCGAGCTTCATCGACGGTCCGAACCTCGCGCCCTACAAGCCGGGCGTGGGCATCGTCTACGACCTCGGCTCGGCGCGGGAGATCTCCCAGGCGACCATAGGGCTCTACTACCGCGGTGATCACACGACCGTGAACCTCTACGCCGCGGACTCCCTGAATCCGTCACCGAGCGCCCTGAAGTCGATGAAGAAGATCGGCACACTCACCACGACCGGAACCACCGCAACCGTGAAGGCGTCCAAGGCGGTCAAGACACGGTACGTGCTCGTGTGGCTCACGGCCCTGCCGTACGCTGCCGGCGACCAGTACAGCGACGGCGGCCACAAGCAGGGCATCACCGACGTGAGGTTCACGGGTTGACGTCCCACCGAAGGGGGAGGGGGTCCGATGGCGGAAGGCTCCGGATACGACGGAGTGAGCGACCAGGACCTCCTCACCCGCCATGTCGAGGGCGACTCCGACGCCTTCGGTGAGCTCGTGCGGCGTCACCGCGACCGGCTGTGGGCGGTGGCCCTGCGCACGCTGGGAGACCGCGAGGAAGCCGCTGACGCCGTCCAGGACGCCCTGGTGTCCGCCTACCGGGCCGCCCACACCTTCCGCGGCCAGTCCGCCGTCACGACCTGGCTGCACCGCATCACCGTGAACGCCTGTCTGGACCGTGCGCGCAAAGCGGCCTCCCGCAAGACCTCTCCGGTCGATGACACCGAGCGCCTGGAGCAACTGCTCGACCCCCACGAGTCGGCATCCGCTCCGGCGGAACGCAACGACGTGCACCGCCAGCTCCTCGAAGCGCTCGGCACGCTCCCGCCCGATCAACGGGCCGCCCTCGTCCTCGTGGACATGCAGGGCTACCCGGTCGCCGAGGCCGCCCGCGTGCTCGACGTGCCGACCGGGACGGTGAAGAGCCGCTGCGCCCGGGGCAGAGCCAGACTCCTGCCCTTGCTCACCCACCTGCGGCCCGAAGGCTCCGGCGACCGGAGAGAAAGCGGTCCAGGACGGAACCGGGCGCAGGGGACATCCGTCCCACCGGCAGCGGACCTTCGGGACGAGGGGCCGGACAACACCGGGACAGGCGATTCAGCTGCTGTGAAGGGCGGAGGTGGGCGAACGTGACATCGACGAGGGACACGACCGGGCACCCGGACGTCACGGAGATCTCCGACTTCACCGAGGGCCTGCTCACCCCCGCCCGAAGCGCCGACGTACGTCGCCATCTGGACGACTGCGAAATCTGCGCAGACGTCCTCGCCTCGCTGGAGGAGATCCGCGGCCTGCTGGGCGACCTCCCCGCCCCACCGCACATGCCGGACGACGTCGCCCATCGCATCGAGGCCGCGCTGGCGGCCGAGGCTCTGCTGAACGCCACGGCACCGGACACCGAACCCGACCATGAGACGGCTGGCGAAGTCGCAGCTGACGCCGAGGGGACCGCTGACGCGGACGCGTTCCCTGTTTCACGTGAAACACCCACGCCGGCGGACCGCCCCTCGGGGCATCCCCGCGCCACCACCACCGGCCCGGGTCGCAAGGACCGTCAGACCCGCAGGCGGGGCAACCGCCGCAAGGTCGCCGTCCTCGGCGCGGTCTTCACCGCTGCGGCGCTGGGGCTCGGCTCCGTCCTGGTGTCGTCCCTCACGGGCGGCGGGAACCCGGGCAGCGCGACCCATCAGTCCGCGGCGCCCGACACCTTCTCGGCGGGCAAGCTGGAAACCCAGGTCACCGATCTTCTGGCCAAAGCCGGCGGCTCCCGCCCCCCGTCCAGCATGGGCATCCAGGGCGAACCCGAGAGTCAGACGCCGAAGATCCTGCGGCAGCCCACCGTTCCCTCCTGTGTGCAGAAGGGCATCGGACGCGACGAGGGAGCTCTCGCCACCGAGGTGGGCACATACAAGGGGACGGACGCCGTCCTCGTCGTACTGCCCGACGCCACGGACAGCACGCGGGTCGACGCCTACATCATGGACACGGCCTGTGTGAATCATCCGTCGTCGGGCCCGGCCAGGGTCTTGCTGACGACCTCTTACGTCCGCCGCTGACGAAGCGACGCTTCAACCCGTTCCCACGCCGGTACCCCCTTGGCGTCCCGCACGGCGTCCTCCCTTCGTGTGCCCGGACACAGCGGGAATGTACGCCCCTTAGGATCCGTTGGGTGGGGTGAGAGTCCAGAGAGGCTCCCCCGGTCGACCGATGCTGTCCAGAGACGAGGAAACAAGCCGTGAGCGACGTCCGTAACGTGATCATCATCGGCTCCGGGCCCGCCGGCTACACCGCGGCCCTCTACACCGCGCGCGCCTCGCTGAAGCCGCTGGTGTTCGAAGGTGCCGTAACCGCGGGCGGCGCACTGATGAACACCACCGAGGTGGAGAACTTCCCCGGTTTCCAGGACGGCATCATGGGCCCCGAGCTCATGGACAACATGCGCGCCCAGGCCGAGCGCTTCGGTGCGGAGCTGATCCCCGACGACATCGTCTCCGTCGACCTCACGGGTGAGATCAAGACCGTCACGGACACCGCCGGCACGGTCCACCGCGCCAAGGCCGTCATCGTGACCACCGGCTCCCAGCACCGCAAGCTCGGTCTGCCGAACGAGGACGCTCTCTCGGGCCGCGGTGTCTCCTGGTGTGCCACATGTGACGGGTTCTTCTTCAAGGACCAGGACATCGCCGTCATCGGCGGCGGCGACACCGCGATGGAGGAGGCCACCTTCCTCTCCCGGTTCGCCAAGTCCGTGACGATCGTCCACCGCCGGGACACCCTGCGCGCCTCCAAGGCGATGCAGGAGCGCGCCTTCGCCGACCCGAAGATCAAGTTCATCTGGGACAGCGAGGTCGCCGAGATCCAGGGCGACCCGAAGCTGGCCGGGCTGAAGCTGCGCAACCTCAAGACCGGTGAGCTCTCGGACCTGCCGGTGACCGGCCTGTTCATCGCGATCGGCCACGACCCGCGCACCGAGCTCTTCAAGGGGCAGCTCGACCTCGACGAGGAGGGCTACCTGAAGGTCGCCGCGCCCTCCACTCGGACGAACGTGACCGGTGTCTTCGCCGCGGGTGACGTCGTGGACCACACCTACCGCCAGGCGATCACCGCGGCCGGCACCGGCTGCTCCTCCGCTCTCGACGCCGAGCGCTACCTCGCCGCGCTGGGGGACGAGGAGCAGGCCGAGCCCGAGAAGACTTCCGTCTGATCCCCTCCCGCCCCACGCACAAGAATTAAGGAGCCCCCTGTGGCCGGCACCCTGAAGAATGTGACCGACGCCGACTTCGAAGAGGTCGTCCTCAAGAGCGACAAGCCTGTCCTGGTGGACTTCTGGGCCGAGTGGTGCGGCCCGTGCCGTCAGATCGCGCCCTCCCTCGAGGCCATCGCCGCCGAGCACGGCGAGAAGATCGAGATCGTCAAGCTCAACATCGACGAGAACCCGAGCACGGCCGCCAAGTACGGCGTCATGTCGATCCCGACCCTGAACGTGTACCAGGGCGGCGAGGTCGCCAAGACCATCGTCGGCGCCAAGCCGAAGGCCGCGCTCGTCCGCGACCTGGAGACCTTCATCTCCGAGTGACGCACCAAGCCGTCACGCCGACGGTCGATGTTTCACGTGAAACACGAAGGGCCGGTCCCCACGGACCGGCCCTTCGCTGTGTCGGGGTCTTCTAGAGCGGACGCAACACAGGCTCCTTCTGGACTGCTCCCAGCAACCGGTCGAGCGCCATCTCCACGTCTTCCTTCCACGAGAGTGTGCTCCTGAGCTCCAGCCTCAGCCGAGGGTGGGCGGGATGAGGACGGACCGTCTTGAAGCCCACCGCCAGCAAGTGATCGGCCGGGAGCAGACAGGCCGGTTCCTTCCAGCGGGTGTCGCCGAACGCCTCGATGGCTTTGAAGCCCCGCCTCAGCAGATCCTTGGCGACCGTCTGGACCATCACACGGCCCAGCCCCTGCCCCTGGTAGCCCGGCATGATGAACGCCGTCATGAGCTGCACCGCGTCCGGTGACACCGGGCTGGTGGGGAACGCCGTGGAGCGGGGCACATAGGCGGGAGGCGCGTACAGAACATGACCCACGGGAACGTCGTCCACATAGACGACACGTCCGCACGACCCCCAGTCCAGCAGGACCGCGGAGATCCATGCCTCCTTCTCCAGAGCGGTCCTTCCCGCTTTCAGCGCGGCTTCGCCGCTGACGGGATCCAGCTCCCAGAAGACACACGCGCGACAGCGCTGGGGAAGGTCCTGAAGGTTGTCCAGCGTGAGCGGTACGAGCCGACGCCCCATGAAGGCTGTTCCTCGCTTCCTTCGCCCGCTCCACCGCGAGCTGCCGTCAGAGCGCTCCGTTCCCTGAGCAGACTGCCGACGAACCCGCCGACCGCGCCCAGTCCCAGTCCGGCGCTCACCAGTCCGGTCCGGCTCATCGTTCGCATGGCCCCCGCCTCCCGCTCCGAGGTACTGCCAGGTGGATGCGTCAAAGCCTTATCGCATGGTATCCACCATGCGATTCCCCCGACAGCGCCTGCAAGCAAAGAGCGAGCCGTGTCCGGTACCCACCGGACGACGGCTCGCTCTGTACGGCTCACGGACGACACGGTCGCTGCCGAGCCTGGGCTCAGCCTTCCTCGTCCTCGGTGTCGTCGTCCGCCAGGCCCTTCGGCAGGACGGGACCCTCGCCGGGAGCAAGGGTGCCAAGGATGCGCTCAAGGTCCTCCATCGAGGCGAACTCGACGGTGATCTTGCCCTTCTTCTGACCGAGGTCGACCTTCACCCGCGTTTCGAAGCGGTCCGAAAGCCGCGTCGCGAGGTCGGTCAACGCCGGGGAGACCCGGCCGCCGGCGCGCGGCCCCTTGGCCCGCTGAGCCGCCTGCGGACGCGACCCCATGAGGGTCACGATCTCCTCGACGGCCCGCACCGAGAGCCCCTCGGCCACGATGCGGTGGGCCAGGCGGTCCTGCTCCTCCGAGTCGTCCACGGAGAGCAGCGCTCGTGCGTGACCGGCGGAGAGCACCCCGGCGGCAACCCGGCGCTGGACCGCCGGCGAGAGCTTCAGCAGACGCAGTGTGTTGGAGACCTGCGGACGGGATCGACCGATGCGGTCCGCCAGCTGGTCGTGCGTGCAGTTGAAGTCCTTCAGCAACTGGTCGTAGGCGGCTGCCTCTTCCAGCGGGTTGAGCTGGGCCCGGTGGAGGTTCTCCAGAAGTGCGTCCAGGAGGAGCTTCTCGTCGTCCGTGGCTCGCACGATCGCCGGGATCGCCTCCAGGCCCGCCTTGCGACAGGCGCGCCAACGCCGCTCACCCATGATGAGTTCGTAGCGTGCGGTGTCGGTCTGGCGCACCACGACCGGCTGCAGAAGCCCGACCTCCTTGATGGAGGTGATCAGCTCGTGCAGTGCGTCGTCGTCGAAGACCTCACGCGGCTGGCGCGGGTTCGGCGTGATCTGGTCGAGGGGGATCTCCGCGAAGTGGGCGCCGATGGGCGGCGCCGGCATTTCCAAGAGGTCGCTTCCCGGCAGTTCCTCTGTTTCACGTGAAACAGGCGGCGGCAGCGTGGCGACCTTCGCGGCGGCCACCCCTCGCTCCGCCGTCAGGACCGGCACGGCGGCGGGTGACGTGGACCCCCCGCCTCCGACCGCGGCCTGCGCCGGCGTCTTCTCCGTCGGGGCAGCAGGGATCAGCGCCCCAAGACCTCGGCCCAACCCCCTTCGTCGCTCGCTCACTGGATCCCCTCCACCATGTTCGGGTTGTTCTGGGCGCCGATGTGGGCGTGCGTCGCGTCATAGCTGACGCCGACGCCCTTCAGCGCAAGTTCTCGTGCAGCCTCAAGGTAGGAGAGGGCACCGCTCGATCCCGGATCGTAGGTCAGCACCGTCTGCCCGTAGCTCGGCGCCTCGGAGATACGGACCGAGCGGGGAATGCTCGTCCGCAACACCTCTTCACCGAAGTGGGTGCGCACCTCCTCCGCGACCTGCGACGCGAGCCGCGTCCGGCCGTCGTACATGGTGAGCAGGATGGTCGACACATGCAGCTCGGGGTTGAGGTGCCCCCGCACCAGGTCGACGTTGCGCAGCAACTGCCCCAGGCCTTCCAGCGCGTAGTACTCGCACTGGATCGGGATGAGGACCTCGGCGCCGGCCACCAGAGCGTTGACCGTCAGCAGGCCGAGCGACGGCGGGCAGTCGATGAGGATGTAGTCCAGCGGCTGTTCGTACGCCTGGATCGCTCGCTGCAAGCGGCTCTCTCGTGCCACCAGGGACACCAGCTCGATCTCCGCACCGGCGAGATCGATGGTGGCGGGAGCGCAGAAGAGGCCTTCCACATCGGGTACGGGCTGGACGACTTCGGCCAGGGGACGGCTGTCGACCAACACGTCGTAGATGGATGGCACCTCGGCGTGGTGATCGATTCCCAGGGCGGTGGACGCGTTGCCCTGGGGGTCGAGGTCGACCACCAGGACACGGCCGCCGTGCAGGGCCAGAGACGCGGCGAGGTTGACCGTCGTCGTCGTCTTGCCCACCCCGCCCTTCTGGTTGGCGACCACAATCACACGAGTGTGCTCGGGACGTGGCAGGCCCTCGCCGGCGCGGCCGAGTGCCTCCACCGCGAGTTGGGCAGCACGACCGATCGGAGTGTCGTCCATCGGGGGCGGTGTTTCACGTGAAACATCCTCCCCAAATGACGACTCGGTACGGGGACCGGGGACCGGATCGGTCATCGGTCCCGCGATGTTGGCGTCGGACCGCAAGGATTCACTCTCCTCGACTTCAGGCTCGCTATGAACAGAGCCTCCCATGTCTTCGGGGTGGTGAACCAGTGAGGCCTGTCGTTCTGTGGAGAAATCCACCTCTGTGGACAACTCCCGTCCCTCATCGAGTGAACCGAGAGGCTTGCGGTCGCGCGGTTCGGCAGCGGCGCGGCCGCGGCTGATGATGCCGTGGAGCAGGGAGCGACGTTTCACGTGAAACACGATGCACGGCGGCCAGGTCACCGGCTGCGCGACACCCCGGTATGCGCACGTTTGGCTTCTTGGATGGGATATGCCCGCCTGCTCGTCTCGCGCAGCGGTGCCATCCCGACCGCAGGCTTCCTGGCGACCTGCATTCCACGCTGATCCGCCGGAAAGCCGACCGGACCGCCGGAAAGCCGACCGGAGGTAGCGCAGCGATCAGGTGTCCGGCGCGGCGTGCGGTGCCACGCCGGGCAGCCGACCGGATCAGCGGCGTCGCCGGGTCCGGCCCGTCCGCGCCGCCTTGGCGCGCTTGGCCGCAAAGCGCACACCACCCGGACTCTCCCCGACCTCGACCCGCACCACCGTGGACAGAGGATCGACGACGCCCTCCCCGACGTGGAGGATCGAGGTCCCTACAGCGCCGAGCTTGCTCAGCGCCGTGGTAGCGCTCTTCAGCTCCTCCTCGGCGGTGTCGCCCTTGAGAGCGAGCATCTCCCCGTAGGGGCGCAGCAGCGGGATGCCCCACGTGGCCAGGCGGTCCAAGGGCGCCACGGCACGGGCGGTCACCACATGGACCGGTGGAATCTTGCCCATGACCTCTTCCGCGCGACCGCGCGCGACGGTCACATGGTCCAGGCCGAGAAGCTCCACGACCTCGGTGAGGAAGTTGGTGCGTCGCAGCAGCGGCTCCAACAGGGTGATCTTGAGGTCTTCCCGTACGAGCGCCAGGGGGATGCCGGGCAGACCGGCGCCCGAACCGACGTCGCACACGGTCACACCCTCGGGCACGACCTCGGAGAGCACCGCGCAGTTCAGGATGTGCCTCTCCCACAGGCGGGGCACCTCCCGCGGGCCGATGAGCCCACGCTGCACGCCTGCCTCGGCCAAAAGCTCGGCGTAGCGGACCGCATCGCCGTAGCGATCGCCGAACACCTCGCGAGCTACTTCAGGCGCGGGGGGGAGTTCCGCTGCCTCCGTCACGGGGACCGTCCTTCCGTACCGCATCGGCGCTGCTTCGAGCGCCGACCACCAGAACTACCAGGCTGACAAAGACCGGCCCCGTCTGCGCAACAGACGGGGCCGGGGACGCGTGTGTAACGAATCAGTTGGGCAGCACGACGACGAAGCGCTGCGGCTCCTCGCCCTCGGACTCGCTGCGCAGGCCGGCCGACTTCACGGCGTCGTGGACGACCTTGCGCTCGAAGGGCGTCATCGGCTTGAGCCGCACCGGCTCACCGCTGTTCTTCGCGTCGGCCGCTGCCTTCGCGCCCAGCTCGGAGAGCTCGGCGCGCTTGCCGGCCCGGTAGCCCGCGATGTCCAGCATCAGCCGACTGCGATCGCCGGTCTCCCGGTGCACGGCGAGACGCGTGAGCTCCTGCAACGCCTCCAGCACCTCACCGTCACGACCGACCAGCTTCTGCAGGTCACGGGTGCCCGCGTCACTGATGATCGACACAGCGGCGCGGTCGGCCTCGACGTCCATGTCGATGTCGCCGTCGAGGTCGGCGATGTCCAGCAGACCCTCGAGGTAGTCCGCCGCGATCTCGCCCTCCTGCTCGAGGCGGGTCAGGGTGTCTGCACCCTCGGCGGCAGCGGAGGTGGTGCCTTCCGTCACGGGATGGGCTCCTTCTACTTCTTGGACGGCTACTTCTTGGACGGTGACTTGGGACGCTGCGGGCCGCCCTTGCGCTGCCCGGACTGCGCCTTGCTGCGGCCCGCGGAACCGGGCTTGGCGGCAGGCTGGGTCCTGGCGGCGTCACCGGATCCGGAGGGCTTGTCGTCCTCCGGGTCCTCGGACTTGATCAGCGAGGTGGCCTCACCGGCCGCCTTCGGCGTCGCCGACTGGCGCTGGGACTTCGACTGCCGCTTGGGCTGCTGGCGCTTCGCGGCGGCCGCGCTCGTCGGCGTTCCGTCCTCGGCATGGGTCTCGGCCTGAGCCTCGCCCTTGGCCACGACACCGTCGGCCTGGGCCACGAAGCCGGCCTTGCTCAGGGCGTTGATGAACTTGCGCTCGGCCTCGTTGCGGTCACGGCCCTTGGCCACGATGGCCTTGACGATCGCCTTCTCGCTGCGCCGACGCGTCCCGCCGTGGTGCGTGACGTGCTTGTGCAGACGCTCCAGGTAGGCGGCCTGAGCCTTGGAACCCGGCGTCGGGTTGTTGCGGATCACGTACATCTGCTGGCCCATGGTCCACACGTTGGTGGTCAGCCAGTAGACGAGGACACCCACCGGGAAGTTGATGCCGAAGACCGCGAACATGACCGGGAAGACGTACATCAGCATCTTCTGCTGCTGCATGAACGGCGTCTTGACGGAGGTGTCGACGTTCTTCGTCATCAGCTGGCGCTGCGTGAAGAACTGCGAGGCCGACATCAGGACGATCATGATCGCGGTGACCACACGGACGTCCGTCAGCGAGGCGCCCAGCGCCTCCACCTTCGCCGAGCCGTCGGTGAACTTCGCCGCCAGCGGAGCGCCGAAGATGTGCGCCTTACGCGCGCTCTCCAGCAGCTGCTCGTTGATGACGCCGATCTTGTCGCCCGTCGCGATGCCGTTGAGCACGTGGTACAGAGCGAAGAAGAACGGGGACTGCGCCAGGATGGGAAGGCACGAGGAGAGCGGGTTGGTACCCGTCTCCTTGTACAGCTTCATCATCTCTTCGGACTGGCGCTGTTTGTCGTTCTTGTAGCGCTCCTGGATCTTCTTCATCTCGGGCTGCAGCGTCTGCATGGCCCGGGTCGACTTGATCTGCTTCACGAAGAGCGGGATCAGGCAGATACGGATCAGGATCACCAGGGACACGATCGACAGGCCCCAGGCCCACCCGGTGTCAGGGCCGAAGATCGACCCGTACACCTTGTGGAACTGGACGATGACCCAGGAGACAGGTGTCGTGATGAAGCTGAAGAGGCTGGCAATCGTGTCCACTAATCATGCTCCTTGGGCATGGGACGGTGTCTCTGCGGCCGGGCTCGAAGAGAGGTCCTCGTCGGTGGCCGTTTCGGCGGCGGAGGTCCCGCCCTTGCGTGCACGCCAGGCGTCACGCAGCATTTCGTGCCACCGCGGGCGCTTGCGCGGCGGGACATGGTCCACGCCCCCCAGCGACCACGGATTGCACCGCAGGATGCGCCAGGCGGTGAGTGCCGTTCCCTTGACCGCGCCGTGCCGGTCGATGGCCGTGTACCCGTAGTGGGAGCACGACGGGTAGTACTTGCAGACCGGCCCGAGCAGCGGACTGATCGTCCACTGGTAGAGCTTGATGAGAGCCAGCAGCGGGTACTTCATCGCGCGCCCCCTCCCAGTAGCCGTTGAAGGGCGGCGTCCAGGTCTTGGGCCAGCTGTGCGTGGTCGGCGTCGCCCGCCCCGGGCAGCGCCCGTACGACTACCAGGCTACCGGGGGGGAAGAGGGTGACTCGATCGCGCATCAGGTGACGCAGTCTGCGCTTCACCTTGTTGCGCACGACCGCGCCGCCCACAGCCTTGCTGACGACGAAACCCGCACGCGTCGGGGGAGCGCTCTCCCCAGGCGCGTGCGGGTCCGTGGCACCGCTTCGAAGGTGGACGACGAGAGTCGGGCGTCCGGCCCGACGACCCCGTCGTACCGCGGTCGCGAAGTCCTCGCGCCGCCTCAGCCGATGCTCGGTAGGCAGCACGACGTCATGACCTGATCAGGCTCAGGCGGACAGGTTGGCGCGACCCTTGCTGCGGCGGTTCGCAAGAATCGCGCGGCCGGCGCGGGTGCGCATCCGCAGGCGGAAGCCGTGGGTCTTGGCGCGACGACGGTTGTTCGGCTGGAAGGTGCGCTTGCTCACTCGGGGGCTCCAGAAATCAATCGGTGGTGGCGGGGTGCCGTCCTGGCTGTCACCGTGCGCCCACGAGGTAGCTCGCGGTCAACGCCCGAGTGCACCGCTTCCCGATCACCTGACGCGATCTGTGCCCATCGGAGGCAGGCGGCAGCAGCCATCGACAACTCGACCTGGTTACGGTACGCGCGGCTGCGCCATCCGGTCAAACCGGCGGTCACAGGGAGACACTGTCCACAGGCTGGGGACAACAACTTGAACCGTACCCGCCGCCCTGACTACCGTGGCTGAACTCCGATTCGTTCCTTTGTCCCTGCCCCCGCCCGATATGAATCCCGACCGTCCCACCACCACACGAACGTGGGACCCACGAGAGAGCGTGCCCTGTGGCTGACGTGCCTGCCGATCTTGCCGCAGTGTGGCCACGAGTACTGGAACAGCTCCTCGGTGAGGGCCGTAGCCAGGGCGTCGAGGTGAAGGACGAGCACTGGATCCGGCGCTGCCAGCCGCTCGCGCTGGTGGCCGACACCGCCCTGCTCGCCGTCCCCAACGAATTCGCGAAGAACGTCCTCGAAGGACGTCTCGCCCCGATCGTCAGCGAGACGCTGAGCCGCGAGTGCGGACGCCCGATCCGCATCGCGATCACCGTCGACGACTCGGCGGGCGAGCCCCAGTCCCCGGCCCCGACGTCCATGTCGAACCCCGCCCGCCAGCAGCCGCGCTACGAGGAGCCCGAGCTCCCCGCCGGCCCCTACGAAGGGCAGGACGGACGGTACGACGCCCCGTACGAAAGCCAGTACGAGGGCTACGGCCGGCACCGCGCCGACCAGCTGCCCCCGACGCCGGGCGACCAGCTCCCCGGCTCGCGCCCGGACCAACTGCCCACCGCGCGCCCCACGTACCCCTCGGAGTACCAGCGCCCGGAGCCCGGCGCCTGGCCGCGGCCCCAGCAGGACGAGTACAGCTGGCAGCAGCAGCGGCTCGGCTTCCCGGAACGCGACCCCTACGCGTCGCCGTCCTCGCAGGACTCCTATGGCGGCCCCGCCGCCCAGGACCCGTACGCCTCGCCGTCGCAGGACTACCGCCCGCAGTCGGCGGAGCGGCCGCCCTACGACCCGTCGCCGTACGAGCAGAAGCGCCCGGAGTACGACAAGCCCCGCTCCGACTACGACCAGCGCGACTCCGGCCGCCGGGACTTGTCCGACGCCTCGTCCGGGCCCGGCCATCCGCACCGCGGGGGTCCGGGTGGCCAGGGCGGACCGGGGCAGTCCGGCATGGGCGGGCCCGGACCGTCCGCCGGCCAGTCCTCGCCGACGCCCGGACCGGGTGAGCCGACCGCGCGCCTGAACCCGAAGTACCTGTTCGACACGTTCGTCATCGGCGCCTCCAACCGGTTCGCGCACGCGGCCGCCGTGGCCGTCGCCGAAGCACCCGCGAAGGCCTACAACCCCCTTTTCATCTACGGGGAGTCGGGCCTCGGCAAGACGCACCTGCTGCACGCCATCGGGCACTACGCGCGAAGCCTCTACCCGGGCACGCGGGTGCGCTACGTGAGCTCGGAGGAGTTCACCAACGAGTTCATCAACTCCATCCGCGACGGCAAGGGCGACAGCTTCCGCAAGCGGTACCGCGAGATGGACATCCTCCTCGTGGACGACATCCAGTTCCTCGCGGACAAGGAGTCGACGCAGGAGGAGTTCTTCCACACCTTCAACACGCTGCACAACGCCAACAAGCAGATCGTGCTGTCCAGCGACCGGCCGCCGAAGCAGCTGGTCACCCTGGAGGACCGGCTGCGGAACCGTTTCGAGTGGGGCCTGATCACCGACGTCCAGCCGCCGGAGCTGGAGACGCGGATCGCGATCCTGCGCAAGAAGGCGGTGCAGGAGCAGCTCAACGCCCCGCCGGAGGTGCTGGAGTTCATCGCCTCGCGGATCTCGCGCAACATCCGTGAGCTGGAGGGCGCGCTGATCCGGGTGACGGCGTTCGCGTCGCTCAACCGGCAGCCCGTGGACCTGGGCCTGACGGAGATCGTCCTGAAGGACCTGATCCCCGGCGGCGACGACTCCACGCCGGAGATCACCTCGACGGCCATCATGAGCGCGACCGCCGACTACTTCGGCCTCACCATCGAGGACCTGTGCGGCAGCTCGCGTGGCCGCCAGCTGGTCACGGCCCGGCAGATCGCCATGTACCTGTGCCGTGAGCTGACGGACCTGTCGCTGCCGAAGATCGGCGCGCTGTTCGGCGGCCGTGACCACACGACGGTCATGCACGCGGACCGCAAGATCCGCAATCTGATGGCCGAGCGGCGCTCCATCTACAACCAGGTGACCGAGCTGACCAACCGCATCAAGAACGGCTGACGGCGCGCCGCAGAGCGCGGCCCGCAGCGTCCCGGCGCCGGAGAGGGCGTCCCCGGAGGTGTTCCGGGGACGCCCTCCGTCGTTTCCACGCCCGCCGGCGGCAGGCCCGCCACGGGCCACCACGGCCCACGAGGCCGAGGCAAGGGGCCGGTGGAAGAACCCCGACGGGAGGGCCGAGGGGAGACCGGTAGAGGGCCGACGGGAGACCGGTGGAGGGCCTGCGGAGGGCCGGCGGGGCCCGCCGCAGGGGGTCCTCGGGGCTCGTACGGGCCCGATGCGGGCCGCGCGGCGGTCGTACAGGGGTCGCTCGCAGCTCACCCGGTGTTCGATTAACAGGCCGGGTTACGGCCGCCCTCCACAGATTCGGTGACTTTTTCCCGTCCACACCCTGGGGACTGCGAAGTTGTCCAGACTGTGTCCACAGGCGTCTGCGGTGCGGGACGATCGAGGCAGGTCAACCGGCTGTGGATTCGTGGACAAAGGTTTTCCACAGCCTGTGGACGAAGAAATGATCCACAGGCTGTGCACGGAGTTGTCCACCGGCAACCCACAGGCTGGAGCCCGTTGTCCCCAGCGATCCCCGGCTTCTCCACATGTCTGTCCACTGTTCGGCAACGCGACGCGCCTCCTCACCGCGTCGAGTGAAAGGCGTCACACGAAGTTGCCGAGGTGGCCTGTGGGAAAGACGACGAAACCTGGGGACGACGCTGGGGACAAGTCGCCCCTCCCTGTGCACGGAGTGTGCAGAACTTTCCGTTCTCCACAGAAGGGCCTGGTTATCCACCGGCTCCACCCACAGGGTCGGTGGATAAAATATCGCCCCTGAGCTGGGAAAACGGGGTTATCCACGGTATCCACAGGCCCTACTACTACTGACAACTAGAGAGAGCGAGGAATCCGTTTCGAAGTGGGTCCTGTGCACAACTCGCTGTTCGGCGTCCGGCTGCCCCTCGTCACGACTTGACCCCGAGGGGCACCGACTGACAGTGCGGTGCGTCAGACTGGTCCCCGATGGTCCTTCCCCTCACCGGGGCCGACCACACCGAGACAGACGACGAAGGCCAGGCAGGGCGAGAAGCGCCGGCAACAGCAGGAGGCGGCAAGAGTGAAGATCCGGGTGGAACGCGACGTACTCGCGGAGGCCGTGGCCTGGGCGGCGCGCAGCCTCCCGGCCCGTCCGCCGGCGCCGGTCCTCGCCGGCCTACTGCTGAAGGCCGAGGACGGCCAGCTGAGCCTGTCGAGTTTCGACTACGAGGTCTCCGCGCGCGTCTCCGTGGAGACCGAGGTCGAGGAGGAGGGCACCGTCCTCGTCTCGGGCCGCCTGCTCGCGGACATCTGCCGCGCCCTGCCCAACCGCCCGGTGGAGATCTCCACAGACGGTGTACGGGCGACGGTGGTCTGCGGCTCCTCGCGCTTCACCCTCCACACCCTGCCCGTGGAGGAGTACCCGTCGCTGCCGCAGATGCCGAACGCGACGGGCACGGTCCCCGGTGACGTCTTCGCCTCCGCGGCCGCCCAGGTCGCCATCGCCGCCGGCCGTGACGACACGCTCCCCGTGCTCACCGGTGTGCGCATCGAGATCGAGGGCGACACCGTCACGCTGGCCTCCACCGACCGCTACCGCTTCGCGGTCCGCGAGTTCCTGTGGAAGCCGGAGAACCCGGAGGCCTCCGCGGTCGCCCTGGTGCCCGCCAAGACGCTCCTGGACACCGCCAAGGCGCTCACGAGCGGCGACAGCGTCATCCTGGCGCTGTCCGGCGGTGGCTCGGGCGAGGGCCTGATCGGCTTCGAGGGCGCGGGCCGGCGTACCACGACCCGCCTCCTGGAGGGCGACCTCCCGAAGTACCGCACGCTGTTCCCGACCGAGTTCAACTCCGTCGCCGTGATCGAGACGGCCCCCTTCGTGGAAGCCGTCAAGCGCGTGGCCCTGGTCGCCGAGCGCAACACCCCGGTGCGGCTCAGCTTCGAGCAGGGCGTGCTCATCCTGGAGGCCGGCTCCAGTGACGACGCACAGGCTGTGGAGAGGGTCGACGCGCAGCTGGAGGGCGACGACATCTCGATCGCCTTCAACCCGACCTTCCTGCTGGACGGCCTGAGCGCCATCGACTCTCCCGTCGCCCAGCTGTCGTTCACGACGTCCACCAAGCCCGCGCTGCTCAGCGGCAAGCCGGCCCTGGACGCGGAGGCGGACGACGCCTACAAGTACCTGATCATGCCGGTGCGGCTCAGCGGCTGACCGGCTCCTGCGTCGGCGTCGGAGGTCGTCCACAGGCTGTGCCCGAGGGGCCCCCGGTCTGTGGACGAAGCCGCAGGTGAGCGGCGGGATGGGCAGTACGTCTGAGCGCGTATGCCCACAGGTGTGCGTGACGGTCCGGGTTTAGGCTCGGACGTGGGCACGAGGTGCCCCACACGCCACACAGCGACCTAAGGAACAACTGATGGAGCTCGGTCTCGTCGGCCTCGGCAAGATGGGCGGCAACATGCGCGAGCGGATCCGCCGCGCCGGCCACACCGTCGTCGGATACGACCGCAACCCGGACCTCGCCGACGTCCACAGCCTCGAAGAGCTCGTGGGCAAGCTCAAGGGCCCGCGCGTGGTCTGGGTGATGGTCCCGGCCGGCGCCGCCACCCAGTCGACCGTCGACGAACTCGCCGAGCTGCTGGAGCCGGGCGACGTCGTCGTCGACGGCGGCAACTCCCGCTGGACGGACGACGAGAAGCACGCCGAGGAGCTCGCCGCCAAGGGCATCGGCTTCGTCGACTGCGGCGTCTCCGGCGGCGTCTGGGGCCTGGAGAACGGCTACGCGCTGATGTACGGCGGCGAGGCGGAGCACGTCGCCACGGTGCAGCCGGTCTTCGACGCGCTCAAGCCCGAGGGCGACTTCGGCGCGGTGCACGCCGGCAAGGTCGGCGCCGGCCACTTCGCCAAGATGGTCCACAACGGCATCGAGTACGCCATGATGCAGGCCTACGCCGAGGGCTGGGAGCTGCTGGAGAAGGTCGACTCGGTCACGGACGTGCGCGAGGTCTTCCGCTCCTGGCAGGAGGGCACGGTCATCCGTTCCTGGCTGCTGGACCTGGCCGTCAACGCCCTCGACGAGGACGAACACCTGGACAGGCTGCGCGGCTTCGCCCAGGACTCCGGCGAGGGCCGGTGGACCGTGGAGGCCGCCATCGACAACGCCGTGCCGCTGCCCGCGATCACGGCCTCGCTGTTCGCCCGGTTCGCCTCCCGTCAGGACGACTCACCGCAGATGAAGATGATCGCGGCGCTGCGCAACCAGTTCGGCGGCCACGCGGTCGAGAAGAAGTAATCCACAGGGTCGCCCCGCGATCCACAACCCTGGGGGAGGTCGGGACACGACCATGCACGTCACGCATCTGTCGCTGGCCGACTTCCGCTCGTACGCCCGGGTCGAAGTGCCGCTCGACCCGGGCGTCACCGCTTTCGTGGGACCCAACGGGCAGGGCAAGACCAACCTCGTCGAGGCCGTGGGCTATCTCGCCACCCTCGGCAGCCACCGGGTCGCCTCGGACGCGCCCCTGGTGCGGCTGGGCGCCGACCGCGCGATCGTGCGGGCGCAGGTCAGACAGGGCGAGCGGCAGCAGCTGATCGAGCTGGAACTGAACCCGGGCCGGGCCAACCGGGCTCGTATCAACCGCTCTTCGCAGGTCAAGCCACGTGACGTGCTGGGCATCGTACGGACGGTGCTGTTCGCGCCCGAGGACCTCGCGTTGGTCAAGGGCGACCCGGGTGAGCGGCGCCGGTTCCTCGACGAGCTGATCACCGCGCGCTCCCCGCGGATGGCGGGGGTCCGCTCGGACTACGAACGGGTGCTCAAGCAGCGCAACACCCTGCTCAAGTCGGCGGCGCTGGCCCGCCGGCACGGCGGCCGTTCCATGGATCTGTCCACGCTGGACGTGTGGGACCAGCATCTCGCGCGCGTGGGCGCGGAGTTGCTCGCCCAGCGGCTCGACCTGGTGGCCGCGATCCAGCCGCTCGCCGACAAGGCGTACGAGCAGCTCGCGCCGGGGGGCGGTCCCGTGGCCCTGGAGTACAAGCCGTCCGCGCCGGGCGAGGCGCACACGCGCGAGGACCTCTACGCGCAGTTGACGGCGGCGCTCGCGGAGGCGCGCAAGCAGGAGATCGAGCGGGGTGTGACGCTCGTGGGGCCGCACCGGGACGACCTGACGCTCAAGCTGGGTCAACTGCCCGCCAAGGGGTACGCCTCGCACGGGGAGTCCTGGTCGTACGCCCTGGCGCTGCGGCTGGCCTCGTACGACCTGCTGCGGGCGGAGGGCAACGAGCCGGTGCTGGTCCTGGACGACGTCTTCGCCGAGCTGGACGCCCGTCGCCGGGAGCGGCTGGCGGAGCTGGTGGCGCCCGGCGAGCAGGTGCTGGTGACCGCGGCGGTCGAGGACGACGTGCCGGGTGTGCTCGCGGGGGCGCGCTATGCCGTGTCCGAAGGGGCGGTGGAGCGCGTATGAGCGGCGACGAGCCCGCTGCGAAGCGGGCGCCGGAGCCGTCCGGCGTCGATCTCGCGCGCGTGGCGCTCAGGGCGGCGCGGGAGCAGGCACGCGCGCGTGGGGACGCGGCGCAGCAGAAGAAGCAGGCCCGGCGCGGGGGCGGCCTGCGCTCCGGCGCGGGCGCGGACGGCCGCGACCCCCTGGCGCTGGGCGCCGCGATCAACCGGCTGCTCACCGAACGGGGCTGGGAGGCGCCGGCCGCGGTGGGCGGTGTGATGGGCCGGTGGCCGCAGATCGTCGGCGAGGACGTGGCCAAGCACTGTGTGCCGGAGAGGTACGACGAGGAGGAGCGGGCGCTGATCGTGCGCTGCGACTCCACGGCGTGGGCGACGAACCTGCGGCTGCTCGCGCCGACGCTCGTGGCGCGGCTCAACGAGGATCTGGGCCATGGCACGGTCCGGGTGATCAAGGTCCTCGGCCCCGGTGGTCCCCAGCGTCGCTACGGCCCCCTGAGGGCCCCTGGAAGCACCGGTCCCGGCGATACCTACGGGTGACGTGCATCACGTCTTCGTGCGGCCGGGCGGTCCCGTCGGGACGGCCCGGCCTTCTTTTCGCGCGCCCGCGTGCGAGTGCGAATCGGGACCTGACTCCCAAGTAGCCAAGGGTTGACACCCGGAAGCGCTGAGTGCCTCCGTGAGCCTCTTGGAGCCCCCTTCCGCATATCGGGACCCGGAAGAGACCGGTTGAGGGCGGCACATGCGGACTCAGGTACCGGCAAACCCCCATCAGTGTCAGTGCTACCGGTAGACTGGAAGCTAATCCCGCCCCGAACGTGGGGACCGCCCGGGAAAAGCTGAGCAACGCTGATCAAGGCTTACCAACGCAACATGCCGCAGCCGCTCCGGCAACCCGCCGACGAGCCTGGCTGGTGCTGTGCCAGAAAGGGCGCTTCGTGGCCGATTCCGGCAACCCCAACGAGAACATCCCGTCCACCGACGCCGGCGCGAAGAGCGAGGCACCTGCCTCGTCGGGCCACGAGGTCACCGCCTCGTACGACGCCAGCGCCATTACCGTCCTCGAGGGCCTGGACGCCGTCCGCAAGCGACCCGGTATGTACATCGGTTCGACCGGTGAGCGCGGTCTGCACCACCTCGTGTACGAGGTCGTCGACAACTCGGTCGACGAGGCGCTGGCCGGACACGCGGACACCATCGACGTGACGATCCTGGCCGACGGCGGCGTACGGGTCACCGACAACGGCCGCGGCATCCCGGTGGGCATCGTCGCCTCCGAGGGCAAGCCGGCCCTCGAGGTCGTGCTGACCGTGCTGCACGCGGGCGGCAAGTTCGGCGGCGGCGGCTACGCGGTCTCCGGCGGTCTGCACGGCGTCGGCGTCTCCGTCGTCAACGCCCTGTCGAGCAAGGTCGCCGTCGAGGTGAGGACCGACGGCCACCGCTGGACGCAGGACTACAAGATGGGCGTCCCCACGGCGCCGCTGGCCAAGCACGAGGCCATCGAGGACACCGGCACGGCGGTCACCTTCTGGGCCGACGCCGACATCTTCGAGACGACCGAGTACTCCTTCGAGACGCTGTCGCGGCGCTTCCAGGAGATGGCCTTCCTCAACAAGGGCCTGACGATCAAGCTGACCGACGAGCGCGAGTCGGCGAAGGCCACCGCCGGGGCGGACGAGGCGGGTGCGGACGAGAAGGACGAGGTCAAGACCGTCACGTACCACTACGAGGGCGGCATCGTCGACTTCGTGAAGTACCTCAACTCCCGCAAGGGCGAAGCGGTGCACCCGACGGTCATCGACCTGGAGGCGGAGGACAAGGACAAGAGCCTGTCCCTCGAGGTCGCCATGCAGTGGAACAGCGGTTACAGCGAGGGCGTGTACTCCTTCGCCAACATCATCCACACGCATGAGGGCGGCACGCACGAGGAGGGCTTCCGTGCGGCGCTGACCAACCTGGTCAACAAGTACGCGCGCGACAAGAAGCTGCTGCGCGAGAAGGACGACAACCTCACGGGCGACGACATCCGCGAGGGTCTGACGGCGATCATCTCGGTGAAGCTGAGCGAGCCGCAGTTCGAGGGCCAGACGAAGACCAAGCTGGGCAACACGGAGGCCAAGACCTTCGTCCAGAAGGCCGTCTACGAGCACCTCAACGACTGGCTGGACCGCAACCCGGTCGAGGCCGCGGACATCGTCCGCAAGGGCATCCAGGCGGCCACCGCGCGCGTGGCGGCCCGCAAGGCGCGGGACCTGACGCGCCGCAAGGGTCTGCTGGAGTCGGCGTCGCTGCCGGGCAAGCTCTCCGACTGCCAGTCGAACGACCCCACCAAGTGCGAGATCTTCATCGTCGAGGGCGACTCCGCCGGCGGTTCGGCCAAGTCCGGCCGCAACCCGCAGTACCAGGCGATCCTCCCGATCCGGGGCAAGATCCTCAACGTCGAGAAGGCGCGGATCGACAAGATCCTGCAGAACCAGGAGATCCAGGCGCTGATCTCCGCCTTCGGCACGGGCGTGCACGAGGACTTCGACATCGAGAAGCTGCGCTATCACAAGATCATCCTGATGGCGGACGCCGACGTCGACGGTCAGCACATCAGCACCCTGCTGCTGACCTTCCTGTTCCGCTTCATGCGGCCGCTGGTCGAGGCCGGGCACGTGTACCTCTCCCGTCCGCCGCTCTACAAGATCAAGTGGGGCCGGGACGACATCGAGTACGCGTACTCCGACCGCGAGCGCGACGCGCTCATCGAGATGGGCCGCCAGCGCGGCAAGCGGGTGCGCGAGGACTCGATCCAGCGCTTCAAGGGCCTCGGCGAGATGAACGCCGAGGAACTGCGCATCACCACGATGGACCAGGAGCACCGCGTCCTCGGCCAGGTCACCCTCGACGACGCCGCCCAGGCCGACGACCTGTTCTCGGTCCTCATGGGCGAGGACGTCGAGGCGCGCCGCGCCTTCATCCAGCGCAACGCCAAGGACGTCCGCTTCCTCGACATCTGAGTCGGTCTCAGCTGACCGCACCAGGAAGGATCCCCACCAGCAATGACCGACGAGAACACTCCCGTCACCCCTGAAGAGGGCGGCGACATCGCCATGCGCATCGAGCCCGTCGGGCTCGAGACGGAGATGCAGCGCTCGTACCTCGACTACGCGATGTCCGTCATCGTCTCCCGCGCGCTGCCGGACGTCCGCGACGGCCTCAAGCCCGTCCACCGCCGGGTGCTGTACGCGATGTACGACGGCGGCTACCGACCCGAGCGCGGCTTCTACAAGTGCGCCCGCGTCGTCGGCGACGTCATGGGCAACTACCACCCGCACGGCGACAGTTCGATCTACGACGCCCTGGTGCGCCTTGCCCAGCCGTGGTCGATGCGCATGCCGCTCGTGGACTCCAACGGCAACTTCGGCTCGCCGGGCAACGACCCGGCGGCGGCCATGCGGTACACCGAGTGCAAGATGGCGCCGCTGTCGATGGAGATGGTCCGTGACATCGACGAGGAGACCGTCGACTTCACGGACAACTACGACGGCCGCTCCAAGGAGCCGACCGTCCTGCCGGCCCGTTTCCCGAACCTGCTGATCAACGGCTCGGCCGGCATCGCGGTCGGCATGGCGACCAACATCCCCTCGCACAACCTGCGCGAGGTCGCGTCCGGCGCCCAGTGGTACCTGGAGAACCCGGAAGCCTCGCACGAGGAGCTCCTGGACGCGCTGATGGAGCGCATCAAGGGCCCCGACTTCCCGACCGGCGCGCTCGTCGTGGGCCGCAAGGGCATCGAGGAGGCGTACCGCACGGGCCGCGGCTCGATCACCATGCGGGCCGTCGTCGCGGTCGAGGAGATCCAGAACCGCCAGTGCCTGGTGGTCACCGAACTGCCCTACCAGGTCAACCCGGACAACCTCGCCCAGAAGATCGCCGACCTGGTGAAGGACGGCAAGGTCGGCGGCATCGCGGACGTCCGCGACGAGACGTCGTCGCGCACGGGCCAGCGCCTGGTCATCGTGCTCAAGAGGGACGCGGTCGCCAAGGTCGTCCTGAACAACCTGTACAAGCACACGGACCTGCAGACGAACTTCGGCGCCAACATGCTGGCGCTCGTCGACGGCGTTCCGCGCACCCTGTCCCTCGACGCGTTCATCCGCCACTGGGTGACGCACCAGATCGAGGTCATCGTCCGCCGTACGCGCTTCCGGCTGCGCAAGGCCGAGGAGCGGGCGCACATCCTGCGCGGCCTGCTGAAGGCCCTGGACGCGATCGACGACGTCATCGCGCTGATCCGGCGCAGCGACACCGTCGACATCGCGCGCACGGGCCTGATGGAGCTCCTGGAGATCGACGAGATCCAGGCCAACGCCATCCTCGAGATGCAGCTGCGCCGACTGGCCGCCCTGGAGCGCCAGAAGATCATCCAGGAGCACGACGAGCTCCAGGCGAAGATCACCGAGTACAACGCGATCCTCGCGTCCCCGGTGCGCCAGCGCGGCATCGTGAGCGAGGAGCTGGCCGCGATCGTCGAGAAGTACGGCGACGACCGCAAGACGATGCTGGTGCCCTATGACGGTGACATGTCCATCGAGGACCTCATCGCCGAGGAGGACATCGTCGTCACCGTCACGCGCGGGGGCTACGTCAAGCGCACAAAAACGGACGACTACCGCGCCCAGAAGCGGGGCGGCAAGGGTGTGCGCGGCGCGAAGCTGAAGGAAGACGACATCGTCGACCACTTCTTCGTCTCCACCACGCACCACTGGCTGCTGTTCTTCACCAACAAGGGCCGCGTCTACCGGGCCAAGGCGTACGAGCTGCCCGACGCCGGGCGGGACGCGCGCGGCCAGCACGTCGCGAACCTGCTGGCCTTCCAGCCGGACGAGGCGATCGCCGAGATCCTCGCGATCCGCACCTACGAGGTGGCGCCGTACCTGGTCCTGGCCACCAAGGGCGGACTGGTCAAGAAGACGCCTCTGAAGGATTACGATTCGCCGCGTTCCGGTGGCGTCATCGCGATCAACCTCCGTGAGACGGAGGACGGTTCCGACGACGAACTGATCGGCGCCGAACTCGTGTCGGCCGACGACGATCTGCTTCTGATCAGCAAGAAGGCACAGTCGATCAGGTTCACCGCCACGGACGAAAGCCTGCGGCCCATGGGCCGTGCGACCTCGGGCGTCAAGGGCATGAGCTTCCGCGAGGGAGACCAGCTGCTCTCGATGAATGTTGTTCGACCCGGTACGTTCGTGTTCACTGCCACAGACGGCGGGTACGCGAAGCGCACCGCCGTCGACGAGTACCGCGTCCAGGGTCGCGGCGGCCTCGGCATCAAGGCCGCCAAGATCGTCGAGGACCGTGGTTCTCTCGTCGGCGCGCTGGTGGTCGAGGAGACCGACGAGATCCTCGCCATCACGCTGGGCGGCGGTGTGATTCGTACGCGAGTCAACGAGATCAGGGAGACGGGCCGTGACACCATGGGCGTCCAACTGATCAACCTGGGCAAGCGCGATGCCGTCGTCGGCATCGCACGTAACGCCGAGGCGGGGCGCGAGGCGGAGGAGGTCGACGGCGACGTTGCCGTCGACGAGACCGCCGACGGCGTCACGACCGCCGGCACGGACGAGGGCGAGGCGCCCTCGGCCGAGTAGCACGAGGAGTGAGTCATCGTGAGCGGAGCCACGGGCGCCGGTACGTCTGCCGGTACGGACAAGAGCGGCGGCGGCCGTGGCTCCGCCGCGCCTGAGGGGGACGCGCGTACGACCGACGCGCGGGGCGCGGGGGGCGCCGAGGGTCGTGCGGCGGACACCCACACGACCCAGCTGAAGGCCATCAAGGCGCCCGTGGCCGGCTCGCCCTCCTCCCCCTCGCCCTCGACCGACACACAAGGCTCGAAGGGATCCCAGGGGGGAACCGTGACGGACACCCGAGGCTCACAGGCCAAGCAGCCCGAGGCGTCGCCGCTCCCCGGTGAGCGGCAGCCGCAGCAGCCCACCGGGCCCTACCACCCGCCGCAGGCCTACCCGCCGCAGGCGGCCCCGGCCACGGCCGGCGCGGTACGACGGCCCCGGACCGGCGCCCGCACCGCGCCCCGCGTCCGCAAGGCGCGGCTGCGCGTGGCCAAGGCCGACCCGTGGTCGGTCATGAAGGTCAGCTTCCTGCTCTCCATCGCCCTGGGCATCTGCACGATCGTCGCGGCCGCCGTGCTGTGGATGGTCATGGACGCGATGGGCGTCTTCTCGTCGGTCGGCGGCACGATCTCGGAGGCGACCGGTTCCAACGAGTCGAACGGCTTCGACCTCCAGTCGTTCCTGTCGCTCCCCCACGTCCTGATGTTCACGGCGATCATCGCGGTCATCGACGTCGTCCTCGCGACGGCCCTGGCGACCCTCGGCGCGTTCATCTACAACCTCTCCGCGGGCTTCGTGGGCGGCGTCGAACTGACGCTGGCCGAGGACGAGTGACCTGGCCGTTCCAGCGGCCGCGCACCCGCACCGAGAGCCCCGCGACTATCGATTTTGGGACTGCCCAGGTCGTGCGCTAATCTTCAGGAGTCAGCGCGCGGGACACACACCGCACAGCGCGGCGGGGCTATAGCTCAGTTGGTTAGAGCGCATCCCTGATAAGGATGAGGCCACAGGTTCAAATCCTGTTAGCCCCACATGCGAGAAGACCCCCGGACCATCGGTCCGGGGGTTTTTGACATCCCCGGCGAGGCCGACGGTGGACGGGACGGGAGCCAGGGACGGTGCTCCGGCCAGTGAGCGGGCGGGTGGAGCCGGCGGGCACGTCTCTCGCAGCCGGGGCAGGTGCGGTGACAGATCGCCAGGGTGCGATGATGAGCCGCTCCGACCGGGCTTCCGGCCCCTCGAAGCCTTCCGCGGGTCTACGCCCGCGGCGAACGGGGCCCTGATCCGGGCACCCTTCGCAGAACGTTCCCTGGGGAGGGACCCGTGACATTCAAGCGTGCCGTCACCGCTGCCGCTGTGACCGCGACAGCTGCCGTGCTCCTGGCCTCCGGAAGCGCCCACGCGTCCAGCATCAGCGACTTCACCGCGAAGGCGACCTGCGACACCAGCACGGGCGAGGCCCGGGCCGCCGTCACGGTCACGGACAAGGACCCCTCCGGCACGCCCGCGGACATCACCGTGCGGATACGGATGGCGGTCGGCAGCGATGGCGAGACCGTCGGCACCGGGCGCATCGAGCACCCCACCGCGGCCGGCGTGAGCACGACCGTCCTGGTGCCGTGGCTGCAGGGCTACCAATGGAACATCTACGTGACGGCGGGCGACGTCCACGAAGAGCTGTTGACGAACCTGCCGATCTCCCCGGACACCCCCTGCGTGGCCACCGCCTCCCACCCGTCCAACGCCCCGACCGGACCGTCCCCCTCGGCCTCTCCGAACGCCACCGCGACTCCCGCTCCTTCGGCCGCCGCGCCCGCGACCTCGACGTCCCCGGTCCCCTCGGCATCCGCGTCCTCGCCGGCCGCGGACCAGGGGCTCGCCGAGACCGGAGGCGGCGGCGACACCCCTCTCATCGTCGGATCGGCCGCCGTGGTGATCACGGCCGGTGCAGGCGTGCTGGTCGCGGTGCGACGCCGTACGGCAGCCGCACGGCACTGACCGCCGACCGCCGACGGCCGGCGGCCCCGTCCCGCACGCGGGACCCGTACTCCTCGGGGCCCCCGGACCATCGGTCCGGGGGCCCTTCGTCCGATGAGCCGTCGCTTCTCAGGAGTTCAGCGCGCTGCTGATCTCCACGGCATGGGTTTCCGCCATCGCCCCGGTCGTCGGTGGGCGGGGCACCGGGTGGGCCGGGTGGGGGACGTGGCGAAGGCCCGGGGGCTCCTGGGGGGAGCTGCCGGGCCTGTCCGTGCGGGCTGTACGCAAGTTCGCCGTTACGTCTGCATCAGGGTCGGGCGGGCGCAGGGACTCAGCGCTGGAGGGGGACCGCCGGTTCGGCGAGCTCGGCCGGCTCGCAGGAGGCGGCGTTCTGCTCGGCCTGTTCCGTGTCGGGCAGGCCGCGGTGGCGGCAGCTGGGGGACTTGCCGTGGGCCTCGGCGCGGATGCGCTGCTTCATCGTGGGGGGAAGAGAGCGGGCCTGGGACCAGAGCCCCGGCGACGAGGCCGTCGGCCAGTCCGGCGTGTGTGCGGTGATCGCGCTCTCACCGGTGTGCGCCGGCTCGGTGCGTGCCGGCTCGGTCTGCGCCGTCGCCGTGGCGGCGGTCGTCGTGATCAGTCCGAGCGCCGTGCACAGCGCCAGAACGGCGGTGACGACGGCGGTCCACAGCTTCATGACCCGGTTCTCGGTCATGGCCCCTCACTTTCGGGTTGGGCGATTTGCGTACTTTCCTCATGATGTGTATGGACGCCGCGAAGTGGTGGACCGACGCTCGCGGCGTGGCGTTGTTCTGATGAACACCACCCGGATGGCCGCAAGAGGGCTGAAAACGGCAGAAGAAGGTGCTTTAGCGGTGATGCCGGTCGAAAATCACCCTCTGTCAAGGTGTGATCACCCTCCGATCGGAGCGCCGCCGTCCGCTCCTACTGCGCTGCCGAAGGCGGGAGTTGGGGGCGGGACGCAGGTCACCGATCGGTATCGGTCGGTGTGTATAGTCGGGCGCCAGAGGTCCCCAACGTCAAGGAAAGACGAGGTCGCGCGGTGAAGAAGCTTCTCCTGGTCGCACTGGCCGCTATCGGCGGGCTCCTCGTGTACCGCCAGATCCAGGCGGATCGCGCCGAGCAGGATCTGTGGACGGAGGCGACTGACTCCGTGCCCACGGGTTCGTGAGTATCGATACCGAAGACTGAGCAGACCCCGGCCGCCGTAGCGGTCGGGGTTTTGTGTTCCGTGTTGCACAAGCGTCCCAGCGGGGTTAGACGCGGGCTTTTCGGACGCTCGTACGCAATGCACGGGTGCCATGGACGCGGGCGGGGCAGGATGGCCCACGTTCGGTCGAAGGCGAGGGGGCGGGGTCGATGGGCCGGCGTGCGGGGCGGCGTGGCGGACGGCGTGGGGTTGCCGGGTGGCGCGCCGCCGTACGGATCACGGCCGTGGGCGCGGCGCTCTGCGCGTCGTCGGCGGCACTGCCAGGACCGGCCGCCGTGGCCGCGCCGGACGACGTGACGTCGTACGCCTTCTCCGACGACGTCCGCACCGTCCAGGCCGCCACGGGCACCACCGGGGCCGCCGGGCTGGAACCCGGCGCGACCTACCGGAGTTCCCTCTCCCTTCCCTCCCCGACCGCAAGCGAGGGCCAGAGCCCGGACGACAACCAGGGACAGGGACAGGGACAGGGACAAGGACAGGGGGGCGAGACGGAGGGAGAGGTCGCCAAGGCCTACTTCCGGCTCGAACTCGATGACGTCTCGAACGTCTACGTCGCCGTGACGGCCATCCCGCGCGCGGGATCGAAACTCACCGTCGGCGACGGGATCAGCGTCTCCGTGCAGGACGCCGACAGCACTCCCTGCTCCCGCGACTCGGCGATCGTCGGGGCGTCCAAGAGCCCGCAGCCGATCACCGCGTGGGGCGCGCGCGAGCTTCTGCAGGGCAGGGGAGCGTGCCACGGGGCCGGGACGTACTACGTCATCGTCGAACGCACCAGGACCAGAGCCGGGGCGAGCGCCGGAACGGGAGCCGGAACGAACGCCGGAACCGATGCTGGAGCAGGTTCTGGAACTCGTGCCGGTGCCGGTGAGGAGCCGTGGGAACTGGAGATCGCGCCCGTCTCCGAGCCTGCGCTCACGAAGGCGGTCGCCACGAGCGTGCCCGAGGAGTGGGACTCCGCCACCCCCACCCCGCCCACCGGCACACCGGTGGCCGTCCGGGGCGGCGCCGGCTTCGCCAAGGCGACGGCCGTGGACCAGGGCGTCTGGCGCGACGAGATCGTCCCCGGGCAGACCCTCTTCTACAAGGTCCCCGTCGACTGGGGCCGTCAGGTGTCCGCCTCCGTCGACCTGGGCAGCGCGGACAAGGACTCCGGGTATGTGGTCGACGCCCTGGACATGACGCTCTACAACCCGGTGCGCGCCGAGGTCAAAGACGCGAGCGTGGGCTACGGAGGCCGACAGAAGTCGGCGGCACTGCAGCCCGTACCACCGGTCAGGTACGTCAACCGGTACGCGTCCGCGAGCGCGACGAAAGCCCTGCGGTTCGCGGGCTCCTACTACCTCGTGGTGCACCTCGCCGCACAGGTCGGCGAACGCTTCGGAGCGGGCCCCTACGGGCTGACCCTGCGCGTGCGGGTCGGCGGGAGCGTACAGGCCGCGCCGGGCTACGCGGGGCGGTCGGCGCCCCGCGGGTTCTTCGACGTCGGCCCGCGCGACCCCGAGCTCTCGGCGGGGCCGGGCCTGACCAGCGGTGACGCCTCAGGAGGCCGCGGCGCGTCGGACGGCGACCCCGCGATGAAAGCCGTCGCCGTCGGTGGCATCGGCGCCGGAAGCGTGCTGCTCGCCGTGCTCGGCGCCTGGACGCTGACCGCTCGGCGCAGAGCCACGGCTCAGATGCGCGCCAACGCCCAGAACCCCACGGCGTAGCAGGCCAGCGCGAGGAGCAGCATCGGCACCGCGACCTTGGCGGGCGGGCCCGGACGCCCACGGCGGACCGCGCGGTGCCCTCGTCGACGTCCGCCGTGCTGCGAGACCTGCGAGACCTGGGAATCCGGAGAGACCTGCGAGACCTGTGGGGCTTGAGAGATCTGGAGGGACTGAGGGGCTGGGGAGGGCTGGAAGGACTGGGGGCTTCCCGGGTCCTGCGCGGTGTACGAGGCGGTGGAGGAGTCCGGGGCGCGGCCGCCGCGAGCGGGCAGCGCGAACGTCGGCTCCGGCCCGTAGGGGGCGGGGGAGCCCAGGGGAGCATGGGGCGGTGGGGTCGGCAGAGACGCGGGTGGCGGTGCGTACCCGGGCGGACGGGGAGCGGCGGGCCGCGTCGGCGGGTGCGCCGGCGTGGGGGAGGAGGTTCCGGTCGACTGCGGCGGCGGCAGGTGGAAGCTTCCGGTGTCCGACATGGAGGGATGCCGCGCCCGCCGTGGGTCCACCGGCACGGAGTCGGTGCCGGGCCACGCCGAGCCGGAACCGGGGCCGGTGCCCGGGCCGGATCCGACCCGAGCGCCGGGGCCGGGCCACGCCGCACCGGAGGGACGGGCACCGCTGCCCGCGGGGGCCGACCCGGGGGCAGTCGTTTCCGGCCGCAAGGGCAGAGATCCGGCGTCCGGACGGGCCGTGTCGGCGACCGCGCCACCGGTGATGCCGGATCGAGTGGGCGAGGAAGCGGCGTCCCGCGCGGAGGCCGAGGGACCTTCCGGACCGAACCCCGGCGGGAGAGGCCCGAGTTGGTCGAAGATCTCGATGATCTCGTCGTCCGGGCCCGGCTCTGGCAGCAGCTCGACGGCAGCGGCGAGCGCCTTGCGCGCGCCCGTGGCCGAGCGGAAACGTGCCTGCGGATCCGGTTGCAGCAGCGTGGCCACGACCTGCCAGAGAGGCTCCGGAACGGTCTTGGGGGCGCTCGGCGTCCCGTGTTCCGTGAAGTACTGCACGAGCGCCTTGGCGTCCGGCTTGGCGCCTTCCAGCAGATACAGCGCCACCAGGCCGACGGCGAACAGGTCGGCGGCGAAGTCCGGATCGGCGCCCAGCATCTGCTCGGGCGCGAGGTAACCGGGCGTTCCCACCACGAGGTTGGTGTCGGTCAGACGCGGCTCGCCCAGCCGCATCGCGATGCCGAAGTCCGAGAGCCGCAGGCGCGGCCGCCCCGTGCCGGTGGCCTCCAACAGGATGTTGGCCGGTTTGATGTCACGGTGCACGACGCCTTCCGCGTGAACCGCCGTGAGCCCGGCGAGCAACTGGTCGAGCAGACTGCACACGAACACCGGTGGCAGCGGCCCGTAGTCGTTGACCAGGTGGACCAGCGAGCCCCCCGCGACCAGGTCCATCGTGAACAGGACCTTGTCGTCGTCGGCGGCCCAGCTGGCGGGGGCGAGCACATGGGGATGGTCGATCCGCAGCGCCTGCTCACGCACGAAACGCAACAGCGCATGCGCGTCGCTCTGCTGAAGCACCTTGGCGGCCACATAGCGCCGTCGGCGGTGGTCCCAGGCTCGCCAGACCGCGCCGACCCCTCCCCGGCCGATCGGGTCGGCCAGTTCGTACCGTGCGGCGAAGACCTCACCCATGACAGTGCGTCGCTCCTCCCCCTCGGTCCCCCTCGGTCCCCCTGGCCCCCGCTTCCCCCTGACCCGCGTCTCCCCCTGGTCCCCCGTCCCCGGGCCCCCGGGTTCCCTTTCAGGAGCCCCTCTTCTGCCACTTCCCCCCGTCAGGAGCGATACGACCCTCCGTGGCGAGCTGCACGACCCCCCGTGCGCGCTGCCGTGCCGCGTCGTACCGTCCCCGACCGCTGTCCCCCGACTCCTCGCCCACCGCCCGGCTGCCGAACCCCCTCCGACGACCGGGCCGGGAGATCAGTTCTGGTGGGACTGGTAGTGCGCGACCGCGTCGGAGGTCCGGCCCGCGCCGTACACCCGGAGGAACTCTGCCAGTTCCGGGTGGGTCGGGGCGAGAGTGTCCGCAGCATCGATGATGTCGCCGGCGGCAGCCACCGAGCGCAGCAGCGACTGGATCTCGCGGACCACCCGCTTGACCGTGGGCGCCCCCGAACTGTTCGTCGTGTGTGTGGTGTTGCTGAGCACCGAACCCCCCTGGGACCGCTTGATCTCGTCCATGCGCTCGGTCGCCTCGGCGGCGCTGACGCTGCCGTCCGCGACCTGCGCCGCCAACTCCTGCAGCAGCTGCACCCGCTGCACCACAGCCGGGTTGCCGATCTTCGCCCGCTGACCGCTCATCAGCTGCGACAGCATCGGCGCCGAAAGTCCCAGCACCCCCGCGAGACGAGCCTGGTTGAGACCAAGATCGTCGATGAGCTTACGGAAGAGCGCCCCCAGCGGCTCCCCGTACCAGTTCCGCTGCAGTTCCCGCGCTCTCGCGGTCGCTTCCTGCTGTGCGGCGTCCATTGCGTCTCCCCATCGCTTCCCCAGAAGCGCGGTTCGCTGTAGCGAACCGCGTTTCTGCATCTTACGGAGAGTGGTCATCCGCGGGGACCCCCCATCTTTTTGCGAGATACCCCCGGTGACCCGGTACTCTGGTCTGCGGCGCCCACCGGTACGAGGTCTGCACCGGGCCGGACGTCCGTCGCGGGGCCTTAGCTCAGTTGGTAGAGCGCTGTCTTTGCATGGCAGATGTCAGGGGTTCGACTCCCCTAGGCTCCACACGAAGAAGACCCCTCCTACCTGCGTAGACGCAGATGGGAGGGGTCTTCGGCGTGACAGGGGGCGGTGTGCGGGAGCCGCTTCGCCGTCCGCGCCGCGCAGTGCCCGGCAGCAGCCGCTGCAGTGCCCGGCGGCAGCCGCTCAGGAGCGGTCGTCGCGATTCGCGGCCTCCTCCTCGGCCTGCTTGGCCTGCACCTCGGGGTCGAGGACGGAAGGGTCTTCGCTGCCGTCCACGGCGGTCAGGCCGCCCGAGGCGGGCACCTCCGTGGCCGCGGGCGGCTCGACCAGCCAGTCCGGGTTGGCCTGCTTGTCCCACCACTTCCAGGCCGCGAAAGCACCACCGGCGACCACACCGACCACGGCGAGCGCCTTGGCGAACTTGCCGGCCTTGGCACGACGCCGGTGCTTGCGCACCAACTTCTCGATCTCCTTGGGCGTCACCTGACCGCGCAGGGCGGCCAGCGCGGCGACGCCACGGGCGGCGGCCTCCTCCTTCACGGGCCCGGCCGCGGCGACCGCCTGTTCGATCCGCGGTCGGGAGTACTCGGCGGCCTGCCGTGCGGCCAGGCGGGTACGAGCTGCCGCTTCCTGCGCGGCCAGGTCGACCTTCGGCGGGACATGCGTCTTCGCTTGCTCCAGGCGCGGGGCGACGTGGGCGTCATACTGCACGCGGGCCTGTTCGGCGGCCTGCGACACCTTGGGCGCGAGCCGTACGCGGGCCTCATGCGCATAAAGCGCGGCCCGCTCCTTGGCCGTGTCGGCGTAGGGCGCCACCACTTCCGCGGCGTGCAGCACGCTGTCCTTCGCCGAGCCGGTCGCGGCGCGCACGCTGTCGATGCGGGTCACGTGTTCCTCCTCCTCGGTGGCGTACGGTATTTCGACTTTCCACCCTTTTACGGATCATGCCTGCCGACGGCCTACTCGGCATGCGAGGACGCGCATCCGGGTGCTGATTCCGGACAGATCACTGACGGATCATGGGTCATAGTGGATGAAATCGAGCCAGATTCGGGACAATGGCAACAGAGGGTCGACAGAACGACAAAGCCGACGATGCCACGGATCGGCCCCGACCGCTCCCGTCCTGAGCGACTCGGGCGCAATTCCGTACCCGATCCGTCGGTTCCGGTCCCGGAACGAGCCGTCCGGCCTCGACCACCCCGGACCGTGCGAGGATCGGGGCGTCACAGGAACAACGGAAGGCAGATCGTGGCCGAGCAGCTGTACGCCACCCTGAAGACCAACCACGGCGACATCGAGATCCGGCTCTTCCCGGACCACACCCCGAAGACGGTCAAGAACTTCGTCGAACTCGCCACCGGTGAGCGGGCATGGGTCAACCCCGAGACGGGTGCGAAGTCCACGGACAGGCTGTACGACGGCACCGTCTTCCACCGGGTGATCAGCGGATTCATGATCCAGGGCGGTGACCCGCTCGGCAACGGAACCGGCGGTCCCGGCTACCAGTTCGAGGACGAGTTCCACCCGGACCTGCGATTCGACCGGCCCTACCTGCTGGCCATGGCCAACGCCGGTCCGGCCACCAACGGCTCGCAGTTCTTCATCACCGTCTCGCCCACGGCCTGGCTGACCCGCAAGCACACCATCTTCGGCGAGGTCACCGACCCCGCGAGCCAGAAGGTCGTGGACGCGATCGTCGCCACCCCGACCAACCCCCGCACGGATCGCCCGCTGACGGACGTCGTCATCGAGTCGGTCGTCGTCGAGACCCGCCAGGCCTGAGCGAGGGCCACGGCTGCGCCTGAGCCCCTGAGCCCCGGAGGCCGAGTCCGGGGCCCCGGATGCCGAGCCGGGGACTCCAGGGGCTGAGCCCGAGGCTTCAGGGACTGAAGTCGGGACCGCGACCGGGACCCGGACCGGGAGCGGGTCCGGAGTCGGGTCCAGGTCCGGGGGCCGGGTCCGGATGCCGGGTTCTGGGCGGGGCGCGCTCGTCCAGCCCCCGGGAACCATGCGCCCTGTTCATCCGTAAGGATGGACAGGGCGGTTCCTTTCCGACCATGCCGCCTCGCACGACTCATTTGGGGGAGCCCATGGACCAGGCGCCTGGCAGCCGGCAGGACGACGCCCATGACGGCCTGCCCGTCTGCTACCGGCACCCCGACCGGGAGACCGGCGTCCGCTGCACCCGCTGCGAGCGCCCGATCTGTCCCGAGTGCATGGTCAGCGCCTCCGTCGGCTTCCAGTGCCCGACCTGCGTCCGCGAGGGCTCCGGCACGGGCCACGCGCCCGACGCCTCGCGGCCCCGCACCGTCGCGGGGGGCACGATCGCCGCCGATCCCCACCTGGTCACCAAGATCCTGGTCGGCCTCAACCTCGCGCTGTACCTGGTCCAGCAGGCCGCCGGCGACAGCTTCACCGAGCGTTTCGAGCTGATCGGCCGCGCGATCATGCCGGCCCTCGGGTACGGCGCGCTGCAGGGCGTGGCCGAGGGGCAGTGGTACCGGCTGCTGACCGCGATGTTCCTGCACCTGAGCTACATCCACATCCTGTCCAACATGCTCAGCCTGTGGTGGATCGGCGGTCCGCTCGAAAAGGCCCTCGGCCGGGCCCGCTACCTCGCGCTGTACCTGGTGTCCGGCCTGGCCGGCAGCGCACTGACGTATCTGATCGCCGCACCCAACGAAGCCTCGCTCGGAGCCTCCGGCGCGATCTTCGGTCTCTTCGGGGCGCTCGTCGTGCTGGTGCGCCGGCAGCGCTACGACATGCGGCCGGTCATCGCCCTGCTGGTGATCAACCTGGTCATCACGTTCGGCTGGTCCGGAATCGCCTGGCAGGCGCACATCGGCGGCCTGGTCGCAGGCCTGGTGGTCGGCGCCGCCATGGTCTACGCCCCGCGCGAGCGGCGTGCCCTGATCCAGTTCGGGGCGTGTGCGCTGATGCTGGCGGTCGTGCTGGTCGTGACGCTCCTGAGGACTGCCCAGCTCACCTGAGCGTTTCGTTGTCCACAGTCTGTGTCGAATCTTGTGCACAACGTGCGGGAACGACTGTGCCCCCTGACGTTGACCCGCGTTCGTGCAGGTCAGGCAGGGGGCGAACAGTCTTTCGAGCGGGGGTGGCGGCCGGTACTTCCGTCACACCGGCGTCAACCTCCGATGAGTTATCCACAGATCGTCTTTCTTTTCCCCATGTGGAAAACTGCTGTGGATAACTCAGTGGATAGCCCTGGGCAGAGCTGGTCGCGCTACTTCCACTGGGTGGATACGCCGAAGCCGGCGGCGATGAACCCGAAGCCCACGACGATGTTCCAGTTGTCCAGCTGGTCGATGGGCAGCGAGCCGTCGGTCACGTAGAAGACCACGATCCAGGCCAGTCCGATGAGGAACATGGCCAGCATCACGGGCGCGACCCAGGCACGGCTGTTCAGCTTGATCGCGGTCGCCTGCTTCGCCGGCGGCGGCGTGTAGTCGGCCTTCTTGCGGATACGTGACTTCGGCACGAGGGTCTCTCCTGTCGATGCGCTGCGTGGCCGCGCAGGTGCTGGGTCGGGCTCGGGGGCTGCGTACTAGGGGCCTGAGGGGCTCCCCCGGGCGTCCGTTAGCGTAGTGCTTCTACGGCGCTGAAGGAGATAAGGGTACGTTGAGCAATTCTGCCGACTCCCCCCGGACGGGATCAACGGGTTCCACCCCGGATCCCGCTCCCGTTTCCGATCCCGTCCCCTCCCCCGCCCCTTCGGCCGGCCGGCGGGGCGGTTTCCGGCCCGTGCGTGTGCTCACCGCGGGCGTCTTCGCCCTCGCCGGGCTGCTCTTCTTCACCAGCTTCACCACGGCCAAGGGCACCAACATCCGCACGGACGCCTCCCTGTTGAAACTGTCCGACCTCATCCAGGAGCGCAGTCAGAAGAACGGCGAGCTGGACGCGGCGAACGGCGCTCTGCGCGACGACGTGGAGTCGCTGGCCGAAGCCGACGACGGCAGCACGAAGGCCCAGGACGACAAGTTGGCCGGCCTGGAGAAGAACGCGGGCACCCAGAAGGTCAAGGGCCGGGCGATCACCGTCACGCTCAACGACGCTCCGCCGAACGCCACCGCCAAGCTCCCCGGCTACCCGGAGCCGCAGCCCGACTACCTGGTCATCCACCAGCAGGACCTGCAGGCCGTGGTGAACGCGCTCTGGCAGGGCGGCGCCCAGGGCATCAAGGTCATGGACCAGCGGTTGATCTCCACCAGCGCGGTCCGCTGCGTCGGCAACACCCTGATCCTCCAGGGGCGCGTCTACTCGCCGCCGTACAAGATCCAGGCGGTCGGCGACCCGCAGAAGTTGCAGCGGGCGCTCGCGGACGCCCCCTCGATCCAGAACTACATGGTCTACGTGAACGTCTACGGCCTCGGCTGGAAAGTCACCGAGGACGGGACGGTGACTCTGCCGGGCTACTCGGGCACAGTGGATCTGCACTACGCCAAGCCTGTGGAGTAGTCGAGCGAGGGCCGCCGGGGGGCGCCTGTGTCGGTGCGGGTGATCGTCAGGACGTTCAGCGAGCTGTGCATCACCGCCGGAGCCGTCATCGTCCTGTTCGTCGTCTACGTGCTGTTCTGGACCGGCGTGCGGGCCGACCGGGCCATGGACGACCAGATCGACGCCCTGCACGACCAGTGGGCCCGGCAGTCCCCGCAAGCCGTCCCGAGCACGAGCTCCGGCGCCGCGGCGGCGGCCCCCTCGACGCCCTACCGGGACGGCGCGCCCTTCGCGGTGATGTACATCCCGCGTCTTGGTTTCACGTGGAACAAGCCGGTGCTGGAGGACACGGCGACCGGCACCCTGAAGAAGGGGCTGGGGCACTACCAAGGGACCGCCCGGCTCGGGCAGACCGGGAACTTCTCCGTCGCGGGCCACCGCCGGACCTACGGCGACCCCTTCAAGGACTTTCCCGAGCTCAGGCGGGGGGACGCGGTGGTGTTGACGGACGGGACCACCTGGTTCACGTATCGGATCGACAAAGGCCCTTACAAAACCGTGCCCTCGGACGTCGAGGTGATCGACCCTGTGCCACGTAAGTCGGGGTATACGCGTCCGGGCCGGTACCTGACGTTGACCACGTGCGATCCGGAATGGGGGCACAGTCACCGGTTGATCGTCTGGGCGCACCTGGACTCCACACAGCCCGTGGAGGCAGGCGAACCGAAGGCCCTACGCCGTTAGTCTGGTGGCGTACGGCGTGAGTCAGGTGCCGTGGTGCGACGGAAGGGACGGCATGTACGGCTGGATCTGGCGGCATCTGCCGGGAAACGCGTGGGTGAAGGCGCTGATCTCGATCATGCTGATCGTGGCCGTGGTGTACACGCTCTTCCAGTACGTCTTTCCGTGGGCCGAACCGCTGCTTCCCTTCAACGATGTGACGGTGGACAACCAGTGAGCGCGCGCATTCTCGTCGTCGACAACTACGACAGCTTCGTCTTCAACCTGGTCCAGTACCTGTACCAGCTGGGCGCCGAGTGCGAGGTCCTGCGCAACGACGAGGTCTCCACCTCCCATGCCCAGGACGGGTTCGACGGCGTCCTGCTGTCGCCCGGTCCGGGCACGCCCGAGGAGGCCGGCGTCTGCGTCGAGATGGTCCGCCACTGCGCGGCCACCGGGGTGCCGGTCTTCGGCGTCTGTCTGGGCATGCAGTCGATGCAGGTGGCGTACGGCGGAGTCGTGGATCGTGCGCCGGAGCTGCTGCACGGCAAGACCTCGCCGGTGGAGCATGAGGGCAAGGGCGTCTTCGCGGGTCTGCCGAGCCCCTTCACGGCGACCCGTTACCACTCGCTGGCAGCCGAGCCGCGGACGGTGCCGGCCGAGCTCGAGGTGACCGCCCGTACGCACGACGGGATCATCATGGGCCTGCGGCACCGTGAACTGCCCGTCGAGGGCGTCCAGTTCCACCCGGAGTCGGTGCTGACCGAGCACGGCCACCGGATGCTGGCCAACTGGCTGGTGGAGTGCGGCGACCAGGGCGCGGTGGCGAGGTCGGCGGGGCTCGCCCCGGTGGTGGGCAGGGCCACGGCGTGACCGCGCTGCGCCCCGAGCGCGAGGACTCGTACGGCGCGGCGTCGTACGAGTCCTTCGGCGGTGACCACTACGCGGGAGGCGGAGCGGCGGGCGGAGCCGGGTCCGGGCCGGGTTTCGGTCCGGGAGCCGACCCCTATACAGGGGCCCCCTATACGGGGGAGCCGTACCGGCCGCCGGCGGACGACGAGACGGTGGCGCTGCGGATACCGCCGGCGTCGGCATTCGGTGGTGGCCCCATATCGGCCTCTGGCGTCCCGGCGGCCCCTGCGGCCCCTGGAACCCCGGCGGGCGGACGTGCGGCCCGCAGAAAGGCCGCCAAGGGCCGTCATGGGCGTCACGGAGGGCATGGCGGCCAGGGCGGCCAGGGTGAGGTCGCCGAGGCGCTCGACGGGCCGGACGCGCCGTCGCAGGACGAGCGGCCTGTGTCCCGTGTGGAGGCCCGGCGCCGGCAGAAGGCCCGCAAGCCGAGCGCGGCGGTCGTCGCCAGCCGGGCGGTCGGCGAGGTGTTCATCACCACGGGCGTGCTGATGCTGCTGTTCGTCACCTATCAGCTGTGGTGGACGAATGTGCGGGCCCACGCGCAGGCGGACAAGGAGGCCAGCAGCCTCCAGGACGACTGGGCCAGCGGGAAGGGCGCCCCCGGGGTGTTCTCGCCGGGTCAGGGCTTCGCGATCCTGCACATCCCCAAGCTGGACGTGGTGGTGCCGATCGCCGAGGGCGTGAGCAACAAGAAGGTGCTCGACAAGGGGATGGTGGGGCATTACGGCGAGGGTCCGCTGACGACGGCGATGCCCGAGGCGAAGACCGGCAACTTCGGGCTCGCGGGCCATCGCAACACGCACGGCGAGCCGTTCCGGTACATCAACCGGCTGCAGGCGGGCGACGACATCGTCGTGGAGACCCAGGACGAGTACTTCGTCTACAAGATGGCGTCCTCGCTGCCGGTGACCGCGCCGAGCAACACCAGCGTGCTCGATCCGGTCCCGCCGGGCTCCGGGTTCACCGGTCCGGGCCGGTACATCACGCTCACCACGTGCACCCCGGAGTTCACCAGCAAGTACCGCCTGATCGTCTGGGGCAAGATGGTCGAGGAACGGCCGCGCAGCAAGGGCAAGCCGGACGCGCTCGTCGAGTAGGCGCGCGGACCGGGTGGCATGCCTTGGACAGGCATGCAGTCGAGTAGGGGCATATTGAACGTGGCAGCGACCACCGGCGACACCGATCACGAAGAGCGCGCGCGCGTGGACGCGCCTCCGCTCGAGCCGCGGCCGCGAGGGGGCGGCCGGATCGCCTTCGCCGTCAGCGTCTTCGGCGAACTCCTCATCACGGCCGGCCTGGTGCTCGGCCTGTTCGTCGTCTACTCCCTGTGGTGGACCAACGTCGTGGCCGACCGGCATGCGCACCGGCAGGGCGACAAGGTGCGCGACAGCTGGGCCCGGCAGGACAGCGGCGCAAGTGGCCCGGGTGCGCTGGACACCAAGGACGGCATCGGCTTCCTGCACGTGCCCGCGATGAGGAACGGCGAGGTGCTGGTCGAGGAGGGCACCTCGTCGAAGATCCTCAACGAGGGTGTCGCCGGCTACTACACCGACCCGGTCAGGGCCGCGCTGCCGACGACCGGCAAGGAGGGCAACTTCGCGCTCGCCGCGCACCGCGACGGCCATGGCGCGAAGTTCCACAACATCGACAAGCTGGAGAAGGGCGACCCGATCGTCTTCGAGACGAAGGACGACTGGTACGTGTACAAGGTGTACGCGGTCCTGCCCGAGACCTCGAAGTACGACGTCGAGGTGCTCGGGCGGATCCCGGAGGAGTCCGGCAAGAAGAAGGCCGGTCACTACATCACGCTGACGACCTGCACGCCGGTGTACACGAGCCGCTACCGGTACGTGGTGTGGGGTGAGCTGGTCCGGGTGGAGAAGGTCGACGCGGACCGTACGCCGCCGAAGGAGCTGGGCTGAGCCGTCCCGGGCGGGGTCGTCAGGGTCGTTCGAGGGCCGGCAGGGGGGTCCCGGCGCTCCACTGCTCCAGCAGCCCGCGGTGGACGGCGGTGATGCCGGTCTCGGCGGCGATGTTGAGGGCGTCACGGGTGAAGGGGCAGGTCGCCACGTAGAGGGCCACCTCGGAGTCGTGCAGGACCTTGGCGGCCCCGACGAACTTCCGGAGTTCGGGGCTGGTGATGGAGAGGTGGGGCGCGAACCTCTTGCACTGGACGACGAGGCGTCGCCCGTGGGCCGTGAGGGCGGTGATGTCGATGCCGCGGTCCCTTCCGCCGCCCTGCACGACGACGTCGGTGCAGCCGTCGCGGCGCAGTAGTGCCGCGATGTACTCCTCGAACTCGCGCCCGTTCATGGCGTCCATGGCGGCCATGACTCCGGCGAGGGGGCGGTCTGCGCGAGGAGCTTCCAGCCGCTGCAGCCGGGCGTGGTGCTGCCGGAGCCGCTTCTCGATCCGCTGGACGCCCGTCCGGAGGGCGATCAGCTCCCTTTGGTGGTCGCCTGATGTGGCGATCAGTACGTTGAACATGGGCACGACGGTCCTGCCGAGGACGTGGGTGATGCGCGCGTCGATGCGGTCGTCGAGGGAGACGGAGTCCGGGGGGACGGGGTTGTCCACAGGCCGCATGCGGGACGCGTACTCCACGTCCAGGAGGTACACACGGACCTGACGTGCGACTTCGCTGTCCTGGAGCAGCATGGCCACGTTGAGGACCGCGCGGCGGGAGAAGAGAGCCAGGGAGCGCGTACGTGACCGGATCCCACTGAGGTCCTTGAAGGACCTCAGTTGCTCGCCGGTGAGGGAGTGGTAGCCGTTGGCTTCGAGTTCGCTCCGGTTGTCCTTGACGAGTGACTTGACGGCTTCCAGGCCCACCTCGAAGTACGCCGCCACCATCGCCGTGGTCACGTGCATGCCGTCCGGGAGCAGGGACAGTGCCTTCACCCTGTCGAGTGCGTCGGTGCGTTCGAGCACGCCGTCGCGCAGGCTCTTGGATTCAAGGAGTGCGGATTCGTTGATCATGTCTGTCTGCCCCGTTTGTCGGTGGTCGGGCCGTGTGGCCGGGGCAGAGCTGTGAAATGACACCCCACCCCAACGGGGGAACGAGTCGGCAGATATGAAGACACGATCGTTGTGCGGGTGTCGCGGTGGAGAGGGCCGACGCGGGCGCGGGCCCTGCCGGAAGCATCCGGCGGGGCCCGCGTCGTTTTGTCACCGCAGGGCGGTCAGCCGCCGCCTCCGCCGAAGAAGCCGCCTCCGTTGTTGCCGCCGTTGCCGCCGTTCTTGATGGCGATCAGGTTGACCGTCTGTCCCCTGTTGACCGTGCTGCCGGGGGCCGGGTCCGAACTGATGACCTGGGCGTCGTCGTCCTGGGAGCCGGCGATGTTGCCGACGTTCAGGCCGGCGTCCTGCAGGGCCTTCTTGGCGTCCTTCACGGACATGCCCTGGAGGTTGCCCGGGACCTGGACCTGCTGGGGCTGGGTGCTCTTGCCGATCTGGATCTGGACCGTGGAGCCCTTGTCGGCCTGGGAGCCGATGGACGGGACGGTCTGGACGACCTTGCCGACCTGGTTCTGGTCCTGGGTGTCGACCTCGACGCAGTTGCCCTTGAGGTCGTTCTGCTGCATCTGGGCCTTGGCGTCGTCACAGCTCTTGTTCGAGACGTCGGGGACGGTCGCCTTCTGCTCGGCCTTGGCGACGGTGAGGGTGATGGTGGTGCCCTTCTCCACCTCGTCGCCCAGCGTCGGGTTCTGCTTCAGGACGGTGCCCTCCTGCTCGGACGACACCTCCTCCTTCGTCTCGACCTGGAACTGGTACTTGTCGCCTTCCAGGAGCGTCTTCGCCTCGTCCAGGCTCTTGCCGAGGACGCTCGGCACGACCACCTTCGGTGCGCCCGTCGACACGACGAGGTTGATGGTGTCGCCCTTGTTGACGTTCTTGCCGGCCGCCGGGTCCTGCGAGCAGATGTTGTTCTTGGCGGTGCTCTCACAGGGTTTCTGGGTGAACACCGGCTTCAGCTCGGCGTTCTTGGCCATCGAGGCGGCCTCGACCTGTGTCTTGTTCACGAAGTTCGGGGCCGGGAAGGGTTTGTCGGCGGCGCCGTCGCCGGTGAACACCCACTTGCCGATCAGGATCGCGCCGACGAGTACCAGGACCGCGGCCAGGACGAGCAGGATCGTCGAGGTGTTGGACTTCTTCTGGCGGCGTCGGTCGGGGCGGTCGTCGTAGCCGTAGCCGCCGTCGTCCGGGTTCATGGGGGGCAGCATCGACGTGGCGCCGGCGTCCGCGCGCATGGCGGTGGTCGCCTGGTCGTCGCCGTAACCGCCGTAGCCGACGGAGCCCATCGCCGCCGTCGCCGCGACCGGCTGGCCGTCGAGGCAGGCCTCGATGTCCAGGCGCATCTCGTCGGCCGACTGGTAGCGGTAGTTCGGGTCCTTGACCAGTGCCTTGAGGACGATGGCGTCCATCTCGGGGGTGATCTCGGGGTCGAAGACGCTCGGCGGCTGGGGCTCCTCCCGCACGTGCTGGTAGGCCACCGCGACCGGGGAGTCGCCGACGAAGGGGGGCCGGACCGTGAGCAGCTCGTAGAGCAGGCAGCCCGTGGAGTACAGGTCGGAGCGGGCGTCGACCTGTTCGCCCTTGGCCTGCTCGGGCGAGAGGTACTGGGCGGTGCCGATGACCGCGGACGTCTGCGTCATCGTCATGCCGGAGTCGCCCATGGCGCGGGCGATGCCGAAGTCCATGACCTTGACCTGGCCGTTGCGCGTCAGCATGACGTTCGCGGGCTTGATGTCGCGGTGGACGATGCCGGCTCTGTGTGAGTACTCCAGGGCCTGGAGGATGCCGATGGTCATCTCCAGGGTCCGCTCCGGCAGCAGTTTGCGGCCGGAGTGGAGCAGCTCACGGAGTGTGGAGCCGTCGACGTACTCCATGACGATGTACGGGATTGAGACCCCGTCGATGTAGTCCTCGCCCGTGTCGTAGACCGCGACGATCGCGGGGTGGTTGAGCGAGGCGGCAGACTGGGCCTCCCGGCGGAACCGGGCCTGGAAGGAAGGGTCGCGCGCGAGGTCCGCGCGCAGCGTCTTCACCGCCACGGTGCGGCCGAGACGGGTGTCATGCGCGAGGTAGACCTCCGCCATGCCACCACGACCGAGCACGTGGCCCAGCTCGTACCGGCCGCCGAGGCGACGCGGCTCTTCCATAGCTACCTACCAGCCCTCTCCGTCGGTCCCGACCGGCACACGTGTGCGGTCGGAGGCTGCCGTCCGGGCTTACCGTACCCGGACGGAGCTGTGTGACCTGGCCGAGCTCGTCACCCGATACAGGACCGGTATCGCAACGTGCACCGATGTGTAGGGGACGTGATCGGGGTCACTTCTTGCTGTCGATGACTGCCTTCATCACGTCCCTTGCGATCGGGCCGGCGAGGCCGCCTCCGGTGATGTCCCCGCGGTCCGCCGCGCCGTCCTCGACGACGACGGCGACGGCGACCGGCGCGCTGCCGTCGGACAGCTTGGCGTAGGAGATGAACCAGGCGTACGGCTTCTCGCTGTTGTTGAGGCCGTGCTGGGCGGTGCCGGTCTTGCCGCCGACCTTGGCGCCGTCGATCTTGGCCTTGCCGCCGGTGCCCTGCGGGTCGTTGACGACGGTCTCCATCATTTCCTGGAGGGCCTGGGCGGTCTTCGAGGAGACGGGCTGGGAGAGCTGCTGCGGCTGGGTCGTCTCCAGGGTGTCCAGGTTGGGGGCCTTGAGCTGGTCGACCATGTACGGCTTCATCAGCTTGCCGTCGTTGGCGACCGCGGAGGCGACCATGGCCATCTGGAGCGGGGTGGCGCGGTTGGAGCCCTGTCCGATGCCGTCGAGGGCGTTCTGCGGCCGGTTGTCCTTGGGGAAGATGGACTCGGCGGCGCGCACCGGGGTGTCCAGTTCGGCTTCGTTGAAGCCGAACTTCTCCGCCTGGTCGATCATCTTCTCGTTGCCGACGTTGTCGGCCATCTTCGCGAAGACGGTGTTGCACGACACCATGAGGGCGTAGCGCAGGGTGGCGTTCTCACAGTTGCCGTGCTCGTTGGTGAGCTTGCTGGAGGACTGCGGCAGGGGGAACGGGTCCGGGGTGGCGGTCTTGGTGTCGACGCCGGAGACGGCGCCGTTCTCCAGCGCGGCGGCGGCGGTGACGACCTTGAACGTGGAGCCCGGGGGGTAGGTCTCGCGCAGCGCGCGGTTGAGCATCGGGTCGTCGGGGTCGTTCTTCTTCTGGACCTTGCCCCAGGCCTGGGCGTCCGCGTCGGAGGACCCGGCGAATTTGGAGGGGTCGTAGGAGGGTGTGGAAACCAGGGCCAGGATCTTGCCGGTGGACGGCTCGATCGCGGCGACCGCGCCCTTCTTGTCGCCGAGTCCTTGGTAGGCGGCCTTCTGGGCGGCGGCGTTCAGGGTGGTGACGACGCTGCCGCCCTCTTTCTCCTTGCCCGTGATCATGTCGAGGGTGTTGCGGAAGAACAGCCGGTCGTCGTTGCCGCTGAGGATGCCGTCCTCCAGCCGCTCCAGCTGGTTGGCGCCGAAGGCCTGCGAGGAGTAGCCGGTGACCGGCGCCCACATCGCTCCGTTGGACCAGGTGCGCTTGTACTTGTAGTCGCCGGTGGTCTCGACCGAGCCCGTGATGGCTTTGCCGTCGACGATGATGTCGCCGCGCGGGGTGGAGTAGCGCGTGATGTTGACGCGGCGGTTCTTGGTGTCGCTGGCGAGGCTGTCGGCTTTGACGTACTGCAGGTAGTTGTCGCGCAGCAGCAGGGTCAGGACCAGGAGGCCGCAGAAGATCGCGATCCGGCGCAGGGGCTTGTTCATGACGGGCGGACCACCTGGGTCATCTCGGCGTCGGGGTTGGAGGCGGGTGCGGGCGCCGGGCGGCGCGCGGTGTCGCTGATTCTGATCAGGATGCCGATCAGGGCCCAGTTGGCGATGACGGAGGAGCCGCCGTAGGCGAGGAAGGGCATCGTCATGCCGGTGAGCGGGATGAGGCCCATCACGCCGCCGGCGACGACGAAGACCTGGAGGGCGAAGGCGCCGGAGAGGCCGATCGCGAGCAGCTTGCCGAAGGGGTCGCGGGCGGCGAGGGCGGTGCGTACGCCGCGTTCGGCGATCAGGCCGTACAGGAGGAGGAGCGCCATGATGCCGGCGAGGCCGAGTTCCTCGCCGAAGGTGGCGAGGATGAAGTCGGAGTTGGCGGCGAACCGGATCAGCTCGGAGTGGCCCTGGCCCCAGCCGGTGCCCAGCGTGCCGCCGGAGCCGAACGCCCAGAGTGCCTGCATGGCCTGCTCGGAGTGGATGCCGGGGGCGCCGGACTGGCTGAGCTTGTACTCGCGCATCGGGTCGAGCCATGCCTGCACGCGCTGTTGGACGTGGCTCTCGAAGCTGGCCACGCCGACCGCGCCGGCCGCGGACATCAGCAGGCCGAAGACGATCCAGCTGGTCCGCTCGGTGGCGACGTACAGCATGATGACGAACATTCCGAAGAACAGCAGCGAGGTGCCGAGGTCCGTCTCGAAGACGAGGATGAGGATCGAGATGAGCCAGACCACGATGATCGGGCCGAGGTCGCGGCCGCGCGGGAGGTAGAGGCCGAGGACGCGGCGGCTGGCGAGGGCGAGCGCGTCGCGCTTCACCATCAGGTAGCCGGCGAAGAAGATCGCGAGCACGATCTTGGCGAACTCGCCGGGCTGGATGGAGAAACCGGCGACGGAGATCCAGATCTTCGCGCCGTAGATGTTCTGGCCGAGGCCCGGGACGAGGGGGAGCAGCAGCAGAAGGACGGCGCCGACCATGGAGATGTAGGTGTAGCGCTGCAGGACGCGGTGGTCCTTGAGGAAGATCAGCACCACGACGAACAGGGCGATGCCCAGGGCTGTGTAGAGCAGTTGCCGTGGTGCGGCGGTGCCGGCCTGGTGGATCTGCTTCAGCAGCTTGGACTGGTCGAGTCGCCAGATGGCGACCAGTCCGAGGCCGTTGAGGAGGGTGGCCACCGGCAGCAGCAGCGGGTCGGCGTACGGCGCGAACTTGCGGACGGCGAGGTGGGCGACGCCGGCCAGCAGTCCGAGGCCCAGGCCGTAGCTCAGGAGGCCGGACGGCACCTGCTCGTTGATGGCCAGGCCCACGTTGGCGTAGGCGAAGACCGGGATCACGACGGCGAACACGAGCAGTGCGAGCTCGGTGTTGCGTCGGCTCGGTGTGCCGATCGAGCCGATCGTGGACGTGTGGTGCGTCGGCGAGTTGGTAGTACTGCTCATCGTGTGACGGGGCCTCTCACGGCTTGCCTACTGCTCACCGCACCGCGAGACGACCTTCTGCTCCTCCTCCGACAGGCTCGGGCCGGGGGTGGGAGTGGGGGTCGCGGGTGTGGTCGGGGACGCGGTTGCCGAGGGGCTCGGCGATGCCTTGGACGTGAGGGAGACGGGGGTGGTTCCCGTGGTGGCGGCCGCCTGGCCCTCACCGGTCTTCGAGCCGGTCTTGGAACTGGTCGTGGAACCGGTCTTCGAGCCGGTCTTGGAGCCGGTGGCGCCCGCGGCGGCGGAACCGGCCTGCTTCTTGCAGGCGGAGGCCTGGACGGCCAGCTCGTCGATCTTCTTCCGGGCGGTGGACAGGTCGCCCTCGGCGATCGTGGCCTCCACCAGTTTGCGCTGGTACTCCGGGAGGTACTTGAGTTCGATCTCGGGGTGGTCTTTCTCCACCTTCGACAACGACACCCACGCCAGGTCCTGGCTGATGCCGCGGTACAGCGCGACGTGCTCGCTCTTGGTGCCGACGTAGTACTGCGTCTGGGTCCAGCGATAGCCGCCGTACAGTCCGCCGGCGATGACCGCGAGTGCGAGGACGCTGTAGAAGGATCTCTTCAGCCACCTGCGGCCCTTGCGGGGCTTGACGAAGTCGTCGTCGGTGTAGTCGCCGAAGCCGTCGGTGGGGATGAAGCCGGTGATGTCGCCGCCGGAGCCGGGCGGGCCGAACTCGCCGCCTCCGCCGTGCCCGTGCTGTCGGCGGCCGAGGCCCGAGGCGCGGCCGGCCGGGGTCTGCATGATGCCGTTGTCGTGTTGCTGGAGCTGGTTCTCGGCGACGGCGCCGACCACGACCGGGGTGTCGGACAGCTGTCCGGCGAGGGTGTCTCCGGTGTCCAGGTCGAGGACGTCGGCGACGATCACGGTGATGTTGTCGGGGCCGCCGCCGCGCAGGGCGAGCTGGATGAGCTCCTGCACGGTCTCCTGGGGGCCCTGGTAGCTGGCGAGGGTGTCCTCGAGCGTCTGGTGGGAGACGACGCCGGACAGGCCGTCGGAGCAGATCAGGTAGCGGTCGCCGGCTCGGACCTCGCGGATCGACAGGTCCGGTTCGACGTGTTCGCCGCTGCCCAACGCCCGCATCAGCAGGGATCGTTGGGGGTGGGTGGTGGCCTCTTCCTCGGTGATGCGGCCTTCGTCGACCAGGCGCTGCACCCAGGTGTGGTCCTGGGTGATCTGGGTGAGGACGCCGTCGCGCAGCAGGTACGCGCGCGAGTCGCCGACGTGTACGAGGCCGAGGCGCTGGCCCGTCCACAGCAGGGCGGTCAGGGTCGTCCCCATGCCTTCGAGCTGGGGGTCCTCTTCGACCAGGGCGCGCAGCTGGTCGTTGGCGCGCTGGACGGCGGTGCCGAGCGAGGTGAGGACGTCGGAGCCGGGGACGTCGTCGTCGAGGGCGACGATGGTGGAGATGGCCTCGGAGGAGGCGACCTCGCCGGCGGCGGCGCCGCCCATGCCGTCGGCGATGGCGAGCAGGCGCGGGCCGGCGTAACCGGAGTCCTCGTTGCCCTCCCGGATCATGCCTTTGTGCGATCCGGCGGCGAAGCGCAGTGACAGACTCATGCGCACCTCGCCCGTCGGCCCCGGGTACAGCCGGTCGTGTCGAGCCACACTGCCCACCCTCCGGTCGGGAGCACACCGGGGCCCTGGGTGCCGGCCGCCGCCGCGTGCTCGCTCCGCTCGCGCTCACTCATGATGTAGCACTACTTCCGAAGCTCGATGACGGTCTTGCCGATACGGATCGGCGCGCCCAGCGGGATCGGTGTGGGAGTCGTCAGTCGCGATCGGTCGAGATACGTGCCGTTGGTGGAGCCCAGGTCCTCGACGATCCACTGGCCGTCGCGGTCCGGGTAGATCCTGGCATGGCGGCTGGAGGCGTAGTCGTCGTCCAGCACGATCGTGCTGTCGTGTGCCCGGCCCAGCGTGATGGTCTGGCCCTGGAGTGCGACGGTCGTGCCGGTGAGGGTGCCCTCGGACACCACCAGTTTGGTCGGTGCGTTGCGGCGCGTGCGGCCGGCGGCGGCCGGCTGCTGGCGCTGCTGCGGGGGCGCCTGCTGGCGCTGGGCCTGTTGCTGCGCCCGTCCCGCCTCCCGGCGCGAACCGCGCTGGGTGACACGCGTACCGAAGAGGTCGCTGCGGATGACCTGCACGGCCACGATCACGAACAGCCACAGTACGGCCAGGAAACCCAGCCGCATGACCGTGAGGGTCAGCTCTGACATTGCCCCCGCTTCACCCTTCGGCTTGCCGGTAAATGATGGTGGTGCTGCCCACGACGATCCGCGAGCCGTCGCGGAGCGTAGCGCGGGTGGTGTGCTGCCCGTCCACCACGATGCCGTTGGTGGAGCCGAGATCCTGGATCGTCGAGGGCGAACCGGTCCGGATCTCGCAGTGCCGGCGTGAGACGCCGGGGTCGTCGATCCGCACGTCGGCCTCGGTGCTGCGGCCCAGCACGAGTGTCGCGCGGGAGATCTGGTGGCGGGTGCCGTTGATCTCGATCCAGTGGCGGGTGCGGGACCCGGGCTGCGGTGCGCCGGCCAGTCCTGCGCCCGCCGCGCCGGGGCGCTGGGCGCCGGCGGCGGGCGGGTAGCCGTAGCTTCCGGGGCGGGCGCCGGGGGCGCCGGGCGGTGGAGCGGACG